>NZ_CH902607.1:125770-190818 GCF_000153005.1 Vibrio sp. MED222 | reverse complement strand
ACTCAAGGCCTACCTATTTTGAAGGTAAAAACACGTCAGATCTCTGGCCTTATTGAAGTCGAATTAGCAAAACACATCGCCGATAAAACCAACTGGCGCACGCTGCTAAAAGGCGACGGTGACGATATGGAGTTGGTTGAAAAAGCCAAAGAACTATTGCCACTTGTAGAAGATAAGATTCAAGAGATCAGAGCGAAGTTTGGTGATGATGCTATCGAGGTGCTCAGTGAGAGCATTACTTCATTGAGCTACCCAGTTGAACAGCACCCTGTGAAAATTGTATCGCACAACTTTGATAAGAACCCTGAAGTGACGGGCGTACTTCAAGGCATTAAAGGTCAATACCTTATCCTAGATACTGGCGTGATTAACATCCGTAAATTTGGTTCTTACGAAGTGGAAGTGTCTGCCTAATTTATAGAACTTAAACGTTTCTTATAGTTAGAAGCGTTTCTTATAGTTAGAAGCGTTTCTTATAGTGAGAAGCGTTCAGTTAATAGCCAAAAACTAAAATGCCCTCAAGTGATGACTTGAGGGCATTTTTTGTTGTCGATTCTATTCGCTTTCGATGACGGTTTTAGGCGTTAAAGCGCGACTACATCTCCGTCTACACAATTCTTGCCATTGGCTTTCGCGCGATAAAGAGATTGGTCGGTTAAATTCACGAGTGCGTCAATAGTGACACCGTCTTCACACGCTCGGCTATCGCTGATTCCGATACTCACGCTAGAGTTAAAACGAATTTGTTCACCCACTTTGAACTCGACTTGATTGAACTGTTGGCGAATCTCTTCTGAAACTTCGAGAGCTGTTTCAAGAGACGTATTGGGGATAAATAGAATGAACTCTTCACCACCCCAACGGCCTGCTACTCCACCAACTTTCTCGGCATTACGCTTGGTTATGCTAGCTAAAGCACAAATTACCTCATCACCTACCATATGACCATAAGTGTCATTAATCGACTTGAAGTCATCGATATCTAGTAGCATACAGACAAGGTAGTTTTTAGAGAACATGTGCTCTCTTAACCATTCATAAATCGCCCTACGATTAAGCAGATCCGTCATTTCATCGTAATTCGCTTGGTGAACCAACTGCTTCTCCAACATCACCTTTTGAGTCACATCTTCGAGTACCACTTGAACGGCCCGCTGACCTTTCCAAGTAATTGCATTATCGTAAATATTAAAGAAGCGATGAACACCGTCAAAGCCAATGTTTTCAACCACGGTACTGGTTCCCGACAACTCACCCGACACGATCGCTTGATAGTGTTTATAGATGCCGTCGCTATTCTGCTGTGGCACTAAGTCAAGAATCGAATCCAGCGCTAAGACTTGATCTATGGAAGATCCACCTTGCAGTTTTACCCAGGATTGATTGACCATCAACGGTTTGAAATCTCGGTGAACCAAGATGCCCTGCTCTGATTGCATGATCATGTCGTGATACATCTTATCTTGCTCACGCACTGCATTTTGCAGCTGAATCGCAGGGGAAAGATCGATAACCGTGACTTGCAGTGCAGGTCTTCCCTGCCACTCCGTCACATGATCGATAGAAATCACAGTAAACTCTCGGCCATTGCGATCAACATTGGTATAGGTGTGAACCTGAGGATCTCGTTGACCACTGACCGTTTCGAGGTAATTTTGATAGGCTAAAACATGGTACTCTTCTGAGATGAGATCTAGAAAGCTATCGATATCAGAAAGTAGTTCTTCCGGTGATTGGTATCCATAGATGCGAGCATAGTTAGCGTCAACACTCACTACATTCATATCTTGAATCGTTATTACACCGTACGTGGATTCGAAATTTATTGAAGACATTGCCAACTCCGCATTCTCGCTACACTTCATAAGCCGAAGCATAACAACACATCCTGCCAACGCTTCCACACAATCTATCACGCGTTAGGGACATTAATATGATATCTAGTATATCGTACTGCTTTAGGCTTCTCTACAACTCAATCGTAAGCGTAAGTCATCAAAAGTAGACAAATAGCACCTTCTTATTACGCACATCAAAAAACAACAAGGATATTGTATAGCTATGTAAGCATTATCTATTCGGTTATTCATTCCAATCGGAAAAATAAGAAACTAAGAAGTCGATAGCCAGCCTTGCTCTCTGTGGAAGAAAGCGACGGTTTTGATATACGATCCAACTGCTTGTACCTGCTCCCCAATATTCTTCTAGCACTGGAACGAGCTTCCCATTGGCAAGACCGCCTTTGAAGCTGCTTTTGGGAAGATAAACAATGCCAAGCCCTCCTTCACAAGCTTTAAGTACCGCACTCGAGTTATTGCTTTTCCAACGCCCATGTACGCGCACCGCGTTTAACGGTTTTCCATCTTTCTCAAACAACCACTGATCACTGTTGGCAATAATACAGCTGTGCCACTTCAACTGTTCAGGCTGTGTTGGAGAACCGAATTGATCGATGTAGTTCTGACTCGCGGCCGCTGCCATTGGCCGATCCACCAGCTTCCTTGCCACCAAACCAGAATCATCTAACCGACCATAACGAATCGCGAAATCAATACCATCTTCAATAAAGTTAACCATATTGGTATTGAAGTTCATTTCGATAGTGAGATCAGGGTGGTCTTTGGCAAATTCCATCAGCGCCGCGGCAGCATGATTTTCAGCAAACGCACCCGCAGCACTCACGCGTAATGTACCGCTCAACTGAGCTTGTTGAGATGTGACTTGTTCATTCGCCTGTTGCAGCCCAATAACCAGATCTTTGCATTGCTGATAATACGTATGCCCAGACTCCGTCAAACTTACCATACGAGTGGATCGAGCCAGTAAAGCCACGCCTACCCGCTCTTCTAATCTCGATACTTGGCGGCTGACATGGCTGGTACTGCAACCAAGTTGTTTCGCGGCCGCAGAAAAGCCGTGACACTCCGCTACGGCAACAAATTCATTAATACCTTCAAAGCTATCCATACTTCACCTGTTAACGTCTAACGAATTCACATTCGACTAATTCACATCCGACTATTGCTATATAGCAATAATGTTTTGCCTATTCGGCATATTATCACTCAAATGGTTTACTACTAGTATTACAGGTAACGAAACAGCGGAATCTCAATTGAAAACTTTGGTTTTCTAAATAAAAACCACGATGCCTAAAGCAAAACAACGACGCTGAAACCAAACAAACGTGCTCAAAGGGACGAATCATGAAAAAAATACTAATACCTGTAACTAACCACGCAACACTAGGCGATACAGATCAAGCGAACGGTACTTACGCGCCTGAACTGACTCATGCACTGAAAGAGATCATTGCTGCGGGTTTTGAGTACGACATCGCGTCTATCAAGGGTGGTAAAGGCCCATTGTACGGAACCGATATTGAATGTGATTCAGTAAACGCCGAGATCCTGGCTGATGATGACTTCCAGAACCGCATTAATAACACGATTCCTGTAAGCCAAATTAACGTAGAAAGCTACGATGCTATCTTCTACCCAGGTGGTTTCGGTTTGCTTTCTGACTTAGCAACCGACGAGCAATTCGCAGCTATTACGGCTAAGCACTATGAAGATGGCGGTGTGATCGCATCAGTATGTCACGGCCCAGCAGCACTGCTTCCGATTGTCCTGAGCAACGGGGAGAAGTTACTGAGCTCTAAATCTGTGACTGGTTTTACACGTGAAGAAGAAATCGACTTTGGCACCATCAATGACATTCCGTTCTTATTGGAAGAATCTCTTGCTCGTAGCGCAGCGCGTTTCAACAAGGTTCAACCTTGGCATGAGCTTGTAATTGTTGATGAGCGAGTGATTACCGGCCAAAACCCAACCAGTGCTCACGCAGTAGGTGCAGCTCTCGTTAAGCAGTTGTCTTAGTTAAGTCATGGAGTTAATCGATTAACGGTTTTAGTCTTAGTAACCGTCCTAATAGAATAACTGCCGTTAAACAGATATAAGCTCAATCAAACAAAAAAGAGCATACTTCCTACTCAATATTATTGAGAGAAGTATGCTCTTTTCTAATTTTGTCGCTATTAAAGTACTAGTGACTTCTTGCTAATTACTCCAGCTAGTGGCTTCGCAAGATCCCTTCAAGCACATTAAACAACAAGTCGATCTCTTCAATCGAGTTGTAATGCATACAACCAATACGCACCACGCCCTGCTCTTCAATACCCAATTGCTTTACCAATCCTAGTGCGTAGAAGTGACCATTCCACACACAGATATTATGCTCACCCAACTTCTTGGCGATGAACTCTGGAGAATGGTTCTCAAAGGTAATCGCAAAGGTTGGGGTTCTTAGGTTCGAATCAAATTCGGTTTTTCCGTAAAGCTTTGCCCCTTCAAGATCGGACAAGCGTTTAAGGAAGTACTCACTGAGTTGGCTTTCATGCTTATTATACAGCGCGTAGCTTTGCTCTAAACGAGAACGCAATGAATCGGCTGGATCACCTAACTGCGCCAAGTAATCTACCGCCGCAATCACACCGGCAAGGCCTTCGAAGCTTTGCGTACCTGTCTCAAATCGACCTGGGCCGATATTGGTTGCAGGCTCAACCTTGTAAGGCTTTAACGTGTGTAGCCATTGAGGCGCAACATAAGCAATGCCCACATGCGGGCCGAAGAACTTATACGCTGAACACGCTAAGAAATCACAATTCAGTTGCTGAACATCAATCAAATGATGCGGTGCGTAATGCACGGCATCGACATAAACCTGCGCGCCATGCTGATGTGCAAGCTCAATAACTTTTGCCATGTCGACAATCGAGCCTGTCGTGTTCGAAGCAAACGTCACCGCGACAAGCTTGGTTTTCTCGTTAAGCAGCGATTCAAAATGCGCCATATTCAAACTGCAATCCGACTCGTCTACGCGAACTTGGCGAACAATCGCGCCTTTGTCGTCTGCCGCTTGCTGCCAGCTCGAAACATTCGAGTAATGATCTAACGCCGTGACGATAACTTCATCGCCCTCTTTCCAATCGCGGCTGATCGCTCGGCTAAGTTGGAAGGTCAACGATGTCATGTTCGCACCGAACACAACGTTGCCAGAAGATTCAGCATTAAGCAGTGCTTGCGCCGCTTCTCGCGCTTTCTGCATTAAGCTCGTCGTCTTTTGGCTAGAAAAATAGTGGCCGCCTAGGTTTGAATTGAAATGTCCTAGGTATTCGGTCATCGAAGCTAAAACATTTTCTGGCACCTGAGATCCACCTGGCCCATCAAAAAAGGTCACAGGCTTGCCGTTATGATATTGGCCTAAAGCACTAAACTGTTGGCGCACATCATTAAGAGTGAAGGACATTGCGCGCATCCTTAGCTGTTAGAACAAACACATCCATATAGCCCATCTCATCGTGGTCTATGGTGCGAATCGGTTGTGCATTGTGCCAAAGCTTACTGTCTGCCAGCATCGCAACCTCGCCATCGCCCAACACCTTTCTAAAGAATGGCGCTTCATGTGAATCTTGATACAGCATGATTTCACCGCCCACAATGTTGTGACGGTTCACACCGATCAAAGCGATATGGTCAAAACCATCTTGGTGGACACCTTCAGGGGCAACCTGAGTTTCTTCAAAAATAGCGGCAATGCGGATCTGATGAATTTCGATTTCTTGCCCGTCTTCAAGCCCGTTGGTTTCAATAAACAGTTCACACATCTCTTGCATGCCTTCGCTGCTTAGAATATTCGCTTCAATCGGCTCGAACTGACGAACAACATCACCTTGAAAGTGATTAATGTTTTCAGACTGAACAAAGTTATGTTTGTCTAGCTCAACGACTTGTCCATTACTGAATTCAACCACTGAGTACCTTCTCAATCGGAACTGGCCATCTGCATGCTCTGTGCTTGGTAGCTTAGAGAATGAAGGTGACAACTCCTTAACTGCATGGTTACTGAGGTGGGTAATATGTAGGGTATTTTCGTGAGCATGTAACATCATCGACTCCTTAATGATTGTTAATTAACTTTCGATATTTAACGTTTTATTTACATAAAGGATACTTGAAGATCTTGCCAAATCAACATTAAACAATCATTTATCCCGTCAGATTTAATAATTCAGACACTAAATCCAATCTAGAAATAAAAAGCAGTGTATAACACCAGAATAAAAGATGACCAACTCTTAAAACTAGCACACTCCACTAGCCAGTTATAAATACCTACAATTTAAATAATAACGATATTATTAACTAGAAAGACAAGTTTCATATTGTGTCGGCCCTTTCACTTCAATACGCCAGCCTCCTTGCATGAACTCAGGCACCACGGTTGCCACATTCATTTCTATGATTTGCACATCGAAATACGATCTACCTATCAGTTGCCAAACTATTGATTATTTACACAACAAACTGAAATTGGTTAATTTATCAGTAAGCCAGAAACCAAACGCCTTTGCTTACGCGTCTGGAACAGGTCGAGTTCGGGGGGAACTCGGCCGCCCTTAAATCAATTTGTGTTTTTTCGCTAGCATTACATTTAGGTATTCCACCTTAATTCCTTATCTTTTTAGTTCTTCAAATTTGTCGTTAAATGCGCTCAAGACACAATCTTAAATTTTATTTAACTCAGATACATCAACCCTTTCACTAGAAGAGTCTCTGGTTCTTGTAAAGCTCAATATAAAACGAGTCTATGCTTTAGTGCGAACACTCGTGTAGTAAATATGGTGATATGTTAAGGCTAATAAAATTTTTGTTCACAGTATGTTGATACTTCGGATTGCATCATTGCTAACCTAAGCCAAGAATAGTAAATTCGCGATCAGGTTTAGGCTCGACATCAAAGTTATTTATGAGGGCATTAACATCGACTAGATAAGTGGAACCAACAAACACCGCTTCAATCGTGTAGGTACGAGCTTTTGTTCCTATAACTTTAATGTGTGGTAATCGCTTACCACCATCAAAAAAGGTCGAGAGGATGTTGAGATTATGCCCGCTCCATATAGCGTACCTGGACTGTTATTTGCACGTCAAAAATCCACTAACTACAGAAAAATAAAAATTAGGCAATGACAATAAAATTAGTTATGGAATTGGACGCTCAGGCCCTGTTCGCACTCCACACCAAAATCATGCGATCTTAGAACCGCGTTTCATTCTGGTGGTTGATTTAGAGATCGTCCGAGAACGTTTATATACAAAAAATTAAAGACGTACAGCTCAAGTAGTGTATCATTCCCAGTTCGATTATCACCTTGTAACGTCCCTATGCTATTCAGTTCTATAAATTTCATATTCATCTTTTTACCCATCTGCTTTTGTATATATTTCATACTAGCAAAGTATCGACTATATACTTGTGCGAAGATGTGGTTAGTGGTTGCTAGTCTTATATTTTATGCTAGATGGGAGCCATCCTACCTTCCCATAATTCTCGGCTCGTTGGCATTCAACTTTGCTTTAGGAAGTCATCTAATCAAGAAAGATAAAGGCATTAAAAAGTCGTCTCTTTTGGCTTTTGGAGTGATAACAAACATAGCTTTACTTGGCTACTTTAAGTACACCAACTTTATTATTGGGAATGTGAATTTATTATTATCCCAGCCATTGGAAAATACTAACATCGCTCTTCCACTCGCTATTAGTTTTTTCACATTTCAGCAAATAGCGTACTTAGTTGACAGCTACAGAAAAGAAACTAAAGAATATGACCTCTTGAACTACTCGCTATTTGTGACTTTTTTCCCACAATTAATTGCGGGTCCGATAGTTCATCATAAAGAAATGATGCCGCAATTTAATTCAAAATGGAATCTTGCTCCTAGAAGAAAAAACATCTCGCTTGGTTTATTTATATTTTCTATCGGCTTATTTAAGAAAATTGCCATAGCTGATACATTTTCTATATGGGCTGATGCAGGGTTCTATAACTCCGCGACATTATCATTCTACGAAGCTTGGCTAACGAGCTTGAGCTACTCTTTTCAGTTGTACTTTGACTTCAGTGGTTACTGCGATATGGCGATGGGTGCTGCGTTGCTATTTAATATAAAGCTACCAATCAACTTTAACTCGCCTTATAAATCATTAGATATCCAAGACTTTTGGCGTAGATGGCACATAACATTAGGAAGGTTCCTTAAGGATTACATTTACATCCCTCTTGGTGGGAGTAAGAAAAAAGAACTAACGACTTACAGCAACCTTTTCATTACATTTCTAATTGGTGGGTTATGGCATGGTGCTAGCTGGATGTTTGTTATCTGGGGAGCGTTACATGGCATGGCTCTCGTATTGCACAGAATATGGAAATCTGTTGGCGGAAACATGCCAACATGGTTAGCTTGGCTGACAACGTTTATATTCATCAATATGACATGGGTCTTTTTTAGGGCGGAAAACCTTACAACCGCCGTAAACCTATTATCTAGTATGATCGGGCTCAATCTAATCGACAAACCAATAGAGGGAATACCTTCTAACAAATTGTCATGGATTGGCACTAATTTTGACCTTCTATTTGGTATTCTTCCTAATATGGTAGCCGTAAATGCAATCCCATTCTCTACCATCTCTTTTTCTTTTTATCTATTGTCTAAAACTAATTCATATGAATTGATACAAAGAGGTGTTGGGATCGGAAAAATGATTTCAGCGGCCTTTTTGTTTGCAGCATCCATTTACATTATCAGAAGCTCATCTTCAAGTGTGTTTCTATATTTCAACTTTTAATAAGGAAAATCTCATTGAACAATAGAGTCAACATTAAAATATTTTTCTTATTAATCAGTGTTATTTTATCAATACTGCCGATTGTAAATATTTTTTCAGGTGGATTTACAAAGGAAAATCTAACTAATACAAAGTTCCTTTATTCACTTGATGTTATTGAAGGGAAAATAAACCCATATTTAGTTCCTCTAGGGGTAAGCATCAAACCTAACTCCGTTGTTGTTGGGAAAGATGGGTGGTTCTTTTTAGGCGATGACCACCAAAAAACAATTTCAGCTTACCGTACAGGCTTTCAAACTGTAGAAGTTCAGGAACGCTCATCAGTAATCATAGAATCACAGACACTCTGGAAAAAGTACTTTCAAAAGAACGGTGTTACAGACTATAAAATATTAGTCGGGCCAAATAAGAGTACAATTTACAACGAATATCTACCTCTATGGGCAAAAACCAGTAGCGAATCGATATCGCATACGCTGTATGACAATGATATCTACATCGACATCAGGCATACAATATCTGACGTTATAAATACTCAAGATTTATACTACAAGACTGATACGCATTGGAATTATTACGGTGCGGGAGTTGCTTTCAATGAGTTTATGTTACGAATCAATAATGAAGGCCTAGTTTTACCTCCTCTTAATTGGAGTAATGTCATACGGAATGATTCATATATCCATGGTGACCTTACAAGATTTCTCCGAGTTGGCAGTCTATATTCTGATCCTAATCCAATAACAGAAGCAAACAATTTACAGTTAAGTCATATCATAAGTGATTACAACAAAGATTCGGTGGTATACAAAGGCACAGCACCATTATATGGGCATAGGGATGACCTGTACTTAATCACAACACCAAAGGCACTCAATAACAAAAAAGTATTATGGTTAAGTGATTCATACGGGAACGCTTTAGCTCCTTATATGACAGCTACCTTTAGCCATATCTTGAAGCAAAACTGGAGTAAACTTTTAGGTACACAAGCGCTCGAACAGTTAATTCAAGAATGGAAACCGGATTACGTTTTTGTCACAGTTGTTGAACGCTATTCACTTGATGATTTATTCCAAGCACCTCCACCAATACAACCGTAACCAATATTGACTGGTACTTTCACAAGCCCCACTTGTGGAAGTACCAGTCAAATCAACTTGAAGGTGATGGTTTGAGCACTTCATAAGCCTCAATAAATGCTTTCTGTTTATTTTCATCAAGCTTATGAGGCACGCCTTTCGGCATTTTGTAACTGATACCATTTATTCATCCCGACAACACTATATTGCACGCGATAAGCAGTTAAAACATGAGCAATAATCTTCTACGTATGATGATATGTACCCACGGTTAGGTGTCAAATCAAGCTTTGGGGTTGTTGCTCAGATAAGTAACTTCTTGAACCACCATTTTTAGGCTTGAGCTTCTTCGATAGTGAATTGTCTTTGAGATGCTGTCTAACCGTTGTTTCATGGGTAAGCAGTGCATCGGCAATTCCTTCAGGACTCTAACCGTTACTAGCATTGAATACAGCTTTGATACCATCGCGAGTTGTATCGTGTTGGTTAATCAACATAATTTTTTATTCATTGGATAGAGTTATTTTCATGTCACCGAGCATGATCTTGATTTTGGCTAAAATCAAGCAACTTCAGTGGTCACGGCTATATCTGTAGTGGCCCACTAATATTGACTACGATCTTAGAATTTAACCAGAACAATCTTCTGACTCATTGGGTGTCAAACCACCGTTGTATTGGTGCGAGCAGAGCTGACAATAATAAACTATAACGATTAATTACACTTCAGCCCTTGTTTAACCTTTTATTGCCTCCATATTTTCCATACAATCCTAAGCGATTATAAATAAAAACAATTTCAATTTCGGAGTCCTCATGAGCGACGTAAAGCACTGTAATTTATTGATTCTTGGTTCTGGCCCTGCTGGCTATACAGCTGCAGTTTACGCTGCTCGTGCAAACCTAAACCCAGTACTGGTTACCGGTATGCAGCAAGGTGGTCAGCTTACAACCACAACAGAAGTGGAAAACTGGCCGGGTGATGCTGAAGGTTTAACGGGTCCAGCACTGATGGATCGCATGAAAGAGCACGCAGAGCGCTTTGAAACAGAGATCCTGTTCGACCACATTAACGAAGTCGATCTATCAAACCGCCCTTTCCGCCTTAAAGGCGATTCTGGCGAGTACACGTGTGATGCATTGATCATCTCAACGGGTGCATCGGCTAAGTACCTAGGTTTAGATTCTGAAGAAGCATTCAAAGGCCGTGGCGTTTCTGCTTGTGCAACGTGTGATGGTTTCTTCTACCGCAACCAGAAAGTTGCAGTTGTGGGTGGTGGTAACACCGCTGTTGAAGAAGCACTTTACCTGTCTAACATCGCGTCTGAAGTTCACTTAGTTCACCGTCGTGACACGTTCCGCGCTGAAAAGATCCTAGTGAAACGTTTAATGGACAAAGTAGAGAACGGCAACATTGTTCTTCACACTGATCGCACGCTAGACGAAGTTCTAGGCGACGATATGGGCGTAACTGGCGTTCGCATTAAAGATACTCAGTCTGACAAAACGGAAGATATCGAAGTAATGGGCGCATTCATTGCTATCGGTCACCAACCAAACACTGAAATTTTCAAAGGCCAAGTCGACATGAAAGATGATTACATCATCGTACAGTCTGGTCTTGAAGGTAACGCAACACAAACCAGCATCCCAGGCGTGTTCGCTGCAGGTGATGTAATGGACCACAACTACCGCCAAGCAATCACTTCTGCTGGTACAGGTTGTATGGCTGCACTGGATGCTGAGCGCTTCCTAGATGGCCTTAACGATAAGTAAATCTGAGATTGCAGATTTGATTATCGGTGCTCTCGCCTCAGTAGATGCAGGGCGTCATCACATTTTGTTGTAAATCCCTAGAGCCCAGTGGTATATCCACTGGGCTTTCTTTTGTATACTAGCCGCCCTCAACAAATAATAATTATCATTAAGCCTTCATAATGGATAAGAAAAAACAACGCAGCTTGAACAAGTGGCTTAAGCAACAGAGTAAGTTAGCGAAACGCTGGCTTATGATTGCGATTAGCCTTGGCGTACTTTCAAGCGTGTTTTTAATTGCTCAAGCAGCTCTTCTCGCCTCTATTCTTCACCAGCTGATCATCGAGAATGTCGATAAATCTGAACTGGTTGGTCATTTCGCAGGCTTGGCATTATCGGTCGTTGGCCGTGCTGGCTGTACATGGGGACGTGAAATCGCAGGTTATCGCTGTGGTGAACAAATCCGCGTCTACATCAGGCAACTCATCCTAGATAAATTACGTGAGTTAGGCCCTGCTTACATTAAAGGTAAACCTGCCGGTACGTGGGCAACGCTGTTGTTAGAACAAGTAGAAGACATGCAAGACTTCTTCTCTCGTTACCTGCCTCAGATGTCTTTATCGGTAATGATTCCATTCATTATTTTGGTTGTGGTGTTCCCAATAAACTGGGCAGCAGGACTGATCTTCTTGATTACGGCTCCACTGGTGCCGATGTTCATGGCACTTGTTGGTATGAAAGCGGCCGATGCAAACCGTAAAAACTTCAAAGCGCTGCAGCGTCTTTCAGGTCACTTTTACGACCGTTTGCAGTCAATGACAACCATTCGTCTATTTGATCGCACCAACGCTGAAACAGAAGTACTTAAAGGTGCATCTGAAGTGTTCAGAACGCGCACCATGGATGTGTTGAAAATCGCTTTCTTGTCTTCTGCGGTACTTGAGTTCTTCACGTCGATCTCTATCGCGATGACCGCGGTTTACTTTGGTTTCACTTACATCGGTGAACTGAACTTCGGTCACTACGGTGTTGGCATTACTCTATTCGCAGGTTTGTTCATCCTTATCTTGGCGCCAGAGTTTTACCAACCTCTGCGTGACTTAGGTACTTTCTACCACGCGAAGCAACAAGCGGTTGGCGCAGCCGAAAGTATTGTCGAGTTCTTAGAAACCGACATCACTAAGGTTAAATCAGGCGACACTCAGCTCGATCCGGCTCAAGGCATCAATATTGAAGCTAGCGACCTAAAAGTGTTAAGCCCTGAAGGCGTTCAATTGGTTGGTCCTATCTCGTTCGCACTTAACACTCGCCAATCGACTGCGTTAGTTGGCCCAAGTGGTGCGGGTAAAACAAGTTTGATCAATGCCATCCTTGGTTTCATGCCTTATGAAGGAAGCTTGAAAATCAATGGCATTGAACTGCGTGACTTAGACTTAGCCTCTTGGCGTAAAACCATTAGCTGGGTGGGTCAAAACCCATTGTTGTTGCACGGCAGCATTCGTGACAACGTCACCCTGGGTAAGCACGATATTGCTGACCAAGTTGTCGAGAATGCACTTGAGCAATCATTTGCTAGCGATTTCGTTAACGAACACGGCTTGGATTACATGATTTCTGATCGCTCTGGCGGCCTGTCTGTTGGTCAATCTCAGCGTTTGGCACTAGCTCGCGCAATGATTCAAGATGGCCAGTTCTGGTTGTTAGATGAACCCACTGCCAGCCTAGATACTCGTAGCGAACAGTTAGTGATGAAAGGCATCAATAGCAATATTGAAAGCCGCACTGCCCTGCTTGTAACGCACCAACTCGCACCTCTTAAATCAGTCGATAATATTCTGGTGATGCGTGATGGCGGTCTGGTTGAACAAGGTCATTACTCTCAGCTTTCGACTGCGGGTGGTTTGTTTGAAGAGATGCTGAACGCGAACTTAGCTCAACAAGATAATAAGGGTAATTTAGATGCGTGATTTACTGCCTTACCTGAAACTCTATAAAAAGCATTGGTTTGGCCTATCGCTAGGCATGCTATTGGCTTTTGCTACTCTGTCGGCTTCTATCGGCTTGTTAACGCTATCAGGCTGGTTCATTTCAGCTTCTGCGGTTGCAGGCCTTACGATTGCACGTGAAACCTTCAACTACATGCTACCGGGTGGTGGTGTACGTGGTTTGGCAATGAGCCGTACTGCGGGTCGTTGGGGTGAACGTGTTGTCAGCCACAATGCAACATTCAAACTGTTAACTGATTTACGTATCTTTTTCTTCAAGAAGCTGGCTCCGCTGATCCCAGGTCGTATCTCAAACCTTCGTGACGCCGATCTACTGAACCGTTTGGTTGCTGATGTCGACGCGATGGATCACGTGTACTTACGTTTAGTAAGCCCTGTGACGGTGGGTGTGTTTGGGATTTTCTTCCTGACTCTATTCTTAATGTGGTTCGATAGTTCGCTTGGTTTGATCTTAGGTTCTATCCTTCTGATCATGCTGTTGGTTTGGCCAATCTTGTTCTACAAGCTGGGCAAGCGTAACGGCGGTGAGCTGACACAGAACAAAGCTGACCTTCGTGTGACTACGCTAGATTGGGTTGAAGGCTACAGCGAACTGACTCTGTTCGGTGCTGAAGAGCGGTACCGTAATGCGATTCTAGAAACGCAACACAAGCTGATGGCGAATCAGTTTGTGAATGCTAACCTAACTGGTATGGCGTCAGCTGCACTAATGCTGTTCAACGGTTTGACGTTGGTTCTTATGCTTTGGCTTGCGGCTGACGGCGTGGGTGGCAATGCACCAGACCCGTTCATCGCGCTAATGGCGTTCGCTACTATGGCAAGTTTTGAACTGCTGATGCCTATCACAGGCGCGTTCCAGCATTTAGGTCAAACTCTGTCTTCTGCTCGTCGCTTGAACGAAGTGATTCTGTCGGAGCCTGAAGTTCAGTTTGCTGAAGAGAAGCTCGACATCAATAAGCCACTTGATATTACGTTCTCAAACGTGACGTTCAACTACCCTGATTCTGAGCGCAGTGTTCTGAACGCTGTTGAGCTAACAATTCCGGCAACGAACAAGGTTGCGATTGTGGGTCAAACGGGTTCAGGTAAATCGACTCTGATTCAGCTTCTGACTCGCTACTGGGATCCTAAAAAGGGCTACATCTCAATCGCGGGTATTGAACTGACGCAGTGGAATGAATCACAGCTTCGTGAATCAATCAGTGTGGTAAGCCAGCGTGTCGACATCTTGAATGGCAGCCTACGCGACAACTTGTTGATTGCGAAACCAGATGCCAACGATGAGCACCTAGCTAACATCCTTAAAGACGTTGGTCTAGAAAAGCTGCTTGAGAATGATGGTCTTGATAGCTGGTTGGGTGACGGTGGTCGTCAACTGTCTGGTGGTGAGAAGCGCCGTATTGGTATCGCACGTGCCATTCTTCATGATGCCCCTATCCTGCTTCTAGATGAGCCAACAGAAGGCTTAGATAAGCAAACAGAACACAGTATCATGGCACTGTTCGAGAAGCACTTTGAAGGCAAGACGGTTATCTTCATTACGCACCGTTTGATTGGTCTGGAAGCGATGGATTCTATCGTTCTAATTGAACAAGGCGAGATTGTAGAACACGGCTCTCATGAATCGCTGTTAAACGAAGAAGGACGTTACTTCCAACTTCGTCAGGCAATCTAGCTCCTCATAAGTTATAAAGAAAACCATTCAAAGCCCGAGTTTATACTCGGGCTTTTTAGTGTCTTTATGTTTTTGTATCTTCACTCTTGAGCAATCTATTAGGCAAGTTTGGTTTTAAGCCTCTTTACTAAATCACTAACTTATCGAATTGGTTTTAAACAAAGTTCTGTTTGAGCTTCTCTTCTAACGCTTGAACGCACAGTTTGATGGCAATCGGTGTGTTTGAGGCGAATGAGTTCAACGCATAAACCGTGTTAGTGGGTAGTTGAAAACTTGGTAAGAGATCGACCACTTCATTTGATAGTTGATGAAGATAGAAGTCTGGGATCACACCAATGCCAACGCCAAATTTGATCAACGCGAGACAACTATGAAAGGAGTTCGTAGTGCAGCTTGCTTGTTGTTGGTAAATAAAGTCTTGATCTGTTTGAGAAGTAAAGCGATGAGAGACTTGCTTACCTTGCCATGAGTTAGCAATGTAAGGGATAGATTCAAGCTCACGAGAACGCATGCTTTCAACGCCACACAACACGTCTTTAAACTCGCCCAAGCGTTTCTGCTTTAGGTTGCTGTCACGAGAACTGCCCACTCGTACTGCGAGATCAATATCGTGTTCCATGAAATCTAAGTGCTGATCATCGCTGATCAGCTCTGGTTTTAACTTCGGGTATTGCTTCATCAAGTCTGCAATAACAGGCGCGACCAATAAATCCATCAACGCATTCGGTGCAGTAATACGAATCCGACCTTGTGGCTCTTCTAGCTCAGCTTTGGCCATATCCCAAGCCGAGTCAGCAATCACGTTGATGTCTTTGCAGCTTAAATAAAAACGCTCACCCATACTGGTCAGAGATTGCCTCCGTGTTGTGCGTTTGAGAAGTGAAGCACCTAGTTCTTGTTCCAGAATTTTGAGGTGCTGACTGACGACGGACTTGGATAACTCAAGCTTTTCAGCCGCAGCTGATACTGAGCCCTGCTCTACGATGTGAGCGAAAATCGACATCTGCTTTAGCTTACTCATCTTATTGTTCTCTTTTTACACACAGTATTTTCTATTATCTCTGTTTTTCAATTTAATTTCCAAGGCTAAACTGAATCCAACTTATCGAGATAACCAAATCAAAGACACAGTGTTTGAAAGAAGACTGATATGGAGAAAGACAATGTTAAACAACCAAATTTTAGAAGCATGTAAGCAAGGCATTAACGCATGGCAGAAAGCATTCAACAGCCAAGATGCGAAAGGTTGTGCAGATCAATATGCTGAAAGCTGTGTAATGGAAGCGCGTCCATTTGGTACTTTTGAAGGTCGTGAAGCGATTCAAGCATTTTGGCAAAACATCATCGACCAAGGTTTCAAAGACGTTGATTACACAGACGTTACGTGGGAAGAGCACCCAGAAGGCGGCTACATTTTGACGGCTAGTTGGACAATGAACAAAGCGTTTGGTGTTGTGCATCGTGAGCACTGGGCACTAGAAGCCGATGGTTGCGCTCGTTTAATCAGCGATGACTTTGAGGTTCAAGGCGAACGCTAGCCTACTCGCTTTTAAAAGAACAAGCCGCTTTAAAAAATAATGCGATAACAGTAGTTATGTCGCTAAAAAATAGTTATGTCGCTAGAAAAACAAAGGCCGGTAGTCTGAATCAGACTACCGGCCTTCTCTTTTTATTCCAGCCTGTTATCGACTGCTTACGAAAAACAACCGTTATAGTGCCGCTTTCTTCGCTTCTGTAATCCAAGCATCAAACGTATTTCGGTTCGCTTTGATCCAACCGTTTACGTGCGCTTCGATATCAGCCGAGCTGTTCTTACCTTTACTCATCATCATGTTCTGAGCACTTACATCATTGATGTTAAGTTTGATGATTTCAAAAAGCTTCGCCGCAGATGGGTTGTTCTTAGCAAACTCTTTGTTCGCAATAATACGCATCGAGTTCATTTCGAAGCCGTAGTTCTTACCGTTAGACAAAGTAGTATCAACATTCGCACGATCACCCGGAAGTGAAGAGAATGGAACTTCTAACCAAACTACGTCTTCGTTAGGAACCAATACACCACTTACCCAATAAGGTGTCCACGTGTAGTAAAGAACTGACTCGCCCTTTTGGTAACGTGAAATCGTATCTGCGATGATCGCTGCATAGTTACCTTGGTTGTGAGTAACGGTATCGTCCAATTTGAATGCAGAGATTTGGTGTTCGATGACCATCTCACAACCCCAACCAGGGTTACAGCCCGTCAGGTCTGCTTTGCCATCACCATCAGCATCAAACAGCTTAGCGATTTTTGGATCAGTCAATTGACCAATGTTAGTGATGTTGTACTTTTCAGCGGTTTTCTTATCAATAAGGTAACCTTGAGCGGCACCACTTACATACTGGCCTTCACGGTAGAATTTGTCATCGCCACCCGCCATTTTGTATTTGTCAGCGTGTAGTGGGAACCAACCTACTGTTAGGAACGTTGCGTCACCTTTTGCGATAGAAGTGTAAGCTACGTTATAGTCCACTTCTTGCGTTGATTTCACATCGTAACCAAGCTCTTCTAAAGCACGGTTAACAATCAGTGTTTGGAACGTTTCTTCAGCAACTGAAGATTGAACGGGCTGAACTGATACACCTTCACCCGGTAAGCTTGCAGCCCACACGTTCGTTGATACAGCCAGTGTCGAAACGATGCTAACGGCTAGCTTACTCTTCCATGAATTATTCATTGGTGTTTTTCCTTAGTTGTAGTTCTGATTGTTTACCGCGATTTAAAGCTTTTAGCACAAGGGAAACAGGCCCCATGTGATACCAGCGTAATTTTGTATTACCTGCATTTACCCCAAGAACTTGGGTAATGCGGTCAAGTAGGATTGCAAGAATAACAATGCCTAGGCCACCAACAGCGGCCAATCCCATATCCAGTCGGCCAATACCTCTCAGTACCATTTGACCTAATCCACCTACTGCGATCATTGATGCGATAACCACCATCGATAGCGACAGCATCAGTGTTTGGTTCACGCCCGCCATGATGGTTGGCAGTGCAAGTGGTAGTTGAATTCGGTAAAGCATCTGCTTTTTGCTGGCGCCGAATGAGTGACCCGCTTCGATCAACTCTTCCGGTACTTGCTGAATACCCAAGATAGTCAAACGTACAACAGGAGGAAGTGCGAATATGATCGTCACCACCACACCCGGAACGTTACCGATACCAAACAACATTACGATGGGTACAAGATAAACGAAGGCTGGCGTCGTTTGCATGGCGTCGAGAATTGGGCGTACGAATTTAGCCGCGGTATTGCTGCGGGCGAGCCATATCCCCATGGGTAAGCCGATCAGCAGACAGAAGAATACCGATGTCATGACCAGTGAAAGCGTGGTCATCGCTTCAGACCAAGCGCCAATCAAACCAATAAAAGTCAAAGAAACGGCTGTAGCCAAACCAAGCTTCAGGTTTGAAAACTGCCATGCAACTAAAAACAAGATGATCAACATGAATGGTGCAGGTGTCGACACCAACGCCGTTTCAAATGAACTTAGAATAAAATCGATAGGCACACGGATTGCTTGAAACAATGGACGTCCGTGCTCAACTAACCAATTCAGTCCAGACTCTACCCAAGTGTCGACGGGCAAAACTGCTTCTGCAAAAGGGTTAAGTGGATCAAAAGGTGTCGTTTCGACTGTTTCGCTGCTTAACCAATCTGCTGATGGTGAGGTATCAGCTGCTTGACCCCAAGGATCACTTGATGGCTGAGCTGCTGGAGCTGATTGAGACCATGGGTCATTATTTGTTTGTTCAGACGACATGATCTACCCCTTATCCAATGTTTGTAACAGTCGTGACTTAGTTACCACGCCAAAGTAATTACCTTGCTCATCCACAACAGGAACGGAGTAAGGCACACCGCCAACAAGGCCAAGCACATCGTTGATTGGTAAATCAGGGTTCAGCGTTAGGCCATCATCGAGCTGCGCACTGACGAGTGATTTGTTCTCTTTGTGTGCTTTACGAAGGGAATCAACAGAGACAATGCCGGAGTAACGACTGCTTTTCTCAACAACAATGCCGTATTCACGGTCGTTATCCATCAAGATTTGTAGAGCGGACGCTGGGCCGTCATGTTCTGATTTTTTAAATACCGCAGCTGGCTTCTTACGTGCAATGTCTTTCACCGTAAGAACACTTGCTACATTCACACCGCGGAAGAAAGCTTCGACATAATCGTTCGCTGGGTTGTTAAGAATTTCGTCTGGGGTACCCACTTGAACCACCTCACCGTTTTGCATAATGGCAATACGGTCACCGATTCGCATCGCTTCATCCAAATCATGGGAGATGAAAACAATGGTTCGTTTATCGTCATTTTGAAGGCGAATAAGCTCATCTTGCATTTCAGTACGAATCAAAGGATCGAGTGCAGAAAACGCTTCGTCCATTAACAGAATATCAGGGTCACATGCTAGAGCACGAGCCAAACCAACACGCTGCTTCATACCGCCAGACAATTCATCAGGGTAAGATTCTGAATACGGCCCGAGACCGACTCGTTCCAACGCTTCAAATGCTGACTGTTTTCTCTTATCGACTTCAACACCCGCTAGTTCAAGACCAAACGCGGCGTTTTCAATCACTGTCATGTGAGGCATCAATGCGAAGTTTTGGAAAACCATGGAGATGTTGTTGCGACGGACTTCGCGGAGCTCATCTTCTGAGGTGTGGGCAATGTCTTTGCCTCGAAGAAGCACATTACCTTTGGTAGGTTCAATCAAGCGGTTAAGAAGGCGTACTAGGGTTGATTTGCCAGATCCTGACAGTCCCATTATGACGAAAATCTCGCCTTCTTGAATGCTAAGAGAAACATCGTTAACGCCGATCGTTAACCCTGTTTCTTCGAAAACTTTATCTTTGTTCGCGCCTTCATTAATCATTGTAAAAGCACGGTCGGTATCTTCACCAAACACCTTGTACAGTCCCTTAACTTCCAGTATGGGATCCATGTAATCTAATCCTTTCTTAGTTATCTAAACTAATAGTTATTTAAACTCAAAACCGATTATTTAAACTTAAAAACGGTTATTTAAACCCGAAAAACGATTAGCACTCTAAGCAATTAACCCATGCAAATCAAGGGGCATCGTTCTGTAAAGCCGATGAAAAACCGTTAAAACCCCAGCCCAAACAAAGGTCAAATATCAAGCCCATACAAAGCAAAATATTGATAATAAAGAAGTTTAAATCACACTCAACACCTGCGGCATTATGTATTACTTACAGATAGATTATTGAATATTTATTTCACATCAGAACAATTAATAGGCTAAATAGACCAAGAATATGCACAAATAGTTCGTGTACAAATAATTCGAATACAAACCAATTAAGAGAGTTTAAACGCCACCAAGACTGGTAAATTAACACCATTACGAGGCGCGCACTCCCAATGACTTTTACACACATATGAAGGGCAATCTGGATAGAGTCCGTCCAATTAGGCACAGATCGGATTGATACCTTCATCTCCGATATAGAAGACATAACACCAACTGTGATACTTGCTGCAAACTGTCAAAAGTCGATTACCCAGGCCGAAAGACAACTTGTAGAGTACACATTGCTGTTCCATTCTTTATCTAAAGGTTGGGCACTCTTTCGGACGGATAAAAGGACAGGTATTAGAATGATAAAAATGCTGGTGTGTGACTTTGATGGCACGCTTGATGGCGGCTCGTCTCATGGGGTTGATCAGTTGTTTAACTACTTAACAAAGCAACCGGCTATCCGCTTTATCATCGCGACAGGTAGAACACTGCCCTCAATTCGTGTGGGTTTAGCTTCTGACAACTACCCGAAACCACACACGATTATCAGCGACGTAGGCACGAGAATTCATCACGAGCACTCCCAAACGCCGGATCACACCTGGCACAATCAATTAGAAGCATCTTGGAACAAGTCAAAGGTTGAGTCTGCACTTGCATCGCTCGATTTCATGGGAGAGCGCTTAGAGAGCCATCAAGGGGACTACAAGATCACTTTCGAAGGAAAACTCTCAGAGCCTCAACATGAGCTGATCGTATCTCGTCTGGAATCACACGGTTTAGATGTACACCTTACTTATTCCCACGATTGGTACTTAGATATCACGCCTAAGGGGGTCAACAAGGCCACAGCGATTCATCATCTACTTAAACAACATCAGTTAAGCATTGAAGAGGTATGCGTGGCTGGCGACTCAGCGAACGACACCTCGATGCTAACCATAGATGGCGTAAATTCAATATTGGTCGCGAATCATTACCCTGAGATCGCTCACCTGTCCGATCGAGATAATGTATACACCAGCAGAGCAACACATGCAGAGGGTGTGTTAGAAGGCCTTAAATACTGGCAAGGGCTTGCTGCGTCGGGTAATTAATACAAGTGTATCAAGCAGATCGCCTCGACTTGATACACTTATTTCCAACCAGGAAGCCAATGATCCTTATCGGTTAGATCGCGCCAGTTAATGTCTTCTTCTCGTTTCGTCATCACCGCTTCTATTAAGCAACGAATGACCTCCCCTTCTTCGAATTCGACCTCAGTGATCATAAAGTGCTTTTCTTTCTTTACTGGGCTAACGGCCGTCCATTTACTGCGAAGTAGTTTCTTTGGATTGATTCGATTCATTGATTCCTCTATCTGGTTGGGTAGTTGTCACTGTTCGTTAGTACTTTATCTATAATCCTCAAAGAGTTAAAAAGATCACTTCATGTTAAGAAAGCCTACGGTTCAACCCCTGGTAAGTCATAACTAAAATCAATAAAATAAATCGTGAACTCGGTACAATAGTTGCCACCAGTTCACAAACAAACTCCCCATGAGCCAAACAGAGTTCCAACAAAAAATAGCGAGCTTTACTTCGATTGAACAAGCGCTTGATTACTTCGAAATAGGCTTTGATAGCAAGTTCATCCACCAAAATAGAACCGAGCTTGTGAAGCGCTTCAATGGTTATCTGATCCTGTCAAAGCCGGATGATTGGTTTGCTGGAAGAAGAGCGCTGAAAAATGCGTACTGTAAGGTGCAACGCAGTAAACTCGATCGCTATACACGCTCTGCCTGTCGTGGTTGCACGACTTGCCAACGTCGATAGCTCAAAGTTAACCGTTAAATAGCTGTCGATTTAAAAGTAGGCAGCTAAAAAACAGATAGCTGAAATAACATCTCATTACGATTTAGTTAGTGGTTTGCTCGAAAAAAAGTGTGCTAATCTTACGGCAACTCAACTACGAGATAAAAACTACAATGAAAATTTTCAGCAACTTCGAAAGCGGCAACATTCACGTCGTTTCAGCAGATTCACCACAAAACATTCAACTAACTATTCCAGCGGATAATCAAACTGAAATCGCACAATGGTTTCATTTCCGCTTAGAAAGTGAAGCTCAACAAGCTCACCACTTTGAAATCGGCCAATTGGCAACATCTGCCTACCCTGAAGGCTGGAAAGATTATGATGTGGTTGCATCGTATGACCGTGAAGAGTGGTTCCGCATTCCATCTCAATTCGATGGCGACACTTTAAGCTTTGATATCATTCCTGAACACGATTCAATGTACTTCGCGTACTTCGCACCGTATTCATACGATCGTCATCAAGATCTCTTGCACAGTGCTCAAACGCACCCTGCTTGTAAGCTAGAAACTCTGGGCCATACGTTAGATAACAACGACATCACTTTGCTAACCATCGGTGAGCCAAGTCCAGAGAAGAAAAACATCTGGGTTATTGGTCGCCAACATCCGGGCGAGACCATGGCTGAATGGCTGATCGAAGGTCTGCTACAACGCTTGCTTGATGAAACAGACACAGTTGGTCGTTCACTTCTAGACAGCGTTGTATTCCGCGTTGTACCTAACATGAACCCAGACGGCAGCATCCGTGGTCACCTACGCACTAACGGTATTGGCGTCAACCTAAACCGTGAATGGCAGTCACCTTCTATGGAACGCAGCCCTGAGGTTTTCCTTGTTCGCGAGCGCATGCTAGAAACTGGCGTTGACCTTTGTCTAGACATTCACGGCGACGAAGCAATCCCATATAACTTTGTTGCTGGTAGCGAAGGCACACCTTCATACAACGAGCGCATTGCAAAACTAGAGAATCACTTCAAGCAAGCTCTTCTGACTATCACGCCAGAGTTCCAAGATGAATTTGGTTACGATAAAGACGAACCGGGCAAAGCAAATATGACCGTCGGCACAAACTGGATCGGCGAACAGTTCAAGTGTTTGGCATACACTGTCGAGATGCCATTTAAAGATCACATCAGCCACGCTGACGAACTGTACGGTTGGTCTCCAGAGCGCAGTGTTGCATTTGGTCACGACATGCTAGCAGCGGTTTGGGCAACAGTCGACGAGCTATAAGACGAAGCAAACTTGTTAGTTTGTCCTTAGAGACAGTTTGTCTTTAGAAGTAGTTTGTTCATTTTGTTCATATAGATGACAAAGCCCAGCACTCGTCAAAGTGCTGGGCTTTTTATATCAGATAACCATGAGTTACTTGGGGTTTAGGCGTTTAGATGCTTTGCTTATGCCACTCTAAGGTTCGCGAAGAAAACCGGGTACCTTTGCCTAATGTATCGTTGTTCAGCCACCATATCTTTGAAACTCGGGCCTTGTGATAACAGAACGATCACTTCATCGCCTTCTTGTCTCAATACAGAACCACGAATATCAATGCTGTTATTACCATGCAACCATAAAGTGCCTGCCATGGAGTAGCCTCGATAGACCGGGATGATGTTACTCATCATCAAGCGCACGCCTTTTTCAGAAACTTCACTGACATGAAAAAGTTCATCTTTGATTCGTATCACCGGGCGCGCCTTTTTGGGATACTTCAGGCGGTAATACTCACGTTTCTGGGTGAATGACTCTTCACTCATTGATGACTCCCTGTCTCTATTTTTATTTATAAAAAACAAGCTATTAAAACAACTTAAAAATACCCGTCCCCGTTGGCTTAAATCATCCTTAAACTTCAAACCTAGATTCAAAACACATATGCCAACCAAAAGGATAACTAATAATTATATCGTCTTTGCGTTCAATTGCTTTAGGTTTTTACGCCAAAATATCCATGGTTCTTAGGATTCGATAGAAAATGGGATGTAAGTCGTCTATCTCAGGTTCTATTCCCCCAAATATTAAGACTGAAGGCCAAGCTGAAGTTTACCGATAAACTGATTCTCTAACTTTTGACGTCCTGTTAAACTCCACCTCCCTTTTGATACTTGGTTCATTTATGTCATTTGATAGCCTAACCCTTAACCCAAAAACCGTCTCCGCGATCCCATCTCAATTCAATAAGCCGACAGAGATACAGCAAGCAGTAATTCCTACAATTATTGCGGAGAAAGACGTGCTGGCGTTGGCTCAAACGGGTAGCGGAAAAACGTTGGCATTTGGCTTACCTTTGCTGAACAGCATCAAGCATGATGTAAATGAACTACAAGCGATAATCATTGTTCCAACCCGTGAACTTGCCTCTCAAGTAGCCAAAGCACTAGAACCCATCGCAACCACACTTGATATCAAAACGGTGACACTGACTGGTGGAGTTGATATCGAGATCCAGCAACAGCAATTGTTAGAAAAGCCACAACTCGTGATCGCAACTCCTGGCCGCCTACATGCCGTTATTCAAGAGAACAAGCTCGAGCTAACCCAATGCAAGTCTTTAATTCTTGATGAGGCAGACCGTTTACTCGACATGGGATTTTGGCCAGATGTTCAAACCATTATTTCTGCTCTTCCTAAAAAGCATCAAACACTGCTGTTTTCGGCTACGCTGCCAAAAGAGCTGATCAGTCAGACTGAGGCGCTTCTTGTTAATCCAGTAAAGGTCACGACGCATCAAGAAAACAGTGTGGTCGCGGCTATTGAAGAAACTCTGTACTTAGTGAACAAAGGCAGTAAAGCTCAAGCGCTGATCGCCCTACTCAATCAGCACGCATGGTCGCAGGTATTGGTATTTATTGGCGCAAAAGACAATGCAGATGCATTAACCAAGCGATTGAGTAAAGCCAAAATAAGTGTGAATGCGCTACACGGAAATAAGAGCCAAGAAGAGCGAGAGCAAGCATTAGAGAGTTTCAAAAATGGCAAGACTCGTGTGCTTATCGCCACCGACGTTATGGCTAGAGGCATCCATATTGATCAACTACCTGTCGTAATTAACTTTGATTTGCCATCGCATTCGGCGACTTACGTCCACCGAGTTGGTCGCACAGCAAGAGCAGGAAGTACTGGCAGCGCGATCTCTCTGGTTAGCCACAGCGAAACTGACTACCTGAATGCAATTCGTACTCTGACCAATAAACCTCTTATGCTACAAGCGTTGGAAGGTTTCCCTGTTACAGACAAACCTGCATCTGAAGCGACAGCTCGCAAACGTCCGCCTAAAGACAAGATGGCTAACCGAAGAACCGCAAAAAAGAAGAGTGTTAAGCAATTTAAGAGCAAACCAAGTTCTTCGAAATAACCTGTTATTCAAAGTAACCACAGAAAATCGAATAGCCCAGTTTGCACTGGGCTTTTTTATGGTTGATCTCATATTAGCAGGACCAAAATACAAACTTATGCCCTCAAACCTCCATAAAGATGCCAACCTAAATGACACTTTTATGAATTATGATGCCAAGGTATTGATTCTTGGTTGCTCAAAAAAAATACTCTAGAATCACGTTGACGCCCCTATATCTGACAACTAGATTTTTCTATTAGTGTCTAAAAACCGGGAGGTCATTGAAATGAAACGTGCAAGCTCTACATATCGATTACAACTGATTAAGGAAGTGGCTACTCGCCGAGATCGTCAGCGTTCTAATGACCCGATGGCAAACTACATACAAAACCTAATAGACAACAAAGATGACTGTGATACCTCGGTGGAACGTAACCAGAGATTCAGTGGCAGTCATTTTGATGAGCATATTGGTGGTTGGGTTAGCGACCATTGGGGTAGCAAGTAAGCCTATATCTCTAGTCACTGATATAGTCGATAGAACAGCATCGTTAGCTGTAGAATTAATATCCGTATTAACCTATCATCTGCAACAATTCCCTATCCAAGAGTAAGCAGAAAGTGCCTGAGTTAAAAAGAGAAAAAGAAGTGATGGTTGCCTTCCAAGTGATCCCTCGCGTTAAAGAAGGCAACAACTTCGAAGTGGTTGATAAAGCAATTGAAGTTGTGAAAGCTGCCGATGTGCCTTTCCAAGTCGGAGCTATGGAAACCACGATGAAAGGTGAACTCAACCTACTGCTAGATATCGTTAAAAAAGCAGAACAAGCTTGCTACGATGCAGGGGCTGTAGAAGTGATCACAAACATTAAAATTCACAGTAAAACCACGGAAGCCGATGATACATTTTGCACGTATCATCGTGGTGTAACGAAAGCGAATCACATGTTTGTTTAATAACATTTTTATTTTAGAAAGCTGTTTATTTAAGAAAACAGGGCCTTTAAGAAAGACTCTGAAGAACCAGCGGTATTATTGAAAAGGCATGTCTGAAAGGTGAGAAAGGATTTCCATTCGCTCTTCTTCTGACATCGAATGCCAATCACGCGGAGTCTCTTCAGGGTCATCTTTCGCCCCGATCGGTTTACGATCCAGTGCTTTGACTGGCTCTTTTTTGAGTTTTACGTTCTTTTTATTCATACCGACACCACTCCTTCAGGTACAAAGGTACCTACCTTAATATTACACCCCAACCATTATGTAAAGTAATAGTTACCTCGAGGTTAAATGAAATCTCAATACTTCCTCTTTAGCCGAAAAGATCTCTTTGGGGGCTTGTACTTCCCTCTTCGTCGACCGAGTTACCAACCAAGTTTTTTTGCTTCATTATTTTTCTTCTATAGCGTTGACGACACAGCTTTATGACGTGTAACTGTTCTGACGGCGTCATCGACATCCAATTAAAGCGCTCCTCCCTTTTACGCATACAGCCATTGCAATAGCCTTTGTCATCGCTTGAGCAAACCCCAACGCAAGGGCTTGGAACTTGGAAAAACTCTAACTGCTCCACCGCGCCTCCTTACATATTCAAAATTACGCTTACTATCTCAAAAATAAGCGATTAATTTGTCGCCTAGCTCATGAAATCCATACTAAACTATGACCTTATACTGACACATATAGTGTTTTGTAAACTATACTTTGAACCCATCAAGTTACACTTATTCGGTAACTTCGTTCTTTCCTTTGGAGCCTTATAATATGAAGTTTAGTTCAAAAAAATTACTAGCAGTAGCCGCTTTACCTATGATGCTAGCAGCATGCACAACAACAGGTGATAACGCGATGCAAGTAACACCAACCGATCTACAGCACCATAATTGGGAACTTGCGCAAATTGATGGCAAGAACATTGAGAAAAGCGAACACCAAGCGACACCTCGTCTAGAGATCGGCGAAAAGATGACAGCAAACGGCATGGCTGGTTGTAACAACTTCTTCGGTCAAGGCGAACTAAAAGACGGTCAATTCCGCATTAAGCAAATGGGCATGACAATGAAAATGTGTCACGGGTCTGCGATGGAAATCGAACAATCGGTTTCAGCGACTCTAAGCGAGTGGAGCGACGTAACACTAACAAACGATACGCTAGTATTGAAAAACGATGTACACACGCTAACGTACACAATTCGTGACTGGGTAAACTAATCCGTCAGAGAAACCAAATAATTGATTAAAGGAGCCCTAGTGGCTCCTTTTTTTATTGCTTTCTTACACTCATGATTCCTTAAAAACTGACACTCATCGCTTACTTTTCGTACCAAACCCCAATAAACCTAAAAAATCTATCATTTGAGTGCAATAAATTCATCAGTTCAACGGTCTGTTGCTAGGATGGTAAGAGCCCTTAAGTAATTGATTGAATTTACTGTTGAATTAGAAATTATTTCAGAAACAGATAGAATAACTGTAGGGAGTTCGAAATAACAATGCTCTTGCCCGTTCACTACCAAATGGAAAAGTTTATGAACAAGATAGTAAGTACGTTAGGAATCATGGCAACCGTTGCATACAGCGCAGCCATTTACGCTGATGAAGCAACATCAACCAATAGCTGGAACCAAATAGAACAGCAGGCAGAGGGACAAACTGTCTACTTTCACGCTTGGGGCGGAAGCCAAGAAATCAATCGTTACCTACAATGGGCAGGCAAGGAGTTACAAAGTGACTACGGTGTGACCTTAAAGCATGTAAAAGTAACCGACATTGCTGAAACGACTACTCGACTACTTGCAGAAAAAGCCGCAGGCAAGAACAGCGAAGGCAGTGTCGATATCGTTTGGATTAATGGTGAGAACTTTCGCTCGATGAAAGACAATGCGCTGTTATTTGGACCATTCACAGAATCACTTCCAAACTGGCAGTACGTTGATAAATCTTTACCAATTGATGTCGATTTCTCGGAGCCAACCGAAGGCTTAGAAGCACCTTGGGGCGTCGGACAACTGGTGTTCATTCACGACCAAGAGACGCTAAACAATCCGCCACAATCTTTTTCAGAGATGTTGAGCTACGCTCAAGCTTTCCCGAACCGCTTAAGCTACCCTCGCCCACCTGAATTTCATGGCACCAGCTTCATCAAGTCTCTACTGATTGAGCTAACAGACAACAACCCTGCACTGGCACAACCTGTTTCGGAAGACAACTTCCAAGAAGTTACAGCACCACTGTGGGCTTACTTAGATAAATTCCATAAAGTGGCATGGCGAGGCGGAAAGCAATTTCCTGCAGGTACATCTGAAAGCATTCAACTTCTGGATGACGGACAGCTCGACCTCGCGATTACGTTCAATCCAAACTCTGTTTATTCAGCACAATCAAGTGGCCGCCTAGCTGAAACTACCAAGGCCTATGCTCTAGAAAGTGGCGCTCTGTCTAACATTCACTTCCTTGCGATTCCTTGGAATGCTAATGCAAGTGCTGGCGCTCAGGTAACCATCAACTTCTTGTTGAGCCCAGAAGCACAATCGCGCAAAGGCGACCTCAATGTTTGGGGTGATCCTTCTGTATTAAGCAGCAAGTACCTGACTGGTAGCGCTAAGAATACTCAACAATTTAAATCGATTGATGAACCACACCCAAGCTGGCAAAACGCGCTCGAGAAAGAGTGGCTTAAGCGATACGGTAACTAAAATTCATGCTACGCGCTCTATATTTTGTTGTTATAGCTGTGTGCATTGTCCCTACGAGTCCTGGGGTAGCGGGAGTAGTGGCCTCGTCACTGAGTTTCATCCCGCCCCTAGGTTTAGAGGAACCAACACTCAACGGTTTTAACCAAGTCTTTCAATGGGAAGGGGCTTGGCACTCTATTGGTTTGAGCCTAGGGTCAGCAATTGCAAGCAGCTATATCGCCTGCTTCCTGACCTTTTGCATTCTTCAAGCCTCTTGGGGAAACAAGTTTTGGAGAAAGATTGAGTTAACGCTATCGCCAATGCTTGCCATTCCACATGTGGCTTTCGCTATCGGCTTTGCTTTTCTGTTTAGTCCAACGGGGCTTGGCGCAAGAGCCGTACATCACTTGCTCGGCGAATCAGCTACAAGCTCTGAATTGGCTTTGCTGATAAAAGATCCTTACGCGTTTGGCCTAATCATTATGCTCGCACTCAAAGAAGTGCCCTTCTTATTGCTGATGAGCATTTCGATACTTCAACAAATCGATGTTGAACGCATCACTAAGGTCAGTGCCTCTCTGGGTTATTGCCGTGCTCAGATCTGGTGGAAGTGTATTTTCCCACAATGGTTTACCAAGCTTCGCTTCCCTATGTTGGCGGTGCTTGCTTACAGCGTATCGGTTGTCGACATCGCTCTGATCATTGGCCCAACCAACCCACCTACCTTTGCCGTTTTGGTATGGCAATGGTTTAACGACCCAGACCTTAATCTATTACCACGAGCAGCAGCCGGAGCCATTGTTCTATTTGGCTTGGCTTCGTTGATCATCGCCCTCGCTCGTTTAATAGAATGGGCGGTTCTTAAGTACTTTCGAACTTGGCAGTATTCAGGAAGAACTGGGGCTAACTTGCCGGGGAAAACCGTATTTACAGTTCTTGCTAGCCTTTCATTGCTGATCATTCCTTTGATGGTGATTTGGAGTGTAGCTCAGCGTTGGCGCTTCCCTGATTTACTTCCAAGTCGCTACAGCATGCGTTTCTGGGAGTTTGAGTGGGATGGCATCATGAGCACCGTCGGGCAAAGCTTGTGGATTGGCCTTATTGCCGCTTCCGTTGCTTTATTACTCGCGCTGGTAGCTCATGAGTACCGAATCAAATACAAGTGGCAAGTTCCGGGCTTTATTATCGCGATTCCCATGTTGATACCTCAACTTTCGGTATTGTTCGGCATGCAAGTAACCACGCTTTATATCGGCAGCAGCGCCTATGAATTTTGGGTAATTTGGGCGCATGTTTTCTTTGCTTTCCCGTTTGTGTATCTGTCTTTGGATGGCCCTTGGAAAAGCTTCAATGACGGCCTGATAAAAGCCTCGTTGAGCTTGGGTAAATCGCCATTTCAGAGCTGGTACTCCATCAAGCTGCCTATCTTGTTACCCGCTATTGCCTTTGCTTGGGCGGTCGGGATCAGCGTAAGTTTGGCTCAGTACTTACCCACCTTGATGCTCGGCGCGGGCCGTATTAGCACAATCACCACAGAAGCCGTTGCCCTTACCAGTGGTTTCGACCGCAGAGTGACTGCAATTTATGCTATCTGGCAAGCCTTATTGCCTCTGTTCTTTTTCTCTTTAGCGATATTAGTCAGCCGACTTCAACTCAGATATCGCCGTCTTACTTTTAAAGGTTTTCTAACGAATGAGTCTGCACCTCAACGACCTCGCCATCCGTAAAAACGATGGAGATTCGCTGTTCTCAGCGCTAAATGTAACATTAGAATCTGGCCAAATACTGGCTTTGATGGGACCGAGTGGCTGCGGAAAGTCGACCTTACTGGATGCGATTGCTGGTCACTTAAGTGAAGAGTTTTCGTATTCTGGCACCGTTATTTTGAACGACATTCAGCTGGATGACCTGCCTTCACATCAGCGTGAAGTCGGTATTCTTTTTCAAGATGACTTGTTGTTCCCTCACCTCAAGGTATGGGAAAACTTGGCGTTCTCTCTGCCTAATTCAATTAAGGGCTCCGCTCGTCAACAGCAAGCGATGGCTGCACTAAAAGACATAGAGCTAACTCACTTGGCAGAGTCTTTCCCGGATCAAATATCTGGCGGTCAACGTGCAAGAATCAGCTTAACTCGTATGTTATTGGCGAAGCCGAAGCTCGCCCTACTCGACGAACCGTTTAGTAAGTTAGACCAAGAGTTAAGAGCACAATTTCGCGATTGGGTCTTCGAACAGCTGACAAAAGCAAATATCCCAACATTAATGGTCACGCACGACGAAGCTGACGTACCTCAAGGGGCGCAAGTGCTGTCTTGGCCATGGAGAAGTCATCATGCTGGATAAGTACTCCATCAAGGTCATTAAGTGGCCATTAAACCAATCAGCTAAGTTGCTGAGTCAATTCGGTATCACGGCAAATCAAACCACCTTATTTGGCTTTCTGGTCGGGTGTTTAGCGTTTCCGGCGTTGGCATTTCAACATTACGAATGGGCGCTAGGCTTCATTGTGTTCAACCGAGTATGTGATGGGCTTGATGGGGCCTTGGCTCGAATCCAAGGCATTAGTGACGCTGGCGGTTTTCTCGACATCAGCCTCGATTTCCTTTTCTATTCGTTAATTCCTTTTGGCTTTGTTATTGCGAACCCAGAACACAACGCCATTGCCGGTGCGTTTTTGATCTTCTCTTTTATCGGTACTGGCAGCAGCTTTTTGGCGTTTGCCGTGATGGCAGGCAAACGAGGCATCGAAAACCCAGTCTATAAGCATAAGTCTCTCTACTACATGTCAGGGCTAACCGAAGGCACTGAAACCATCGCTTGTTTCATCGCGTTCTGTATTTGGCCTCAACACTTTGCGGTTATCGCTTACACCTTTGGTGCAGCTTGTTGGCTAACTACATTCATGCGAATTTACTTTGGGTTCCAGACACTCAAAAATCAAACTGAGTAGCCTATTGCTTATGTGTTAACAGTCCCGACTAGAGGCTGTATTCCTCATAAAAAAGCGCCACTCAAATGAGCGGCGCTTTTTTTCATAACGTATTTCTAAGAATTAGCTATTAAAACCCAAAACACAACTTATGAAGAATCATTTAGTAAGCAATTACTTAATAAGCAGTTATTTAATAAGCAGTTATCTAATAAGCAAAGCGAGTCTCTTCTTTAAATAAGCTAGCTATAACCTCTTGGTATTGCATAAGGTTAAACGTAGAGTTGTCATTGTTATATTTTTGTTGCTTGTTTGCTAAATATGGTTGAGACACTAACGACGTAACCAGCATCTGGTAATAATGAAAGTTTGACTCGTTACAGCCATCAACTAAATAAAGAAGATTTTCAAGAGTCTTATTGTAGGTGTAACCAAACTTAGACTCTTTAAGGCGTTGAACATTTTCGTAATTGTATGAACTTCCGCCAAAAGTGAATAGTAAAAAGATGTTAGGCGAAGCTTCCCAAAACTCGATAAGTTCAGAAAGTAAGTGTTGTAGTTGTATTCCATCCACTCTCTGATACTTTGAGAACTGCTCTTGAAAACGACTTGTATGCTCTTCGATGAGCTGATCAAACAATTGCTCTTTGTTATTAAAGTAATAAAGAATTAACGCGGGGCTTACACCCGCAGACTTAGCAATAGACCGAATTGAAACTTTACTATAAGGCTGAGAAATAAATAGCTTTTCTGCTGAGCTCAAGATTTTTGTTCTTTTGTCATTTAGCATCAGATTGTATCCTCACCTATTTGTTTATATTACCCGCGCATTCTATAACTCAACCAAATAATCTCAACATGCCCATTTTTATATCAAACAAACTAAATGAATAAAAATATAAAAAATTTGGATTTTTTAGAGAATAGAACAAAAAACAACCAGCAAGATTGCCTTATGAAACAATAAGATAGGGAATTGACAAGCGAGTGTAAGCGGTAAGTAAGAGAGTTCGAGCAGTATGTAAGCCAATGTAAGAGTGGCGCCCTATTAGAGCGCCACACGAAAAGCCTTTACTTTACAGCTCAAGCTTTTATTTTATAGCTCAAACTTAAAGCTTTAGAAGAACCTTAACTGAGCTATCAACTAAAGAGTCATCGATATAAGCAATTTTGTTTGAAGAGCTAGCTACCATGTCTTTCGCTAAGCTTTCTTGACCTACAGCTTTAGGTGGTTGACCTTTACCCGTAAATACTCGCTTTGCCCAGTAAGCTTGAAGCTGTGCTTCTGTCTTCTTTGTAATTGCTTGGTGAAAAGTACCCTTAAGTGGGTGACCGTCTTCCAAGTCTACCGCTTCAATCTGTAGAGACTTTGCTTTACCTAGATACAGTTTTTTAACTGTTGAAGCGTCAAGCTCATTCATTGATGGGTTGCCAACAACAACCAAACCAGCGAAAGCGTTCATGCTGCTAAGAAGAGCAGCGGCTACCAATGCTTTTTTAAACATAATTCTCTTCCTTAAAATACCGCGTCAACTTTAACTGTGTACAAGATGTTGTCTTCGTTCTTGTAAGATGCGTTAACTCCACCATTAGTTGAACCGAAGTTGGTTAGGTAGCTAACATCACCTTTCAGCGCGATATTAGGCATAAAGTCCCAACGAGTACCGATGCTGTAAGTTGTGCGTTGGATATTCATGTTGCTAGAGATAGCGGCTGCAGAGCCGAAAGCATATTTAGTAGCAGCACTTGGGTTCTTAACCATGTTTACGTATTGACGTTTAACCTGGTTGTTACGTTCTGCATCGTCTGTCGATTCCATGTGCGCTACAGTTACGTAAGGCGTGAATTCGTTCACACGGTAAGCCGTTGTCAGGTAAGCAGAATCTACATCGTGATAGAAACCTTCAACCGTTGTACGAGTAACTTCTGAAACTAGCGATAGGTTACCGTTGTCGTATCGACCACCAACACCGTAGAACTTCGCTTTCTCATCGTTAAACGTTGTGTTTAAAATAGGTGGCTTATTCTTAACGTTCCAGTTTGTTGTTGAGCTTACCACTGCTTGAGCGTAAACCGTACGTAAAGTCCAAGTGTCGTCTGTCCAGTTGATCACACCACCAGCGATGTCATCAAACTGCGTATCAGCATTGTAGCTATGCTTAGACGCTGAAAGCTTTTGTGAACCTACGAAACCTTGGAATGATACTGTGCTGTCGTCTAACTCAACGTCATAGATGAAATCACCACCAGTAAGTGACGTAAGAACCACAGAACCATAAACTTCACTAGGAACGCGAACGCTTGTTTGAGCGTAACCCACTTCTAGGTAGTCAGAGTACATGAACAGAGGAAGACGTAGCTTACCGCCACGGACTGTCAAATTTGGTGTTACTTTATGGCTTAGAAATGCCCACTCAACATCCGGTGTCCAGTTTTCTTTCTTGTTACCGCGAGCAACCATTTGCACTACAGCTGAAGTAGAGTCGTTAACTTCAAACTCACCTTGCAAACCAATTAGAGAACCTTCATCAAAGCGTACTTTGTTTTGTGACTTCATGAAACCATGGCTATTGTTACCAAGTTGCATGTTCAAAGACGCAAAACCATTGAAGCTAAATTTATCAGCGACTGAATTTAGTTCTTTTGCTTCAAGAATAGCGACCTTGTTCTCAAGCTCAGCCAATTTTTGCTCATCTGTAGCGTGTACAGCGAATGAAGTCGCAAGTGCTACCGCTAACGGCAATAAGCGAAAAGAGGAGTTAGTCATTGTTGTTCTCCGTTATACTTTAAATTGTGATGTTGATTTACTCAGCTCTGTAACGATGCCACTCAGTTGGTGACTTAGAGCTTCGAGTTGATCTGTCGACTGAGACACTTGATGAGAGCACTGTCTAAAATCATCCATATGGGTGTGGATTTGTTTTGAAGCACGAGCTTGATGCTCTGTAGTACTTGCAATTTGTTTGTTGAGCTCGGTAATTTCTTCTACCTGGCCACTAATTTCTAATAGATAGTCACCAGCGTTTTGCGCGTCTCCAACCGCCTGTGACGAGCTCGCTAAGCCTTGGTCCATAGCGCCAACAGCAGCGTTAGAGCCGGACTTAAGGTCGACCAACAGGGCATTAATTTCTGTTGCTGATTGTTGAGTATTGTTCGCTAACACGCGCACTTCGTCGGACACAACAGCAAAGCCTCGGCCATGTTCACCAGCTCGCGCAGCTTCAATTGCAGCATTTAGTGCTAATAAATTCGTTTGCTCAGCGACACTTTGTATTGTGTTTAGTATTGAGCCAACATTGCTTGCATTCTGATCGAGTTCTTTCAACTTACAGGCCGTATCACGGATGTTTGTCGCAAGCTCTTCAATTTCTTTACTCGTTTTAAGAACCACTTGTGTTCCTGTTTGAGCACTAGAATTGGCTTTTTGAGCTTGAGAATCTGCATGCGATGCAAAGTTAACAACTTGTTCTATGAGGTCGATGATGTTATTGACCGCCTCGGTAACCTCTTCGATGTGATCACGTTGAGTGCTATTTAGAGCCAAGGTTTGATTCGACTCGCTACGAATCTTGTCGCTGACAACCTCAAGCTCGTGTCCAATGCTTAACGTACTCGCGATAATGCCTTGTAGCTTTTCAATGAATTGATTGAAACTCTCAACAAGCGTTGATATCTCATCTTTTCCTGCGTAGTCGATGCGTACCGTTAAGTCACCATCCCCAGTCGCAATCGCCTTCATCTTTTCTGTCACAAGCAATATTGAGCTAATAACCGATTTGAATATTGCGTAACCAACCGAAATCACAGAGATCAAAAAGAACACACCTAACCAAATAGATTGATTCGCAGCGTCGTTTGCGGCTTTTTCAGAGTGCAAGATAGTGTCTACGACCTTCTGACTCGCGGATGCACGTAACGTCTCGCTTAACGCAACTAATGAATCATATTCAGTGCTAAGTTGGTTCGCTCTGGAGGTCAGGCTCTCGAAAGAGTCATTGAGATTAATAAAATCTTCGCTCAGCGCGTACGCAGAATCCGTGTACCTTGCTAGTTGTTGTGACAGTTTATTAAAAGCTGTCGCTTGTGAAGGTAAAACATCGGCACCACGACTCGCTTCAACTTGCAGTTCAGAAGAAATTTGACGTGCAAAATCGAGAGCTTGCTCATCTTCCATCACGACAGCAGCTTCGAACTGTTGCTTCACGTTAGGTAAAAGAGAATATATTTTCGTCGCATGCTCAAGTGCAGGGTAGTAACTTGACTCTAACTGCTTTAGGCGCTGACTATTATCATTATGAATAAAGACATTTATTGAGATAATGGCAGCTAGGCTAAGAGATATTATTGAGAGCAGTACAATAAACTGTACTTTAATGTTGATATAGCGAGACAATAGCATAAGGTTTTTTCATTAGCGCTGGTTGTGGCTGATGGTAACGTTTGTTCATATTTAATAGCGAACACATTCACTAAACAAATTTACCGTTATGTTCAAAGCCCGCTTATTTAATTTCTTTAATTAAGTTCAGCTCTTTAATTTTGCTGTCCCAGTCTTCTTTCCACTCTAATAGTTTACGAGCAGGCATTGGACGAGCGATAAAATAGCCCTGAACCAATGTGTCGACATTACTGATTTCACGAATGTCCATCCAAAGAGAATGATCCTCAACCCCTTCAGCAACCGTACTCAGTTCTAATAAGTGAGCCAAGTAGAGAGTAGCGCGAACAATGGCATGGCTTGAACGACTGCTCTGAATGTTTTTCACAAAGTCGATATCCAGTTTCAGTGCTGAAAATGGCAGGTCATCTAATTGCTTGAGTGAAGAGTAACCTGTTCCAAAGTCGTCAATCGCCAGGGGAATACCACGCATGCATATCCTCGTGGTGGACGCTAAAGCAAGAGCGACACTTTCAACTAAATCAGATTCTGTTAATTCCAATTTTATCTGCTCTGTCTCAAGTTCACCTTGGTCGATCAAAGCGAAGATATAATCAACAATATCACCGTCAATAATATCTTTAGCTGTCAGGTTTATTGCAAATCTCCGCTCTCCGAGAAGTGACTTCTCATTGATCGCTTGATTGATTAAATACTTCATCACCTCTCCCATTTTTCCTGACTCAAGTAACCGAGACAAAAAGAAAAAAGGGCTGAGTACGCCATAACGAGGGTGCTGCCATCGAATTAGCGATTCACTTTCTCGCCATTCACCACTATGGATACACACTATCGGTTGGTAATAGAACATAAACTCTTGGTTGCTTACCGCTTTTGCTATGTCTTCATCCGTAATAACGATGTCGCTATTAGAATTAGAAGCAGCCGCTTCTTTTGTAGAGTTAAGGTTAATTAACTTTGACAGCGACTCTTTTGCTATTGGCTTCTCAAGAACACCAAGCAAATTCAGGTTAAACGCTTTACACATCTTCCTTGCGGCATCGAGCACTGTTTTGCTTTCCGCACTTGTGATGATGATATTGCCTTGAAAATCGGCCTCAGCAAGGCGTTTTAGGAGTTCGATACCATCGATCATCGGCATATTCAGATCACATAAGATCAAATCGACAGAAGAGGCTTCAATAAACTCTAGAGCCTTATATCCACATTCAAAAGGTTGGACATTTTCCATACCCAAACTCTTTAAAACCATCCCCATTACATTCAATTGAAAAGGGTGATCTTCTATCACTACAACATGCTGGTTCATGGTAGCTCCTTAAATGGTTTGATTGATTCTGAACAATAAGTCTTCAATTGGTTCGTCAGCTGTTCGAGGTTATCGTAATGTGCTTGAATACCATCTAAGTCACTTAAGGAGACCAATTCCATTGTTTGCAATTGATTGGCAATGTCCTCTGTGCCTACCATTTTTGCAGCTCCCTTCATCTTATGAGCTACCTGTTTAATGGCTTCGAGATCTCGCTGTTTGCACGCAGCTTGAAGCAGAGGCATGTCAGCTTGATGGCTCTTGATAAAGTCAGTGATGATCTGCATGACGAGATCTTGGTCACCAAACAATTCGGTTAAGTTGGCGAGATCAATCGGAGCAGAGCTCGGCTCACTTTTAGGCTCCGAGGAACTAATACAAGGCTTATCGACAACAGATTGCACCTTATCAAGATGTTTGATTATGGTGTCGCCAATCACCCTTAATTTGGTTGGTTTTGATAAGAAGTCATCCATACCAATCTCAAAGCACTTATCATTTTCCCCTTGTACAGCGTTTGCGGTTAACGCAATGATCGGAAGACGAGGTTGGTTTTGGCTCTGCTCTTTTACTCGGATCTGCCTTGTTAACTCATACCCATCCATCTCAGGCATGTGGCAATCGGTAATTAGCAGCCCATAATCTTCATTATCTAAGGCAACAAGTGCTTCCTTGCCGTTATCTACCATGTCGGCATGGAAACCTAATTGCTCAATTTGTTGAAGAATTATCTGTTGATTGATTGGGTGATCTTCCGCTATTAAGATAAGTCTTTGATTCTGTTTGGCAGACTCACGCGACTCAGTACTCAATTTCAGATTATTATCATCTTGGACAATATCTTCCACAAACGCAGGACAGTTGTGCAAACAGTGCATCAACTGCGAAGGCAACAATGGGTTTGCTGACAGATTCCAGCCCAATTTGCATGGCGCAGGCGAAAGCATTCCTTGTTCACTGACACAAATAAACTGCACGCTTTCGGCGAACGTATCAATGCTCTGATCTAGCTCATGAGGAATAAACACAAAATCAGGCTCAATGGTATCGACCCAGTGTGCGAGCTCTTTAGTCACCTGAACATTCTTTGAGATAACCTTAATACCCCAAGATGTTAGATAGTTCTCTAATTCAGATTGCTGCATGAACGTTTTGGTAAGTAGCGCCACCTTGCCATTCATGTCCGCCCTGTTATTTTCAGCGAGCGTTTTAAGCGGCAGCGTAATAGAGAACGTTGAACCAATGTTGATCTTACTCGTTACGTTAAGACTCCCACCCATTTGTTCAATAAGTTGCTTCGAGATAGTCAAACCAAGGCCTGAACCACCATATTTCCTCGTGGTTCCTTCATCGGCTTGAACAAAAGGTTGGAATAGGTTTCGAATGTGTTCTTCACTGATACCGATGCCACTGTCAAACACCTCGAAACAAATTTGTTGCTGTTCACCATCCAGGTCGAGTAACTTTGCCGCTAAACCTACGGTTCCATATTCTGTAAATTTAATGGCATTGCTCAACAAATTATTCAGAACTTGCCCAATACGAATGTCATCCATTAAGACTAAATCATTCAACTCAGGGTCTAACCAAAATTTGAACTGTAACCCTTTGGCGTGAGCTTGCCTCGCCTGCAACTGAGTCACTCTAAGAGTCAATGTATCTAGACTTGCAGGCTGATAATCTAGGGTCAGTTTACCGGCTTCAATTTTCGAGAAATCGAGTATATCGTTAACAATATGCAGTAGGTTATTCGCCGACTGACTCAGCGTTGTATGGATTTTCTGAACTTCATAACCAACTTCATATTGCTCAGACAATTCCAACAAGCTAACAATCCCTCCCAATGGAGTGCGGATTTCATGACTCATGTTTGCCAAAAATCGAGACTTGGCCTCAGTTGCGGCGATAGCACTTTGTCTTGCTTGTGTTAGCTCTTCTTGCTGTTGTTTAAGCTCTGTTATATCAGTAAGAACAGAGTCCCATTCATAATAATCGCCAAGATCAGAAATCTTGCTCTGCAAATTGAGCCATCGGTTTTGGTTATCAATATTCACTCCAATATCGAGGCTTAGTTTTCCCTCTTTATTTCCACTACGTACCTTCTTAATTAAGGTTCGACGATCCTGAGCATTAAGCGGTGCGAAAAAACTAATTGGAGAGCGGCGCAATTGAGCAGGAGTAAGCCCTAAAAGCTCCTCTACCCCATTACTAATAAAGACGAATTCAATATCGTGAAGACTTCGTTTGGGCTGAATATGCTGTATAACCGCGCCATGCAAATTGTTCGCCAGTTTCTGTACTCGGTCATCGGCACTTTTTGCAATTTTTTTCGCTTCGTAAAGCTCAGTAAGATCATCAAGAATGGTCACTGAGCCTTCGATATTCCCGTTGGAGATATAAGGGCACTTCCAATACGCGTAGTGTTTACTGCCTTGCGGCGAAACGACTTCTTTTTCTAAGCGAGGCAAAACAACCCCGTGATGGATCATTGTGTCTTCATCGGAGTTATTAACGATAGTTCCTTCGATTAACTCAAAACCAGTAAGCTGCTGCGCGGCACTGTTCAGACTGATTATCTGGTTATCCAAGTTACGCACAACAATAGGAAACGGCATTGCGTCCAACAATGAACGCTCGAACTCCACTTGATGTTTGAGAGCGGATTCAGTTCGCTTTCGATCTTCAACTTCACGTCTTAGTTTCCAACTCCATGCCATTACAAGCATAATGAGCACCGATGCTACAGAGATTAAAATGGCAGCACCCAAGATAACATCTGCCGTATCCACGCCTGATTCATAAGACACATCCAACCAATGCTTCTTGATCTGCTGATACTTGTGATGAGGTATGGCGAACAGCGCTTTGTTAATAATATTGTTCAGCACTTCTTGGTCGGCTTCGACACTGTAGGCGACTGGAATATCGTTGTCTTTAGATAGCAGGCTTGTTACGCGTAAGTACCCTGAATACTGGCCCTGTAATAGAGGAGACGCTAAATAGAGCGAAAGCATCGCTGAGTCTACCTCTCCTGTATCCACGGCATCGAGCAAAAGCAACTCAGAGCTATAGGTCTTAATTGGGCAAGCCTCACAATAGCGTTTCACAAGCTCTATTCCGACACTGTCGTTTATAGTTCCAATAACGGAGCTCTTCGTTAACTCACCGAATACCGCCAATTTACTCGTATCACTTTTACCAACCAGTGCCCACGGCTCAACCATGAAAGGCTTAGAATAGAGGTGATGCTCATCGTCACCAGTAGAAGGTGTCGCCTTAGTATGAATTACTGGAAGAGAAACTGGATGAGCTTGGTTGCCCTGTAAATCGAGGTCGTTGTCGTAAATAAAGTTTAACCCCGTAAGTCGGGATATTTCACTCAATATATCAATCGAAATACCATCAGGCTTACCTTCACTATTCATGAAAGATATAGGCTTAGAGTCTGCCGTCGATGATACATATATGTTCGGATTAAGAAGAAGGAACTGCTGTTCTTTTTCAGTTAATAGCAGCTTGTTTTTACTAACGACTAACAGAAGACGCCTTTGTATTTCGTTCAACCACTTTTTGCGAATATTAACAAGCTTGCTTGAGTTATCTTGGTTTATAGCGTTATTGATAATACCCAGCAACTTCCTATTTTCAGGCGTATCCAGCAAGGCAATAACATAATTATTTAAGGGTAAACCATCATGTAAGTTGACCGACAAAAATAACTCATAGGGGCTATTCATTAACTTGTTGTGCAGTAACACTCCATCATCAACAATGGCTAACGCATTCTCTCGAGCTACAGCAGCAATCGCGGTTTGATAGGATGAATATGACTTAAAAGAAGAAAATGGGAGAAGCGATTTCACAGAAGACGCGTTACTCGAGTCTTCAAAATAAGCCAGGTTTCGTCCCTTCATTAATAAGTGGCTTTCAATAGGCTCACTACTTAGGCTAACCATTCGACTAGATAAGATAGGTTTAGAGTAAATAACACCGCTACTAGAAACATTTTGTTCAGCCGTAATAATGGCATCAACTTGTTCAGTTTTAAGTACGTTATTTAGATCCGACGGAGAATGAAAACCGACAAACTCCAAGCCATTCAACTCACGCTCTGCATAGAAACCGATCAATTCAGGCAATAATCCCGAAACCTCCCCCTCTTGGACAACAACGTACGGAGAAAATCCTGAGGTTTGAACTCCGATGGTAATCGAACCACTAGCCTTAACGTAAAAAGATACGGAAGAAGCCAGGATAATTAGAGAAAGTAGATTAAAAGCGCGGAACATGAATAACCTAGAGTTTTATTAATTAGTGCACCTTATATCTTATTCACAGTCTCGACTCACCAATTTGCACTGAACAATATGGAACTTCTGTTTAACGCAATCGGTTGCTCCGTTTTGGCAGTATGACTTATAAAATGAATTGTAAGCAGTTGATACAAAGCTTAATAACCCAATCAGCTACTAGGTTGGTCTCCCCGATGTTATATGAGGTCCCATAACAATGATTAAATTTCTACATATCAGTGCAATTATATTACCTATAGCTTTGATCGGCTGCGGGGGAGATAGTTCAAAAAAATCAACCACCACTTCAAAGCCTAAAACCCAGCAAGTTACCGCGACTAAATCTACTCTAAACCAAAAACTGAACAAGGTAGATTTGCAATCAAAAAAACTGAGCTCAGAAGGCGTTAATACGATTATGAACTTGCCTGTCGGAAAGACGAGCCTATCTATCTCTACACCGACCAAATTCAGTCAAGTTAAACAATAGATATTGAAGGATTAGTATTATGAAAAAAACCGTTTTAGCTTCAACCATTTGTATAAGCCTATTCTCTTCGTCTATCGTTAACGCCCACTACAATGGTGCTCATGAAGTCGGTGAGAACATGCGTAGTAGCATTGATGAAATGATTACAACTAAGCTTAAAGCGTCATTTTTTGACTCTGCTGCGCTTTATATGGACGCAACAAATGTTAAGCAATTAAAAACCTCCCCAACTGGATTGCTAACATCTTTGACTACGGGTTCGCAGAACACGGAACTTCCGTTGGAAACTAGACAGGAGTTGATCGACGCATCTCAAGAAGTCGGCTTTGTCGTTGACTACTTGAAGAAAAACCCTAAGACACAAGGTGTCGATAAAGAGGTGATGGATTTCTGTATTGCAGAAAACGTAGAAGCGAAGAATTGGCCGGGTATTGATTATGTTGTCGATCAATACGGCACAAAAAATGGTATCACTACGCTCCCCGTCTCTATTATCTATTTCGCATCCAAAGGCGAATGCCAAGATCCAAATGATTGGGCACCCAAGTTAAATCAGAGCACCGCAAAATCAGAATTTGAATCCTCAATTCCCCAAGAGATCATTGCTTACAGCTCAAACGTAGGTAACACTGGCGGTGAACTCGTCTTCATTCTTGAAAACAGTTATAACTTCAGTGACGAGCCCGAAGAGCAATTTGAGTCTTTTACTTTCTATCAAACATCAAGCGATGACACTCCTGGAACAGGTCTGTTTAGACGTACTCAAGTTAATAAAAACTCCTCAGATCCTACGCAAGCGTATTCAAAGTTTATCAACGTGGCATGTCAGGACTGTAATAGTGACAACGAGAAGTTTAAAGTTGAGAGCCGCGCCGAGTCTGGCTACGGTACAGTGTCAGTCGCTTCAAGTGCTGTCGAATCTGGAGGCAAATTAATTCCTGGTTTCGTAAGTGAAGATTCAACCGAAACCGAATACTTTGTTCAAGTAAACTATGAGACAAAGGCCCCTAACAAGGCTACATCTCTATTCGTTGATGCATTCAAATTCGAAGATTCCCTGATTCATGGCCGTTACTATTACGATGGTTTTAAAGGTGTGAAGTTCAGTGCTGAAGAGTTACAAACCGCGAATTTAATTGCTGAGTATTCCCTAGCTCATCCCCTAAGCTTAAACGGGCTATCGGTAGTGGAAACCAACGGTGTTCTAACGAATAACTCTTACTCACTACAGGTAAAATCAAATAACTCGGTCATTGTTGCTCCAGTAACCGTGACGGACGCAGAAGATATTCAATTATTAAATGAGATATCTAAGGTTACAGCAGAAGCTATCAATTACGACAATAGCGATGTGACGATTGCTGATTGGAATAAAATATACTAATCAGATCATTAGTTACGATTGTTCGCAAGGCACTGCCTACTTTCCTTGCACTAAGCCACTCAGTCGAGTGGCTTTTTTTGTACGTCTCTTCTCCCCTTCCCAACTACACACTTAAACACTTAAACACTTAAACAATGGTCTTTTGGAGCCAATAAAAATCCGAGAGCCTCACAGCCTTCGGATGTTTTTGGTGTTCTACTTTCAGATGCTAGGCGAATTACAAATCAGCGCCATAGATATCAAATGTGAAGTACTTCGCTGCGATCTTATCATAGGTGCCATTTGCTCTAATCTCTTCAATCGCGGCATTGAATTGTTTCGCCAGTTTTGAATCCTGCTTTCTTAGTGCTAAAGCCGTACCTTCGCCAATGTAGGCTTTGTCGGTAACTGCTTTGCCTTTGAACTCAAAACCCTCACCTTCTTTCTTGTCTAAGAAAGCCAATGACAGTTGGTCTGAGTTGCCGAAGGTTAGATCTAAACGGCCGTTTTGCAGATCCAGATACACTTCATCTTGCCCTGTGTAACGCTTAATGTTGGCAACACTGCCAAACTTATCCGTTACGTAGCGATCGTGAATCGTACCTTGCTGAACACCGATGGTTTTGCCCGTTAAGCCAGCCTCATCAACGCTGAACTCCGCGCTTTTAGCAGCAACAAACACGGCTGGTGTTTGGTAGTACTTATCAGTAAATAAGATTTTACGCTTACGCTCTTCAGTAATGCGCATCGAAGCCATAATCACATCTGACTTTCTTGCCAATAAGCTTGGAATTAGCGAGTCCCAGCTTTGTGAAACCCAAGTACAATCGAGTTTGGCTTGCTCACACAGTGCATCAGCTATCTCAATATCAAACCCGACAGGCACACCGTCACTGTTTTTATAGTTGAATGGCGGATACGTAAAGTCTGACGCCAAACGGATTTCTTTCGCCTGTACCGTTGTACCAAGTAAAGCGGCCGCACAAGCGAGTCCTAGTATTATCTTTTTCATCATTGCCATCCTAGATATGATCTTTATCGAGTTGAGTTTGAGTTTCTATATATTGTTCTTGTTGCTCCTGTCGCTTCTGCTGATCTTGTTGATTCTGTTGCAGCTCGGTTTGGTAGCGTGTTAGTGACGTTATCACTTCTAGCATGCTCTCTTGGCTACCAATACTGATTCGTACACAGTTACGCAAAGCAGGTTCGTGGTTTTGGTTCCTTGTCACAATGCCATCCTTCGCCAATACGCTAAACACATGGTGCCCCGGTTTTTGACGTAGCAAAACGAAATTGGTCGATGACGGATAAACCTGTTCTATAAATTCAAACCGCGTTAGCTCACAAGCAAACCGATTACGCAATTCGACCAACTTTAACGTCGCGCTTTCCATCAACGCAATTCGTTCATCAGACAATGCGTCTAGTACAATTTGAGATGAGCAATCTGGCATCGGATACGGTGGAATTAATTTAGCTACATACTGCATCACATTTTGACTCGCTAAGATAAAGCCACAACGTACGGCTGCGAGTCCAAACGCCTTAGACAAGGTGCGAATCACAACCAAATGCGGATAACGCTCAATAAGACTCACCGCTGATGTTTGCGGTTCAAACTCAATATACGCCTCATCCACCACAACCAGAGATTTACCCTGAGTTCCCTCAAGAACCTGAATCAAATCCAATTTAGGGATCACATTGCCCGTAGGGTTGTTTGGTGAGCAAAGAAACACGATATTAGCCAATTCCGCTTTATTCACTATATCAGCGACGTTAAGGCTGAAGTCTTCCTGCAATGGGGAGTCCAAGGTATTTATCGCCAATGCATCGGCGCAAAACTCATACATAGCATACGTTGGAGAACAGATAAGTATGTTGTCGCTCGCCGGCTTACAGAATGTTCTAATCAGCAAATCAATCGCTTCATCTGCACCACGGACAGCAACCGTCGCGGCATCAGTGCCACAGTAACCTTGGTAAGCCTTAGCAATATCTTGTGGTAAGAAGTCTGGGTATCGATTGTGACTCGCTTCTCCTTGAAACAACGAGCTTTCCAATTCATTGGCGTTTAGCCAGACACGTCCATCACCACCAATTCTTCTTGCCGATTGATAAGGTATTAATTTTTTTACAGCCTGAGGTACTAAGCTATCAATAAAAGATGTCAAGAAGCTATCCCTTTCACAAAATCACAACGTCTTCATCATTGCCTTCATATTCAATAAATGCGACCTATACACATATTAAATCACAAATGATGATTAAGTACTTACATTCAAACAGAACACTATTGATAAATGAATCGAAATAATCACATAATAGCCATGATAAAAAATCATAGGTAAAGATATGAATCGCACACTTCCTTCAACTAAAACCTTGCTCGCGTTCTTGTCGACGGCAAGGCACCTCAATTTTACGCGAGCGGCACATGAGCTGAATGTTACGCAAGGTGCAGTGAGTCGTCAGGTATTGTCGTTTGAAGAAAGTCTCGGGTGCGATCTTTTCTACCGACATGCTCGCGGGTTGTCATTAACACCTAAGGGAGAAGAACTGGTTCCGCTGATTCAAGATACCATCCAACAACTGCAATCGGCGTTAAATCAAGTTGCCAGCTCTCCATCGAAGATCAAGCTCAACGCACCAAGTTGTATTACCTCTTGGCTGCTACCCAAGTTGATGTCTTTTCAGCAAGCCTATCCTGAAATTGATGTCGAACTCACGTCGACCATCAAGCACGTTTTTGAACCAAGCTTTGACCCGTTTGACGCCGTAATCACCTATGGTAAGAAGCCAAGCCAACAATCGATAGTGAGCCAGTTATTGTTCAACGAGCAACTGGCTCCGGTCTGCCAAGCTCAAAGCATTACGCAAAGCCATCTTGTAAGTAGCGCTTCTACTATCATCAAGCCACACAAGCTCGCTCAATACACTTGGTTACACGCCAACAATGAGCAGAGTGATTGGCGACTTTGGTTAGAGCACATAGGAAGTCATGACCTTTCAAGTAAGAACAACCAACAATTCGCGACACTTGATCAAGCGATGAACGCAGCCATTCAAGGGTTTGGTATTGCCATAGGCGACATCACGCTGGCCAAGCAAGATATTGATTTGGGTAGATTGGTGAAAGTGAGTGAAGGCAGTGTCTTCTCTGGAAATGGTTACTTCTTACTGCAACCCAAGAATCGACAAAATACATCCTTATCTACGCTGGTTGATTGGCTCGTCGATTAGCGGCAATCATCTTGGGTAAGCCCCCACTGTAGCTTTAATAGATCGTCATAATGAGAATTTTACCATTCTCAAAATGAAACTATTTTACGCTCGCTGCGTATTGGTATCTATAGAATAGAACGAACGTTTCTTTAACTAGTTGAAAAGAAAATTAATTCAACTTTTTACGTCAGAAATTCTACCCCAATGGATTAAATGGCATTCGAATTGCTTTGTCATAGATAACCCAACTAATATACAGCAGGTTGCACCAATAACATTGCAGCTTGTCACGGAGGATAGGCTATGACCTTACAACGACATACATATTACGGCTTAATTCACCATGGAATTAAAACTCTATTAATGGACAGAATTGGCCACTTCACAGAGCGTGAATATCACGAGTATCTCGACTTAACGACCGGTAAATCGACGTGTTTTACCATGAGCGAACAAGAACTCGAAAACACATTAGACAGTTTGAAAAGTGAAGGTTACCTTGAAGACATCAAGAAGCTAATACCTCGCTATCAAACCTCGTCAATGCGTTAACCTGTTAGAGTTCGCTAAACACGATAATCGGTTAGATTGAATTAATTAGCACCCAATTGTCTCGAGCTATTTAGCATCGAGACAGTTTTGGTTAGACTGTCTGCAACTCAACTAACTGGATAGTCAGTGCCACATGAAGCAAATTCTTGATTTCATTCCTCTCATTATTTTCTTTGCGCTTTACAAGATGTACGACATCTACACGGCTACAGGTGCATTGATTGTTGCTTCCGCAGTACAAATCATTTTGACGTACATCATCTACAAGAAAGTAGAAAAAATGCAGATCATCACCTTTCTAATGGTTGCCGTATTTGGTGGCATGACCATCTTTTTGCATGATGACAACTTCATAAAATGGAAAGTGACCATCGTTTATGCGCTATTTGCTATCGGCCTTACAGTCAGTCACCTAATGGGCAAATCAGCGATTAAAGGCATGTTGGGTAAAGAGATCTCTCTTCCTGAAGCAGTGTGGGGCAAGATCAACTGGGCTTGGACTCTGTTCTTCACATTGTGTGCGATCCTCAATGTTTACGTTGCTTTCAACCTGCCATTGGATGTGTGGGTCAACTTCAAAGTGTTTGGCTTACTGATCGCTACTTTTGCATTTACCTTACTAACGGGCGTTTATATCTATAAACATTTACCAAAAGACCAACATTTGCCAAAAGATAAGCATCAGCAAAGAGACCAAGAAACACAAAACGATACGCAACAAGAGCTCTCAGGTAAAAATACCGAGGAGAAATAACCCTTAGGGATGAGTCCTCACCCCCTTTTTGATACAATTATTATCAATATGCGATTTAACAGTGGCCAATGATACTCGTGATCATTGGCCACTGATTGTTTGTGTTCGGTGAATACGTTAAAAATACGACCACCGCGAACCCCGCAAACACATCTATTTAAATTTAAAACAATCAATACCATTAAGAGTACAACAATGACTATTCAATCAACTTTGAACCCGATTGGTTCTTTACTTCTTCGCACTTTGGCGATGCCTTCTGATACCAATGCAGCAGGCCAGATTTTCGGTGGTTGGATAATGTCTCAGCTCGACCTTGCTGGCGGGATACTGGCGAAAGAGATCTCTAACGGCAAGATAGTCACCGTGTCAGTATCAAGCATCGAATTCAAACAGCCAGTGTCGGTTGGCGATGTGGTCTGTGTTTATGGCGACTGCACCAAGATTGGCCGTAGCTCGATGAATATCGACCTAGAAGTCTGGGTGAAGCCTGTACTTGATCACGGTATTGGCGATCGTTACAAGGTATGTGGCGCGACATTCAACTACGTTGCCGTGGACGAAAGTGGTAAACCTCGCTCAATTAATAAATAGTACTTTCGACGACCCTATCGCACTTTAAGGTCTTTAGTCGTTTCGATTAAAAATGCTAAAGACCTTCTCACTCTCCCGCACCATTTCACAATTTCTTATCATTAACTCTTCCAATACCGATTAGTTCGCGTAAATTAGCCAGATAACTAATTTAATCGCTCTAATTCAGTGAAGTAACATAAGGATATCTCAACATGTGGTACGTGATTTTTTCTCAAGACGTCGAAAACTCATTAGAAAAACGCCTAAGTGTTCGCCCACAACATCTAGAACGCCTACAAACACTTCACAATGAAGGCCGACTGTTAACAGCAGGTCCAATGCCAGCAATTGACTCCGATAACCCTGGCGAAGCAGGCTTCACTGGTTCTACTGTGATTGCTGAATTCAACTCTTTGGAAGACGCACAAGCATGGGCTGATGCAGACCCGTACATCGCTGCTGGTGTCTACCAGAATGTGATTGTTAAACCATTCAAGAAAGTATTTTAACGTGAAAAAATGGATTATTGGGTCACTGGCTATTGCCCTACTCGCAGGCTGTAGCTCATCAAGTGAACAAGACAAACAAAGACAGTTAGAGATGATGGCTCACCATCGTGCGGGTGTTTTATCTGCCGGCCTACCTATTGAGTATGGTCCACTCTCTATCATGCGTGTGCTAGCAAAAAATACTGTCGTCGAAATCATGATGATCTACAACCAAGATGCGAAAGGCGCTAAGCCTTTAAACCAAGTTGTAGACATGAGTGTGAATAGCTACTGCACCAACTCTGAAGTAAGAGCTAACCTCGACATGGGCTTAGCTTACAACATCAAAATTCGCAATACACGCGGACAACTGATGGTTGAAAAGCTGATCAGCAAAGAGACGTGTCAGAGCAGCCGCTAGATTCGAGATTCGAACAAGTATAAAACCAGAAGGCCTCGCAAATGCGAGGCCTTTTTTGTGGGTCATCGTGGAGTAGAGGGTCAATCAAATCTTAGACTGAATTATGCCTCAGCTGATTCCCACTCTTTACGCAGTGTCTTCGTCGCCGAAACTAAGTTAGTGAGTGCCGCTTCTGTCTCTGCCCAATTACGTGTCTTCAGCCCACAATCAGGGTTTGCCCATAAACGTTCTGCAGGTATTTTTTCTGCCGCTTTCTTAAGTAAATCAACAATCCACTCTTCTGAAGGGATGTTTGGCGAGTGAATATCATAAACGCCAGGTCCAATCGCATTCGGATAGTTAAACTCTTCAAACGCTTTCAGTAGTTCCATGTTCGAACGAGAAGTCTCAATGGTAATCACATCGGCATCTAGCGCGGCCACTGAATCAATGATCTCGTTGAACTCGCTGTAACACATGTGGGTATGAATCTGAGTTTCTGGTTTAGCACTCGCCGCTGAGATCTTAAAGGCATCCACTGCCCATTCTAAGTACTCTGCATGGTCGCGCTTTTTCAAAGGCAAACCTTCGCGAATAGCAGGCTCATCGATTTGAATAATGTTGATTCCTGCGTCTTGCAGATCAGACACCTCATCACGCAGCGCAAATGCCAATTGATTAGTGATCTCTTTACGCGAGATATCTTCACGTGGGAATGTCCAACATAAGATAGTCACTGGCCCTGTGAGCATGCCTTTCATCTGCTTTGAAGTTAGAGATTGAGCATAAGTCGACCACTCGACCGTCATTGGTTTTTCACGCTCAATATCCGCAACCACAATCGCCGGTTTCACGCAACGAGAGCCATAACTTTGTACCCAACCAAACTTAGTGGTTTGGAAGCCTGCTAGGTTTTCTGCAAAGTACTCCACCATGTCATTGCGTTCCGCCTCACCATGCACAAGCACATCCAAATCTAAGGCTTCTTGGCGCTTAACAGCATCAGCAATATGACCTTTCAATGCGGTTGTGTATTCCGCTTCATTCAGTTTGCCAGTTCGGTAAGCACTACGCTGAAGACGAATCTCTCCTGTCTGTGGGAACGAACCAATGGTTGTGGTTGGTAACAGCGGTAACCCGAGAACTTCAGACTGATGCGCTGCGCGCTCTGCGTATGGAGCACTGCGTTCTGCCAGTGCTTTGGTAATGGTATTGATACGAGCCTGAACTTGTGGCTTGTTCACATGAGTCGCGTTCTTACGGGCAACAATTGGTTGGCTGTAAGTCTCACACGCCAAAATGGCATTTTGATCGCCGTCTAACGCCGCACCCAACAAGCTCACCTCGGTGACTTTCTGTTTTGCGAAGGCAAACCAACTCTTCACTTCTTCGCTAAGCGTTTCTTCTAACTCCAAATCAACAGGACTATGCAGCAATGAACATGAACTTGCGATCCAAAGCTTATCTCCTAGTTTGTCTTTCACAGGTTGCAGTAACTCAAGCTGCGCGGCTAAGTCAGCTCGCCACACATTGCGTCCATTGATTGCACCCGCAGAAAGTACCCAATCTTCCGGTAACTTATTAACCACTTCATCGAGTTGCTGCGGTGCTGCTACTAAGTCGATATGTAAGCCGTTTATAGGCAGATCTACGATTTTATCTAATGTATCTGTGACCGAATCAAAGTAAGTGGTAAGTAGTAGTTTTACATCGCCTTGAATCACTTGGTAAGCCAGCTTGAATGAATCTACCCACTGATTATCAAGCTCCAAAGCCAGGATTGGCTCATCAATTTGGACCCACTCTACGCCAAGCTTTGAGAGCTTTGCCAAAATGGCTTGATACGCGGTAAGAAGGCGAGGAAGTAGAGATAAGCGGTCAAACCCTTCTTCCACTTCTTTGCCTAGGTATAAGTAAGAGAGTGGCCCAAGGAGTACAGGCTTAACTTTGTGTCCTGCTTTAATCGCTTCATTCACTTCATCAAGCAGTTGAGGCCAACTTACTTCAAAAGAGTCATCTTTGCTGAACTCAGGAACAATGTAGTGGTAGTTAGTGTTGAACCACTTGGTCATGTCAGAAGCAGCTGAACTGTCTTTAGTGACATCATTCGACGTATGCGAACCACCGCAGCAAGTAGATTGAACTTGAGACTGACCGCGACCTACACGGAACAAGGTATCTAAATCTGGGAAGGATTTTTCATCTTCTGATCCACCAGCATGGCGCTTGGGAACGTGACCTAGAAGTAGAGTCGTAGTTAGTACATGGTCATACCATGCGAAGTCACCCGCAGTTGCAAAGCTTAGATTCGCGTCAGCTTGTACATTCCAGTTACGATTTCTTAATTCACTGCCGATCTGCTTAAGCTCAGATTGATCGATCTCACCGCGCCAGTACTTCTCGAGAGTGAATTTGAGTTCGCGTTTTTCACCGATACGTGGGTAGCCAAGAATATGCGTTGTTGTCGTCATGTGTGTGTTCCTTATTCGATAATTTTAATTTCCGGTCAGACTGCCTGTAATGATTGCATTTTTAACAAAGGCGTCTGGATGGCTAAACTATCTCCCTAATCTGAACGATGAACAAGGTCCAAATATTCATCTTGTTTATTAATAATTTTCATCTTTAATAATCTAACCGCTAATTTATTAAATCCATCTGGACATCCAGACGTTTACAAATGAAAGAAAACACCGTAGGGTGATTATTAAGAAATATTGAATTAGCTTAGGGAATATGAGGAATACTCATGATAGAGCTTAAACACCTTCGAACATTGACCACCTTGAGAGACAGCGGCTCGCTAACCGCGACTGCAACTTCTCTTCATCTGACTCAGTCGGCACTTTCTCACCAGTTGAAAGACCTTGAGGCTCGAATTGGCGGTCAGCTTTTTTTGCGTAAAACAAGGCCGGTTAAATTTACCTCGGAAGGCGAAATCTTGTTAAAACTGGCTGATGAGATACAGCCACAAATCGCCAAAGCTGAAAACGAACTCGCAAGCCTAAAAGAAGATGTGAATGGTCGATTGCACATGGCGATCGAGTGTCACTCATGCTTCCAATGGTTAATGCCCGCTTTGAAGGAGTACCAAGTTGCTTGGCCAAGTGTAACCCTTGATTTCTCGTCAGGGTTTGGCTTTGAACCCTTACCCGCACTAATGGCAGGCGAACTCGACTTGGTGATCACATCAGACATTCAGCCTCGCTCTGAGGTTCACTACGAACCTCTCTTTGATTTTGAGATGCGTTTGATCACTGCAATCAACTCACCTTTGGCAGAAAAACAGAGCATAGAACCGCAAGATCTTAGCGATATAACCATGCTCTCTTATCCGGTTCAAAAACAGCGTCTCGATGTAGTGAAACACTTTTTGCAACCAGCAGGCGTTGAACCAAAGAAATGGAAACAAGCAGACAACACATTGATGTTAGTGCAAATGGTATCGGCAGGCTTAGGGGTTGCTGCGTTGCCAAATTGGGCAATCAGTGAATTTTCGAGACAAGGGTTAATCGCCAGTAAACCATTGGGTAACGGGCTTTCAAGAAGGTTGTTCGCAGCGGTAAGAAACTCAGAAAAAGACAAACGTTACCTACAAGCTTTCTTTAGCACGGCAAGACAGCAAAGTAAGAGTCACCTAGATGGCATTGAGGTCGTTTAAGAGACTCGTTGTTGGGTTAGTTTATGCCTGCGTTGAACCTGATAGATATGCGCCAGAAACAAAAAAGTCACAGATTATCTGTGACTTTTTTATTGCCAATACCGACAACAGGTAATGAGTGTTAATCCACGATAGAAGAAACTCTCATTGTGAGCTTATCTTGAGTAAGACTTGAATTGATTAGTCAGTGGGTCGTATTGATAGCCCAACATATCAAGCTTGCCCACGACACTTTCTATATCCATTTCATACATACTGATCAGCTCTTCAAAGCTATCGCATTCTAAGCGAAGTTTTTCATTCACGATTCCCAGCAAAATAATGCTATCGAAACCTTTGACGTTGCTTAAATCCATCCCGTACTCCTAACGAACACACCGACTAGATTTAAGTTTAGAACGCTTACCAACACCCCGCTAAAAAACAGATCACACTTTTTTCGATTCAACACCGAAAGGCTTGTGAGATCAGTAACCGCCTACATCGCCCAAACTGGCGTTAAACCAACAGCCGCCGCCAATAACATCAACAATGAAATAGTCAGCTGAAGCTTTTCAGGGGTTTTAACGAACAATAAATGCCAACACCACACCACGATAGCAGAGATTAGCAAAGCAAAGCTAAACAGCAGAGTTGAAATCATTGGCTCTAATTGAGCTTCAGACAGAGAGTAAACATTTATGACCGTCGCCAAAACCACCAACATCCCCGTCAGCACACCAACAACGGGCAGAACACGGTGAAAAGCCTGTAAGCGTGTTCTTGCAATCGTCAGCAGTAAATGACCAAACGCTGCCCCCAATAAAACCACGAGTAATAAAGTGCTAATAATACCGACTGTGGTTGCTTGCTCCGTCGCTTGTATAGCAACGTATGACAGTGCTAAACCACAAGCTAAATACATCACCCAAATAGGGCCAGAATCTCGAGTCTTCTTGGTTTGAACTTGAGAATAGAAATAAAAGATCGCGAACACGACAAGAAATGCTTCAATTCTTAATGAGGCAACGGCAAGCCAAAGCACGCCAATTGCAGGCAACATCTTGTGAATGCGGCCACGTTGTCCCGGGCAAATATCCCCTTTCACTAAGATGAGGGTTAAGATCAGTTGGGCTCCTAATAGCATCGGAGCAAATTGTACTAATAACGTTTCGACCATTGTGGATCTACTTCTTCAAACTTATTTTCGCGAATAATATCAAAAACTGGTGCGAACACTAATCAAAATCATAAATTAGAGACGAGATTCAAGGCTTCAACTATGCTGATGTATGGCTCTTCTGTCGCCATTTACCGTAAAAATACGAAAGACATCAAAACTAACAGGGACATGTTCTACTGGCTAGTCTAGGCTCATGCCGCTATAATTCCCGCCTCAAAAATCAGAGGTTGAAATATGTACAGCGATATCACTCCTATTCACGAACACAAAAAATACTGGGCCGAGTGCTACGGAACTGCACCCTTTTTGCCTACCAGTAGAAAGGAGATGGATGCTCTTGGATGGGATAGCTGTGACATTATTATTGTAACTGGTGACGCTTATGTCGATCACCCGAGCTTTGGCATGGCTATCATTGGCCGTTTGCTTGAAGCTCAAGGATTCCGCGTGGGCATTATTGCGCAACCAAAGTGGGACAATAAAGACGCCTTCATGAAGCTAGGTAAACCTAACCTATTCTTCGGCATTACAGCGGGTAACATGGACTCCATGATCAACCGCTACACCTCTGATCGCAAATTACGTCACGATGATGCTTATACGCCAAACAACGAAGGTGGCAAGCGTCCTGACCGTGCAACTCTAGTTTATTCCCAACGTTGTCGCGAAGCCTACAAAGGCACGCCAATCGTTCTTGGTGGTATCGAAGCAAGTTTGCGCCGTGTGGCTCACTACGACTACTGGTCAGATAAAGTTCGTCGCTCTGTATTGTTTGACGCAAAAGCAGATATTCTTCTTTTTGGTAACGCTGAGCGTGCACTGGTTGAAGTGGCACACCGCATTGCCGATGGCGAAGACATGTCTACGCTGACCAATATCCGCGGTACTGCTATCAACTTGCCTGCAGCGCCTGAAGGTTACAAAATTATTGATTCTTCTCGTATCGAAAAACCGAACAAAGCCTACGTTCCGGTTAACCCGTACGAAGTAGAAACGCAATGTGATACCAAGAAAGATGAAAAAGAAGAAGTAAAGGCGCAGCCAATTACTATTCGTCCTTCTCGTCACGATGCAAAAACAACCGCGGTTCGTATCCCTGGTTTCGAAAAGCTCAATAACGACCGTATTCTTTACGCTCACGCTAGCCGTATTCTGCACCTAGAGACTAACCCGTATTCAGGTCGTGCTCTTATTCAACGTCACGGTGACCGCGAACTATGGGTAAACCAAGCGCCAATTCCTCTTGCAACTGAAGAGATGGATTACGTGTTTGGCCTTGCGTACAAGCGTGTTCCGCACCCTATGTATGGCAAAGCAAAGATCCCTGCATACGACATGATTAAAACTTCGGTTAACATCATGCGTGGTTGTTTTGGTGGTTGTTCTTTCTGTTCAATCACAGAGCACGAAGGTCGTATCATTCAGAACCGTTCGAAAGAATCGATCTTGGATGAAATCGAAGACATTAAAGATAAAGTACCTGGCTTTACCGGTACGATTTCTGATTTGGGCGGCCCAACGGCGAACATGTACCGTTTAGGTTGTTCAGATCCAAAAGCTGAAATTAACTGTCGTCGTCCATCATGTGTGTTCCCGAAAATCTGTGAAAAGCTAAACACAGACCATCAACACACCATTGACCTGTACCGCTCTGCGAGAAAAGTACCGGGCGTTAAGAAGATCATGATCGCTTCTGGAGTACGTTACGACCTAGCGATTGAATCTCCAGAATACGTACGTGAGCTTGTGACTCACCACGTTGGTGGCTACTTGAAGATTGCTCCAGAGCATACTGAAAAAGGCCCTCTGGATCTGATGATGAAGCCAGGCATGGGCACGTACGATCGTTTCAAAGAGATGTTCGAGAAATACAGCGCTGAAGCCGGTAAGAAACAGTACCTAATTCCTTACTTCATCTCTGCTCACCCGGGCACAGAAGATGAAGACATGCTTAACCTTGCAATGTGGCTGAAAAAGCACAACTACGAGTGTGACCAAGTACAGAACTTCTATCCATCGCCAATGTGTAATGCAACGTCGATGTACTACTCAGAGACCAACCCTCTGAAACGCGTGAAATATAAGAAGCGTGAAGATGTTCCTGTACCGAAAGGTGATCGTCAACGTCGTCTGCATAAAGCGCTGCTTCGTTACCACGATCCTGAAAACTGGAAGATCATCCGTGAAGCGCTGATCAGCATGGGTAAAAAGCACCTAATTGGTGACAAAGCAAACTGTCTAGTACCAGAAGAAGATTTTGAAGCTCAGACACCGGCGCAGCGTCGTAAGTCTGGTCGTCACGGCTCACAGCGCTTTGCGACTAAGCACAGTAAGTCTCAACCAGGTCTTGGTGGCGAAAGCCCACGTAGCCATTCTAAGCCTGGCGGCAATAAGCCTAAACCGGGTGGTAAGAAGCCAACAGGTAGCCAAAGCAACGGCAATCAGGGCAACGGGAAGCAGAACGGTAATGGTAATAAACCAGCGACTGGCTTCATCAAAAAAGCCCCTGCTAGTCAGCAATCTCAAGGCAATGGCGGCGGGAATGGCAAGTCAAACCGTAACAAAGCGGGTAATGGTCAAGGTGGTAAACCTGTGAGTAACGGCAAGAATCGCCAACGCGCAGCACAACGTTAAGACAGCAACCCATTGACTTCGCTATGGTAAAAACACAAAGCGCAGCTTTTTAGCTGCGCTTTTTTGTGCCCGTTGCCAATGGCTAGCTCCTTAGCCACGTAAATACTTAGATACCAAGGGGGGTTACCTACTTATCTAACGCGTAAACACCCAATACTGGCTAAATAGGTAATTGGTGACCATTCCGACAAGAGTCCCCACTGCCATTGCGATAAAAACAGCTCCGATAAAGGTAGGAAGCAATTCCGTCATCAGCTTAAAGCACAGCAAATTAGGTACCGCTGATATTGATGCGGTAAACATGAACTTTTGCCACTGAATCAGCTTCTCAGACCAATGACCTCGCCCTTTATATTCAAAAGTCAGTATACGATTACCCAACCATGTCGTCGTTGCAGCAGCAATAAAGGAGCTAATTCGCGCCATCATTAAAGGCAGCCCAACAACATAATGCAGCAATGCAAAAACCAAACAATCAACAACAAACCCACCAACACCAACCACAGCAAATCGAACCATCTTGTGGTGGGACTGTAGTCTTTGGCTATGTGATTGAAGCTTGTCATTGAACATTCGTAGCCTTGAGTTAACGCTGAACATCATTTTCACTTTCAATATGATTCAACGAAAAATTTGGTGTGTTGCTCTGGTGATGGCAGCTGAACAGAGCACGCTTAATCTTGACCGTCGGTTCCAAAATACACGTTAATGCGTTCTCTTTGATCTTAATTTCCACTTCCGCTTTATGGCCGATCAAATAGAATTTATCGATGCCATTTAGTTGCTCGATATCAAGAAGCTTTTTCGCTTGCCCATGACTGTAAAATTGCCCTGAGAATGGTCTTTTACCCACATAAAAACTTGGCGCAGAATCCGTAATCTGTTCAAAAATAATACGGTCACTTTTCTCGTTCGCCTTCCCTAAGTTCAGGTAAACCATCGCAATCATTAACAGCACAGGTAGCACCAAAGCCACACTCGAAAACCACTTCTTATCTTTTTCCACCACAAGTATAGCAACCAGCATCCCAAGGGCTGGAATCCCCGGCAGTACGTACGCAGGGAGAATATTGCCCGCCATAGTGAAAAGAATCAGTGGCGAAATCAACCAACAGACAAGGAATGAAAACAACCCACTATTCTCAGCGTTAATTTCCGCAATTTTCTTGCGACGAGCGAAAGTTAAAATAGGTAATACAATCGACCACGGCGCAGCGGCCTGAATCCAAAACACCCAGATCATGCCTCTGGTTTCATCATGAGCAGAACCGTATAAATCGCCCTCCCAACCACTCACAACAAAACGCTTAAAGTGTTCGCCAACAATAAAATAATCAATAAAGCCCGGAGTAGCCATTTCAGCCATAATGTACCAAGGCAAGGCAATCGCCAGCATGACACCTAAACCAGACAACAGTGGAAAGCGTTGCCACAACACTTTAAAAGCCCCAAAGATACCATGTTGTAATAGCAACCAAGGGAATACTGCGATACCCATGATCACAATCGCAACAGGACCTTTTGCAAGCAAGCCCAACGCCAAGCCTACAAATCCAACGTAACCCCAGGTTTTGTTGGTTCTCTCACTTCCTTCGCCTTTACAGTCTTCTCCACCGAGCCAACATAAGTAAAAGCCCAGCATCGCGATGGTCATGGCTAACGTTAACGCCATGTCGGTCATCACAGCACCCGCGGCGATAGAGAAAATCCCACATGTTGCCAATACAACAGCCGCCACTAAGGCACTTTGTCCCGTACGCTTCGCCAGATACGCGACCAATAGAATCGTCGCGAAACCTGCTAACCAATGCGGAGCACGCACAGCAAACTCACTCAAGCCGAACAACTCAATACCAGCAGCACTCATCCATGTTAACAACGGTGGCTTACCCCAAAAAGGAATACCGTAATCAAACTGAGGGGTTAACCAATTGCCAGTTTCTACCATCAAGCGAGCCATTTCTCCATAGCGCGCTTCAGTGGTGTCCATTAACGGATAAGTCGCCAAAGATAAAAGCCTTAGAACCAGTGCAAAAGCCAACAAATACCATAGATGCGTTCTGTTCAGACTCATGCTGATTCCTCTAATTTAAAATGTGCTTTCAATGCGGGTGTATCAACGACCGATTGGATCAGATAAAGAGGGCGATTCTTGGTTTCGATGAAAATACGACCTATGTACTCCCCCATTAAACCAATACTCAACAGTTGGATTCCGCCAAGTGCAAGTTGCACGACCATCATTGACGGATAACCCGTAATTGGCTCACCAAACATCATGGTTTTGAACACGATGAAGACGCCATACACGAAAGCAGTAAGCGCCACTAATCCACCAACTGCCGTCGCAATACGCAGTGGGCGGATAGAGAATGATGTGATGCCATCCATCGCCAATCCGATGAGTTTCAAATAGTTCCACTTGGTCTCGCCACAGAAGCGAGCATCACGCTTAAATTGGAGTGTCGCTTGTCGGAAACCCGGCCATGAAAAAATGCCTTTCATGTAGCGGTTACGTTCTGGAAGCTGATTGATATGGTCGACAACCTCGCGGCTTAACAGTCGAAAATCACCCACATTCTCAGGAACATCAATCTTCGCAGCCACGTTCATGACTTTGTAAAAGCTCGCTGCTGAAAACTTCTTAAACCATGTTTCACCATCACGCTGGCTGCGCTGCATATTGACGACGTCATAACCTTCGCGCCACTTGGCAATCATTTGCGGGATAAGCTCAGGTGGATCTTGTAAGTCAGCGTCTAGCAAAATCACCGCTTGTCCACGACAGTGCTCAAGGCCTGCGCTCATCGCTGATTCTTTGCCAAAATTACGGCTTAAACCGATAACAGAAATTGAGCTATTGATTGAAGTGAATGAACTCACCAACTCCAAGCTGCTGTCTTTGCTACCGTCGTCGACATAAACGATTTCACTCTTGATGGGCAAGCTATCAAGCACCTTGGTAAGGCGAGAGTGGAACTCTTCCAATACCTCTTGTTCATCGTAAAAAGGCACAATGATAGACAGAGAAACCGCAGGGTTGATCTGCGATGTAGATATCTTAGGGCGGCTTATATGAAGTTCAGACATAATACGTTCTTCTATTTTTTAATCTGAATCCAATCTACCCTCCCATAAGTGAAAGTTATGTTATTGACATATTTTTCACGCTCACTCAGGATAATGTTACCGTCTATTTCTGTATGAGAATCAAAATGAAACGAGTTCTATTAGTCGAAGATAACCGTGAAATCGCAGGTGTCTTGTTTGATTATTTTGAGTGTATTGGTATGGAACTCGATTATGCGGACAACGGCGAACTCGGCCTGCAACTCGCGTTGGAAAACTCATTTGATATCATCATATTGGATCTGATGTTGCCAAGAATGGACGGCCTCACGGTTTGTAATAAACTGCGAGACCAAGGCAACGCGACACCTATTTTGATGCTGACCGCGCTAGATAGCCGCGATGATATGTTGAAAGGGTTTGAGCATGGTGCCGATGACTATCTAACCAAGCCTTTTGATTTGGATATTTTAGAAGCAAGAATGAACGCACTAGTTCGTCGTTACCGCGGAAAAGTAGCCTCTTCAAAACTTCAGTTCGGTGAACTCACCATCGACCAAAAAACCCGTAAAGCTTACCGCCAAGATAAGCTTCTTGCGCTAAACCCAACCACTTACACCATACTTGAGATGCTCTGCCAAAACGCACCGGAAGTGGTGACTCGTGAAGATATCTCCTACAAATTATGGGAAGAAGATGAACCCAATAATGATGTGCTGCGCAGTCACATCTATCAATTACGAAATCAACTCGACAAGCCTTTTGACAGTCAAATGTTGATTACGGTTCCTAAAATAGGATTCCGCTTGGAGTCATCTAATTGATTTCCAACTTTCTGACAAGCACTAAAACCCTCACCGGCCGCTTAGCTGTTTTCTTTGGGCTAATGGCCGTGATTGTGTCTGCGTTCGTCTATGTCGTTTTTATTGTCGCGCTCTACATGTCTGAAGACCGGGTCGGTGAAAGACGCATCTTGATTGACCGCAATTACGCCGTCGAGCTATTTCAAGCCGGAGAAAGTGGTGAGTTAAGAATTGATGATCTGACCGTCGCCTATAACGACCCGTCATTCGTACCTCCCGAATATTATAAGCTCATTGCAAATAAAGAGAGCTTTCTCGGAGAGATCGGCGAAGAGCCAGAGTCAAGAATGGTCTATGTTGGCGAGTATTCTGACAAAGGAAAAACCCACCCAATAATCCTACTTTCCGAAATAGACCGTGTTGAATTTGCTATTTCTGAACTTGTGTACGCGACCGCCTTTGTGCTCACGTTACTTTCTATCTTAATTTTTAGTTTTGGTGCTCTGCTCTATCGACTGTCAAAACGACTGATTGAACCATTCAACTCTCTGTCTGAGCAACTTGAGTCGAATAAACTCAATCTCAACGAAGAGTTCGGTGTGAGTGATGATGCGGCAGTTGAATTTCGTCAGCTAACCGATCAACTGAATCAGTATCGTCGAGAAATCAATTCCTTGGTCAAGCGTGAACAAGCCTTTGCTCGATACTCAAGCCATGAGTTAAGAACACCACTAACCGTTGCTCGTGGTGCGAATAAATTGCTATTGAGAAGCGAAACAACCGAGTTTCAATCTCGGCAGGTTGAACGCATTGATGAAGCCATTGTTCAGATGTCTGAGATGGTCGATGCCCTGCTTGGCCTAGTTCGTTACGAAAGAAATAGTGACGATGCACCGCTGCGCTTGTTTAGCCAGCAAGAATTAGAGACCATCGTTTCCAAAAATACGTTACAAGCAAATGAGAAAGCAGTCGAAATATCCCTACTCGTTCAATCTGAGCCTATAATTCAAGCCACCAGTGCGATCATGAACATGTTGGTTGGCAACTTGTTGAGAAATGCGATTGCAGCGACCAATAGTGGCACAGTGAGCATCACTCTCTCACAAGACAACCTGGTAATTGAAGACCAAGGAGAAGGCCTTCAGGAACAGTACAATCCGAATGGTCATGGATTAGGTTTATTGATTGTCGACGACTTGTGCCAGCGATTCCATTGGGACTTTGAGTTGGTCAATCGCAACTCTGGAGGGTGTACTGCAAGAATCGCCTTTCAGACAGATTCCTCCTTATCCACATTAAAGCAAGCAAACTCGTAATACGAAGCTCAATACCCTATGAAAACTTGATTTAGTTGGTTTACAGCGCTCGCTAGCTACTAGATACTCAGTAGTCCTTTTTGATTTAAAAATGCTGGCTCTTGAGTCAGCATTTTGTCTAAGTGCGATGAAACTAAATAATAGCCCTGTAACTCAGCATCAATACAACGATCACACCTTTTTCTTAAAGCGAGACGATAAGCTTCACTCCCACTTTTGCGGCAACAAAGCCAGAAAGTTCATGAAGCTACTGGAAGACGATCACCCAAACACCACCACTCTAATAAGCTATGGGTCCGCTCAAGCTAACTCCTTGTTCTCGCTAGCCGCACTTGCAAAAATCAGAGGCTGGACGCTTGAGTTTTACGTCGACCACCTTCCTCAATGGCTACAAGAACGCCCACTCGGCAACTACCGTGGCGCTATCGATCTTGGGGCTAAGGTTATTTCAGTCAAAGAAACAGGCTCTGAGCTTCATCCACAAGCGTATATTGGACAAATAAGGCAACCAGGTTCCGATTGTATTGTGTTACCTGAAGGTGGACGTTCTCAGCTTTCTGAATATGGCGTGAAGCAACTGGCGATGGAAATACTCAGCTGGACGCGCTTCGAAAACAAACACGATTTTGTGGTGGCACTACCCGCTGGTACAGGCAGTACGGCTCTGTATCTACATAAGCATTTAAAAGTACACAATATCCCGGTGTTAACCTGTGCGTGTGTAGGTGGTAATGACTATTTAACTCAGCAATTCGATGAACTTGGCGAATCCGATCACCCACAGATTTTACCGCTCAAAACCAAACACCATTTTGGTAAGTTGTATCAGCAGGATTATCAAACTTGGTTAGACCTGCAAGAGCAAACTGACATTGAGTTTGACCTGCTCTATGACCCTTTGATGTGGCAATGCTTAGTACAGTGGCAACAAGACAACCCAACTAAGACCATCATCTATATTCATCAAGGCGGCATCTTAGGCAATGAATCGATGTTGCCGCGCTATCAGCGGAAGTATCCGGAGATGAGCATTAGCAAAACCAACACATCTTGGTAATTTTTTTCCTTTATTCTCCAGTTTAGCTATTCAAGTTATAAACTGAAATCTGGCGAGAATCATCGCGTTATCTATACTTTCGATTGGAACATCAATTGTCATCGAAAGGAATCACGCATGCGAACAATCACTACGCTCGGCCTGTTTTCAGTTTTACTGCCCTTCTCTGCGATTTCAGGAGAAAACATCACTTACCAAGTCGATGGTATGGATTACGAAGGTTATTGGAGTGAAGCCAGTGACCAAGCGCCTTTGGTGCTGCTAATTCACGATTGGGATGGCTTAACTGATTACGAAAAGAAACGTTCTGAGATGCTCAACGAACTCGGTTACAACGTGTTCGCCATCGACCTATTTGGTAAAGGCATTCGCCCTACCGAAGTGAAAGACAAAAAACAACACACAGGCGAGTTGTATAAAGACAGAGAAAAAATGCGGGCACTACTTAATGCGGGAGCGATGGAAGCGAAAAGGCTTGGTGGTAACTTAGATAACAACGTGATAATGGGTTACTGTTTTGGTGGCGCAGCCGTTTTAGAAGCCGCTCGTGCTGGCATCCCATCGAAAGCTTATGTCACCTTCCATGGCGGTTTATCGACACCTAAAGGACAAGACTACTCTGAGACAAAAGCTCCAGTTGTCGTGTTCCATGGTACAGCAGACGCCATGATCTCAATGCACGACTTTGGAAGCCTCGCAGCTCAACTTGAATCAAGCAAGGTTCCGCATGAAATGATCACCTACAGTGGTGCGCCACATGCCTTTACCGTATTCGGCTCAAACAACTATCAACAAGAAGCTGACCAGAAATCGTGGGATAGATTTACCCATGTACTAGAAACCACCACCAGATAACTTTCGATACCCACCCAGAAAAAACAACCCCATTCTAAAACTTAGAATGGGGTTACTTTCACCATCACTACATCATGTTGTTACAAATAACGATGGATACTTAAGTCATCAGATTTAATATCACAGGCAGAGCCACTGACTATGCTTGCTAAGATCTTTCCTGAGCCACATGCCATTGTCCAACCTAATGTTCCATGACCTGTATTGGTAAATAAATTTTTGATAGGCGTCTTGCCGATGATAGGCGTGCCATCTGGCGTCATTGGTCTTAGCCCAGTCCAGTATTCAGCCTTAGAAAAGTCCCCCGCTTGTGGGAAAAGATCTTTTATC
>NZ_CH902607.1:2843-125670 GCF_000153005.1 Vibrio sp. MED222 | reverse complement strand
ACCAGCGAGTTCTGCCGTACCCGCGATACGAATACGATCATCAAATCGCGTCATCGCGACCTTGTAGGTTTCATCCATAACAGTCGAAGTCGGTGACTTATCTACATTCACGATAGGCAATGTTAGTGAATATCCTTTCACTGGGTAAACCGGTATAGACAAGTCGACTTGCTTTAATAGTTCTCGAGAATAGCTTCCTGACGCGACCACGTAAGCATCCGCTTTAAACTCGCCTTGAGTCGTTGTAATAGTCTCAATGGCTTGATTCTGATGATTCAAACTTACCACTTCAGTATCAAACACGAACCTAACACCGAGTTGCTTGGCTTTCTCAGTCAAGGTTAAACAGAACTGATGGCAATCACCGGTTTCATCATGAGGTAAGTATAAGCCGCCCACCAGCTTGTCTTTGACGTCCGCTAAACCCGACTCCACTGACAGACACTGGTCAACATCAAACAGCGAGTGTTCGATCCCACTCTCTGTTAATAGCTTCATATCCTGCTGAATAGCATCGAGTTGCTTCTCGCTTCTGAATACTTGCAAGGTGCCTTTCTGCCTGCCCTCATAAGCTAAATCTTCACTGGTTCTTAGATGAGTAAGACACTCTCGACTGAAGTTTGCCACTCTTAACATGCGTGACTTATTCATGGCGTACTTGGCTTCATTACAGTTGGCCAACATCTTAGTCGCCCAAGCAACTAATTCAGGAGAAAGTGACGGCTTCACTTTTAGAGGCGCATGCTCTTGGGTAAGCCATTTCATTGCTTTCAACGGAATCCCCGGTGCCGCCCATGGTGAAGAATATCCGTAAGAAATTTGCCCTGCATTCGCAAAGCTGGTTTCCTTGCCACTGCTATCTTGACGATCAATAACCGTCACTGTATGACCTTCTTTCGCCAGGTACCAAGCACTGGTTAACCCAATAACACCGCTACCAATTACAATAACTTCCATTCTCTTCCCCTAATGCCCGACAAAGCCAAAATCTGTCGAACACAGCTGTCAGTCTAAAACTCGTTTCGTTAATAATTTGTAACTTATTCCGCGTATGTTGACTTATCAATAGAGTGTGCGTTGACAAAAACTCAATTCAACTTAAAAACGAATTCGGCAGTTTGGAACTGTGATATTGGCGGTATTTGGACGCTTAGAAGGAGTCGCTAAGTAAATCTACTATTCTTAGATATTGTAAGCGTCATGACTCAAGAAAGTGGCGTTTTCAAGTAAGAAATCTAACAAGGTTTCGGCCTGTAGCGTGAGTGCGCGGCCTTTTAAAGATTGAACCTTAACCGTCGCCTTCGATAGCATCTCCAACTCGGTCGCAACCACTTCAATCTGTCCTGACTTTATTTCATCGATCACAGTGAGCTTAGGCATAAAGGTGACGCCCAATCCTGCTGATACAAAGTTAGTCAGTGCGGTCACCGAATTGGTTTGAAGCTTTGGCTGCAAGGTAAGGTGGGAAATTTGTTCAGCCTGCTTTACCAGCCTCCCCATACCGGTCGAGTTATCGATCAAGGCAAGAGAAGCGTCTTGAATATCTTGCATTACCACTGGCGCTTCTTTCATCGTAAGGAAGTGCCCCTTCGGAGCAATCAATTCGAGCGGATGACTACGTTCAACGTGGGAGTGCAGCTTAGGATGTGGAGCAGAAGCATAGGTTATTGCGAAGTCTATCTGTTGATCTTCCAACATCTTGACCGCGTCCAATGCCCCAGCAATTTCAATAGAAAGGTTGATATCAGGATAACGGGTCATAAAGGTTTGCATCGGCTTTGACACCAAGTTGGTAATAAACCCTTCACCGATGGCAATACTGACACTGCCTCCTTTGAGGTTTTTAAGCTTGGCTAGTCGAGTAAGCACTGCAGCCTCTCCACGAACAATGGAACGATAGTAATGCAACAGTTCATTACCCGCCTCAGTCAACAGTGATTGGCGGTTGTTGCGCTCCCATACTTTCATTTCCGCTTGCGCTTCGAGCTGGGTCAGCATTCTGCTCATTGCAGCAGGGTCAACATTCATCATCTTGGATGCCTTACGCAATGAGCCATACTTAGACAACGCGTTTAAATACTCAAGAGCGCGGATATTAAAGTGATGCATTCAACTTCCTTGTGATTCGACTGACACTAGATCAAGCGTCTCACAAATTGGCTGCGAACATGTATCCCATTTTATCAAGAACGTATTTACACTTACTAACTTGTGCACCGAGTCACTTCAAGGCAGCTAAAGGCTCATGCTCGTTTATTCGATCTACTCTTGATAGACAGATGGAAAGAGCTTAAAGAACCTGTTTTAAACCGCTTAACGAAACATTTTCGATGACATGGCACCTGTGTTGTTCGGCTTTCACTTGAGTAATACCAATCACAGTAAATAAGTGATCAAACATAGCGTAGGAAAAAAGCTTGAGAACAAGGCAGAATTTTTCGATAAGTAGTTATTCTACAACCAAAAATTCTAACGAAGTTATCGAGGTTTTTAACAAGCTAGGGTGACCAGTTATTTACTACGATTGGTATAATACCAATCACAGTAAGCAAGTGGTCATAAATAGCGTTGGAAGGCGTGATAACTAGGCAAAGGACATTGGGCTAGAGATAGAGATAAAATATAGGTGCTCTAAAACGAGAAAACCCTAGCATTTCTGCTAGGGTTTTGAATAGTGGTGGAAGGATGGGGATTTGAACCCCAGATACGCTATAAACGTATACTCGCTTTCCAGGCGAGCGCCTTAAGCCACTCAGCCATCCTTCCACAAATTGTGTGTTGAGCTTGTCACTCAACGAGGCGCTACTTTATTGATTCTGCTTGCTTTGGTCAAGAGGCATTATCAAAAAAAGTGCCTTTTTCAGTTTGTTCGATTACAAATTAACTCATTAGATCAAAAACAAACCAAATTTCATTCTATCGTTGTACTTACGCTTGTTGCTTTTCTTAAGCTTGTTGATAGTAGCCCGGAACTCTAAACCATTTACGGCACATATCTAAGAAATAACCGTACAGCACGCCCATACCACATGAGATAACAGCGTTACTGGTGACAGCCGTAACAATCTGGTCGCTCGAAGCACCTACTGCCAATAAAATACCGGCATACACAGGTGACTGGAATAACACGTACGCCACCAAGTCAGACAAATTTTTCATCAATGAGCTTTGTGAAAGCTTTGCGCCGTTACGCAAGAACCAATCACGAAAGACTCCATAAGGCCAAGCGATAGCTATGTTTACCGGAATAGATAACGTTCGAGAAGCAAGAGACTGCTCAAACGTCATACCAGAAATAAACACTTCAACAATCATTCCAGAAATAAAACAGAAAACGACCATAGCGAATGTATCCGCAGCTGCGTTTCGAATACAGAATGGACCACGAGACTTCATTGACGATAAACCTAAAATATATCACTACTTAATTAGTGATTTAACAACACATAAACAAGGCTAGATTACACCTAGCCAGATAATGTCACTATTAAATCACAATATAAGCAGTCATACATTCCAAATTAAAAATAAAGTTGTAAATTAACAACCAAAAACCACTTTAAAAGCAGTCACTTCCACCAACAAAACCCACAAAGGTCAAATAACGAGCGATTTGTTATTATATTTCCGTAATTAAACAACAACTATGCCATAGGAAGATTTACCGTAATGCTATTGATGATTTCTTGTTCAGGAGTGAAACCGAGAGAAACCTGCTCTAAAGCTTTATCGACGTGATCTGTGAGCTTTGCATTATTCATAGGTTCAGCATGAACACGCAAGCTCTCTAATGCAGACTTAATCAGCGCTAAGTTATTATCTTCGAGCGCAACGTACAGCGTGACGAGTAGCTCTTCTGTGTTATCTTTGTTTCGTAGATCAGGTTTAGGTAGTGACTCGCTGTTACTTTGCGAATCGTTTTTTTCTACATCTAGGCTATCAAGATCATTAGCTCTAACTTCATGGTATTGGTAAAGCTTGTTTGAATAGCGGAATAACGCATCATCCAACTCACGCTCATCAATCGGTTTGGCAATAATATAATCCACACCCGCACCAAGCATACGTTCGCGAGTCTCTTTAAAGACATCAGCCGTACAACCAAACACCAGTACCGATGATATCTCACCTATCAAAGCTCGAATTGCAGTGGTTGATTCAACGCCGTCCATCACTGGCATATGGTTATCCATTAATACCAAATCAAAGCGCTCAGCCACCACGGCTTGTATCGCAAGTTCACCATTTTCGACGCTCTTACAAGTAAAGCCTTTACTGCTCATGAAAGTTTCAATAATGACTGTATTGGTTCGGTTATCTTCGACAATCAGTACCTTCAAGCCAGAGTAATCTAACTTTTTATGTGGCAAGCTCTCTATTTCGCCAGGCTGGCAAGGCTTAATCTTCAAGCGAACATCGAAGCTGGTGCCTATCCCTTCTTCACTGGTGACACTAATACTGCCTTCCATCAATTGGGCAATTTTCTTCACAATCGCTAACCCGAGACCAGTACCGCCAAAGCGTCTCGTAGTCGAAGACTCAGCTTGTTCAAACGGTTTAAAAATACGTTTTTGTGCTTCTTTAGATATACCAATACCGGTGTCGCGAACTCGAATACTAAGGTAGGTGTCACTCCCCTCTACGACTTCTTTAAGATACACCTCGACAAAGCCTCGAGAGGTAAACTTGACTGCGTTGTTTAAGAGGTTAAATAAAATTTGGCGAAGGCGTGCTTTGTCTGAGAAGTACCAACGGCCAGAAGGCACTTCGGAGTACACTTTGAATTGAAGCCCTTTCTCGGAAGACAATGTGTAATAGACACTGTTGATACTTCCTATGATTGAATCAAGCGGGAATCGTGTTTCATCCAGATCTAACCGACCCTGCTCTATCTTTGAAAAATCCAAAATTTCATTGAGTAACGTCATCATATGATCACCCGAATCATACAGGCTCTTAAGATGCTTCTCTTGCTCTGTGCTCAAAGGGGTTTTCAGTAAGATCTGAGCCGTTCCTAATACACCATTCATCGGGGTACGAATTTCGTGTGACAAGGTCGCAAGAAAGGCCGTTTTGGCATTGGTTGATGCTTGAGCTTTAACCTTCTCAGCTTCGAGATAGATGGTTTTTTCGTTGAAGGTTTTGATCAAATGTCCGATTTCATCATCACTAGAGTAGTCAACATCGATGATCTCGCCCGCTTTAGAACTATCAACTTGGGCGGCAATCGTTGTGATTGGGCTTATCAAATAGCGGTTCAGTAAGTAATAACCGGCCATGACACACAACAACAACAGCGGCACAATACCGCCTTCAACGCTCATTACCTGACGAAACACTTCGTCTGCTACTCGTGATTTTGAGTTGACGACATCCACTTGCCATCCAAACTCTCCAAATTGGTTACTACTAATATAAATCCCATCAACGAGATTGAAGTTATGAGAAACCAACACTTGGTTGAGTTTGTCTCTTAGAGTAATACCAAGGTTGTATTCTTCCGCATGGTTCTTGATAAAGCCGAGCAACTCTTCGAGTGAGAGATCCACCGTCGCGACACCTGCAAAAGTTCCATCGTAATAGTAAGGTGAAGATGCTGTGATCATTTGAACATGTGTATATGGGTCAATATACACATTGCTCCATGCAATGGTACCCTGCGCTTTGTTTACTACAGATGTATACCAATATTCGTTCTGATAAGGCGCATTTTTGGGGTTGTTATAAGAAAAGAGCTGGTCAATATCACCATCGTCGGCTTTGTTGAAAAAATAACTGTTAAGGATTTTATCAGAATCCAATGCATGCGGTTCTGGCCAAATACCTGCGCTGACGATCGTGTCATCGCTCGCCGCCAACATTGACTTAATAAATAACGGTATAACATCAGTATCACTGCGCTGCGCCTGAGCGAAACCAACCAAACTATCAACAAAACCTTGAGAGCTGCCGAGGGGTGCTGTAATCAATTCCGATAACAGTTGTGTACGTAAGTCGAGGTTTTGTTGCAACTTAGCGCGTACAGGAGATTCTACGACGTAATACGTCACACTACCGACAATGGCAATGAACATTGCGAGGTATACACCAAGCGCTACCATACTTTTTTTCTTGAGAGACGAGCGTATTTGCATAATTATCTTGTTATTTTCTTTCTGTTTAACCTAGTGTTTATCACTAATGACATCAAGCGTTTTTAGATGAAGCTTGATTGGCGCAAGTTCATTGGTACTATAAGCACAAATATGTTCCCTTTTACGGTACCTCACTTTGACTTTACAAGATATTCTTGCGCTTCCAGAGTTGGAAGGAAAGCTAATCACAGAACACAAAACCATGGGCTTTGTCACTGCAATGGCAGCCGCTCCAAATGTGTTAACCCCTCATGAATGGCTGCCATTCCTTTGGGGTGGCGAAGAAGTCGCGCCTTTTACCGACGGTGAACAGCTGGAAAGCTACATTGAAGTTATCATCGCGCTTTGGAACAAAACCCGCCCAGAACTGATCGAAGGTACTTGGGTATGGCCTGAAGCTTGTCAATTAGATGATGCAGAAGTTGTAAATACAGCAGCTCGCGATTTTTGTGAAGGCTTACTTCAAGGTTGGCAGATAGCCCGTGATGATTGGGAAACACTGATGCCCGAAGACAGCGAAGACAACGCATTGGTCGGCGGCGTGTTGCTTTCACTAAGCATGCTTTACGATCCAGAAACTTCCATTGCTACGCTTGCAGAACAAGGCATCGAAGGCCTTGAGCAATTTGAAGAGATCTTTAATGCTGTGCCAGTGATGCTTTGCGGGTTAACGCAACGCGGTATCGCATTAGCCGAAGCTCAATAATTTTCCATTCTCTCTAAAGCGAGAGATATAAAAGAAATAAGCTGCGCTATATTCGAACGATAGTAAGAAGGCCTCACAATGAGGCCTTCTTTCGCTTCAGGAGAGACTAAATAGCCGTCTAAAAGCCTTTCCAATCGAAATGATCAATTCGCTCATCGGCAATGTAAAACAACTTAGTACCGCTGCTGACAACTTGGTCTAACTCCGGATTAAGCTCTATACCACTCCCCGTATCAATCGCGATCAGCGTTGCTTTATACTTCTCTTTGAATACAGAGAAAATAGGCGCAACGGTTACAGGTTCGGCATCTTTAGGGTAATACGTCGAATACTGTGTCATACCTCTAGTTGAGCTTAAAAGCTCTTGATGAAGCGCACTTGAACCGGGATCAACCGCAGCTTTAGCCAGCATTTCGGCACCCACTGCCGGAATACATTCAGAGTTTGGGCAATGTTGATGCAGTAAATCGCTCAACGCCTCATCTTTAAAGTAAACCAGAAGATGAGCCTTAGGGTTTCGGTTCGCACAATAAAGCGCTGCAGACAGCGTGATGTCGTCTTCGGGGTTATCAATAAGAATACAGCTGGCTGACTCAATGCCCGTTTTCTCCATCTCTTTACCATCGGTGTAGCTGTTTACCTTAACGAAATTGATCTCACCGGGTAACGGATTTTCGATATCTGAACGCGTACATAATACGATTGGTCGCTTGCCCGTTTCTTCATGTTGCAGCATACGGATGAGATGAATGGTTCTTTGTTCATTCCACCCCAACATCAAAATGTGGTTTTCCACTCTAACTCTCCTTTTACCTAACAAGCCCGCTCGCCAATATTCAACACCTTCTGTTGCCACCTTACCCAGTAAAGCAGCGAAAAGGCTGAGCCCTCCAGGGATAACAAACAAAATAACAATCCATCGCCCCGCTTCCGTCGTCGGTGACAAATCGCCATAACCAACCGTAGAAGCCGTCACGACTAAATAGTATGCAAATGTAGTAAACGAGTTGGTTAAGTCCGTTTCACCCGCTAAATACAATGTCGACCACGATAAAAACACGTAGCCGAGGAAAGTAAACAGTAGGTTTTTACCATTCAAAACAAAGATATTCGCTTTGACCCAACGTTTGAGTTGTAACCAGATTATCATTAGAGCCTCTAATCCATTTCTCTTAGTTACATGCTAGAAAAAATAAATGATATCAACAAGATGTATCTTAAGAAAAAGGCACATGAGCCCAAAATAATGCCAATAGTCCACATTTAGGTACAAAAAGACTTAGAAATATATACAAACAATTTCTTGGATCAAATCAAGCTTGGCGAGGTTCGCGTACCAATGTATAAACTTTACCTTGCTTAAAAAAGAAATACACACACAGATTTAGTGCTTCGCCAAACGCCTTTTCTCCGCGCTCACACAGTTGAAAATGTGCCTCGCCTTTATCCATATCGATACTCATTAGCTTTGAGTCGCTGAACTCTAAATAAGTCTTAACATAGGGATAGATGGCTTTAAAAATACTTTCCTTAGCAGAGAACACTAAGGTGACAAACCATTGAATGGGAAGGTGAGTCCCGGCTAAGTGCTTTATTTCTTGAGGGCTAACAAACATAGGCATGAGTGACATAACCTGGTTTTCGTTGATGAGCTCTTCAACATCCAAACCAACAAAGCTCACGTCACTTAATGAACTGACCGTCGCTACCGCTAGATCATCGGTATGAGAAATGCTTCCAATCCAACCCTCGGGCCAAACCGGTGATCGGTGTTCACCGATGGGCAGTTCGAGGCAATCACACCCTTCAATGCGTAATGCGTGCAATGCCGCCCTGCGACCGGCAATAAACTCCGCTTTTCGTTTAGTTACTGAACGCTTCATTTCATTTGGTAACGCGACGTCAAGTTCTTGAAAAAGGCAATCTGTATACCTTTGTCGTTCAAAGTGGTACTGCCAAACCTTAATATTTTGCGAGCCAAAGGTGAGCAATTGCAAACCTGACAAAAAAGTCATACGAGTTACTTCCCCAGAGGCACAATCAATGGAGTATGACTTACAGGATCATCAATAATAACGCTATCTAAGCCAAATACTTGCTTAACGAGTTTGGCGTCAATTAAAGACTTAGGTTCGCCTTGCGCGACAATTTCTCCACCAGCAAATGCAATCAGGTGATCTGCATAACGACAGGCTTGATTCAAATCATGCAGCACGGCAACGATAGTATGTTTTTTTTCTCTATTGAGGCTACGGAACAACTCCAACAAATCAATCTGGTGTGCGACGTCCAAATAAGTTGTTGGCTCATCAAGTAATACTATCGGTGTCTTTTGCGCTAATACCATGGCGATCCAAACTCGTTGTTTCTGACCTCCAGAGAGTTCATCGACCTGCCTCTCGGCCAAATCGGTGACACCAGTATCTTCCATCGCTTGAAAGACCGCCTCTTGATCATCTAAGCTCCACTGCTTAAACAGTTTTTGATGCGGGTAGCGACCTCTTGCCACCAAATCAACGACTCGAATCCCTTCAGGAGCTTGTGAGCTTTGCGGCAGTAACCCTAACTCTCTCGCCAACTCTTTAGCTGGCACCTTTTGAATATTCTGACCATCAAGACAAATTTTACCTTGAGAAGGTTTCAACAAGCGGCACAAGCTTCTCAATAAGGTAGACTTTCCGCACCCGTTGGGTCCGACAATGACCGTAAATTTACCTTCAGGAATATTAAGTTCGAGATTTTCACAAATAACGCGATTATCGTATGCAAGTTTAAGGTTATTTCCATTTAGTCGAGAGGTAATGTTGGATTTAACCGGTGTCGATAGGCTCATAAACTTCTGATTCATTTAAGTTAAACAATATCCCCTAAGTAACCTTTAGCTATTTGCTTATTTAGCCAATTAGCTGTTTGATTGCTTAACTCAATAGCTCTAGCCATTCAGTTACTTGGGAAAGCGCAGCATCAAGAATAGACTTGATGCTGCTCAAGGTTACGCATGGTTTCTTGGACGAGTAATCTACCTACGGTTTTAGAACATTGCGGGTTCAACCACGCGGTCTTTAATTGCTTCGAGCAACTGATCCCCCTTTGAGCTCAAAGCAAATTCTGCAAACAGAGCTCTTAGTGTGTCACACAGAAGATCAACCTGAGCTTGACTGTAGTTTTCAGTAAGGTAGCTCATCATTACACGTAGCACCTGCTCATCATTGACGGTTTCTTCTAACACTTCGAACTGAAGTCCTAAACCAGATTCGCTTCGATCTGAATCAACCTGCTGGAAGTTGATTTTGTCACCATTAGACAATTCAAAAGCACCACTAAATTTACTTTTGGCGTGAAGTTGAATAAAGACTTCGAACATGTGCCCATCCACATCGGGATCCCCCCCAACCAAACCTTCTTCAATAAGGTCGATAGGAATATCGCCATATGGCATAGAATCATTAATCGTATGTTTCACTTGGGCTACCAGTTCAGCCACCGTACGGACGCGTTCAAAATTCACTAAATGCGCCACTACGGTGGTGAAGTAACCTATCGTGTCATAATACTCAACGTCTTGTCGGCCCGAAGCCGAGGTTCCTACTATGAGCTTATTGGGTGCACCAACAACATTGAGTGCCGCTGCAATAGATGCATAAACAACATTGAATAGCGATGCGCTTTGCTGCTTGGCAAGTGCATATAACCCATCCCTTACGTTATCTTCAATTTCAACGATAACCCAACCACCTTTAGCCCCTTGAGGATCAGCCTTCTCTGATAAAGGGTGACTCTTAGGGAATATAGGGGTAGACCACGGCACATCTTTTAGATTATCCAACCAATAATCGAGGTGCTTCTGATGTGTTCCAGAACCTCTCTGCATACGAGCATACTCGTGCATTGGAAGAGCTTCATGTCTCCATTCCGGTGATTGACCTTGAACGCGCAGTTTATAAGCTAAATTAAGCTCATCCATCATCAAATTCACTGACCATTCATCTTGAACAATATGGTGGAACAAGAAGGACAAGAACTGCTGCCCCGTATCCTTGCAACGGATGAATCTTACTCGAAGAGGGAACTCCTTCTCTAAATCAAAGGGATGGATTGCCTCTTGTTTAAGAAACTCATCCCTATCTTCGATTTCACATTCATCTGAAGTCCAAAACCATTTGTAATTGCCGATGTCACTGACATCAACCACTTGTTGGCATGGATTACCATCATGTTCATAAAAATGGCTTCTTAGAGTGGCATGACGAACTAGAATATCGCGGCAAGCTTCCCCAAAAGCCACTTCATCCAATTCATCGAAAAAGCGTAAAACAAACGGCAAGTTAAAAATCGTATTGAGTCCAAATTTGGCGTATTTGGGAATCGCCTTCCACAGAGAATTCTGAGCGAGCGACAATGGAGCAAGCGAAGAACCAACATCGGTAAGAGATGCCGAAGACTCAAGAAACTCGGTACTTTTCGGCACAGCTTGTTCGGCAAGCGATTGAGCCGTCGGGTTGCCAAAAAGATCATTAATGCTGATTTCAATACCATGGTGAGTCAGTAATCGACCAATAACTCGAGTTGCAATCAATGAGTGCCCTCCGAAGTCAAAGAAATCGTCCGTTGCGGTCATCGTATCCGAAACTAAAGCCTCTTTAAACTCAGCCAAAATGAGTTCGGCAGTAGAATTTATCTCAGAAACGGGACTTGATGCTTCAACTGATGCCGGCATAACCGTGGGGTTTATTGGCTTAGCGTGCTTAGCCAGTTCAGTCGCAGTTCGGTAGGTGAATAAGTCTTCAATGCTCACTTCAATCCCATGGTCCTTCAACAAGCGACCAATGACTCGAGTACCAATAAGCGAATGACCACCAAAATCAAAGAAGTCATCGTCTTTGTTCATGCTTTCTATAGAAAGTGCATCTCTAAATTCAGCGAGTATTGTCTTTTCAAAAATTGAAACTGGCTCGGCACTTTCATTCACCAACGGTGCTGCTTTTACATCCTGCTTTGCCAATGCAGGTTTAGTGACTTTTTGACCATCAATGTAGGCAATAAATTGCTCAAATAGAAACGCTCCTAAGTGAGGAGAAACCGTTACCCCCGTAACTAACTCAAATGACAGGGCACCTTGTCGGTTAATGCCAACCGCAAGAGAGATTTCAAACTTCGGATGAAGCGGTGCAGTCGGTAATTTCACAGCCTCCACATCATCAAGTGACAAATAGTCAGCCGGATCTACAAGCCAAGTCACTAAAGCTGCTGATTGAGAAAACTCTGTTGACTCGATGGTCTGAGACTGAGCAGCGGTTAGCCTCATAGTAAGGTCGCCAACAGCTTGGCCTAAGTCTGAAATTGGCTGCCCTAAACAGAGATAAGTCAAACCAGTCTCAATCATCGCGCCATTAATTTCTCGATTTTTCTGACTGATATCAACCGGCATGAACACATCAAGACTATCGAGATCATTAGACTCGGTGATGTAACGAGCGAACAGCACCGCAGTAGCTGAGAGGATTTCTACTTCGTTCATCGTCCTACCAAGGCGATTCTCGAAGGTCTCTCTTTGAATAGAAGTCGTAAACTTACGTGGTACTGATACTTGTAAATACGAACAAACATTTTCACTGACACCGGTTTGTACTAAGTCAATATCCTGTGTAGAACGCTTAATCCATGGCAAACAAGATGTCGAAAGAGCTTCAAGCTTTTGAATTGGCGTGAAACCTCCTATCTCTGTGGGCTGCTTTCTCTGCTCTATGGTGCAAAGGCCATGATTATATAAAGCACTCACAACTTCGAATATTTCTTTCCAGCACACTTCACCACTCAAAATTTGGTGAGAAACTACACCTAACACCACATCTTGCTCTGCGCAAATGTAAACCGTAAATTGGATTCCTGACTGAGATTCCAGCGCTATAGGGGTTGATTGATTAGCTTGCAGGTGGGAAATAGCATCTTGAACTGAATCAACAGCTTCAATATTAATCGTCTGAGAAAATTCATTACCGTGAAATTTAACTAAACCTGCATCCTCATCAAATTGATAACAAACATTAAGGGATGGGACGAATTGAGAAAGTTTACTCAACGAAGAAACCAAGCGACCAATGTTGACTTCCCCTGTTAGACGGTAAGCAGCTGAGTATTGAGCAGAATCATCATGCTGCTGATGGTGCATCCAAACTCGTTCTTCAAAATCTGTCACTGCGTTGCCAAATCCACTCTTTTCCTTCGAGTGATGCGAGTTAAATATCATGTTCCTTTCTCCTGTCTGAAAGAATTCAGAACTGTCCTTTTTGAAGCTAAAGCTGCCTTTAAAGTACAAGTATTCTGGGGGAGGCTCTAAGCTCTACGCTTATTAAAATCAGTGGCTTACTTTATTCCCAATAAATATTAATGTAAAGCATTCTCATTTGCATTGATTGATATATGTGTACCTATGCTTAAAACTGGCGAGATCGGGTCAATAGCCAAATTAAATATATGCCACCAACAATACCCGTCATCCTGCCTATCGGCACGCTTGCTTGAAAGGGCAACCATTGAATTAAAACGTCCGCAGTTAAGACCAACAAAGCGCCCATAAGAGCTGAGGAGAACAAGGATAATGCTCGCGACTTTCTCAATCGACCAACTAATTGAGGAGCAGCAAGGGCAATAAAGGCAATAGGCCCAGCAGCTCCTGTCGCGAATGCGGCTAAGACCACAGCAAAGAAAATCATAGAAAGACGGACTCGCTCTACTCGGATACCCAGCTGAGTTGCGATGTCATCCCCCATCTCTATCATGGCAAGCGCACGCTTTAGCATCATCATAAAAGGGAGGAGGAGAAATACCCCTATAAGTACAGGATAAACATGTGTCCATGTCCTAGCATGCAGTGATCCTGCAAGCCATAGATTAGCCAAAATGGCATTGTCCAAATTACCCTTAACTAACATCAGGCTGTTCAGCGCACTCAAAATGGACCCGATCCCAATACCAGTGAGTATTAAGCGATATCCTCCAACCACTCCTGCTTTTACCGCGAGTAAGTAAACGATAACGGCCGTGATTACTCCGCCGACTATCGCCGCGATTGCAACTTCTATTGCCCCTTGCTCAAACAAAACTATTTGAGCAATTGCACCGGTCGCAGCCCCCGTAGTGAAGCCAATGACATCTGGAGAACCAAGAGCATTTCTTGATACCGATTGAAATACCGCACCAGAAATGCCTAACGCAGCCCCAACAAAGACCGCAGTAAGAACCTTAGGTAGTCTTATGTTAAGAATTATTCGATCTTTTACGCCCCCCTCTCCAACCCCAAGAATGATATCGGCCACTTGAGGCAACGAGATATTAAACTTACCCAATGTCATGGAATAAGTTGCAATAGCGCAAACTGATATCAACAAAATCAAAGCGACAAGTATATGAGACGGTTGATAACAGAAAGAAAACTGACCGAAGCGTACAACACTTCCCGAGCCAGAATTTTGAAGAGTGTAAGGCTCAATCATCATAGGGGAGATATCTTCCAACGTTTCACTAAGAATACAAAGAATGGCCCGCCGATTAGAGCAATCATAATGCCTACACTGATCTCATTGGGATACCCGACGATCCGGCCTAGCACATCGGCGACAACCGCCAGAATGGATGCAATCAGTAAAGAGAAAGGCATCAACCATTTATGATCCGACCCCGCCGCCATCCTTGCAATATGAGGGGCAGTAAGACCAACAAAGCTGATAGGACCAGCCGCCGCAGTAGAGGTCCCCGCTAAAACCACAATAGCAATAGAAGCAAAACACCATATTTTGATCGGGTTAACACCTAAGGCGTGACCAATATCGTCCCCTAACGAGACAGTATCCAAGGCTTTACTTAATGAAAATGCGATTACTAATCCAATGGCTATTAACATGGCAGCCGGGATCAAGACATCGTAACCTCGCCCTTGAAATGACCCCACAGCCCAATGTCTATATTGTTCAAACACCATTTCATTGCTGTTTATTGTGATCATATGAGTCAGTGCAAGCAACACAACTGACAAAGCTGTTCCCGCCAATACAACTCTTACAGGGTTAACCCCTTTATTTACCCCAGCAAGGGCAAACACACCCGCTCCGGAAACAGTCGCCCCAAGTAAACCAAACCACATCACATAGGCCATATCATGGATGCCCAGAAAGGCTATCGCTGAGACTATGGCAACTGTCGCCCCCGCATTGACACCGAGTATCCCAGGGTCTGCTAATGGGTTACGAGTTAAGCCTTGCATGATAACGCCTGCAACACCAAGCGCACCGCCAACAACTAAAGCTAACAAGGTGCGCGGAATTCGAAGATGGACAACCAATAGATGATCACTGTTGGTTGGATCAAAAGAAAAAATCGCATCCAAAGTCACTACCGGCGATATGTAATGCGTGCCGATAAAAAGGCTAAAACACGAGGTAAAAAATAACAACACGAATCCCGCCATCAACCATCGTCGTCGTTGTCCATTTCTTATCTGTTCAAATGCTTCTGCAGGACCAGTAATACTTGTCATCACGGACATCCTTTACCAATTTTCATTGACATTAGCCATTAACCTGCATTTGTATCTCGTTCAAAAAGCTGAACAATGTCGTTAACGATTTCAGTGGCACTATACATATCGATACGAAATGAATTCTCACCTAGGCCAAAGACTTGTTTATTCTGGACGGATGGAAGGTTGATCAAGATTGGGTCATGCATGAATCGATTAGCGCTGTCGTCACTCGCTTCTAGCAAAAATGTCGTATCGGCTTTAAGTTGAGTCAGCAGTTCAAAGTGGACGCGCATAAAGTCTGATAAAGGCACGGTGTTGTCATGCCATTGACGATTTTGCACTTCCATTTTAAAGCCAAGATCAGTGAGCAAGTCCGCATGAACGCCGTCCTCTAAAGCGATAGCATTGGTAGCTCCAGGTCCAAAATACGCCACAATATTTGTTTCGCCTTCGGGTATCTGTAGTTTATTTTTACTCTGGTTAACGAACGACTCAAACTGACTAATTTTTTGTTGGGCTTGTTCTTCTAACCCTGTAGCCTGTCCAAGCCTCAAAGCCAAGTCTTGCCATGATTGTGCGGTGTAATCCAAAATAATGGTTGGTGCTATTTGCTTAAATTCAGCTATTTGATCTCTCGCCGAATCACCACCGCGCCATGCTACAACAATCAAATCAGGTTCATAGATATAGGCAGACTCTAAATCAACGCTGCCGGCAGGCCATGCCTTTTCCACGCTTCTCTGTTCAGCAATATCTGCCCATTGACTAAAAAACTTCCCTTCATAAGTGAGTGCTGTTGCGGCTAAAGGAGCATCAATCGCCAGTAGCGTCCCACTAATCGTCACCGAGGTAGAAAGGATTCGAGTCGGTTTAGATGGGATCACTGTCTGTGAGCCATCCGCATTAACGAAAGTCTTGGGATAAGTATTTTGAGATGTCATTTCGGTTTCTGCGAAAACAGAAGCCGAAGCTGAAATCAAAAAAACAACAATGATTTTAAAAATTATATTGATTCTCATTTACTATTTACACTTCATTTAGTCTGCGTTTAGTGAATTAAATGGTCTTGCTACTGGGAATTTTAGTCTGAATAACTTTTCTGAATTAAGCCATTAAGCCATTAAGCCATTAAGCCATTAAGCCATTAAGCCATTAAGCATATGCTAACTATATTCATATAGAACAATCAAGATAAATCCGGTTTTCGCTAGCGGATACATTAGTATAATTTCGTTTTAAGCAATTGATAAATAAATAACTTAAATAACCCAACTAACGTACATCGCACCGTTAAATCGACATGTAGTAACCTTTGTATTTCGTGACCAACAAAAATTAACTTAGCGGGCTAACACGACAACACACCCCCCAATTAAATAAAATAGCCGAACTTTATTCGCTCGGCTTTCTCTGGAAGGTTTATTAAAGTGATTATAAAATCTCGTCGGCAACCTCTTTTGCGTTCCGACATTTAATCAACTTGCGTGTAAACACCTTACGCTCAAACGTTTTACTCAGTTTCTCTGCTACACCTTTTAGGTGAGATGGCTTTAAACCCAACGACAGAAACGCACTCTCCTCGCTAAAACCTTCTAAATGTTTTCCCGTCACTTGCTCATAAGCTTCGATAATCGACCCAAATTCTGATGTCGTTAACGTCGTTTTAGCGTTGTTCGGTTTCTCATTGTTCTGAGTAACAGAAGCTGAAGCGAGTTGTGGAGAGCTCACCGTCTGAGTCATTGAACGAACCAACTCTTCTCGCGCTTGAATCCGGTCAAACTTTCCATTTCGAGAGAGAGGCAGTTTATCCAATTCAAGTAACTGAGAAGGTACATGGGAGTTTGGTAAGCATTGCTGTGCAAAGTCACGAATAGCAGCAGCATTAGCGACTTGGCCATCCGCCACTTTATAGATCGCACCTAACGCTACGTCTCCATTACGTTCGGTATAGTCGACAATCAAAACTTGCTCAATCAGTGGGCAGCGATTTAACTCTTTCTCAATATCGGGTAACGACACACGGACGCCCCTAACCTTCACATAGCCATTAACCCGACCAGCAAAAATAATGGTGCCATCTTCACGATAATAGCCTAGATCACCGGTTCTAAACGCTCTGACCTCACTACCTAGATCATCAATTATCGTCACAAAATCAGTTTGTGTAAGCTCTCCATCAGATAAATACCCTGACGCAAGGTTTACTCCTACTGTCATGATCCGACCTGCTACTCCTTGTGGAACATGTTTACCCAATCCATCCATAATAAAGTACTGATTTGCAGGGAAAGGCCTGCCATAAGGAATAACCGATTTGTCTTCGTCGGTGACAAAGTGCCAGATACTCCATATCGTGGTTTCGGTAGGACCACCAATTGAGACAAGGCGAATATCTTGCTCCAGCGCTCTAAGTTCATCAATCGTTTTAGGTTTAACGTAATCCCCCCCTTGGCAAACTAAGCGTAGAGATTTGAGTTTTTCACCCTGCATACAAGACAACAACATTTCCATCAATGCCGGAACTGACTGCCAAATAGTAATACGGTGCTTCTCAACCAATTGATTCCAACGAATCGCGTCTTTTTCTTCACCAGCCTCTGGTAATACAATGGTTGCCCCGCAAGTAAACGAAGCATAAATATCAAACACAGAGAGATCATGATGGAACGGCGTTACGCACATCAACACATCTTCAGACGTTATTTGCCAAGCTTTACACGTTTCCCCGATAACATTGGAAGTTGCTCTGCTGTTCACTACAACGCATTTAGGTTTACCTGTTGTTCCCGATGTATACAGATAATAAGCACCATGCTCACTTTGACTAAGCACCTCTAAGTCCGTATTGGAGAGTGATGGATAAGCCTGCTCAACAGGTTGCAATAGTGCTTGATAGAGCACTGAATTTTTACGCTGTGACGTTTGGTTAGTTACCACTAAATTGGCATTGCAATTACTCAGTAGGTAATCCAAACGCTCTTCTGGTGATGAAGCATCGATAGGCACCCATATAATCCCTGATAATGAACAGGCAATCGTCATCACTAAATGCTCAGGGCTCTTTGGCAAACAGATGGCCAACACATCACCTTGCTTCAAGCCAAGGTGAGCAATATGCTGCATCACCTTATGGACGTCCTCCCCAAATGCCTTGTAGCTGATATGCCGTTCACCACAAATGACCGCGATATCATCACTCGCATTTTCCGCAAGATTACGCGCTATCTTGGATAAGAACTTGGAGCATTCAAACTCTTTTACATCACAGTTCAATTTATAGTGTTCAAGGTTGAGTACCTTATGTGAAGGGATGTCAAAATCATGGGTCTCACATACGGTCTCAATGTGACGCTCTATCGATTCAAGTATGGAGACAATCACTCGTTTATCTAGTGCGTCAACCGCATAGTCAAAACTCAATACTAGATTTCGCCTTTCATCAAAATTAAGGCGGATATCTAACGCGACTTGAGGGGTTTGGGTTATACCATCAAAGAAGACGAGTTCATCGTCATCGGATAATGCATCCCAAGTTAGACCATTCGTCACTACAACAGGTAAAGCCAATGAACTGGTTCGCGAAGTCATTAACTGACGATTGATATCAACACCAGAAAAGTCGAGATGATCAAGCGCCTCAAACATATCATTTTGCATACCCTGTGCTCGCTCTAGCAAGCTGCCTTTATTCTTTCGGTACTCCAAAATCACGAACGTCGAACCATTACCAAGAGGTTGATCGCTTTGTGGGATCGCTACCGGAAAACCAACTCTCATCTCTTGTTCTGTCGTCCAATACGACATCCCTTCAAGAACAAGAGCAGAAAGTGCTGAGTTCAAAAACAAGCTGTTGGCTGCACTCGCCATCGTTAACTGAGTTAATGCAGTTTTGTCTATAACAATGCTTTCTCGCTGGTAACGCGAAGCCTTTATATGATCCAATCGCTGTTTCCATGGAAGTGAAGGTGGCGCGCACTCTGGGTCAAGCTTACTTTGCCAGAACGACATATCTGCCTCCCTTTTGGCAGTGTCATGTTCACTATCAAAGTGATTGGTCTCAGCGCTGTTAGCACAGAGCTCATGCAAATGCCCGCTATTCTTTTTCAATAATTCAGAAAGAATCAGGGAGTGTGTTCTACCATCAACAATTAATGCATCAAAACTGGTAAAGACAATGGTCTGATAACCGATATCAGAGTCAGGCAATTGAATAACAGAAACACGCCATGGCGACTTCGACAGGTCGTGCATCGTGTGATTACTCACTTGACGAATTTTACCAACTCTCTCTAGCGCTTGCTCAATCGACAAGTGTCGAAAGTCATGGGAGTCAAAATTCAAAGTCACCTTAGACGACACCTGCTGAACAAGCTTGTTCTCATCGATGTGCATCCGTAACGCATCGTACTTTTTTACCAATGATTCGAGGCGAGACTCAACTAAGCTCGATTCTATTTTCCCTCGGTATTCCCGGAATTCATGCATCGCAGTGCCACCCATAGGGATATGAGTAGAGCGACCGAGTAGGTAAGATTTTTGTAGCTCTGTTAAAGGCTTTGGACAAGAGGTAACTAAGGGTAACGAAGGACATGCATAACCTAACTGAGCGAGCGTACTTTCCAAAGAGTTATGTATGCTATTAGGTTCATCAGCTAAAGATTGAACAATCGCAATAAACTTGTTAAACAAGGTATCGACAAAGCCTTTAGGGAACACGTCCATTCGCACATCCCAATTGACAAAAATACCTTCGTACGCAGGCGCGATTTGTGCATCTAATGTAACCTGAGCACCTTGAGAGATTACCCAGTTCATTTTTCCGAAGACTTTTGTGACTGCCTCAGAGAATAAATCATCACCTTCAACATCCATTCCCGATGTAAATACGATAGGCGATGCTTGCACGGTCCCATAGTAACGCGATAAATCTCGCATCACCGTTACACCAGAATAGCTTTCATGGTTGAGTAATTGGTTCAGTTGATTGGCAGTACGACGACAATGATTAAGCGTTGATTCTTGAGCTTTCAAGCTAGCGCTGTAGATCAGCAAGTTCGAGAAATCACCTATCGTTGTCTCTGCATCGTTCGTATAGAAACCGCGGTGAAAAGTCGGCACATTCAATCGAAAATCAGGGCTGTTACAAGAGCTACCTACGGCTTGAGAGAAAAGCGTTAGAAAAAGTTGGGTTAAGGTTAAGTGCTGTTTCTTGGCTAACTCTTCGATCGAAGACCGTTGCTCTTGAGTCAACTGATGTGTGAACCGCTGACTGTGCCCATGCTGACGATCAATATCCCCATTAACATACGGAAACTCAGGTGCTCCAGCGATGTCTGGTAATCGTTGTTGCCACCATGTCTTATCAGACTGTCGTTTAGCTACGAGGTAATTGTCCGCCGCTTGTTTATCTAAATATTCAAAGAACGAATTCTTCTCTTGTGTCTCGTTGCCTTGATGTTCATCGCTATAGAGCTTAGCCAACTCTTCGACTAAGATTCGGAAGCTCTGTGCATCCACAGCAATCATGTCTACGTCTATATGCAAACGGCACTGCACTTTAGAATGACGTGTGATACCGATCTGCGCGGCCTGCCCATTGTCTAAATCCAGTTTCTGGTCAGTAATAGCAGTGCGCTTCTCTATTAAAAAGTCACGGGTAACCGATGGTGAAAGGTGTTCAATATCATCAATGATAAGTTGATGAACAGAAGATAAAGGAGCGATGGTTTGTTGACCACCAGAAGTAACTTTCATCCGTAACATAGGATGATTGATGTACAACTTCCTCACCGCACTTGCCAATTTTTCTGAGTCGATATTTTCACCATCAAATTCAGCATAAATATGAGCCGCTACGTCTCCCATCGATTGGCCTGTTTGCCTACCGACATAATAAGCAGCCTGTACAGTCGTCAATTCTCTCATCTTCATTTCCACACTCATTCATCCATTTAATGTGCCACGAGGCTTATTAAACTAATGTAATACACCAGCTTAAGAATAAACTCAAACAAAAATGATAAGCGTTATCATTTTTGTTTAATGCTAACTAATATGAGTTGATGTACTGATTGTATTGGGCATGATCTCACTACATCACCCAACAATAAGCTTGACAACACCTAGCTCCTATTTCAATAATCCTCAAAATTAAATGATAATAATTATCATTTATTGGAATTGAATGTTTTCCAAATCATACCTGGACCGCGCATTTGATGAAGCCATAACATCAAGGAACACTTGTTTTAGGAGGAAGGATGCAAGAGTTAGAGAAGCAACTTAATTCAACCACGATAGAGCCACTGCCGAGTGTGATTGATGTAACGAGTGAAATCACTCTAGACGAAAAAAGTGAACGATTTATCCGTGATAAAAGATTCGAAATCACAGAAATTTTAAATGGGAAAGATAACCGTCTGCTCGTTATCATTGGACCTTGCTCCATCCACGACCCAGAGGCTGCTTTAGAGTATGCTCGTAAGTTGGCCGAACTACAGAACAAATATCGTGACCAGCTCTTGATCGTCATGCGAACCTATTTTGAAAAACCACGAACCCGCGTCGGTTGGAAAGGGCTCATTGTCGATCCCGATTTAGACAATAGCCATAAGATGAGTAAGGGGCTGTTTGTCGCAAGAAAATTCTTAAAAGATGTTGTTGATCTAGAGCTTGCAACGGCAACCGAGTTTTTAGACACCACCGTGTACCCATATGTATCTGATTTAATTTGTTGGGGCGCTATTGGAGCAAGAACCACTGAGTCTCAAACACACAGACAAATGGCTTCAGGCATCCCGTGCCCTATTGGGTTTAAGAATGGAACGGATGGCAATGTAACGATCGCGATTGACGCAATTCACGCCGCGAAATCTCCTCACCTAGTTTATGTCTCTGGTTTTGGTAATACACCCATGTCTGCAATGACACATGGCAACCCTAACGGACATATCATTTTACGTGGCGGAAAACAGCCAAACTATACTAACGTACACGTCTGTGATGTAACAAAACAATTAGAATTAAACGGCCTTAACCCCCGAATCATCATTGATTGTAGTCATGGGAACAGTCTGAAAATTGCCAAAAATCAACTCAATGTAGCCAGAAACATTGCAGAGCAAATCATTTCAGGAGAGCAGTACATCGCCGGCGTTATGTCTGAAAGCTTCTTAGTCGGAGGGGCGCAAAATATAGATGCGACGCCACTAACCAGAGGTCAATCCATCACTGATGAATGTCTAAACTGGGAAGATACCGTTGCAATTCTCGATGTCTTTGCAAATGCAATGGTAGAGGCAACTCATAAGAAATTATCGACGGTCGCTTAACCTAAAATTTTATATGGCGCATGCGCGCCATATAACTCTATGATGTCTAGTTATCGAGCGTTGCACCACCATCAATCCGCAAGTCATGCATAGTGATATGATTAGCTGCATTAGACATCAGAAACAATATCGATTGAGCAATATCTTTGGGTTCAGCAATCTTGTTGAGCGGAATACCTAGACGAAACTGCGTTGCATCTCCGGCAATGACCTGCTCCTCACCATAACTCTCATTCCAAAGTTGCAATTGCATTTCTGTACGTGTAGACCCTGGGCTCACAATATTGCAACGAATCCCCAAAGGCGCGAGTTCAATACCAATGGATTTTACAAACATGTGTAACGCCGACTTAGATGCTGCATAAGCCCCCATATTTGCTCTAGGAGTATTGGCAGCATTCGAACCGACAACAACCATATTCCCCTTCCCCCGATCTTTCATACACTTAGATACCGCCTGCATTGTGGCTAGAGCACCAAACGAATTGACCATAAATGTGTTTTCTATCTGCTCGAATGACATATCACACAGCGCACCTAAATGAAGAATACCAGCACAACTCACTAAGTGGTCAAACTCACCGTACTCTGCTACCCAATGATAAATACTCTGTTTTACTAACTCAGGTTTTGACAGATCCAACGGTTCAACCCAGAGCTGATCTGGATACTTTCTCGCTAGAGATTCAGATTTAGTCGCGAGGAGTTGGCTATCAATATCCGTAGCGAGCACCTTAGCTCCCGAGTCCAACAAACTCTCTAACGTGCTAAAACCAATACCTTTTGCAGCACCCGTTAATAACACTAATTGTCCTTCAAGAAATCTTTCCATATACCTAAACAACCGAATAATAAACAATCAAAATTGCGACTTTTGTATGCATTTACATAAAACAAAAATCAAAGAATGTGAGCAGCCTTCAATAATGACGATTTACATCAAATAGAAATCATTATCATTAGCATTTAAATAAATGTAAATGTAATCTTACTGACCAAAATAAGCAACCCGATGAAGTGCATGACAAATGAGTTCCTTTAAGAACATCAATGTAAGTAATTGCACATCGTCATAACGATCTATACACAAAGAGGGACCTGTTATGAAACGTGAAGTCATTGGCTATTCAAAAATGGAAAGTGATCTGCTAGATAGAGAGCTATTGTCATCTCCATTTTTCTTCGCTTCTCCCAGTAATACGATGATGGGTAAAGGTATTGAAAATGAGTTCCACCAGCCTATTGCATTTTCAGAGCTAGCCGAGAAGGCGAACGAAATGCTCCAGGCGGCTAAAAAATCAGAAGCCGATAATCCAGTGCTATTTGGTGTCGTCCCATTTAACGAAGAAAACCCGACTAAATTTATTATCCCAGAGCAGTTATTCATCTCTAGTAGTACAAGATCCTTACACTCAAATCCGCTTTCTTCTGCCGATGCGCACGTCATTTCTTCCCCAAGCGGTAATCATTATAAGCAAGGGGTATCCGACCTTCTTGATATGTTTGCCAACACAGAGCTTTCAAAAGTGGTTCTTTCTCGGGCTATTGAAGTAGAAACAGACGCTGATATTCAGCAGCAAACTTTGCTTCGTAATCTGTTATCAATCAACTCGAAAGGCTATACGTTCGCAGCGAATATCAATGACAACCAAAAGCTAATGGGGGCGAGTCCAGAACTCCTTGTTGCAAAAAAAGGCAGTTATCTCACCTCTAACCCACTCGCAGGATCGCGCCCGCGTTCTGAACTGGACGAACAGAATCAAAGCTCAACAAATTCATTGCTCAATACCAACAAAGATCTGCACGAACATGGTCTAGTTGTAGAAGAAGTTGAGCGTGTGATGAGCAAGTATTGCCACAACCTGTACACACCTATGATTCCATCAGTCATAGAAACAAAAACCATGCTTCATCTCTCCACGGAACTAGAGGGTCAAGTCAGTAACCCTCACACTAATGTGTTGGAAGTCGCTGCTGAATTACACCCTACCCCTGCAGTTTGCGGTTATCCGCGACAGAAAGCGTATGAAGCTATCCGAAAATTGGAGCAATTCGACCGAGGGTATTTTACCGGTATGGTTGGTTGGTGTGATTCAAGAGGTAATGGGGAGTGGGTGGTGACGATCCGTTGTGCTGAGGTCCAAAAACGACAAATGAAAGTTTTTGCTGGAGCAGGTATTGTTGATGAATCACATCCACAAAGCGAACTGGATGAAACTGGTGCCAAAATGAACACCATCTTAACGGCAGCAGGTATCCAACTTAAAGATATGTTGACGGCATAGGTAGACTCATAATGTCGAATGAACATATGGATTATACAGATTGGCCAACACCCCAAGCTTCTTTGTATAGAGAGCTAGGTTATTGGCAAGACAGAACTCTTTTCGATCATTTTCAGCACTCAGTTGAGCGGTGTGGTAACAACATGGCTCTTATCTGTGGTGAGCGTCAATTTAGCTATTTACAAGCCGCAGAGAGAGTGTCTCAAATGGCTTCAGGTTTTCAGTCTTTAGGGTTAATGAAGGGCGACAATGTCGTATTACAAATGACAAACGTAGCCGAATTCTATTTCTGCTATTTTGCCTTGTTACAGAAAGGTATTCGACCCGTTTTAGCTCTTCCCGCTCATCGCTTCTCAGAAGTATCTTATTTTTGCCAACACGCCAAAGCCAAAGCTTACATTGTAGATGGGAAACATACTGGCTTTAATTACCAAGCCTTAGCTAAGCAAGTGTTAGATGAAAGTAATGAATTAGAACATATCATCGTTCGCTGTGATGCTACGGACTTGGCAGATCCAAGGTTCACATCGCTTGATGATTTCACGGGGCAACCCGATGATAAACAAGAAGCAGAAGCATCTGAACTGGCATTTTTCCAATTGTCAGGTGGAACAACCGGTACGCCAAAACTGATACCTCGAACCCACAATGACTATGCTTATAGCGTGATTGGCAGTAACACTATCTGTAAGTTTACTGAAAACACTCGCTACTTATGTGCGCTGCCGGTTGCACATAATTTCCCATTAAGTTCACCGGGAGCTTTAGGGGTCTTTTTCGCTGGAGGTACGGTTGTTCTTACGCATGACCCTACCCCAAAATCAGCGTTTAAACTAATTGAAGAGCATAAAATTACCGTATCGGGCTTAGTTCCCCCACTAGCACTGCTGTGGATGGAGCAGGCTCAATCCACTACTCATGATCTTTCAAGCTTAAAATTAGTTCAAGTCGGTGGCGCTAAGTTTAGCCAAACGGCGGCTACAGACCTACCAAACAAGTTAGGTTGTCAGCTTCAACAAGTCTTTGGTATGGCTGAAGGGCTAGTGAACTACACTAGATTGGATGATCCTATGGAAGTTATTGCCTCTACCCAAGGGCGCCCTATTTCACAACATGATCGGATTAAAATCGTGAATGAAGAGGGGGAGTCAGTATCCTGCGGAGAGGAAGGTTTTCTTCTCACTCAAGGTCCTTACACCATTCGCGGCTATTACCAAGCAAAAGAACACAACCGTCTTTCATTCGACCAACAAGGGTTTTATCACACTGGTGACATAGTTAAACAGACTAAGGACGGTAATATCATTGTAACAGGGCGAGATAAAGACCAGATTAACCGAGGGGGGGAAAAGATTGCAGCAGAAGAGGTCGAAAACCACCTAATTCGACACGATGGGGTTCATGATGCCGCTCTCATTGCGATACCTGACGACTACTTAGGAGAACGAAGTTGCGCTGTAATCGTTAAAGTCGAAGGGGCAGACATAAATCCCTTCAAACTAAAATATTTCCTACGTGATTGTGGCTTAGCTGATTACAAAATCCCAGATTTAATCAAATTTGTCGATTCATTGCCCAAGACACCTGTCGGCAAAGTGAATAAGAAACGCCTCCGAGATGCGTATGCTTAAGCACCCAAAGGTACTAACAAAAACCGATCTCATGAGATCGGTTTTTGTTTTCTAAAACAGGCAAGCTAGTACTCTTCATCCATAACTTCATGGCGTTCATCATGGTATGCTTCTTCATCCTTACCTCGTTTCCAGTAAGGAATCGCATACATATCTTTTCTAGACAGCTTGTACTCTTGTTTAAGCGCTTTACGACACGCAATCACGCTTTCATTTTCACCCGCAATGAAAGCCGAAAGCGAGTGAGATCCATTAGGTGCAATTAAGCCGGAAATGGCTTTGCTCAATAGATATTGATCACTCTTTTCGTCTCTCATTAGCCACTTCAAAACCAGACCTTGCGGATGCTTAATATCATGTTTATCTGCAGCATCCTCTATCTCGATAAATACATGGCCTTGAGTGTCGGAGGGAAGGTTCTCCAAAATAGCACTAATGGCTGGTACTGCTGTTAGGTCTCCCGCAATAATATACCAATCTGCGGGTTCAATTAATGGCTCAGGCCCAGCAGGGCCTACAAGGCCAATTTGGAAACCTTGTTCTGCTTTAATCGCCCACCCACCGCCGGGAGAATCGGTTCCGTGGATCACGAAATCGATATCAAGCTCATTCACATCGGCTCGATACTTTCTGACGGTATAGGCTCGAGGCACGGGTTTATGCTCAGGCCAAATCACAGTTTCACCTTCTCGATAAGGTAACTGCAATATCCCACTCTCCCTATTGGGGAAAAACACTTTTATGTGTGTACCATTTTGATCTTCAGGGAACCCTTTTAAAGAGTCGCCCGTAACAGTCACTCGCAGTAGATGCTTTGAGATCTTCTCCTTACGAACAAAGTCCAACAACATCGGATGTAAACGCACTGGTTGATCGCTCATCAATTTACCTCTTAAGAAATTCTATAAATAATTGGCGCTAACTTGCGAGCAATTATGCTGGTACTTCTTCTGCGTGGTTCTTCAGTGTCGCTTCGATTGCTTGCCACCACTCTTGCAATGAAACCGCTTCAATGAGCTGAGCGAATGAGATATTTGCGCCCTGCTTATTCCACTTCTCTACAAGTGTCATCGCTCGCATCGAATCTAGCCCCATGAAGATTAGATTTTCATTCACATCAATCTCTTCATAAGAAACACCTAATGTTTCGGCCACGTCAGACTGCAAAACATTGAGGCTAAGAATACTCTCTTCATTTGGGTTGATTTCCGCTATAGCTTTATCGAGTGTTTTAATGCTTCCCGTTCGGCCTGATATGTAATTGAGAGTGTGGATATGGTCTTCACGCGAAAAATCCGCGATCGCATCACCGATAATAAAGGGCTGTACATCCAACATGAATGCATCCAAAGCAGTCGATAAAATGCCAATGTGCCCGTAAATACCAGAGATGATCAGCTGAGTTTTTTGATTGTCTTTCATGTAATCAAGCAATGGGGTTTTCTTAAATGCACTGTAACGCCATTTAACGTACTCAATATCATCGCTTTCTGGAGCGAGCGTTGATACGACAGGAGTATGATCGCCGTTTAGCCCCGGACCCCAAAAGTCAGTTAACAAGGCTCTATCTTTTGGGTCTTGATTTGCGGGTTGTGCGGTATATACAACCGGGATTCCCGCTTGTTTCGCTACGTGTTTTAACTGCTGAATGTTCGTTAAAATGTCCGCCATAGGTGACGAATCAGCCTCATAGTAGCTCACAAAATACTCTTGCATGTCGTGAATTAAAAGTACCGCTTTACTAGGTTCGATCGTCCAGTTCGTTCTGTTTATTGGAAACTCATGGTGTTCTGGCAAGTCGTAACTCGCTATTTTCGGTATAGTCATTTGTAATTGTCCTTAATACTCTAATCAGCACTGACGCTCTCTTCTGTCATCTGATCAATTAAATCTTTGGCGCTTAGTAGTCAAAGTGGTGCTCCAACAGGAATATGTGTAACCCTCTAATACATACTCAACGGATAAGTTCAAAACACTCTTATCACGTTGCCGTATTTTCGGGTTCTTCTGCTGAAAGCCCCCTTTCGGTACGCCAATGTTTAATTTGCTGATTAATGTACCAATGGGTGATACTAGAGAATAACGTTTCGACATACTCGCTACTCATCCCGGCCTCTTCTGCCCATTTTTTTCGGTCTTCTAGCATTTCAGCGACACGCTCTGGTGCCGGAATACTCTGCTCACTGGGCTTAAATTGTGCGGCGGCTTTGACATACCCTAACCGCTTAGAAAGAATATGAACGATCTCCTTATCAAGGGTATCTATTCCGATTCGTATATCATTGAGACTTTCGCAAACTTCTGGCTTCTTTATAGATGACACGTTGATTTCCTTTAGTCTTTGTTCCCTGTAATGACCCATTGAAGAGTGTAATAATAGAAGCACCTTTCTCAGGCTCGACGACAAGTCATCCTTCTAGAGCACTCTCGATTCAATCAATAGGACGTTGTTTATCGACAATATAGAGCTACGGTAAGCAGCTCGCGTTAGTTAAACTGGCGTATTAACCCAAGGTTCACCACTTGGACCAAGCAATCGCTTTTTATCAATTTTACCTACCGCTGTTTTGGGCAGATTAGAGACAATGAGCAATTCGTCTGGCTGTTTGAAAGAAGCCATCCCTTGGTCTTTTAGGAAGGTGCGTAGCTCTTGCAAAGTTGGGGAAAGCCCCCTTTTCACGACAGCGACTCCGATCCTTTCGCCTAGATGTTTATCAGGTACCGCAACCACGGCGACCTGTGCAACATTAGGATGCATAAGTAAATGCTCTTCGATTTCATCGGTAGCAATACACTCACCAGCTCGGTTTACGACGTCCTTAATTCTGCCAGTCACAACGATATATCCCCTCTCATCAACAATGGCTCGATCTCCACTTCGGTAGAAACCATCTTGAGTAAATGAGCGTTGGTTGTGTTCCTCTGCACGGTAATACCCTCTTAAAGTGTAGGGACCGCGAGTGAGTAGTTCGCCTTCTTCACCCATTGGAACAGTGTTCCCCTCAGCATTGACTATGCGAACCTCATCCCAGCGACTTACAGGTCGACCTTGTTTCGTCGCAACCAAGGTTTCATCATCCCCTAACCGAGTACAGGCGATCAGGCCTTCTGCCATACCAAAAACTTGTTGGAGTGCGCCGGGAAAGGTTTTTTGAACATCAAGAGCATCAGAATAGGCTAGCTTCGAGCCACCGACTTGCATCAGTCTTAGGCTAGATGTATTCGCACTTTCCCATTCTTTAGCCGCATTCCATAGCTGCGCAAGCGCGGGAACCAAAGCTGTCGCCGTCACTTTATTTTTCTCGATAACATCAAAGCAGTAATCAGGACTGGGGTTGGAACTGAAAATGGCACTTCCTCCAACATCAAGCGCTCCCAATAAACCGGGACAACCCAAAGTAAAATTATGCGCGGCAGGTAACACTGCGAGGTATACCTCGTCGGACGACAACTCACTTGCTGCTGCACAACTTTGGATGTTGAGACGATAATCGTTATGACTTCTAGGAATGAGCTTAGGTAGTCCCGTCGTTCCACCAGAAACTAAAAACAAAGCAGGATGATTTGGGTTTGGTCGTTCAGGAACGAACTGGCCAATATTACCCAGAGGTAAAGACGGATACTTTCCAGAGTCTCCCACAATATAGATATGCTTAAATGAAAGGGACTCTTCCGACAGTGAGTCAGCTATGTGTAGTGCTCTTCCATCGTTTTCTAAGTTAGAACCGAAGTAGGCCCTTGCGCCAGATACTTTCATGAAATGGCGAATTTCAACAATACCATGTGCCGGCAGTGCCAATACCGGAATCAAGCCAGCTCTTTGTAAAGCAAAAAACACTTTTGCGAAATAAATGCTGTTAGACACCTGAAATACGACCCGGTCTCCAGCTTTTAACCCGACCTCTTTTAAACCCGCGGCTATTCTGTCTGCTTCAGACTGCAACTCTTCATAAGTAAGGCTACCCGTCGGATCGGCTACTGCAGGTTTAGTTGGATGCAGAGCAACCCCTTCACTCAAAATTGCCCATAAAGGTGTGTTTAACCATAAGTTGTTCTGTTCAAACTTCGCAGATTGACGATCTGGTTGATCAACAAAGCCATATAACAAGCCATCTTGACAAAGCTTCTCCTTGAGCACGGTTTCCATGTCATTCCTTATTGTATGTTGAAGTGCTAAGACCAACGCTTGGAAGTATTAAGATACCCAAATCGATTCAGCACAATTGACGCCTATCAATACATGTAAATGCTAATAATAATCATTTGTATATAACAATCAAGTGGTGATATCGTGTATAGCGAATTTGAGTGAAATATTGGAAGTAGAAGATAAACTTCCGAAAGAAAAGGAAATTATTTTGTCTAAGCAAGAAGCAAATATTGATCTGGTAGAAATAATCAGTCAGGTATTAAGTGTTCCAGTCGAATCGGTAAAGCCGGACGTTAACCTCATCGAACTCGGTTTGGATTCAATCAGTATGATGCGCCTAACAGGCCAACTAAGAAATGCAGGGATAAACATTAGCTTTGCCCAATTAATGGCGACGCCAACACTCGAATCTTGGCAGACGATCATGACCTCTACTGAAGCTACAGCCTAAATTAAGGTTCTGACTTCTAGCACCTTAAACATTTTGACAACCGTTTGGGATCAATAAACGCCTTGCTTTGAGCAAGGCGTTTTTATTATATCTAACCGATTAGAAGTACAATTCTACTGAACCACCAATTTGGCGAGGTGCTTGCTTCGTAATATCGTCTCCACCGAAATTGAATGTTTCTTTCTGAGAATCAAACAAGTTTGTAGCGAATAAAGACATACGTCCGTTAGTAAACACATACGCAACTTGTGCATTTGCAACCCAGTAAGCATCAATACTCTGGTTAGCTGAGTTTTCAACGTCACTGAAGTAATCTCCAGTGTAATTCGCATTACCACTCAATTCGAAATTCTCAGCAAACATGTATAAAGCACCGAAGCTTGCCGTCAAAGAAGGGGCACGAGCGAGTTCTTTTGAGCTATTAGCATGATCTTTGTAGCTTGTTTTCAACAAACCAAGTGAAGCCAATAGCTCTAGGTTAGATGTTGTTAACCAACGGCTTCCTAGTTCTGCACCGTAAGTATATGCTTCATCAACATTATCAACTTTCACATCACCTTTTGATGAAGTCTCCAGTACTTGGAAATTATCATAGTCGTTGTAGAAGACGTTAGTTGTTAACTCAAGTTCATTATCTAGCAGACTATGGCGAGTGAAGAATTCATAGTTCCAAACGTATTCGTCTTCATACGTATATGAAGAAAATGCCCACGTTTTGTTATTGAAGCCAACACCGCCACCTCCAGAGTTAAAGCCCTTAGCTGCTCGGATACCCACGGTTTGATCTGATTCAGGCTTATAGGCAACTTCAAGCTTAGGAAGGAATACATTTGATGTTTCATCATAATCTAAGCCGAAGCGACCCGGGGCAACATAGCGTTTTTTGCTTTCGCGTTCGAATCGCCCTGCCGCTACAACTTCGATGCTCGGCATCACCAAGTACGTCACTTCAGCGAATGCCGACATAGCACGGTTTTTGCCTTCCATTGGTATAGATGACCCAGTCTGTTCAAATACATCATCATCTTCAGATTTGAAGTAGCGTAAACCAAACAAACCAGAAAGATCTTCGCTAAGGGAATCAAATCGAACCAAAGGCTCTATTTGGAACTCATTACCTTTCGATTTGAAATCCTGCTTTCTGCCCGCAGGATCAGTGATTCGATCGTAGGTGCGATCGGTGTAGATCAAATTATTTTCGAACACTAACGTATCTGAGATGTCATAAGATACATCCCAAATGCCGCTTGTTGACTGAGTTTCGTAAACAGCTCTATTGATCTTTGTCTGTTGAGATTCAGATTGAGGTCCAACGGTATCCATATGGGCAATCGTTAACGTGGTTTTGAACCCAGGAAGGCCTGCTGGCTCTAGTAAAAATTTACCGCGAGCTGTCGTCATCTCAATTCGATTAGGGTCACCGACAGGTTCATAGGCAGTAAGGTCTGCATAACTACTGCGTTTTTGTTGATCAACACTCAACCTGAAGGCCAGTTGATCTTCAAGTATTGGCGCTGAGATTACCGCAGCGGTTTGAGAATAGTCTTGCTGACCAATAGCAGCCTTAACTTTGCTCTCAAAATCGTAAGTCGGATCATTGGATTTTAAAACGATAGCACCCGCAGAAGCATTTCGACCTTGGACATAGCTTTGCGGTCCAAGATAAATTTCCGCTTGCTGCATATCCCATAAAGAGCGAGGACCGAACGCGACTTCAGAATAGCTGAGTGAGCGTCCATCAATTGAAAGATTCAATCTTGGCACAGAGCCACCAAAGGCTGCAAGACCACCGAATGAAGGACCTGACCCATCAACACCACGAATCGATGGTAGGTTATTACCCTGACCTGAATCTACAATGTTCGGTGTTAGCTGCAGCAAGTCATCGACCTCAGATGCACCTGGAGTAGTCGCAATACGATCTTCATCATACACATGCACGCTTGAGCCCGTATCATAAATCGAACGTTCTATTTTCTCGCCATACACGGTAACTTCAAAAGTAGTTTTTTCTTCGTTAGCGGTAGTTTCATTATTATTGTTCGTCGCTGCAAAAGCTTGACCACTGACACAAAGTCCCATGATGATTGCAGATAAAGTACGTAGCTTGAATTTGCTATTTCCTAGCTCATTCACTGCCGCGGGGCGTAATGCTGTCATTTAAAATTCTCCTTGATTAAGCATTAACTTTAGGTGGGCTCATGTACGGCATTTATAAGGAAAACTAGGGAAGACATTCAAAGGTTGAAAACGCAACAACTCAAAACGAGTATCAGCTGTACTTCCTTAGCTCCTTATTGACCACTGCTTTAATACATGAGCCAAAATTCCGACTAAAAAACGTCACATTGAACAAGGCCTAAATCACTCAACGAATAAATTGAAAAATGATTTTCCTTTCAATGACCTGACGAATTTTCAACCGTACTTTATCGGTTGCATATTTAAATGTAAAGCATTCTCATTTGATATTGATAATAATTATCATTTTTAACGATTAGCTTGGGTTTGGCATTCTGATTTTTGATGGTTAGAGCACCTAACGAGATGCCCTATTCATAAGGAGGGTTGAAACAAAAATTTAAAAAATAAGACAGCATTAAGCTTATGCAGAATTAATCTAAGACAGAATTTAGAGCTTTAGATAGGTACTTTAGTAAATGATTAGCATGATCAGTTAGTTCATGCAGTTCAAAGAGGCTGCTCTCTGCCTCTATCTTTAAAGACATGTTTTTCGCTTGCCTTGAGCCGCGAAAGGTTACGTTAAACCCGTCCGCAATTCCACCAGCAATAATACGACGTTTCGTTGAGCACCCATGAAATTCTGTCGATTCAAAAGGCAAAATATTAATGAATGGTGAAATAAAATAGTGTCCGCCAGATGTGCATTTATTCTCTACTCGATACCGTCCATGGCAATAATTTCCCCTAAGCTCTTTTACCGCCCTTCTGAGATATGAATCCACCGACTCATCATCGGCAACCTCTCCGATATAAGGAATAGTATTGACCATTAATGACGGTAGGTTTGCACAAGGATTACCCATTCTATTCATAAATGGTAGCCACACAGGCAAAGGAAAAGACGTCTGTTCGTCTGATCGCCAATGCCTATAAAGATACGCTGTACACAGTAAGGTGAGAATGTCACTCCAACCAATCATTAATTGCTTAGATACCGTGATAAGAGAATCACTAATCGACTCAGGAACATCCCTCTCACAATAAACTGTATCAGATACCGAGATATCGTGGTTACTCAGCGTCAGATTGGCTGAATCAAGATAATTACCCCAATAAGATCGGTCAACATCGAAACGGTCACTGTGCAAATAATCGGTGTTTTCTTTGAGGTAAACCTCGAACGTCTTAAAGCGGTGTGTAGGCTCGGTGTTATTCATTAAACACAGATAAAGCTCCGAACAACGCTGCTCAATTAGACTCATACTGTAACCATCGACCGCAATATGATGAGTTCTCAGATACCAAAGTACTTGCTGTGCTCCAACAACATAGAGCTGTACTTTTGTAATCACATCCTTTTCCAAATCAATGGCCGTCTCGACATCAGAGCGCAAATATGCATTTACTTGTTCTTGCGCGCTTTCTTCTCCGCGTAGATCGATGACCTCCACTGTGGGTTTTGCGTCAAAACAAACCATTTGAACTGGATAATGCTGATCTTCCAATCGTCGAAATCTAAGAAGCAAAGCTTCCGCTTCTGAAACAGTCTGATTAATGGCATCAGCTAATTTTTCGAGATCGATAGAGCCTGAAATTTCCAAACAATGGGCTACTGTCGATAAAGGCCTATCTGGATGTTGAACGAATTCGTCCCAATACGCTTCCTGCGCATTAGTCAGTGGATACCAATCTTGGCGAGTCATTATGCTTTTTACCCAATTGATTAAGTTATTCGTAAGCCGCACGCACCTGCATCAATAACAAAGTACGTTCTACTTATTGTTGCCATGTTGCGACAGAAAGCGCTTGATCATTGAACCTACAATATCAGGTGCTTCTTGATGTGACGCATGTGCTGTCTGCGGAATGTTGGCAAAACAGCTGCCAGAAATTTTGCCTTTTAAAGCCACTGCCTCATCAAGAGAAAATATAAAATCGTTATCCCCTCTCATAATCAATGTTGGACAAAGAATCTGTTCAACTAAACCACAAGGATAACCCGACGCCGTTTTATCAAACCAAGCCTCTTTAACTGCATCAACCAGCTTAGGAAAATCTGGTTCTGGGTTAGTTGCCTCGTACAAAGCAACGTCGTCAGAGAACCTGTTGCGCCAAAAATCCGGAGTTAAACTGGATAATAGTTTCATAGATGGATCATCAATATTCACCTGCCATTGTGAACCGAGTGTCACCAAGCAAGAAACCCTATTTGGTTCTTGAGCGGCTAAGCGGTAGCCTACAATGCCGCCATCACTGAAACCAAATATCGAATATTGCTTAATTCCTAAAGCGTCGAGTACGGAATGAGCATCTTGCTGATACTGGCTGTAACTAAGTCGTAACCCCCCTAGCTCCGACTTACCATGTCCACGCAAATCGAGACTTATTAATTGATAATTGTCGAATAAATACTTGCGTAACGGCTCTAATTCATGGATTGACCCAAGTCCACCATGAAGCATCAACAGCGGTTCACCAGTAAGATTACCCGATATCTCGTAATATATAGTTGAGCCATTGACGTTTATATAACTACTTGTATTTATCATTTTTCTTCCACTTCGAACTCTTTCAATTAATTTAACTGATAATGATAATCTTTTCCATTAATGCTTTTATTGGCATTATATCGGTTGTATATTTGATGCTCCATACATTGTAGCCAAACTAAAAAAGCCACTTTATGAGTACTATTAAACAGTTATTTGTATTAAACGCTGTCTGTATGACAGCGATGATGTCGATCATTCCAGTGATCGGTCCGATTATTCGCGAAGTTGGTTTAATGGAATGGCATGGTGGCTTGGTGGTCGCTATGTCGGGAATAGCTTGGCTTCTTAGCGCAAAAAAATGGGGGGAGACCAGTGACAAGAAGGGACGAAAACCCGTATTGCTAGTCGCTACTTTAGGCTATGCGTGCTCTTTTATCCTCATGACGATATGGCTAGATCTATCCCTGAAAACAACCTTTCACTCACTCATCATACTCATAGGAATGATCGTTGCTCGCACATTCGTCGGCCTGTTTTTAGCGGCTATTACGCCTATTAGCACTGCGTTAGTGGCAGATATTACCTCGCCCAAAGAGCGACAAAGTGCCATGGCAAGTATTGGGGCAGCAAGTGCAATAGGGCTAGTTGCAGGGCCAGCTTTAGGTGGAATGTTATCTCAATACTCTCTGACACTGCCGTTGTACGTATTGTCAGTATTCCCATTCATCGCCTGGGTTACGATCAAGATCCGCTTACCTGAAACAACAATAATCCACGAGCCTTCCGAGAATACTCTAAGCTTTTTTGACCAACGACTTCGCTTCCCGGCACTCGCTATGTTCGCTTGTATGTTTGCTGTTATAACAGCCCAGATCATCATTGGATTTTTAATACTCGACCGCATCCGAGATACATCGGAACAAGCAGCTCAGCTGTCTGGTATCGTTTTGACCATCACTGGAATCACGTTAGGCATCACACAAGCTTTCTTAGCCAAAATGAAAAACAACGTATTACTAAAGAGTTTCATGATGGGTCCAATAATGGCATGTGCTGGCCTCGGTATTGTGTCAGTAGCACACTCAGCTACGCTTCTTATTACAGGCTATATATTTATGGCAATAGGGTTGGGACTCTTGTTTCCGGCGATACAAGCTATCACCGCCAACTCAGTAGATATGAACGAACAAGGTGCAGCTTCAGGTACAATTTCTGCCATCCAAGGGCTATCTTCCATTGTGGGGCCAATCACTGCAACGATACTTTATCAATACAACCAAAGCCTCCCATATTGGGTCGCCGCTTCGCTGATGGCCGGACTATTTCTGTTCGTACTCATGAATCAATCTAAATTCAATTCTCAATTTGAACACACTGATACGGAAATAGCGTAGAAAAATTAATGTCAGTCACAGTAAGTAAGTGAACATAAATCGCTCAGGAAAAGGGCTTGAGAACAAGGCAGCTCTTTTCGACAAGAAACTTCGATAAGTCGTTATTCTACAATCAAGATTTCTAACGATGTTATCAAGTGATTTAACAAACTAGGCTGACCCATTGTTTACTATTATAGGTATTGCTAATAGTGGTATTTGCTACGATTGGTCATACCTAGTGTAAATTGCAGCAGCTAATGAGACTAGACTAAGGCGAATATTCAGATACAAAAAACCAGCACTGCGGCTGGTTTTTTTAATGATGACAAATGCACCACATTATAAAGACTGCAGAGTTATAAATATTGGATTATTTATAACCTCACGTCATTAGATTAAGCGTTACCTTTTACCTGCACATTTAATTGCTCAGCAAAATCTAGCATGCGGTTCAATGGGATAAGGGACTTCACGCGCAGTTCGTCAGAAACGAAGATCTCGTGTTGCTCGCCACCATTCTCAAGCGCATTTTCAATCGCTTCAAGGCCGTTCATTGCCATCCAAGGACAGTGCGCGCAGCTTCGACAAGTTGCACCGGCACCTGCTGTCGGCGCTTCAATAAGTTCTTTTTCAGGAACCAGTTGCTGCATTTTGAAGAAGATACCTTTGTCAGTCGCGACAATCATCTGTGGATGAGGCAGCTCTTTTGCTTTCTTGATCAGTTGACTTGTTGAACCAACAGCGTCAGCCAGTTCAACCACGCTTGCTGGTGATTCTGGGTGAACCAAAATAGCCGCTTCTGGGTATACTGATTTCATTTTCTTCAAAGCATCAGCTGAGAACTCGTCATGAACAATACACTCACCTTGCCAAAGCAGCATGTCAGCGCCAGTTTGATTTGCGATGTAAGAACCTAGGTGACGGTCTGGACCCCAAATAATGGGTTTGCCTTCAGCGTCTAGGCTTTCAACGATTTCTAGAGCGATGCTCGACGTAACTACCCAGTCTGCACGAGCCTTAACAGCCGCAGAGGTATTCGCGTATACAACCACTGTATGGTCAGGGTGAGCATCACAAAATTCTGTAAACTTGTCTGCAGGACAGCCAAGATCAAGAGAACATTCAGCTTCTAGTGTTGGCATTAGAATGCGTTTTTCAGGTGTAAGAATCTTTGCTGACTCCCCCATAAAACGAACGCCAGCGATGATCAAAGTGCTTGCCGAATGGCGGTTACCAAACTTAGCCATTTCTAATGAATCGCCAACAAAACCACCAGTTGCTTCAGCCAGGGCCTGAATTTCAGGATCTGTGTAGTAGTGTGCAATTAGAACTGCATCTTTTTCTTGAAGTAGTGTTTTGATGTTTGCGATGTGGGCCTGCTTCTGAGCGTCGCTCAGTGGAACTGGCTTAGGCGGAAACGGGTAAACTGTATCGATTTTATCTAGTATATGACTCATTGCTCTTGCTCTACGCAACTTCTTCCGAGAATTAGAGTATTCTACACAGGACAGCGATTGGGATCAAAAAGGATTGGTTTCAAGCGATGACTAACTAATGCTTAAAACGCATAAACAAAGCGATGCGTTGGCATTACAAAGAAGAGAAGTAGACACAAAACGAAAGTGATCAGATATAAAAAAGAGGTACCTGAGCACCCCTATTTTGTTTACAAGTGGGTTTTAGCCACTTTAGCCGAAGCACTGTTTGGATACTCGGTTACAACTTGCTGGTAATATTTCTTAGCTTGCGTCGCGTTGTTGTTACGCGTAGCTATGTCACCAAGCTTAACCAGAGCATCAGAGCGCTTGTTGGAGTCTTTGTATGACACAACAGCGGCAAAGCTCTTCACTGCTTCCTTATCTTGCTTTTTAGCGAAATAAAGCTGACCTAACCAATAATGGGTGTTAGGCGTGAAGGTCGAGTCTGGGAAGTCTTTTTGAAACTTTTGGAATGCTGCAATAGCACCCGTGTAGTCTCGCTGCTTTAGAATCATATCTACAGCATTCTGATAAGCTGTTTGCTCATCAACATCAGTACTGAACGTACCAGAAGCATCCTTAGAGCCTTCGCTCGCTGCTACTGCTACCGTTGCTGTTCCTGCTGCTTTCACCTCGCCTCTCACACGATCCAGTTCAATGAACAATTCACGTTGGCGCTCGAGCATTTGTTTCATATCGTAGCTGTTTCGCTCCAACTCACCACGAAGTTCACTGATCTCCAGTGACATATCGTCGATTTGTTGCTGCATTTGAAGCTGAACGAGATTACGATTTTGAAGCAAGCGCTCTAAACGCTCAATATCTGATTCGTTAGATGCTGATCGAGAGGAAGATGATGAATTTGTTGCGGTGCTATTGAGATCGGATACTGGAGCTGGTGCAGCGAACGTGGTGTTCGCTGCACTTGCCAGTAACGAAAGCAAAATGACTCGCTTTGTGTTACTGAACATGAGGCAATTCCTCAATTATATAGCCTACTGAAATTAGTAAACTAGTACTGCACGACGGTTTTTAGCGTACACGTCTTCAGATTGACCTAGAAGAAGTGGCTTCTCTTCACCGTAGCTTACGATAGAGATTTGGTCTGCTTGAACACCTAGAGCTTGTAGGTATTTCGCTACAGCTTGTGCACGACGCTCACCAAGTGCGATGTTGTACTCAGGAGTACCGCGCTCATCAGCATGACCTTCAACAGTAACGTTCATATCAACGTTCTTAACTAGGTATGCTGCGTGAGCTGCAAGCATTTCTTCGTAGTCGCCAGCGATAGTAGAGTTATCGAATGCGAAGTAGATTGTTTGAGTTTCGCGTAGCGCTTGCTCTTTAAGCTCTTGCTCAGACAGTTGACCGTTAGCGTCAATTGGCGTTACAACAGTTGTATCTACGTTGCCTTCTGAACCTGAAGTTGTTTGGTTGCTTTCTGTGCCAGATGTTGCAGAAGTTGCTTCATCAGTTGAGCTACATGCCGTTACTGCCATCACTGGTAGTGCAATCATCAAGCCTTTAAGAACTTTGTTAAGTTGCATCTTTTTTTCCTTACGTTATCAAACTTAGTTTCTACAGCGACTAAGTGCTATAGATAGTTAAATGCCACAATAGTTAACACTATCAATAGCTAAAAGAATGTATCAAATCAACTAGAGAAACGGTGACCACGAAGGCGCTCTTACGCGTCCGTTCGTTGCCGGTAATCTAGCCTTAAAACGACCGTCGATAGAAACCATCGATAGTACGTTTGTTTTATTGTAAATAGAGCTATAGATAACCATACCTCCATTCGGTGCAATACTTGGAGATTCATCTAACAATGTTTTTGTTAGCACCTGAACCGCACCGGTTTCCAAATCTTGTTTAGCCAAGTTAAAACCCGAATTGCTACGATTAACCATAATCAGGAATCGTCCGTCAGGGGTGATCTGGCCACCTAAGTTTTGGCTACCTTGCCAAGTAATACGAGATGTCGAATTATTTGACAAATTTACATTATAAATCTGTGGTTTACCACCACGATCAGATGTGAAAATTAGAGACTTGCCATCTGGGTGCCAGAATGGTTCAGTATTGTTAGAACGACCGCGGGTAATTTGAGTCAGCTTACGGCTAGCAAGGTCGAGTGTGTACACCTGAAGACTGCCTGTTTTCGACAATACCAACGCCAATGTTTTACCATCTGGCGAGAATCTTGGCGCACCATTATGACGAGGGTATGACGTCACTTTCTCGCGCTCACCCGTGTAAATATTCATTATGAATATTTCAGCTTGGCCATTTTGGAAACTCACATACGCAAGCTTCTTACCGTCTGGCGACCATGCTGGTGACATAAGAGGTTGCTTAGAACGAAGCACCAAACGCTCGTTAAAGCCGTCGTAGTCAGCAACACGAAGCTGGTACGGGTATTTGTCTTTGTCGTTCACAACTACGTAAGAAATACGCGTTAGAAACGCCCCTTTCTCACCCGTTAGCTCTTCATACACTAAATCAGAGATTCGGTGTGCGTACTCTCTCAAGCGTTTACCAGGCACTGTCGCTTTCTTGTTGAACAGCACATGATCTTTAGAAAGTACTAATTGGCCTTCATCGCTTAGTGCACGGCTTTGCCCTTTAGTCAGTTGACCACGGACAATGTCGATCAACTGGTAGTTAACGACGTATTGCCCTTCAGCATTTTTAGTAATGCTACCCGTTAGCAGTGAATCAACACCTAGGTTAGTCCAAGCATCAAAATTCACCTCGGTTTCGCTGTAAGGCGTTTGAGGCATTTTACTTGTCGCAACTGGGCTGAATTTACCACTGCGTTGCAAGTCAGAAGCGATAACTGCTGACACATCGTGCGGCAATGGTCCTGCGCCTTCCCAACGGAAAGGAACAATAGCGATAGGTCGTGCAGAGTTAATACCATCTGTAATAACCAGCTCCAGTGCCGCATGGGCAAACTGGCTGCTTGTAGCTATTAAGAAAACAAAACTCAGTAATAGTTTCTTTAACACAAGTTCGTCCTTTTACTCTGGTGATACAGTTAAGTTAATGTCTTTCAGTGATTTTATAATGTCTGGGTCCTTAGGTAACGGGTAAGATTGCACTTGTGCTACCGCACGCTTCGTTGCCGCACATAAGCGACTGTCACCATCTAAGATACTCAATCTACCTAATATCGCATTAGATCCCGTTGGAATAAGCTTTAGGTTCACTCGACATGAACGACCTCTGTAGCTGTCTTCTAACAACAAGTTTTGTTGAATGAGTTGGGTATAGATAGCACCATAACGCTGCGCTTCATCACTAATAAATTGTTGTCTAGCTGAAGAGTTTTGAGTCGCTTCAGTTTCAAGCCCAGCAAAAATATCGTTCAATGCCGCTTCTTGCTGTTTACGCTCTTTCTCCGCTCTTGCTGCAGCTTCTTTTGCTTTACGAGCTTTTTCTGCTGCGGCTGCCGCTTCTTTCTCTTTCGCTATACGTTGTTTCTCAGCACGCTCAGCGGCTTCTTTTTCTTTACGGGCTTTTTCAGCGGCCTCTTTCGCGGCTTTTTCTTTCGCCACGCGTTCTTGTTCAGCTTTAGCAATGGCCGCTTCTTTTGCCTTGCGTTCTTTTTCTGCTTTCACAACCGCGGCTTCTTTCAACTTACGATCAGCTTCTGCTTTAGCGGCTTTCTTTTTCTCTTGTTTTAAGCGAGCCTCTTCAACTTTACGTTGCTTTTCATTTTCAACTCGACGCTTTTCCGCGTCGCGAGCCGCTTTGGCTTCTTTAGCTTGCTTTTCTTTCAGCTTTCGAATGTTCTCTTCTTCAGCTTTACGATTTTTTTCAAGTCGTTCGCTTTCACGTCTTAGTTTATCTAAACGCTCTTGCTCTTTTTTGCTCGCCGCTTCTCTTTGTTGACGAATCTGTTGAGCTTGCTGGCGAACCAACTGAGGATCAATCACCACAGCTTGAACCATCTGCCCTGTAGGCTTTGGCTCTGACATGGTGAAATCCGCTCCCCAAATGAGCGCAACGAATAAAACGACGTGCAGCCCAAGAGAAATAAGAAGCGGTGATCTAAAATTATTGGATTTTTTATTATTCGCTTTCATGAATGCTACGGAGCTATTCCCTTATATCCGTTAAAAGGCCAACCTTTGGCACACCTGCACGGCTTAATTCATCAAGTAAGATAACCACTTCAGCGTAAGGCGTTGCAGCATCACCGCCAACCGCCACTGGAGAATTTGGGTTCAGAGACAGTTCCGCCTTCACTCGGACGATAATATCTTCCAGAGACAAGCCTCGCTGAACCTCTTCGTTATTAACACTCAAACCAAGCTCACCATCTTTGTTCACTTCAACGATAATGAAACTCGCGTTGTCGTCACCCAATAGATCTTGTGCAGATTTGGCCGTTGAAGCTTGAGGCAATTCAACATCTACGCCTTGAGTAACAAATGGCGAAGTCACCATAAAAATGATCAGCAAAACAAGCATAACGTCGATGTAAGGTACAACGTTAATCTCTGCTGTCATTTTGCGTTTTTTAGGTTGGTATCCGGCCATCTATTATTCCCTGCCAGCCATCGCTTGACGGTGAAGAATGCTATGGAACTCTTCAGAGAAAGTCGCGTAGTTGTGCTCTAACTTACCAACTCGGCTGCTAAAACGGTTATACGCCATCACAGCGGGAATCGCCGCGAATAAGCCCATTGCTGTCGCGATCAGTGCTTCTGCAATACCAGGAGCAACCATTGCTAATGTCGCTTGCTTCACTTCACCTAATGCGATGAATGAGTGCATGATGCCCCAAACCGTACCAAATAGGCCGATGTATGGGCTGATAGAACCGACAGTCGCCAAAAAGGGTAAGTTAGTTTCCAGTTCATCAACTTCGCGGGCAACCGCAACACGCATTGCACGACCAGTGCCTTCCATGATGAAGTCTGGAGACGCTGCATTTGATTTTCGAAGGCGAGCAAACTCTGTAAAGCCGGCGTAAAAAATCTCTTCAGTACCAGAGAGTTCGTCTTTGCGCTTATTACTCTCTTGATACAATTTAGCGAGATCAACACCAGACCAGAACTTATCTTCAAACACGTCAGTTTGTTTAGTAGCTTGAGATAATACTTTGCTTCGTTTGATGATCATCGCCCAAGAAACAACAGACATGCCCATGAGAATTAGCATGACCATCTTAACTAGTAAGCTAGCTTCTAAAATTAGGCCTAAGATTGAGATTTCAGCAGTCACTATTCGTTAGCTCCGTGAGAATAAATGTTGGCATTGCTTTGGGTTTCATTTTTTGATTGTCGATACATGCTACCTTAACCATTGCTTTACACAATGCTTTGCCATCAGGATTTACGATCTCTTGACAGAAGACCAAGGTAGCTCGCTTCAACTCGTAAATATTTGTAATGACTTGTAAAGAATCATCAAGGCGCGCACCTTGAATAAAATCGATGTCCATATGTCGGACTACAAAACCGATATTTTGTTCTAACAAGACTTGCTGAGAGACGCCAATTGAGCGCAACATCTCAGTTCGAGCGCGTTCGAAAAACTTAAGATAGTTTGAATGGTATACAACACCACCTGCATCGGTGTCTTCGTAATACACTGTCACTGGCCACGTAAATGGCTTAGATAATCCCTGCAATTTGATACCACAATTCAAAACGATAAAGATCTCACTATAACCTAACTCCTTATCATTAATAGTATATCGCTGTGAATTTTTTGATTTAAGAGACGAAAAAAAAGGCCATCTGTATAAGATGACCTCTTTTTGGCTAAAAACCCAACAAGTATAAAGGTTCACGTCGTTATGAACCTAAATCCTTTGCCTTTTATAAAAGGCGCAGCACCGTTAGGTAGAGCAAAATTGTGAGTGAAACGTATGGGCTGAACAGTAGTTGCCACATCCAAGCTCTCGGCTTAAATCCGATACCGTAAACCATGCTTGAACATGCTGCCCAAATGAACATTGGCCCGATGATCGCATTAAAGCCACCGATGCTTGTCGCATACGCTTCAGGTTCCCACATCACTAAACCTACATGCATGAAACCCAATACTAGAGATAAAGCTCTTAACAGAGTCTTATCCATAGGTTGATGCAGTTTAGCGATTTGCTCTGCGAGATTACTCACTGTCTTTATCCATCATTTCTGAATGCTCTAACCATAGAGCATTGATGATGCCGAATGCACATGCTAGAAGTACACCCAAAATCCATGCGAAATACCACATAAAATTTCTCCTAAGTTATTTAACTTCTAGCTTAGTAAGCTGAAACGTCGTTATCTTCGATGTGTTTCTTATCTAGACGACCGAACATTTTGTAGTATGTCCACGTTGTGTAGCCAAGAATCACAGGAACCATTACCGCCGCAACTCCAGTCATAAGACCAAGCGTTAGCTCACTTGCTGTTGAATCCCACATAGTCAAACTATGGTTAGGATTCAGGCTTGATGGCATTACGAATGGGAACATTGCAAAACCAGCCGTTAGAATAACACCAGCGTTAGATAGGCTTGAGAACAAGAATGCGAAACCACCACGCTCAAAGCGAGATGCAATCACAGCAAGCAGTGGCATTACTACACCAAGAATCGGCGCAGCCCACATTGCTGGATATGTTTCGAAGTTTGTCATCCAAGCACCAACTTGAAGTGATACTTCTTTGTTTAGTGGGTTTGAATCAGCAAACGTGTCTATCGTGCTTGTAATTACATAGCCTTCGATAGATTGAACCCAGAAACCACCGATAACGAACAGAGCAATAGCAATTAGGCCAGTGATCTGAGCAACGTTACGTGCGCGGCTGTGCAGTTCTTCTGTTGTCTTCATTTGAAGCCATGTTGCACCTTGCATCACGAACAACATCAGAGCCAACACGCCACATAGCAATGCAAACGGGTTTAGCAGAGCGAAGAACGTACCATGATACTTAGACATCATCAGGTAGTTCAGTTCGAATGGAACACCTTGCAGTAAGTTACCAAACGCTACACCAAAGATGATTGGCGGAACTGTGCCACTAAAGCAAAGTGCGTAGTCCCATGCCTTACGCCATTTTGGCTCTTCAATCTTTGAACGGTAATCAAGAGCAAGTGGACGTAGCCAAAGTGCTGCTAGCGTCACGTACATTGCGAAGTAGAAACCAGAGAAAGACGTCGCGTAAACCAATGGCCATGCAGCGAACAATGCACCACCAGCCGTAATTAGCCATACTTGGTTGCCATCCCAGTGAGGGGCAATCGTGTTTAGCATAATACGACGTTCAGTGTCGCTCTTACCGATAACCGGTGAAAGAGCAGCAACACCCATGTCAAAGCCGTCAGTTACGGCGAAACCAACCAGTAGAACACCGATCAATACCCACCAAATAAGTCGTAAGCTTTCGTAATCAAACATAATATTCCCTCACTTATACTTCGACTGAACGGCTAACTTTGTCTTCAACAGAGTTATCGTTTTGTTCAAAGTGGTAACGGCCTGTCTTTAAGCTACTTGGACCTTTACGTGCGAATTTCAGCATTAGGTAAACTTCAGCAATCAAGAACACTGTGTACAGTGCAAGAATTGCAAATAGAGAAGTCCAAAGCTGTTCAATAGTCAGTGCTGATGCAGCAACGTTAACCGGCAGGATTTCACCCACCGCCCATGGTTGACGACCAAATTCAGCAACAAACCAACCTGCTTCAATCGCAATCCAAGGTAGTGGAATTGAGAATAGCGCCGCTTTAAGTACCCATGGTTTCTGTTCGATCTTCTGACGACACGTTTGAACAAACGCCGCACCGAATACAAACAGCATGATGAAGCCACAAGCAACCATCAGACGGAACGACCAGAATAGAGGCCAAACTGTTGGGATAGAATCATCCGCAGCCATTTGGATTTGGTCTTCTGTTGCATCAACAACGTCGTCTGTATAGCGCTTAAGAAGCAGTCCGTAACCTAGGTCACCTTTTACTTCGTCAAATGCCGCTTTGTTCTCTTCTGAACGGTCACCACCACGTAGCTTTTCAAGCAACTCATACGCATACATACCGGTACGAATACGATCAACGTGATCGTCGCGCAAGTCACGTAGTCCTGTTACTTCTGTATCAAAAGAACGTGTTGCAATGATGCCCATTACGTAAGGGATCTTAATTGCGTAGTCTGTGTGCATGGTTTCTTGGTTTGGAACACCAAACACAGTGAACGCGGCCGGTGCTTCTTCAGTGTGCCATTCAGCTTCAATAGCTGCTAGCTTCACTTTTTGAACTTCACCAAGCTCGTAACCAGATTCATCACCTAGCACGATTACTGACAAGATTGCCGCCATACCGAAAGATGCTGCAATCGCAAAAGAGCGACGAGCAAAGGCAAGGTCACGACCTTTAAGAATGTAGTATGAGCTGATACCAAGGATGAACATTGCACCCGTTGTGTAACCAGACGCTACTGTGTGTACGAATTTAACCTGTGCTACTGGGTTTAGTACAACTTCAGCGAAGCTCACCATTTCCATACGCATAGTTTCAAAGTTAAATTCTGCACCCACTGGGTTTTGCATCCAGCCGTTAGCTACCAAGATCCAAAGCGCAGAGAAGTTAGAACCAAGTGCTACTAACCACGTTACCGCTAAGTGTTGACGCTTTGACAATCTGTCCCAACCGAAGAAGAAAAGACCAACAAAAGTAGACTCTAGGAAGAATGCAACAAGCGCTTCGATAGCCAGCGGAGCACCAAAGATGTCGCCAACATAGTGAGAATAGTATGACCAGTTAGTACCGAACTGGAACTCCATGGTTAAGCCTGTCGCTACACCAAGAGCAAAGTTAATACCAAACAATTTACCCCAGAACTTAGTCATGTCCTTGTAAATTTGCTTGCCAGTCATTACATAAACTGACTCCATAATGGCAAGTAGAAATGCCATACCTAAAGTCAGTGGAACAAATAGGAAGTGATACATCGCTGTAAATGCAAATTGCAATCGCGACAGATCAACAACATCAATCATGGTAACTCCTTTGTGTCGGCTGAATGACACTTGTGTGATTATTCACCGCAAAAATCCGTGTTAAAACAATTCGTGAGATTGTTATTACAAATTGAAATTTGTAGTAAAAACGTACCGTTATAGTTAGATTATTGTTAAGCATGAGCTAATATAGCTGACGCTAATATTACTGGTAAAATCAGTATGTTTCAAAAGGTTTATAGGAGAACCTTGCGTTGATTTGTATCAATTTTATTCAAGCAAATTAGAGTTATTTTTGAACAGTTATGATTAAAATCACACCAATTATGTCTCTATTAATAGCAGCATATGATATCTGTGACAAAAGCTCAGCACTGCATCAACATATGAATTACAACTACCCATAAAGTATTAACAAAAAACATAACAGCTTATTTCACTTTTTGTTACTCAATTCAAACGTGAAATCAAAGTTTTCATTTTTGAGGGAGCTATTCAGCTTTTTTTATCGACTCGCTCAAAGAGTTGTTATTCAATAGAAAGCAAAAAATCCCAGCGCTTATGCAACTGGGATCTTTAAAAATGAATAAATTAACGATTAGATGGTTTATCGATGCCGAAGTGTAAATACGCTCTGTCGGTCGCGATTCGACCTCTTGGCGTTCTTTGTAGATAACCTTGTTGAATCAAGTAAGGTTCTAACACATCTTCAATGGTATCTCTTTCTTCACCAATCGCCGCAGCCATGTTGTCTATACCAACCGGCCCACCACCAAACTTCTCCATAATCGCAAGCAAAAGCTTCCTATCCATGTAGTCGAAACCTTTAGCATCGACATCCAACATGTTTAGCGCTTTATCAGCAACCTCTGGGCAAATATGTCCATCGCCTTTCACTTCCGCATAGTCACGAACACGGCGCAGTAAACGGTTAGCAATACGTGGCGTACCACGAGCTCGACGAGCAACTTCTAACGCCCCTTGCGATTCCATAGAAAGACCAAGACAATCAGCACTTCGTTGAACAATGTTTTGTAAATCTTCAACTTTATAGTACTCAAGACGCTGAGTAATACCGAAACGGTCACGCAACGGCGATGTCAGTGAACCAGCACGAGTGGTTGCGCCAATCAAAGTGAAAGGAGGAAGGTCGATCTTGATAGAACGTGCCGCTGGGCCTTCACCAATCATGATATCTAATTGGTAATCTTCCATTGCCGGATACAGAACCTCTTCAACCACAGGACTAAGGCGGTGGATCTCATCAATGAATAGAACATCATTTTCTTCAAGGTTGGTCAGCAATGCCGCCAAGTCACCTGCTTTTTCCAATACAGGTCCTGAAGTGGTACGAATGTTCACATCCATTTCATTAGCAACAATGTTTGCCAATGTGGTTTTGCCCAAGCCTGGAGGACCAAATATCAACAGATGATCGAGCGCCTCATTACGCATTTGTGCTGCTTTGATGAAAATTTCCATCTGACCACGGACGTGATCCTGACCTTGATAGTCAGCCAGTGCTTTAGGGCGTATTGCACGATCAATGACATCTTCATCTTTGAATACTGGGTTGTCCGGTGCAATAAGGCGATCGGCTTCAATCATAAATTCTGATATTCCTAACTATGCGCTTCTTGACGATGCGCTTCTTGACCCTGTGTAAAGGCAAAGTGAATGAATCTGTTTTGTAGAACGAGTATATGAGGTATTAAACCATCGATTTCAGAGCTTCGCGAATCAACTGTTCGCTGGTCATGCCATCTTTAGCCACTTGAGAAACCACCTTAGAAGCTTGGGTCGGCTTGTAGCCTAATGCAAGTAGTGCACTTACCGCTTCTTCTTCCGCGTCGTGCACCGTTGGCATAGAGTCCATTGGCGCTGCATCTGTTGCAGGTGTAAACAGGTCACCTGCGCCCCACCCTTTCAGGCGGTCTTTCATTTCAACGACCAGACGTTCTGCGGTTTTCTTACCAACACCCGGCAGTTTAACCAGCGTAGAGATATCTTCTCGTTCAACGCTTTGAACGAATTGGCTAGCGGTCATGCCTGAAAGAATCCCAAGACCAAGTTTAGGGCCGACACCATTAGCTTTAATCACTTCACGGAACAAGGCACGCTCTTTAACCGTGTTAAAACCATAAAGTAGCTGAGCATCTTCACGTACCACAAAATGAGTGTAGATAATTGCCTCTTCGCCTACGTTTGGTAACTCATAAAAACAGCTCATTGGCATTTGAACTTCATAACCAACACCACTGACTTCAATCAATAACTCTGGTGGCTGTTTTTCTATTAATGTACCGCGGAGACGTCCGATCACAATTCACTCTCTTGATGGAATTTAATTTGAAGGACAGAATATAAAAGAACTGGATACTTATCCAGTTCTTTGTGTTTTTTGAAGTGAATAATTTAGGCTTGTTTGGCTTGCGAGACCACGCTGTTCAAGCTCGCGACCAATTCTTTAACCGAAGTCACATGACCTGTTAGCTCAGAACCATAATTAGCGACTAAGCCTGACACCGATTTAGTTTCCGCCACACTTTGGGCAACGTCTGAACTGGCGAGATCGAGCTCTTTCAATGAGTTCATCTGCATCGCCATAATATTAGTCAGTTGGTTAACGTCGGTCGAGATGGTTTGCACCTCGGAGATAATCCCGTTCATTTCATTGGCCGTGGTTTCAATGATTGCTCTGCCATGCTCCACTTCCTCTTTACTTCGGTCTAACAAAGTTCGAATCTCTATCGCGGAATGACTGCTTTTCGCCGATAATTCTCGCACTTGATCAGCGACGACAGCAAACCCTCGTCCTTGCTCACCAGCACGAGCCGCTTCGATTGCCGCGTTGAGTGCTAATAGATTGGTTTGCTCAGCAACCGAAGTGATCAAATCAGCGACTTTCATTATCTCTTGATTACTTTGAATAATCTGGCTGATCGCATCGGTTGACGCTTCTAGTGACTCTGAGCTCTTTTGTGCCTTAGTACCAACCGCTTCGCTACGTTCTTTCAGTTCACCCACAAATGAATTGGATTCTTCGATACCTTGAGTCATTTGATGAAGTTGTTGGCTCATCTCTTCTGCAGCGCTCGCTTGAGATTCACAATTGACATTCAACACTTCGACTTGAGAATGCAAGTCTTGTGACTGCTGTTCTAAATGAACCGAAACAGCTTGTAGACTCTCTGAATTCGAATTGGCTTGATCAAGCACCACCGAGAGTCGCCCTTCACTTTGAGTCGCTTGATTGGCAATCTGTTGGCTTTCTGAAATCGCATCCTCTGCCATTTCGATCGCCACCTCTTTTTGCTTAGCGGTAAAGGCTTGAGCAATGCAGATGACCACCAGCGGCATGATCACGCCAGACCAAGTTTCAACCACCACCGCTTCCGGAGTTAATTCAAGCTGGGGAAATGCAAATCCATTGAGATGTGCTGAGGTCATCACTAATGAAACACCGATAACCAGTCCACTCCATACCAAAGCCACAATTCGTGTTCCTGATAAGAAAAAAGCGACCACTAACAAAGGCACCCAATAAGCTTGAGTGGAAGCCACAACTCCACCGCTTTGATAGATGATGTTCAACGCGTGAACAGCCATACCGACAAAACCAAAGTTAAGTGCAAGGCTCGGCTTACTCGTCACACGAAGTAGCAGTGCAGAGATCAGTTCGAATACGATAAGAAATACAGATGTGGCGATCAGAAGTTGCTCTTCGTGCTTAGTCCACTTGATTAAGCTATAGACACCCACGAAGAATGCGATAAAAGTGAAGAGTAATAAGATATCGGCTTGTCTGACTTCGTTGTTACTCCAGCCATTGCTTTTAGGTAGAAACAGCGCGCGCCACAGCTTGATTGGGTTCATCAGTGATCATCCTTGATTAACTTGTAAGACCTCCGACCAATGTTAATAACATGTTAAATGATACGCAATGTTATTATCTGGGTTCTGTTCGAAAGATCTCATTTCATCAAGGATTTAGGTGCGTATTGTTTTGATATGAGCCAAACGGGGCGTAAAGCTCATCGAAAGAAAACTTCTAGAAAGCGATAGGGGGATTAACGGTAGCGTCCTTTTCTCGCTCCCGTTGCTTTACCTGCCAGTGCAACCAAGGTTTTATTGGTGTTAGCGTGAGTGATCGCTACGCCGAGAGCATCGGCAGCATCAGCCTGTGGTTTGGCAGGTAGCTTGAGCATGCTCATCACCATGTTCTGAACCATCGACTTATCAGCACCACCATTACCTGTCACCGCTTGTTTGATCAAACGAGCCGCATATTCATGAACGGGTAAATCCGCATTCACCGCTGCCACAATCGCACTACCACGAGCTTGTCCAAGCTTAAGTGCAGAATCAGCGTTCTTCGACATGAAAACCTGCTCGATCGCAAACACATCTGGCTGAAACTGAGTGATGATTTCGCTCACGCCAGCGTAAATCTGTTTTAGTCGACCTGGCAGTTCTTTTTCGGAAGTACGAATACAACCACTACCTAAGTAATATAGATGGCGACCATTTTGACGAATCACGCCATAGCCGGTAATGCGAGAGCCAGGGTCAATCCCTAAGATAATAGACATAACTTCAATACTGATTATTTATACATGCTTTTCAGCTTAGTATATCGAACGCAAAAAAAAATGCCCGTCAAATTAACGGGCATTTTCTAATTTACTCACAAATCTTGACTAATTAATTAAGAGCTCTCTATCAACTAGGATCTCTTCATCAACGAGAAAGATAACAGGCTTACGCTTGCTCTTTCTTCTCTGCCAATTTAACAGCGATTGCTAGCTCTTCCAGTGATGCTGGGTTTGCTAGGCTTGGCGCATCTGTTAGTAGACATGCTGCTGCTGTTGTTTTCGGGAATGCGATAACATCACGGATATTCTCTGTACCACAAAGTAGCATTGCTAGACGGTCAAGACCGAATGCTAGACCTGCGTGTGGTGGCGTACCGTACTTAAGTGCTTCAAGTAGGAAGCCGAACTTCTCTTGTTGCTCTTTAGCTTCAATACCTAGGATACCGAATACAGCCGTTTGCATTTCTGCGCTATGAATACGTACCGAACCACCGCCTACTTCGTAGCCGTTGATTACCATGTCGTATGCATCAGAGTTTGCTGCTGCTGGGTTCGCTTTTAGCTCTTCCGCGTTCACACCTAGTGGCGATGTGAATGGGTGGTGCATTGCGTGTAGGTTACCTTCGCCGTCTTCTTCGAACATTGGGAAGTCAACAACCCACAGTGGAGCCCACGCTTTCTTGTCTGTTAGCTCTAAGTCATCACCTAGCTTGATACGAAGTGCGCCCATTGCTTCAGCAACGATGCCCGCTTTGTCTGCGCCAAACAGAATGATATCGCCAGATTCAGCTTGAGTGCGATCTAAAATACCGTTGATTACGTCTTCGCTTAGGAACTTAGCAACTGGAGATTGAATACCTTCCATACCTGCAGCACGGTCGTTAACCTTCATCCAAGCTAGGCCTTTCGCGCCGTAGATGTTTACGTGTTCAGCGTAACCGTCAATTTGCTTACGAGTTAGCTTAGCACCACCTGGAACACGGATAACTGCTACGCGACCTTTTTCGTCGTTAGCTGGGCCAGAGAACACCTTGAATTCAACGTCTTTAACCAAGTCAGCAACGTCAACTAACTCTAGTGGGTTACGTAGATCTGGCTTATCAGAACCGAAACGACGAATCGCTTCAGAGAAAGGCATTACTGGGAATTGACCTAGTTCAACATCTAGAAGCTCTTTCCACATATCGTGAACAAGCTTCTCAGTTACGTTACGTACTTCTTGAGAAGTCATGAAAGATGTTTCGATATCGATTTGAGTAAATTCAGGCTGACGGTCAGCACGTAAATCTTCATCACGGAAACATTTAACGATTTGGTAGTAACGGTCAAAACCAGACATCATCAGCAGTTGCTTGAACAGCTGAGGAGATTGAGGAAGTGCGTAGAAGCTACCTTTGTGAACACGGCTTGGTACTAGGTAGTCACGAGCGCCTTCAGGTGTCGCTTTCGTTAGTACTGGCGTTTCGATGTCTAGGAATAGGTTCTCGTCTAGGAAACGACGAACGAAGCTAGAAGCACGCGCACGAAGCTTGATACGGTCGCTCATTTCTGGACGACGAAGATCGATGTAACGGTACTTAAGACGCTGCTCTTCAGAGTTCGTTTGGTTGAAGTCTAGTGGAAGCGCTTCTGAACGGTTGATGATCTCAAGGCCAGTTGCGTAAAGCTCAACTTCACCCGTCGCCATATCTTTATTTACTTGGCTGTCAGGACGAACACGTACTTCACCAGTAAATTTGATACAGAATTCATTACGCAGTTGGTTAGCGATCGGAAAGATATCTTTCATATCTGGATCGACAACAACCTGAACGACGCCTTCACGATCTCGCATATCGATAAAGATAAGACCGCCTAAATCACGGCGACGGTTTACCCAGCCGCACAATTCTACAGTTTGTCCCGCCAGGGACTTGTTCAGGTTACCACAGTAATGGGTACGCATAATGAATTTCCCAATCTCTTAATAATTTACTAATTTCCAAGCTGTAGGTGTCAAAATAGCCCTACAGAGCAAAGGATCATTTATACGCGGAAACTCGCTTAAAATCGACCTTCCACATTCGAATTTATTGTGTTTTATCTGGCTTTGCTGCTTTTTAGCCCATCAAGTGCGCAAAGATTCATCAAAACCGAAAAAATTGCGATAATTATATCTCGAAAGTACCTTAATCAGCAAAACTCTCGTAAAGTAGATTTTAGGGCGCGTTGACCTTTCGTGGTTAAATTTTGTTCGAGATAAAAGCGTTTTAATCGCGGCGAGGGGGAAGTAGCCTAGTCATTCTAAGCAAATCTCCCTCAACAAAGAGTAAAACGCTTTTAGCCGAACCCTTCGGGCAGCGTTTGCTGGTCATTTCTACTATGTTATCGGCTTCTCATGTAGGCTAGCTACATATCAAAGCCTCTGCCTTGTATAAATACCCAGCAACTCGCTGCAAAAACCAGCTCGAAAGATCAACACACCCTAATTTCAACCCAAAAACTTTTTGTAATGACTGATGGCGTGATAAATAACGGTGTAATAGATGGATGCTCGTGTAATAACAACAGAAACTTTACCTCTAAGACTTGGGTTAACAATGTGGTCTCATTCCGAGTGGCAAAGTCAGTTCTATGGTAAAGGAACAAAACCCGCTGAGCGCTTAGAAAAATACACCCAAGTTTTTCATACCGTTGAAGGCAACACGACTTTCTATGCGACACCCAGTGTCTCAACGGTCAATAACTGGAAAGCCGCGAGTCACGATGATTTCAAGTTTACTTTTAAGCTGCCTAAGTTCATCACCCACCAGCAGCACTTAAAACATTGCCAAGCCGAACTCAAAGAATTTCTGCTCACCATGTCGCCCCTACATAGGCGCATTGGTCAGTGGACGATTCAATTGCCCCATAGCTTCGAACCCAGCATGCTTCCTGCCCTGCAAAAATTTTGTACCTTGTTTCCAAAAGACATGCAGCTCGGCGTTGAAGTTCGTCACCTTGGTTTCTTTGATAAAGGCGATGCCGAAAAACGTTTCAATCATTGGTTAATAGAAGAAGGGTTCAATCGCATCATTATGGATAGCCGTCCTGTTTTCTCCGCACCACCAACCACAGAAGCGGTGATCGACGCGCATCAAAAGAAACCACGTGTTCCGGTTCATGCCATTGCGACGGCAAACAATCCGATGGTTCGCTTTATTGGTCATCCAGATCAGGAACCCAATCTGGCTTTCTTTAAACCTTGGTTCGCGAAATTACCGACTTGGTTAAACGAAGGAAAACAACCTTATTTAATGATCCACACCCCAGACAATAATCACGCCCCTGAGTTGGCGATTGCTATCTATAAGCAATTACAGACGCAAGTTGCTGAACACACAAAGATAACCTTGCCTAATTTGGCGGAGTTTCCTGCTCAAAAAGGCGACCATCAAATCTCGATGTTTTGATAGTAAACAACTACTAACAAGCGTTCACTTTCATCAATCTCAGTTTTCGTGACACAAGCCATTTTTTTACGTAAAATACGTCCCCTTTTATTTGGTATGAATTTTGTGCCAATTACGCTGACTGTCGAGAGAAAATGCCATGAGCAACACAGACAATATCTTTTCCGCTCCTATTGATAAAATTGGAGACTTCACCTTTGATGCAAGGGTTGCTGAAGTATTTCCGGATATGATTCAACGCTCGGTGCCTGGTTATAGCAATATCATCTCTGCAATCGGCATGCTGGCTGAACGCTTTGTAAAGCCACATTCAAATATTTACGATCTTGGCTGCTCGCTTGGTGCTGCGACACTTTCTATGCGTCGTCACATTCAGCAAGAAGGCTGCACGATTTTCGCTATCGATAATTCAGAAGCCATGGTTGAACGCTGTAAGCTGCATGTAAACGCCTACCGCAGTGACACACCGGTAGAAGTGATTGAAGCCGACATCCGTGAAGTGGAAATCAAAGACGCCTCTGTTGTGGTGCTTAACTTTACACTGCAATTTCTGTCTCCTGACGACCGATACGCTCTGCTTGAAAAAATTCATGCAGGCTTACGCCCGGGCGGAATCTTAATCCTTTCTGAAAAGTACGTATTCGAAGACGAAAGTTCAAATGAACTGCTTATCGACCTGCACCATGACTTCAAGCGTGCAAACGGATACAGCGAGCTTGAAGTCAGCCAGAAACGCAGCGCAATTGAAAACGTGATGCGTCCTGACTCGATTACAGTTCACAAGCAACGTTTTGAAAAGATTGGCTTCTCAAGTAGCGAAGTGTGGTTCCAATGCTTCAACTTCGGTTCAATGTTCGCGATTAAATAGCGCACATACCCAGTCAGCTCGTACTAAAATGTCATCCTCAAGAGCGAGGAAGGAGCGTGTTGGGGGTCTCTATCAAGTACGATAAACCGAGACTCCCTATCATGTTCGTCCCTCACTGTAGGGAATGACAAATTTAATTTCTATTTTAGGGTTTATTGACCCTATTAACTCAGTGAAAAACTATGTTTAATTTTGCCAATTTTTATCAACTCATTGCCCAAGACACTCGCCTTCAGCCGTGGCTTAATGTTCTTCCTCAACAGCTGACGGATTGGCAAAATGCAGAACACGGCGACTTCGACCGTTGGTTGCGTGCACTGAATAAAATCCCGCAAGGTGTGCCTGACCAAGTTGATCTGAAAAACTCAGTGACGATTGGCAGCTCTACACCGTTCCACACGGGTGAACTTAAAAAGTTAGAAAGCTTACTGAAGACTTTCCACCCTTGGAGAAAAGGCCCTTACACAGTTCACGACATTCATATCGATACAGAATGGCGCAGTGACTGGAAATGGGATCGTGTGCTTCCACATATCTCTCCATTGAAAAACCGTTCGGTTCTCGATGTAGGTTGTGGCAACGGCTACCACATGTGGCGCATGCTAGGTGAAGGCGCTCGCTTGACGGTGGGTATCGACCCTTCTCACTTATTCTTGGTTCAGTTTGAAGCCATTCGTAAATTGATGGGCGACGACCAACGTGCTCACCTATTACCTCTAGGTATTGAGCAACTGCCAAAACTGGAAGCTTACGACACTGTATTCAGCATGGGCGTGCTTTACCACCGCCGTTCACCACTTGATCATTTGATTCAACTAAAAGACCAATTGGTATCTGGTGGCGAACTGGTACTTGAAACGTTAGTGATTGAAGGTGACGAAAACGCTGTTCTTGTGCCTGTGGATCGCTACGCGCAAATGAGAAACGTTTACTTCTTCCCATCTGCACGCGCACTGAAACGCTGGCTTGAACAGGTAGGCTTTGAAGACGTGCGTATCGTTGATGAAAATGTCACAACGATTGGCGAACAACGCACAACAGAGTGGATGACACACAACTCTCTACCGGATTACTTAGATCCTAATGATCCAAGTAAAACCGTAGAAGGTCACCCTGCACCAAGGCGTGCGATTCTAGTAGCGACAAAACCTTAAGCTCTGTTACACAAAACCATAAGCTCTGTCGTCATACAGCCATCGTTATTTATATGTGGGAATTTTGATAAAAAAGAGAACTAATTGTACAAAAGTTGCGCTCATGTTTAATAAGTGAGCGCCCTTAAGTGACAATAATTTTCGTAGCGCTCACATTGCGATTCAATATGACCAGACTCTTACAATAGGATGCTTCACGCATCCTTTTTTGTGGGATAAACTTCTAAATAGTCTGAACTATTCTCTAATTTCCAAAGGTTTTTATATGTTTAAGCGATTATCGCCTATCGTGGCGGTTGGTTTGCTCTCTGGTTGCACCCTCACGAGCGGCGCTACCTACCATCAAGAAACTCTCGACGCTATTTCCCGCTCAGAGACAAACATCGCAAACAAGGTTCAAAATCTTGAACTGCAGCTAAGTAATCAAAGTGATTATATTGAAAGCTTGGAAGACGAAATTACCACTCTTTCTAGTCAATTAGATGTTCACCTGACCAGTATGGAACACAGGGTCATTGAAGAGCTAAAAGAAGCCGAGCCTGTTGCCGTTGCAGCTGCACCTACCGCTCCTACATCACAGCCGACTATTCTAGGCGGTATTGAAAAAGTATCGATCGACTCTATCAAACAAAGCTTCGATGCTCGTGTTGATACTGGCGCAACCACCTCTTCTTTAAATGCTGTCGATATCAAAGAATTCGAACGCAACGGTAAAGATTGGGTTAAGTTCCATTTGGCAGATAAAGCACAAGCAAAAGAAGACCAAAAATGGATCGAAGCGCCCGTTGTACGTTATGTGAAAATCCGTCAGTCAACCAATGATCAGACAGAACGTCGAGCTGTGATCGAATTATGGGTAAAAGTCGGAAAAATCCATGAAAAAGCGCAATTTACATTGGCGGATCGCTCTCAAATGAGTCACCCTGTATTACTAGGGCGCGAATTTATCAAAGACATAGCGCTAGTAGATGTAAGTAAAAAGTACGTACAAACGGAAGTTAAATAACAATAGTAGGGTAAGCTATGACGTCAAGAATTCCATTTTATATTTCTATATTCCTGCTCATCGTGGCAGGTATAACTCTGAGTATGTTCAGACATACAACCTACGGTGTACCCTGGACTCCAGGCGAGACTAATCAGGTTTGGGACATTGAAGCTCGTATCGAATTCAATGCAGTGGGCAAAGAAGCAAAAGTTTCACTAGCCGCACCTCACACACAGTCTAACTTTACACTTATCGGCGAGTCAGCTTCATCACCAGGCTATGGCATTTCGTACTTGAATACAGATTCAGGTCGCCGTGCTGAGTGGTCAATTCGTCACGCAGATGGTCCGCAGACTATCTACTACAAGACACAGTTCTTAGTCGATAGCCAAGCGAACGTTACCTCAACACCTCCAGAAGGTGATGTGGCTCAACCAAGCTTTGATGGTCCTGAAGAAGCCGCGGCCCTTGCTTTGATTGACAGAGCAACCAAGCGCTCAGCAGACAACATCACCTTTACTCGTGAGTTAATCAAAACGCTTAACGATCCAGACAGCCAAAACTCAGCGCTGATTCTGAATAACATGACCAAAGTGGAAGCGACACACAAGCTACTTTCTGCCGCTAAAATCCACAACAAAGTCGTCGGTGTTATTGAACTGGAAGACGGACGTCGTCGCCAATCAATCCAACACATGAACCAAATTTGGGATAATAACCAGTGGGTTCTATTCTCTCCTGAATCGAGCGAGCAGCAAGTTCAACCAAACCTGTTAATTTGGGATGAATCAAATGTATCTCTATTAGACGTGGTTGGCGGTCAGAACAGTAAAGTTCACTTCTCTATGATTGCTCAGGAAGTTACTCCAACTGAAGCAACCAACAGTAAAGTATCAGCGGATCAACTGTTAAACCTTTCCATTCATAGTCTACCGCTAGAAGAGCAAGCGATGTTTAAAACCATCATGCTGATTCCTATCGGTGCTCTGATTGTTGTGTTCCTACGTGTCATCATAGGTCTTAAGACTTCTGGTACGTTCATGCCCGTTCTGATTGCCGTGGCATTCGTTCAAACACAGTTGGTTACCGGTATTGTTGGCTTCCTACTGATTGTCGGTACCGGTCTTGTAATACGAAGTTACTTATCCAAACTCAACCTATTGCTCGTGGCCAGGATATCCGCTGTAATTATTACAGTAATTATGATTATTTCGATATTTACTGTAGTCGCGTTTAAAATCGGACTTACAGAAGGCCTATCAATTACGTTCTTCCCAATGATTATCTTGTCTTGGACTATCGAACGTATGTCTATCCTTTGGGAAGAAGAAGGCGCGAAAGAAGTTGTACTTCAAGGTGGCGGCTCTCTATTTACCGCGGTGCTTGTTTACTTAGGTATGACTAACCCGTTCATTCAGCACTTAACGTTTAACTTTATTGGTTTACAGCTTGTTATTCTAGCGACCATCTTGTTACTAGGTAACTACACAGGCTACCGTCTAACCGAGCTTCGTCGCTTTAAACCGCTAGCGGAGGACTAAGTTATGTTTGATCAATTTACTTCACCGTTTAAGTTGAAAGACAAAGGCATAATGGGAATGAACAAGCGTAACCATAGTTATATTGGCCGCTACAATGATCGTTCCAAGTACCCACTCGTTGATGACAAGCTTAAGACTAAAATCATTGCTGAACAGGCTGGCGCCACCGTGCCAAAGCTTATTGGCGTTATTAGTCACCAAGCTGAAGTAAAAACAATCCACAAGATGGTTAGAGAGTGGCCGGGTTTTGTAATCAAGCCCGCTCAAGGCAGTGGTGGTAAAGGCATCCTTGTTGTGATCTCTCATAAAGATGGCGTTTACACCAAACCATCGGGTTCTACTATCAATGAAGAAGATGTAGAGCGCCATATCAGTAACGCGCTCGCAGGCCTTTTCTCACTGGGTGGCAAGAACGATGTGGCCGTAGTTGAAAACCTCATCAAGTTTGATGAGTGTTTTGAAGGCTTCAGCTACGAAGGTGTGCCAGACGTACGAATCATCGTATTCAAAGGCTACCCTGTGATGGCGATGATGCGTCTGTCCACTTCAGATTCAGATGGTAAAGCTAACTTGCACCAAGGTGCTGTTGGTGTGGGTATAGACATTGCGACAGGTAAAGCGGTTCGAGCGGTTCAGTTCGACCAGCCTGTTACACACCATCCAGATACGGGTAAAGAACTCGCGTTATTACAAGTTCCTCACTGGGAAAAGCTGTTAACTCTAGCATCAAGTGCTTGGGAAATGACGGGCTTAGGCTATATGGGTACTGACATGGTATTAGACCAAGAAGAAGGCCCTATGGTACTAGAACTTAATGCTCGACCAGGTTTAGCTATCCAAATCGCGAACGGCGCGGGGCTACTTCCTAGACTGCATCATATTGAAAACCTTGGCACGCCTGCTGAATATCCAAAACCTGCGGAGCGTGTTGCTTACGCTGCAAAACAGTTCGGTCACAACTAGTCAAAATTTTGTCACTTAAATTTTAGGCCAAAATTTGGGGTGTTTGGGGTTATCTCCCCTTGCATCCCAATCCTTTCTATACGCTTACTTCAGCAACACATTCACACCAAAAATAGATTAAAAGGTACTTATTTGTGCTAATTCCGCCTAGGAAGTAGAAAAATACGCACCATCAAAATCAATTAAAACCCATCAAATTTGTGTAGATACCCTATTCACTGTAAATCCCACGCATAAGTATTCACACTGCTTGTTTGTAACGACGTTCCCTTACAAAACGACCAACAAATAAATTGTAACCCTATGTTAGCATACGGATAATTTAGTCAATAAAATAAGCAACAACTGTTAAGGAAATGCTCTGATGACCGTCAAAAATAAGATTATGCTAACAATTAGCGGCCTAATCTGTTTAACGATTTTAGTTATATCTACGATAGGATATTTCGAATTTAAGTCTGCCACCACGGATGACTACCGTCATAACTTGTCTACGAAATCGTTTCTTGTAGCCAAAGCTGTCGAAGGGAAAATGGAAGCGTATTTCGGCGCTTTGGAAAGCATTTCAACCAGTATCCATACTGATAGATCCGGTAACATCATGATCAACCCGATGCTGTTGAAAATGATGACGAACAGTAAAGAATCTCTTGGTGTTCTTAATATTTACATCGGTCTTCCTGATGGCAAAACTTACGACGTTAAAAATCAAGGTATCATTCCCAACTTTAATGCTAAGCAAAAACAACGCGAATGGTTCAACCTTGGGTTTTCAGGTGCAAAACGATCAGTAACTAACCCTTACCTAGCAACAACAGGGCATTTAACCATGTCGGTTGTTATTCCTTTTAAAGCCAGAGGCGAAACGAAAGCAGTGATTGGCCTTAGTCTTAAAATGAGTGATATTACAGACTATATAAACGAGCTATCTGAAGAGCCAAACTTATTTGTCTCTCGCCAAGATGGTTTCCTTGTTGCCGCTAGCTATGAAGATTTTATTGGTAAAAATATCTACGATCTTCGACCATCATACCGTGAACACGGTAGTAAGATGACCAGTGAGCACTCTTACAATGTTCCAGATAAAGGCGATTTTTATGTCGTTTCGTCTCAAATAGAGTCATTAGGTTGGAATATTTGGGCTTGGGCAAGTTGGGACGACATTGAAGCGCCTTCAAATGCGATGGTGAAAATAAATACTGTAGTTGGTCTAATTTTCGCGGTTATGGCAACCGGAATAACATTCTTATTAGTCACCCGATTAATGTATCGTCCTATTGGCGGGGAGCCACAATACATAGAGGCTCTTGTTAGTCGAATCTCGGCAGGAGACCTGACCAACATCCCTAAATTAAATGGCGATGAAACGGGGATCTACCGTTCAACTCTTGAAATGGCAGGTAACCTCCAAGGTATTATTGGCAATATTGAGCAGTCTTCGAACTCTCTCTCATCACAATCTTCATCTCTTGAGACCTCGTCAAATCAGTTAAGTACCTCATCAGAAGAGCAAATGATGCAGCTAGAGCAAGTTGCAACCGCGATGAATCAGATGACCGCGACTGTTGCGGAAGTGGCTCAAAATGCGATGCAGGCATCATCATCATCCAATGAGGCAAGCCTTTCATCTCAGTCAGGTCTTGAGACTGTGGGTGACATGAACCAGCAAATCAGCTTACTTGTAACGAATATTGAGCAGGTTCAAGATTCGATTTTGGGTGTTGAAAAAGAAACTCAAAATGTAGGTAGCATACTTGATGTTATCCGAGGTATTGCTGAGCAAACAAACTTGCTGGCATTAAACGCAGCAATTGAAGCAGCTCGAGCGGGTGAGCAAGGTCGCGGCTTCGCCGTCGTGGCTGACGAGGTGCGTAACCTCGCTAACAAGACACAAGAAAGCACAAACGAAATACAAACCATGATTTCATCACTTCAAACTCAAGCAAAACAATCTGTTGAGCTTATGGTTGAAAATGCGGAAACAGCTAAAGTAACTCGTGAAAAGTCAGATCAAGCGAGTCAAATGCTGAATACTATTCAGCATGAGATTGGGACAATTCAAGACATGAACAACCAGATTGCAGCGGCAGCGGAAGAACAATCGCAAGTAGCCGTTGAAATCAACGAAAATGTAGTGAATGTAAATGATTTGGCGCGAGCGACTGTCGATGACGTCCAGCAAAATGTTCAAACAGCGCAAAATGTTAATAATGTTTCGGACGAACTGCATCAAACGATAAAGATGTTTAAGATCTAATCTTAGATAAGCTAAACGTACCGACAACCTATACGTTAAAGCCTAAGTATCAAAATCTTCGGCTTAAAAAAAGATAACGTAATTAAAACCGCCTTCTCTTCTGAGAAGGCGGTTTTTTTATATGGTAATAAGTTCAGGCTGAGTCATGCCAATCACAGTCAGTCATTATAAATAGCTCAGGAATACCACCCTCACCCTCACCCTCACCCTCACCCTCACCAAAAGAATACGAGACCCGTGAAGCTGCCAAACAAAAAAAGCCCCGAAGTTGTATACTTCGAGGCTATTAATTTACGGTAGATAGATTACGCTTCTAAGGGGTTTCGATAAGCTCTTGAACAGGAGATACCGGTTTGTTTTGAGCAAAACCACGCAGACCAACAACGTGTACGTGTTCGTGGTCTTTGAAGACCTTACGTACCAGTTTGTAGGTTGTACCTTTCTCTGGGCTAATGTTCTCTGGCGCAGCAATCAGAAGTTGCATACCTAAACGGTCACACAGTTCAAACAGCGTAGAGATCGACTTAGAATCCAGACGAGCGGCTTCATCAAGGAACAACAAACGACATGGAACGATGTCTTTACTACGAAGTCGACGTGACTCTTCTTCCCAGCTCTGAATAACCATCAATAGGATTGATTGACCAGTACCGATCGCCTCACCCGTAGACAATGCACCCGATTCCGCTTGTAACCAACCGTCTGAACCACGGTTAACTTCAACACTCAGCTCTAGGTAGTTACGGTAATCCAGTAACTCTTCACCAAGAACTTGTGGAGAACGTTGACCCATATCGATATGCGGATTGACACGTTGGAACAACTTCGCCATTGCTTCTGAGAAGGTAAAGCGCGTTGATTCAAACAAGTCTTTGTGCTGCTCTTGCTGAGTCGCTAGCCCTGATAGCAAAATCTCGTGACTTTCACGGATCTTAACGTTCAGACGTACGCCCTTAACCTGACCGAAGTAGATGTTAGACAAACCTTGGTTCAGCATTCGAATACGGTTCTGCTCGCGCTGAATCGTTTTCTTGATGATGCTTGCTACCGACTCAGAGCTGATCGCCAAGCGGTTTTCACGCTGCGTCAGTTCTTCTGTTAGTCGAGCTAGCTCAACTTCCATCTCTTCGATTGCTTCAACCGGATCATCCGTATGAATGATGTCTTGGCGAATACGCTCACGAAGGTGTTGGTAAACTGCGATGTAGAACAAAACCTTACGCTCTGGATGTGCGTTGTCTTCCGATAGACGCAGCGAGTCACGTAGGTCGTCATTGTCAGCCACAGCCAGACGTAGCGCACCCAGTGATTTATCCGACATAGAGCGAAGCTCGCCCGCCGTTAGGTAAGCCAGTTCACGCTTGTGTAGACGACGTTCAACATCGTTTTCACGAGCTAAGCGAAGTACTGAGCACCAGCCAGCTTTTGCTGCAACAACGAAGGTACGAAGTTCTGTGTACTCTTTCTGAACTTTCTTAAGACGCTTAGCTAAGGCTTTCATCTCAAGCTCTGTTGACGTAATCGTACGCTCGTATTCGCTCTTACGGCTGCGAGATGTGTGCAGACGCTCTTGAAGCTCGTCACGACGACGTACAGCACGCTCTTCAGCGCCTTCGTCAGCGTTTACGCCGAACTCTTGTAGCTCTTGTTTAAACTCTTGAACCGTTTCTTGCTTCGCTTGATGTGAGCTCTTCAGTGCCGCCAATACTTGGTTGTATTGGTTCATCTGTTCGCGAGCTTGCTTCAAGCCATCGCGGCCTTTGGTTCTTGCTTGTTCAGCTTGAACCAACTTCGCTTTTAACTGCTCGCTCAGTTCACTGCTCTTGTTAAGCAAATCAACAGAATCCGCGTAAGCAAAGTAGTGACGACGCTCAATCAGATCAGACAGCGCGAACACTTTGCCTTTTAGCGTTTGTAGCGCGTTGTCTGCTTGACGATATTCAGCTTCCAAAGCTTCGAACTGCTCTGGGTCAGCCTCTAGTGCAGATACGATTTGCTCTAGAGAAGTAAGCGCTTTGCCGTGCGTATTCAAGTAAGACTTAGCTTCACTTAAACGCTCTAGTTGTGCTTCTAATTCTGCTAAGCGCTCAGCCAATGTTTCGTCTTCTAAAATACGAACCATTGGCGCTAATTTATCTAGCGCACCGAGTGCCTGCTTGCTTTGTAGAAGCTGACTACGTTGTTGCTGCTCTTTAGAGTTAAGCTCAGCCAGAGAACGAACAATTTGATTACGCTTATCACGAATCGCAGCAAGTGCTTGTTCTGGATCTGCGTTAAACGCAACGTGCAGATGCTTAGCAACAAAGCTGTTGAATGCTTGGTATAGGCGATTCAGTTTCTGAGAGTCAAACGCAGCTTTGGCGTGGTTTTCTACCACAACGTCACGCTCTTCACGCAATTTCTCTAGGCGTTGCTCACGAGCTGCACGACCAAACAATGGAATCTCAGGGAAGCGCGAGTAACGCATTTGACGATCGTTCAGTTGAACACACACCGCACCTTCAAGCTCATCGGCATTGAATGAGCTGTCATCAAACGCATCTACATCACCTTCTAGGATGTAAAGGTCTTCTGGACAATCATCAAGATCCACCAGCTTCTCTTTAATGCCATCAAGGTCCGAAACCACAATTGCGTGACGAGCCGGGCCGTACATCGCACTGAAGTACGGCGCATCGCCAATCGTGATGTCATCGTAGATCTCAGAAAGCAGCACGCCACCAAGCGTATCCGCTAGACCTTTCAGGCGAGGATCGTTAGAACCACCTGGAGAAGCTAAGCGTTCAATCTCTTGCTCAAGTTCAGCTCGGCGCGTAGCCAACTGATCTTTTGCTACCGCTTGAGATTTCTCGTCTTCAAGCACTTGCTGCATTTGAGTCATTACTGCTTGGCTATCTTCTAGCTCAGCTTCTGTGTGATCTCTTAGGGCTTCAAGTGCATCGTTCGCCGTGATCCACGCTGGAGCAATAGACTCAAGTTTTTGAATCTCTTGGTCTTGGTTTTGTTGCACACGACGTTGCTCACTCTTCGCTTCACGCAGCTCTTCTTGAGCATACTCAAGAGATTCGATCTGGATTGCATGGCGTTCACGTTCTTCATCGAAAACCGTTTCGTCAGTCAGTGAGATGTTGTGTTGCTTTTGGTATTCAGTCGCAAGCTCTTTTGCTTGACGCTGCTGCGCCACATCACGAGCCATGTCGCGGTGCTGAGCACGCCACTGCTGTTCGTTTTCAACAACGTGTTTTGCGTTACGGCCTTTTTCTAACGCTTGCTTAGCACTGGTAGACGCTTCTTTACGCTCAACATCACCAACAATGCTTTTAACAAGAGACAGTGCTTTGTCGAACTGTGCAGACGCAGCAGAGGACATGTCTAGCTTATGTTTAGTCGACAGTAGCGTTTGAGTGCTTGATTCTTCTTGTGCTTTTAGCTCAGAAACCAGAGTTAATGCGCTTTCTGCCGTAATAGACTCATCACCAAGTAGCTGTTTAGTTTTCTCTAATGCTTGAACCGCTTGCTGGTATTGAAGCGCACGAGTCTGCTGAACATCCAACGCTTGTTGGTAGTCAGCAAGCTGAGTTTTCAGGCTATCCACTTCTTCTTCAGTTATGGTTGCCTGTTCTTCAGCAAGAAGTACTCGCTCTTGAGCTTCTTCAACCACCATAATCTGCTCTTCTAGACGCTCATTAAGCTCTTCCAGATCTTCGCTGTAACGAGCGATTTTCTCTTGCTGACGAAGTGCTGTTTGAACCAATTGAAGATGATCCGACGCCGCTTGATAGTCTTGCTCTAGTGCCGATTCTTGATCGACCAACAACTCAAGCTCTTCTTGAACGCGGTTCAACAAGTTGTTTTGATCAAGCAAGGTCTCGCGAGAACCAAACAGTTCACCACGAAACTTCATGGTTTGATCAAGCTTGTTACGACGATCGTTGGCATGGCGCATGTAATCTGCTGCCACGTAGTTCGTAGATTCAGTGATCAAGTGCTTGAACAGGTCACGATCCGACTGAGTCGTTTTGATCGCTTCTAGCGTCATGCGGTTTTCACGCAGTGCTGATTCCATATCTTGGAATGCTTTCTTCACACCGCCATTTTGCGGAAGAAGGTAATCACGCAGAGAACGTGTAATCGCACTTGAGATACCGCCGTAAAGTGATGCTTCAATCAAACGGTAGAACTTAGAACGGTCGCTGCTGTTACGCAGTTTCTTAGGAACAACACCGTACTCAAACATCTGTGAGTGGTAATCAACAATCGAAGAGAAGGCTTTAAAGTGCGCCCCTTCATATTGCGCTACCGCTGCTTTCACGTCGTTCAGTTGACACACACGAGCGTGGCTGTCTGAAACGTTCTGAATCAATACATCCGTTGGCTTCACATGGCTTGGAAGGCCTTGGATTACAAACGGTTTGATGTCGACCTTCTTATCACGACCCGCAACTTGCTGCAGTTTTACTGCAAACAATAGGCGTTGATTACGAGAGTTCACAACATCTAGCGCGGCATAACATGCGCCTGGCTGAAGCTTACCGTAGAGACCTTTATCACGAGATGACTGTGAGCTACCCGCTTCCGTAGTGTTACGGAAATGCAGAAGGCTTTGGTCAGGGATAAGTGCTGTAATGAATGCCGCCATTGTGGTCGACTTACCTGCACCGTTACCGCCAGAAAGCGTTGTAACCAATCCATCAATATCAAAAGTACGCGCGAAGAAGCCGTTCCAGTTGACCATGGTTAATGATTGATATTTACCTCTTTCAATCATGCTTCACCTTCTACCTTTGTTTGTTCGCTGTCGTTTGACTCAAGGTCAAAGTCAGCTTGATCGTTAAAAATGTCTTGTTGACCGTTTTCGTCTACGTCTAAATCTATTTCTGATACGGCTTCTGCTTGTTCTTCATTCAACAAGCTACCTTGGTTAGGCTCTTGAGTATGAACAACAGCTTCACCATCACGAATAAGTCGTAATTGCGCTTCTTTCATATCATCGCCAACACGAACATCCGCACCAAAACGGAACACCGCTTCGCTGATACGGAATTTACCTGTTTCACCAATCACGATCAGCATGCCGATACGACGTAAACGGCGTAAAGAAGTACGTACTTTTTCAAACAGCTTTTCTTTGTCTAAGTCAGAACCAGACGCACGGTTGGTTGCTAGCTTCATGAGTTTTTTCTCATCCGCTAACGACATCAGTTCATCAAACAACTCTTGATTGGTGAAGATGCCTTCATGAGCCAAACGCTCTGGGCTTAGGTATAAGAAACACAATACTTTACCAACTAGCATGTCGAGCTCAGACAACACACTACGCCCAATTAAAGACGTAGAACGCGGACGCAAATAAAAGAAACCTTCAGGCGCTTTTACCAGTTCCGTATTGTAGCGTTGATAAAAATGCTGAAGCTCAACTTCAAAATCAGAAAGCAACGCATGGTTATCGAGGTCTTCTGTTGAAACATGCTTGCCTGAACGCAACATGCTATCTAGCGCAGGAAACAATGGGTTCGCTATCGCTTTTACCAGTTTCTCTGGCATGTAATCATCAGTACTTGTTAATGACATTTGCTTGTACCTTTGCACCGAAATCGTTGATTGCCTGCCAATCTGGCTGAATAGCCTGATAGTCAGACTCTGAGTAACCTAAGCGAACGGCTTGGTCGACAACAATTCTGGCTAAATCAAAATGGTGTGTGCGAGGGTGCGCTGCGAGGTAATCACGCAGCACAAGGCCAAGATCAATTGGCGCGCCTTGCTGTTTGTGAGCTTTCAACATATCTGCGATTCGTTCTGAAAGTAGATCGTTCACTTGCTCAAATTCTTCGTATTCTACGTCGATTGGGGCTTGCCCCATCACTTCGTCATCACGGAGCACAAGTGCTTCATCACGAAGATCCGTGAGTTTTTCTGCGTCTGCGTAGGTCAATAACCAAGGCGCATCAAAGTAGTCAGTGACTGACTGACGCAAACGTTGGCTAAAGGCACGGTTTTTATCCATATCGATCGCGGTACGGATAAATTTATGCACGTGGCGATCGTAGCCGATCCACAAATCAATCGCTTGTTGGCCCCAACTGGTGATTCGGTCTAGCTTCATTTGCAAACCAAATAGGGTTTCACCTACAAACTCGAGCTCATCGTCACCATAAACAATTTCTTGAATATCAAGAATCTGGGTTTGCAGTTCATCGCCCGCCGCTTGCAAGGTGTCTTGCAACTCTTTTAGCGTGGCTGAGGTTTCCGATAGCAAAGACTCACAGTTGTTGATTGCTTCTCGCCAATCTTTATTTAAAAGATCCGCAATTTGCTGTTTGACGGTTTGTTGCTGTTCATCCATAACCCGTTGGTTAAGATCGATCTGATCAAAAATTTCGCCAACAGAATACTTGAGCACGCCGTACACATTCCTTCTCCAATGCCCCGGAGTTCCACCTTTCTGGGCGGCTTCAATGGCTTTTGCCATCTCATCGGCAACCATAGAAAGCTGGATAGACAGTTTTAATTTAGAAAACTGGCGGTGACGTAAGTAATAATCTGAGATACCAATCGCCAATGGCGATAAGCGATAAATGCTTGCACCATCTGTGATTTCGCTGGTAAAGCGGCTGATCAGCTTCTGTTTAACCAACTCATTGATAGCGTTGTTGGCACGAAACGCGGACGCTTCGCCAGTATCTTCAAACAGTCGAGTGACAATAGTGAATGCATCGTGCAGTTCACCCTCGCCCAACTCTTCATCGAACCTTTCATTGCTTAGTACGGCGATAGCAATCAAAAATGCTAAGCGCTCTGGTGGCAAGTTTAATGAAAAATCATGCTGCTTGACCCAGCCCACCAACTCATCAATTGGCTGCTCTTCGGCAGTTTGAGTCATTTCACTCATTGTGGTTCCTGTTACTGTTGTTCGTCATATCGAACGTATTAGATATGACGCCTATTTCTTTATGACGCGGCTTCTTACGATGGCATAGCGCATGTTGTGGCTTCTTTTACCACATTCACCGCTGTTATTGCGCAGGTTTTTGAGCCCAAACGTGAATATAACGGCCTAGCGACAGATATGGCTCTTGGCGACATAGCTGTTTCTCTAGTTCCAACACATCTTCAAATTGGTAATCGCCCATGTACTCCATATTGCCTATGTAGTCACTGAAAGAGCGAATGCCTGATTTACCACAGATATCTAGACCAGCGTCTTCTATCCATTGATAAACCTCTTCAGGCTTCAAGCCTTTTTGTGGTTGCAGCTTAAACCTTTTTCGATGTGGCATCCCATTCAATACATGAGGAATGTTGCCACAAATCACATTTTTCAGGACTAAACCATGGTGGTTGTAAAACATTATCGAGGCAATACCACCGGGTTTTACTTGTTCCAACAATAAATCAAGTGCCTGTTTAGGGTCTGCTAACCATTCCATTACGGCATGAAACATCACAAAATCGACTTTCTCTTCGAGATGCTCTGCCACTTTTTGTACCGGAGAATGAATAAATCGATATTGCTCGAGCAAACCCGCTTCGCTGATACTTTCTTCTGCGAGCTTCAACATTTCAGAAGAAAGGTCGCACAGAGAAACGTTGTGGCCTAGTGTCGCAATTTTTTGTGACATCTGTGCAAGCCCACCACCGGCATCAAGCACATGCAGCGGCGAAGCGGATTGATCAAACTTGCTCAAAGCTTGTTCTAAATCTTCCCATACGATGCACTGACGGATCTCTCCTTTGTCAGAGCCGTAAATGTTTTTTGCAAATTTGTGGGCAATATCGTCGAAATTACGGTCTTCAGTCACGGCTACTTGAGTTATTATGTCCTGTCGTGCCTGCTATTCTGTCACAGGAATTTCAGGAATAAAGAGGCGATGTCTCTTTTTACTACTAAGTGATGTTTTTTCGGACTATTCGGATATGTTTGAGCTGAAAAAAGTAGTGTCTTCGTTACTGATGCCACTGCCAGCAATGTTAATTCTCGCTTTTCTGGGTTTAGCCCTAGTGATGTTTACTGCAAAAAGGAAGACAGGTTGCCTAATTACCCTTTCAGCCCTCTGTGGTATTTTCCTAATCGCTTTCCAGCCTGTTTCTAGTCAACTTTTAATGCCAATGGAAAGGCAACACACCGCTTTTTTACCTATCGATGATACCGTCGATTACATTATGGTTCTTGGAAGTGGTCACGTTGTTGATGACCAAATCCCACCAACATCAGAACTTAGCCGCACCGGTCTGATGCGCTTAAGTGAAGGGATTCGTATCTTACGTCTTTACCCTGGAGCTAAACTCATTTTGTCTGGTTATGGCGCAGGCACTGAGGTGAGCAACGCAAAAATGATGGCTAAAGTAGCGCTAGCACTCGGCGTGGCAAAACCCGATATCATTCTGCTTGAAACTGCGAAAGATACGTGGGAAGAAGCTCGCCAAGCCGCTGCATTTGTTAAGAATAAGAAAATGGTGCTCGTGACATCAGCTAGCCATATGACTCGCGCACTTAATGAATTCAATGCCGCGGGCATGAAACCATTACCAGCTCCAACCAACTACCTTGCACAAGAAGGGATTGTTGAACCATGGAATAAGTATATGCCTAAGGCTATCTATCTCGAGCAGACTGAGCGCTATTGGCATGAGACGATGGGATTAGTTTGGCAAAGCTTGCGAGATTGGCTAGACACAAGTAATGACCCTGTCGAGAGCAGTACTCCGACGGTAAACAATTAAAAAGTTCAGTAAAAAAAACCGAGGCATCATTGATGTCTCGGTTTTTTTACGTTCAAGTATCGTTACTGAAATCAGCTTTCCACAGGAAATTAGTCACCAGCAAACATGTAACCTTCACCGTGAACCGTCACAAAAATTTGTGGATTCTTAGGGTCAAACTCCATTTTTGCACGCATACGACGGATTAACACGTCGATAGTGCGGTCATTCGGCGCGTCTACTCGATGGCTGATCATATTCAAAATACGTTCACGGCTTAATACTTGGTTAGGGTAAGAAGAGAGTGCAACCAATAGTTCATATTCAGCTTTGGTCAATTTCACCGGCTCGCTGTTCTTGCTTAGCGCACGGCGAGGTATATCAAACGTCCATTCACCAAAACGAACCACAGATTCGTCTTCTGTTTGTTCTACCGCAACCGCTGCAGTTTTACGAGCAGCCGAAATACGCCACAAGAGGTTTTTAACTCGAACCAACAACTCGCGAAGTTCGAAGGGTTTAGTAACGTAATCGTCTGCACCCATTTCAAGGCCAACGATCTTGTCAATGCTATCCGTGCGTCCAGTAACTAAAATTATTCCAATGTCTGATTGACTGCGTAATTCGCGAGTTAGCATCAATCCATCTTCGCCTGGCAAGTTGATGTCTAACATAATGAGGTCAACGTTATTTTCTTCTAACATTTTTCTCATTTGAGCCCCGCTTTCAGCTTCGCTCACTGTGTAACCTTCATTCTGGAAATATCCAACCAGTTTACTTCGGGTTACCACATCATCTTCTACGACTAATACGTGATAGCTCATCTACACCACTTTTCTTATTTAATAGTTTCAGTGACCATTCTATTCATAACTCGTAACAATTCTAGTACTACAGAAGATAAAAGCCAGAAACATGATTTTTTTTTGATACAAGACAATCTTAAACCTTGCTATTTGTCGCCCATCGCAATTCAATATAGGCATTACTACTAACGAGTAACTTTGCGTTTCGCAAATAACCTTGTTATTCAGCCTTGGTGTGCCTATACATAAATCACTCGACGATGCTAGGTATACACACACCACAAGACTAAATCAGGATCTAAGAAATGAAAGATACGAAAGCATTCAACGAACAACGATCAGAAATATACTGGTGGCTATCAAGCTTGTTCGCTAAAGAGCTCACTCAAGAAGAACTCGATCACTACCACTCTGTTGAAATTCGTTCTTTCCTAACTGGTTTAGGTGAAAATGAAACACTAAAGCCGGCGATTGATAGCTTAGTGGATGCGCTCAACCGTCTACAAACACGTGAAGATGCTCAATTAGAATTGTCTGCTGACTTCTGTGACTTATTCTTAAAGACTGATAAACATGGCGCACTTCCTTACGCTTCTATGTATATCGGCCAGACTGGCCTATTGAACGACAAGCCAGCAAAAGATATGGAAGAGATCATGGCTAAACACAACTTAGTGGTTAACCAAGACCTAAAAGAGCCAGCTGACCACATTGCTATCGAACTCGATTTCCTAGGTAATCTAATCATTCGTTCGAACGAAACTGAACTTGAAGAAGAACTAGAGAAATCCTTCGCTGTTCAACAACAATTTATCGAACAGCAACTGCTTACTTGGGTACCAAAGTTCAACGCCAAATGTCATGACATTGACACATTCGGTTTCTACGCTTCAATCTCATCCCTGCTATTGGCATTCTGCAAATTGGACACTCAATACCTAGCTGGCGAATAAGCTTTTTTTGACGACTCGATAAATAAATTCAATAGAATTGTGACCATTCACCCGGATTTCTGGGTGAATTTTATTGCGAGTAATTTCTAGTCAGTCTAAAATTGTGACCGCAAACGATAAAATATGAAACATTCACGAAATGCTACACTTATTGAAGTTCAGAGCATTTCGGTGTTAAGACAAGCCGCTCAATAGCGGTTTTTTGTTTTTTAGCACTTTAGTACCCAAAGAGCCCTACAAATTTAAGCTCTTAGTTAGGTAGCTTAACGGCTACTTCATTCCGTACTTTGGGAAAGTAGCTTCTAATAGGATAAAAACATGGCCACTATAAAAGATGTCGCACGCTTAGCCGGCGTATCAACAACAACCGTTTCTCACGTAATCAACAAAACTCGCTTTGTTGCTGAAGCGACTCAAGAAAAAGTAAACAAAGCCGTAGACGAACTGAACTATGCGCCAAGTGCCGTTGCTCGTAGTTTGAAGTGCAATACAACACGCACCATCGGTATGCTAGTGACTCAATCAACTAACCTATTCTTCTCTGAAGTTATCGATGGTGTTGAGAGCTACTGCTACCGTCAAGGTTACACTTTGATCTTGTGCAATACGGGCGGTATCTACGAAAAGCAACGTGACTACATTCGAATGCTTGCAGAGAAACGTGTAGATGGCATCTTAGTTATGTGTTCTGACCTGACTGAAGAACTAAGAGAGATGTTAGACCGTCACGCAGACATCCCTAAAGTTATCATGGACTGGGGCCCTGAAAGCTCTCAGGCTGATAAGATCATCGATAACTCTGAAGAAGGTGGCTACCTAGCAACCAAATACCTCATTGAGCGCGGTCACTCCAAGATTGCATGTTTAAGTGGCCACTTAGACAAAGCAGCGTGTGTTGAACGCATCTCAGGTTACAAGCGCGCACTCAATGAAGCGAAGATTACTGCCGATGAAAATATGATCATCGAAGGCAACTTTGAATGTGACACAGCTGTGATTGCTGCTGACCAAATCATTGAGATGGAAGATCGCCCTACCGCAGTATTCTGTTTTAACGACACCATGGCATTAGGACTGATGAGCCGATTACAAGAAAAAGGCATTCGTATTCCTGAAGATATCTCAGTGATCGGTTACGACAACATAGAATTGGCTGAATACTTCTCTCCACCGTTAACGACGGTTCACCAACCTAAGCGCCGTGTTGGTAAAAATGCATTCGAAATACTACTAGAGCGTATAAAAGACAAAGACCACGAAAAACGCGTCTTCGAAATGCACCCTGAAATTGTTGAGCGAAGTACAGTTAAAACGTTAAATTAATTGATGTAATGAGTTTAGTTTAATCAAGCGCACCTTTAGGTGCGTTTTTTTTCTCAACAAACAAAGTGCACTTGCATGCATATCTCAAAGATCATTAATTGAAGCAATATCACATTTTGAAATAAGAAGTGTGAGCCTAATTCAACAAAAACTTTATTCTAATAACCCAGTCACGCACAGGGCAAACCACTTGAAAAAGTGGGACGCAAAGCTTCCGGCCTAAACCACTCGTTGGTATGGTAGCGGGGTTACCGATGGCAAAATGCAGTAACTGCTAATACTTTAGTAATTTACAGCCTATTGACAATTTAATTGCAACATTTTGCTAATCTCTCGGACCTGCTTATTTGGTGGCGTAGTTCAAATACACCGAGATAAATAACATGGATAAACCGATACTAAAGGACTCAATGAAATTATTTGAGCCCCTAGGAAAAATTAAATCACGCTCAATGTTTGGTGGATTCGGGCTTTTTGCTGATGACACTATGTTTGCCCTGGTTGTGAATGACCAGTTGCATATACGAGCTGACAAATGCACAACACAACAATTCGAACAACAAGGATTTCAACCGTACGTCTACAAAAAACGTGGTTTTCCTGTCGTTACTAAATATTTCGCTTTACCTGAAGGCTTATGGCAAGACCAAGAGAAAATCTTGCAGCTTGCGACTACGTCTCTAGGTTTTGCTAAAGAAGAGAAAGCTGAACAATCTTCTGCTAAACCAACTAGACTCAAAGATCTGCCTAACCTTCGACTCGCTACAGAGCGGATGTTGAAAAAGGCAGGGATCGATTCTGTAGAACGTTTATATGAATCTGGCTCTGTAAACGCATTTAACGCCATCAAAGAATCGCATGCGTCTTCTGTCAGTATTGAACTGTTATGGGCGCTAGAAGGCGCGATCAATGGTACACATTGGTCTGTTATACCGCAGCAACGTCGTGAAGAGCTTATCAATCACGTCAATTAACATTGTCAGTGCAAACTATATAGATAACTAAGCCGCATTTTTGCGGCTTTTTTATATCTGGTGAAAGTTATTCTATGCTTTGCCTGTCTATCTATACTAGTGGTATACATTGAAAAACTAATGGTATGCATTGAAAATTTAGAGGAAGTATCAATGAGTAAAAAAATGATATTGGGTATTGTGTTGGTCATAACCATCGTCTTGTTAGGCGTCAATTTCGGCCAGTACTTAACGCTTGAAAATGCAAAAGCCCAGCAAGCTGTTTTGAATGACTACATCGAGAGCAATTTCATTGCCGCTGCCGCTATCTACTTTGTCGCGTATGTCATGATTACGGCTTTCTCAATTCCTGGCGCTGCCGTTGTTACGCTGTTAGGCGCTGCGCTGTTTGGGTTTTGGAACAGTTTACTGCTGGTGTCTTTCGCGAGCGCTATTGGCGCAACCCTCGCCTTCTTAAGTAGCCGTTACTTGTTGCGTGACTGGATCCAAACCAAGTTTGGCGACAAGTTAGCCACCATCAATAAGGGCGTTGAGAAAGACGGTGCATTTTACTTATTCTCGCTACGTCTAATTCCTGTTTTCCCATTTTTCCTTATCAATCTATTGATGGGTCTAACACCGATGTCGGTGAGTCGTTACTATATTACTAGCCAAATCGGTATGTTGCCGGGTACCGCCGTTTTCTTGAATGCCGGAACTCAACTCGCAGAAATTGATTCACTTTCGGGCATCGTGTCTCCCTCAGTACTGTTGTCATTTGCCTTACTGGGTGTGTTCCCAATTATTGCTAAATGGTTGATGAACAAATTTCGCTCAGCACCTGTCGCTGAGTAACGTATATAGCTAGCTAGATAGCTAAATAGCTAAGTAGCTAAGTAACTAAGTAACTTAATAACGCATGCAGCCAAATAAGGTTCTATTTCAATGAAAATCTTCAGTGCATCGAATCCAACAGAAGCTCATATCATCTGTGGATTGTTAGAAAGTGAGAATATTGCGTGTGAAGTCCGTGGTGAGGGTTTGTTTGGTTTAAAAGGTGAAATCCCATTTACCGAAGATACAGACCCTTACGTATGGTTATATGAGCCAGAACTCGCTAGTAAAGCCCGCACGATCGTCAATGACTACCAAAAACAGCAAGATTCGATCATCTATGAAGAGTGGCGTTGTGGTGAGTGTCATGAAATCAATGAAGCACAATTCGGGTCTTGTTGGCAGTGCGGCGCTGCTTCGCCTGAATAGCAAAGTTTCAGTTATTACAGACACGATTCGGTCAAATACCTCCTCCAAATAAAAACGGGAAGCTAAATTAGCTTCCCGTTTTTATTTTAATTCTATTGGATCATCGAGCCTGATAACCAACCCAGAGAATCACTGAATTTGCTTTTGGATAAAAGCGATAGATTGTTGATTGAATTCTTCAGGATTTTCTACATTACATACATGCCCACAGTTGGCAATTTCTACCAACTCGCTCGACTCGTGCGCTTCTACCATTTCTTTAACGGGTTTGATGAACATGTAATCGCGCTCGCCCATCAAATACAAAGTCGGAATCGGCAACTCCCTGTCTTTAAAGTATTTCATCAATGGGTTCACATCAGCCGTGAGGATAAACCAGCGCTTGAACTCTTTTTGGCACAGCTTTTTCGCTTCGCGGATAAACAGGTGACGTGATTCTTTCTGACTTTTTTGCGGCATCACAACATAAGCAAAAAGGCTGTATAGCCACATATAAGGAATGATGTGCTTACTCAGGTTTCCTAATTTGATTAAGACTTGAGATCGAGTGTTGAGTTTAGTGACAGCACCACCAAGCACCATCGAACGTACTCTGCTTGCCGCCAGTTCGGCCACGTTACGAACGATAATTGTACCCAAAGACATACCCACAAAGTGTGCGGATCGGATTTTTAGATGATCTAACACTTTAAGAATATCGAGCGTTACTGATTTGAACGTATAACGGTTCGAAATCAGATCTTTAAGTATGTTGTCTGATTTACCGTGCCCTCTCAAGTCAATGAGAAGCAAGTTGAAATGCTGCTTATACGCTTTGATCTGCTTAAACCAAATGGAGGAACTGCCCCCTGCGCCATGCACAAACACAACCCACTCATCACTCGTAGGGTGAGTAAATGTTTTATGAAATAATAAACTCTCAGACATACCTATCGCTTAATTTATTTATGGAGCTAAGCCTCATCACAAGGCGATGACTAAGGATATCACGCAATTAAGAATTTTAAGTGATAATAGTGTCAAACCCAACACTAGTCATGTGAATACCTGACCACCTTTTCTACCTGACTAAAATGAGTTTGCAAGCTTTGTCTTTGGAAACGTGATGTGATCTGACCAGAAAAAAAAAGGCACTCTATCAGCAGAGCGCCTTCTTTTATTATGAACAGTTGTTATTCAACAACTGTATTTTAAAGCTAAGTCAACAAGTTAAAATGCAGAATGGTACATCGCAAGATATTCTTCTGCCGCATCTTCCCAACTAAAATCTTGTTGCATCGCGTAAAGTTGAACGCGCTTAATTTCAGATGGATTTTGAGCATAAAGTAGTAATGAGCGATGTAATACCGCTAGTAATGCTTGCGGTGTTGGTTCTTCAAAAGCAAAGCCTGTTGCTATCTCGGGATCCTGATCGTAATCATTCACACTGTCCTTTAAACCACCAACAGAGCGCACAATAGGCAAAGTGCCGTAAGCCATGCTGTAGATTTGGTTCAAGCCACAAGGCTCAAATTCAGAAGGCATCAAGAAAAAATCAGAGCCCGCTTCAACCAAATGCGCTAGTTCATTATTGTAGGCTTCTACGAATGAGAACTTGTCTGAATGAAGTGCTGATAACTCTTTCAATTGACTCGCCAAAACCGGATCACCAGTACCGACAATCACGATCTGCAATTCGTTTTTCAAGAACTGCTCGATGATAGGCAGTAAGTAATGAACGCCTTTTTGGTTGGTCAGACGACAAACCATGCCATAAACCGCACAATCGGTAACGGGTAAACCAACATCTTGTTGCAGTTTTTGCTTACAAGCAGATTTTCCACGAGTCATGCTGTGTTTCGTTGCTTTGAATTTACGAGGAAGGAAAGCGTCTGTTTCCGGGTTCCAAGCTCCATAATCACAACCGTTGAGAATACCAAATAAGTCGGCCGAACGATGTTGGAACTCTGCTGCCATGCCATGGCTACCTAACTCCGTTTTCAGCTCTTCTGCATACGTTGGGCTTACTGCATTGACCTTATCGGCACACATCACCCCTGCTTTTAGCATGGTGACATGCGTGTCACTTACAGATGCTTCAGGCACATTGTAACTGTGCATCTCTGGCAGACATTGCAGTTCATCGTATGCGAACACCCCTTTGAAAACTGCATTGTGAATCGAGATAACACTGCGCGTATTTTCAAAGAATTCGTGTTGTTGATAACGTGATTTAAGCAAGAAAGGCACAAAGCCTGTGTGCCAGTCATTTGCATGAATGATATCAGGTTGGAACGCGAGCTTAGGAAGCATATCCAAACAAGCCGTACTGAAGAACGAAAAGCGCTCTCCGTTATCAGCATACGCTTGATTGTTCTCTGCGTACATTTCAGGACGGTCAAAATACTTGTCACATTCAATAGCGAAGATTTGAACACCTTCGACACTCAACTTTTTGACTTGATAAGCAGTATGAGGCCAATGATCGAGCTCGGTCGACAAAATCACTTCAGCTGAATCAATGTTTGGAATGTTTCTATAAGCAGGGATGGTCACTCGAACATCTTGTTCGAGTGTTTGTAACGCTTTTGGCAGTGCCTTGGCTACATCAGCCAAGCCACCACTTTTAATCAAGCCTTCAACTTCAGACGCTACAAAAAGTACCGAGAGAGTCTTAGTAACCAACTCGAGCTCCTTTGGAAATAACTACTACACCATCGTCAGAGACATGGTAATGCTTTTTATCTTCTTTCAGATTTACGCCAATCTGTGTTCCAGGTGCGATATCTGCATCTTTATCGACGATGACACGACGAAGTACGCAACCTTCACCCACTTTCACATCACCGAGTAAGATACTCTCACTAATATCACACGCTGATGCGATATTACTGCGGAAACCCAATACACACTTCTCAATGCGAGAGCCACGTACATAGCTGCCGTTACACACTAAGCTATCGATGATCTGAACACGGCCGTTTGCCGAATCAGTAAACGTAGCCGGCGGTAGTGGCGGATAGTATGTATGTAGTGGCCACTTGCGGTTGTATAGCGAGAATGGCGCATCTTTCTCAAGAAGATCCATATGAGCTTGCCAGTACGCGTCAATCGTACCTACATCGCGCCAATAAACTTCTTCTTTCTCACCAGTAATACGGTTAGTACTGAAGTCATAAACAAACACATCACCACGCGGAACCATGTTTGGAATGATGTCTTTTCCGAAATCATGTGTCGAGTCTTCTTTATCTGCATCTTCAACAAGTTCTGCGAACAACTCGTTAGCTTCAAATACGTAGTTACCCATAGACACAAGCGCAGACTCCGGGTCACCTGGAATTGGTTTCGGGTTAGCCGGTTTCTCTTCAAAACCAATCATACGTCCTTCAGCATCCACTTCGATAACGCCGAATTCAGATGCTTCAGCAAGCGGCATACGCAATGCAGAAACGGTTAAAGCCGCTTTCTTCTCTTTATGGAAATCAAGCATCTGCTTAATGTCCATTTTGTAAATATGATCTGATCCAAAAATACAAACTTGATCAGGTTCTTCCAACTGCATGAAGCGAAGGTTTTGATAAATAGCATCTGCAGTACCTTCATACCAACGCTTACCTGTACGCATTTGCGCAGGGATTGGGTCGATAAAACGGTCGGTTATACCACTGATATTCCAACCTTTTTTCATGTGATGGAACAGTGATTGTGACTTAAACTGTGTTAATACGTAGATCTTCATTAGATCAGCATTAACGAAGTTATTCAGAGCAAAATCAATTAAGCGGTAACTACCACCGAAAGGAACCGAGGGTTTGCTGCGAGATTCAGTTAAAGGTCTTAAGCGAGAGCCTTCACCACCAGCAAGAATCATTCCTAATACACCAGCCATTTTATTCTCCATATATTTATAGCTTGTCGATGTTAGTGCTCTAAGAGGTATCTTCCTCTGGGGGATGAGCACCAACACTTATTTCGGTACTTAACGAATATCCATCCACATGTAGTGAAAATATCCTAAGCCAAACGTTGTTAAGTGTGCACTATTGTTTGCACTTGGTTTTATATACGTTATCGACTTTCCGGTCGATTTCAATTTTTAATACGCCATTCTGTGTTATGTAAGCCGATTGCTTTCCTAAGACTTAAAGCAGCTCACATTACACTGTTTTTATGAAACATTAAGTTAACACTCGGAATACATCAGGTATACAACTAAAACCTGATCTGTGACTTACAATATTTTAATTAAGTTACAATCACGTTAAGGTTGCATAATTAAAGATTATTATCCATTTCATTTATTTCATGACCTGAATTTAACAAATAGACACAGGTAAGGCCGACGATCGAGAGACAGCATAATTAGTCATATTCAGATCAAAAAAAAAGCAGCCTAATGGCTGCTTTTTTCATCAATAAAATGTCAACCCATATCAGATCGGGTCACACATTCAGTTACTTCTCTTTAGGCTTTTTACGTTTATCCGTAACTTCCCACTTACCGTCGATGTACAAAGCGGTCCAACCTGAAGGTTTACCGTCCACTTCGGTACGAACGTAGTTTTCTTTTGTCTTACGACTAAAACGAACTACTGTCGGCTTGCCATCAGGATCAGCAACCGGTGCTGATGCCAGATACTGGAATTTAGGTGAGATACGGTCTTTAAAACGAACCAGCTCTTCCACTAATGGTGCACGTGTTTCACGTGATTTAGGGAAATTACTCGCGGCCATAAACAAACCAGAAGCCCCATCACGAAGTACGAAGTATGCATCTGAATTTTCACATGGGAGTTCAGGGAAATGCACTGGGTCTTCTTTAGGTGGCGCTACTTCGCCATTCTTCAGAATCTTACGAGTGTTCTTACAATCTTCACTCGTACAGTCCATGTATTTACCGAAACGACCATTCTTCAAAACCATGTCAGAACTACATTTGTCACACTCAACAAGCGGACCATCATAGCCTTTCACTTTGAATTCGCCGTGTTCAACCACATAACCTTCACAGTTAGGGTTGTTACCACACACATGCATCTTACGCTTATCATCGATCAGATAAGCATCCATTGCCGTTTCACAAATCGGACAACGCTTTTTCGCTCGAAGTGCTGCGGTTTCAACGTCTTCTTCAAGAACGTTGATAATACCGTCTTCATCACCAAGGTTAATGGTTGTCTTACAGCGCTCTTTTGGTGGAAGTGCATAACCAGAACAACCTAGGAATACGCCAGTCGAAGCTGTACGAATACCCATTTTACGGCTACAAGTTGGACACTCAATATCGGTTTCAACGATATGATTTGGCTTCATGCCACCAGCGTCTTCATCTAAATCGGCTTTTTCCAAATCGCCTGTAAAGTCTTCGAAGAAGTTATCTAGCACGCCTTTCCAGCTTGCTTCGCCTTCTGCAATTTGGTCTAACTTCTGCTCCATACGAGCCGTAAAGTCATAGTTCATTAGGTCATTGAAACTGCCATCTAGACGGTCAGTAACAATTTCACCCATCTTCTCAGCATAGAAACGACGCTGTTCAACTTTTACATAACCACGGTCTTGAATCGTAGAGATGATTGATGCGTACGTTGAAGGACGACCAATACCACGCTTCTCAAGCTCTTTAACTAGCGCCGCTTCAGTAAAACGGGCTGGCGGCTTAGTGAAATGCTGTTTAGGGTCTAATGCGATTAGGTCTAGCTTTTCACCAACCTGTACAGCAGGAAGAATCGTATCTTCATTTTTACCCATTGGACGTTGAACGCGAGTCCAACCATCAAACTTAAGAATACGGCCTTTCGCTTTTAACGTGTACTCATCAGCTTTAACGCTTACCGTCGTTGAATCGTATTGCGCAGGTGTCATTTGACATGCAACAAATTGATTCCAAATCAGCGAGTAAAGCTTGTGTGCGTCCGCGTCTACGCCGTTTAGGTCTTCAGACTTAACATCGACACTCGAAGGACGAATCGCTTCGTGAGCCTCTTGTGCGCCCTCTTTGCTGCCGTATACAAGCGCTTTCGGTGGAAGATATTGTGCACCAAACTCAGAACCAATGTATTCACGTGCGGCTTCTACAGCTTCTGAACTCAAGTTGGTCGAGTCAGTACGCATATAAGTGATGTAACCCGCTTCATACAAACGTTGAGCCAACATCATGGTTTTCTTTACGCCGTAACCAAGACGTGTGCTCGCCGCTTGTTGCAGAGTCGACGTGATGTAAGGTGCAGACGGCTTACTCTTAGTTGGGCGGTCTTCACGTTTACATACTTCGTATTGCGCTTTTTCTAAAACGCTTACTGCAGCTTGTGTTTGCGCTTCATTATCAGGTTTAAACGCAACACCGTCTTTTTGAGCGACTTGCAGTCTGAAATCTGTTTTCTCTGCCGTTTTGGTATCAGCATGCACATCCCAGAACTCTTCAGGGATAAAAGCGTTGATCTCGCGCTCACGTTCAACCAGTAGTTTTACAGCTACAGATTGAACACGGCCAGCGGATAGGCCTCGTGCTATTTTTTTCCAAAGCAGTGGTGACACCATAAAGCCAACAACACGGTCCATAAAACGTCGTGCTTGTTGTGCGTTTACGCCGTTGATATTTAGCTCGCCTGGAGTTTCGAAAGCTTGCTGAATAGCATTTTTAGTGATTTCGTTAAAAACCACTCGTTTGTATCGCGTTTCATCACCACCGATGATCTCACGAAGGTGCCATGCGATAGCTTCTCCTTCGCGGTCCAAATCGGTTGCGAGATAAACATGGTCTGCGTTCTCAGCCAGTTTTTGCAATTCAGCAACGACTTTTTCTTTGCCCGGTAAGATTTGGTAATTCGCTTCCCACTCTTGATAAGGGTTGATACCCATCTTTTTAATAAGCGCTTTGCGATCTTTTTCTTTCTTGATACGAGCTTTATCTTCTGGGCTCATACCCTTGGTTGAAACTGCAGCAGCCTTTTGACCTGTACTTTGACCCGCCGTTGGTAAATCACGAACGTGACCTACACTCGACTTAACGACAAAGTCTTTGCCAAGATATTTATTGATAGTTTTAGCCTTGGCTGGCGACTCCACTATAACGAGCGATTTACCCATATTGACTCTAACGTCCTTAATCACGATGCTTCAACACCAACAATTTTACTTGTGGGCTTTTACGCATGATATTCTAAATTCATTGCTTCTTTTTTTACTATTGTGCGAGATTACTAGAAGATCAACCGCTTTTTTCAAAATTGGATCTGATCGCTCGACAATTCGACGACTCATAGAGAAAAGAGTCACAATACAAAGAAGCTATAAAGTACTCACTAAGAATACTTGCAAGAGCCTATTCATCAGGCATTACGTCTAAACGCGCTCATACTAAGCTTGTCGGCGAATCTAACGCGAGCCCCATTCAATTATTTTTGTCATAAATCACAAAATAAATTGTGGATGTTTGAAAAGACTCTCTTAATCGGTTGTGAAATCATTGAATTTCTAGTTCGACACCATAAACTCAACGTTATATTCAGTTATCAGAGATAAACTCATGACAAAGAAAGTAATAGCAGAATTTGATTTACTGCTTATCGCAAACCAAATTATCCAATCACATGATGACTACATTGAAGGCATGCGCGCAAACAGCGTAGTAGAAAAAGACGATGTACTCATTTTCAAAGGTGAATACTTCTTAGACAACAACGGAATGCCGACAGAAAATACAACCGCGGTATTTAACATGTTTAAGTACTTGGCGCATCACCTTTCGAAAGAATTTACAATTCAGCAATAATTAAAAAGCTTGCCATCTAGGCAAGCTTTTTTGTTCCTGGACCTTTATATACTTATCATTTTTATAGACTTAGTATTTTTATAGACTCAGCATTTTCAGCTTATCGAAGTAGTCAGGGAATGTCTTGGATGTACAACCTGGATCATTGATCGTCACCGGGGTGTCACTCAAAGCAACCAATGAGAAACACATCGCCATGCGGTGATCATCGTAAGTATCAATCGCCGCGTGCGTCAGTTCAGCCACAGGGTTAACAATGATGTAGTCTTCACCCTCTTCCACCTCAGCGCCTACTTTACGTAGTTCTGTTGCCATTGCCGCTAAGCGATCCGTCTCTTTCACACGCCAGTTGTAAACATTGCGGATTGCGGTTGTTCCTTTAGCAAACAGAGCCGTTGTCGCAATTGTCATCGCCGCATCTGGAATATGGTTATAGTCCATATCAATGCCTTTTAGCTCACCACAACGAGAGATAACGTAGTCATCACCCCACTCGATTTCAGCACCCATTTTCTCAAGTGCATCAGCGAATTGGATATCACCTTGGATACTGTTTTTGCCAATACCTGTCACTTTAATCTCGCCACCTTTGATAGCAGCGGCTGCAAGGAAATATGACGCAGATGATGCATCACCTTCAACCAAGAAATCACCGGGTGCTATGTAAGATTGCCCAGTTGGAATCACAAATTCTTGGTAGTCACTGTTGATAACATCCACACCAAATTGCTTCATGATATGCAGCGTAATATCGATGTAAGGCTTAGAAACCAATTCACCTTCGATTTTGATGGTCACTTCGCCTTCAGCTAAAGGTGCAGCCATCAAAAATGCCGTCAAGAATTGACTAGAGATAGAACCATCGATAGAAACTGTACCACTCTTTAGCCCAGTACCCGTGATCTTCAGCGGTGGGTAATTTTCGTTCTCTAAGTATTCGACGTTGGCGCCGGCCTCTTGCAGAGCAGTCACTAAGTGACCAATTGGACGCTCTTTCATACGTGGCTCACCAGTAAGAACGTATTCACCGCGACCTAAACAAAGTGCAGCAGCCAATGGACGCATTGCTGTACCCGCGTTACCTAAGAAAAGCTCTAGGGCTTTGTCACTTGAGAATGCACCACCAACACCTGTCACTTCACAAACTGTTTTGTCTGCAGACAACTGATAATCAACACCTAACTGTGTTAATGCATTCAACATATGACGAATGTCATCACTGTCTAGTAAGTTTGTTAGGCGAGTTGTTCCCGTTGAAAGTGCAGCCAAAAGAAGCGCACGATTAGAAACACTTTTTGAGCCAGGTAGGTTAACTTCCCCGCTCACTTTCTGAATTGGTTGTAACGTAAGGCTTTCCATTAGTTCTTATAGTCCTTGTACCACCCGAAGTCACTGGCGCGTATTTATTTTCGGGTGATGAATAATTCTTCGTACTTGCAGACTAACGAACTTTTCCGACGAACTCCAGAGCTAATCCCCTCAATAAAGGCGATTAATTAGCCAACCAAACACATTTGTATACTAGTACACTAGATCAACTCGAACGCCATCTGAAAAATAGAGAATCCGCACATCATCACCTCTATTGAACAACATCGAATTGTCAACGTCTTGAATGATGTTAACCAGATTGTCATCCTTGGTTTTAACCAATAATTCAACGAGTTTATATTCCACCCGATATTGCGTATTGCCGCGATTACGAGCGATCCCCGCCCCCGCTACAGCACCAACCGCCGTTGCGACTTCTTTACCTGTGCCGCCACCAAACTGATTACCAACCAAACCACCAATTGCCGCACCCAACAAGGTTTCCCAACCATTCGCTTTCGACTCTACGATCTCCTGTTGGGTAATGTACCTGACCGTATCAACCTCACCGTAAACGACCTCATTCACTGGTCTGGCTTGGTTTCTGTTGTAAGCTGCATTTGCCAACATGGGCAAAACAAGTAAAATCCAAAGCAACTTCTTCATGGTAAAACTCCTAAAGACCTCTTGGTCAGTGATTAATCTGTAATGCGGTACTTATGACTATATACCTAACCGAACTTGATACTACTAGTATAGAGTTTCCTTCGCCCTTCGACGCGCTTGATGAACCCAACGGTCTACTCGCGTTCGGTGGTGATTTGTCACCCATACGAATTCTGAACGCTTATAGCCAAGGTATATTTCCATGGTATGGCCCAGGTGAGCCTATACTTTGGTGGAGCCCTGCACCGCGAGCGGTATTTAATCCTAAGACATTCGAACCGTCAAAAAGTCTTAAAAAGTTTCAAAGAAAGCACAATTACCGAGTCAGCATCAACCAAGCGACGGACAAAGTAATTGGTTATTGCTCTTCACTAAGGCCCAAAGAAGAAACCTGGCTAAACAGCGACATGCAGTCAGCCTACCGCAAACTCGCTTCATTAGGTTTCTGCCACTCGGTTGAGGTTTGGCAAGATGATGAACTGATCGGCGGACTTTACGGCTTACAAAGAGGCCAAGTCTTTTGCGGTGAATCGATGTTCAGCCTGAAGACTAATGCCTCTAAAATTGCGCTATGGTACTTTTGCGAGCACTTTACACAATTCGGCGGACAACTCATTGATTGCCAAGTCATGAACCCACACTTGGAATCCTTGGGCGCTATCGAGGTTGATAGGGATGAATTCCTGAGTTCTCTTCGATTACTCAAAGAAACGTCCGTTAACGATGCATGTTTTAAAAAACAATGGCTAAAGGAAATGCCTTAATGAATCCAGATTTACAACAAATCAGAATTGGATTAACAGACAATCACGCTTGCAGTTACTTACCCCACCTCGAAGAAAGAGTGGCAGTCACGCTTGATGAACACATGCACACCGCAGATAACTATGAAGTTCTGCTTGCGAATGGATTTCGCCGCAGTGGAACAACCATTTATAAACCACATTGCGATAATTGCTCATCGTGCCAAGCGATTCGACTGTCGATTCCCGAGGTCAAGTTTTCCAAGAGCCAACGACGAATACTCAACAAGGCCAAAGCGCTGCGTTGGGAGCTGAAAGATGAAATGGATGACAACTGGTTTGACTTGTATAGCCGCTATATAACCGCTCGCCACCGTTCGGGAACCATGTATCCACCGAAGAAAGAAGAGTTTCTGCATTTCTCTAAAAATGAATGGCTTGTTACAAAGTTCATGCACATCTATGATGAGGGGCAGTTAGTCGGCATTGCCGTTACAGACATCATGTCTCACTGTACGAGCGCGTTTTATACCTTCTTCGACCCTGATATCGACATTTCCATGGGAACTCTTGGCGTTCTATTCCAGATCCAACATGCCCAGAAAGAACAAAAACAATGGTTATATTTGGGTTATCAAATCGATGAATGCCCTGCGATGAACTATAAAGTACGATTTCAACGTCATCAAAGGCTAGTAAATCAGCGGTGGCGAGGGTAGAATACGCGACAACTTTACATATTTTGATTTTAACGGCACAATCAAGCCGTTGAAAACCGCCAAATTTCGAAAGAGGATTAGATGGCTAAAGAAGACGTAATCGAGATGCAAGGCACTGTCCTTGATACTCTACCAAACACAATGTTCCGTGTTGAGCTTGAAAACGGTCACGTAGTGACAGCACACATCTCTGGTAAAATGCGTAAGAACTTTATCCGTATTCTTACTGGTGATAAAGTAACTGTTGAGATGACTCCATACGACCTTTCTAAAGGCCGCATCGTCTTCCGTGCTCGTTAATTTTTAATTACCGAATACGATAAGAAGCGGAGCCCTCAAGGCTCCGTTTTTTATCGCCTGAACTTTTTACCACTCCAACAACACCAACCTAGCATCTAGCATCTAGCATCTAGCATCTAGCATCTAGCATCTAGCATCTAGCAAGCATAAAAAAACGCACAACCAAAGTCATGCGTTTAATATCGTGATTAACTGTACTCAGTGCTCTTTATAAGCCGTTAGTGTTTAAGAAGTATGCCTAATGCATAACCTCTTCTTTCGCACCAACATAGATGAAATCCAGTTCGTCTTTTTTCAGAGATACTTTAACCGTACCGCCGTCAACCAAACTTCCGAACAGCAACTCATTAGCAAGAGGCTTTTTAAGCTTCTCTTGAATCACACGTCCCATCGGACGAGCGCCCATGGTCTTGTCATAGCCTCTTTCAGCTAACCAATGACGAGCATCCTCAGAAACCTCTAAAGATACACCACGAGCGTCCAGTTGGACCTGAAGCTCAACAATGAACTTATCAACAACTTGACTGATCACACTTGGATCAAGGCTGTTGAACCAGATGATATTATCAAGACGGTTACGGAACTCAGGAGTAAATACCTTCTTGATTTCACTCATTGCGTCTGGCGCATGATCTTGTTGGATCAAACCGATCGATTTCTTCTCGGTTTCTGCAACACCAGCGTTGGTCGTCATCACTAGGATCACATTGCGGAAATCTGCTTTGCGACCGTTGTTGTCGGTTAGCGTACCGTTGTCCATCACCTGTAATAACAAGTTAAAGATATCTGGGTGTGCCTTCTCGATCTCATCAAGTAGCACAACAGAGTGTGGGTTCTTGATAACAGCATCGGTTAGCAGACCACCTTGATCATAACCAACATAACCAGGAGGCGCACCGATCAAGCGGCTTACCGAGTGACGCTCGCCGTACTCAGACATATCAAAGCGCAGAAGCTCAATACCCATCAATTTAGACAGTTGAACAGTCACCTCTGTTTTACCGACACCAGTAGGGCCAGCAAACAAGAATGAACCAACAGGTTTATTGTCTGCTCCCAACCCTGCACGAGTTAGCTTGATCGCTTCGCTCAATACATCGATCGCTGGGTCTTGTCCGAATACCAACATTTTCATGCGGTCATCCAGTTTCTGCAGCGTATCTTTGTCTGAAGACGATACTGACTTCTCAGGAATACGCGCCATTTTCGCAACCATTGACTCAATATCAGCCACGCTTACCGTTTTCTTACGACGACTTGCAGGCGCCAAACGACTACGAGCACCCGCTTCATCAATAACGTCAATCGCCTTATCTGGAAGGTGACGTTCATTAATATACTTAGCAGACAACTCCACAGCGGCACGTAACGCTTTGTTGGTGTACGTACTTCGTGGTGAGCTTCGTATTTTGGCTTCAAGCCAATCAGAATTTTGGTTGTATCATCTAGCGATGGTTCAACAATATCGATTTTCTGGAAGCGACGAGATAAAGCACGCTCCTTCTCAAAAATACTGCTGTACTCTTGGTAAGTGGTTGAGCCAATACAACGTAATTTACCGCTGCTTAATAGCGGTTTAATTAGGTTTGCCGCATCCACCTGACCACCCGATGCTGCACCCGCACCAATAATGGTATGGATCTCATCGATGAACAGGATAGCGTCTTCTTCTTTCTCGAGTTGCTTCAGAATCGCTTTAAAGCGCTTCTCAAAGTCACCACGATATTTCGTTCCCGCAAGCAATGAACCAATATCCAAAGAGTAAATCACGCTGCTCTGAATGATTTCAGGGACTTGGCCTTCAACGATGCGCCATGCAAGACCTTCAGCGATAGCAGTTTTACCCACACCCGCCTCTCCCACTAATAGAGGGTTGTTCTTACGACGACGACACAGAACTTGAACGGTACGTTCTAGCTCTTTGTCACGACCGATGAGTGGGTCAATGTTACCTTGCTTCGCTACTTCGTTAAGGTTGGTCGCAAAATTTTCTAGACGATCTTCTGAGTTAGCTTCTTCGGCATTCTCTGCACCACCAAATGAATCAGGAGATGAACCGCTATCGCCTTCATTGCTGCCTTTGGTAATACCGTGTGAAATAAAATTCACTATGTCTAAGCGGCTGATGTCGTTTTTCTTAAGAAGATATGCCGCGTGAGATTCTTGCTCACTAAAAATAGCCACAAGTACATTTGCACCTGTTACTTCGCTGCGACCTGAAGATTGAACATGAAAAACAGCGCGCTGAAGTACTCGTTGAAAGCTCAGCGTGGGCTGGGTTTCACGAGTCTCGTCGCTTTCAGGGATGAGTGGGGTCGTTTGGTCGATAAAAATATCGAGCTCATTGCGAAGAGCATCGAGATCAGCCTGACAAGCTTGGAGCGCTTCCTTGGCCGCATCATTTTCTAATAATGCTAGTAGGAGGTGTTCGACAGTCATGAATTCATGTCGCTTGTCTCGCGCACGAGAAAATGCGCCATTTAAACTCGTCTCTAATTCTTTATTTAGCATAAGTACCTCCTAAGGGAACAACAGTGTTGTTCGAGCAATTTACACTTGCTCCATTGTACATAGTAGCGGATGCTCATTTTCCTTTGAGTACATCGTTACCTGCGCTACCTTTGTTTCCGCTATTTCAGCACTGTATGTGCCACAAATAGCTTTACCTTCATAATGAACCTTGAGCATCACTTCCGTTGCTTTTTCGATATCTAGTGAGAAAAATCGCTCTAGGATCTCGATTACAAAGTCCATGGGCGTGTAGTCATCGTTATGTAATACAACGTTATACATTGCCGGTGGCTTTACTTTCGTTCTCTCTTTCTCCAGTAAATCTGAGCCTGGAGATGCCCATTCAAAGTTTCTGCTCATATTAGCTTTGCTAAGGGTTATTTTTCGGAAGTAGTGAATGTTTAGTTAACTCAAATTTACCACATTCACGCATTACGGTGTACTAAGAAACTGCACCAAGAAACAGTACCAAAAAATATTCCTCTATACTGAGCCTAATCCACCATTTCCATCGCTGCAAATAAAAGATCTCGATTAACAGGATTAACATATGTGATTGATTAAAAAGACACCACAACTATTGATGGTGACGATAAGATCGTCGTTAAGTTACTATTTAGTTAATAGTATGCAGCCAATCTCGAATGTGATTTGTTATTAAAATTGATCATTTTTATACCAATTTGCTATTGACTGTACTCAATCATTAGCTACATTGGAGCTAAAAGGTTTTTCTGATACAACTTCGTAACACGATTCTAAACCTAGTAATAAGCGTTAAAAATTTATAATAAGGAATAATTACGCAGGGTAGCGTTAATTTCCGTAAGCAATGTATGAGATTCAAGCTATCAGCTGAAATTGTTTAGTTGATAGGAATAATATCAATCGAACTTACATTGATTTGATATAACAACGTTAGTAACAAAATGCATGAGGGATGTATAGCATGGCTACAGGTACAGTAAAATGGTTTAACAATGCCAAAGGGTTTGGTTTTATTTGTCCAGAAGGTGAAGATGGCGATATTTTCGCGCACTACTCCACAATACAAATGGAAGGTTATCGAACCTTAAAGGCAGGTCAACAGGTCGATTATGAAGTAGAAAGTGGACCTAAAGGCTCCCATGCTAGCTCCGTTGTTCCTGTAGAAGGCAGCGCCGTAAAATAGGCGATTGCCAAACATGTAGACCTCTATCAGTCTTAATAAACGACTGTCAGGTAAGCAGAACATTGAAACCGCTCATTTCATACCTGTAATACAGGCTTAAATGGGCGGTTTTTCGATCTGAGAGCTAAAAGCTATTCACCAGTACAAATCGTCCGAGAGATCCCTTTAGCAGGTCTAGGTCTAGGTCTAGGTCTAGGTCTAGGTCTAGGTCTAGGTCTAGGTCTAGGAAGCATTATGAATAAAAAAAGACGCTTTAACGTTATCATTAAAGCGTCTTTCGTTTTGACTTTATCTGTGACTTAACTGCCAGACCAAGCAACTCGTTAGTAAATCATGTTCATGACTTACTAACGATGAGTCCAATCACTATGCGTCAATAAATGCGTTTAGCGTTGAGCTTGGGCGCATTAGTGATGAAACCAATGCATCATCAAGTAGGTAATAACCGCCTAAGTCGCCAGCTGGACCTTGAGCGTTATTCAGCTCAGCAACAATAGCTTCTTCACTTTCAGCCAATTGAGTTGCAACACCTGCGAACTCAGCAGCAAGGTCAGCGTCAACCGTTTGCTCAGCCAGCGCTTTCGCCCAGTATGCTGCAAGGTAGTAGTGGCTACCACGGTTATCAAGCTCACCCACTCGACGTGAAGGAGACTTGTTGTTATCTAGGAATTCACCCGTCGCTTTATCAAGCGCGTCAGCGAGAACTTGTGCCTTAGCATTCCCCGTTACTACGCTTAGGTGCTCTAGAGATGCCGCTAGTGCCAAGAACTCACCAAGAGAGTCCCAACGCAGGTGGTTTTCTTTCTCTACTTGTTGAACATGCTTAGGCGCAGAACCGCCAGCACCTGTTTCAAACAGGCCGCCACCGTTCATAAGTGGAACAATCGATAGCATTTTAGCTGACGTACCAAGCTCTAGAATCGGGAACAAATCCGTTAGGTAATCACGTAATACGTTACCTGTAACCGAAATAGTATCTAGGCCTTCTTTGATACGAACCAGTGAGTACTGAGTTGCTTCTAAAGGAGCAAGGATCTTAATTTCAAGACCATCGGTATCATATTCAGGAAGGTAAGCGTCAACTTTCTTAATAAGCTGAGCATCATGCGCGCGAGACGCGTCTAGCCAGAATACTGCAGGAACACCCGAAGCACGAGCACGAGTTACCGCTAGCTTAACCCAGTCTTGAATCGGTGCATCTTTAACCTGACACATACGGAAGATATCACCTTCCTCTACGTCTTGCTCTAGAAGCACAACGCCTGAAGCGTCAACAACTTGAACCTGACCAGCAGCTTCAAGGATAAAAGTCTTATCGTGAGAACCGTACTCTTCGGCTTTTTGAGCCATCAAGCCAACGTTTGGTACACTACCCATTGTTGTTGGATCGAAAGCACCATTCTCTTTGCAGAAATCAATAACTGCTTGGTAGATGCTTGCGTAGCTGCGATCAGGAATCATAGCTTTCGTGTCTTTTTGCTTACCTTCTGGATCCCACATTTGACCTGAAGAACGCAGCATTGCAGGCATAGATGCATCAACAATGATGTCGCTTGGAACGTGTAGGTTAGTAATGCCGCGATCCGAATCAACCATCGCTAGTGGTGGTTGAGTCTCGTATACCGCTTGTAGGTCAGCTTCAATCGCTTCTTTCTGCTCTTGAGGAAGCGCAGCAATTTTTGCGTATACATCGCCGATGCCGTTGTTTACATCAACACCAAGCTCTTCAAACAGTTGACCGTGCTTAGCGAATACGTCTTTGTAGTAAACCTTAACTGCATGACCAAAGATCACAGGGTCAGATACTTTCATCATCGTCGCTTTCATGTGAAGAGAAAGCAGTACACCTTGCTCTTTAGCTGATGCGATCTCTTTCTCGAAGAACGCAACCAAAGCGGCCTTGTTCATCACTGACGCATCAATGATCTCTTTATCTTGCAATGCAAAAGCGGGCTTCAGAGTTTTCTTCGCACCATCTTTACCAACGAATTCAATGCTAACTTCTGTAGCACCTTCAATTGTTACTGACTTTTCGCTGCCGAAGAAGTCTTTGTCGTCCATACTTGAAACGTGCGACTTAGAATCCGCAGACCAAGCACCCATTGAGTGTGGGTTCTTCTTCGCGTAGTTTTTAACAGAAAGTGGAGCGCGGCGATCCGAGTTACCTTCACGTAACACAGGGTTTACAGCACTGCCTTTGATTTTATCGTAAGTCGCTTTAACGGCTTTCTCTTCGTCAGTGTTTGCTTCTTCTGGGTAATTAGGAAGTGCGTAACCTTTTGACTGAAGCTCTTTGATTGTTGCTTGAAGTTGAGGAACAGATGCAGAGATATTTGGAAGCTTGATGATGTTCGCTTCAGGTGTCTTAGCTAACTCACCTAATTCTGCTAATGCATCACCAATACGTTGCTCTTCGTTCAGGTAGTCAGGGAAGTTGGCAATAATGCGCCCTGCAAGTGAAATGTCGCGAGTATCAACGTTAATACCAGAAGAAGCCGTAAAAGATTGAATGATAGGCAGCAGAGAGTAAGTTGCTAGCGCCGGAGCTTCATCAGTAATGGTATAGATGATCGTTGGTTTTTCAGTAGGCATGAAATTTCCCTATAGTTCTTACAAGCTCACTTAAAGCAGTGAGAGTGTTATAAATTGACCAGTAAGCCACTCTGAGAGTGAAAACTGCTTACTCGATAGTCGTACTCTATCTTATTTTTCATGCAATCTTGATGACAGCATGAGCCAAATCCGTGAGTGCATTGTTTTAATAAAAGAGCCAGTTATAATAAAACACGAAGGTATAATTAAACAAATCAGGCTTAAGAGTCCATCAACTTGTTCTATTTTGTGTCTTTTAGGCGCGCAAATGATAGCTCAATTCCGTTTCTATGAAAACTTTTCGGCACACTTCGTTTACATTTTTGCAAGGTAGTTAACATGTCTACTCGCTCACGCAGCGCATCTCGTTCAGACAAACCGGCTCGTTCTGGTACCACATTAAAACAAAGCGGTAATAGACAGAATCAACACAGTGGCAAAAATGACACTGGCAGTTCACACAAAAAACCGCACTCCAGCAAACACCGATATAAAGGCAAACCTACCAACGCAAAGCCTAAGGTAGCGCCCGAAGATCGCAAAGTGATTCTATTCAACAAACCTTTTGATACTCTCAGCCAGTTCACTGATGGCGAAGGTAGAAAAACGCTAGCGGATTTTATTCCCGTAAAAGATGTTTATGCTGCTGGTCGCTTAGATCGAGATAGTGAAGGTTTATTGGTCTTGACTAATGATGGCATCTTTCAAGCTAAGTTGACTCAGCCGAACTCAAAATCGACCAAGACTTACTGGGTACAGGTTGAAGGTGCGCCTTCTGAGAAAGATTTAGATAAATTGAGAAAAGGTGTTGAGCTAAAAGATGGTATGACATTGCCTGCAGAAGTAGAAGTGATGCAAGAACCTCAGGTTTGGGAAAGAACTCCTCCTGTGCGCTTCAGAGCGGCGATACCAACAACATGGTTAGCGATTACCATCATCGAAGGACGTAACCGTCAGGTAAGACGAATGACGGCAAACATAGGCTTCCCTACCCTGCGTCTAATCCGCTACTCAATGGGCAATATGGATGTGGGTCAGCTTCAGCCAGGTGAATGGAAAGATATTTAGCTGTTACTGATACAGAAAAAGTACTAATATAGCAAAAGCGAGACTCTTATTAGTCTCGCTTTTTTTGTAGATGAAGATTGATTACTCTTGGTCAATCATCCATTTACGGAATTCTTTACGTTCTTGCTTAGAAGCTTTGATGTACCAAGCCTGCAATTGCTCAATATTCTGAGTCTCAGCCAGTTTCACTGGTTTCTGAGCTTTGCCGCTTGTCTGTGCTGTCGTATTATCTACCACAGAAGTTAATACTACCGCTTCAGCTGGCTTATCAAGTAACACGCCATCTTTAAAATAGACTGCCTTACTTGCATTGTACTCAGCCAGTCGAGACTCTAGCCCGCCAAATGGCGCAAAACCGGGTTTGCGTTCAATAACATCTTGCTGATATTTAACAGTCACATCATCCTGAAAAACTACCCATGATGGATTCACAGCTTCAAAGGTCTTCTCCGCTTCCATATAGCTACGTACTTTTGGAGCCTTAATTTCAACCTCTTCACCAGTAACATCAAAATTCAATACATAAGGTGCCGAAGAGTAAACACCGCTGTTACCAAATTTTTTATCAAAGCGAACTAAAACCTGGTTAAAACCTTCATTAATCTGATTTTCACTGATTTTATTCGGAGCTGCTTGACCATTAATGTATAGGATAGATACGCCTTTCTGAGGCGTTAGGGTTGCCGCACTTACACTGCCAATAACAGTTGTAAATAAACCTAAAACTAGTAATGCTTTCTTCATCATGTCTCTCTTTCAAATCGAATAAACTACTCTTTATACTAACAAAAAAGCCACCCTAAGGTGGCTTTTTTTCTAAAACTCGATTACGAGATCATTAGAATGATGCTTCAACACCAATTGCTAGACCGTTATCAGCTTTGTATGTAGCTTTATCATCTGAATCGATACCACCAACTTCCGCGTACACTTTAGTGTTAGGTGCGATTGCGTAAGTAGAGTTAACGAACCAACGATCTTCGTCTTTAAGAGCTACATCGTGGTCACCGATTGAGTAACCAGTGTTGAAGCCCCAAAGACCCATAGTGTAACCCGCAGCAAATGCGATTGTTGCGTTGTCATCGTTCGCTGTATCAGAGTTTACACCGTAGTATGCTGTAGATAGGTAAACGTTCTCGATACCAGAGAATACTAGCTCAGCACCGTAACCTTGGTGATCGCCTTTTGCCACGTTTGTGTCGAAATCAGCAACGAAAGCAGAAATATCAAAATCAGCAAAACGGTAACCCATACGAGCGTCGAAGTACTCAGTATCTTTACCTTTCTCTTCTTTGTTGTTTGCGCCACTTACTTTGTCTTGTACGTAACCTAGAGTTGCGTAAAGAGCACCATTGTCGTAGTCGTAACGAACAGCTTCGTCAGCACACTCGTTAGTTGCATTATCTAGAAGTGTAGAGATGCCGTAAGCTTCATCTTTACCAATGCCTAGATCATCAACAGCAGTACATAGGCGACCAAACTTAATTGAACCTAGAGTATCGTTGTATGCTGCTACGTATGTATCACCGTTACGAGTTTTTTCAGCATTTGCGTTCTCAGAACCGTTGAATTCCCAGTAAGCGCCTACTTTCCACTCTTCGTTTACCATGTACTTGATATCAAAACCGAAGTCAGCATCTTCGATTTTTTGTTCCATTGAAGAACCTTTTTTGTACTCGTTGCTGTATACAACTTCGATGTCGCCTTTAAGGTCAACAGAAACGCCGTCTTGGTTGTAAATTTCGATTGCTGCGTTTGCAGAACCAGCTGCTGTCATAACTGCTAGAGCTAATAGAGTCTTTTTCATAATAAATCCACTGCCTTTTCTAAGAATGGGAGATCCTTGCCCGGTTCCCTTTTATTTTTTATGACTGGTCATTACTACTCTTTGGTAGTTAATCACCGCCACTAAATTTCGTGGTCTAGATTGCAAAAGATTATCCTGCGTGTCAAATAAACTAAAAACAAACCTAAAAAAAACAAAAATACATAAAAATCATAGGTTTACATTTTTTTTCATCATTTTACGAGCAACTTACCCTTAAATTTAAAGGGAAATATAATAGCCCAAATAAAGAACAATTAAGTATAATACTCCACTCATTTAGGTTTAAATCGTGATTCACAGAACTTAACACCTGCATCGTGCGATTTTTTAATATATATATTTCGTAACATAAATAAAATCGTTAAGTTCCTGAAGGTTCAGTTTTTTTTTGTGAACGAGATCTACCTTTGATTCAAAAGCAAGCTATTTTGCGGTAAATGTACCGACTAGTGATATGTGCTACTATCCTCGCTCCGTTACGTAGGTCACAGTATGCTAACTACTAAAATTCAAAATTCTATACGCACCAGTTATCAAAACCTCCAAGATCAGTTGGATAACTTTGTACCTCGACGTGCTCAAAATTACCTTGTTGCAGAAATAGCGAAGACACTTTGTGGTCAATACCACAAAAGTAATCGCATGATTGTTGCTGAAGCAGGTACCGGGATCGGGAAGTCACTGGCTTATTTAATGGCAACAATTCCTGTCGCCGTGCTCAACAATCGTAAAATCGTCATTTCAACAGCGACCGTTGCGCTACAAGAACAACTCGTCAATAAAGATCTCCCTCTATATAGACGACTTACTGATAGAGAGTTTTCTTTCATCTTAGCGAAAGGAAGACAGCGTTATTGTTGTACAGAGAAGTTGGCCGCTGCGTGTGGGGTTGATGGTGGTCAAATGGCCATGTTCGATTCCAAACCAAAAAAGAAAGACATCGAGCAACTGCAAACCATGTACCGCAGCCTCACCCAAGGTAAATGGGATGGCGACCGTGATTCGTGGCCAAAACCTATCGACAACATGATTTGGCAGATGATTGTCAGTGATAAGCACAGCTGTAACAACAGTATGCCTACGCACAGAGACTGCCCTTTCCAAAAAGCACGTTCAGAGCTAGATAAAGCAGACGTGATTATCGCCAATCACAGTTTAGTGATGGCTGATGCGGACCTAGGCGGCGGTGTGATACTGCCAGAACCAGAAAATAGCATCTATATATTTGATGAAGCTCACCACTTGCCACACGTAGCGAGAGATCACTCCTCTGCTGCCGCAAGCTTAAAAGGTGCTGCCTCTTGGTTAGAGCGTTTGAATCAATCGATCACTAAGCTTTCGGGGCTAGCAGACGAGAAACGTGTTCATAGATTTAGAAATGAGTTGCAAGACTCAGTACAACAACTGATCCCGACTCTGACTCAAATGAGCAAACAGTTTGACGCTAGCCACTTCGAAGATGGCTTGTATCGCTTCGAGCATGGTGACTTACCTGAATGGTTAGAAAGCGAATCGAAAGATCTCAAACAATTAACGCAAAAGGCGAGCCAAGCCGTAGCAAAAATTGCAGACTTGATTGCAGAACGAGTTAAAGACGGAGAGCTTTCAGCAAAGCTTGCAGAGCCTGCGCTTGCAGAAATTGGCTTCTATATACAAAGAACAGAAAACCTTGCTCAAGTATGGCGATTAATGGCTGAACCTAAGAGAGAAAAAGGGGCGCCTTTGGCTCGTTGGCTTGAATTAAGCAAAGAAAGCGAGGGAGACTTTGTTGTTAATGTCTCACCATTAGAAGTCGGTTGGCAACTGGACCAACAGATTTGGAGTCGTTGTGTTGGTGCAGTGTTAGTATCTGCGACCATGAGAGCACTCAACTCTTTCAGCTTTTTTTGTCATCAATCAGGTATCAGCCAAAAAGCAGAAGATGGCGTACAATTTCTTGCTTTGGCATCGCCGTTTGATTATCAGAACCAAGCTGAATTAGTGGTACCTGCAATGAAGTACGAACCACAAGCACCTCAGTTTACCGAATATCTTATTGAAATTTTGCCTAAGGTAATAGAAGACAACAAAGCCAATCTCATTCTATTCTCTTCTTATTGGCAAATGAACCAAGTGGCCGAGGCTTTGGCAACAGATTTCGTTAAAAAGTCGTGGGCGTTACAGGTTCAAGGGGATACCTCACGAACTGAAATCCTAAAAAAACATAAAAAGCTCATAGACCAAGGTAAAACCAGCGTTCTTTTTGGAACGGGTAGCTTTTCTGAAGGTCTTGATCTGCCTGGCGAGCTGCTTGAAAACCTTGTTATTACCAAGATCCCTTTCGGTGTTCCTACCTCTCCTGTAGAGCGGGCACATTCAGAATATATTGAATCTCGTGGCGGTAATCCTTTTATGCAGATTACTGTTCCAGAAGCGAGTAAAAAGCTTATTCAATCTGTGGGTAGATTGCTGCGTAAAGAACGAGATTCTGGTAAAGTCACGATCCTTGATAGACGCATAGTCACGAAGCGATACGGAAAGTCCCTACTCGATTCGCTACCGCCTTTTAAAAGAACAATAAAATACTAATTTTCCTACCCTCGTGGTAGTTATGGGCCTGCCATCGCTAGGCCCTTGCATTCACAACCCAGCATGACTAATCCCTCGATTCTTCATGTGGCTGCCCGAACGGCCGATAACGAGAACACTAGCTATTTATGGAAATGATTGAGCCAACCATGTTGGTCATACTTGCCTTGGTTGCATTTGCTGCAGGCTTTATTGATGCTGTCGCCGGTGGCGGAGGGATGTTAACTGTACCAGCTTTGCTATCGCTTGGTTTACCGCCACACATTGCACTCGGCACTAATAAGCTGGCCGCAACATTCGCCTCATCAACAGCCGCTTTTACTTACTATCGCAAGAAGCTGTTCAAACCTGAATGTTGGGTCAATGCTTTCATATCTACTTTAATAGGTGCAACAATCGGCACCCTGACTGTTGATGCCATAAGCACAGAGTGGTTAGAGAAGGTATTACCGCTAGTCATTCTTGCAGCAGCGGTCTATACCATTTTTCATAAGACTCCAGATGTGAGCCATAATGTGTCTCCTAAACCGTGCCCGGTACTCAAGAGAAAGCAAAAGTACCAAGGATTCATTCTCGGCTTTTATGATGGTGTTGCTGGCCCAGGAACCGGCGCTTTTTGGACTGTGAGCTCGATGGCGCTTTATCGTCTCAATATCTTACTTGCTTCAGGTCTATCTAAAGCCATGAACTTTACCAGTAACTTTACGTCTTTGGTTACCTTCGCAATTCTTGGTCATATTGATTGGGTTCTTGGTTTAACTATGGGTCTTTGTTTGATGGCTGGAGCATTTGTTGGGGCACATTCTGCTATTCGTTTCGGTGCTACATTTATACGACCTGTTTTTGTTACTGTTGTAAGCGTACTTGCGATTAAGCTGGCTTACGAAGCTTGGTTTGTAACCTTATAGCCCAGTCGCCCAAGGTAAGTAAAATGAATCACTTCTCTAAATTAAAAAGCGTCATTGATACCTTAATTGGCCATTGCTCGCAGGTTGATAAATCTCGAGGGGCTTATCATCAAGCCTTGTTCGATAGAACCTTGTTTAAGTGCAGCTCTTCTATTTTACTGCCCTACGCACTCGAAACTCAGGCAACGTACAACACTATTGTTCGAGAACAAGCGACAAACCAACTTACTGCTTCTCGGGCCAACTACCTGACAGAAAAACTCACTAATCAGATAGCTGCAATCCAAAGAGAACTAGCCAACCATGATTTAAGGTTAGATCGAAAAAGTAAGTCAGGAAAAAACCTTAACGACCTATACAACGAACTCGCTCAGCACCAAGATTGGCAAAAGCGACTGGTTGATTTAGTACGAGTACGCAAGTTAGCGTTTGATTCTGCGCCTCGCCACAGTAAGAAAAAAGCGGACGAGGCTTGGCAATTAGCAAAAGAACGATTAGAACGCTGCGAAGACTCAATGAAAAATATTGAGAGACTGATTAACTTAGAGAACCCCAAGCGAAATGAACACTGATAACCCATCATCACCACTGGATAACGCCCCAGAAGAAGTTAAGTTAGCTGTCGACCTGATCTATCTGCTCGAAAGCAACGAAATCGACCCAAAGGTTGCGTTAGAAGCAATTAAGATTGTCCAACAAGATTTACAAGCCAAACTAGCATCTAGCATCTAGCATCTAGCATCTAGCATAAAAACATACAGGATTCACATGTACCAACTTAGCTTTTCTATGCCCGAGTTTCTTGAAAACTACTGGCATAAAAAACCAACCATCTTGAAAGGTGGCTTCCAAAACTTCATCGACCCAATTTCGCCGGAAGAACTTGCTGGTTTATCGATGGAAGAAGAAGTGGATTCTCGCTTTGTCTCTAACCTCAACAACCAATGGACAGCAGAACATGGTCCATTCTCAGAAGAGAAATTTGGCGAACTCACTGAAACACATTGGCAATTGATCGTTCAAGCGGCTAACCACTGGCATCAAGGTGCCAATAAGCTGACTGAAGCGTTCCAAGCTTTACCAAACTGGTTATTCGACGACCTAATGATCTGCTACTCAGCACCAGAAGGCGGCGTAGGCCCCCATATTGATCAATATGACGTATTCATCATTCAAGGCCAAGGTAAACGTCAGTGGAAGGTTGGCACGAAAGATGTCGGCCAATACAAAGAGACAGTCCAAGCTTCTGCACTTCGTCAAATCGAAGGTTTTGAACCGATCATTGATGAAACTTTAGAGCCGGGCGATATCCTTTATATCCCACCGGGTTTCCCGCATGAAGGCAACACGTTAGAGCCGTCAATGAGTTACTCTATTGGCTATCGCTCCCCTAAAGAACAAGAGCTAATCAGCAACTTCGCCGATTTTGTACTTGCTCATGATATGGGTGACGTTCATCTTCACGATCCAGAATTCAAAACGCAAGATGGTTACGGCAAGATTCGTTCATCGGATTTAAGCAATCTAACTGACATGTTGAAATCTGCACTAGAGCAACCTGAAACCATCAGCGAATTCATGGGGTGTTTGCTAAGCCAATCACGCCACCAGCTTGATATCGTCGCTCCTGAGCCATTATGGACAGAAGAAGAGATCGCTCAGCACTTAGAGTCAGAAGGCGAGATTTGTCGAGTATCGGGCTTAAAAGCGCTCTACCATGAGAATGAAAGCAACACAGCTTACATCAATGGGGAAGTCGTTAAAGTTGAACAGGCTGATTCTTCGCTACTAAACGTACTGTGTGATGATTCGGTAATTAACTCAACAACTAATCTTTCTCCTTCAGGTGTAACCGTCGTGACGGAATTGGTGAATAAAGGTTACTGGTTTATCGAAGACTAACATCGTTAATCGGTTTCGCGGATATCGCCAAGCCCTAGAGCCTTGGAGCCCAAGAAAAATAAAAGGGACAAATGAAATCTTCATTTGTCCCTTTTTCTATTCAATTGTTAACTAAGCTTAAAAGCTATACAGTGAACAACTAGGCTAAACCTTGAACTGATTAACCAATTTCTGCTGCTGTTGGGACAGTTGATCAATTTCGCTACCCACTTGTTCAGAAGCTGCGGCTTGATCCAAGATCTTCGCACTCAAATCACGGATATTAACGACACTTTGGTTCACTTCACCGGAAACCGATTGTTGCTCTTCTGCCGCTCTCACGATCTGGTTGTTCATATCACTGATCGCTTCTATAGAAGTAAAGATCGAACCCAGATCTTCGACCGCTTTTTGAACATGTAATGCCGTGTCGTTAGCGAGAATATTACCTTCTTGTATCGCTTCAACGACATCTTGAGTGCCCGCGTGGACCTTGTCGATCACGGTTCTGATTTCACCAACCGATGACTGTGTGCGACTTGCGAGGTTTCTTACCTCATCAGCAACGACGGCAAAACCTCGACCTTGCTCACCTGCACGAGCCGCTTCAATCGCCGCATTCAATGCCAGTAAGTTGGTTTGCTCAGAGATCCCTTCAATCACACTTAAGATCTCAGTGATGTTACCGTTATTTTTAGCCAACTCTTCAACAATAGGCACGGCGCTCGACATACGATCCACCAGCTTTCTCATTTCACCGGCAGAAAGTTCGATAACCTGTTGGCCTTGCTGAGCAGAACGATTCGCTTCACAAGCGGCATCAACGGCTATTTCAGCATTTTGTACCACTAAGCCCGAAGTCTGAGTCATCTCTTCTGCCGCGGTCGCCACAAGATCCACTTCTTTAAACTGAGACTCACTACTTTCACGAGTACTTGATGCAGAGGCCTTCGCCTGGCTTGTCGTGCTCGCCACTTGCTCAGTGGTCTGAATCACCTCTTTAATAGTGTGTTGAAGCTTGTCTAAGAACAGGTTAAACCCTTGTGACAACTGACCAATTTCGTCTTGAGATTTCACTTCCAAGCGTTGCGTTAAATCACCTTCACCAGAAGCAATATCGTTCAGTCTTTCAACTACCTGTCGAATAGGCTTAACAATGGACAGTGAAGCAAAAGCGATGATCGCTAGACCGAAAAGAATAAAGCTAATACCCGCAATCACTTCAGTCTTAATACCTTCACTTAGCTTAGTACTAATAATGGCATCCAATTGATTCGCGTCAGCAACCACACTCTCTCTTGGAATCTCAAACAGCACACCCCAAGTTTGGTTGGCGGCAACAACAGGTGCAAATGCGAGTAACCACTCACCATTCTCACTCCATTGAGTCGTGACTTCACCACCAAAGATAAAGTCCGTCATTAGATCGCTACTTGTATTGTTGCTTTGAAAACTCGAACCAACCGCAATACTTTGATCATCAGAAGCGATAACGGAACCATCTAAACTCACGACGTAAACCGCCCCTGCACCTTCAAACAAGCTTTGATCCGATTGAGTGACAACATTGGTCAAACCATCGAGCCTTAAGTCGATGCCCAAGAAACCAATCGCCACATCATCAACGATGATAGGCACCGAAATCGAAGACGTAAGCAGTTCTTGACCAACGCTACTCACAACTCTTGGCGTACTAATACACGTTTGGCCAGATGACAAAGGACAGAAAAAGCGTTCGCTATTGCTGTTATCACTCAATGTTGATTCTGATAACACGTTTGGAAGAACGTTCTCGCCATTATCTGCGACCTTCCAATAAGGAGCAAAACGCCCTCTTTCATTCGAGCCGACATAATCCGCATCGACATAATTCGCATCTTCAGCATCAAGTAAATCGGGCTTGAAGACTAGGTAAGCTCCTTGAATAGAATCAAAGTTCAAAACAGAACGACGAACCATTTCATCTAACGCAGTACGAAGCTCTTCACTTGGGGTAAAGTTTTCGTCTGCGTTGTTCTTTAGAAACTGAGCACTAGAAGCCAACATTTCTGCTCGATAAATAGCTTCATCGACATAACGTTGAGTTTCCTGAGCATTAAGCTGAGAAACGGATGCCAACAACTGTTGAGTTTTGTTAATCACCGATTCTGAGCTTTGAGATTTTATGACCTGTTGATTGCTCGTCGCGTTGTAGATCGAGAAACCAATGAGAGACAGTGACGTAATGATTAAACAACAACCTGCTAAGAGGGTTATTTTCCACTGTACTGATAGAGAGCGCATTTAATATCCTTATTTAAGCCAAAAGACTTCCATAACCGTAACCATCACATTAGTAACAAACTGCTATGCACAATGTGAATGAGTTAGACGAATAGCTTAGCGGATAATTACAGCACAAATTACGTGCATATAAAACGAAAGTTTATAGAAATGTTAATAAATCGTGTACTTTGTCTGTTATTGCTTTGATTTCAAGAGCTTTCAGCTTGTCAGACTTAGGCTTCTTTGTGCCTACGCTTCCGGTCATGAATAACGCAAATTGATTCAGAGTAATGCAACATTTTAAGGAAGCCAATGACTCCTTATTATTTTATAACCCCAATAAAATCGGATTAGTTTTTATAATCCAAGCTATAGATTTTTATCTTGATCAACTTCACACTTTTTGGTTGCTAAGTAGACGCTCAATCTCTAATATCTCGCGCCTAGATTCCCAGGTTACTTTACTTATTTGGCTCTCCTTAATGGAACGCCAAGGCTTTTTACGTCCTAATTTTTGGAGAGATACGCAAATGTCCGCCACGTTTCCATTAGCGAAACTTACCTTTTTAATCGCTATTCTGACTGCCGTGGGTCAAATGACTCAAACGATGTACGTGCCTTCTATCGGTCATATGGCGGGTGAGTTCTTGGTTTCAGCATCTTCGCTTCAAGCTGTGATGGCGTGCTACCTGATCCCTTATGGTCTGTCGCAATTTGCATACGGTCCACTTTCTGATCGCCTAGGTCGCAAACCAATCATCGTTGTCGGTTTGATCATCTACATCATCGGTACTTTGGTGGCATTGTTTGCTCACGAATATGAATGGTTCTTAGCAGGTAGCTTTATACAAGGTTTGGGCATCGGTTGTGGTGGTGCGATGTCTCGTACATTGACTCGCGACTGTTTTGAAGGCGCAGAACTGCACCGCGCAAACAGCTTAATTAGCATGTGTGTGATTTTCTCACCATTGATGGCTCCTGTATTAGGTGGGTACTTAACAGAAGCTTTCGGTTGGCGTTCTAGCTACTTGTTCCTGGCGCTGTTTGGTATCGCAGTGGTGATCACCATGATGACGAGCATGATGGAAACTCTGCCAAAAGAACGACGCAAACATGAATCGGTTGCCAACAGCTACAAGTTCGTTCTATCTGACAAACGTTTCCAAGGTTTCTTATTGGTATTGGTCGCAACATTTGCAGGTGTAGCGGTATTTGAAGCTGCGGCAGGTGTATTACTTGGCGGAGTACTTGGCTTGCCAGCAACCACAGTAAGCTTGTTGTTTGTATTACCCATTCCAGGTTACTTAGTCGGTGCTGGCCTATCCAGTTACATCGCACAACGTAGCAGTGAGCGCCGCGCTCTGAATGTTGGACTAGTTGCTATCTTGGTAGGGTCTACCGTGGTGTTGATACCAGGTCTATTTAGTCAAACAACAGCATTAACTTTGATCGGTGGTGCTACGATTTACTTTTTGGGCGCTGGTATCTTATTCCCGGCGGCAACAACAGGGGCGCTTTCGCCATTCCCGTACCACGCAGGTACTGGAGGTGCAATTTTGGGTGGTATGCAAAATCTAGGTGCTGGCATCGCAACACTACTGGCCTCGTTCTTCCCAGCTCAAGACCAACTTCCGCTCGGTTGCTTGATGATTGCAATGTCATTCATCGCCATGCTTGGTTTACGTTGGGTTAATCGTAAACCTGACCATTCAAACGAAATGCCATTGGCTATCTAAAGTAAACTCTACCTCAGCTCAAACAACGAAGAGGGACAGACTGAAAAGTGTGTCCCTTTTTCATTGCACGTTTCCCCCAGCTCACATCTACCATCGATTCCATTAAACATTACTTTGATTTATTGAAAACAATAACAGACACTTACGCTGAAAGTACCAATCCAGAATCCCATTATAAATAACATCACTGGAAGAAAACTAACCACTAAAGGATGCTGGCATTAAAACGAGTAAGGTACACAATAGGATATACAGATGCGTTTCGCTTTAACCACATTAGCCGTATCGGCCGCACTTGTCGCCGGATGCAGCAATCAAGGAATAACAACCATGGACCACAACTCTCCATCGCAACTCATCGCACATCAAACCCAAGCTCCCGTAGCTAAGAAAGTCCCTCATGCAATGACGATTCATAGTGATACCCGAATCGATGGTTATTACTGGATGCGTGATGATGAGCGCCAAGACCCAGAGATCTTGCAGCATCTTGAGCAAGAAAACCAGTACGCAGAGGCCGTGCTGAAACACACTGAAGCATCACAAGAACAGTTATTTGAAGAGATCAAAGGCCGAATCGCAAAAGACGACCATTCGGTTCCAGTTCGCAAAGGCAGCTACTACTACTCGAATGAAGTCACAGGTGACAACGAATACCCAGTTCACTTGCGTGAAAATGACTTTTTAGGTACAGACAAGCAAGTCATCTTAGATGTTAACGAACTAGCAAAAGACCATGAATTTTTCAGTATTGGTGGCTTAACGATCAGCCCAAGCGAAAACTTGTTGGCCTATGGCGAAGACACGCTGAGCCGCCGTATTTACACCATCAAGATTAAAGACCTCACGACAGGTGAATACCTAACAGATGAAATTGAAGGAGCTTCGAGCGCTATTGCATGGCAAAACGACAACCAAGCCTTTTACTACATCAAAAAAGATCCACAAACATTACTTGGTTATCAAGTTTACCGCCATGTGTTAGGCACACCTCAAACAAGCGATGAGCTAATCTACGAAGAAGCCGATAGCGCTTATTACACCTCTTTAAGTAAAAGCAAAGATGGTGAACAGGTCTACATTTGGCACTCGAGTACAGAAACCAGCGGTGTTTCAGTCATAGATGCCAACAACCCAAACGCTAAAGCTGAAGCTTTCTACCCACGAGAAACGGGTATCGAGTACAGCATCGCTAAGCTAGGTGATTGTTACTACATCTACACCAACTACCAAGCGGTCAACTTCCGTTTAATGAAAGTCACTGCTGAAGAGATGCATGACCGCTCTAAATGGGTCGATGTCATTCCTGCTGACGAGAATACTCAGCTTGTTGACTTCGAGCTGTTTGATGACCATCTGGTTTACGAGCAACGTGCGAATGGCTTGTCTACAGTGAAAGTTCGTCAACTCTCAACAGGGAAAGAGTTCCCACTTGAATTTAACGACACTGCTTTTGCTGCTTACCTAACAAGTAACTATGAATTAGATAACTCAAAAGTTCGCGTCTATTACAGCAGCTTAACCACACCAGGTACTTACTATGATTTCGACCTAAGTTCAGGAGAATCCGAAGTCATGAAACAAACACCTGTATTGGGTGATTTCGAAGCGGATAACTACCAATCAGAGCGAATTATGGTAACGGCTCGCGATGGTAAGCAAGTACCTGTCTCTCTGGTTTATCGCAAAGATTTATTCAAGAAAGACGGCACTAACCCAATCTACCAATACGGCTATGGCTCTTACGGATCTACGATCGAACCTACCTTCAGCTCAACTCGCCTAAGCCTACTGGATAGAGGTTTTGTTTTTGCGATCGCTCACATCCGCGGTTCAGAGATGCTCGGGCGCCCTTGGTATGAGGACGGCAAAAAGCTAACCAAGCAAAACACGTTCAACGACTTTATCGATGTAACCAAAGGGCTAGTTGAAGAAGGCTACGGCGCACAAGATAAAGTGTTCGCCGTTGGTGGTTCTGCTGGCGGTCTATTGATGGGCGCAATCATCAACCAAGCACCAGAACTGTACTGTGGCATCGGAGCACATGTTCCGTTTGTGGACGTTGTCACAACCATGCTTGACGAATCGATTCCTCTTACCACCAACGAGTATGACGAATGGGGCAACCCGAACGATAAAACCTATTACGATTACATGCTAGGTTACTCACCATATGACAATGTGAAGGCTCAAAGCTACCCGAACATGTTGGTAACAACAGGCTTGCATGACTCACAAGTACAATACTTTGAACCCATGAAGTGGGTGGCGAAGCTGCGTGAGATGAAAACAAACAACAACGTGCTGCTGTTCAAAACCGATATGGAAGCCGGTCACGGTGGCGCTTCTGGTCGATTTAAGCGATTAAAAGAAGACGCACTTGAATACGCGTTCTTTTTAGACTTGCTAAAGACTCAGTAGATTCTGCGTAAAAGTGAGTATTCACACCATTTTGTCGCCATTTAGGGGCGACAAAATGGCGACAGAAATTATTAAGCATGCTTAAATACGATTAATCATGAAACCCACCAAATCAGCAAGCCCTTGAAAAGCAAGCAATCACAAGGGTTTACGAGAGGTATAAAAACAAATGAAAGTAATTAGCTTCAACATCAATGGCCTTAGAGCCCGTCTTCATCAGCTTCAGGCTATTATCGATAAGCACCAACCTGATGTGATTGGTCTACAAGAGATCAAAGTGCACGATGAAGCCTTCCCACTAGCCGATGTTGAAGCTATGGGTTACAAGGTTTACTTCCACGGCCAAAAGGCTCACTACGGTGTGGCTATGCTGTGTAAGCAAGAGCCGATTTCGGTACAAAAAGGCTTTCCTACAGACAATGAAGACCATCAAAAACGCATGATCATGGCGACGTTTGAAGACGACAATGGTGAGAAGATCACTGTGCTAAATGGTTACTTCCCTCAAGGCGACAACATCAAGCATGAAACCAAATACCCGTACAAGCGAGAGTTCTACAAAGACTTAATGACGTACCTGAACGATTACCACAACAAAGATGAACAAGTGATCGTAATGGGCGACATTAATATCAGCCCTACCGATATTGATATCGGTATTGGTGAACCTAATGCGAAACGTTGGTTGAAAACCGGTAAATGTTCTTTCCAACCAGAAGAACGCGAATGGTTGAAAACATTGATGGATTGGGGCTTTGTGGACAGCTTCCGTTTGCTACACCCTGAAGTGAACGATCAATATTCGTGGTTTGATTACCGCTCAAAAGGTTTCGTGGACAACCGTGGCCTGCGTATTGATGTAGTCCTAGCAACTCAAAAGCTTGCTGATAAGTGTACTGAAGCGGGCATCGACTACGAGCTACGCGGCATTGAAAAACCGTCAGATCACGCTCCGATTTGGTCGACGTTTAAGTAGTTACTTTTAGGTAACAAAACTTAGCCATATAAAAAAGAGAGGAGTTAATATCTCCTCTCTTTTTTCTTCGTGACTCGATCTGCCATATACCTAATTAAGCGGCCAAGCGGTCGTGCCGTCAACATCTAACGGCGTCTTAGCAAATTCATCTAAGCAATAGCCTTGATTAGATGATGCAAAATATGTCAAAGGCATGTTACTTAGACTAAGAGCAGTGACTTGTTGCTTCGCTTTATCACTGAAACTGAATCCCCACATATCTAAGTATTGTGTCATATCCCTTTCTGCAACGTAGCTTAATGCGATAAGTAACCAGTCATTGTTGGTGATGCCTTCGGCTTCCTGTTTGGTGTAATCTGAAAAACCAATCGAGCCTTTACCGTTGTTCCAAAGAGTATCACTGGCTTTCAAGCGATTAAACTCGCGTTCAATCAAGTGTAAGCGCCCTAGTAAATGCCAACCTGAATTCAATACACCTTGCTGCTCAGTCAACATCATCATTTGAATGAACATACGAGCCCCCCAACTCCAACCCGTTTGATTTTGAGCCGCCATAAAAGCGTTTGGATCTGGTTGAGTTCGGCTCTGCTGTAAAAGTTGATACTGCCCTTTAAAGTCTAGGCTTTGGCAAGACGATACCTTTGTCGTGTCTTTGTAATACTTTGATTTACTAAAATACGAATAATAGTTGGTTGTTGAGTGGCCTTCCCATCCAGCGAATCTAAAACGTCCTCTTTCCAGTCCATGACCAAGCTCGTGCAAATCACCATGCCCTAGAGGATGAAAAGACCAATAAGCATCGTAAGGGTTTCCTGAACAACCGTAACCACAAGTCGCTTGATCGGCATTCATGTGCTTCACAATATCAATGTTCGCAATTTCCCAACCCTTTGCCTCTCCGTATTGATGAATTTCAGCAATTTCATCAATTCCTGGCCCTTTGAAACCTGCAAGTGCATGAGGAAGGTTGTGTACGTAACGCTCAGTGGCGAGAGCCATATCATGCGGCTGTGCCCAATCAGAAGCTCCAATAGACTCTTTCATCTTGTCTAGCTTAGAGTGAACTTCAAATCCGGGAGTCACCAACTCAGCCCAATCAAACTTTCCTTCTTCAAGCTGCGCGACAAAGCTATCGTTGTCCGCTTTACTTCGCCAAACAGGGTGTTGGGCAACATTTTCAAAACGGAGCTCTACATCGATATCGTTGGTATCAAAATGAACTTGTAATGTCCCGCCATAGGCAGAGGTCAGGTATATCGTTTCTCCATGTTTTACGGGGTAAGTTACCGAAGTCAAAAACTTCGGCCTTGCATAGCCGTCTTTACCCGAAAACTCATGAGTCGCACCACTACGTAGTGTGTTAAGGGCAATCGACGTTGCCACTTTGTTATTATCTAATCGCGTCACTTTGATCGTCTTACCCGGTAAGGCGTATACACCCGCCGCACGGAAATTTCTCTTTGACTCTAAAGTAATATTCTTGCTGATGAGAGGGACATTCTTAAAGTTCTTGGTGCTGAAGTTCCCTAAACTCGGCTGTGCTGCATTATGTTGTCGAGTGTTGTATGTCGCGTAATCACTGTAATACGATCGAAGAAAGTCGATTCTATCTGTTACGTCTTTACCCATTGGGTACTTAACGTCTTGTCGGTAGCGATCAGCAAGTAGCAGTAACAGCTTTTCATATTCGTAGTTCTTGGATGCAAAGAGATCAATTTTTTTGCTATCAAGCGTCGTTAGGTGTGAACGAATACTGTTCGCTGCCTTATAGAACTCTTCATCCATGTTGGACTCATCTGGGCAAGATTTGTCATCACATAAATTTAAGTCAACAGTGAAACTATCGAGTTTCAGGCGCTGTAAAAGTGCTTGCTGTTTGACGATATTATCTGGCATGCGATCAATCAGTTGCGTTGAATCCCAATTTGACAGCCCTAGCCTGCGCCAATAGTTATCACCAACATACGTCATATGCATTTCTGCAAATAGTGCGTTGCCTAAGTCCGTCATACCGCCATCAAGATGCAAGTACAGCACGGGAATCTTTCTGTTGAACGCCAAACGTAACCCCGTCATTACATCGTTAATTTCGTCACCATCATTTAACTTTTGAGACAAAATCAATAAATCAGGGTTGTTCGTTTCAATACATTGGCTTAATTTGCTGCCGTCACAGGCGTTATCATCATTGATAACCATCGAAGGATTGATGTTGCTCGTTAGCCAGTTTCGCGTTGCTTTGTCATCAGGAAAATAATAAGACTGATCCATCTGAGCCAAGACAACATTCTTAGGTGAACTTGTGCCTGATGCCCAACCCACCAAGTTTTTCAACCACACTTCCATTTCTGCGTTGACTGAATCCGTTGAACGTTGCTTAGTTCGAAATGGGTTACTTGCTAACGCAGCGTAACGACTACCGCTCGATGTATAACCTGCAATACCAATCGCAAGCTCTTGGTCAGTATATCCACTCTGCATCGCTTTATTGGTTTGCAGGATGACATCGTTGAAGCCGTAAGTTGGTAAGATTATCGCGGCATCGTGTGTTGGATCCCAATGAAGATTGCGCAGCGGCGTGCCGTCTGAATTTTTAGACAGAGACTGTTTAATTTGACTGTAATCAGATTTGTATTGGGCAACGAGCGTTTGGCTGGCGTCAATAAACTCATTGGCATTAGATACAAGGGATGCATCTCCGGATTCAAGCGCTTTTTGTACCGCCGTTTTACTCGGAGGTTGAGCGGAATCACTAGAACCACCACATGCAGAAAGTAGTAGAGACGGCGGCAGAATTAGACACAAAGATAAGATGTTTTTTTTCATTGTTATACGACACTCAAAAAAATTGGAGCAAGTGTATCTATGGGTTTACTTAAGTCAATTGATTCGACTAATGGGTTCGTAATTTATGGAGTGAATTTAACAAATACCACTTAAACTTATTAGAACCCGAACAATTGAATTGAAATTAAAAACGGCGCTACAAGAGCGCCGTTTATCTAAGAAAATCTGTATCGTAGAGTTAACTTAACGGCCTTAAGTAAGCAAGGAAACGCTTCTCTGCAAATTTGAAAATCGCAATGATGATAAACGTTAGCGCCATGTAGAATAGACCTGCAGTTAGAAAAGACTCGAATGGAGCGTAGTAGCGTGAGTTGACCAAACGTGCTGCGCCAGTTAGGTCCATAATGGTTACGATACCTGCTACTGCAGAGCCATGAAGCATAAAGATAACTTCGTTACTGTAAGCCGGTAATGCACGACGCAGAGCACTTGGCAAAATGATGCGGCGGTAAGTCTTTGGTGTGCTCATGCCGTACGCTTTTGCTGCTTCAACTTCACCTTTCGGTAAGCCATTAATAGCACCACGAATGATCTCTGCAGTATATGCTGATGTGTTTAGAATAAACGCAACTAAAGCACAGAACCACGCGTTTTCCCATAGTGTATCTTTTACTGGGAAGAATTGGTCCATACCGTAGTAAATCAGGTACAACTGCACCAATAACGGCGTACCACGGAAGAAATAAATGAACGACCAAGCTGGTGCATTAATCATCATATTTGGACTGTTACGAGCGATAGCTAATGGTATGGCTACGAATAAGCCAACAATCAAAGCGACACAAACCATCCAAGCCGTTGTCCACAAACCACCAAGGTAAATCGGCAGGCTTTCAATTATCAATGAAAAGTCCATAACTACCTCGCGTGGATACTGAATTTACGTTCAACCAACTTAAGTAAGCCCGTCGAAACACTGGTGAAGAATAAGAAGATGATTGCTACCGTCATATAGAAGGTAAATGGCATTTTGGTTGAACCCGCCGCCAGAGAGCTAACACGTACCATGTCTTCAAGGCCAATAATAGAAACCAGCGCGGTAGTTTTTAGTAAAACCAACCAGTTATTACCAAACCCTGGCAGTGCGTGACGAATCATTTGCGGTAATAGAATACGACGGAACGCTAAAACAGGGCCCATGCCATAAGCCTTTGCCGCTTCCATCTCACCGCTGTCGACAGCCATTATTGCACCACGGAAGGTTTCTGCCATGTACGCGCCAAAGATGAAGCCAATGGTTAAGACACCAGCAATAAATGGGCTAACATCAATATAATCAGGTAGGTAAGCGGTCCATTCGTGGTTAGGGTCACTTGATGTGAACCACTCATTGAGCCACTCATTGATGGAATACAAACTGTTGTTTAAAAGGATTTGTCCACCAAAGAAAATCAGCATCATCAATACGAGATCGGGGATACCTCGAATAACGGTTGTGTAGAGGGTTGCAATAGCACGAGCCCAGCGGTAAGGCGCTAGTTTTGCTAAGGCACCTAGCATACCAAGAACCATAGCTAAAATTAGCGACAGTAAGGCAACTTCGATTGTAAGCACCGCCCCTTTCAGGATCGACGCTTCATATCCTTGTAAATCAAACATAATGAATTCCAACAGAACTGCGAAAAAGTTGGTAAGACAGGGAGAGGTGAGCCTCTCCCTTAAGAAGTGACGCTAGAGATTACTTACCGTATACGTCGTAGTTGAAGTATTTAGCAGCGATATCTTGGTAGATGCCTTTTTCACGTAGCGAAAGGATTGCAGCATCTAATTGCTTAGTCAGATCTTTGTCTTGCTTACGTAGAGCAATACCAAAACCTTCACCGAACCACTTAGGATCAGTTAGTGATGGACCAACAAACTCGTAGTCTTCACCACCCGCTTTGTTTAGTACACCTTCTTCTAGAGCAGATGCATCACCCAGTACAGCAGCAACACGACCGTTAGCTAGATCAAGGTAAGCTTCGTCAAATGAACCGTAACGAACGATTTCTACTGTGTCGCCGTAGTTATCTGTTAGGTACTTGTCGTGAGTTGTTGCACGTTGAACGGCAATTTTTTGACCACTTAGATCATCAAAGTTAAGGCCTGCACCTTTTTTAGCGATGAACTTGTTTGGGATAAGTGCGTATTTACCTGTGAAATCGATCTTTTTCTTGCGCTCTTCCGTGATAGACATTGCTGCAATGATCGCATCATATTTACGAGCAAGCAGAGAAGGAATAATACCATCCCAATCTTGTGCAACGATCTTACACTTCACCTGCATTTCAGTACAAAGCGCGTTAGCCATATCGACATCGAAGCCTTTCAGCGAACCGTCAGCTTCTGTCCAGCTAAATGGAGGGTAAGCACCTTCAATACCGAAACGTACTGTTTTCCATTCTTTTGCTTGAGCTACGCCCGTTGCAGCAGTTGCAGCAAGTGCCGCGACTAATAACCACTTTTTCATATCCCTACTCCTGTGATTTAGGTTTTTATGTTTTGCTAATTTTAATATTGTGTTTGTTGTTACTTATTAACTTACTTGTTGTGTTTCATTGTTAACACTGTCGCCATTTACCTTAGCAACAGCATTTCAATTCTGATTAGTAAATCGATGAGATAAATTGTTGTAATCGCTCAGATTCAGGCTCAGTAAACAGTTTAGCTGGATCGCCCTGTTCTTCCACCAAGCCTTGATGTAAGAACATCACATGATTTGATACGTCACGAGCAAAAGCCATTTCATGTGTTACCACAAGCATGGTTCTTCCTTCTTCTGCTAGATCGCGCATTACACCAAGTACTTCCCCTACTAACTCAGGATCAAGTGCCGATGTTGGTTCATCAAATAGCATTACTTCAGGATCAACCGCTAACGCTCTTGCAATCGCCGCACGCTGTTGCTGTCCGCCAGATAAATGACCCGGGTAGTAATCTTTGCGTTCATATAGCCCTACTTTCTTCAGTAGCAGCTCAGCATTTTCAATCGCTTGTGCTTTAGGTACACCTAAGACGTGAACAGGCGCTTCGATAACATTTTCGAGAACGGTCAGATGAGACCACAGGTTGAAACCCTGAAAAACCATCGCCAGACGAGAACGGATTCGCTGTACTTGTTTTTCATTGGCAGGAACAGAAACACCTTGGCGGTTGTTTTTCATTTGAATTAATTCACCATTAACCCAAATCTCGCCAGCAGTAGGTGTCTCTAAAAGGTTGATACATCTAAGGAAAGTACTTTTACCCGACCCTGAAGATCCGATAATCGATACTACATCGCCTTTATGCGCAGAAAGTGAAATTCCCTTTAAAACTTCATTTTGACCAAACGTTTTGTGTAAATCCTTTATGTCCAGCGCTGGTACATCTTTCATGCGCTTTCTCTCCCAAGTTTGTGAAAATGCAAGGTACTCCGACCTTTTCATGCGATACAAACTAGCACCACACGAAACAACATGCAACAAATTATTAACCTAATAATTGAGAATAAATAGCGATTAACTCTGACTTATTATGCAATGAATAGCGTTTTAGTCTCAATTTACTGAATGAAATGTATCAACAAGCTGTAATTGCGACTCTGACATTGTTTAAATAAAGTTAATCAAAATGAGATTCTCGTAGCTTGATGCCTCACAAGAAAAACACGTTTTGTGAACTTAAAAACTGCGCTTCCGACAAAATCTAACACCCGCAGTAGTACACCAAACTCACTATACGAGAACGTCATTTAAAGGCCGTTGAGTGGTTAAAACTCCATAGGCAACTAAGAGACCAGTTGCTAATAGTAAAACCACTCAGTAAGTCAGAGGTATCCGGCTGATGCTATGTAGAGCAAGGCATGAAGAAGATAGCTAACGTCAATTTGTGAAAACTAATTACACAATTCATCAACGGTACGTTAATGAATCGCTTCGTTTTGTAGCTTTCTTTCACATAAACTCATAAAGTGATCAAGATCAATCACCCTAAAGGGTAAGCTTGTTAGACTCAGCAGCAAAGAATAAGGCGTTAAAAATGCCAAACATTTCTTTTAACTTAGCTGCATAAAGCACATCAAAACCGTGCAACATAATATTAATAAGTTATAACTAAGAAATAACGCAATTACGCAATTACGCGAAATTTTATAATTCAATTTTAGAATTACTAACATAAAAATATGAGGAATCTATGTCAGACGTTGTGAATAATGCGAACTCTGAAGTAGAAGAGAAAAGCTATAAAGAGCTACACCGCCCTGCTTCTGAATTTGAGAGCCGCTCAGATTACTTAGATCACGAACTTCAAATCATGAAGCCTCGTCGTTTTGGCCTAAACCTTCCAGGCCGTGATTTCCGTTTTGAACTTGAAGATCTTGTTCCTGCACTTGCTGGTACCATCGGTATCATCGCGATGTACTCTGCAGTAATGATGTCTTGGGCTGATGGCCTAACTCAAGCTTGGGATCACGTAAACCTAGGTAAAGACTTCGCGATTGAAGTTGCTCGTGTAGAAATGCTGATTCCTGCACTGCTGTTCTGTATCCTTGCTTCTGGTTTCTTCAACCCGAAAGCAAACCTTGCCGGTAACCACGGCCCAATGATTCCTCTTATTGGTACCATCGCTCTCGCTGGTGCTCACCCTCTTGCATTGGCTATCCTTATCGGTGTCTTCGGTCTAATCCTAAGTTTCCTAAAAGGCGGCTCCAAGCTGGTTAACCTGACTTCGGAAGGTACCGCTGGTGGCTTGCTCATTTTCTTAGGCCTAACAGGCACCATGAGCCAAATTAACTCAATTCAAGCATGGGCGGTTGGTCTTCAATCTTCTACTGTTGAAGCGGGTAGCATGGGTTACGTTGGTTTAATCGTTCTTGCTATTACTATTGCTATCTATGCTTTCTTAGCAAAAGTGAACAAGCGTTGGTTAGCTATCCCAGTTTGTGCATTCACAGGCCTTGCTATTGCATTAGCATTGGGCGCTGGTTTCGATATCGTATTCGAAACTGAAATGGGTATCCCAAACCTAAACCCAGTTTACTGGTGGGGTTCGACTTCTGAAGGTTGGATGCTTGGCTTGCCAAACGTTGAACACTTCATCGCTTCTCTACCATTTGCAATCCTAGCGGTAGCGATGTGGTCACCTGATTTCCTAGGTCACCGTATCTTCCAAGAACTAAACTACCCTAAAAAGTCTGAAAAAGTTCTGATGGACGTTGATGACACTATGACTATGTGTTCAGTTCGTCAAATGGTAGGTACAGCGGTTGGTGGTGGTAACATCACGTCTTCTTGGGGTACTTACATGATCCCAGCAGCAATCGCGAAACGTCCAATTCCTGGCGGCGCAATCTTGCTTGGTTCTCTATGTATTATTGTTGCGATTCTTGGTTTCCCAATGGACGTTGCAGTATGGCCACCAGTGATGCGTGTTGCGCTACTTGTAGGTGTATCTCTACCTCTACTTGAAGCGGGTATGCAAATGGTTAAGGATTCAAAGGATTCTCAAGCAGCTGGTATCTGTATCTTCGGTTCAGCGGTTGTTAACCCTGTATTAGCATGGGCTCTGACTATGCTTCTTGATAACAACGGTCTAATTGGTGATAAAGAGCGCGCGAAGCGTCTATCATTTGTAGACAAGATTGTAATCCCAGTTGGCGTTTTAGTTATCTGTTTAGTAGCAATGCTTGCAGTTGGTATGCTAGAAAGTCAGTATGGCCTAAAAGCTTGGCTATAATGCTCATTACTACACAAAAGTAGTATCGGGATTAAAAAAAAGTTTGGGTGGCAACCCCTGCCACTCAAATTTTTTCAACTTTTTTTGGCATTTATTGATTTAGTTTAAGGTTTGCAGAAATTTTTTAGCGTAGTCTTGAATACATAGAGTAAAGACAACATATAAAAGGTAGTGACAATATATATAACCATATGACGCTCATATACTCATATGCTCATATATATTGTTATTAATAAGAGTGTACTACCCTTACGAGGGGCGCTGGCTCAACAGTGTTAATGTACGTATTTTTTCTACTAAAAAGGTAGGTATGTCATGGCAGAGCAATTTGCTAAAGCTTGGGAAGATTTTGCTGCAGGTGAGTGGCAAAGCGAAGTAAACGTTCGTGATTTCATTCAAAAGAACTACACGCCATATGAAGGCGACGAGTCTTTCCTAGTTTCTGAGGGTACTGAAGCAACTAACAAGCTTTGGTCTTCGGTAATGGAAGGTATCAAACAGGAAAACGCAACTAAAGCACCTGTAGATTTCGATACTTCTGTTATCTCTACCATTACTGCTCACGATGCAGGTTACATTGAGAAAGATCTTGAGACTATCGTTGGTCTACAAACTGAGAAGCCACTAAAACGTGCAATCATCCCTAACGGTGGTGTACGTATGGTTGAAGGTTCTTGTAAAGCATACGGTGAAACTCTTGACCCAATGGTTTCAAAAATCTACTCAGAATACCGCAAAACACACAATGCTGGCGTTTTCGATATCTACACTCCTGATATCCTAAAATGTCGTAAGTCTGGTGTTCTGACTGGTCTTCCTGATGCTTACGGCCGTGGTCGTATCATTGGTGACTACCGTCGTGTTGCACTTTACGGTATCAACTTCCTAATGACAGACAAAGCTGCTCAATTCGCTTCTCTACAAGAGCGTTTCGAGAACGGCGAAGATCTTGCTGCTACAATGCAATTGCGTGAAGAGATCTCTGAGCAACATCGTGCTCTAGGTCAAATCAAGCAAATGGCTGAGAAATACGGTTTCGATATCTCTGAGCCAGCTCAAACTGCTCAAGAAGCTATTCAGTGGACTTACTTCGGCTACCTAGCTGCTGTTAAATCTCAAAACGGTGCTGCAATGTCTCTAGGTCGTACTTCGACTTTCCTAGACATCTACATCGAGCGTGATATCGCTGCTGGCAAAATCACAGAAGACCAAGCACAAGAGATGATCGACCACTTCGTAATGAAGCTGCGTATGGTTCGTTTCCTACGTACTCCTGAGTACGATGAGCTATTCTCTGGCGACCCAATCTGGGCTACAGAGTCTATGGGTGGTATGGGTGTTGATGGTCGTACGCTAGTAACGCGTTCGAACTTCCGTTTCCTTAACTCTCTATACACTATGGGTCCTTCTCCAGAGCCAAACATCACTGTTCTTTGGTCTGAGCAACTACCTGACGGCTTCAAGCGTTTCTGTGCGAAGGTATCTATCGATACTTCTTCTATCCAGTACGAAAATGATGACCTAATGCGTCCTGACCTTGGTTCTGATGATTACGCAATCGCTTGTTGTGTATCACCAATGATCGTTGGTAAGCAAATGCAGTTCTTCGGCGCTCGTGCTAACCTTGCAAAAACTATGCTTTACGCAATCAACGGCGGCGTTGATGAGAAGCTTAAAATGCAAGTTGGCCCAGTTGGCGACAAGATCACTGACGAAGTACTTAACTACGATGACGTAATGGGTCGCCTAGACACATTCATGGATTGGTTAGCTAAGCAATACGTGACAGCTCTAAACAGCATTCACTTCATGCACGACAAGTACAGCTACGAAGCGTCTCTAATGGCTCTTCATGACCGTGACGTTCGTCGTACTATGGCTTGTGGTATCGCTGGTCTGTCTGTTGCAGCTGACTCACTGTCTGCAATCAAATTCGCGACTGTTAAACCAATCCGCGACGAAGATGGCATTGCAACTGACTTCGAAATCGAAGGCGATTACCCTAAATACGGTAACAACGACTCTCGTGTAGATGACATTGCTTGTGAACTAGTTTCTACGTTCATGAACAAGATCCGTAAGCTTAAGACTTACCGTGATTCAATCCCTACACAGTCAGTTCTTACTATCACGTCTAACGTGGTATACGGTAAGAAAACAGGTAACACTCCAGACGGTCGTCGTGCTGGCGCTCCTTTCGCTCCTGGTGCAAACCCAATGCACGGTCGTGATGAGAAAGGCGCTGTAGCTTCACTAACGTCTGTAGGTAAACTACCGTTTGCTGATGCTCAAGATGGTATCTCTTACACTTTCTCTATCGTGCCAAACGCACTAGGTAAAGAAGAAGATAGCCAACGTGCTAACCTTGCAGGCCTAATGGATGGTTACTTCCACCACGAAGCTGGCATTGAAGGTGGTCAACACCTTAACGTGAACGTTCTTAACCGTGAAACTCTAGAAGACGCAGTTAAGCACCCTGAGAAATACCCTCAGCTAACGATTCGTGTTTCTGGTTACGCTGTACGCTTTAACTCTCTGACTACAGAGCAGCAAGCTGACGTAATCGCACGTACATTTACTGAGTCTCTATAAGCTCACGCTCAATAGACAGTAAAAACTATTAGCCTCGCCAATGTGCGGGGCTTTTTTATATCTACTCTAAATCTCATCAATACCCCCTCCCCCAAGAAAGATTAGATTGGCCACAAAAAGCACACTCGCATTCACTTTTTTTCTACAAATCCACTCAAACTACGGTACTATTTCTGTTCATCATTTTAGAGTAACCGCTACATGAAATACCTTCGTTATTTACCACTGATTCTCCTCTCTTGTTCATCACTGGCATCTGAACGCTCTACGTTAACTTTTGCGTTAGACAACGATGGTATCTTTGGTGTCGATCAAGACTATACCAACGGTTTATTTCTGGGTTACACATCGTCAAGTATTACGCCATACGCTTGGGTAAAACCATTGAGCCTTTCCTATTGGGGCGCAAGCTCTTTAGATAAGTGGGAAATCACCATTGGTCACAAGATGTACACGCCTTCTGACATTGAATTAGAAAAACCATCAGCCAATGATCGTCCATACGCAGGTTACCTACATACAGAATTCAACTACATCAGCTTGAACCCACAACAAGCCCAGCGTTTTAACATCACGTTTGGTACTACAGGCGAGCGAGCACTTTCCGAAGACGCTCAAAAACTGGTTCACTCAATCACTAAATCAGACGAACCTATGGGTTGGAAGTATCAAGTTGATGATGAGTACGCACGTAGCCTTGGTTACTTAAGTCATTTCAACCTAATGCGTAATCAAGCATTAGCGAATACTGACTTCGAGATATCTAACGTATCAGAG
>NZ_CH902607.1:0-2776 GCF_000153005.1 Vibrio sp. MED222 | reverse complement strand
GGCGTTGCCGCTTCTTATTCTCCTGCTGTCTATAAAGAGACGCCGTCAAATCGTACGGTGATTCCCATGATTGGTTATGAAGGTGAGCATTTTTTCATGCGTGGATTCAGTGCGGGTTATCGCTTGCTACCTGCAGGTTCACCACAGAATATTGTGTTTAGAGCGGTTTATGATCCAAGAACATTAAAGCCAAGTGACTCTGATAATGCTGATATCCAGAAGTTAGATGAGCGTAAAGCGTCGGTGTTGGGAGGTGTAAGCTATCAAGTGATTACATTGGTCGGTATGTTTGAAGCGACAGCGGGCTCAGACTTAGGGTTTAGGCACAATGGCATCTATGCAGAAGCGGCATGGCGCCTACCAATTCGTCGTAATGGCTGGGCGATTACACCATCTATTGGTTACTCGTATAACAGTAAGCGTTTGAATAATCACCTGTACGGAGTGAGTTCATCGGAAGCGGCGAGAACCAATTTAGATGAATTTGACGCTGACTGGGATGGCCAATACTTTATTGGCTTAGGTGGTTATCTGCATGTGACGCCAAATGTTCGAGTAACCGGCGGTGTGCGTTATACCAACCTTGAAGGTGATATTGAAAATAGCCCAATACTTGAAAGTGGCATTAACATGGCCGCTAACGTCGGTGTCGCTTATGTATTCTAGGTGCTTTGGCTTATCGCTTTATATATGAATATTAAAAAAGGGTTACTCATGATGAGTAACCCTTTTTTTGAAATTTTATAAGCCTAGTTAAAGCTAATCTTCTAATGCACTAAGCACTAAATATTTGAGATAGCTCTGTCGCACATAGGTGGTACTGACGAGGGCAGTTACGCCACGTTGTTAGCATGCGACGGTACTTTTCTAACATTGGCATTTGACTATTGAAGTGGTGATCTGCTTTGTCAAATTGAGGGTAAAGTCCTTCAGAGTCAACAAGGAAACGCACGTAATGTACGATTTGTGCTTCAGAAGCGATATCGAAACCTAGGAATTGTAGACGACGTTGGTCGACTTCCGCACGCTCTTGATCTGCAAGCATTTTATTCGACTCTTGCATCGCATGGTACATCTCCATAATGTCGATAATTTCGCGACATTCTGCTTCAGTTAAACAACCAAATTCTTTGTTAAGCTCACGCATTTGGAGTTCGTAACCACGTTCTACAATCGTTTGTAGACGCTGGTATTTAGCTGAGTTCTCAGGATCCATTTGAGACATTAGGTAGTATTGATTTGATAGAATTAGACGCTGAGCATTGGTCATTTCCATGGGAGGAACCTCACTAAAAAACTAAATGTTATATTATTTTGTTGCAGTAAGAGTAACAGCATTCCTAAGAGTGGAAACATGATCTCAACACGGATTTAATATGATTTTTTGAATTGATAAACAAAAGTTGTAAAGAAAAGTGAAAGGATTGTTTTAACCAAAAAAGAAAACGCCCCAATCGAAATTGAGGCGTTTGAAATCACTATTAACGTAAGTCTAAATTAGTATTTTACGTTTGAATGGTATTGACTGAGGATAGCAACAATCTCGTCCATTTTTTCTTTGCTTGGCGGATTTGTACCTTCAAGAGGGTAGTCGTGACCCAATGCTTCCCACTTATGAGCACCTAGCTTGTGGTATGGAAGCAGTTCTACTTTTTCGATGTTATCCATGTCCTTAATGAATTCACCCAGAAGATGCGCATCTTCTGGCGTATCTGTGTAGCCAGGAACAATCACATAACGAATCCACGTCTTCTTACCTATTTTGTGTAGGTAGCGTGCAAAATCCAGAGTACGTCGGTTTGATACACCAATGAAATCGTGGTGAATTTCATCTCGCATATGTTTAAGATCCAGCATTACCAGATCAGAGGCTTCTAGTACTTCATCGACCACTTCAGTGTGTTTACGAATATAGCCATTAGTATCAAGACAAGTGTGGATGCCTTCAGCTTGAGCCGCGCGGAAAAAATCACGAACAAACTCAGGTTGTAGCATCGCTTCGCCACCTGAACAGGTGATACCACCGCCAGAGGCTTTCATGAAATGACGGTATGATTTTGCTTCGTTAATGATCTCTTCGACCGTTACTTCCTTTCCGTCATGAAGATCCCATGTATCGCGATTATGGCAGTACATACAACGCATTAAGCAGCCTTGAAGAAACACAATAAAGCGGATACCAGGGCCATCGACAGTACCACAAGATTCGAATGAGTGAATGCGACCAGTTGTAGACATGAGCTATTCTCGTATAGGAATTTATACCGTTTATTTTATTACAAAAACGGTACATAAAATAGGGTCAAATGGTAACTAGGTCTTTAAAAATAAAGACAATCACCTGTGAAGATGATTGCCTTTATTTAACTTGAAAAGCAGGCGGTGAAAGCCTTTTCTATGGCTAGAAGAAAGCAAACATAGTGATGCCACCAGTACCGTACACTGACTTTGTTGCTTCTTGGTAATCGGGTGTTTTTGCGGTAAGTGCGAAAGATGCACCAACGTATTGGTTATACCAAGCAACACCAAGTATCGCTGTCGCTTGAATGTTCTCTAAAGTGACATCGTAGATCGCAGGATCTTGGCCATTTTTCTTTGCATAATCATTAACACCGGAACGATCCCCTTCGACAGTCAGGTCATTAAATCGGTAACGCCCTTCAAGACCTGCGTAAGTAAACCAACCTGTATTTGAAGCACCTATCATGCCTGCTTTGAATGGGTTTTCTGTGCTGATGTTCGCTGCGCCAAAGTTGCCGCCCAAGTCAGTACCCCA
>NZ_CH902608.1:785955-793298 GCF_000153005.1 Vibrio sp. MED222 | reverse complement strand
GCCGTTATGCACATATCGGTGACGTCATCAAGGTTACAGTGAAGGAAGCGATTCCTCGCGGTAAAGTAAAGAAAGGTGATGTTCTGAAGGCGGTAGTAGTGCGCACCCGTAAAGGCGTTCGTCGCCCAGACGGTTCTGTCATTCGCTTCGACAGTAATGCTTGTGTATTGTTAAATGACACTACTGAGCAACCAGTCGGCACACGTATCTTTGGTCCTGTGACTCGTGAACTTCGTAACGCGAAATTCATGAAGATTGTATCACTTGCACCTGAAGTTCTGTAAGGAGCGGCAACATGGCAGCTAAAATCCGTCGTAATGACGAAGTAATCATTCTTGCTGGTAAAGATAAAGGCAAGAAAGGTAAAGTAACTAAGGTTCTGACAACTGGTAAAGTTGTTGTTGAAGGCATCAATCTTGTTAAAAAACACCAAAAGCCGGTTCCGGCTCTAGGTCAACAAGGTGGCATCGTTGAACAAGAAGCAGCTATTGATGCTTCTAACGTTGCAGTCTTCAACGCGGCTACTGGTAAAGCAGACCGTATCGGTTTCCGTATCGAAGATGGCAAGAAAGTTCGTTTCTTCAAATCTAACGGCGAAACTGTTTCTAACTAATTAGAAGTAATTTGGAGTTCTACTATGGCGAAACTGCATGATTACTACAAGTCGTCTGTAGTCGCTGAGCTTACCAAAGAGTTCAGCTACACAAGCGTCATGCAAGTCCCTAGGATTGAGAAAATCACCCTAAACATGGGCGTTGGTGAAGCAATCAACGATAAGAAACTGCTAGAAAACGCAGCATCTGATATGGCAACGATCTCTGGTCAAAAGCCTCTTATCACGAAAGCGCGTAAATCTGTAGCTGGTTTCAAAATTCGTGAAGGCTACCCAATTGGTTGTAAAGTAACCTTGCGTGGTGAGCGCATGTGGGAATTTTTAGAGCGTTTAATCTCTATCGCACTTCCACGTGTACGTGATTTCCGTGGTGTTAGCGCTAAGTCTTTTGACGGACGCGGTAACTACAGCATGGGCGTTCGCGAGCAAATCATCTTTCCGGAAATCGACTACGATAAAGTCGATCGTGTCCGCGGTCTTGATATTACTATCACGACATCTGCGGGATCCGATGAGGAAGGCCGAGCTCTGCTGGCTGCCTTTAACTTCCCATTCCGTAAGTAAGGGTAGGGTTACTGTTATGGCTAAACAATCAATGAAAGCACGTGAAGCTAAACGTGCAAAACTAGTAGTTAAGTTCGCTGAAAAGCGTTCTGCGCTAAAAGTTATCATTAGCGATGTAAACGCATCTGAAGAAGATCGTTGGAATGCGGTTCTTAAACTGCAATCTCTTCCACGTGATTCAAGTGCATCACGTCAGCGCAACCGTTGCAACCAAACTGGTCGTCCACACGGTTACCTACGTAAATTCGGTCTAAGCCGTATTAAGGTTCGCGAAGCTTGCATGAAAGGCGAGATTCCGGGTCTTCGTAAGGCTAGCTGGTAATTGCCACTTAATCATTTGGAGTAAATCTTATGAGCATGCAAGATCCGATTTCGGATATGCTGACCCGCGTTCGTAACGGTCAGGCAGCAAATAAAGTTGCTGTAAAAATGCCTTCTTCAAAGCTTAAAGTTGCAATTGCTGCATTACTTAAAGCTGAAGGTTACATCGTAGACTTCGCTGTTGACAGCGAAGCAAAACCTGAGCTAGAAGTTACTCTTAAGTACTTCCAAGCTAAACCTGTAATCGAGCAAATCAAGCGCGTATCACGTCCTGGTCTAAGAGTTTATAAAAATAAAGACTCTTTACCTACAGTGATGGGTGGTCTTGGTATTGCAGTTGTTTCTACTTCCAAGGGTCTGATGTCTGACCGTGCTGCTCGTAAAGCAGGTCTTGGCGGTGAAATCATCTGTTACGTAGCTTAAGGAGTAGATTATGTCTCGTGTTGCTAAAGCACCTGTCGCTATTCCAGCTGGCGTAGAGGTGAAACTAAACGGCCAAGAAGTTACTGTAAAAGGTAGCAAAGGTGAGCTTACTCGCGTTCTTAACAGCGCCGTAGTTATTGCACAGGAAGAAAACAACCTAACTTTCGGTCCGAAAGAAGGTGTTACTAACGCATGGGCACAAGCTGGTACAGCTCGCGCTCTAGTTAATAACATGGTTGTGGGTGTTACTGAGGGCTTCACTAAGAAGCTAACTCTTAAGGGTGTTGGTTACCGTGCTGCTATGAAAGGCAACGCTGTAGGTCTAACTCTTGGTTTTTCTCACCCAGTAGAGCACGCTCTACCTGAAGGTATTAAAGCTGAGTGCCCTAGCCAAACTGAGATCGTTATTACTGGTTGCGATAAGCAAGTAGTAGGTCAAGTTGCGGCTGACATTCGTTCTTACCGTGCTCCTGAGCCTTACAAAGGCAAAGGTGTTCGTTACGCAGATGAAAATGTGCGTACTAAAGAAGCTAAGAAGAAGTAAGGTATCACTATGGATAAGAAAGCATCTCGCATCCGTCGTGCTACACGTGCACGTCGTAAGATTGCAGAACTTGGTGCAACTCGCCTGGTAGTACATCGTACTCCTCGCCATGTTTACGCTCAAGTTATCTCGGCAAACGGCTCTGAGGTTATCGCAGCTGCTTCTACTGTAGAAAAAGCGATCCGTGAGCAAGTTAAGAACACTGGTAACGTCGATGCAGCTAAAGCAGTTGGTAAAGCTGTTGCTGAGCGCGCTCTTGAAAAAGGCGTAGCTTCAGTTGCATTTGACCGTTCTGGTTTCCAATACCACGGTCGAGTAGCGGCGCTAGCAGAATCTGCTCGCGAAGCTGGTCTGAAATTCTAAGGTAGGGTTGGAAGATGGCTAAAGAACAACAACAAGCTAATGATTTGCAAGAAAAGCTGATCGCTGTTAACCGTGTATCTAAGACGGTTAAAGGTGGTCGAATCATGAGCTTCACTGCACTAACAGTAGTTGGTGACGGTAATGGTCGCGTAGTTTCGGTTACAGCAAAGCTCGTGAAGTACCTGCAGCGATTCAAAAAGCAATGGAAAAAGCGCGTCGTAACATGGTTACTGTTGCGCTTAACGAAGGCACTCTTCACCACCCGGTGAAAGGTCGTCATTCGGGCTCTAAAGTTTACATGCAGCCAGCTGCTGAAGGTACAGGTGTTATTGCCGGTGGTGCAATGCGTGCCGTACTTGAAGTTGCAGGCGTACATAACGTTCTTTCTAAAGCATACGGTTCAACGAACCCAATCAACGTTGTTCGCGCAACGATTGGTGCTCTAGTAGACGTTAAGTCACCAGAAATGGTTGCTGCTAAACGTGGTCTAACTGTTGAATCTATTTCGGAGTAAGCACACGATGGCAACTATTAAAGTAACTCAAACTAAAAGCTCAATTGGTCGCCTACCTAAGCACAAAGCGTGTCTTAAAGGTCTAGGTCTTCGTCGCATCAACCATACAGTAGAACTTGAAGATACTCCGTGCGTACGCGGTATGATCAACAAGGTTTACTACATGGTTAAGATTGAGGAGTAATCAGAATGCGTTTGAATACTCTATCACCGGCTGCTGGCTCTAAACCTTCTAAGAAGCGTGTAGGTCGTGGTATCGGTTCTGGCCTTGGTAAAACAGGTGGCCGCGGTCACAAAGGTCAAAAGTCACGTTCTGGCGGCTCTGTTCGTCCAGGTTTTGAAGGCGGTCAAATGCCTCTAAAACAACGTCTACCTAAATTCGGTTTCACTTCTCGTAAGAGCCTAGTGTCTGCTGAAGTTCGTCTAGCTGAGCTAGCGAAAGTAACAGGTGACGTAGTTGATCTTAACAGCCTTAAAGCTGCTAACGTTATCACTAAGAACATCGAGTTTGTTAAGATCGTTCTTTCTGGTGACCTAAGCAAAGCTGTGACTGTTAAAGGTCTACGCGTGACTAAAGGCGCTAAAGCTGCAATCGAAGCTGCAGGCGGTAAAATCGAGGAATAATCTCGAGGAACGAGGTACAGATGGCTAAGAAACCAGGAAAAGATTTTCGTAGTGCTCAGAGCGGCTTAAGTGAACTAAAGTCGCGCTTATTATTCGTAATTGGTGCACTTTTAGTATTCCGAGCCGGCTCTTTTGTGCCGATCCCTGGTATTGACGCAGCTGTACTTGCCGATTTGTTCGATCAGCAAAAAGGTACCATCGTAGAAATGTTTAACATGTTCTCCGGTGGTGCTCTTGAGCGTGCATCTATATTAGCATTGGGTATCATGCCGTACATTTCGGCATCGATCGTAGTCCAATTGCTAACTGTAGTTCATCCAGCGTTAGCGGAACTCAAAAAAGAGGGTGAAGCAGGCCGTCGTAAGATAAGCCAATATACACGCTACGGCACGCTTGTACTTGCAACATTCCAAGCTATTGGTATCGCAACAGGCTTACCAAACATGGTCGACAATCTGGTTGTTATCAACCAAACCATGTTTACGCTTATTGCTACCGTGAGTTTAGTAACTGGTACCATGTTTTTGATGTGGTTAGGTGAACAAATCACTGAGCGAGGAATCGGTAATGGTATTTCCATTCTGATTTTTGCAGGTATTGTTGCTGGATTGCCTTCTGCAATCGGTCAAACAATCGAGCAAGCGCGTCAAGGTGAATTGCATGTGCTTCTTCTGTTGTTTATCGCGGTATTGTCTTTTGCTGTAATTTACTTCGTAGTTTTCATGGAACGTGGTCAACGTCGTATCGTCGTTAACTATGCGAAGCGTCAACAAGGTCGTAAAGTTTTTGCAGCTCAAAGCTCTCACTTGCCTCTTAAGATTAATATGGCAGGTGTTATTCCAGCGATTTTTGCATCAAGTATTATTTTGTTCCCAGGAACATTAGCGCAATGGTTTGGTCAAAATGGTGAAAGCAGCGCGTTCGGTTGGTTAACTGACGTGTCATTAGCTCTTAGCCCTGGTCAACCTTTGTATGTAATGCTTTATGCAGCAGCTATAATCTTCTTCTGTTTCTTCTATACAGCGTTGGTGTTTAACCCGCGTGAAACAGCTGATAATTTGAAGAAGTCTGGTGCATTCGTACCCGGTATCCGCCCAGGTGAGCAGACAGCGAAATATATCGATAAAGTGATGACTAGGCTAACCCTTGCGGGCGCTCTATACATTACTTTTATATGTCTGATTCCTGAATTCATGATGGTCGCGTGGAACGTTCGTTTCTACTTCGGCGGCACATCACTACTAATCGTAGTGGTAGTTATCATGGATTTCATGGCACAGGTACAGACTCATCTGATGTCACAACAGTATGATTCTGTGTTAAAGAAAGCGAATCTGAAAGGTTACGGCCGTTAATTCGGTAGTAATTATTTCGATTCCATTTACGGAGTTTAGCAATGAAAGTTCGTGCTTCCGTTAAAAAAATCTGCCGTAACTGTAAAGTTATCAAGCGTAACGGTGTCGTTCGCGTGATTTGCAGTGAGCCAAAGCATAAGCAACGCCAAGGCTAATCAGCAGAAATTTTTACTTGAAATACTAGGTAGAGTCGAGTATATTCCTCGGCCTACCTTTTGCGTGCAAAAGAAGTAGTATGCCGCAGCGTATCCATAACGGGCTTTGCTGCGGATAATTCTTTTATGAACCCCCTTAGGAGTGAATAATGGCCCGTATAGCCGGCATTAACATTCCTGATCATAAGCATTCTGTAATTGCACTTACTGCAATCTACGGTATTGGCAAAACTCGCTCTCAAGCTATTCTAGCTGAAGTGGGTATTGCTGAAGATGCTAAGATCAGTGAACTAACTGAAGAGCAGATCGATCAACTGCGTGATGGTGTAGCTAAATACACTGTAGAAGGTGATCTACGTCGTGAAGTATCGATGAACATCAAGCGTCTTATGGACCTTGGCTGTTACCGCGGTCTTCGTCATCGTCGCAGTCTACCACTACGTGGACAGCGTACTAAAACCAACGCTCGCACCCGTAAGGGTCCGCGCAAGCCGATCAAGAAATAGTCGGATAAGGTAGAGTACAATGGCAAAACAACCAACTCGCGCGCGTAAGCGCGTACGCAAGCAAGTAGCTGATGGCGTAGCGCACATTCATGCTTCTTTCAACAACACAATCGTAACTATCACTGACCGTCAAGGCAACGCTCTTGCATGGGCTACAGCAGGTGGTTCAGGTTTCCGTGGTTCTCGTAAATCTACTCCGTTCGCAGCACAAGTTGCAGCTGAGCGTTGTGGTGAAATGGCTAAAGAATATGGCCTAAAGAACTTGGAAGTTATGGTTAAGGGTCCAGGTCCAGGTCGCGAATCTACTGTTCGTGCACTGAACGCTGCTGGTTTCCGTATCACTAACATTGTTGATGCGACACCAATCCCTCATAACGGTTGTCGTCCACCTAAGAAACGTCGCGTTTAAGTTTCGTTTCTAGGAATATTGGAGAAAGATCATGGCAAGATATTTGGGTCCTAAGCTGAAGCTTAGCCGTCGCGAAGGTACTGACTTATTCCTTAAGTCTGGTGTCCGTGCGATCGATACCAAGTGTAAAATTGATAACGCACCAGGTGTACACGGCGCTCGTCGCGGTCGTCTATCTGAGTATGGCGTTCAGCTTCGTGAGAAGCAAAAAGTTCGTCGTATTTACGGCGTTCTAGAAAAACAATTCCGCAACTACTACAAAGAAGCTGCACGTCTTAAAGGCAACACAGGTGCAAACCTGCTTCAGCTTCTTGAAGGTCGTCTTGATAACGTAGTTTACCGTATGGGCTTTGGCGCTACTCGTGCTGAATCTCGTCAACTAGTTAGCCACAAGTCTATTCTAGTTAACGGTAAAGTTGTAAACGTTCCTTCTTTCAAAGTAGCGGCAAACGACGTTGTTTCTATCCGCGAGAAAGCTAAACAGCAATCTCGTATTAAAGCGGCTCTAGAAGTTGCTGAACAACGTGAAAAGCCAACTTGGATTGAAGTAGATGCTGGCAAAATGGAAGGTACATTCAAGCGTATGCCTGAGCGTTCTGACCTATCAGCTGACATCAATGAACACTTGATCGTCGAACTTTACTCTAAGTAAGGTTAAAAAAAGAGAGGACACAATGCAGGGTTCTGTAACAGAATTTCTTAAGCCGCGTCTTGTTGACATTGAACAGATCAATACGACACACGCGAAAGTAACTCTTGAGCCATTAGAGCGCGGTTTCGGCCATACTCTAGGTAATGCTCTTCGCCGCATTCTTCTATCTTCTATGCCGGGTTGTGCCGTAACAGAAGTTGAAATCGAAGTGTGCTACACGAATACAGCACTAAAGAAGGCGTTCAGGAAGATATCCTGGAAATCCTTCTAAACCTCAAAGGTTTAGCTGTACGCGTTGCT
>NZ_CH902608.1:711500-784660 GCF_000153005.1 Vibrio sp. MED222 | reverse complement strand
TATCTCGTATCTCGTATCTCGTATCTCGTATCTCGTATCTCTTTTGTTCAACGCACAAAAAAGAGCACCGAAGCGCCCTTTAAGCATTTTAAATCAATTATTAATCACTGCTTATTACAGCCAAATAGCTTCGAGTGAATCAACGAGACCGCTTGTTGCGCCTTGTGACTCTAGCCCTTGAATAATGATTGGTGCAAACGCAGCAACCATTGATGAATCCATACCTAATCCTGAAAATGCATTTTCAACAGATGTTTTTGAGTCCAATACTGACGTTAAACCGGTAGAATCAAGCGTCGACATTCCAGGGAAAAGCATTTCGAGCTCTTGGTTGTCAAAGTTATCAAGGGTATTCTGGGCAAGTGCTAGCATGGAACCTACTCCACCTATAGCTTGCTCATTTGTTACAGATTCTTTGTCACTTAGGGAATTAGCAAGGGTGCTCGTAAATGGTGTTGCTTCATTTTTTTGAGACCACATGTCTACAGCGGTCATAAGGGCTGTTTGTGATAGTTGGGAATAGTTAATATCAGAAGTTGAACTAACTTGTTCTGACTCGCTAGTACTAGCGCAAGATACCACAGCAAGGCTGCTTAAAACGGTGATGAGTACTTTCTTCATTATTCGTCCTTAAGTAATAAAGTAATTTACTCTTTCACTATAAACGAAAAACGGCGATGTAGTCACATCGCCGTTGAGCTAATTCAGTCTAATTTACCTATAGTTTTTTGTTTTACTAAAGGTTTTTATAGAAATTAAAGAATTGCTAGAAGTTCTACTTCGAATACTAGAGCAGCAAATGGTGGGATTGCAGCACCTGCGCCACGCTCACCGTATGCTAGATCTTGAGGGATGTATAGCTTCCACTTAGAGCCAACAGGCATCATTTGTAGAGCTTGTACCCAACCTTGAATTACGCCAGTTACTGGGAATTCAGCAGGTTGACCGCGAGATACAGAGCTATCGAAAACTGTACCGTCAGTTAGTTCGCCGTGGTAGTGAACGCGCACTTGCTTGTCTGCAGTTGGGATTTCGCCAGTACCTTCAGTTAGTACTTCGTACTGAAGACCAGACTCAAGAACTGTAACTTCTGAACGAAGAGCGTTGTCAGCTAGGAAAGCTTCGCCGTCAGCAGCAGCAGCTTTAGCTAGTTCTTGACGTGCAGCTTCACCACGAGTGTGTAGCTCTTGTAGTGCGTTGTTGATTTCGTCAACTTCGATAGCTGGCATGTCGCCAACTAGAGCTGTTGCGATACCAGCAGCGATTGCATCAACGTTTAGGCCTTCAAGACCAGAACCAGCAAGTTGTTGGCCCATTTGTAGACCGATACCGTAGCTAGCTTTTTGCTCTACAGTTTCAAATTTTACTTCAGACATGAAAAGTCACTCTTTTTGTCAGTACGAAAAGGGTAAGAATACCAGTATTAGCAGCCTGAATAAACGGCTAGCCTCTGATCACTTACGCTTTACCGTGTCCAAATCACAGCTATGTCAATTTTCTTGCTTTGCTCTCTGTTGTCGCGGAAAGATCTATACTGTTGGTACTTTGGTTTTTATACTGTAGTTATTCAATGTATAGGACGCAGTGGCATGAATCGTCGTCAAAAGAAAAAACATAAAGTAGACCACTTAGCAGAGTTCAAGGACCGACTGAATCAGGTCAAAGAGAAACTAAGCTCGATCGATCTAAAGAAAATGAAAACCTCATCAGTGCAAACTTGGGGATCATTGCCGAAATTACACCAGAAATTATTGATGGTGATTTCGCCGATCATATTAATCTTATTGTTTGCACCGCTACCAGAGCCTAAAGTAGACAACGCACCAGCAACATCTCGTGTTGAGCTTGAGATAAATACTGTTGGCTTAAGCGAGCAGAAAAATGCTAAAAGTAATTCTTCTGAGCCAACCAGTTGGCAAGAGTATCTTGTTAAGCAAGGAGATACGTTAGCTCAAGTGTTCCGAAATAATGATCTTCCGCTGTCTGATCTTAACGCTTTGGTTCGTATTGAAGGTGCAGACAAGCCGCTTAGCCAGATTCGTAAAGGCCAGCTGGTTCGATTCAAACTAGCCGAGACTGGGCAACTAGACATTCTTCAGCTTGAGAAAGGCAATACTTCGGTGATGTTTTTCCGGTTATCAGATGGTGGCTTTGGTCGCAGTAAATAGATGAATAGTGAACCTGAGTTAAAGCACTTCACCAGACACATATAAACGATAGAAAAGAGCTAAGCATTAGCTCTTTTTTTTGGTCGCTTGAAAGGGGCGAGTGGCAAGATGATGAGCATAATACCGATAAAGGTTAACGTATCTGGTATCTCATCAAACCATATTGCACCTATTAACGCGACAAACACCAGTCCTGAATACTCAGCCAAGGCAATTTGGCTAGAGTGTGCTTTTTGGTAGGCAGCAACCGCAAGGCCGTTGTAACTCAAGATTAACGTTGCACTGAGTGCTATGTATCCCAAATGCTCCACCGATACCGGTTGCCAGTATAGGAAGCACAGTACCAATGATGCTGGAATAGAGAATAACGTTGTCCACCACAGCGTAGTGATCACCGTTTGCTCACTCGGAAGCTTTCTTACCAATACATTGAACAGTGCGAGCGTCAGAGCTGTGCCTAATGCAAACAATGCAGCCCAATGAAATTGCGATGGCCTCAAGACAATCAATGCACCAATAAAACCGATAGTGGTGGCGATGACCTTGCCAAGTGCTGGTTGCTCTTTCAGTAGAAACATAGATAGAGGCAGCATCAATAAGGGCGCGACATAAAATACAGCGTTGGCGGTAGCCAAAGATAAGTGGGTAATCGCGACAACCATACATCCACTGCCAATTAGTATTAGCTGTCCGCGTATGATGGTCACTTTGGCTTGCTGTAAGCGTCGTTGTTCCTTTTTCTGCTGTAGCCACAAAGGGGTGATGATGAGCAGAGATATCAACTGTCGGAAAAAAATATACTGTAAGGGCGGTACTTCGCCATTCAACAGTTTTACCGCTACGTCGGAAAGTGAGGCAAACAAGTTACCTGCAACCAACAATAGAATACCGACAGTGATATTCGTCATTACTTTTCTAATCTCATGTCTACATGCGGAATATCGTCTTCCAGATACATCTCAGAGATAGTTTCGAACCCGTGACTCGCATAGAAGTTTTCTAGGTGTTGTTGCGCGCCAATATCGATGGTCTTGCTCGGCCAAAGAGTCTCACAGCGTGTTAACGCTTCTTTGATCAATTGATGACCCAAGCCATCACCTCTTGCTGATTGCTTGGTCGCCACTCGGCCTATGCTGGTATTGTCGTAAGAAGTACCGGGTGGTAACAAACGGGCACACGCCACTAGCTCTGCATCAGCATAGCCAAGCAAGTGTTCAACACCTACGAGTGTATCTTTACCATCGAGTTCTGGATAAGGGCAAGTTTGTTCAACTACAAATACATCGACTCGTAATTTAAGTAGTTGATAAAGCTGTTGTGTTGAAAGTTCAGAGAAAGGAATTGAGTGCCAAGTGATCATGTTTACATCCAGAGATTATCGATGCTCTGAATGTACTATGTGCGATGATTGTTGGCATTAACTATTGTTAATTCGACCTTTAATTCTGCTCAGACTGATCGCGGTTATACCTAGGTAAGCCGCAATTTGATTGTCGTTCAAGCGCTGTTCAAGGTCGGGGTAATGTTCGCAGAAAAGTTGATAGCGTTGCTCTGGGGTATAAAGCAACATAAAGCGTTCTTTGTTTTCCTTGTGCATCAGCTGAGTTTCTAACAGCTTTAAATACAGAGGGTTATTTGATGCACGCCACTCGATAACCGCATTCATTGGCAGTTCTAACATTGTGATGGGTGTGAGCGTTTCTAGTAGGTAAGGGGACGCTTGGTTCTTTATCAAACTCTCAAAGCCGATGATCCAGTCTTGTTCCCAGTAGAACTCTTTGCTGTATTGCTTACCGTCATTAGTGAGATAACAAGCGTGGCATAAGCCTTCAAGTACAAAGTAGATTGAATTCGCCATCTCACCTTGATTGATCAGGATGTGTCGGGTTGGTAGCTCAAGCGGCTTCGCGACAGCTAATAGAGATTCAATCTGACTCTCAGAGAAGTCAAAGCTTTGTAGTTGTTCGATAAAAGAGGTGTGCATGAAAATAACCTAACCCAAATAAGTGCCGAAATCATCGCACTTATTTGGAGAGAGGTACAGAGCAGGCTAAATCAGCGTCGAGCGTGCTGCTCTAGATAATCTTGAGCGAGGTCTCTGCCCATGTATTTGCCTAGGGTTTTCAATGGTACTTTCTTAAGATTAACCACAATCAAGCCATCCAAGGCATCATTAAAAGATGGATCGACGTTAAAGCACACAAGTTTACCGTTCATCCCTAAGTATTGGCGTAGCAGTACCGGTAGGCCTTTCCCTTGCTCCATACGAGCCAACACTTTAGAAAGCAGAGGGACACTCGCCAATGACGATAGCAGGTGATTCTGCCAGAACACATTATTACTGGTATTGAGTGGTGACGAAGGAGAAACCAGGTTCGCCTTTTGTTCATCGTAATGGTGTATGGATAGGGTAGTCGCAATCAACAGACGCGCATTGTGGCTGTAATCATTACTGATACTGACTGGGCCGAATAGGTGAGTGTATTGAGGATGACGATACACGAAGGCCGCGATACCTTTCCACAATAGTAATAGCGAGTTAAGGCTCTTTTGATAAGGCTTGCTCACTACAGAACGCCCAAGCTCGATACTGTTGTCTAAGGTATCGATGAATTCTTGATTGTAGTTAAACAGGCTACGAGAGTAGAGCTTATCAAGTCCGTGCTCAGCGATGAGCTTGTCGACCATACCAAGTCGGTATGCACCCACTAATTCAGCCTTGGTTTTATTCCAAACAAACAGTTGGTGGTAGTAAAGGTCATACTCATCTAAATCACAGGCAAGCCCGCTGCCTTCTCCGACTTCTCGGAAACTCTCTTCTCTAACTCGACCAATTTCGCGCATTAAGTTAGGAATAGATTGGCTTGGCGTACAGTAGACCTCGAAGTCTCCTTGCTCAAGTAACTTCATCTCTTCAGGAAGAGAATCGACCTCTATTGCCAACACTTCTGGTGGAATAGGCGCAATCACTTGGGTGTCAAAAGAGGGCGCGTGGATTGGCGTATTCGGGCTATCTTGTTGACTCATTAGGTAGGTATTGAGTCGTAGGTAGTTGACGATATCCATCTCTTTTTCAAACGATCTGATCTCTGAATACGGAATCGAAGAGCCAATCGAGATAGAGATAGTCGTCGCCTGTTTATTAAGAAGTTCACGGCCAAGTAAAGCCGTTCTCAGTAGTGGGTGAACACGGCCCGCTTGGTAGAAAAGCTCACTGTTCTTGCCATTGATAAAGATAGGCACCGTGGTGGCTTGGTGACGCTTAACAAACTTTGCGACTGATTTGCTCCACTCGATGTCTGTTAGTGTCTTGGCCCCTTTACGGTAACTCGATACTTCGCCAGCAGGGAACACAATCAAGAGTCCACCGTCTGCTAAATGACGATTGGCATCTCGAATAGCTTTAGCATTGGTGCGTTTCGATTCTTTACTGTTAAAGACATCGACCCCAATAAACAGATCATCCAGTTCAGGCAGTCGCTTGAGCAACTCATTTGCCAACACCTTCACATCCTTTCGTACCGATCCTACGAGATCAGCAAGGATCACGCCTTCAATTGCACCAAGCGGGTGGTTAGCCACAATGACTACTGGCCCTTGTTCAGGGATATTATCAGTGGCGCCTGCTGAAACGGAATAGTCGATATTCAATGCTGACAAGGTGTGATGCATGAATTCAAAGCTAGATAACTCATCAGGTCTATCTTGATAGAGCTTATCTAGCTTAGATAGCCCAGTTGCCCACTCGACAACAGACTCACCTAAACCAAAAGGCGTGTAACGTGGTAAACGAAAAGGACTATCAATCATAATGAAGCTACCTTATTGACTAAAGTTGTTTAGGAAACCGTCTTGATTCTTGAAATCTTTTACACTTAAAAATGCACCGCAAAGCCATACTAGGCATGCCATGCCAAACAGTAATCCGCCGTCATAACCGACAATTTCACCCGCTGCGTTAAACTCAGGCATTTGAATACCGAGCGGCGTAAACAGATGGAAAAATATCGCGCCACTCATAATCCCCACACTCATGATGGCACCCAGACCATGCCAACGAGTAAACAACAAAATGGCCGCAATCAATTCAGCGAACCCAATCAAGTAGCCGCCAAATGAACCGAACCAACTTAAGCCAGACCATGTCGCCAAGGTGCCAAAGATATGCTCAGTCTCGTATGAGCCTGTGAACTTAAAAAACAGCGACTGAACAAATACGAAAGCGATAAATGCCGCAGGAATATGTTTAGCTGGAGTGAATGTCATGGTTATTCCCTTATTTGATCAGTTGCGGCCAAACGGTGTCGGCTTTTTGAATATGCTGTGCTCGGTCTTGTTCCCAACGCTGTTTAATCTCTTGGTCGTAGTTGAGGTAAAGCTTGTTATCAACAATTGTCCATTGGTTCGGGTCACCGGGTGCAAAGTCACTTTTTGCTGAAACAGCCCAAGCGCAATAACCCCCATATTGAGGGGCATATTTTTCAGGATTATTAACAAATAAAGTCAGATTCTTTTCAGAAGAGAAATACCAGTCCGCGCCTTTGTACTCGGTGCTGAATTTTTTACTGCCTTCAAGAGGCTTACCTGAAGTGAAATAAGCCACAGTGTCGTAGCCATCGAGCGCCTTACTGCTAAAGAACCCGGTGTAGATTTCATCGGCGGCAAATACATATGGGCTAACAAGTAGCATGACCATGGTTAATAGTTTTCTCATGATGGACTCCATCTATAGATTGATTACGGGTGATAAATCGAAGGTAAAGCGCTGTTGATTTATCTGGCATGGCTTAATGGGTTCACAAGGCGAGCCGGGTGCATAAAACATCGAGGCTTGGCCATGTAGATTACGTAAGTGTGTAAAGCTCACCGTATGTGCGTCTTCACGATGCATACAGGTCGCTAAATGAGGCTGTTCGCTGTGATGGTGAGAGTGAAATTGAAGTAAGTTCTGTTGATTATTACCTGTTTCCATAAGCTGATCGTATTTTGCTTGTCGGTAGGTTTGCACTCGCTCTAAATCAACACCGGATGAGAAGAGTGGAGAATCGGTGTCGACGATGTGCTGTTGAATACCATCCCACATGTAGGCGATAACCAAACCATTGTTCTGAGTTAAATTCGGCGCGAAAGCCAACAAGGTGAATGGAGCAAAAGAGTGCAGGTCGAGCTGATGAAATGCTTCAGAGAGCTGACTGATGTTACGACTCGATGATAGATTCTTGAGTAGCAAACCACGGCTGACTAAAGGTCCAACAGGCACTATGCCTTGATAGTTATTGAGTAGGCATAGTGAAAGCCCGAACTCATTGATACTGATCCAGCTACCACCGCCAGTTGGGTCGAGTGGCATGATGATATCGACACCGTTGACTCGATACTGTTTAGGCGGCATTGCTAGTGCTCGCGTTTTTTGTTCGTCACGGTTAAAAAAGACCTGATAACCATTTTCTTCAAGCAGCCAAGATACTGAACACATGATTATTGCTCCCTCAGATAGCTGCTGGTGGTTGGGGCATAACCAAAGGTATTGCATGTTTCGACATCAAGAAAGGTCGTGATCACCTTGATCATCGCATAGTGATGATTGGCATGAAGAGCAGCAAAGGTGACCTCTCTTTCTAACGTAGAAGGCAGGCTGGCGAATACTTGTGTATCCATTGAAACTTCGGTTTGGATCATGATAGGCGCTTCGAGATCTCTGCGGTCTAATCGTTCAAGCCAGTTGATCACATAATGGATCTCTTTTACTGCAGTTGAGCGGTCGTATTCGACGGGATGACCACGACGACGAGTGTTGTAATCAACGGTCGCATTCTCTTTTAAGATTAAGGCGTGAAAAAGATCGAGCGTGTGACGAGTATGCTCACCAATAGAGCTTGTGACATGCGGCTTTGCTCGTGTCAGATAGTCGCTGTCAGATATCGCTAACAAAAACTCTAGACCCTGATTCAATATCTCTACCGCTCCTTTGATACTAGGAGAGAAAGAAGTGAGGGCGCTCGGTTGGGCTATGGGGTTCATTCATGGTCCTCGTACAAAGTTAGTCAGTGGTCGGATATTGTTGAACAAGACGTCGCTCTTCTTTCCACGCAGCGAATAAGCTCTTGAAAGAGGGAGTCTTATGGCCTCGTTGTTTTTGCTGAGCGCCAATATCAAAAAGAATGCGGTATTGCAGGAGTAGCGTAGAAAATATCTCTCGCAGCGGTGTGTTGCGATCCCAGATATGCCCAGCCTCACTGCTTGCGCCATTGACCTCAAGGATCGTGAAATCCTCGCCGTTCATTAGGCTGTGCATGTCTTTAAACTTGACGTCGAGTCGGCCAAAATGAAAACCATCGAAGTCATCGAATATCTCGTCTAAACGTTCAGTTAAAGCCTGAGTAATGTATTGATTGCCATCGCGGAAGATGCAGCCACGGCTATGGCTACCTGCGAACGCGAGTTGGAACTCTTCGCCCTCTGCGAGCACGTGATCCAATTTATCTTCATGCCTTGGTAGATAAAGGTGGCTGAGTTGCCCAGCACGCGGGCTATTTTCAATTAACTGCTTGAGTGTCGACTTGCCATCACCCATCACCATTGGCGCATATTTGAGTGTGATCGAGATGATCTCGCCTTGCTTTTTGTTTGGGTAACGAACATAGAAAACGCCAGCTTCTGCCTGATAAGGCGCCTTTTCTTGCAGTAGAAAGCGAGCATTATTTGGGAAAGATTCAACATATTGCTCAAGTTGATCTTGTGTGTTGATCAGCTTGACGCCAACGCCTCGACAGCCAAGATCTGGTTTCGCTACAATCGGGAAATCAAGATCGGATTGTATGAGTGCGCTGCGTGCATCTTCAGCTTGTTTCTTACCGCTGAGATCCGTTTTGGTGAGGGTGATAAACGGAGAGATCCAACGCTGACTTGAAGATCCGGCAAGGCTTAATATCTCGTGTTTTGATTCGCCTACCATGCCGCTTAACTTGATGCTTGGGTTGGCAATGAGCGGCAGCGCCCAGTCAAAGTGCCGTAACCCTTGCATCAGGCTTTGAATCACGACTGGCGTGTAGAAGAACCAAGTCGGAAGAAACTCATAAGGAGAGACACTGCGCACGGTATCTTTTTCAAGCAAAGGCATGCCTGCATTGATTTGATGTGCTGGAATGATGCGAATATCTTGCGGTGAACTCATGATAATCCTCTAGAGTAGGTTCTATTCATTAATCGATTGCCGATAAACAGCAAAGCGATGGCACACGGGATGATGATCCATTGATATTCAGAGGCTTGCAGCCACGCTGATGTCCCTAAATAGTAGATGGCAGAGAAGACAATGCCAGTCCAGATCGCGGTGGCGCTGATGACAGCAAACAAGAAAGTAGGCAGTGGGATGGCGAAAAAGCCACTTAAGGTAAACCCGACGGTGCGAAGCCCTGGAATAAAGCGGATAACAAAAAGACTGCTGAATGCGTTCTGACGTAATTTGGTACGAAGCGAACGAAAGTACTTATTAGTGAGGGCTTTATATCGAACACCTCGGAAGTAACGTCCTGATTTACCAAGGTAATAAAGACCGAGATCACCCGTGGCAATACCGATGAAAATAGCAAGCAGCGCATATTGAGGAAGTATTAGACCTTGAGTCGAGATACCTGCCGCCGTAACAATCGCAAGATCTTCAAGCAGATAAGAAAGCGCGATGATGCCAAGCATCAGCCATAGCAGCGACTCCTCTCCTGAATGTAACCATGCTTGAATGCTCTCGACGGTGCTCATCAAATGTCCTTATCTATCCTATAGATGAATGGCTTAACCACCATTCATTGAGTGTAGTAAATTAAATAGACAGGAGGAGCAGATAAAAACTTACAGCTGATTAGTGTTTTTTTGTGTTGGATTTATTCAATTGGTGGTTTGAGTCGTGCTGTTTGACTGCTGTTTGACTGCTGTTTGACTGCTGTTTGAAGCTAAAGGCGTGGCATTTGGAAGCGGGTTGAACGAGAGTTTGTCGTTCGAAAATTAGAGCTTTGGAGTGAACATTTAGAAGAAAAGAAAAAGGCTGAGTCGTTAAACTCAGCCTTTCAGAACGTTAACTATGGATTACTTAAGCAATCTATTTAGTTAGGTCAATCTGGTAAACAGCGAAACCAACATCGTCAGTCGCAACACGTTTCATCGGGTATTGCCCTTTTTCTTTGATGAACTCTGCCGCTTTGTCGCTTGGAGATGTTTCAAAGCGGATATCTAGCTTTTTATCCGTTTTGATTGGCGCAAATGACCAGTTGTTATCAGCCGTTGGGCTCACTTGACCTTGCTCTTTGCTCACTCGAGAGATGTAGTTCGCTAGAACAGTGCGGTTCTCATCTGGTGCATCAAATGCGATGAAGTCTTCACCCGTACCTGGGAACTTATTGCTGTATGCTCGGTAGTTGTTGGTTGCGATCAGGAAGTCTTGCTTCACGTCGATCGGCTTACCTTGGTAAGTTAGACCTACGATACGCTCAGAGCCTTCATTAATAACTTTACAGTTACCATCGTATTTTGCTGGTTGTGTAACATCGATTTGGTACTCAACGCCATCGATGACATCAAAGTTGTAAGTGCGGAAGCCGTCCCATTCAACCAACTGCTGTGGTGCGGTCGAATTAACATCTATTTGTTGGAATTGACCAGCAGAACACTCAAGCCACTCTTTTACTTCGTGGCCTGTTACCTTCATTGCAACTAGCGTGTTCGGGTAAAGGTATAAGTCAGCCGCGTTACGGAATGTCAGTTGACCAGATTCAACTTCAGTGAAGTTCGCTGGGTCATTCTTACGGCCGCCTGCTTTGAATGGTGCAGCTGCTGAAAGTACAGGTGTGCCATCTAAGTCTGGATCACCTTGGATGAACTGCTCAACGTAATCTTTTTGCGCAAGGTTAACGATTTGAACTGTTGGATCGTCTTGTACTAGAGACAAGAAGCTGTACATCACATCATCTGCTTTACCAATAGGTTGGTTAACAAACTCACGAGTACCTGCGTGGTCTTTTTCTAGTGCAGAAACGATGCCTTCATCAGCAGCAGCAAGAGATTTCTTTTCTACCTTGTCGTAGATTGGGCGTGCTTCTGATTGGCCTTTAACGACTTCCCACTTACCGTCTTTTTGTGCAAGTGTTAGATCCATAACACCAACGTGGCTACCCCAGCGGCCTGGCATTACTGCCGCAACGCCGTTCATTGTGCCCGTTTCGTTGTTGATGCCTTGAATGTCATCAAAACCTTTTCCTGGGAATACTGCGTGAGAGTGACCAAATGCGATTGCATCAATGCCGTCTACTTCAGATAGGTAGAAAGTTGAGTTCTCTTCGCCATTTTTGTACGGGTCAGTTGATACGCCTGAGTGAGGGATAGCAACGATTACTTCAGCGCCTTCCGCTTTCATTTGAGGCACTAACTCGTTAGCTGTCTCAATGATATCGCGAGCGATCACTTTGCCTTCAAGGTTCTTCTTATCCCACGTCATGATTTGTGGTGGAACAAAACCGATGTAACCCACTTTTACTTCATGTTTTACGCCAGCAGTATCTTCAAACGTGTGCGTCTTGATGATGTATGGCGTGAAGTAGTGTTCTTTGGTTTCTGCATCGTAAACGTTAGCACTGATGTATGGGAAATCAGCGTCGTTGATCGATTCTTCTAGGAACTCAAGACCATAGTTGAATTCGTGGTTACCTAGGTTTGCAGCGTCATAGCTTAGTTGGTTCATTGCTTTGTATGCAGGGTGAACTTCGCCAGCTTCGATGCCTTTGTCTGCCATGTAGTCACCCATCGGGCTACCTTGCAGTAAGTCACCGTTATCAACTAATACGCTGTTGGTTACTTCGCTTTGAGCTTCTTTTACTAGAGTTGCAGTACGTGCTAAGCCGATTTTTTTCGACGGCTTGTCTTTGTAGTAGTCGTAATCCATTAGGTTGGTATGGATATCCGTCGTTTCTACGACACGTAATTTAATCACTTCATCGGTATCTGGTGTTGTTGTGCAGCCTGCTAAAGTCAGACCAAGACCAGCAAGTACAGCCAATGACAAAGGTTTCATTGCAACTTTCATTTTGGAGCTCCAAAGTGGATTAGTAGAAAATTCGTTGCGTAATGTAACAAAATGGAATGAAACAATGATTACAACGAATGTTAATTCGTGACTTAGATCGATTACTTTATGGTGTTCTGCAAGACGCCTCCCAAAGCTGCTCAATCGATGCGCAACTGATATCGATAATATTAGTCCATTCATTTCACCTGCTTATCGGTAAATCCAATCCCTTATCAGCTTTTCGAATAAAAAATGAAATTTTAGAATTTCCAGTAATATAAGAGGCTCGTCATAATGCCTATATCAAGGACGTATCAGGCAGATGAATAGCAAGGATAGCTCAAAACGAAGCTTCTGTTTTCTTCTAGTGCCAATACTCCCATTCACTCAAGTGGATGAGTTAAATCCCTTGCTTGGCAAGACCAAGTAATGAATTGCTCGTAACGCGAGCCTTAAAGGAAGCACTGAAATGGACCAAGAACGTTTAACCCACCTAAAACAGCTCGAAGCGGAAAGTATTCATATTATCCGTGAAGTAGCGGCTGAGTTTGATAACCCAGTGATGATGTACTCCATCGGAAAAGATTCTTCTGTGATGCTTCATTTAGCTCGCAAAGCGTTTTATCCAGGCAAGATTCCATTCCCGCTATTGCATGTAGATACGGATTGGAAATTCCGCGAGATGATTGAGTTTCGTGATCGTACGGCTAAAAAGTACGGCTTCGACCTTTTAGTACATAAGAACCCTGAAGGTATTGAGATGGGTTGTAGCCCATTTGTACATGGTTCTTCGAAGCACACTGACATCATGAAAACACAGGGCCTTAAGCAGGCGTTAAACAAGTATGGGTTCGATGCGGCTTTTGGTGGTGCGCGTCGTGATGAAGAAAAATCTCGTGCGAAAGAACGTGTTTACTCTTTCCGCGATAAGAACCATACGTGGGATCCAAAAAACCAGCGTCCAGAGCTTTGGCACACCTACAACGGTCAGGTTAATAAGGGCGAAAGCATTCGTGTTTTCCCACTATCTAACTGGACTGAGCTTGATATCTGGCAATACATCTACCTAGAGAGCATCGATATTGTTCCACTTTACCTTTCAGACAAACGCCCTGTGGTTGAGCGTGATGGCATGCTGATCATGGTTGATGATGACCGTATGGAGCTGCAAGAAGGTGAAGTGATTGAAGAGAAAAGCGTTCGTTTTCGTACTTTAGGCTGTTACCCATTAACCGGAGCGGTTGAATCTGAGGCGAATACGCTAACAGGCATTATTGAAGAAATGCTGGTGGCGACGTCTAGTGAGCGTCAAGGTCGAGCGATTGACCATGATCAGTCGGGCTCTATGGAGCTGAAAAAGCGCCAAGGTTATTTCTAAGAATCTAAGGAAAGAAAAATGAATAGTGCAGTAGAAGCCGAATTGGCTGAACTAGGGATTGAAGGTTATCTAAGTCAGCATCAGCATAAATCTATGCTTAGATTTTTAACTTGTGGCTCGGTAGATGACGGTAAAAGTACCTTAATCGGTCGCTTGCTCCATGATACAAAACAGATTTATGAAGATCAGCTAGCAGCGGTTCACTCTGATAGCCAACGAGTGGGTACCACAGGTGAGAAGCCTGATTTAGCACTGCTTGTTGATGGCTTGCAGGCTGAGCGTGAGCAAGGGATTACGATCGATGTGGCTTATCGTTACTTCTCGACTCAAAAGCGTAAATTCATTATTGCTGATACCCCAGGGCATGAGCAGTACACGCGCAACATGGCAACCGGCGCTTCAACGTGTGATCTGGCGGTGATCTTGATTGATGCTCGTAAGGGCGTTCTGGATCAAACCCGTCGTCACTCGTTTATTTCTAACCTACTTGGTTTGAAGCATTTCATCGTCGCAGTCAATAAGATGGATCTGGTGGAGTACTCGCAAGATCGTTTTGAGGAGATTCGCGATCAATATCTAGAGTTTGCTGAAAACCTAGAAGGCGAAACTAATATTCAAATTCTGCCTGTTTCGGCGCTTGAAGGCATTAACGTTGCAGCGCCAAGCAAAGAACTTGCATGGTTCGAAGGTCCATCGCTATTAGAAGTGTTAGAGAACGTAGACATTGACCAAAAACGTTCTGCGGGCGAATTCCGTTTCCCTGTGCAGTATGTCAATCGTCCTAACTTAGATTTCCGTGGCTTTGCCGGCACCGTGGCTTCTGGTCGTGTCAGCGTCGGTGATGAAATCAAGGCGTTGCCTTCAGGTAAAACCTCTAAGGTGGCAAGCATTGTGACCTTTGATGGTGAACTTGAATCAGCACAAGCGGGTTTGGCGGTAACACTGACTCTTGAAGATGAAATCGATATCAGCCGTGGTGATTTGATTGTGCTAGAAAATGCACAGATTGAATCAACCAACCATGTATTGGCAGACATCGTGTGGATGACAGAGCAACCACTGCAACCGGGTAAAGCTTACGACATCAAGATCGCAGGCAAGAAAACCGTCGGTCAGGTTGAAACGGTTCGTCATCAATATGATATCAACAACCTGTCGACTCACGCTGTTGATGAGTTGCCACTGAATGGTATTGGTTTGTGTGAATGGTCATTGAACGAGACCGTCGCGCTGGATAAATACCGTGAGAGTGCGGACACCGGTGGCTTCATCGTTATCGACCGTCTAACCAACGTGACGGTTGGTGCTGGTTTGATTCGAGACCGTTTGGACTCTGTTGAACTGCAAGTCGGTAACTTCTCTGCATTTGAACTTGAGTTCAACGCTCTAGTTCGTAAGCACTTCCCTCATTGGGATGCCAAAGATCTAAGCCAATTACTGAAGTCATAAACGACCAAGTAACAGCTTATTGAATCAGGCGGAAACCGATTGTTTCCGCCATAAAGGACGGGTATATGTGGCAACAAGGATTTGTATTAGCGATTTTGCTCGGCATCATTACTTGCCTGCTCGTTACCCGTATTAAGCCAAGCTTTATCTTTGCTGGCGCGGCTTTTATTGCTTTTATGGCTGGTATGATCGACTTGTCGAGCCTAGCCAATAACTTCACTAACTCCTCGTTACTGACTTTAATTCTTCTGATCCTCGCATCAAGTGCGTTGGAGAAAACTCGCTTAATCAGCTGGGTTAGCCGCAATATCTCTGAAGGTAGGCTAGGTACCGTGGTTGCGAAGTTGGGTATTTCCACAGCGCTACTTTCTTCTTTTACTAATAACACAGCGGTGGTTGTCTCTTTGATCGGTGCGATCAAACGCAATCAACAGCACGCGCCATCTAAGTTACTTATCCCTTTGTCATACGCTGCCATTTTAGGCGGAACCCTGACATTGATCGGCACTTCAACCAATTTGATCATCAATAGTTTTGTTGAAGATGCGGGATTGCCAAGCTTAAACTTTTTCACACCAACCTTGATCGGTTTAGCGGTCTTGGTGGGTGGTGTTTTGATTCTTATCCCTCTGAGTTACTTCTTACCCAGCTACGATGATGGTTCCCAAGATGATTTGCCTTACTTCTTAGAAGCAAGAGTGGAGCCGGGCTCACCACTAGTTGGCCGTAGTGTCAGTGAGAATAACCTTCGAGCACTGAGAAAACTGTTCTTAGCGGAAGTGATTCGAGACGGAAAAACAACCGCGTCTATTGACCCTGATTTTATTCTTCAAGCTCGTGACCGGTTGCTGTTTTGTGGCGACGTTGAAAGCGTAGCGACACTACAAGAAATTCAAGGGTTGACCCTGTTTGGCCAGCATCACCTTAACGGCCAGAGCTTTGTTGAAGTGGTGGTGAGTTCGTCGGCAAGCTTCTGTAATAAAACCCTCAAAACAAGCCAGTTTAGAGACCGTTTCGATGCAGTTGTAGTTGCTATTCGTCGTGGCCATGAGCGCCTTGAAGGTGGGCTAGGGAATATCACATTGACCGCTGGTGATACCTTGATTTTGGTTCCCGGTAAACGCTTTGAAGAACAGCGCCAGCAACACAACAAAGAGTTTGTGTTGATGAATGACTTGGACTCGAGTGCCAAGCTTGATGCCGATAAATCGACGTTTGTATTGCTCGGTTTTGCCAGTGTGATTGGTCTAGCCCTTGCTGAAGTCGTGCCGATTATCAAAGGGCTGGCTGGTTTCTTACTGTTGCTGGTGGCCTTTGGTGTGGTGCAACTGGGTGAACTCCGTCGCCGTTTTCCGGTTGATATTGTGGTGATCGTTGGCTCCGCTCTGTCTATTGCTCAACTGATGATTTCATCTGGGCTGTCTGAGCGTATGGGGCTGATGTTTATGGAAGCCTTTAATGGCTGGGGCGTGTTTGGTGCGTTAGTCGCGACCTATTTTATGACCTTGGTTCTAACAGAACTGGTTACCAATAATGCGGCCGCAGCACTCTCTTTCCCAATCGGCTATAGCATGGCTATCGGCTATGGCGTTGACCCTATGCCATTCATTATGGCGGTTCTATTTGGTGCCAGTGCCAGTTTTATTTCGCCATACGGCTACCAAACTAATTTACTTGTTTATAGCGTAGGTAATTACCATCTCACGGATTATCTACGTATCGGCATCCCAATCTCGATTGTCTATTCGGGCTTGGTGCTGACCCTGATTCCTTACTTTTTCCCATTTTAATGCTGTTTATTTAAAGGACTAATTATGACCGCAGTACTCAAACCAAAAGATGAGAATGTTGTGTGGCATCAACATTCGATTGATAAAACATTTCGTGCGGATCTGAAATCACAGAAACCAGCTGTGCTCTGGTTCACTGGATTATCTGGTTCTGGGAAATCAACAGTTGCTGGAGCATTAGAAAACCGCTTAGCCCAACTTGGTTACCATACTTACTTATTGGATGGCGACAATGTCCGTCATGGGTTATGTAGCGACCTTGGCTTCTCAGAGCAAGACCGTCGAGAGAATATTCGTCGTATTGGTGAGCTCGCTAAATTGATGGCGGATGCGGGTTTGATCGTGTTGTCAGCGTTTATCTCTCCACATCAAGCGGAGAGACAGTTGGTACGTGATTTATTACCGGAAGGGGAGTTTCTTGAGGTGTTTGTGAACACACCACTTGAGGTGTGTGAGCAGCGTGACCCGAAAGGCCTGTATAAGAAAGCACGAGCGGGAGAAATCCCGAACTTCACGGGTATTAGCTCAGTGTACGAAGCGCCTCAGAGCCCTGAGATAGATCTACCCGCGGGCGAAAAGACACTCGATGAACTGGTCGAATTGTGTATTGAGGCTTTAGAGATGCGTAATATTTTATCCAATTGAGATCGATGGTATGACTAAGGCTACTCTCCTGTTTATCTGCTTAATTCACTGCGGATAAATAGTGCAGCCTTGGTTTTCCGAGACAAGAACCTTATCCTCTAGATTCTCTTCACTCTTATCAATACTCTTCACAGCGTACACCGTCTATTTTTTACAGTATCGATTGTCTAGACGGTGTAGTTCACACTGCTTTTAACTTCTGTTTGAACCGTAAATTTTTGGCTCAATAGCGCAATCAGCTGGTCGTAATACTGCGTGTTAGGCTTGTTGCCAAGTAAGTTGCAAAGCTCATTGCCTGTTGGACTGAATCGGTAGTAAATCAGCTTTACCCCTTTTGATAATGGTGCCAGTGACATGCCCTTACCTTGATAAGTTAAGTGCAGAGCAGGATCGAAATCAATCTCTCCAGATTCTAGTTCTGTGCCCAGAATAATCCCGAGTTCAATCAAGTGGAGCAAGCTAGAGTAGGGAAGGTTGTGTCCACCAAGATTGATGGTGTTGGTGGTGTCCCTTTTACCAAAGCTGAAGATTCCAGCATGGGATTTAAAGCCGAGTAACAGTTTTCTGCTGTTATCACTACCAAAGCTACAACCAAGTGACGCTGCTCTTTGCAGGGTGAGCGCTTCTTTTGGTGTCATGTCTTTTAAGATCTGCAGCGCTTTCATCGAAGTCGAGCCTGGGTTGGTGACTTCTCGTTTCAGTACTTGAGCCCATAGCCTCTGCATCGATGTATTGTGGATCTCTTGTGCCATATCGAAGAAACGGTATAGCCAGTCCTGATCAGGATCTCCAGCCGCTTCATCCTTACATGAAGAGTGTGCCAACTTTAGAATCTGTTCTAGGTTCTTTTGGCGAAGTTCTCTACGTTTTTTCTCTCGTAATAGTGCCCGTTCGATAAGCGTACTCTCAGCTTTATCGTTTGGCTTTGCACTATGACTAATTAAGGAATCGAGGCCGAAGCTTTGTGCGATGTGCCGCATTCTGCTTGCACTATCGGCAATATGAGGCTTTTTCTCATGCTTGTGCTGTGTATCGCTAGCATGCTCAATGATCACTGGCTGTTTGGTTTCTGACATAAGAGTACCGTTAGGAGACGACTCAATACCAATCGTAGTAAATAATTGCTCGCTCTAGCTTGTTAAAACGCTCGATAACAGCGTTAGAATTTTTGATTGTAGAATAACTACTTATCAAAAAGCTCCGCCTTGTTCTCAAGCCTTTTTCCTACGCTATTTCTGAACACTTACTTATTGTGATTGGTATAACTGTCTAAAATGTAACTCTTTATCTTATTGGTGGCTAGATTTTGCGTGCAGAGTTGAAGGTTTCAACAAAATTTTACTTTTGCTAATGATAATAAAATGTTAAATTTGTTGTAATTCTCAAGGAGGAGTTATGAATCAAGTCAATGATAACAAGCTGAAGAAACAGCTTAGTATAGGGTTATTACTCGCTACTTACGTCGCTGTTCTAGCGTACTTATCTAATTATATCGCGTAATTTAGAATAAAATTATCGTTATTAAACTGTTATTGAATGATCTCACTCGTTCAGTGACGGCAGCTCATCCGTGAGCCACCCTTCTAATGACTACATGTCGTCATATTCTTCAATCGCAGTACCTTCAATAAGATAACCGGTTTGAGCTAAGTCGTGGCTTATTGACTCGGTTTTTAGTGTACCTACTAAATAAATCACATCCCATAGCTGCTGGATTGGAGCGCCTTGTGGGAACTTCACGTAGATGATTTGGTTCGGCGGCGGTGGCGGTACGTGGATACATGCGCCAAAGTACGGTACTAACAGAAACTCAGTGATCATGTTCTCATCGCCTTCCAATGGAATCACAAAGCCAGGAATCTTGACTGTGCTGCCATTCAGCTCTGGGCGAACAGCGCCAAGTGTCGATTGTTGAGGTTTGTCCATACTGTCGTGGTTAACCATAGGCATACCAAATGAGTCGAGTTGTGCTCGCTCTGACTCTGGAATCAAGTCAATCCAATCGAGTGTTAATACCGATTCGTCAGTCTGAGTGGTTTCAGCGTGAGCTGTGCTGATAAATGGGAACATAAGTAACCCAAGTATCAGTAGGAATTTGCGTTGCATCGTAGGTTCCTATTTTAGATTCGGATAGTCATGCCATCAGACAATGACTGACGGTAAGCTCTGAAAGCGGGAATAAAGCCAATAATGATTCCGGCAACTTGCACCAACATAAGCAGTTTCCACTCATGGGGTGTGATTGCGGATACCGATATGTTGATACCATAACTTTGTTGCACAATAGGAGCAACTACTGCGATTAGCGCAAACAACACGGCAACACCCAATGTGATACCGAGGAAGGTTAGGGCACTTGCTTCACTGATCAGTAAACCGAACACATGACGAGGCCTTGCTCCCATCGCGCGCAGAATGGCCATCTCTCGACGTCTTTCTTGCAAGCTAGTGAGTAGACTACTCAGCATCCCTAACAGTCCCGCGATTACCACAAACCCTGAAACAATCAGTAGTGCTTGCTCTGCTACGGCCATCATTCCCCACAATTCGTGAAGCGCAATACCTGGCATAATGGCGCTCAAAGGTTCTTGGCGGTAGTTATTGATTTCTCGTTGCAGTGCAAAGGTTTGGATCTTCGATTTAAGGCCAACCATCATCGCGGTAATCTGCTTTGGTTGGAAGTCACGTTGCTTTAGCGCTTCAGCATTCGGTGTGTGGCCTAGGTTAGCCCCCGATTCCCAACCAACGTGAATCGCTTCAATGGCCTCTAACGAAACATGCACCGTTTTATCTACTGGTGTGCCGGTTGGCGCGAGTATTCCGACAATGGTGAAGGGCAGGTTGTCGTGGCGACTGAAGGCGACATCACTGATACCGTGCGCCAGAATGATGTGATCGCCAATCTTGTAATCTAACTTCTTCGCGACATCGGCACCAATCACGACATCAAATAGCTGATTGAACTCTTTGCCTTGTTGAAAAGTAAGTGGTTGCTTACTTCCATAGCGATAATTATCAAAGTAACTATGGTTCGTGCCCATTACACGAAAGCCTTTATGTGAATCTCCCAATGAGATGGGTATCGCCCACTTTACAGCATTATGTTGGCTAAATTCTTGATAGCTTTTCCAGTCGATGTTGTTGGTTGCATTACCAATCCTAAATACTGAATAAAGCAGTAGGTTTACCTGACCAGAGCGGCCACCAACAATAAGGTCGGTACCTGAAATCGTATTAGCAAAACTGCTCTTTGCTTCGGTTCTTACACGTTCAACACCGAGTAATAGAATCACTGATACTGCCACGGTGAGAATCGTCAGAATAGCGGTGGCTTTACGGTTGAGTACGCTTTTTAGGGCTAAGTGAGTAATTACTTTCATACGACAACCTTAGCTTGGTTAACGGTTTTTAAATCTATGGTTCGAGTGAACAGCTTTTCTAATGTTGGATCGTGACTGACAAATATCAGAGTAGACCCGGCTTGATTTGCTTGCTCTAGTAACAATTCGATGAAGGCTTCTCGGTTGTCATGATCCAAAGCCGAGGTTGGCTCGTCGGCAATAATGATTTTCGGTCGGCCGATCAAAGCGCGAGCGGCAGCAACACGTTGTTGTTGACCAATGCTCAACTCGGTAACAGGCTTGTCCATTAGAGCTTGAGGTAGCTTTAATCTGAGCAACAACTCTTGAGCGGTTGCTTGCAGGCTGTTCTGACTTTCAGTGACTTGCTGCTTACGAATCTTAGAAAACTGGCAAGGAAGCGTCACATTGTCGAACACTGACAAGTAAGGAAGCAGATTAAATTGTTGGAATATATAGCCAATATGATCGGCTCTGAACTTGTCCCTCTGACGAGGTGTTAGCTGTGTGAGGTCTTGGCCAAGGATTGAAACTTCACCTTGTTCAGCTTGGTTGATTCCGGTCAGTAACCCTAGCAATGTTGACTTTCCACAACCACTAGGCCCTTTGATGAAAAGGTGCTCTTGGGCTTGGATATGCAGTGAGGGGATCTCTAGCGTTGGGGGTAATTCAGGCTTCCAACGAAAGCTGATATTTTCGAGTTTGACCACAAGTGATGAACTGTCAAAAGACATATTAGCTCCAATGATTAAAGCGGTGTATTTACTGGACAGCTACTAGAAAAATAAATTCCCAGAACACACCGATTTGCACAACCAAGTAAGTGACTACTTACTTGGCTGCGTATCTACGTTTAATTCAATCTAATACTGATTAGAATCGAAAACTAATACGATCTGCGTTAAGCACTTCTTGAATTTGAGCGCTGTCAGTTAGAAGGTTTACCGTCATTGATTTTGTGTTGCTGAACTTAGAGAACCATTGAGTGCTCACGGTATCTAGCTTCGCAATATCTGAACATTGGTAATGGTACTCGACAGTGAATTCGCCGTGCCCACCTTCTGAATGGTCATGGCCTTCATGGTCATCATGATCGTGTTCAGCATGGTCATGGCCTTTGTGGTCATCATGGTCGTGTTCTGCGTGATCATGACCGTTGTGGTCGTCATGGTCGTGTTCAGCATGGTCATGGCCTTTGTGGTCATCATGGTCGTGTTCAGCGTGTTCAGCGTGGTCATGGCCTTCATGGTCATCATGATCGCCTTCCAAGGTGTTCGTCACCGACTTGAACTTCAGAGTACAGCTTGCATTTTTGAAACCAAATAGCTCATCTGGCTTGTTTAATTGCGCAATCGCTTGTTCAAATACTTTCTTTTGCTCAGCAGTTTCTGGAGCATGTTCAAAGCCAACCACATCAGCGCCGGGAGCTGTTACTTCAACAAGTAGTTCTTGCCCATCTTGAGCGATGTTCACCTCAACTTTACCGTGCACGTGTGCTTCGTGAGAGCGGAATTCTTCGTTAGCTAGAACATTAGTAGAGACAGTCATACCGATAACAACGGCTAGAATAGTAGGTTTCATGTTTTTTTCCTGAATAAAGGTTAATTAAAAAGTAGTGGTAATTAAGAAATCTTTACAGGAGGTGAACGTGCTAAATAAGCGAAATACAGGCGCTGTAACGAAATGACTGACTCTGTGATAGCGACAGTAAATTCCGAATGGAACTCTGGGATCTGTGGAAGTGAATGCGCCGTTATGAACTGATTTATCGAAAACAGCTCACAGTGATGTGAAGAGTGATGATGTGGGTCGATATCTACAATATGTGTCGCTGCTAACACGCTCAACATGAGCATCAGCCCAAGCAAGAAGCCTGTTTTACGTTTCACATTATTAGGTGTGTTTTTCCACATCAGGATGATTAACCACAGAATTAAAAAAGGATACTGTTATAATATAACAATATCCTTTGGTCAGGTCTCGAAAAAGACGCGAATATCTTATTAAAGGCTCGCTTTAATCAACTCAATAACTTGAGTGACTTCTGAGTCGTTTAATGCCCCTTCTTTAACAAACAATATTTTACCTTGCTTGTCTTGAACGATAATCGCTGAGCTCTCTTCTTTTAAAGCCCATGATGACGCTACGGTTCCGTCTTCATCTAGCACCATAGAAGACCATGGAAATTCTTCTTTGCTACTTTCTGCTGACGATTTAACAAAAGACCCAGTTCCCCAAATCGCATCATCTTGGTTGATGATGGTAGTGGTTTGGTAGCTGTCTTCTGCGAATTTCGATGCTGTAATTGCTGCCATCAGTTGTGCGTTGAGCTCTTTCGAGCTGCTACGGCCAGCAATAGCTTGAACGACGCGAACTTTACCTAGAAGATCATTGGTTGCCCAAGCTTGATATCCAGTATTTCCGTCGTTTAGTACGATTTCACCATAGTTGCTAACATCGACAGCAGGCAGAGTTGCACCGACTGATAGATTATGAGCATTGGCGAAAAGTGGAGAGGCTGCGGCTAAAAAAGCCAGTAGAGTTTTGTTTTTCATTATATTTTTGTTCCGCTTATTGGTTTGCTCTGGAAGTATAATATGAAATTTGAAAAATGCCTCTTTAACTTTTTTATCGTACGGTGTAGAAATAAGTTGCAGGCTTGTTACCAAAAGGTATAATGCATCAATATCGAGATGAACAATAGATTATCTTGCTGTTTGCTAAAGGAATTAGCGATTTAATGTGCTTTGAATACGTTGGTGTTCAGGTACGTGGCTGTAGTACTCAAATGGAATTGAGGTTGTATTATGTTAAGAAAATTTTCTACTTACCGTCCACATCAGGTGGCGCGTTTCGTTAAAGTCCTGTTCAAAGGCCAGTTTGCTATAGAGGGTATCGGAGAGTTTCGCTTCGACCAAGGCAAGGTGCTTCTTCCTGAAGTTTCAGACAAACAAAAGCTAACGATTTTTAAAGAAGTTAACGGCACCATTGCTGCGCTGCCGGTGTAACTGACTGTTATAGATTTGCATTTCGTCAAATAGATTTCCAATGAAAAAGGGCTTCCTAGCGGAAGCCCTTTTTTAATGGATGTTGTTCTAGTTTGTATGCCTAATACCAATCGTAGTAAATAACTGTTCATCTTAGCTGGTTAAAACACTCGATAACATCGTTAGAAATTTTGATTGTAGAATAACTACTTATCGAAAATTTCTGCCTTGTTCTCAAGCATTTTTCCTGCGCTATTTATGATCACTTACTTACTGTGATTGGTATAACACATTATTGCGGAGGGAAGCACACACCTGTTCCACCCAATCCACAATAACCATTCGGATTTTTAGCTAAGTATTGCTGGTGGTAGGTTTCTGCGAAAAAATATTTTCCAGCAGGCAGAACTTCCGTTGTGATTTCGTTGCCCAATGATTCAGTCATTGCTCGTTGGTATTCACGTTTAGAGTGCTCAGCGATAGTCTGTTGTTCTTCGCTGAAGGTGTATATCGCAGAACGGTATTGAGTCCCTAAATCGTTGCCTTGGCGCATCCCTTGAGTTGGGTCATGACGCTCCCAAAAGGTTTCAAGTACTTGAGCGAGAGATGTTTGTTCGCTATCAAAAATGACACGAACGACTTCGGTATGGCCAGTTTGTCCGCTACATACCTGCTCATAAGTGGGGTTAATCGTGTATCCACCAGCGTAGCCAACAGATGTTGAAATAACGCCGTTCAACTGCCAGAACAAACGCTCAGCTCCCCAGAAGCATCCCATACCAAGTAGGACTTCTTGTTGAGAACCCGTAGGTGTATTGAGCAAGTCAGTTTGATTGACGAAATGGCGCTCAGTGATTCGGATTGGGTCAGCATTTCCCGGTAATGCGGTTGCTGCGGAAACCAGTTGTTGTTTGTTTAGCATATTATATTCCTTTTCGCATACGTTTACCGCGTTAGTTAACATTAGATCTAGGTTTATATTAACTGGAGGCTCATATTAACGGCTGGTTAATATTGATTAAGTCTTTACATTAGACCGTGTTATTACCAGATTTGTTACAGACTCAATGCCTTTTTAGCGGTATGATTTCTTTTCACTTATTAACGTATTGATAACTTCTTCACCAATTAAACATGATAAGAAAAACTTTACCAGTTCTGATTGGCACTCTACTGTCATCGACATTCGCTTTCGCTGACGTTTCCCTTGATATTAAAGGGTTGGATGGCGCGCTTGCAGATAATGTGGATGCTTATCTGAGTGCGATTCCTGAAGAAGAGTATTCGGTCTCATTAAGATTTCAATCTCGCTTGGAGTCGATGATCAACGAAGCGTTGAATGCATTAGGCTACTACCAACCTAATATCACATTTACTCATTCTGAAGATGATACCGAATTGACTGTTACGGTTGAGCCGGGAGAGCCGGTTGTTATTTATGCTTCAGATATTGTTCTGACTGGTGAAGCCAAAGATGATCCTGATTTTTTGGCCTTAATAGCTAAGAGCAAGTTGTCTAAAGGTTCGATTTTGAATCATGGTAATTATGACTCTTTAAAATCATCGATCCGCAATCTTGGATTAGCGAAAGGTTACTTCGATGGGGCGTATGATCTTAGCAAACTAGAAGTCGCTCCTGAATTAAACCGCGCTTATGTCCGCCTTCATTATAACAGTGGTATTCGTTATCACTTTGGCTCTACTCAGGTTACTGGTAGCCAAATAGAAGAAGAGAAGGTGCAGTCACTTAAACCATTTGAAGATGGCGAACCTTACTCGATAACCAAAGTTGGTGAATACAACCAAAACCTTTCCAATACGGATTGGTTCTCTTCAGTCTTTGTTGAGCCTGATTTAAGTCAATTGGGTGAAGGTCGAGAAATTCCGATGAAGGTAAGCCTTGCTCCGCAAGCGCGGAACCAAATTGAAACGGGTATCGGTGTATCAACAGACTTGGGTGTAAAAGGTACCCTTAAATGGAAGAAACCTTGGGTTAATGAGAAAGGTCATAGTTTTAATAGTAGTTTATCGATCTCCAAGCCTGAGCAGACGATTACGGCGGCTTATAAAATCCCATTGGATGACGTGCTTAATGACTACTATCAAATTAAGTATGGAATGAAGAATCTGGATAACCGTGATACCAAGAGTTTGGAGTCAAACTTAGCCTTAGAAAGGTACTGGCGTCTAGATAATGGTTGGCAACGCACGGTATTCATTCGATACCTAGTCGAAAACTATAAACAAGGTTTACAAGACGATTTGGCGCAGTTTGTGTTGCCAGGTGTCTCTTTCTCACGCACTCGAACCCGAGGCGGTTCAATGCCGATGTGGGGCGATAAACAAACCATCATGGTTGAAGCGGCTGATGATACCTTGTTATCTGAAACCCAAGTCGTACGTTTTCAAGGGCAAACCGCATGGATTCGAAGCATTGGTAATAACCACCGAGGTTTAACCCGCCTTCAATTCGGCGGAAACTTTGCGGACGAATTTGATAAGTTATCTCCTTCTTTAAGATTTTTTGCGGGTGGTGATAATAGCATCCGTGGTTATGGCTATGAGTCTATCTCTCCTCGAGATGAAAGTGGCGCACTAACGGGGGCGAAATTCATTGCAACCAGTTCGTTTGAATACCAATATCGCTTAGTTGGGAATTGGTGGGGAGCGGCTTTCTACGATATTGGTGATGCATTCAATGACACGCCAGAGTGGAAACATGGTACTGGTGTCGGGATTCGTTGGGCGTCCCCCGTCGGTCCTGTGAGTTTAGATTTTGCTTGGGGTCTAGATGCGAAAAAAGGTGATGAGTTCCAACTGCACTTTAGTTTAGGGCCAGAATTATGATCAAAGTGGTGGGTAAGTGTATCAAGTGGGCGTCGATTTCATTGACGTCGATTTTGCTATTGTTAATCGCCCTACTAGGTTTTGTTTTGTTCACCAATTCGGGGTTGAATACTGTGTTGTGGGGCGCCGAAAAAGCATTGCCACAACTGAAAGTGGAAAGTACTAAAGGCGCTCTTTTCCCAAGCTTTACGCTTAACAATGTTCAGTTTAAAGATGATAGCCTACATATCGATACCAAGGTTGAAAATTTGGCATTGGCTATCAATCCGCGCTGTCTGCTCGACCCTCAAGTGTGTGTTGACCGCTTAGCGATTCAAGGGCTGGATTTCGCACTTACTGAATTGCCACTAGCTTCTACAGAAGAGGCAGAACCTACTCCGCCCGTAACATCGGTAAAAACACCACTACCAATCGTCATTAATCGAATCGCTTTATCTGATATCAAACTGAATATCTTAGGTCATGAAATTGAATGGGGTTTGTTCTCTACTGCCCTGAGTATGCAGGGGGAAAAGCTGACAGTATCGCCAACTTTATTCAATGATCTTAAGGTTAAACTTGCAGAGTCTACTGAAGATCCACAATCAGAAATAGTCGAGCCAGATACTGCAACTAAGACAGCTATCGAGTTGCCTGAAGTTTGGATTCCTTTGCAGGTTGTACTTGAGCGTTTTGATCTCAACCGTTTCACTCTAGAACAAGAAGCACCAATTGTTGTGAATCACCTCGGGTTAGAAGCTCGCGCGGGTAAACACACGGTTGACGTTTCCAGTCTCGAACTCGATATGCCACAAGCAAGCGCGAACCTAACGACGAAGGTTGAGCTCAAGGGCGGCTATCCGCTAGAGCTTTCTTTGGGTGCGTTGGTGAAAGAAACCGATCTTGCTGGTCAGAAACTGTCTCTGAAAGCACAAGGCAGCGTGGCTAAGTTAAGCCTAGAGTCTCAGTTCTCCGAATTGATTGAGGCAAAGTTGTCTGGGGATATTCAACCCTTAGAACCGACTCTGCCATTTGACCTTCTTTTAGAGGGAGGTAAAGCGCAATGGCCTTTGACAGGTAAAAGTGACTACCAAGCTGCAATTGAGAAATTCAAAGCCGATGGTTCATTAGATGGTTTTAATGTGCAGCTTAAAGCTGAAGCCGATGGTAAGGAGATACCTGCCTTAACAATAGATCTACAAGGTAAAGGCACCACGGAACAGATTGAACTTGAACGCTTGAAACTGAATACCTTGGGTGGCGAACTAAATGGTGTAGTTAAAGCTAACTGGAAGAAGCTCGTTAATTGGCAAGCCGATGTGACGCTCAAAGACATACAACCGGGTCTGCAGTGGCCAGAAGCCGAGGGTAACATTAGCGGAAGCATCGTAACTTCGGGTGAACTGACACAAGCGGGTGGTTGGGCGATTGAACTACCTAAGCTCGATATCGAGGGGATCCTACGAGAATACCCTCTGGATATCAAAGGGCAGTTGTCAGCGTCAGATCGCAGCGCGAGCGGTGAACCTAAACTGAAAACCAGTGGTTTGAGCTTGGCTCACGGTGTTAATTCGATTAAGGCTCAAGGGCAACTGGATAAGCAATGGGGTATGGGCGTTGCGATTAATTTTCCACAGTTAGATAAGAGTGTTCCAGAGCTGACGGGTAAAGTGATGGGTAATATCCAGCTTAGTGGCCCAACGAAAGAGCCAAAGGTCGATCTCGCACTTAATGTTGATAAGGTCGATTGGAATAACGAAGCAACACTAGAATCCTTATCGCTTAATGGCTCAGTGGTTCCTCTGCCATTGCCTGAAGCTCAAGCCGATCTTGTATTGAAAGCTAAGAACTTAACCTATCAAGAACAAAATGTGGAAAGCATTGATTTAACCGTGAATGGCGGTGAGAAGCAGCATACCGTAACACTTGATGTGATATCCGATATAGTGTCGACCAGTTTGGCTATCTCTGGAGAATTGATTCAGAAGCCTTCTCTTATTTGGGATGGGTCGTTAGACAGAGTCAGAATTACCACTCAACAGGGGCCTTGGGTATTAGACCAACCCGTTGCGATTAAGGCGGATGTCGATAAGCAGTATGCCGACGTTCAAGCGCACTGTTGGAAGCAATCGGGTTCGAGCGTGTGTCTGGATGAGGATATCCGCGCTGGAAAGTCAGGTGAGGCCAAACTGGGCGTTAACCAATTCGACTTTGAGCAGATCCAAGCCCTCATGCCTAAAGAAACGCAATTACAGGGCTTAGTCAATGCGACCGCTTATGCCAAATGGTCGGAACAAGGTGAACCTGAGGTGACGGTAAGCGTCGATATGCCGAAAGGTCAGGCTGTTCAACAAGTTGGTGAGCCAATCACACTCGGTTGGGAAAGCGTTGCATTGAATGCCCAACTAAAAGACAACCAACTGAACGCCGACTTTAAGTTGGATGTGTCTGATAATGGTGACCTGTCTGGCACGGTGTCGTTACCAGACATTCTCGCAGAAGACAAAATGGTCGATGCGGCAATTAAGCTGACAACTTTCCATTTGGACTTCTTACAGCCAATCCTCGGCGAATACAGCCTGTTGAAGGCCGATCTTGAGAGTGACCTACAGGTAAAAGGCTCTTTGATGCATCCTCAAGTCTTTGGTCAATTCTCTGTTGATGGTATTCAAGTCAAAGGCGATGTCACACCAGTCGATATTAAAGATGGTCGTATTGACCTCGATTTTGACGGCTACAGCGCGAAGTTAGAGGCCAATGTTGAAACACCCGATGGTCACCTTGATATCGAAGGCTCCGGGGACTGGCAGGATCTTAAAGCATGGCACTCTAACGTTAGAGTGTTTGCTGATGAGTTGATGGTTGATATTCCACCTATGGTTAAGGTGAAGGTCGTGCCTGATATGACCATTGATGTCACGCCAGAGCTTGCAAAAATTACGGGTGATATCGCATTACCGTGGGGACGTATCGTTGTCGAAGACTTACCACCGTCAGCGGTCGGCGTCTCTTCTGATCAAGTTATCTTGAATAAAGATCTTGAGCCAGAGAGCGAAGACACGATTCCATTCAATGTGATGACCAATATTAATATCTCCATTGGCGATGACTTTAAACTGTCTGCTTTTGGTCTTGAAGGTGATTTGGTCGGCAAGCTCAACGTGGCTCAAAAAGACCAAGGTCCTTTTATCACAGGTGAGGTAAATATCGTCGATGGTACTTACCAATCCTTTGGACAAGATCTCTTGATCAAAGAAGGTAAGATTCTAATGAATGGGCCTCCGGATCAGCCATATGTAGCGATCAATGCGATACGTAACCCTGATAATACTCAGGATGATGTGACTGCTGGTATTCGAGTGACAGGCCCGGCGACAGAGCCGACCATCGAAATTTATTCTGATCCTGCGATGCCGCAAGCCAACGCGTTGTCTTATATTTTGCGTGGTCAAGATATTGATGGTGAGTCGAATGGTTCAATGACAACGACCTTAATTGGCTTAAGCTTGGCGAAGAGCGGCAAGGTTGTCGGCGAAATTGGTGAGGCTTTTGGCGTACAGGACTTGCAATTGGATACTGCAGGCTCTGGAGATGACTCCCAGGTTACGGTCAGCGGCTACATTCTCCCTGGTTTACAGGTGAAGTATGGCGTAGGTATCTTTAACTCGTTAGGTGAGTTTACTGTTCGTTATCGATTGATGCAGGATCTCTATGTTGAAGCCGTATCGGGGCTAGACAGTGCCGTGGATCTTCTCTATCAATTTGAATTCGAGTAACACTTGAGTCGTGAATGATTAGCGGATTACGAATGCTGAGGAGGGGTTATGCAGCAACTTGTTTTTGTTTATGGAACCTTGAGGCAAGGTCAGTCCAACCACCACTATTTGCAGCAGTGTGAGTGCTTAGGAAGATTTGACACCCCTGAGGAATACGCTCTTTTTGATTTAGGTGCCTATCCAGCGATGATTTCTGGAAAGAAAAATGTCGTTGGCGAGGTCTATACCATTAACGACGAAGTTTTGGCTTCGCTCGATCGGCTAGAAGATGTTCCTGTTGAGTATCGTCGCGAACAAATAGAAACTATATTTGGATTAGCATGGGTATATTTGTATCAGCTTGATCTAACGGCTAATAAAGAAATACTTTCGGGTGACTGGTGTAAGCGGGACAATCCGTAATAGTTATCTATCCGTAACATCTATGTATTCTGAGTTGTCGAACAAAAAGCCAGCATGTAAATGCTGGCTTTTTTAATGGCGTTAACTTGAAAAATAAGCGAGACGGTTAGTCTCGGTTAAGTTCAAGGAACTCTTCTACTTTTTTCACCATGTTCTTAGAACCGACAAAGAAAGGCACACGTTGGTGCAGTTCTGTTGGTTTTATATCCATGATGCGTTGGGCGCCATCGGAGGCAATACCGCCAGCTTGCTCCATGATGAAGGCTATTGGGTTGCACTCGTACAGCAGACGTAGTTTACCCTGAGGGTGGCTTTGCGTACTCGGGTATAAGTAGATACCGCCTTTCAGAAGATTACGGTGGAAATCTGATACTAGAGAACCGATGTAACGTGATGTGTAAGGGCGGTTGTCGCTTGGCTCATTTTCTTGGCAGTACTTGATGTACTTTTTAACACCCGTAGGGAAGCGAATGTAGTTACCTTCGTTGATGGAATAAATCTTACCTTCATCAGGGATCATCATGTTTTCATGAGACAGACAGAAGGTGCCCAGAGATGGGTCGTAGGTGAAGCCATTTACACCTGCACCAGTTGTGTAAACAAGCATAGTTGAAGAGCCGTAAATTACGTACCCCGCGGCTACTTGCTTGTGTCCTGGCTGTAGGAAGTCTTCTTGTGTTGGTGGGGTACCAACAGGTGATACTCGACGGTAGATAGAGAAGATTGTCCCAACAGATACATTGACATCGATGTTTGAAGAACCATCAAGTGGGTCCATCAGAACGACGTATTTTGCGTTTTTGTTGAGCTCTTTATTGAAGGCGACAGCTTCGTCTTCTTCTTCACTTGCAACACCACAAACTTGATCACGAGCTTCTAGAGCCGCTTTAAACTTGTCGTTCGCGTAAAGGTCTAGCTTTTGCTGTTCTTCACCTTGAACGTTGTCTGTACCAACAGCGCCAGTGATGTCGACTAGACCAGCCTTGTTGATCTCACGGTTAACAATTTTTGCAGCAAGTCGAATAGACGACAAAAGGGATGATAGATCACCGCTTGCATGGGGGAAGTCACTCTGTTTCTCAACAATGAACTCACCAAGGGTGCGCATCTCAGACATGTTATTTCCTTAAACTTCTCTCAATATTAGGGGGATTTGAGCACTATAGAATTTGCCTCTTACTCGGACATTATTCACCTAGACGCCTACTTAAATTCTAAAGGTTAGATCTTTTTAATGGTAATGAACTAAGCGACGCAGATCTCACTTACTATGTCGACTAAATTTGTTTTGCATTGCTACTCGCTTTTAATCGCCATTTAATGATAATGAGTGCAGTAGTTTGATTTAGACATGGTTCATTTAGCCAAGCGTTTGGAAGCAATTTATGCATATTCATATCTTAGGAATTTGTGGCACCTTCATGGGAGGTGCTGCGGTATTGGCTCGTCAATTAGGTCACAAGGTTACCGGTAGTGACGCGAATGTTTACCCACCAATGAGCACTTTGTTGGAGTCTCAAGGGATTGAAATTATTGAAGGGTTTAACCCAAGCCAGTTAGAACCAAGGCCTGATCTCGTGGTGATTGGTAATGCGATGAGTCGTGGCAACCCGTGTGTTGAGTATGTATTGGATAACAACCTTAGATACACCTCAGGCCCGCAATGGTTGCAAGAGTTCTTGTTGCATGATCGTTGGGTATTAGCGGTATCGGGAACGCATGGCAAGACAACAACATCGAGCATGCTGGCTTGGATTTTAGAAGACTGTGGCTATGCGCCTGGCTTCTTAGTGGGCGGCGTGTTAGGTAACTTTGGTATCTCTGCTCGCCTTGGTGAAAGCATGTTCTTCGTGGTCGAAGCTGACGAATACGACAGTGCTTTTTTTGATAAACGATCTAAGTTCGTTCACTACCACCCAAGAACCTTGGTAATGAATAACCTCGAGTTCGATCATGCTGACATCTTCGATGATCTTGAGGCGATTAAGCGTCAGTTCCACCACTTAGTGCGCACTGTGCCAGGTAATGGCCGAATTTTCTCTCCTAAAGAAGATACGGCGATTCAAGATGTTTTATCTCGCGGATGCTGGAGTGAGACAGAATCGAGTGGTGAACAAGGTGATTGGGATGCCAAGAAGCTGGTTAAAGACGGGTCTCAATTTGGAGTGTACTTCCAAGGCGAATGCGTAGGAACTGTCGACTGGAATTTGGTTGGCGACCATAACGTCAATAATGCTTTGATGGCGATTGCAGCTGCGCGACATGTAGGGGTGACACCTGATTTAGCGTGTGAATCGTTGGCGAAGTTCATCAACACCAAACGTCGTCTAGAGTTTAAAGGCGAAGTGGCAGGCGTTTCTGTCTATGACGATTTTGCTCATCACCCAACGGCAATTGAACTTACGCTGAGCGGTTTACGTAATAAGGTCGACACGAAAAAAATAATTGCCGTTTTAGAGCCTCGTTCTGCCACAATGAAACGTGGAGTGCACAAAGAAACGCTGGCTGATTCGTTGAAGCAAGCGGATTCTACTTACTTATTCCAACCCGATAACATTGATTGGTCAGTACAAGACGTCGCCGATGCGTGTCACCAACCCGCGCACGTGAGTGATAACATGGATGCATTCGTTGCTAAAATTGTCTCTGAGGCACAAGCGGGTGACCAAATCTTGGTAATGAGTAATGGTGGCTTTGGTGGTATTCACCAGAAACTGTTGGATGGATTGGCACTCAAAGGCTAACGCATCCTCGACCTTATAATTTGAAGTAATTGAGAACATGACAAAACACGATAAAGCGATAACTCTGGCTTTCACTGGCGCATCCGGTGCGCCTTATGGCCTGCGTTTACTTGAATGCCTTTTGGCCGCCGATTATCAGGTCTACTTGCTGATATCATCGGCAGCGCGAGTAGTGTTGGCGACCGAGCATGAACTTAAGTTACCTGCTGGGCCAGATGCTGCGAAACAAGCTTTGGTTAAGCATTTAGATTGCGACCCAGAAAAGCTGGTGGTGTGTGGCAAAGATGATTGGTTCTCACCGGTTGCCTCTGGTTCAGCAGCACCGAAGCAGATGGTGGTGTGTCCATGCTCTGCGGGAAGCTTGGCATCGATTGCTCATGGCCTATCAGATAACTTGATCGAGCGTGCAGCAGACGTGGTTATGAAAGAACGAGGACAGTTGTTGTTGGTGGTTCGTGAGACGCCATTTTCTACGTTGCATTTAGAGAATATGCACAAACTCTCGACCATGGGCGTGACGATTATGCCTGCAGCTCCGGGTTTTTATCATCAACCTAAGTCGATTGAAGACCTGGTCGACTTTATGGTGGCACGTATTCTTGATCACCTTGGTATCGAGCAAGGTTTAGTGCCACGTTGGGGTTACGATCAACGTAATTGATCCAAACTTGATGGCTTATTGTTAAAAATCAAATTACAATCCTGAACACTCATCGGGGAGCGAACCATTCAAATAATGAATGCGAGCTGAGATCAAGCAAGTGCTTGGGACCCGTAAACCTGAACCAGATAATGCTGGCGTAGGAATTGAGTTAGGAACAACCTCTACCGTTCTCCTCCCTCAAACCTGTGCCGCTCAGACCATGGAGAGCGTCCAGTGAAATTAACATTAACAACTCTTGCTGTTACTACAGCCATCTCTTTTTCTGCCTTCGCAGCAGACAACACCTTAACGGTTTACACTTACGACTCTTTTGCTGCGGATTGGGGCCCTCGTCCTGCCGTTGAAAAAGCATTCGAAGAAAAGTGTGGTTGTGATGTGAATTTTGTCGCGTTAGAAGATGGAGTGTCTATTCTAAACCGCTTACGTCTTGAAGGTGGCAACAGCAAAGCTGACATCATTTTAGGCCTAGATAATAATCTCATGGCTGAAGCGAAATCTACAGGCTTATTGGCTGAGCACAGTGTTGATACATCATCTGTGACGCTTCCTAACGGTTGGAACGACAGTACCTTTGTTCCTTATGATTTTGGTTACTTTGCGTTTATCTATAACAAAGAGAAGCTAGCAAACCCGCCAAAGAGCCTGAAAGAACTGGTTGAGCAACGTGACGATCTTAAGGTTATCTATCAAGATCCACGTACATCAACACCAGGCCAAGGCATGATGCTATGGATGAAGTCGGTTTACGGTGATGAAGCAACTGCAGCATGGAAGAAGCTTGCTCAGAAAACTGTGACTGTGACTAAAGGTTGGTCTGAAGCTTACTCTATGTTCCTAGAGGGCGAGTCTGATTTAGTGTTGTCTTACACAACTTCCCCGGCTTATCACATCATTGCAGAAAGTGATTCTAAGTACGCAGCTGCAAGCTTTGAAGAAGGTCATTACACTCAAGTGGAAGTGGCAGCGAAGGTTAAAGGTAGCAAGAACGAAAAGCTTGCCGATGAGTTTATGGCATTTATCTTAAGTGATGAGTTCCAATCGGCGATGCCTACTGGCAACTGGATGTACCCAGTGACCGATGTTGAGCTACCAAAAGGGTTCGAGCAACTTACGGTTCCTCAGAAAGCGCTAAGCTTCACACCAGAAGAGATCGCCGAGAAGCGTAAGCCTTGGATTCGTGAATGGCAGAGTGCACTTACTTTTTAACTTATTATTTAAGAAAATGAGTTTTCTAACGTACTTTTAAAAAACTAGCTTTCTGTATTTAAAGGTTCATTCGTTATGTTTGGAGTGAACCATTTACGGTAAAAAATCGATTTATGATAAAGAAAACACCTAAGGTCGGGGTTTGGGTTGCGATACTCATTACCGCCTTCGTGGTTTCAGCAGTTGGGGCATTGCTTAGCAATGCCCCTTCTCTTGATATCAGCCAAGTATGGTCCGATCCTTACTATTGGCATGTAACGAAATTCAGTTTCTATCAAGCGACACTCTCAACGATGCTGAGTGTTGGCTTTGCTATACCTATTGCTCATGCTCTATGTCGCAGACAATTTTTTGGACGGGCCTTGTTGTTAAGGCTGTTTGCTTCGACCTTGGTTTTACCCGTATTAGTTGGCGTATTTGGTTTGCTAGCTATTTATGGTAACAGTGGTTGGTTAGCTAAATTTCTGGCGAACTTCGATATTGAATTGCCATTCTCGATCTATGGGTTGAATGGTATTTTGCTCGCACATGTCTTCTTTAACCTGCCTTATGCTAGCCGTTTACTTTTACAAGCTTTAGATACCGTACCTGCCGAGCAGCATAAGCTTTGTGCTCATTTGGGTATGAGCCATTGGAATAAATTCAGATGGGTTGAATGGCCTCGTTTAAGACAGCAACTGCCACATGTGTGTGGTTTGGTCTTCATGCTGTGTTTTACCAGCTTTGCTACCGTGATGGCACTAGGCGGAGGACCTAAATCAACCACTATCGAACTCGCTATTTATCAGGCGATTAAATTCGACTTTGACCTGCAGGCTGGTGCCTTGCTCGCGATATGGCAAATGCTGCTGTGTGGTGTGCTAGCTGTGAGCATTCAACGCCTATCGAAACCTATTTCAGTGACAGCCAGTCAATTGTCGGAAGAGAAATATTTGGTTAAGGATAGCTGGTGGTCAAAAGCTTGGGATAGCTTTTGGATCATCACCGTCTCAATGCTGGTATTGCCGCCATTAGCTATGGTTATCGTCAGTGGCATTAACTCGCAGGCATTAATCGTACTGAGCAGCGAGCCGTTTTGGGCTGCGTTAATGACCTCGGTTAAAGTCGCGTCATTAGCAAGTGTTATCGCGGTTGGTATTGGTATCGCCATACTGCTGACTAGTCGAGCATGGCGCTTACAGAATAAGAATTTTCGAGCCGATAAAATCGAGCTGATTGGCACTATTATCTTAGTTACTCCCGGGCTTGTGATCAGTACGGGGCTCTTCTTATTACTGCGTTCATTCACCGATGTTTTCAGCTTAGCTTTCTTTATCGTGATTGCAGTAAACAGTTTAATGGCGCTTCCTTACGTAATTAAAACCTTGGCTCAACCTATGCTGCATTTGTCTCAGCAGTATCAGTATGTGTGCGCAAGTTTGGGAATGACTGGTTTCACGCGTTTTAGGCTAGTGGAGTGGCGTGCATTGCGAAAACCGATGGCACAAGCTTTCTCGATCAGCTTTATGTTAGCAATGGGTGACTTAAGTGCGATTGCTTTGTTTGGTAGCCAAGATTTTAGAACTCTGCCTTTGTACCTATTCCAATTATTAGGCAGCTATCAAATGGAAGCCGCAGCTGTGGTTTCCGTGAGCTTACTGTTACTGAGTGTTGGCAGCTTTAGCCTGATTGAATTTTTATTTACTCGAAGATCTAAGCTCGATGCTAAAGAGTTGAGGAACCGATGATGTTAGTGATGAAAGATGTGGACTACCACTATCACAGAGAGTTGTTTTGCTTTGATTTTCAAGCTGAGCAGGGCGATATTGTTGCGCTGATGGGGCCAAGTGGCGCAGGTAAATCAACGCTGTTGGCATTGGTTGCTGGGTTTATTGAGCCCACTTCGGGTGAGATCTCTGTAGCGGGACAATCACTGATTGGCAAAGAAGCACATCAGCGTCCATTAGCGATGTTGTTTCAAGAGCACAATTTGTTTGCCCATCTCACCGTACGTGAAAATATTGGCTTAGGCTTGCATCCAGGGTTAAAGCTTACGGCAACTCAAAAGCACGAAGTCGAACAGGCCGCTGCACAAGTGGGTGTCGCGGAGTATTTAGATAGATTGCCTGAGCACTTATCGGGCGGTCAACGTCAGCGTGTCGCGTTAGCTAGATGCTTTGTTCAGCCTCATGATATTTGGCTGCTTGATGAACCTTTCTCTGCGCTTGACCCTTTGCTTCGTGAGGAAATGCTTAACCTTGTTAGGCGATTAGCCGCCGAGCGAAACATTACGGTATTGATGGTTACTCACCACTTAGGTGATGCACGCAGTATCGCAAATAAGTTCGTTTTTGTAGCGCTAGGTAAGGTGTTGGTTGCAGACTCGATAGAGACACTGACGGCTGAACATCCACAGCAAGAGCTAAGCTCGTTTGTTAAAGCGGGTGAATGATAATTTTTCACTCCTGTGAGTACTTCTTAATATTGAGTACTTATTGATATTGAGAGCTTCTTGATATCGAGTGCGTCAAAAACAAAAAGACCTAGCATGCGCTAGGTCTTTTATTATCTTTCTGATTAAAGGGCGGCGAAGATTAGTCGCCTAGCTTTAGCTCTTTTAAGATTTGGAATATTTCACGAGAAGACTTAGCCGGTTTGTTTGCCGCTTTCTCTTTGTTAGCTTGACGAGCGAGCTGACGAAGACGTTGACGGTCTGCTTCAGGGTACATTTCCATAACGTCTGAAATGGCCGCATCGCCTTCTGCAACAACACGATCACGCAGTTGTTCTAGTTTGTGCAGTTCAACTGTTGCTTGAGAGTGTTTGTTGCGAATCTTATCTAAAGCCGCTTGAATTGGCTCTGGATCGACACTGCGCATTACTTTACCAATGTATTGAAGTTGACGGCGTTTCGCTTCATTTTTAAAGCGTTGTGCATCTTTAATCGCTTGTGCCAAATCTTCAGACAGCGGAAATTTGTCTAATACAGAAGGCTTTAGGTCAACAAGCTCTTCTCCCAGCTTTTGCAGGGCGTCCATGTCCGTTTTCATTTCTGTCTTACTTACCCAGATGATTTCTTCTTCTGGTTCCCATGGGGCTTTTTGGTTTTTGCGAGCCATCTTTTCTGCCTATGTCACTATCTCAAACGAATATATTGCCTATTTTAGCAAGAATCTTGGGGAGAAAGCGAAATTCTTGTTATCCTACGTAATATTGACCTAAAAAATTAGAATAGATATGGATGTAAAACAGCAAGTCGCCCAACAACGAGTTGAGCTAGAAGCCGCAGTAGCTAAAGCGTTGGATATGGCATCAGTGAGTGCAGACGCCGCTGAGGTTGCTATTACTAAGTCAACGGGTTTAAGTGTTTCAACACGTATGTGTGAAGTGGAAAACGTTGAATTTAATAGTGATGGTGCTCTAGGTATTACTGTTTACCGCGGTCAGAAAAAAGGCAGCGCATCTACATCTGATCTGAGTGAGAAGGCAATTGCTCAAACAGTCGCGGCTGCGCTTGATATCGCTCAGTACACTTCTGAAGACCCGTTTGCTGGTCCTGCCGCAAAAGAATACATGGTAAAAGAAATTCCAGATTTGGATCTTTTCCACCCTGATGAACCAAACCCTGACTATGCCGCTGAGATTGCAATTGCTGCTGAGAAGCAAGCGCTAGCTTATAGCGACAAGATCAAACAGAGTGATGGCGCAAGCTACGACAGCCATTATGGCGTTAAGGTTTATGGTAACAGCCATGGCTTACTAGCCAGCTACGCTTCAAGTCGCCATAGCACGAGCTGCTGTGTGATTGGACAAGGCGCTAACGGTGAGATGGAGCGAGACTACAGCTACACCGTTGCACGTCACCGTGATGAGCTATGGACGCCTGAGCGCGTAGGTCAAGAAGCAGCTGAAAAGACAATTAGCCGTTTGGATGCGAAAAAGCTACCAACAGGCCAATACCCAATCATGTTTGCTAACGATGTCGCGACTGGCTTGATTGGCCACCTTGTGATGGCGATCAGTGGTGGTAACCTATACCGTAAGTCATCGTTCTTATTGGATCACCTAGGTCAGAAAATTCTACCTGATTGGTTTAACATTTCTGAGCGTCCTCATATCTTACGTGGTTTGGCTTCAAGCCCATTCGATAGCGAAGGTGTGTTCACTCAAGATCGTGAAATCATCACTGATGGTGTGTTAGCAACTTACCTGCTAACTAGTTATGCCGCACGTAAAATGGATATGACACCAACAGGCCATGCTGGTGGTATTCATAACTGGTTCGTTAAATCAACGGGTCAAAACTTTGAGCAGATGCTAAAAGAACTAGGCACCGGCTTCCTTGTGACTGAAGTAATGGGTCAAGGCGTTAATACCGTGACCGGTGATTATTCACGTGGCGCAGCAGGTTTCTGGGTTGAGAATGGAGAAATCCAATACCCAGTATCTGAAGTGACGATCGCGGGTAACCTAAAAGACATGTTCACTCAGATTGTTGCGGTTGGTAACGATGTTGAAACGCGTTCACAAATTCAAACGGGTTCTATCTTGCTTGAGTCGATGAAAGTCGCGGGTGACTAATGAAGTTAGCGCCAATATGATGAATTAAAAAAGGGAGCCGATGGCTCCCTTTTGGTTTTCTGTATTTCGCCAAAAATAGGCTAGCTGCTTATGATAACTAGATCAGTATGGTTGCTAAGCCTAAGAACACCGATAGGCCAATAACATCGGTTACTGTGGTCAGTGCCATACCGCCTGCCAATGCCGGGTCGATATTCATCTTTTTCAGCATTACCGGGATGGTTACACCGGCGATACCAGCGACAATCAAGTTGGTCATCATCGCTGCTGAGATGATGCCTCCCAGTATCCAGTTACCTTTCCAAGCAACCACAATACCACCAATGATAACAGCCCATAACACGCCGTTTAGGAAGCCGATGGCCGCCTCTTTGAGTAGTAGTTCGCGTTTGTTACTGTCACCGATATGACCGAGTGCTAAACCACGAATCACAAGCGCAACGGTTTGGTTACCAGCAACCCCGCCCATTGAAGGTACGATAGTCATTAGAACCGCAATCGCTGCCATTTGGTCGAGTGTTGCTTCAAACATATTGGATACAGATGCAGCAGCAAGTGCAGCGAGTACGTTGGCACCCAACCAGACACTACGACGACGAGCAGATTTTACGACTGGAGCGAAGGTATCTTCGTCATCGTCCATACCCGCCATGCTCATCATTGAGTGCTCGGCGTCTTCACGGATAACATCAACCACGTCATCGATAGTGATACGACCAACAAGATGCTGGTTACTATCAACAACGGGTGCAGAAACCCAATTACGACGTTCGAACAGACTGGCGATATCGGAAGCACTGGTTTCAACCGCAATCGCTTCGTCAGCATCTTCCATCACTTCGGAAACCTGAATATCGGGCTGAGTCGTTACTAGTGTGGTAAGCGATAGGTTACCGATCAGACGTTCTTCTTCATCAATAACATACAGAGCATCGGTTGCGTCGGGCAATTCGCCACGCATACGCATATAGCGCAATACAACGTCGACATCGACGTCGCCACGAATCGTGATTACGTCGGTATTCATGATCGCACCCGCTGAATCTTCTGGGTACGAAAGGGCGGTTTCTACTAATGCACGATCGACGGAGTCCATTTGAGAAAGGACTTCGCGAGAAACATCGTCGGGTAGGCTTCGAAGTACGTACGCGACGTCATCGGTTTCCATACCTTCTGTTGCTTCTGCCAAGGTTTCTGGTGCCATTTTCGACACAAGCGCATCTTTGACGTCTTCGTTTAGTTCATCAAGAATTTCACCGTAGTCTTCTGGATCGGTGAGTTGCCAGAGTACGTCACGACTTTTGCGAGGGGAGGCTTCTAAAAGGTGTGCAATATCTTCAGGTTCCATGTCCTGAAGTTGTCGACGTACGTGAACAAATCGGCCGTTTTCTAGGGCTTCGCTGACTTCTTGGAGGGTTTGGTGAGCTTGGTCGAATTCTAATTGCTCTGCCATATTTTCCTCCTATTTCATTATTCTAACAATGCTTGGGATAGTAACTTAATTCTGGGGCTTATTTAAATCATAAACTTAGCTAGAACTAATATTTAATACTGGTTGGTTCGAAGTTTGAGTCTTCAGTGTTGTCAGTGACTCGTTTTCGCTACTCACCCTCATCAAACTTGTCTTCAATGAGGTGGCAAACAGCATCAAGTGCTTGTTGTGAATCGGTGCCTGTAGCTTGGATCGTGATGTGTTGCCCTTGCGCTGATTCCAGCATAAGCAAACCCATCACACTGTCTGCAGTTGCGATTTTATCTTCTTCGCTATGGATAGTGATAGTTGCATCAAAACTTTGGGCAAGCTCAACCAATTTTACGGCTGCTCTAGCGTGAAGACCCAAGCGATTTTGGATCAGTACAGTTCGAGTTAATTCCATGGTTAGCCCTGTTGGTGCTTCTCTAGGGAGGCATGTCTGATTTGAACTTGATGACCGAGTTGTTCGAAGTATTCACCAATTTTCTGAGTTAGATAAACTGAGCGGTGTTTGCCGCCAGTGCAACCAATCGCGACCGTTAGGTAACTGCGATTATTCTTCTCTAACATGGGTAACCACTGCTCAACAAAGCCTTGAATTTGTTGCTTGAGTTCAAGAACTTCAGCGTGTTTCTCTAGGAAAGAGTGAATTGGTGCATCAAGTCCTGTCAATGGTCGTAGTGCCGGTTCCCAGTGAGGGTTTGGCAGAAATCGAACATCAAACACATAATCGGCATCACTTGGTAGGCCGAACTTAAAGCCGAAAGACTGAAAAACGATAATGAGTTCTTGTTTTTCTTTGCCCTCAACTTTGAAACGAACCTGTTCACTCAATTCGTAGAGGTTACAGTCACTGCTATCAATCACAATGCTGGCTTGCTCTACAAGAGGAGCCAGAAGTGTTTTTTCTAAATCAATAGCTTGTTCAAGAGAGAGTTTTTCTTGGCCGATCGATAAAGGATGAATTCTGCGTGTTTCGCTGTAGCGCTTGAGTAGCGTCTGTTTACTCGCATCTAGAAATAAGACGTTTAGGTCTATATCTGTGGCGGCTTCTAGCTGGTCTAGCGTTTCTGTAACTAACTGAGGCTCTTTTGGTAGGTTACGAATATCAATGCTAACAGCGACGTTTTGATTGATCTCGCGTACCGATTCGACGAAGTCGTTGAGCAGGTTTACTGGTAGGTTATCAACACAGTAATACCCCAAGTCTTCAAGAACTCGTAGCGCAACACTTTTCCCGGCTCCTGACTGGCCACTGACAACGATTAATCGCATGTTATTACTCGCAAGTTGGCACTTGAATCATGATGTCGTAAAGCTCTTGATCGCTTTGAGCATTACGCAACTGTTTAAGAGTCTGCTTGTCGTTAAGTCGCTCTGCCATACAAGAAAGGGTTTTCAGATGCTCTTTACATTGTTCACTAGGAACAAGTAGAGCAAACAGTAGATCAACTGGGCGGTTATCGATAGCATCAAATTCGATTGGGTCTTGGCATTGTATTAATACAGCAATCGCTTTATCACTGACATTCATGCGTGCATGGGGAATCGCAATACCGTTACCGATACCTGTACTGCCCATTTTTTCACGGCTCAGCATGCACTCAAACAGTTCTGTTGAATCTTGACCGCAGCTTTCTGCTGCGATTTGACTGATCAGCTCAAGGGCTCTTTTTTTGCTTGTGCATTGGACTGCACTTTTAGTGCAGTCCAATGAAAGTACTTCGCTTAATTGCATGTTAGTGACTACTTAGTTTTTCTTTGTGCTTGTTGAGTTGGCGAACAAGTTTATCAACCAATGAATCAATCGCGGCATACATGCTTTCATCTGTTGCTGTCGCATGAATTTCCCCTTGATTTATATGCAGGGTAGCTTCTGCGATTTGATTGATTTTCTCAACTTTTAAAACAACTTGAACACTATTGATATGATCAAAGAAGCGCTCAAGTTTGTCGAATTTGGTGTGAACATAGTCTTGCATTGAATCGGTAAGATCAACGTGATGGCCTTGAATATTGATTTGCATAGACTTTCCTTTTCAGTTGGTTGCCAGGTTACAACTAAATTAATAGTTAACTAATCAATCGTTAATGAATAAAGAGCTAACTACTTTAGTTTATAGCAGGCGTTTACGCTGACTCGATGGGGCAATGCCCAGAGATTCACGGTATTTCGCTATGGTACGTCTAGCTACCTGAATTCCTTGGTCAGCCAGTAAAGCAGCAATCTTACTATCACTTAGAGGCTTTGCGGTATTTTCCGCTGCGACAAGCTTCTTAATGAGTGCGCGAATTGCTGTAGATGAACATTCACCGCCATTGTCAGTGCTGACATGGCTTGAGAAAAAGTACTTGAGTTCGAAGATGCCACGCGGTGTGTGCATGAATTTTTGAGTCGTCACACGAGAGATCGTGGATTCGTGCATATCAACAGCTAAAGCCACATCATTCAGTACCATCGGCTTCATGGCTTCTGCGCCATGTTCGAAGAAACCGCGTTGATGTTCAACAATACACCGAGCGACTTTTAGTAGTGTTTCATTTCGGCTCTCTAGACTTTTAATTAGCCATTTTGCTTCTTGCAAATTTGAGCGGATAAATTGGTTGTCAGCACTACTGCCTTTGCTACTAAGGGCCGCGTATTGTTGATTCACTTTTAGTTTTGGCACGCTATCTGGATTGATGGTGACCAACCATTTCCCAAGCTCTTTGAAGACGGATACGTCAGGAACCACATACTCGGTTTCGTCTGGCGTGATCTTACTGCCAGGGCGAGGGTCCAGCTGTTGGATTAATTGCAAAACTTCGCGTAGTTCCGCTTCTTTCAACTTGGTCTCTTTGATAACCAGTTTGTAATCGCGATTGCCGAGTTGGTCGATATGGCTAGTAAGTACTAACTTAGCTTCGTTAAGCCAAGGGGTATCTTGTGGGAAGGTCGCCAATTGCAGTAACAAGCAATCTTGCAGATTCACAGAACCGACACCTAGCGGATCAAACTGCTGAATTCGTTTACGAACGGCTTCAATTTCATCAAGCTCGATCTCTTCGTTGTCGAAGTTCTCAAGGATGTCTTCACAAGATACGGTAAGGTAACCGCGGTCATCGATAGCATCAATTAGCGCAAAAGCTATGCTGCGGTCAGTTTCAGTAAATGGTGTTAAATCGAGTTGCCAGAGCAGGTAATCGTATAGACTTTGTGTGGTTTCGCCTTGATAAACGGGCATATCGTCATCAATCGCAATGCCAGTGTTACCTGTGTTTGCGCTGTAAACGTCTTCCCAAGTTGTATCGATTTCTAGTTCGTTGCCGATCTCTGATTTTTCGATCAAATCGGAGCTGTCAGGTAAGTCTTGTTCAACTGTTTCAACTGTTTCTTTCTCGTCACTGCTAGGTTTTTCTTCCGATGTTGGCGTATCTTCATTGCCGTCTTCGACATCGAGTAGTGGGTTCGATTCAAGTGCTTCTTGAATCTCTTGTTGCAAATCCAAAGTAGACAATTGCAACAAACGAATCGCTTGTTGCAATTGAGGAGTCATTGCTAACTGTTGGCCTAGCTTAAGTTGTAATGAGGGTTTCATTCAGTGTTACTTACCTAGTTATTATTCTAAGAACTCTCGATACTCTCTATCTAATCATAGACGGAATTGTTCGCCTAGATAAACTTGTTTAACTTGTTCGTTATTGAGAACATCTTCAGGAGTTCCCTCAGCTATTAGATGCCCTTGACTTACGATGTAAGCTTTTTCACACACGTCTAATGTTTCACGAACGTTGTGGTCGGTAATCAAAACGCCTAAGCCGCGATCGCGTAAGTGAACGATGATTTTTTTGATATCGATAACCGATATAGGGTCAACACCGGCAAAAGGTTCGTCCAGGAGAATGAATTGAGGGTTTGCTGCTAGTGCACGAGCAATCTCAACACGTCGACGCTCACCACCCGACAAAGCCATACCATTACTCGCTCGAATATGTTGGATGTGAAACTCTTCGAGAAGATCTTCCAGCTTATCTTGACGTTGTGCGTTAGTCATCTCATCGCGCGTTTGCAAAACAGCCATGATGTTGTCTTCAACTGACAATTTACGAAAAATGGATGCTTCTTGAGGAAGGTAACCGATACCAAGACGAGAGCGACTGTGCATTGGTAAGATACTGATGTCTCGGTCGTCAATGCTGATAGTACCTTCATCACGCGCAACCAGACCCACTATCATATAGAAAGAGGTGGTTTTACCTGCACCGTTTGGGCCAAGTAGCCCGACGATCTGACCTGACTCTACTTGCAAGCTTACGTCTGTTACAACTTTACGTTTTCCGTAGGTCTTCGCTAGGTTCTTTGCTGTAAGGACTGCCATGATTACTTATTCACTTCCGCTGGTTGTAAAACCGTTGATACACGCTCACTGCTATCACTATCGGCAACCAACTTTTGAGAGGTGATCTGATAGGTAATCTTAGAGCCACGAATGATACTGCCATCTTGAGATAGCATCGCGTTCTTAGTCATGATCAATCTATCGGCAATCAGCTGGTAATGTAAATCGTCAGCTTCACCATAGAGTGTTTTCCCATCGTCAGTAAGTTGAGAAAAGGTTGCGGGCTTTCCGAAACCTTGTATTTCTTCAATTTCACCGTTGACGGCATTACGTGTAACAATGACCTTATCGGCATTGATATTGATGCTACCTTGTTTAAGGTTCACATCGCCAAGAAAGGTAACTTGATTGCTTTTCATATCTAATTGCTGACTGTCTGAATCAATATAGACAGGCTGCTCGCTATCCGAAGATAGAGCATAGACATTAGACGCCGCAAGGGTCAAAGCCAATAAACTAAGGTGTGAGAGTTTCATATCTACCCTGAACAGAATTAAAGAGAGTCGCATTGTTGGTACCGAAGTTCCCTTTCATTGCTTGCCCCTCATTTTCAAAAAATGTACCGATCATATGGACCGGAGTGTCTGAATAAAAATCTCGGCTAGTCAGTTCAACAACCATTTTATCAGTGGTCATTGTATCGAAACTAGCATCTGGCAACAGGTTCTTCGCCACAACGTTGTCATAAAAAGTGATGACTTGATTTTCATCCATAATTGCGCGATCAGCGGTCACTCGCCATTCTATCGTATGCCCTTCACGGAATACTGAAAGAATAGGGGCTTGAAAGTGTGTATCGCCAACGACGGAGTAGTGCTCTAGATTGGTCGATTCAACTTGATAGCTACGAATACCGCTTTCGTCATAGCTAATATTATCAAGATTCTTGCCACTAAACGCGGGCAGTTCTAAATTTGGATCTACTTGTATCGTCGAAGTTTGCTCTTTGTCGTACAAGTAATAGGCTGACCAAGAGGTAATAAAGATGAGTATTAAGTAGATAATACGATTAAAACTCATATGCTTAAACCTTTGTGCACGTCGAGTTCGTTTCTTGCTTGTAAAATAAGGTCGCAGACTTCACGTACTGCACCGTAACCGCCGTTAATGGTTGTTACGTAGTTGGCTCTTTGTGCAAGTAATGGGTGACCGTCTGCCACACATACCTTTAAGCCGACCTTTGCCATTACAGGCCAGTCGATTAAATCGTCTCCGATATAACCTGTGTTTTCAGGATTAACTGAAAGCTTATCGCAAATATCTTGGTAGGCTTTAACTTTATCATCCTGACCTTGATAAATTAGCTTAATACCGAGAGCGGTCATTCGATTCTCAACAATTTGAGATTTACGGCCAGTGATGATTGCGATTTCAACGCCGGCGTTCATCAACGATTTAATGCCGTAACCGTCGCGCGTATGGAAAGTTTTTAGCTCTTCACCGTTGTTACCCATGTAGATGCGGCCATCAGAGAATACGCCATCTACATCACAAATCAGCAGTTTGATCTCTTTTGCAATCGCAAATACACGTGAATCCACTGTGCCGTAAAGGGTTTCAATTGCCTGTGACATTACATTACTCCTGCTTTCAGTAAGTCATGCATATTTAAAGCGCCTACTAATTTGCCATTATCACACAACATCAGGCCATTGATGCTCTTAGCTTGCATCAAATTTAAGCCCTCAACTGCGAGCATATTTGGTTCTGCTACCGTTGGGTTCAGTGTCATCACATCGCCGATCTGCGTGTTATGAATATCAATACGTTTATCTAAGATACGGCGTAAATCACCATCGGTAAAAATGCCCTTCATTTGGCCATCTTCACCGACGATTGCCGTCATGCCCAAGCCTTTTTGAGATATCTCTAACAGGGCATCTCGAACTAGTGCATCCGGAGCAACAGTTGGGAGTGCATCGCCGGTGTGCATGATGTCGTCTAGTTTCAACAGCAGTTGACGGCCTAAAGCACCACCAGGATGAGACAGTGCAAAATCTTGAGCGGTAAAACCTCTTGCCTGTAAAAGTGCAACGGCTAATGCATCACCCATAACCAAGGTAGCGGTAGTACTGGTTGTTGGTGCTAAACCAAGGGGACACGCTTCTTCGGGTACTGAAATCTGTAAATGAATATCAGATAAAGTCGCCATGTTTGATGCTGGCTTGCCAGTCATGCTGATAATCTTAATGTTTAAACGCTTTAATACTGGGAATAGGCTGAGGATTTCTCCTGATTCACCTGAGTTGGATATTGCTATCACAATATCGCCAGGTTCGATCATGCCTAAATCACCATGCGCCGCTTCACCTGGGTGTACAAAGAAAGCCGATGTACCAGTACTTGCCAGTGTAGCTGCTATTTTGTTACCAATGTGGCCTGATTTGCCCATGCCCATTACTACGACTTTGCCTTTGTTGTTCAGGATTAGGTCGCAAGCTTTGCTAAAATCATCATTAAAATATTGGTCTAATTGCGTGAGACCTGCAACTTCAGTTTCCAAAACTTGTTTTGCAACGCTGCAATAATCAAATGGCTGAGACATCAAATACTCCAAGTACGGGAAGTTAAATCAACAATTAAGCTGACATGTTCATTAGTAGGTAACTTTGATATGCCACAAACGTCACGATTAACACGCCGCCTTCGATACGATTCACGCTACGAGATTTTCCTAGTGCCATGATAACAAGAAGTAGTGATACGCCTAGCATTACCCAGAAGTCACGACCCATTGCAAACTCGCTCAAGATTGAAGGGTTTAGGATGCCTGGGATACCCATCACGGCAAGGATGTTGAATACGTTTGAGCCAATGATATTACCCACAGCCATATCATCTTCACCTTTCATAACACCAGCTAGTGATGCTGCAAGTTCAGGTAAACTTGTGCCAACGGCAATAATGGTTAAACCAATCACAAGGTCGCTCATACCAAAGAACTTCGCGATTACAACCGCGTTATCAACCAACATGTTGGCCGCTAGAGGTAGAATAATCAGGCCAACCACCACCCACATTGCGGCTTTGGGGTTGCTCACGCCTTCAGGAACTTCAGATTCTTGTTCGTCAAGAAAGGCATCACCGTTCTTTTTCTCACTACGGCTGATTTGCAGCATCGCAAATAAGAAAGCGGCAAAAAGAACAAACAACAACACACCTTCATAGAAACCTAAGTGATTATCCCAAAGCAGTGCGCCCGCTAATAGAGTGACACCTATCATTAAAGGTAGTTCACGACGAATCACACCAGAGCTAATCGATAATGGCTTGATAAGGGCTGTAATACCTAAAATCAGCGCGATGTTAGCGATGTTTGAGCCTAATACGTTACCTACCGCCGTATCTGTTTTACCATCAAGGGCTGCTGTCGCAGAAACCATCATTTCAGGGGCTGAAGATCCCATTGCTAAGATTGTCATACCGATAACTAGTGGTGAAATACCGAAGTTGCGAGCAAGAGCTGCGGCACCGTATACCAGCTTATCTGCACTCCACACCAAAAAACCTAGACCGATAATAAGAAACGCAATCGCTTCAAGCATGATGATTCCTAAAAATTAATAAAAAACGGAGAATTAACCGCTAATTTTGACTTGTTGCTAGATAAAAGGGAAGTCACTCGACAAATTAATTGCTAGTTAGTGGTAAAGAAATGTTGTTGAGGAATGAATTTCTCAATGCTTTCAAATCCCTGCCTTTGTTTTCTGTTTTTAATAATTAATTGAACAGCGCTTTTAATTCTAAAGTAGACTCATTATTATTGCAGTCATAATTGGCGTTTTTAAAGCAAGGAAACAACAAAAGTATGTTGAACACTGAGCTTGTGAAAGTTAAGAATCTCAGCTTCTCACGCGGTGAACGAATTATCTTTGATGACATCAGTTTAGAAGTTCCTCAAGGAAAAATAACCGCGATCATGGGGCCGTCAGGGATCGGCAAAACAACCTTATTACGTCTGATTGGTGGACAATTACCACCAGATGAAGGTGAAATTTGGTTTGATGGCGACAACATCCCTGCATTGCCACGTCGAAAGCTATATCAAGCACGTAAGAAAATGAGCATGCTTTTCCAATCGGGGGCACTTTTCACGGATCTAAATGTCTTTGATAATGTGGCGTTTCCTTTGCGAGAGCACACTGAACTTAACGAAAAATTCATTCGTACCATTGTATTGCTTAAGCTTGAGGCGGTAGGGTTGCGAGGCGCGGCGCAATTAATGCCGAGTGAGTTGTCTGGTGGTATGGCGAGACGAGCGGCGTTGGCCCGTGCGATCGCATTGGACCCAGAACTTATTATGTATGATGAGCCTTTTGTTGGCCAAGATCCAATCACCATGGGTGTTTTGGTTGAGTTGATTCGTAACCTCAATCAAGCCTTGGGTTTAACCTCTATTGTCGTTTCTCATGATGTCCCTGAGGTGATGAGCATTGCTGATTGGGTTTATTTGATGGCTGATGGGAAAATTATTGCTGCAGGTTCTCCTGATGAGTTGTACAACAACAGCGACCCAAGAGTGCAGCAATTTTTGCAAGGTGAATCGGATGGCCCTGTGCCATTTAGGTTTCCTGCAAATAGCTTAGAAAAGGATTTGTTTGAATATGATTGCTAAAACTATTGCGGGTGTCGGTAAGCGCGCACTTGCGATCTGTGAGTCATTTGGTCGAGCAAGCCTAATGCTATTTGGGGCTTTGTTTGGCATCCCGAAACTAAAAAATTTCCCTCTATTAGTTAAACAATTTTATAGCGTTGGCGTTCAGTCATTGGCTATCATTTTAGTTTCAGGCTTGTTTATTGGCATGGTACTCAGTCTGCAGGGCTATGTCGTATTAATCGACTATGGCGCAGAGGGTAACCTTGGGCAAATGGTCGCGCTCTCGTTGTTACGGGAATTGGGCCCTGTGGTGACAGCACTTCTGTTTGCTGGTCGTGCGGGTTCAGCATTAACGGCTGAAATCGGCTTAATGAAAGCTACTGAACAGATCTCTAGCCTTGAGATGATGGCGGTTGATCCTCTTAAACGCATTATTGCGCCACGTCTCTGGGCCGGCCTTATTTCTATGCCACTGCTCGCTATGATTTTTATGGCGGTCGGGATTTGGGGTGCTCAGTTAGTCGGTGTGGATTGGAAAGGTATTGACCACGGCAGTTTCTGGTCTGCGATGCAGTCTTCCGTTGAGCTTGGCCGTGATATTGGTAACAGTATGATCAAATGCATGGTCTTCGCTATCACCGTAACTTGGATCGCACTTTTTAATGGTTATGATGCAGTACCGACATCCGAAGGTATTAGTCAGGCAACCACACGCACAGTAGTACACTCTTCTCTAGCGGTATTAGGGCTAGATTTTGTTCTTACCGCATTGATGTTTGGGAATTAATCATGCAACAAACTCGAAAATTAGAATTATGGGTCGGCACCTTTGTTATTGCCGGAATTTGCGCAATCTTAATCATGATCTTTCAAGTCGCTGACGTAAAAGGTATAGGTTCAAACCATACTTATAACCTAAAAGCGACCTTTGACAATATTGGCAGCCTAAAGGTTCGCTCACCAGTAAAGGTGGGGGGCGTCGTTGTTGGTCGAGTTCAAAGTATTGAACTTGATACTGAGAGCTACCTTCCTGTGGTTGAACTGTCTATTGATGCGAAGTACTCACAATTTCCTGATACCTCTAGTGCTCAAATCTTAACGTCGGGCTTGATCGGTGAGCAGTACATCAGCTTAGTTCCAGGCTTCATCTTTGAAGATGAAGAGATGTTGGTTGATGGTGATTCTATCGAAGACACCAAGTCGGCATTAGTATTAGAAGATTTGATTGGTCAAGTGCTGTATAGCGTCGGTGGCTCTGATAATAGCGAAGCTAAGGAGTAGGCTCATGTTAAAGACGAATAATTTATTGAAGACTAATTACTTATTGAAAAGACTGCTTCTGACAGCTGTCGCTTTGCTGATGTCGACTCCAGCTTTTTCGGCAAAACCGATTGATCGAACTCAGCCTTATCAGATGATGACTCAAGTTGCAGAAGAGGCTTTCGCCCGTTTGAAGAACGAGCAAGAGAATATCCAACAAGATCCAGAGTTACTGAAGGTCATCGTGGAAGAAGAGTTGATGCCTTATGTGAATGCTCAATATGCGGCGCTGAAGTTGCTAGGGCCGAACTTGAAAGGTGCTGATAGAGGAGACGTGCGCGTATTTATTGATGCATTTCGTAAATATCTCGTTTCTTCTTATGCTCAAGTGTTAACTCAATATACAGATCAGACGATTAAATTTGGTCCAGAACCAACAATTAAAACAGATAGCCGTATTACCAGTATTAAGGTTGATATCATTGATACGCCTCGACCAAACATTAACCTTGAGTTTAAACTGCGCAAAGATAAGAAGTCAGGTGAGTGGAAGGCATTTGATATGGTTGCCGAAGGTATAAGCCTGCTATCAAGCAAGAAGTCTGAGTGGAACACTAAGATTCGTCAAGAAGGCATCTTACAAGTAGCTGACGAACTCGAGAAACTGGCTTCTCAACCGATTCGTTTTGAGAGTAATAAATAATGAGCCATTCTCAATGGCAAGCGCTAAGCTCTAAAGAATATCAACTTCTTGGTGATATAGATCGAGATAGTGTACCTGCAATCTGGCGTATATTGGAAAAGTGGCAAACGACGGAATCGAGCGTTGAAATTGACCTTAGCCATATAAATCGAGTCGATTCAGCAGGAATGGTGATGCTAATTCACTTATTAGAGCATGCAAAAAATCAAAACTGTCATATAATGCTCAGTTTCGTGCCAGAACAATTACGAACGTTGTTCCAATTGAGCAATATCCAGCCAATGATGGCAGAACACATAAAAAATTAGGCAGGAGCTATTTGTGGACAGCACAAAAGTACAAGAATTATTAGCAGAGGCTCTGAACCTTCAGGAAATTATCGTGAAGGGTGAAGGCAGTCATTACGAAGTTGTTGCGGTTGATCCATGTTTTGACGGCATGAATCGAGTTAAGAAGCAGCAACTAATCTACGGCCCACTAATGGAATACATTCAACGCAATGATATCCATGCTCTTTCTATTAAGGCTTTCACGCCGGAAGAGTGGGAACGTGATAAGAAACTGATGTCACTTTAAGGTTTATGATGGAAAAGTTTCGAGTTATTGGATCGGATAAGCCGCTAAGCGGTGAAGTGACGATCTCAGGCGCAAAAAATGCAGCCCTACCAATCCTATTTGCTTCAATTCTAGCTGAAGAGCCGGTTGAAGTGAGTAATGTTCCTCACCTACGTGACATCGATACTACGATGGAATTGCTTAAGCGTTTAGGCGCAAAAGTATCACGCAATGGTAGTGTTCATGTTGATGGCAGCGAAATTAATGAATTTTGTGCACCTTACGATTTAGTAAAAACAATGCGCGCTTCTATTTGGGCTTTAGGTCCTTTAGTCGCTCGTTTTGGTGAAGGCCAAGTGTCACTTCCGGGCGGTTGTGCTATTGGTGCTCGACCTGTTGATTTACATATCCATGGCCTAGAGCAACTAGGTGCGACCATTGTATTGGAAGATGGTTATGTAAAAGCAAGTGTTGACGGCCGTTTGAAAGGCGCGCACATCGTGATGGATAAAGTAAGTGTGGGTGCCACCATTACTATCATGTGTGCAGCAACGCTAGCGGAAGGTACAACTGTGTTAGATAATTCAGCGCGTGAGCCTGAGATTGTTGATACGGCTGATTTCCTAAACAAACTAGGAGCTAAAATTTCTGGTGCAGGTACAGATACGATTACTATCGAAGGCGTTGAGCGTCTTGGTGGTGGCCAACACTCTGTGGTTGCAGACCGTATTGAAACGGGTACCTTCCTGGTTGCTGCTGCGGTTTCTGGCGGTAAAGTGGTTTGTCGCAACACCAATGCTCATCTTCTTGAAGCTGCCTTAGCGAAGCTTGAAGAAGCGGGAGCGAAGGTTGAAACGGGCGAAGGTTGGATCAGCCTTGATATGACTGTTCGTGAGTTGAAAGCGGTGAAAATCGTAACGGCACCTCACCCAGGCTTCCCAACCGACATGCAAGCACAGTTTACCCTGCTTAACATGATGGCGAAGGGCAGTGGTGTAATCACTGAGACTATCTTTGAAAACCGCTTTATGCACATTCCTGAACTACAGCGAATGGGAGCAAAAGCGGAAATAGAAGGCAACACTGCTATTTGTGGTGAAACCAAAAAATTGAGCGGCGCTCAAGTAATGGCAACGGACCTTCGCGCATCTGCGAGCCTTGTTATTGCTGGTTGTATCGCTCAAGGTGAAACCATCGTTGACCGTATTTATCACATCGATCGTGGCTACGATAAGATTGAAGATAAATTGTCAGCCTTAGGCGCAAACATTACACGGTTTAGCGAGTCGAACTAACTTAGGTTAGTGAGTTCATGAATCAGTAAGATGAAAACAGAAAAGTCGGAACCTTGGTTTCGGCTTTTTTATAGTTGTATTTACCGCCAGTGAATCTATTGCCTATTTTGTGCAAATAGATGAATCAACTTGGTGGTTGTGAGGAACAAAATGATAGCAATATTACGTATTTTCGCAGTGGCGATATTTGCGATTCTTATGTTTGTATTTGGGTGTGGTTACTGTTTACTAAGCCCACGTAACCCGAAACACGTATTTACCTTTGGTCGTTATTTCGGTCGCATGTCGAAAATCTTTGGTATGAAGTTAGAGCTTCGTATCCCGGAAGATGCTTACTCTCGTGGCCAACATGTTTACGTTGCAAACCACCAAAATAGCTGGGATCTATTCACGATTTCATCTGCGGTAACACCTAAGGTTGTGACTGTTGGTAAGAAGAGCCTAGCGTGGATGCCTCTTTTTGGTCAGCTGTACTGGTTGACGGGTAATATCCTAATCGACCGGGCTAACCGCAGCAAAGCGGTAGGTACGATCGATCAAGTGGTTACTAGCCTTAAAGAGAGTGATGTTTCAGTATGGATGTTCCCTGAGGGGACTCGTTCTCGTGGTCGTGGTTTGTTGCCATTCAAAACGGGTGCTTTCCATGCTGCGATTGGCGCTGGCTTACCTATTATCCCTATCGTGTGTAGCTCAACAGGTGGCGTGAAGCTGAACCGTTGGAACAATGGTCATGTGATTGTTGAAATGCTGCCACCAATCAGCACTGAAGATTACGATAAGTCTAATGTTCGTCAACTGGCTAACCTAGCTCGTGAGCAGATGGCTGCGAAGCTTGAAGAGTTAGACAAAGAAGTGGTTGAGCTTAATAAGAAGTAATCATCTAAGCGAAACGATGAACAATAAAAAAGGTTGCCAAGTGGGCAACCTTTTTTTGTATCTGATAAACGCTCAGCTTTATGCCAATTTGTTTACTAGAAACCGTTTATTCTAGATATTAAAACCTATTTGCGAACCGCAATAGCTTCGATCTCGATACCTACATCTTTTGGCAGACGCGCTACTTCAACACATGAACGTGCAGGGTAGTTTGCAACACCGTGCTCATCAAAGAATTTACCGTAAACTTCATTTACTGTACCGAAGTCGTTTAGGTCTTTAACGAATACCGTTAGTTTTACGATGTCTTTTACAGTCAGGCCAGAAGCTTCAACAACCGCTTGAACGTTGTCTAGAGATTGGCGAGCTTGCACTGCGATATCAGCAGATACTTCACCAGTTGCTGGGTTTACTGGGATTTGACCAGAAGTCAGAACCATATTGCCAAGGTCAACACCTTGTACGTATGGGCCGATTGCAGCTGGAGCAGATTCTGTGTGAAGTACTTTAGTCATTGGTTATTCCATCAGTTATTGGATAAAAAGCGATTTTTAGTGTGCCTTCAAACTTAGGATAGGTAAAGAGCAAAATACCCCGCACAGGCGAGGTATTGAATAGTTTTTGCGTTCGATCGGCGTTGCCGTATGACGTTATCTTTCTGTTACGATCTCACGAGAGAAGACTTTTTCGCAGTATTTACACTTCAATCGAATATCTTCTTTCTTTTCAAAGATCTTAAAGCTGCTTTCAACGGGTTCATTGTGAGTAATACAGTTGGTGTTTGGACACTCGAACACATCGTTGATTTGCTCAGGAAGTTCTAGTGGTAGCTTCTTAACTACTTCGTAATCTTCGATTTGGTTTACGGTCGCGTGAGGCGCGTAAAGTGCTAACTTGCTCGCCTGTTCTTCAGTGATAAACACATTCTCTATCTTGAGCAGGTCTTTACCGCCTAGAGCAGAGGATGGCAGGTTTAGGCCAATCGTTACTCGCTGATTAGAGTTATGCATGTCGAACAGTTTGAGTACCTTGATCCCGATGTTGGCTGGGATATGGTCGATAACCGTTCCGTTCTTGATTGCTTCAACTTTTAATTGAGTCTCTTTAGACATGATATCTCTCCTCTACAGCGTTTCGTTAAGAACAAGGGCTAACAATGCTTCACGTGCGTAAACACCGTTCTCAGCTTGCTGGAAGTAGTAAGCGTAAGGCGTTTTATCGACATCAATCGTAATTTCATCAACACGAGGAAGAGGGTGAAGAACCTTTAGGTTATCACGTGCATTTTCCAACATCGGAGCCGTCAGGATGTACGCTGATTTGATGTGCGCGTATTCCGATTCATCAAAACGTTCTTTTTGAACTCGAGTCATGTACAGAACATCCAACTCTGGAATCACATCTTCCATGTCTGTCAGCAGTTGGTACTTAATACCCGCTTCATCAAGCTCTTCACAAATGTAGTCAGGCATCGCCAGTGCTTCTGGAGCAACGAAGTAGAAACAGATGTTGTCGAACTTCGCTAGTGCTTGAGTTAGTGAGTGAACCGTACGGCCGTACTTAAGATCACCAACGAATGCAACGTTAAGGTTGTCGAGGCGGCCTTGAGTTTCGGCGATAGAGAACAGGTCTAATAGCGTTTGTGTTGGGTGTTGGTTTGCGCCGTCGCCCGCGTTAATCACAGGTACACCGTTAGAGAACTCAGAAGCCAGACGCGCTGCGCCTTCTTGGGGGTGGCGCATTACGTAAGCATCAACGTATGAAGAGATAACCTGTACTGAGTCTGCCAGCGTTTCGCCTTTCTTCGCCAGTGACGTGTTACCACCGCTATCGAAACCAATCACATCACCACCGATGCGCTGAATAGCCGTTTCAAAAGAGAGACGAGTTCGCGTTGAAGGTTCGAAGAAGCAGCTTGCAACAACTTTGTTCTTGATGAGTTCTGGGTTTGGTTCAGCTTTAAGTTGACCTGCCGTTTGAACAATTAATTCTAGCTCTTCACGAGAAAGCTCTGGAATTGAGATGATGTGCTTTTGATAGAGCGAATTCGCCATGATCTTCTTCCCCACAATAATGTATTGGCCATAAAAAAGCCCCCCATAATGGGAGGCTTTAAAAAAGTGCTGAAAAGCAGAATAGACGGCCTGGCAAGCATGCTAGCTTGCGAGCAATATTTGGTGTCTTCACAATTTTATTATGTGTTTTCACAATATCATTATGTTTTATCACAACATTGCTTGGCGTCATTTTCACTACTCTCAGACAAATTGCCGAGAATTATACGCTTTCAATTTGTGAGCGCAAGCGATTACATCAAGCTTTGTTTACTTTCATTATTCTCTATTGGCCAAGTGTCGCGACCATTACTGCTTTGATGGTGTGCATGCGATTCTCTGCTTCATCAAACACAATTGAGTAGTCGGACTCAAATACTTCGTCTGTTACTTCCAAACCGTTCATTCCATATTTGTCTGCGACTTGCTGGCCGATCACGGTTTCATTGTTGTGGAAAGCTGGCAGGCAATGCATGAACTTCACTTGAGGGTTACCTGTGAGCTTTATGACATCCATATTCACTTGGTAAGGTGTCATCACAGCCACGCGTTCGTCCCAAGCTTCAGGTGCTTCACCCATAGAAACCCAAACATCGGTGTAAAGGAAATCACAACCTTTTACGCCTTCGGCAACGTCTTCAGTCAGCGTTATTTGTGCACCTGTATTTTGCGCAATTGCTTGGCATTCTTCGACAAGCTGTTCTTCTGGCCAGAAAGCTTTAGGTGCAATAAGGCGAATATCCATACCCATCTTCGCGGCACCGACTAACAGAGAATTACCCATGTTGTTGCGTGCATCGCCTAGGTAAGCAAAACTGATTTGATGCAGATGTTTACCGCGACCATGCTCAAGCATAGTGAGGAAATCAGCCAAGATCTGAGTTGGATGGAACTCATCAGTAAGGCCATTCCACACTGGAACGCCAGCATAAGCGCCAAGATCTTCGACAATACTCTGGCCAAAACCACGATATTCAATACCATCGTACATACGACCTAATACACGCGCGGTATCTTTCATTGATTCTTTTTGACCAATCTGAGAACCAGAAGGGCCTAAATAAGAGACTTGAGCTCCTTGATCAAAAGCAGCTACCTCAAAGGCACATCGAGTTCGAGTTGATGCTTTTTCAAAGATCAAAGCGATGTTTTTACCGTTAAGCTTTTTTTGCTCTGTACCTGCATACTTAGCCTTTTTAAGGTAAGCAGACAGGTCGAGTAAAAACTGAATCTCTTTAGGAGTAAAGTCGAGAAGTTTTAGAAAGTTACGATTGCGAAGATTAAATGCCATCTCTCGCTCCTTGGGTATATAGAATCAATGAAGAACTTAGTTAAACATAAAAATGCTATATTTGTGAATAGTTATTTTATTAATTTGATAAAAAAGGCCAGTACAATGGTACTGGCCTAGATAAGTTATGTGTTCGCTTTACTGAACTACTTGAGTTAAATACCGTCTCTTTCTATAGGACAGCTCATGCAACGAGCGCCACCACGACCGCGACCCAGTTCATTGCCTGGAATTGTCAGAACTTCGATGCCTGCTTTGTCGTATTTCTCATTGGTGTAAACATTACGCTCATAACCGATAACCGTACCCGGTTTCACTGTCAGTACGTTGTTAGCGTCATTCCACTGTTCACGTTCAGCTTCGTAGTTATCACCACCAGTTGTGATGATCTTCAGTTGATCGAGGTCCAGTGCGCCTTCAATCGCTGTTAGGTAGTTTTCAGCTTTCTCTACTCGCATTTCGCCATTTTCTTTTGGCGTTAAGCGCCAGGTGTCTAAGTCTTTGCGAACGATCTCTGGATAGACAGAGAATGTGTCGATATCCATGTGCGTCATGACCGTATCAAGGTGCATACAAGAGCGGTGCTTCGGTAAATCAATCGCAATCACTTCTTTAGCTTGACCGGACTTGAATAAACTCGCAGCTAGGTTTTCGACACCTTGTGGCTTGGTACGCTCTGAAATACCGATAAGAACAGCGCCTTTACCGATTACCAGTACATCACCACCTTCAATATTGGCGTTGTCGTAATGAAGATCTTCATCACCGAAGTACTTAATGAAATCTTGTCCTGCGAATACAGGGTGCCAGCGATATATTGCTCGCAAGTGATTCGTTTCTCGTTGACGAGCAGGCATCATCATAGGGTTAAGAGAGACACCGCCATAAACCCAGCAAGAAGTATCGCGGGTAAATAGATGGTTAGGTAGCGGCTCAATAACGAAATCAAGTGGGCGGTGCATCTTCGGTAGCATTGACGAAGATTTAATAGGAAGCTCAGAGTAGGCTAAACCACCAAGTAGGATCGTCGCCAAGTGCTCATTGTCCATTTGAGCAAGGTACTCTCTTAAATCACGTGCGAATGTAGGGCCGTAACGGAAATCAGAGATTTGAGTATTAAGCAGCCACTCACGAGCTTGTGCTACAGCGAGTGTCTCAACCAGTAGATCATGCAGTAATAACACTTCAACGTCTTGGTTACGAAGTGTTGTCGCAAAGGCATCGTGTTCTTCACCTGCTGCTTCTACTGCAAGTACATCATCAAAGAGTAGCTCATGACAGTTAGAAGGGGTGAGGTGGGTGAGTGCCCTTTCAGGCCTATTTAGGAGAACTCGTCTTAATTGACCGACTTCGGAGCCAACGTACAGCTTACTCATTTTGCATCCTTACTATTAATCCAGCGTCTATTTATGACAAGCTTGTTCGTAATATGCAAGTTTTGAAACTTGTGTAAAGGTTATGTTATTTTGATATTTTTGGTTTTAAATGCTGAGTTGTTTGTGATTGTCAATATTAAAATCCAACTGAAAGGCTGAGTTCTGGAACAAACTTTTTGCGGATCTATGCTCTAATTTCAGTGATTTGATAATCCACTTTGCTTGGTGAACGTGATTTTTCATTCAAAATTTATGCAGTTACTTACTTATAAGTGAGGTTTTATGCATCGATGAAGTGTTCGGCAGTATGCATCTGATATGACTAACCACTCAATTTTGAAGGAGTAAGGCTAAAAGTAACAATAAAAATGAAATGCTAAAACACACGGTAGTTAATAATATGTTGAAAATTTGTTTCTGTGATTTTGATTTCACTTTTTAATTGATATCCCTTCTGTTATCTAGCGATAAACTTGCTCTTCTACACCTGATCTAGGTGGCTTTTCTAGGCGATCCGTGCCATATTTCGTGGCAATCAAATTTGATCTTTTCATAGTCAACACTCTGGAGCAGACACATGTCTCACGAAGATGAATATCTATCAGTAGCGGAATTAATTGAATTTCAAAAAGGAGAGACTCGCGACATCATTGAAGCACTAATCGAAGATGGTAGCGATCCTGAAGCTCTATACGATATCGAGCATCACCTATTCGCTGAAGATTTCGCAGTACTTGAGAAAGCCGTTGTTGAAGCATTCAAAATGGGCTTTGAAGTGCTTGAAGCTGAAGAGACAGAAGACGAAGATGGCAACAAGCTACTTTGTTGTGATGCAACGATGCAGTGTACTCTGAACGCAGAAGCGATTGATGAGCAAGTTGAGAAGCTTGTAAATCTTGCAGAGAAGTTTGACATTATCTACGACGGTTGGGGCACTTACTACGAAGGTGAAGATGCTATCTACCCTGACGAAGATGATGAAGACGAAGAGTAATCTCTCCCAGTTTTAAAGAATGCCAGCCTTGAGCTGGCATTTTTTTGTCCTCAGAAAAATAAATGTCTTTATATGCATTCATTCATTATAATGCGGTCAAAATTGATCTAGCTCAAGGAATGACATGCGGCTACCTCTCGATGGTCTTTGGCAAATTTCGCCACTGACGGATCTCTCTATCCCACAAGATGACATTACCTTTCCTGCTCCATTAAGCTCAAAGCTCCCTAATAGCTTGAGTGAAGAGGAAATCGCAGAGCAAGAATGGCACCTGATGCATGACATCGAAGTGGATGATGCCATGTTGGCGTGCCCATTTGTTGAGCTAATCGTCGCAGGCGTTGACTACTTTGCAGAAGTGCGACTCAATGGCGTTGCCGTGTTTGACTGTGATGGCAGCGAAGCTGAATATCGTAAAGACATCCGCCCTTATATGCAGCCTGGTCGAAATCGTTTTGAGATCCTTTTCCTTGAAGAAGAGGAGAGCCTGTTGCTTGAAGAGGATATGGATGACTCTATCCCTTCACAGGTCGTCGCTAAATCAGATTCTCGGATTGGAATCTGGCAAGCTCCATATTTGCAGTTCGTTCGTAACGTCAAGCTTGAGCAAGTCGTCACCGAGCAAATCTGGCATCACGGTGGTGGCTGTGAGTTTAAAGTAGATGTTATCTATCAAACGCTAAAGCCAGGGTTAATATCGGCATCAATCAAGTTTAATGGTATGACTCTCGTGATGCCGATTGATGTGCGAGCAGAACATACGGGTGTTGTGTTTCAGGTTGAGGCTCCAATGGTATTTAACCTTGAGAAGCCCAACCCTAAGCATTTATATCAGTTAGAAGTGGAACTCGATGGGCAAAAAGAGAGTTCTTTCGTAGCCTTGAATCCAGCCTCTTGCGTGAGTAATTTTTTGCGTAGTTAGCGGTTATTTAATTAGCCCGTTACGTAAGGAATCAATTCGCTCACTTGCTTATCATCTGATGAACTGCCGACGCTAACCCTATTTCAAAAACACATTATAGCGTTTTGGCCATGACAACCTCACAAGCGTCATGGCCTGTTTCTCCCCAAGCTGAATCAAGGTGTTCAAAGCCCAATTTTTCGTAAAGTTTTACGGCGGCATTAAGGCATTCGGTCGTTTCTAGATACATATGTTGATAACCCAGTTCCTTAGCTTTCTCCATCGACATATTAACCAACCTCTTCGCTAAGCCTCTGCCTCTTGTTTCTGGCAAGAAGTACATCTTTTGCAGTTCACAGACTTCTGGCATACCTGCTAATGGTGCAAATCCACCACCACCGACAACCTTTCCATCAAGTTCAATTACCCAATACTGAGATCTTTCATTGTTATAAACGCTAAACATGTCTTCTAAGGTGGGATCTGCTACACCATAACCTTTATCTTCGGTTAGCCCGTTCTCATAAGAGACTTGGCGAATTACATTGGCCACTACGGTGTTGTCTTGCTGTTGTAGGGGACGAACCACCACACCGCTTGAAGCGTGGCTTTGTTGCAGTGCTTTAAGGTAGTGCTTAATTCCCCCCGAAACTTGTTGAGTTTCCGCTTCCGTTAAACGCTCAAGTACCGAGTCATAAAACTGATTCTGTTGACTGTGAAGTTGGGTAAGAGTGTTTATCCCTTGTTCTGTAACTGAAGCAACAACACTGCGCTTATCGTTGGGGTGTGGCGAGGTTTGAATTAACGAGTTCTTCGCTAGATTGTTGACTGCTCTACTGGCGTTGGACTTATCAATATTGAGCTTATCCGCTAATTGATTCACGGTTAATGGCTGCTGCTCTAGTTCGATAAGCGTATGCGCTTGAATCGGAGGTAGGGCAATATCACCACAATCTTTGTCGAGCATTCCAAGCTGTCGAACGAGCTGACGTGATAATTCTCTAAGTTGTGCTGAAGTCATGTTGCCTCTCAATATGGTTGCGATGTACAACTACAATTTAATTGCGCGCCGCAACTATGTCAACAATGAACTCTCTAGGTTAAGCGTGTTGGTGCAAACAAAACTGTGGCTGTGTTGTTTGGCTTTCTGCCTTTCGTAGCCAAACTTTCTCATGGAAGTAGTAAGCCACGGTATTCAAAGCGGGTTCTAACGTTGCCATCACACCACCAACAAAGGCATCGCCAGTCAATAAGTAGACAACGGTAAAGGCAACACTAAAGTGGATAGTAGCGAAGCTTGCTGTTTTTAATTTAGTCATCCACTGACGAGCTTTAAGCGCTGGAACTTGAGCCCAAGCCTTTTCATGAAAATAGAAGGCGACGGTATTCACAGAAGGCTCAATCATAGCGATTAAGCTACCAATTAATATATCGCCTGTTAGTACATAAGCGACACTAAATGCGATAGTAAAATGTAATGCGGCAAAGGTTAGTGTCTTTTTCATGATAATTACTCAGTCGTTGTGTTGTTTCGATAGAACTATTATTGAGAATTATTATCATTAAATCTAATGGGAAGTTAAGATTGTTTTGATAGGCAAAAGCTATTAAAGAATTCTAGAGATAACATTACCCCTAGTTAAGTGCAATTGTATGGTGACAAATACCTTAGTAAGAGTTATTCAACCCTTTGTTAGTATTTGTAAAGTTTATGATAACTCCCTTTGATTTATCCACTCAAATTATTGATTAACATGGCGTGTTTCTATAGCGTGCATTCTCTCAATGAGCACTAAGATGCACATGGTTTAATGATAAACGTCAGATGGAGTTAAAATGGAAAACAAAGAGTTGGAAACTAAGGTTCTCTTTAGTGGAAAAGGGAAAGAGTACTTTGGAATATGGATTGTTAACATTCTACTATCAGTGATCACGTTCGGTATTTATTCGGCGTGGGCAAAAGTACGTAATAAGCGGTATTTCTACGGCCATACGTCGATCGCAGGTGATAGCTTTGAATATCATGGGCAACCAATGCAGATCCTAAAAGGGCGTATTATTGCGGTCGTTTGTGTAGTGATTTGGTTTGTTTCTGAACAAGTTTCACCTTTGTTGTCTTTAGGGCTAATAGTCGCATTTGTACTACTGTTACCTTTATTGTCTCGTAGCAATGCTCGCTTTGATTCAGCGATGACCAGCTTTCGTAATGTACATTTTGCATTTAATGGAACAATTGCAGGCGCGTATTGGGCGATTCTAGGGCGCGGTACTTTAGCGACTCTAGGATTTGTTGCAGCAATTGGTGTGGTTGTGTTTGCAATGAAGCTGAACATAGTGGCAGGCGTGCTAGCAACGTTGGTGTTATTACCTGCTTATGTATGCCTACAAGCGTGGTCGTTGGTTGGCATTGCAAACTATTTCTCTAATGGTTATCGCTATGGCGAACGCCAGTTCAAAGCGGATTACAAAAATGCGTTTTACTTTAAAACCTATATTATCGCGACACTGATTTGGTTGGCGCTGATGGCTCTAGTTTTGGTGAGCTTTGTTGCTATTGTTGGCGTAAACCTAGTTAGTAACCTTGAATCATTTACTGAGATCATGAGTCATAGCGATATTGCTACCTTTATGATCGGGTACTACTTGGTCTTTATTGCTATCGGTCTTGCGATTGGTGCGTACCTTAAAGTAAAAGTGCGCAACTACACATTCTCTCGATTGGTTCTAGAAGGAAAAGACTCAGAGGCTGCGTCTGAATTTAGCTTTGCATCGACGTTGACCGTTAAAGGTTATGTGAGCGTAGTGGTAACTAATTTCTTACTTCAAGTTGTGACTATTGGTCTTGCTCGACCTTGGGTTATGGTAAGAACGACGAACTATCTTGCTAATAATACCTTTGTTTACGGTGACATAGAGTTATTAGTTGCTAGCGATCAAGACTCTAATGTGAAGTCAGCTGTTGCTGATGAAGTGGCGCAAGCTTTTGATGTCGATCTCGGTATTGGCTAATGTTATTGGGATTAGCTCACCCGCCTCGCAGCTCTGAACGCTGCGAGGCAAAGCTTGATACTTCATTGGATGGTATGTTGGTACTTTATGTCGGAGAGCAACGTATATCTGCGAGGCTTGAGAGGGTCGAGGTCAGTGTTGGTGTTGGTTCAACGCCAAGTAAAATTACTTTTCCTGATGGTTGGCTTTTTGTCGCTCAACCTTGTGATGAACTAACGACATTTTTAAAGCAGCATAACCAGTATGGTTGGGTCGGAAAGTTAGAAAAGAACGCACTAGTGCTCGTAATCTGCAGCGTAGTCATACTTTCCTTGACGGTTGGAACATTTACTCATGGTATTCCGTGGATTACTGAGCGTGTCGTCGCTTATCTTCCTGAACCGGTCTCAAAAATGGTAGAAGAGCGAGTTTTAGTTTCTCTGGACAAGCAATTATTTGAGCCGTCTGAATTAGATCTGTCTCGTCAGGGCAAAATTCGGCAGCGATTTGAAGGACATTTAAGAGAGCTTGGTATTGATGGAAAGGTTCGTTTACTATTTCGCTCTTCCGATTTAGGAGTAAATGCTTTTGCGTTAAGCCATAACACTATTATTGTGCTCGATGACTTGGTAAAGCTCATGGAAACCCAGCAGCAATTGGATGGTATTTTGTTTCATGAATTGGGGCATTTAGAGCATCAGCATGTCATGAAAAGCATTGTGCGTTCGAGCTTGCTCTCGATCTCTGTCGCATTGTTGACCGGAGAGAGTTCCGGAGTGATTGATAACTTAGCGGGAATTGGTGTATTTGTTGCTAACAATGGTCAGTCACAGCAAGCGGAACGCGAAGCTGATAGGTATGCTGAGGACTCGATGTGGCTGATACATGGTACCAACAAGCCAATGAGTGAGATGTTTGAATTGTTGCAAGGAAGTTCTGACCATCTGACTGAGTTACCAGCTTGGTTAAGGACTCATCCTGAGTTAACAGAGCGTATTGATTTACTGAAAAGAGTTCAATAGTAATAACTAACAAGATCAAAAAAGGGCAGAATAATCTGCCCTTTTTATATGCTTGAATTGGTAGGTTAATTTACCAATTACAATGCAGCGATTGTCGCTTTTTGCTCTTCTAGCTTAACAAGAGTTTCTTGGTAGCCTTCAAGCTTTTCACGCTCTTTCGCGATAACCGCTTCTGGTGCTTTAGCAACAAAACCTTCGTTACCTAGCTTACCTTCGATACGCTTAATCTCACCGTGAGTCTTCGCTACTTCTTTATTTAGACGAGCAAGCTCAGCATCTTTGTCGATAAGACCCGCCATTGGGATCATCAGCTCAGATTTGCCAACAAGTTTAGTTGCACAAGCTGGGGTCGCTTCGCCGTCTGCTAGAACTTTAATATCGTCTAGCTTAGCTAGAGAAGTAAGAACGATCTTATTTGCTTCGATACGAGCTGCATCTTTCTCATCAGCGACTTTGATCATTACTTCTAAGCCTTGGCTTGGTGCAATGTCGTATTCCGCACGTAGGTTACGGATAGCTGTGATGAAAGTTTTAACCCATTCGATGTCGTCAACGATCTCAGCATTGAAGTTAGCTTCATTAAACTGAGGAAGCGCTTGAGTCATGATGGTCTCGCCTTCAACGCCGCCTACTAGCGGCTTAACGCTTTGCCAGATAGATTCAGTGATGTAAGGAAGAACAGGGTGAGCAAGACGCAGAGTCTTCTCTAGAACCGTGATAAGCGTGTAACGAGTCGCTTGTTGTTGAGCTTCAGTACCCTTCCAAAGAACAGGTTTAGTTAGCTCTAGGTACCAGTCACAGAATTGGTTCCAGATGAATTCGTAAAGCGTGTTTGCTGCCATGTCTAGACGGTAGTTGTCTAGATGAGCGTTAAATTCTTTCGCTGCAACTTCAAACTGAGATTCAATCCACTTGTCTGCTAGAGAGAATTCCATGTTTGCACGGTCTTCAACAGACAGTGACATGCCACAATCGTGCTCTTCTGTGTTCATCAGTACGTAACGGCTTGCGTTCCATAGCTTGTTACAGAAGTTACGGTAACCTTCAAGACGCTTCATGTCCCAGTTGATGTCACGGCCAGTTGAAGCCATAGCAGCAAGAGTGAAACGCAGTGCATCAGTACCGTATGGTTCGATACCATCTTCGAAAGTCTTACGTGTTGCTTTTTCGATCTTAGCAGCCAGTTTAGGTTGCATCATGTTGCCACAACGCTTTTCTACTAGCTCTTCAAGGCCGATGCCGTCAATCATATCGATAGGGTCAAGTACGTTACCTTTCGATTTAGACATCTTGTCGCCGTTTTCATCACGGATAAGGCCCGTCATGTAAACTGTTTTGAAAGGTACTTGAGCCTTGCCGTCTTCGTCTTTCACGAAGTGCATGGTCATCATGATCATACGAGCAACCCAGAAGAAGATAATATCAAAACCAGATACTAGTACTTCTGATGGGTGGAATGTTTTCATTGCTTCAGTATCTTCAGGCCAGCCTTGTGTGCCGAACGTCCAAAGTGCAGAAGAGAACCATGTATCAAGAACGTCGTTGTCTTGCTTAAGAACAATTACCGGTGAAAGGTTGTTCTTTTCACGAACTTCTTCTTCAGTGCGACCTACGTAAACTTTACCATCGTTGTCGTACCATGCTGGGATACGGTGGCCCCACCAAAGTTGACGAGAGATACACCAGTCTTGCACGTCACGCATCCACGCGAAGTACATGTTTTCGTACTGCTTAGGTACGAATTGGATCTCACCATCTTCAACGGCTTTAACAGCAGGAGCAGCAAGAGGCGCTGTACGCACGTACCATTGGTCCGTCAGCATTGGTTCGATAACCACACCACCACGGTCACCGTAAGGAACGGTTAGATCGTGATCTTTGATTTCTTCAAGTAGGCCTAGCTCTTCAAATTCAGCAACCGTTGCACGACGAGCTGCAAAGCGCTCCATACCTTGGTATTTTTCTGGAAGCTCTGTTGAGTACACATCGCTTTCTTCACCGTTCGTTGTGAAGATTTCAGCCGCATCACGGATATCACCGTTGAACGTTAGGATGTTGATCATTGGTAGGCTATGGCGCTTGCCCACTTCGTAATCGTTAAAGTCATGAGCTGGCGTGATTTTCACACAACCCGTGCCTTTATCCATGTCAGCGTGCTCATCACCTACGATAGGGATAAGACGATTTACGATAGGAAGCAGGATTTCTTTGCCGATAAGATCTTTGTAGCGAGGATCTTCAGGGTTAACTGCAACGCCTGTATCACCAAGCATGGTTTCAGGACGTGTAGTTGCAACGACAATGTAGTCTTTGCCATCAGCGGTTTTAACACCATTCGCTAGTGGGTAGCGGAAGTGCCACATGAAACCTTTTTTGTCTTTGTTTTCAACTTCAAGATCAGAAATTGCAGTGTGCAGTTTAGGATCCCAGTTTACTAGACGCTTACCACGATAGATTAGGTCTTCTTCGTATAGGCGAACAAATACTTCTTGAGTCGCAGCTGATAGGCCGTCATCCATAGTGAATCGCTCACGATCCCAGTCTACAGATGCACCAAGACGACGAAGTTGTTGAGTGATCGTGCCACCAGATTCGCCTTTCCATTCCCAGATCTTGTCGATGAAAGCTTCACGGCCGTAGTCGTGTTTTGTTTTGCCTTCTTCAGCAGCGATCTTACGCTCAACAACCATTTGAGTTGCGATACCAGCGTGGTCAGTACCCACTTGCCAAAGCGTGTTTTTGCCTTTCATACGTTGAGCACGGATAAGCGTATCCATGATCGTATCTTGGAACGCGTGACCCATGTGTAGGCTACCAGTGACGTTCGGTGGCGGGATCATGATGCTGTAAGCTTCTTTTGATGTGTCACCGTGTGGCTTAAAGTAGCCTTTCTCTTCCCAAGTCTTATACAGAGCTTGTTCGATTGATGTTGGGTTGTATGTCTTTTCCATAGTGCTCTTATAACGGATACTGTGAATGGTTAATCGTGGTCAAACTTCATAAGTGAAGCTTCTTGAATCTAAATCCAAAGATAGCTTTAACTATGAGGTTTGACTATGGATGTTGAATCTCGATAGTTTGTAGCTGATATCCAGCCTGACGGTAAATTTTATACCTTTCTCGAGCGAGTTGCTTAGCTTTTTCTTCGCAAGGAACGAAGTCTATCACCTGAGCAAAGGCGTTCGCAAAGGTTGTATGATTATCGGCCAGATTTATTACCAATTGGCGGTTCCAATTAGGTTTGACTCCTTGATGGCCTATCTCAATATTCGTTGAATATTTTGGACCTTCGCCAACCAAGTTGTGCGCGATAAATTCAGTAGGCTCTACCTGCCAAAAAACTTCAGCGATACGCTCAGCATGAACTTTATCGTTACAGTTGAGATAAAGTTTAGCGCCTTGTTTTGCAAAATGCTGAGCAAGAAACAACACGTAGTGAGCAAAACCCTCTTCGCCGGCTTGTGGGCTGTCTGAAGACACAATGTAAAATGTGGCAGTCTGCATACTGAATACTCGAACTTGGAATCGTGGAAACCAATCATACTTGGTCAACAGGAGCTAGCAAATAACGCTTATTAAAAAAGGGCCCGTAGGCCCTTTCTATTATTTTGAAGATTGCTCTTCAGTCTCATGGCCGCTGCGGTTCAATAAGAATTGGACAAGCATTGAGACAGGACGACCTGTCGAGCCTTTCGCTGCGCCTGACTTCCAAGCTGTGCCGGCACTGTCAATGTGTGCCCAGTGGTACTTTTTAGCAAATTTAGATAAGAAACATGCTGCTGTGATTGTACCAGCAGGTCGGCCACCGATATTTGCCATATCTGCAAATGGACTCGTTAGTTGCTCATGGTATTCATCGGCCATTGGCATGCGCCATGCTCTGTCACTTGCTTGCTCAGAAGCATTCACTAACTCGTGAGATAGTGGGTTGTGATTAGACAGTACAGCACTGATGTGGTGACCTAACGCCATCACACACGCGCCAGTGAGTGTTGCTACATCGACAACACAGTCTGGTTCAAAGCGTTCAACGTAAGTAAGCGCATCACATAGAACCAAGCGACCTTCAGCATCCGTGTTTAACACTTCAACTGTTTGGCCTGACATGGTCGTTAGGATATCACCTGGGCGGTAAGCATTGCTGCCTGGCATGTTTTCACAACTGCTAGGATACCAACTACATTAATTGGTAGGTTCAGTTTAGCTAGTGCCTTCATTGTACCGAATACAGAAGCCGCACCACACATGTCGTACTTCATCTCATCCATACCTTCACCAGGCTTAAGCGAAATACCGCCTGAATCGAAAGTAAGACCTTTACCGACTAGAACAATCGGTTTTGCATCTGGGTCAGCAGCACCTTTATATTCCATGATAGACATCATAGATTCGTTCTTAGAACCACGGCCTACCGCTAAGTATGAAGTCATACCCAGCTTTTCCATCTCTTCTTCGCCAATGATCTTAGTTTTCACTGTCTCGTAATCATCGGCCAAGCGACGAGCTTGAGAAGCAAGGTAAGCAGGATTTGCGATGTTAGGTGGCATGTTGCCTAGATCTTTAGACGCTTTCACACCTGAAGCAATCGCAAGACCGTGAGAGATTGCTTTCTCACCAAGGCTCAATTCACGACGAGTTGGTACGTTGAATACCAGTTTACGTAGTGGACGACGAGTCTCTGGTTTATTACTCTTGAATTGATCAAAAGTGTAAAGGCCATCTTTAGTCGCTTCTACTGCTTGGCGAACTTTCCAGTAAGTATCACGACCTTTAACGTGCAGTTCAGTCAGGAAACATACTGCTTCCATAGAACCTGTTTCGTTTAGTGTGCTGATGGTTTTTTGGATAATTTCTTTATATTGACGCTCGCCTAGCTCACGTTCTTTACCGCAGCCTACAAGCAGAACACGTTCTGAAAGTACACCAGGTACTTGATGCAGTAGTAGCATCTGGCCAGGTTTACCCTCTAGATCACCGCGACGAAGCAGTGAACTAATATAGCCATCGCTAATCTTATCTAACTGCTCGGCTACTGGAGAAAGGCGGCGCGGTTCGAATACACCGACAACGATACATGCGCTGCGCTGTTTCTCTGGGCTGCCACTTTTTACACTGAACTCCATGCGTACTCCTACATCCTGAAGACAAATCGAACTAAATGTTGGATAATGGGTTCTTACTTGTTGGATCCTATAATGGAACTGACCTTAAAGAAGAACGTTAACACTTAGCTAAAAATTTAAAAAATAAAAGGTTCAACGGGAAATTATAGTGATTCAATCAAAAAAACAAGTTTTGTATAGGTAATTTGAGCGTGATTATTGTTAGATATTTGATCCGAGAGACAATCAAGAGCCAATTTGCGATATTTTTTGTTCTCTTTCTCGTGTTTCTCAGCCAAAAGTTCATCAGTGTTTTAGCCGACGCCTCTGATGGTGATATTCCAGCAAGCCTTGTATTATCGATCGTGGGTCTAAATATGCCAGCGATGGGGCTCTTGATGCTTCCACTTAGTATCTATATTGGCATTTTGCTGACTTTTGGCCGCCTTTATGCCGAAAGTGAGATTGTGGTGATGAATGCTACGGGTATTGGCAATAAATTCCTCATCCAATCAGCACTTTATCTGGCGTTGATTACCGCAACTGTCGCTGCTTTTAACTCCTTTTGGCTGTCTCCGTGGTCACAAGATAAAGTAGAACAAATGTATGAGGAAGTGGCTGCAGAGAACAGCGTCGATTTACTACCCAAAGGCAAATTTGCAAGGACTCCCGATGGTTCTTCAGTTGTGTTTATAGAGGGTATCGATGGTAATCAATTAGACAATGTGTTCGTTTCTCAAATGCGACCTCGTGACTCAGTGCTTCCTAGTGTGATGTTCTCTAAGTCGGGAGACGTAAAAGAATTGAGCGATGGCCGCCAAGTTATTGTGATGTACGATGGTACTCGTCATGAAGGAGTGCCTTCTCGCCTTGATTATAGAGTGACGCACTTTGAAGAGTATGAAGGCTTAATTGGTCAGCGTGAAGTAGAGAAGAAAGGTCGAGAGTGGGAAGCGATTCCAACTATTGATCTTATTGGAAATCAAGATAATCGTGCCAAGGCTGAATTGCAGTGGCGCATGTCACTGGTGTTGTGTATCCCATTGTTGACTATGCTCGTTGTACCGCTGTCAGCAGTTAATCCACGACAAGGTCGTTTTGCAAAAATAGGTCCGGCAATCCTGATTTATTTGACTTACTTCTTGGCAATCAGTGCAACCAAATCTTCAATTGAAGAAGGGGACATTCCTGCTGCAATAGGCATGTGGCCAATCAATGCATTATTATTGTTTGTCGCGATTGGTGCCAACTTTATGGATAGTGTGCCTGTTAGGCGTTTGAAAGAAAAATTCAAGAATAAGAGGTTGGCTTAAGCCGTGTTTAAGATTCTCGATTTATATATAGGCAGAACCATCATCGCGACCACGTCACTGGTATTGGTGACGTTTGTCGGTCTCTCTGGAATTATCAAGTACGTTGAGCAATTGCGGAAGGTAGGTCGTGGTACATACGATCTATTACAAGCGTTGTATTTCGTTTTATTGAGTATTCCTCGTGATATCGAAATGTTCTTCCCAATGGCGGCATTGCTTGGTGCATTGATTGGGCTTGGTATGCTTGCTGCGAGTTCTGAACTTGTGGTTATGCAAGCCGCGGGTTTCTCTAAGTTAGATATTGGTTTATCGGTACTTAAGACTGCGATTCCGTTAATGGTGATAGTGACATTACTTGGGCAGTGGGGAGCTCCGCAAGCGCAGAAGATGGCTCGTGATTTAAGAACCATCTCGGTTGCTGGTGGTAGTATTATTTCTACTCAAAGCGGTGTTTGGGCTCGAGATGCCAACGACTTCATTTTCATTGTTAAAATAGACGATGATAAGCTCTATGGTTTAAACATGTGGCGCTATGATGAGAACAAGGCTCTGAAAACGGCCATATACTCAAAAGAAGTCGATTACGTTGGAGACAACGTTTGGACAATGCGCGATGTTGAGGTCACCTCTTTTGAGAATGAAATCCAGGTCACTAAAGAGAGTTTACCGACTTTCTCTTGGGAAACATCGTTAGCTCCAGACAAACTCGCGATAGTGACGGTGAAACCGGAAGAGCTTTCGTTAAGTGGCTTGTATGATTATGTTTCTTATCTCAAAGCATCAGAGCAAGATGCTGCACGTTATGAGCTAGCTTTGTGGCGGAAGATTACTCAACCTATTTCGATAGCGGTCATGATGTTGATGGCGTTGTCGTTTATCTTTGGTCCTCTACGTAGCGTGACCATGGGTGCAAGGATTCTCTCTGGTGTAATTGCTGGCTTTACTTTCTATATATCCAGCGAGTTCTTTGGG
>NZ_CH902608.1:707938-710327 GCF_000153005.1 Vibrio sp. MED222 | reverse complement strand
TAACCCCTTACTTGTTTTTTGATGGTCGTTGTAGTGAAGCGTTAGATTTTTATCATAAATGCTTTGGTGGTGTTGTTTTATCGAAGCAACTCTTTAGTGATGCTCCTCAGGTAATAGAGGGGGCACAACCTAGTTGGGTTATGCACGCTGAGTTCGAAGCATTTGGTATGAAGCTCATGATGTCTGATGGCGTTAAAGCTAAAGAACTTGAAGGGAACAATCTGGCACTTTCCTTGGTTACCGAGGATACCGCGACTCAAGAGAAAATTTTTGAGAAGCTTAAACAAGGAGGGCGAATAATGACGCCACTCGCAGATACGTTTTGGGGCGCTAGATTTGGTAAAGTGGAAGATAAGTTCGGTATTCGTTGGATGGTGCATTGTGATTCTTTAAGTTGAACCTGTGAAATTGGATAGTGAAATTCCCGTGTGGTTTTATTAGAATTATAAATATAGATTATTAATCAATATTATATAAATATGGGCAGCATAAAGATTACTGTAGATCGCATCCAGCCCGGCCTACACATACGACTCCCCCTAAAATGGAACGAACACCCATTTTTATTCAACAGCTTCAAAATAAAAGATGACGCTCAAGTGAAAATAATTCGGCATCTTGGGATTAAGCATGTCTATATAAATCTAAGTCAAAGCGATACTGCACCTTTACCTTCTAATCACGAGATAGATAAAGGGGCCGATTCAGATCTACAGATAAGCCTTGAAACTGAAAGGATGTGGAAAGATAAGCATGAACGTATCGAAACCCTAAGCTCTTACCGTCGTAGAGTCAGTCATTGTGAGAAAGAGTTCGAGCGCTCGCTTGCTCGAATGCGTTCAGTAATGACAAAAATTCGTAACCGACCTATAGATGCGGTAGGAGAGGTTAAAAGTCTAGTTGATGATATTGTTGAAATACTGGCAAGTGACGATAGCGTTACCTTACATCTTATGAATGCTAAAGCTGACTTTGAAGACATTTACTTTCATACATTAAATGTCTCTGTCGTTGCGTTAATGATAGGTAAAGCTAAAGGCTACAATACTCAACAATTGAAAGCGCTTTCTTTTGCTGCTTTGTTCCATGATGTAGGAAAGATCAAAATACCAGCTGCAATACTTAGAAAGCAGAGTACGCTGACAGCACCGGAAGAGAATTACCTAAAACTTCATACGAAATATGGTGCTGATATTGTCTCTGGAATTGATGACTTTCCTGAAAGTGCCAAAAAAGTAATCGTTCAACATCATGAAATGAACGATGGCTCTGGTTATCCTGAAGGCTTAAAAGAAGAAGAGATAGATGAACTAACCAAAATAGTTTCAGTGGCTAACGCATTCGATAATCTTTGTCATGGTAAAGCGCAATCTCAACAAATGATCCCATACTTGGCATTGTCCCACTTATATAAGAACTGCAAACATCTATATAGTCAGGATAATTTGAGTCTATTGGTTAAGTTCATGGGAGTCTATCCGCCGGGTACTGTCGTGCAGCTTTCCAATGAATCAATTGGAATCGTGATTTCGGTTAATGCCAAACATATGCTTTATCCGAACGTACTGATCTATGATCCTAGCGTTCCAAGAACCCAAGCCCCGATCATTGACCTATTTACTAAAGAGATAAAAATTGTCAATGCAGTTCATCCAAGCAAGTTACCGGAGCAAGTTAGAGAATATCTAAACCCTAGGGCTCGTTTATCTTACTTTTTTGATAATGGTGAGTAGTTATCCACAGGTTCTTGTGGGTAGTTTGTTCGAAACTTGGGTTGAAAGTTGTATAAATAAGCCCTTGGTTGAAATGTCTTCACTTAACCTCTTTTTTAAATAAAAAACGTATTTAATGCTTGCCAATGAGAGCTGCATCTCTATAATGCCGCCTCACTGACACGGCAGACGCCATAAGGCTTCAGCGAAGAATGTTAGTAAGGCAACTAGCTTTAAGCGATGATTCGCTTTTACTTTTTAAAAGTAGAAATTAATTCCGAATAAGTGTTTGACACTGAGAATTAAATAGCTAGAATGGCCGCCTCTTCCGAAGTGATGTAAGTCACAACGAAGAGAAGCTCTTTAACAATTTAAACCTATCAATCTGTGTGGGCACTCGTTGATGAATATCAAAACGTTTTATCGTTAGATAAAACAGATTCTTCGGAATCAAAATTGATTTCAATGAACTGAGTGACCAATACGTTTAACTACTTGTAGTTATTCGGCACAGTCAATTCATTACCATTCTGTTGGAATGGTAATAGCTTTAGAATTACATAGTAGCTTTGAAGTCAGTATTCGTTGAGTCACAAAATCTTAAATTGAAGAGTTTGATCATGGCTCAGATTGAACGCTGGCGGCAGGCCTAACACATGCAAGTCGAGCGGAAACGA
>NZ_CH902608.1:692924-694572 GCF_000153005.1 Vibrio sp. MED222 | reverse complement strand
CGAGATGTCTTTAAGCTCGTTAAAAAGAAACCTGGAGAACCAAGTCCTGAGTACTTATTCAATCCAGAAAACAACATTGATGCAGGCACCGCATACTTTTACATCCTTAAAAATCGTTATTTAAAAGACGTAAAACACCCAACCACGCTTGAGTACAGTATGATCTCTGCATACAACGGCGGCACTGGTGGCGTGCTCAATACTTTCAGTAAGGATAGAAAGCGAGCAATGCGTGACTTAAATTCATTGCAACCGAGTCAAGCTTACTGGGCACTAACAAAGAAACATCCCAATAAAGAGTCGCGCCGATACTTAGAGAAAGTAACAAAATTCAAGAAAGATTTTAACCAAGGTAAAACGTAAGCCTCACTTTTGAATAAAAAAACAACTAACGAACGTTTTTTTTAGTTATTTTCAAAAAAGGTGTTGACGGTTATGCAGAAAATCCGTTTAATAGCGCTCCGTTGCCCGGATAGCTCAGTCGGTAGAGCAGAGGATTGAAAATCCTCGTGTCGGTGGTTCGATTCCGCCTCCGGGCACCACAATTTGATTTGTTGGTGTCAACACTCTTTAACAGGGAGTAGCAACACGGACAAAAGCATAAAGAATTTAGTGTGCCGACTTAGCTCAGTAGGTAGAGCAACTGACTTGTAATCAGTAGGTCACCAGTTCGACTCCGGTAGTCGGCACCATTCTTTTGCCTCGATAGCTCAGTCGGTAGAGCAGCGGATTGAAAATCCGCGTGTCGGTGGTTCGATTCCGCCTCGAGGCACCATTATTTGGTACTTAACAAATAATGGTCTTTAGAGACCTGATGTTGAGACAAGTAATTCCCCTTTAGTTCAGTTGGTAGAACGGCGGACTGTTAATCCGTATGTCGCAAGTTCAAGTCTTGCAAGGGGAGCCATTTTCAAGAACTTCATTTTATATGAGGTTTTAAATTAGAGAGTTTACTCTCTAAAGCAAAGAATTTAGTGTGCCGACTTAGCTCAGTAGGTAGAGCAACTGACTTGTAATCAGTAGGTCACCAGTTCGACTCCGGTAGTCGGCACCATTCTTTTGCCTCGATAGCTCAGTCGGTAGAGCAGCGGATTGAAAATCCGCGTGTCGGTGGTTCGATTCCGCCTCGAGGCACCATTATTTGCTTCTTAACAAATAGTGGTCTTTATAGATCTGATGTTGAGACAAGTAATTCCCCTTTAGTTCAGTTGGTAGAACGGCGGACTGTTAATCCGTATGTCGCAAGTTCAAGTCTTGCAAGGGGAGCCACATTCAAGAAAGCCAAGTCGAGAGACTTGGCTTTTTTTCGTTTGAATAAAAGTTAACGCCATTCAATAACACATCAGTTCAACATTAAATCTTGATCTTCGAGTAAATAGACTACATTCGCCACCCCCAATAGAGTAATTGCTCTTACCTCTGTTTATTCATTTGACAGCGAAAAATGTTCTTTTGGGGACTTTTTTTTCTTCGTAAATTTAATCTTCATCATGTTTTGATACCTTTCTGATACCTGCACTACACGACTTAGCTTAAGATTCGTGAATGATACACCATACTTATTATTAGATCGCTGCACGGGGAAATATGAAATTAAAAACGCAAGCTTATTTATTATCAGGCATCATTTTGATTGCCTTGCTCGCAC
>NZ_CH902608.1:691339-692824 GCF_000153005.1 Vibrio sp. MED222 | reverse complement strand
TACTAAAATTAAGTCGCTGACCCATTATACAAAAAGGTACGCAGTCACACCACGAAGGTGCTCCTACTGCTTGTACGTACACGGTTTCAGGTTCTATTTCACTCCCCTCACAGGGGTTCTTTTCGCCTTTCCCTCACGGTACTGGTTCACTATCGGTCAGTCAGTAGTATTTAGCCTTGGAGGATGGTCCCCCCATATTCAGACAGGATATCACGTGTCCCGCCCTACTCGATTTCACTGATTATGATGTGTCGGTTACGGGGCTATCACCCTTTATTGCGAGACTTTCCAGACTCTTCACCTGCATCATTAAAAGCTTAAGGGCTAATCCAATTTCGCTCGCCGCTACTTTCGGAATCTCGGTTGATTTCTCTTCCTCGGGGTACTTAGATGTTTCAGTTCCCCCGGTTTGCCTCCTGTTGCTATGTATTCACAACAGGATACGTGCTTATGCACGTGGGTTTCCCCATTCAGAAATCCCAGACTCAAAAGGTTATTACTACCTAATCTGGGCTTATCGCAAGTTATTACGTCTTTCATCGCCTCTGACTGCCAAGGCATCCACCGTGTACGCTTAGTCACTTAACCATACAACCCGAAAGGGTCTCTGTTTTACTTTCGCTTTTGAAAAGCGAAAACAAACTAGTATGGCAACTAACCAAGGTTTTTGGTTGTCATCAAGAAGGGTTAATTCCTGATAACTGTTTGCCGGACTCAATTGTGAATCAATGTAAACATTGATTCGAATACAAGACACTTGAATGTGTTTGTTGTGTTTATCTAATGAAAGATAAACATTGAGAACTTTTAAATTTGATTGAATTACTCGTAAGTAATCAATCAGTCAGCTTTCCAAATTGTTAAAGAGCTAGATTTCTTTCGAAACCATTCTTAAATATTTTCAGATAAAAACACTTAAAGATGGTGGAGCTATGCGGGATCGAACCGCAGACCTCCTGCGTGCAAGGCAGGCGCTCTCCCAGCTGAGCTATAGCCCCATCTTTGTTTCTAATCGATATTGGTGGGTCTGAGTGGACTCGAACCACCGACCTCCCGCTTATCAGGCGAGCGCTCTAACCAGCTGAGCTACAGACCCAATATCGTCTCTTTTACTTTCTAAACCTAATCAATCTGTGTGGACACTCATCGTGGTATCTTCGTATAAGGAGGTGATCCAGCCCCAGGTTCCCCTAGGGCTACCTTGTTACGACTTCACCCCAGTCATGAACCACAAAGTGGTGAGCGTCCTCCCCGAAAGGTTAAACTACCCACTTCTTTTGCAGCCCACTCCCATGGTGTGACGGGCGGTGTGTACAAGGCCCGGGAACGTATTCACCGTGACATTCTGATTCACGATTACTAGCGATTCCGACTTCATGGAGTCGAGTTGCAGACTCCAATCCGGACTACGACGCACTTTTTGGGATTCGCTCACTATCGCTAGCTTGCTGCCCTCTGTATGCGCCATTGTAGCACGTGTGTAGC
>NZ_CH902608.1:686600-689905 GCF_000153005.1 Vibrio sp. MED222 | reverse complement strand
AATTGAAATCGCTGTGAAGATGCAGTGTACCCGCGGCTAGACGGAAAGACCCCGTGAACCTTTACTACAGCTTGGCACTGAACATTGAACCTACATGTGTAGGATAGGTGGGAGACTATGAAATTGCGTCGCTAGATGTGATGGAGTCGTCCTTGAAATACCACCCTTGTAGTTTTGATGTTCTAACGTTGGTCCCTGAATCGGGATTACGGACAGTGCCTGGTGGGTAGTTTGACTGGGGCGGTCTCCTCCCAAAGAGTAACGGAGGAGCACGAAGGTGGGCTAAACACGGTTGGACATCGTGTGGTTAGTGCAATGGCATAAGCCCGCTTGACTGCGAGAATGACAATTCGAGCAGGTGCGAAAGCAGGTCATAGTGATCCGGTGGTTCTGAATGGAAGGGCCATCGCTCAACGGATAAAAGGTACTCCGGGGATAACAGGCTGATACCGCCCAAGAGTTCATATCGACGGCGGTGTTTGGCACCTCGATGTCGGCTCATCACATCCTGGGGCTGAAGTCGGTCCCAAGGGTATGGCTGTTCGCCATTTAAAGTGGTACGCGAGCTGGGTTTAGAACGTCGTGAGACAGTTCGGTCCCTATCTGCCGTGGGCGTTGGAAAATTGAAAGGGGCTGCTCCTAGTACGAGAGGACCGGAGTGGACGAACCTCTGGTGTTCGGGTTGTCATGCCAATGGCATTGCCCGGTAGCTAAGTTCGGAATCGATAACCGCTGAAAGCATCTAAGCGGGAAGCGAGCCTTGAGATGAGTTTTCCCTGGCACTATAAGTGTCCTAAAGGGTTGTCGTAGACTACGACGTTGATAGGCAGGGTGTGTAAGTGCTGCGAGGCATTGAGCTAACCTGTACTAATTGCCCGTGAGGCTTAACCATACAACACCCAAGGGGTTTTGTGGACTCAAAGAAATACCAAACGCTTGAATGAGTTTAATGAGAATTTAACAGCTTTCCGAATTTTAAAATTTGCTTGGCGACCATAGCATTGTGGACCCACCTGATTCCATGCCGAACTCAGAAGTGAAACACAATAGCGCCGATGGTAGTGTGGGGCTTCCCCATGTGAGAGTAGGACATCGCCAGGCTTTAAATTTTTAGAGTCGTTTTTAAACGGTTCTAGAACTGCTGATATAGCTCAGCCCGGTAGAGCGCACCCTTGGTAAGGGTGAGGTCCCCAGTTCGAGTCTGGGTATCAGCACCACTATTTAGTTGATTCGATTTATCGAGTTAACAACAGAATTTGTTTGACGACCATAGCATTGTGGACCCACCTGATTCCATGCCGAACTCAGAAGTGAAACACAATAGCGCCGATGGTAGTGTGGGGCTTCCCCATGTGAGAGTAGGACATCGTCAGGCTTAAATTGCATTATGCTGAATAGACACTGCGGAGTGGTAGTTCAGTTGGTTAGAATACCGGCCTGTCACGCCGGGGGTCGCGGGTTCGAGTCCCGTCCACTCCGCCACTTATTAGAAAGCCTAGTCTTATGACTAGGCTTTCGTCGTTTCTGGATACGATAATTTTGTCTTCGAGCAACGAGTCCCGGTCGCCTGCGACCCCAAGCACTCCACCATTTATAAGAAGTCTCGCTAGAAATCGCGGGGCTTTTTGCATCTAAATTATAGTGTTCGCCCTTCCATTGAATGACTTTTACACAAGGTTTGCGCGTAACCCATGACGCCTAGTTAACGTGTCCCATTATTCTGTTATTTATTAGAAAGTCTAACTCTACGATTAGAGTCTTTTTATTTGTATTTTCTACACCAGTTGTTATTTGAAACGAGCATGTGTTTCACAAACGCATATAGCTTTAAGCTTAGCACTCAAATACTCGAGCTATGCGACGTTGTAAGTCAGGTTAATGAGACTGTTCTGACTCAGCTGTATCCATTCAATATCGAAGTTATATAAGGCTTACAACTCATCCTATGTGCCCTGCGTTCGCAGATGTTTGCTTTATCAAGCGAGTGCACTTTAGTATTAGTTAACAGCCCTTCGTCTACGATACCTGACTTCTGTTTTTCTCTGTGAATCTAGAGGGTACTTCTGATGTGTAATTAGGAATCGATCATGGATGTTTCTGCTAAGAGCGCTATAGCCCTTAATGAGGTGACTTCATCCTCTTGTTATTCATTAAGCTTAAACCACTCTTAATTGTATTGAGCACCCTGTTTGAAAAGTATCTCAAAGGGGAATTGGACTATATTTCAGGTTGAAGGAGAAAGTCGCTAGATTAAGGGCCCAAATTGGTGCCGGTGGGATACATATGCTAAGAAATAGAGAATTTCTCGTATTCGTGCAGTGATATTTATTATCCAATCAGATCGAGACTCTCTGGCTCTAGGTTCAGGTATCTTAGGAGATGTTTACCGGTCTCTTTTCTACTCTGATGTGTTTGTTGACTCGATATGAATTAGTTATGTTGACCACTTTACTCTGAACATATTGATTTCTTGCTGGTTAATTCAAGCTATGTTTTGGCTATTGCGACTAATATTAAGCTAGAAGGGCGTTATCGTTCACTTGGTAAGAATAGACTCAAAAAAAGATCATCGGGTGATATTTTAGTGATTATTTTAACAAATAGATAAAGCCTTAAAAGCTAATGGGGCGAACTATGAAATTAAGCTTTAACTTTGAAGATGCCAGTCAGATCTTTGTAGGATCTTTTGCTTTGGCTGTACCGATTTCTTTTTCCGAAGAAGCCTGGAAGTTAGGGGAGACTTTGCCTACTGCTAATCTGTTGCTGCTATTTTTATTATCAGCTGTGTTCTTAGGCTTTTATACTTATGAAAGTGTCTTTCAAAAAAATGTTGTTGCGCGCATGCCGGTGTTTATTTTCAGAATTGTTATTGCTTATGCTATGACGGCGTTGGTAGTTGCTTTGGTCCTGACATGTTTGGATAAGTTGCCTCTATTAAGCGATCCAATAGTCTCGTTTAAACGTGTCATTGTTATATCAATGCCCGCGTCTATGGGGGCTATTATAGTGGATAGTTTCGATAAAGAGTGAAACTGTATATCACCCAGGTTAAGTCATCAACAGAGCCATTCTGGCGCTTAGTTGGTTCACTCTTAGATAACACAAGTAGCAAGCTCGCTAGAAAGGTTTCGACATGTCGTTGGGCGATTAAAGCTAAATCAAAAGAGTAAAGCCTAATTGTTTTACAAGAAAATTAAGACTGAGAGTTTCTGTACTGAATGAGCGATTAGAAAGGTGAGGGGGATGGAGGTACGCTAGGATCTTTAGATGCAAAAAAGCCGCATCAATGATGCGGCTTTCTTTAA
>NZ_CH902608.1:559767-686500 GCF_000153005.1 Vibrio sp. MED222 | reverse complement strand
AGTTGAAAATCTAGGCCTTCAGCATCTTTTTGAAGGCGAGCACAAAATACAGTGCGGCTCATAGTGGTTCCTCTTATCGCGTTCGTTGATTCAAACGTCGTTCAGTTCAAAGGGTAGGCTCTCAATAAGCTGCTTTACAGGAGCTGCTAGGCCAATTTCTTCCGGTTTTGATAAGTTATACCAGAGACCTTTAGTCCCTTCCATTATCAAATCTGGTTGTTTATCTAATTTTACTAATACAGGTGTGATATCTAAGTGGTAGTGGCTGAAAGTATGTCGAAACGCAATCATGGTCTTGATCGAATCGGTTTCGTTGTCTTTGATCGAACGAAGATCTAATTGATGTTCGATCTCTGCGTTTTCATTTTGAGGGAAACAGAATAGTCCTCCCCAGATACCAGATTGAGGGCGTTGTTCGAGCCATACTTGATTGTTGTGGTACAGAATCACAAACCATGTTTCTTTTATCGGCTTTTCTTTCTTAGGTTTCTTACCAGGGAAATCGAGCTGTCTATCGAGCTTCTTAGCTTCACACATGCTTTCAATCGGGCATAACGTACATTTGGGCTTGCTACGAGTACAAACCATCGCACCCATGTCCATCATGGCTTGATTGTACTTATCAACATCTTGATTGGGAGTGTGTGCTTCTGCGTGTTCCCAAAGCTGGTTCTCGACTTTCTTTTGCCCCGGCCAACCTTCTACTGCAAAGCTTCTAGCTAAGGTGCGTTTGACGTTGCCATCAAGAATCGCATGAGGGAGTTTATGCACAGAGGACAACACTGCAGCGGCAGTAGAGCGCCCAATACCCGGTAGCGCGTTCATTTCTTCGATAGAAAGCGGAAATTCACCACCGTATTGCTCGGTAACAATCTTGGCAGCCTTATGTAAGTTACGAGCTCGCGCGTAATAGCCAAGCCCTGTCCATAAGTGCAGCACCTCATCTTGTTCGGCGTTCGCTAGGTCAATAACTGTTGGAAAGCGTTCTAAAAAGCGCTGGTAGTATGGAATCACCGTGGCCACTTGAGTCTGCTGAAGCATGATTTCAGATAGCCAAACGGTGTAGGCGGTTTTGTTTTGTTGCCAAGGTAATTCTTTGCGCCCAAAGGCGTCATACCACTTTAATATGGCGGTTGCGAAAGGAGTCACGACATGCTCTATGCTTTGCTATTATTAGGAGTGAAATTGCACCACACTTACGGTTGGATGTAAAACAGACAAATTGTGTGGGAATTTATCCACGGAAAGACTTGCACCGGAGGCAATTCTTTGGATAATCCCCGCTTTGATTAATCAATGTGCAGGCAAAAATCAATGAGTGAAGTGACCACTAACGAATATACTGAAGACGGCAAACTGGTTCGTAAGATCCGTAGTTTTGTTCGCCGCGAAGGCCGCTTAACAAAAGGCCAAGAAAACGCGATGAACGAATGTTGGCCAACAATGGGTATCGACTACAACCCAGAACTTCTTAATTGGAAAGAAGTGTTTGGCAACGACAACCCTGTTGTACTAGAAATTGGCTTCGGTATGGGTGCATCACTGGTTGAAATGGCAAAGAATGCGCCTGAGAAAAACTTCTTAGGTATTGAAGTTCACAGCCCAGGTGTTGGTGCGTGTTTAGGTACAGCTCGCGATGCTGGCGTAACTAACCTGCGTGTAATGTGTCACGATGCAGTAGAAGTATTTGAACACATGATCCCAGACAGCAGCCTGCATACACTGCAACTGTTCTTCCCTGACCCATGGCATAAAGCTCGTCACCACAAACGTCGTATCGTTAAGGCTGAGTTTGCAGAGATGGTTCGCGGTAAGCTGCAACTTGATACTGGTATTTTCCACATGGCAACAGACTGGGAAAACTACGCAGAACATATGATTGAAGTGATGAACGTCGCTCCAGGTTTCGAGAATATCGCTGAAGATGGTGATTACATTCCTCGTCCAGACGAGCGTCCGCTAACTAAGTTTGAAGCTCGTGGCCACCGTTTAGGTCATGGTGTTTGGGACATTAAGTTCAAGCGTACTAAGTAATTCTGAATCAAATTAAGTGAAGGTGAATCCGACTTAGGATTAAACCCTACACTTTATGGGATTGATAAAAGCCAACATTATTGTAGTGTTGGCTTTTTTGTCCTTAGGCTTTTATCAAATTAGAAGTTTAAGGACAAAACTGAATGTCACACCCCTACAAAAATAACAATAAGAAGTAAGCTCACATGAAACCAACTCAAGCTATTTTAGCCGAGATTTTAGACGAAGTTCGTCCCTTAATTGGTCAGGGAAAGGTCGCTGACTATATTCCTGCATTGGCTCGCGTATCGAACCAGAAATTGGCGATTGCGGTATACACCAATGAAGGTGAAGTTATTCAAGCTGGCGATGCTGATGAAGCCTTTTCCGTGCAATCAATTTCGAAAGCTCTAAGCCTAACGCTAGCAATGGTGCTGTATAAGCCGGAAGAGATATGGCAGCGAGTAGGGAAGGAGCCATCAGGACAAGCCTTTAACTCGATGATTCAGCTTGAGATGGAACACGGCATCCCTCGTAACCCGTTTATTAATGCTGGCGCAATTGTCGTTGCCGACTTATTACAAAGCCGTCTATCAGCACCAAGACACCGTTTATTAGAATTTGTCCGTCAGCTATCAGGTGATACACATATCGTGTATGACAAGGTTGTGGCGGCTTCTGAGATGATGCACAGCGATCGTAATGCTGCTATCGCTTACTTGATGCGTTCATTTGGTAATTTTGAGAACGATGTTATTCCCGTACTCAACAATTACTTTCATGCTTGTGCGCTTAAAATGACCTGTGTGGATTTGGCGAAGACCTTTAGTTATTTGGCGAACAAAGGTGTGTCGGTTCAAACCAAGAAAGAGATCATCACGCCAGTTCAAACCAAACAGCTGAATGCTTTGCTTGCGACATGTGGTTTGTACGATGGGGCAGGAGAGTTTGCCTATCGTGTTGGTATGCCGGGTAAATCGGGTGTTGGCGGTGGGATTATTGCGATTGTTCCTGGCGAAATGACGATCGCGGTGTGGTCTCCAGAGTTGGATGCATCGGGTAATTCACTGGCGGGAACTCAGGCTTTAGAATTACTCTCAGAGCGTATTGGTCGCTCTATTTTCTAAGTTCTAAGCTCGACAAAAAAAGCCTCTCGTGATGAGATAATGCCGATCGTTTAAGAAGACTTGAACGATCTTGCAGTTAGCAGATAATCCCCATCAACAACGTTGATGGGGATTTTTTTATGCTTGAACAAGAATTAGCAATGGCACACGAGACCATTGAAGATGCCGACAATTATGAATCTGTTGTCGACGCCATTCAGATTGAGTGGATAGAACAAGCTCTTCTTGAAACCAATAAAGCGAGCATAAGACGACGTCGGCTTCCCGCTCAGCAAGCTGTCTGGTTAGTTATTTGGATGGGGCTGCAACGCAACATGTCTATCAAAGAGGTGTGCAGTTCATTAGACATTGCACTTCAGCCTAAACCTGAAGATAGCTGGTCTCGTGTTGCACCCAGTGTCCTAACTGATTCACGCCGACGTCTAGATGAGAGTCCGTTAGCGGCTCTGTTTCACACAACGGTAAAGGCTTGGAATGGAGATATCCTTCAACAAGACAAAGACTTAGAGCTTAATGTTCTTGCTGTCGATGGGACAACATTTAGGTGCCAAGATTCCCCAGAGAACGCTGAAGAATTTGGGTTCATCTCTAAAAAATTGAAACCTTACCCTCAACTTCGTTTAGTCGCTTTGATGTCAACAGAAACTCGAATGATTATGGGGGCGGCTTTTGATGGCTGTCATGTCGGTGAAACGACCTTAGCTAAGCGCCTATTCAATGATATCCCCGCACATTCATTGACCTTATTTGATCGTTGTTATTTCTCGGCAGACCTCTTGTTGTCGTGGCAAGAGAGTGCGGAAAATGCTCACTGGTTAATGCCTGCAAAGCGTAAGCTACGCTATGAAGTGTTGGAGAAATATGCGGAGAACGACATGCTCATCTCAATGCCCATCTCTCCTCAAGCTCAACGGCAGAATCCGAATTTACCCGCACGTTGGGAAGCCAGATTAGTCCTATATCAAGAGCCAAAAGGTGAGATAAAAGGTTTTATTACTTCACTTACAGACCCTAGTAGATACTCGCTAGAAAGCCTGCTGCGTATTTATTGGCAACGCTGGGAGATAGAAGAAGGTTATGGTGAAATTAAACAGACTCAACTGCAAAGTCACGTCACTTTACGAAGTCGTTTTTCTGCCGGTTTGAAGCAAGAGCTGTGGGGCGTATTACTTGCCTATAACTTAGTGCGATTAGAGATGGTTAAGATAGCTTCAGAAGCCGGGGTTCGAGCGACTAGGGTCAGTTTTACCGCCGCAATTAACCTTATTGATGCGCAATTACGTTGGTTAGCTTTAAGTCCAGACGGAACTCTACCTGTAAAACTGAAAAGGATGAGAGACAGTTTGAGTCACTTCATTCTTCCAGATAAAAGAAAGGACCGAACGTTTCCACGTTCAGTCCTCTTTGTCCCAGCCAAATATCCGTTCAGGTTCAAGCAATAATGCTTATCCGAACGGCATTATCTCGTGATGAGAGGCTTTTTGTACTCTAGCGTTCGAACTATTCGTCTTCTTCTGCCATAAAGGCTTCAAGCAAATCGTTTAAGAAGAGTTTTCCTTTTTCAGTGATCTGCCAATGGCTGTTGGTTTCATTCAAGTAGCCTAGCTCTTTTGCCCATTCAATAGTTTCTTGAATAGAGTCAAAACCAAGCCCCGTAGTATCAATGAAATCCTGCTTTGGACACGCTTCCATTAGCCTGAAGCGGTTCATGAAGAACTCAAAAGGGCGGTCCTCATTAGGGACTTCAAGTTCATCCGACAGATAGGGCTTCACCAGATTCTGATACGCGGCTAGGTAACCTCTAGGGTGTTTAACCTTAGTGGTGCGAACAATACGTCCATCTGCAAAACTCAGCTTGCCATGAGAGCCACAGCCAATACCTAGGTAGTCACCAAAGCGCCAGTAGTTGAGATTATGCTGACACTGATATCCCGGCTTGCTGTAACCTGAAATTTCGTACTGTACATAACCTGCGTCTGCGAGCTTCTTATGGCCTAAGTCGAAGATATCCCAAAGGTCATCATCGTCAGGTAGCTTTGGTGTTTTGTAATAGAACATGGTGTTAGGTTCTATTGTTAGCTGATACCAAGATAAATGCGGAGGATCGAGTTCGATCGCTTTGTCTAAATCAGCCAACGCTTGATCAATACTCTGATCCGGTAAGCCGTGCATTAGATCTAGGTTGAAGCTATTTAATCCGATTTTATGCGCTAAATGAGCTGCGTTAACCGCTTCGTCTTGACCGTGAATACGCCCAAGCCTTTCCAGTTTCTCTTGCTCAAAACTTTGCACGCCCACCGAGATTCGACTAACCCCTGCTTTTTGATAACCAGCAAAACGCTCAGCTTCGATAGTTCCCGGGTTGGCTTCCATGGTAATTTCTATTTCAGGTTTGAACGGGATGCGCTGTTTAATGCCTTGCAGCAATCGACCGATTCCTTCTGGAGAAAATAAACTCGGCGTGCCGCCACCAATAAAGATCGAATGCAATGGGCGAGGTGCGTCATTGAGTTGGTACTTTTCGATATCGGTATCGAGATCCTCAAGCAGAGCATCGATGTACTCTTTTTCAGGAATCTCGGCTTTTAGAGCATGAGAGTTAAAATCACAATACGGACACTTTTGTACACACCATGGGATGTGGACATAGAGGCTGAGTGCGGGTGGTATTAGCGCTGCATTGTGCATTACAGAGCTTGCTCCTTGAGAGTCTTGAATAATGATGCGAGGGCTTTACCACGGTGTGACAGTTGCTTCTTACGTGACGATTCAAGCTCAGCTGAGGCGCAGTTATCTTCTGGTACAAAGAATACAGGATCGTAGCCAAAGCCATTCTCACCGTGTTCTTCAGTCAGAATGCGACCTTCCCATTTACCGTGACATACTAATGGAGTCGGATCGTTTTCGTGACGCATTAGTACCAATACACAGTGAAAACGAGCTGTGCGTTTTTCAACGTCTACACCTTGCATAGCATCTAACAGCTTTTCGATGTTCTGCTTATCAGTCGCCCCTTCACCTGAGTAACGCGCTGAGTAGATACCGGGTGCACCGTTAAGGTAATCAACTTCTAAGCCAGAATCGTCAGCAATGGCTGGTAGCCCCGTCTCTTTCGCAGCGTGGCGAGCTTTGATGATGGCATTTTCAATGAAAGTTGTTCCCGTTTCTGCGACTTCTGAAACGTTAAATTCACTTTGCGCGACAATGTCGAAACCAAACTCAGACAGAATATCTGCCATCTCGCGAACTTTGCCTTGGTTGCCTGTTGCTAAAACAATCTTACTCATGGGAATGTGGCTCTAATAAGTTAATGACTAGAAAAGTGAGCTTTGAAGCTACTCTTCTATATAGAATTTTTGTGTAAAACGCAGTGGACCTGTGCCTTTCAAACCAGCGTTAACATCAATATTAAAAGTGATGTTTTCTTCGTGAGTGATAGGGAACTCTGCAAGGTAATAGATCGCATCGCCTTCCTTTATTTCACGGAAGTTAAGCGTGCGAGTGTTACCTACTAGGTTTCGTGCTGTTCCCGTAATTTTAGCCGTTGTTGCAGGCTTGCCTAGGGAAGCGTTGTCTAGAACGCTGATGTTTAGAATCGCTGAGTATCCGTTTCGTTTCAGCTTATATTGCTTAGCGACCTGCGCAGTTAAAAACGTGGAATTGAAAGCCGAGTAATGAACCTCGACATCCTTGATACTTTTAAACTGTCCTGCCGAGCTTGGTAGGGCAATCAGAGCGGTGAGTAGTGCTGTTATCCATAGACGCATAATGACTCCAATAAATAGCAAAAAGCCATCATAGGATGGCTTTGACTTCAGTTGGGATCTGACTTGGTGAGCATATTCGAACTTGCTTATGCCGACCGAGCTCTCCCTTTTCTATCTTAATTTGCCCTTTCGCGACCTTAAATTGTTTCGCAAGGTATTTCGCTAAGTGAGCATTTGCTTTGCCATCAACCGGTGGTGCGGTAATGGCAATTTTCAGTTCCTCTCCGTGTAAGCCAACGATTTTATCGCGGCTTGCCTTGGGTTGGATATAGAGCCTAAGAAGAATATCGTCTTCTTCGGCCCAAACTGCTTTTGGCATCGTCAAAGTACCTGATGTTCGTACTTGAACTATAGCTGATACCAAATAGGACCGATCATGTCGCCCATTAAGAAGTTCGCAAATTGCAGAACAATGAACAGAACCAGCACGCTTAGGTCGAAGCCACCCATATCAGGAAGGATACGGCGAATTGGCGTTAACATTGGTTCTGTTAACTGATGGAATACGTATTCGATTGGGCTACGGCCTTGGCTAACCCAGCTCAGGATTGCACGGATTAGCAGAACCCAGAAGATCAAACCACCAGCCGCCTTAAGCAGAGATAGCGCTCCAAATATCAGGAAGCTGATGTCAAATACAGCCGCACCGCCAGAGATAATCAGATTTAGAGCGACGAACTTAAGTACACATAGCACATAAGCGAAAACAACCGTCGCAAGATCAAGGCTGCCGATTGATGGAATTACTCGGCGTAGTGGTGCAACAACCGGTTGTGTCGCTTTTACGATAAATTGTGAGAATGGGTTGTAGAAATCTGCACGTGATGCTTGTAGCCAGATACGCAAGATCACAACCATTATGTAAAGATCAAAAACGGTCGAGATCAGAAAGCTCATCGAGTTCATATTGTTTCCTTTTTCGGATTTACTTGCCGCTTAGATATAACCCGAGCGACAAAATGCTTTTTTACTGTCATTAGTATTAAAACAGTTTTTCCATCTCTTCAGCTCGAGCAACCGCCGCTTGCATGGCTTTTGCTACGATATCTGAAAGTTGATGGTCGTTAAACGTGCGCAGTGCTTCTGCGGTTGTGCCGCCTTTTGAAGTCACTTGTTCACGCAGTGTAGATAATTCTGTGTCTGGATTTGCAACCACCATCTCTGCCGCACCTAATGCCGACTGCTGCACTAATTTACGAGCGGTTTCCTGGTCGAAGCCTTGGTTGATTGCTTCGGCTTGCATTGCTTCCATAAATAGGAAGAAGTAAGCCGGAGCACTGCCCGCCGCCGCAATGATGTTATTAATCCCAGACTCTTGCTCAACCCAGCTAACTTCACCTACAGCTTGCATCAGCTGAGAAGCAAAGTCTTTATCATTTTGGCTGACCGTTGAATCGGCATAAAGACCGCTCATCCCTTTACCAAGCAGCGATGGCGTGTTTGGCATCACACGAACAAGGTTCAGCTGGCAGTTTAACATCTCATTGAGTCGATTCGCATTAATACCCGCTGCAATTGAGATAACCAGTTTGTTGCTGAAATCGATACCTTGTAAGGGTTTACATACATCAGCCATCATTTGTGGCTTCACCGATAGCACAATAACGTCTGCTTGCTCTGCTGCGGCAATATTATCGTTGGTGGTATTGATGCTGTACTCTTGCTCTAGCGGCAGCCTTCTGGTGTCTGAAGGTGCTGTAGCAGTAATCTTTTGCGCTGGGTAACCACTCGCGACTAAGCCCGCTACAATCGAGCGAACCATGTTTCCCGCCCCAATAAAGGCGATGTTCTTATGTTCCATATATAAAATCCTGAGCGTGTCGCTGCGCGGTTCAAGCGAAGCTGTATCAATACTTGTACTTGGTTACTTACTACGGTTATTCGCGTAATCACGAGCACCAAAGATGGCCGTTCCAATACGAACCATTGTGCTACCAGCCTCAACTGCTGCATCCATATCACCACTCATACCCATTGAAAGGGTATCGATGTCTGGATACTTCGCTGCGAGCTTTTGTTGAAGATCTGCCAGTTGAGAAAATGCCTTAAGCTGAGATTGATAGTCAGATACGTTTGCGGGAATCGACATCAACCCTCTTAAAGTGAGGTTAGGGAGCGACGAAATCAACTCTGCGAGCGCAAAAACTGTTTCTTCTGACGTTCCTGATTTTGAATCTTCACCACTGGTGTTCACTTGAATGAGCACTTGTAGAGGTGGAAGCTCGTTTGGTCGCTGATCATGAAGCCTTTGTGCGATCTTATCGCGATCAACGGAATGCACCCATTGGAAGCTTTCCGCAATAGGGCGAGTTTTATTAGATTGGATTGGGCCAATAAAATGCCATTCTAAATTTAGGTTAGAATGTTGTTCTGAAAAGTGTTTTACTTTATCGACACCTTCTTGAACATAGTTTTCACCAAAGGCAACTTGACCTCCGAGTGCGGCTTCTAGAATCGCATCAATAGGTTTAGTTTTACTGACGGCTAAAAGTTGCACGGAGTCTGGAGCTCGTCCGCACTTTTGTTCAGCACTACGAATCTGTGAGGTGATTTGTTCGATATTTTGTTGAATACTACTCATAGCTGACTTTACTTAAGGGAAAATAAATGGATATCACTGAGTTACTAGATTTTAGTGTAAAGCATAACGCGTCAGATCTACATCTTTCTGCGGGTGTATCTCCAATGGTACGTATAGATGGTGAAGTAAGGAAGCTTGGAATCCCAGCTTTGAGTCATGCTGATGTGCATCGTTTAGTTTTTGAGATCATGGACGACTCACAGCGCGGTGAGTTTGAGGAAAAATTGGAAGTCGACTTCTCTTTTGAATTACCCAATGTTGGCCGATTCCGTGTTAATGCTTTTAACCAAGCCCGTGGGTGCTCAGCGGTCTTTCGAACCATCCCTGTAGAAATCCCAACGTTAGAGCAGTTGGGCGCACCTGATATTTTTGAAAAAATTGCCAATTATGAAAAAGGCTTAGTGCTGGTGACTGGCCCTACGGGGTCTGGTAAATCGACAACTTTGGCGGCGATGGTTGATTATGTAAACCGTAATCACAACAAACACATTTTGACCATTGAAGACCCAATTGAATTCGTTCACACCAATAATAAATGTCTGGTTAACCAGCGTGAAGTTCATCGTGATACGCACAGCTTTAAAGCGGCGCTACGCAGTGCGTTACGTGAAGACCCGGACGTAATTCTTGTAGGTGAGCTTCGTGACCAAGAGACGATCAGCTTAGCGTTAACGGCCGCAGAAACTGGTCACCTAGTTTTTGGTACTTTGCATACTAGCTCTGCAGCAAAAACCGTAGACCGTATTATCGATGTATTCCCGGGTAGCGACAAAGATATGGTTCGTTCGATGCTGTCTGAATCGTTACGTTCGGTGATTGCCCAGAAACTATTAAAGCGTGTCGGTGGTGGTCGTGTCGCTTGTCATGAAATCATGATGGCGACACCTGCAATCAGAAACTTGATTCGTGAAGATAAAGTCGCGCAGATGTACTCGATTATTCAAACGGGCGCAGCGCACGGCATGCAGACCATGGAGCAAAATGCGAAGCAGCTGATGGCTCAAGGCTTGGTTGATTCGGAAGAGGTCGAGAAAAAGATCGAAATTGAAACCTCAATGTTTTAATCAAGGTGAACAAAATGGAATTGAATCAAATCCTTGAGGGAATGCTTTCACAAAAGGCGTCGGATCTTTATATCACGGTCGATGCGCCAATCCTGTTTCGTGTGGATGGTGAATTACGTCCTCAAGGAGAGAAGCTGAATGCGGCTCAGGTTGCTCAATTACTTGATGCGATGATGGAACAAGACCGACGTGATGAATATCAGCAAACGCGTGAGGCTAATTTTGCTATCGTGCGTGACTTTGGTCGTTTTCGTGTCAGTGCATTCTTTCAACGAGAGCTACCTGGAGCGGTCATTCGACGTATCGAAACTAACATCCCAACCTTTGAGCAACTAAAGCTTCCTGATGTACTGCAGGACCTTTCAATTGCTAAGCGCGGACTTGTGTTGGTGGTCGGTGCGACTGGCTCTGGTAAATCAACCTCGATGGCCGCGATGACCGGCTATCGCAACACCAATCGCTCGGGACATATCTTGACGGTTGAAGATCCGATTGAGTTCGTCCACGAACATAAAAAGTGCATCGTAACGCAACGTGAGGTTGGACTCGACACCGAGAGCTATGAAGTTGCGCTTAAGAACTCTTTGCGCCAAGCCCCTGATATGATTTTGATTGGCGAAATCCGTAGCCGTGAGACCATGGAATACGCGATGACTTTTGCTGAAACGGGTCACTTGTGTATGGCAACCTTGCACGCCAATAACGCTAACCAAGCGTTAGAACGTATTCTCCACTTGGTGCCGAAAGAGCAGAAAGAACAGTTCTTGTTTGACCTATCGATGAACCTACGTGGTGTCGTCGCTCAGCAACTCATTCGCGACAAGAATGGCAGCGGGCGTCATGGTGTATTCGAGATTCTGCTGAATAGCCCTCGTGTGTCTGACTTGATACGTCGTGGTGAACTACACGAACTGAAAGCAACCATGGTTAAATCGAAAGAGATAGGTATGCAGACTTTTGACCAAGCTTTGTATGATTTAGTGATAGCAGGCAAGATCAGCGAAGAGGATGCGTTCCACAGTGCTGACTCCGCTAACGACTTGCGCTTAATGCTCAAAACCAGACGTGGCGATGATGACTACGGGACCGGTGCTTTGGCTGGCGTTAAGATTGATATGGGCTAAGTCACGGCTTTGTTGATAAACACAAAACCCGCTTCTGTGGCGGGTTTTATTCGTTTATAACTTAATGCATGTTAGATGAGTGCATGTTGGAGCGATGGTTATCATATGAGTAACCGCGCTCCTTTTCTAATTTGATTTTTGACGGGTACTGTTGACCGTCGTAACCCGCGGAACCGCTTCCCATTGAGCTGCATGCCGTTATAGATAACGCTATGAATATTGCTAGAAAAATTTTCATATGAACTCCCAAGTTCTTTTCCTTTATCGCTCCTCCATTACGCAGTTAAAATGGCAAGGGATCATAAGCTTGCTCGAGTTTGCTAAATAAATAACTTAGCCATATTGTGCTTCAAACCAGCTCTCTAGAATTACAACGGCTGATTGATTATCGACGTTACCTTTACTTAGCGCTTTATAGCCGCCCATTTCAAAAAGGTCGGCCCTTGCTTCTGTCGTAGAAAGTCTTTCATCATGCAGTTCAACATCCACACCAAAGCGTCCTTTAAGACGGTTAGCGAATTTCTTCGCTCTGGGTGTAATAGCTGCTAGATCTTTACCATGAAGGTCGGTAGGAAGGCCAACCACAATCAGATTCGGTTGCCACTCCTTAATTTGCTTCTCGATATCGTCCCAGTTTGGGATGCCATCTTTGGCTTTAAAGGCTTTCAGGGGGCTTGCTGTGCCTGTGATTTCTTGTCCAATCGCACTGCCGATACTTTTTGTACCGTAGTCAAATGCCATAATTGTTCGTGACATGGGGCTTCCAAATTAATCTGTGTTTGAGTGTTTACTTTATTGAGCTGAGCTGAGCTGGGTTGGTTTAGGCGTGGCCTGCGTCTGCTGAAAGCTGAGCGGCATTAATACCTAACATTTGTACCGCAACTTTCCAGCGGTCCGAGATCGGTGTGTCAAAGATGACCTTTGGATCGGCTTCAACGGTTAGCCATGAGTTCTCGGTCAGTTCTATCTCCAACTGGCCAGGCTCCCACCCAGAATAACCAAGTGCAACCAGATAATTGTTCGGTTCATCTTCAGTCCCTAACACCATCAAGATATCTTTTGATGTTGTTACTGAGATTTGATCCGTCATGTTGATGCTGGATTGATAACTGCCTTTGGGTTTATGCAAAATAAACCCACGATCTTCTGCAACTGGCCCACCATTAAGTACTGGCTTATCAAGACTTGCTTGGTTGGATTTCGGCTGTTCAGAATCAACCTCAACTTGTTTGAGCATGCTGCCGACAGTGACATCAATAGGAGCGTTGATCATCAGACCCATTGCGCCTTCGTCATTATGCTCACAAAGGTAGATCACCGAGTTTTGAAAGTATGGGTCTTTCATTCCGGGCATAGCGACCAGAAAGTGGTTCGTTAAATTCATAGAGCCTCCTGCCAGTGTGTTCCCAGTAAAGGAAAAAGAGCGGCGTAAAGCCGCTCATTGATTCTGTGTCTAAATGTTTGCGAATAGCTAAGACTTTCTTAAGTTTAGGCTATTTAGCGTTAACGCGACGCTCGATTGCATCCATTAATTTACCCGTAACAGAAATATCAAAAGCAGCTTCAATTTCACGGATACAAGTTGGGCTCGTTACGTTAATCTCAGTTAGCTTGTCACCGATAACATCAAGTCCTACAAAGATTAAACCTTTCTCTTTTAATGCCGGTGCAACTGCTCTTGCGATAGCCCAGTCTGTTTCACTCAGCGGGCGAGCTTCACCTGTACCGCCAGCAGCAAGGTTACCTCGAGTTTCCCCTTTCGCAGGAATACGCGCTAGGCAGTAAGGCATTGGTTCACCGTCAACCACAAGAATACGCTTATCACCATTGCTGATGTCTGGAACAAAGGTTTGTGCCATTGCGTAGTTTTGACCGTGGTTGGTCAGTGTTTCAATGATTACCGATACGTTAGGATCGCCTTCCTTCACTCGGAAGATTGACGCGCCACCCATGCCATCAAGTGGTTTTAGAATCACGTCACCGTGCTTCTCGCGGAACGCTTTAATTTTTTCAGCTTTACGAGTCACGATGGTGGTTGGTGTCAGTTCAGGGAACCATGCCGTGAACAACTTCTCGTTACAGTCACGTAGGCTTTGTGGCTTGTTGACGATAAGTGCGCCGTTCTCTTCAGCTCGTTCAAGAATGTAAGTCGCGTAGATGTACTCAGTATCAAACGGAGGATCTTTACGCATCAGAACCGCATCTAAATCGGATAGCGCGATAGTCTGTTCTGATTTGAACTTGTACCAACCGTTTGGATCTTCTTTTAGTTCAACAACCTTAGTGTCAGCAATGGCTACGCCTTGATCTAAATGTAGATCATCCATTTCCATGTAGTGGATTTCGTAACCACGACGCTGAGCTTCAAGCATCATGGCAAAGCTAGAGTCTTTTTTGATGTTAATGGATGAAATTGGATCCATTACGATGCCAAGTTTGATCATTTCTTTCTCCTAGCCTAGATCGCCAAAACGAACTTGTAAGGCGGTAATTGCGGTTAGAGCAGCAGTTTCGGTACGAAGTACACGTGGGCCGAGTAGCGTCTCTTCAAATTTGTATTGTTCTGTCATACCGATTTCTTCAGCGGACAGTCCGCCCTCAGGACCGATCAATAGGCGTACCTTACTGATGGGTTCTGGAAGGGTGTTAATTGAGTATTTTGCTCGAGGGTGCAGGTTTAGCTTCAACGCTTCACTCGGTTCGCTGCACCACTCTTCAAGCTGCATGATTGGGCGAATAACCGGAACCGTATTGCGACCAGATTGTTCACATGCAGCGATAGCAATCTTTTGCCACTGCGCGAGCTTTTTCTCGAAGCGTTTAGTATCAAGCTTAACGCCACAGCGCTCTGAAATCAGAGGGGTAATGGTGTTTACACCAAGCTCAACCGATTTCTGAATCGTGAACTCCATTTTGTCGCCACGTGAAATCACTTGGCCTAAATGTAAGTCTAACGGAGATTCGCTGCTACGTTCGATACGCTCAGTAACATTAACTGTGACGTTCTTTTTTGATACTTCAGCAATTGTCGCAGGGAATTCAGCGCCACTGCCATCAAATAGAAGAATATCTTGACCTTCTTTCATACGAAGGACTCGACCAACATGACCCGCGGCATCTTCGCCTAAAGCGAGTGAACCTAACTGATGAATGCGTTCTGGGTGATGGATACGAGGGATTCTCATGCTGGTAAACCTATAAATAGTGTCATTTGGGTATTTTGTCTCTGCCTAACATGGATGCTTTTAGTTGAAAAAACAAGGGTAGCGCAAGAGTTTCAGGGGCAATTCTGAAACTCTTGTTTGAGATGGAGGCAATTGGAGATGTTGGTTGCCTGAGTCGTGTTATTTACAAGCAGGGAAAACAAATGGGTTGTGATTACCTTGGATCGAATAGATTCGCTCATCACGAGTACATTCCCACTTATCGACAGGGAATTGCTTGTTCCACGCCATCATCAGGTTAGTCTGTTGCTTAGAGAGCTTGAAGCCATACTCTTGGCTCATGTAAAGATAAGTACGCGCGATAGAGCCTTTTGCTCGGTCTGGCGGCATCACTTTGCGCTGCTTGAAGTTGACCTGCATTTCACATTGACCATAGCCAACGCCATCCATTCCATTCCACTGACTGAAATTGTAATTAGAGCGATCACCGTTAACCTCGCCAATTGCCGGAGTTAGATTATGAAGGTCGGCTTCCATCGATTTGAATATTTTGTCATTGCGAGTGCAGTTCTTACGCCCGCCATCTTGCCAGCACTGACGCTGGTGGCCGAATTGCCAAGCTGGAACCACGTGTTCCCACTCAATTCGGGAAGCGCGCTTTTGCTGTTTTCTCACTTGATAACCACAGCCGTCGAGGTCGGGGATACCTTTCTTTTTGTCTTTCCAAGTGATGTCACAACCACAATAAAATGAAGTCGGGTGATCGAGATAAATCTTCACCGCTTCTTTTTTAGCTTTGGAGAACGAACTTGGTGGAGCGGCGAAAACGCTTTGGGTTACCAGTAGGCCAAATACTATTGATAGGTAAAAGGACACCGATAGGCCAAATACTTTTGGAGAGGTTTTTTGCATAGAAAAAGACTGATGAAAGTATGATAAACAACAGTCTAGCACTCAAATGTTAGTTCACTCTATTACATTTATTCGCGTTATCTTATGAGCTCAAGACTTAGCTCAATTGAAGGCCGGTAAAAGCTAAGGTTTGTTGGCATTGTTGGCAACGATACGTTGATTGGTTGCGGATGACTTTGTTGTGTCGTCTTATCGACAGGGGGTAAGTGGTGCAATCACAGCGGTACTCAAAGGTTTTTCCCTGCACTGAGGTGATTTCCAAGCTGTGGGTGGTTCTGGCCGGTACATTGAATACCTTTTCCATTACGTATTTCCACTCATTGCCGTGAGGCCTAACTCGTCCGAAGACCTGATATGTGATCAGATGCGCGAGTTCATGAGGCACGACTTCGTTAATAAAGGCGTCTTCATTTTCGCTGAATAGCACCTGGTTGAGTTTTATCTCGTTTAACTGGAGGTAGGCTTTTCCCGCAGCCTTTCCTCTTAACTTGTAAGTGACGGCTGGGCATGAAAATTCACGAGAAAAATGTTGATTAGCAATAGCTAGGCATTCGCCCAATTTTTTATTTACTCGATGTTGTTGTGGGGTGTAAGACAAGCGTTGTTAACTCCAAAAAAAGCCTCAGCGTTTAAGCTAAGGCCTCATCATAACATTGCTCATCGATCGTGAAACGATTTAAACGTGATGTTTCTTTTTGATGACTTCGTGGTAAGCATGCCATGTTCCGTAACCAAGTAATGGCATCGTTACAATCATCCCCACACCGTAGGTCGCGAAGCCGACTAAGATACCAGTACCAATGATACCAGCCCAAACGACCATCGCAGGGATGTTTGATTTAACAGCGTTGAAGCTAGTAAAAATCGCACTCATTACATCTACACGTCTCTCCATCATAAGTGGAATTGAAAATGCTGAGATACTAAATATCAGGCTAGCGATAACAAAACCAATTACAGACCCTGTAATTAAGAAGGGAGCAAATTCGGTCAATGGTGCCCCTTGTACTGAAGGGTAAAGTGCGTGCAATAATGCAGCGATACGCATCCAGAAAATCATCGCAACCATTAATACAATCGCAAACGCCCATTGGTGGGTTGAGTTGCGTGTGATGGCTTTCATCGAGTGCAGTAGGCTAGCGTTGTGCCCCTTTTCTCTTTCCCAGGCTGCGTCATATAAGCCTAGGGCAAGAAACGGCCCTATCAGCATGTACACAATCAAGCTTGGCATAACGACTAAATGTGTTCCTTGCCATTGGACAAGTTGAACAATGGCGATGGCCGCACCCATAAAGCACAAACCGTAAAATGCGCTGATTAATGGCATTCTCACTAAGTCGTGCAGAGCAAGCGACAACCAATGAAAGGGCGCTGAAATGCTCACCTGATTACATGGTATTGTACGAGCGTATTCTGAGTCTTTGATTTCTTTTTGTTTATCGTCGAAGTCTTGTGTATTCAATGTACGAGGCATAGATCCTCCTTGATCGGTTTTCTACCTGCGCTGCAGTTAAATTGCAGCGAACGAAACTCGATGCCCGACTTGGCGACGTCTTTGATGTAAGCGCGCATCAGCTAAAAAGTTCACGAAACAAAGTCTGATCTTGATTTGTTCGTTAACATTATTTTAACTATTGACCGTGAAGCGGCAAATATCAACTTTTGACAGGCTGTTCTTAGTCGAAGCGTTCAAGGCGTATTTTTTCGCCCATACTTAATAAAGTGCTCCTTTGAATATTTTCGCTACCAAATCAGGGTTATACGGGAAGTACCAATGTGCATAAGAAGCGATGGTGCTTTGTTTTATCCAAACAGGATCGGTTGGCCTACCATATTGAGATTCAGGTTGAGTTAGCACGGTTTCTTTACTGTCTGTTTTTGAATAATGGAAAGTATGACCACGCAGCATTTGACCATTGAAATTAGCTTCTAGGATCCCTAGCGCGGCTAGCTTTTTCTGCATAGTCGCTTTGGCATTTAACGCGCCAACCATGTTTTCTGTTTGGCTTTCTGTATCAGTCAATGCTTTGTTGAGGTATAGCATGCCACCACATTCGGCTAGGCAAGGTTTTCCTTGTTCAATGTGTGTGATGATTTGCTGCTTCAACGCATGATTGAGCGCTAGCTTATCCATATGTAATTCAGGATAACCTCCTGGTAAATACAAAGCGTCACACACTGGTAAATCATCATGTGCAAGCGGTGAGAAAAATGACAGTTTTGCCCCCAATTCGATCAACAAATCAAGGTTGGCTTGATACAAGAAAGCAAAGCTATTATCACGAGCTACTGCAATTGTATGACCAGTCAATGATTCATGTCTGGCTGGTAGTGCTTGCTTTGGTTTTTCAAATGCTTGTGCTGTTGGTAATGGGATATCACCATGTTCTAGTAGTAGCTTGGCTGCGTGATTAAGTCGCTCTTCTATGTCATCTAACTCTTGTGCTTGTACTAAACCTAAGTGGCGTTCTGGCAGCGACAAATCCATGTCTTTTGGTAACCAACCACAAAACTCGGTTTCAGGTTTTAGGCTTTCTTTTAGCATTTCAGCGTGACGTTCAGAACCTACGCGGTTTGCAACTACACCAAATACATCCACGTCATCACGGAATGTCGATAAGCCATTTACAATGGCTCCAAAGGTTTGTGCCATTGCGCCAGCATCGACAACAGCTAACATCGGAAGGTTAAATTTAGCGGCAATATCAGCACTTGAGCATTTGCCATCAAACATACCCATTACGCCTTCAATTAGAATCACATCCGCTTCTAGGGCTGCTTGATAAATTAAGTGTTGGCATTCCGCTTCACCACACATCCACAAATCCAATTGGTAAGTGGGTGTATCTGATGCAATAGATAGAAATTGTGGATCAATAAAATCAGGCCCAGTTTTGAATACTCGAACTTTCTTTCCTTGTTGAACCAAAGCTCTTGCTAGAGCGGCGACCACGGTTGTTTTTCCGCTTCCAGAAGAAGGTGCGCCTACCACTAGGGCAGAACAATAAGCTGTAGACATAATTATTCCTTGAGTTGTTCGAGTGCGCGAGTGAGCGCTTGCCATTGTGATTCGTTGGCGGGTAACCCGAAACGAAGTGCATCGTTTTCATCACAATGACGAGTAAAAACCCCTAACTTGGCGAGCTGATGGTGCCATGATGCCGAATCTGAAATTTCAACTCGGTGAAAGAGTATCTGTGATGTTATTTTTACCGAGCCCGCCATTTGGCCAAAATGTAGTTGTAAGAGTTGGTTCATACGCTGAGCCTCTTCATGTAGGCGTTGGCGGTTTTTCTTTTGCCAATTGGAGTTGAGTAAGGCATGTGTGGTGACATAGCGAGTTGGGCCACTGAGTGTCCAAGGTCCAAGGTGTTGTTTAAGAATATTTAAACGCAATGGCGAGGCAAAACAAAAGCCTGCGCGAATCCCTGCCAGCCCAAAAAATTTACCCACTGATCGCAGGACTATTAGATTGTCAGGTACTCCTGTTGGGAAACTTGGTAACACTGAAAGCTCAGGAGTACAGTCTACAAACGCTTCATCAATCACGAGCGTTGAATGATCTTGGATATGATTTAGCCAAGTCAGTACTTCACTTGGTGGCACATTCAGTGCGGTTGGATTATTGGGATTAATCACTACGACCACGTCTGCCGTTTTCAGCTGTTCGATTGTCGGTTTGTGTAGGTAAAAGTCGAATATGACGGCTTGTATGCTTTGTTCTGCGTACTGCTGCCACGCATGTTGATGTTCTTTGTAACCCGTATGAGGCAATAGGATGTACGTCAATGTTGGCTGTGTCTTTGCAATCATATGAGGTAGCGATTGAATGGCTGCCTGACTGCCAGCTACGGGTAACAAGGCATCACTTTGATAGTAGGTTTGCGCGGCTGTGATTAAGCCATCATCGTCTTCTGGTAGCCGATTCCATACCGATGCAGGGATTTCAGGTATAGGGTAGTGGTGCGGGCTTACTCCAGTTGAAAGGTCGACCCATTGTTTGATTGGCCTTTGATAGCGCAATGAAAACTCGATTAACTTACCACCGTGATGCGGAAGTTCGTTTGAGGTTGAGTGTTGTTTAATCGTCATTAGCGTACTTAAAGTAAAGAGTTAAAATAGACATGAAATCAAAATAAACAAAGAGTTAAAAGAGAAAGCAGTAGCATTACGATGGCCCAAAGCACACTGGTTTTTTGGACCAAAGATATGGCTCGTGGAATATCTTCTAAAGTCGCAATATTACCTTTTCCCATCGGACGTTTTTTCACAAGTTTTCCGTGGTAATAAGTATCGCCACCTATGATGATTTGTAGTGCGCCGGCACCTGATGTCATTACGGGGCCACCGTTTGGACTCGAGCAATGTTTAGCTTGTTCTTTCCAGCATTTCAGAGCCAACTTAGTGTTGCCTAAAAGGCTGTAGCTAAGTGCGGTTAAGCGCGCAGGTGCCCAGCCCATCACATCATCTACTTTTGCTGCCACATAGCCAAATTCTAGCCAGCGTTCATTTTTGTAGCCCCACATCGCATCAAGTGTGTTCACTAATCGGAACAGTAATGCCCCTGGAGCCCCAAGCAGTGCAAACCAAAATAGAGTGCCGAAGATCGCATCGTTACCATTCTCTAATACCGACTCAATCGTCGATGACGTGATCTGGCGTTGATCCATGGCTTCAGTATTACGGCTAACGATCCAACCGACTTTCTCTCGCGCTAAATCAAGATCACCTTGGCTCAGTGGCTGGTGGATCCACTGGGCGTGCTCAAGCAGGCTACGTTGACCTATCGCGATATACAGAACCACGATATTAAATAGCCAAACGCCTAATGTGTTCCCCATGCTTAGTAGCGTATGTTGTAGCCAAAAGCTGAGTAAGCACAATGGAACAGTCGCAGTTATCCACGCGATCAAACCTGAGAGTTTAGTGGCTCGGTTTAACAGCTTCTCGATTTTCTGAACCGCATTGCCAAAACCGATCAAAGGGTGAAATCGTTTAGGCTCACCCAATAAGTGATCAAGCACCAAAGCGGCGATCATCATTAGCGAGATCGCTAAACTTGAATAACCAAAATTTAAATCAAAAAAGATCATTATGTCTGCCAAATAATGCTGCTGACTGGATAGTGAAAATGAATAAACGCACAAACCAGTCAACAGCTAATGAGCGAGGTTAGTCTGCGCTCTTATCGTCTTCCAATGTTCCAGTTTCAGCTACACCCTCTTCAACGACACGTGCTTTTCGGCAAGCGTGTGAGAAGGTCGGATCGTAGAGTTTAGAGTCAACAAAATCATTGTCGCCTAGCACTTTACTGACGATGATCATCGCGGTGGAGCGAATCCCTTCATCATGCATAACTTGGGCGATCGTACCCAATGTAGCACGAAATATTCGCTGTTCAGGGTGGCTGGCTTTTTCAACGACAGCCACTGGCCAATCTTGCGGGTAAACATCCGATAATTCACGAACCACTTTACGAATCAATGTTGCACTAAGAAATAAACACAGTGTTGCTTCGTGAGAGGCAAGGGCTCGTAGATTCTCTTTTTCAGGAACAGGCGTTCGACCTGATGCTCGGCTAAGAATAATGGTCTGGCACTTTTCAGGTAGCGTCAGTTCTTGGCCAAGAGCAGCGGCACTCGCTTGGAAAGAGGACACGCCCGGAACCACTTTCCAATCAATGCCAAGTTCGTTCAAGCGACGTGTTTGTTCTGCAAGCGACGAGTAAATCGAAAGATCGCCAGTTTGAACGCGTGCAACGTTTTGACCTTTTTCGTGTGCGGTTAGGTACACATTGGTCAGATCATCAAGATCCATGTCAGCAGAGTTATAAACCAAAGCGTCTGGATGAGCGCGATCGATAACGGCTTTTGGCACTAAACTGCCTGCGTAAACAATCACAGGACACTCTTCAACTAAGCGTGCGCCTTTCACTGTGATTAAATCAGGGTCACCCGGCCCTGCGCCGATAAAAAATACCGTCATACTAGTTTGCCTCTTCCGTCACTGATTCTGTTTTAGGTTCAACTTTTAATGAATGGCCACGTTTTTGACCTTCTAGTACCTTGCCGTCTTTTAGTTGATATTTATTGGTGTAGCCACGCGGTGTTACGATCCAATCACCAAATCGGTAGCTGTTGCTGTTGCCTATCACGACCGCGGCGTTCATACCAAATTCCACTTTGGTGAATTCAGCCAGTGTTGTCAGTGTGACTTTTTGCTCATCACGATACGCAGCATTCACGATAGCAACGGGAGTATTTGGGTCACGATGTTCCAAAAGGATTTCACGTGCAGTTTCAATGTGCTGAGTTCGCTTTTTAGAGCGAGGGTTGTAGAAGGTAATCGCAAAATCAGCCATTGCCGCAGCTTCAATACGTTTAGTGATTACTTCCCAAGGCGTTAATAAGTCAGACAGAGAAATGGTGCAGCTATCGTGACCAAGAGGTGCTCCAACTAAAGAAGCACAGGCGTTAGCTGCAGTGATGCCCGGAATAATATCCAGTTCAACTTGTGCGTTTAATTCTGCGTTTTGCTCCAATAATTCAAGCACTAAAGGCGCCATCGCGTACATGCCAGAATCCCCAGAACATACCAATACGACTTCTCGACCTTTTGCTGCTTCTTCTACTGCGGCTTGAGCGCGGTCCCATTCGCGAGTCATACCACTTTGAATGACTTCTTGAGTGTCGATTAGTGTGCTGATTGATTCTACATACGGTTTGTAGCCTGCAACGACATCTGCATTCTTTACGGCTTGTTGCGCTGCGGGGGTTACTAGATCAATAGCGCCAGGCCCTAAGCCTACCAGTGTTAGTTTTGCCATGATTATTTCTCTTCCTCTGGTGCGCCTAAACGAATTAAGCCTTCTTTAATTTGCTTATCGATAATCTGTAACAGTTCTGGCATATCGAGCATGCAGAACTTGTCACCTTGGATTGGCTCTGCCACTTGAACGTCAGCGTCTTCTGCCAGCATCTCTTTAATTTCTTTAAGATCGTTGATGAAGTGGTTACCCGATACAAGCAGTAGTGGAACTAGATTAAGAAGCGGTCGGCCTTGGCCTGTATGTTGCTCTTTAATGCGGCGAACCATTTCATCTTTCACTAACTTAAATGGCCATGCGCCTTCGAGCGAGCAAGTGAAGTTACGTTGCGATAATTTGCCGAGTAGATCATCACAGTAATGGATCGATTGGTGGCCCGGGTTATCTAACATAGGCGCACCGTGGTGAACAAACACGTTGAAATGATCTTGTGGAGCAAAACGATCATGGAGGGCTGAAAGCAAGTTGGTCGTCAATTGGCTGTGATGCATAATCGCTGGTGTTTGTTCGATACGTGCAAATGAGAACTGCTTGAAGCCATCAACTATTGATGTCATGTAGCGATGTTCATCGGTGGGGAATAGGTACACTGAAACAATCAAAATACGTTCGTAACCTTGAGTGTCTAGATCGGCGAGTACCTGAGGTAGGCTGAAACATGGCGTGTCTTTACGAGCCAGCTTCTTGATCACCATCTTTGAGCTGGTGGCGATACGCACTGGCACATCTGGGTAACTTTGACGTACGCGCTCTGCTAGAGTTTCATAACGTTGTTGTTCTACAACGCTACCAAAGCAGCTCAGTACAATGGCTGTGCCTTGGTTATAATGACGAAGTCGTTTCATAATTGTCGCTGTCCTTATCAAATCTATATCACAAGATAAACGGGTTATCTCATGTTGGTAATGAGGTTAAAGTGAGCTTTGAAATATCATGTTCATAGCTTGCAAAGTATTTGGCCTACTATGTTCCTAAAGCTCAGTGGTGCCGTCTGCATTTTCAATTGGTGCGATAAACTTAGGATCTAAATAAGCTTTTAATGATTTCCGCTCGACTAGATTTGTGAACAAATCTTTCCAGTCTTGCTCGGTAAATTCTTCGATACCTCGAATCCAAAGCCCGTTGTTAACAGGTGTTTCATGTTCTAGTAAACGTTCGTAAATCACCATTGCAGCGCGGTTTCTGCAGGTGCCCGCACAGTGTGTACGGCTTATCTTGATGCGCTGTTCACCGTCGGAAAAATTGAGCGCTTTAAGTACCTGTCTAAGATCGTGTGCAAGGTTTTTACTGCCTTCTTTCGCGCAGCGGCCACCTTCACATAGCAATACGTGATGGCGGTGGTAGAGCATCGGGCGGTTTAAATCGACATGCTTAGGCTTACACTGAAAACCATCTACCACTTCATTACCGTGAAGGTTGATTTTGACGTTTTCATCTAGCCAGTTTTTCCACTTCTTCTTGGCGAGGGGTTCATCGTATTCGATGCGAGTACAAGATAAAGTCATGTTGAAACCGTCTTGTTTGAACTTCCACTTAGGAACCAATAGTTGATCTCGCTGACCGTGCTTTAGCGCGGCCGCTTCAGAAACCGATGATACGCCCGTAATTTTTTTTACGTATTCTGATGGGTTTTCAATCCCTTCAACGCCGTCGAGTTGCTCGGCTGAATAAGTGTGGAAAGGAATTTGGCTTTCAGACGAGAGTTCTAAAATACCTTTTTCATCCGCTTTTAAAGTGATACTGGCGAAAGCTGAAACACAGGCTTTTGCTAGGTTATATTCAGTCAGGAAAACATCGATACCTGCTTTCAATACATGGAAAGGAGTATTGCGGTCACAGCCTATTCCAAGCACAAGCGATTTTGGTCGCCACAGTACGGTTTTATTTTTTAAGTCGGCGTAACCTTTTGGTTGTGCTTCATCTGAAATCAGAACTAAACCATCCCAATCATCAGCACTGATTTGAGAAAGGTCTGTATCGCTTAGTGCTGGGTGGGTCATGATGTGTCTTGGCATGGAACGTTTGTTCTGCCACCAGTTCTGTTCGCCAGCGTGCTGCACTATTAGAATGCGTTTTTCATTTACAACCGCTGCGCTGGTGGCGGTGATCGCGGGTTCGCATTGTGGATCAAGTGTCCAACCAAATGGCGATCCGAGCATATCAACCGACAAACTGCCGGCAGCGTCAGAAGCGGTGGTGATTACAGGAGTCGCGTTGAGTGCTTGTGAGACTTGTAACGCGATCCCATTTGCGCCACCGCGATGACCAGATAGCATAGGGATCACGAATTGGCCGTGATCGTCAATGCAGATCACGCCGGGGTCGGTGCGTTTGTCTTCTAGCAAAGGGCCGATCATTCGGCTGACAATACCCGTAGCAAAAAAGCAGATATGGTGATCATATTGCTTAAATTGAGGAGGAAGAAAACCAGAAAGCGGCAGGGTTAACTCATCGGCTTCTGGGTATTCTTCTTGTCCAACTGGTGCAATAAAGACATCAGCAAACGGAAACGTTTTAGCTAAGCGTTTGGCTTGCCTTGCTCCGTGTAGCGTGATGGCATAAATGGCGATTTTCATTACGCTTTACCGGCAATAGTTTTATCGATGCCATCTTTACCACTATCAGCTTTACCATCATCAAGAACGGCACATTTCTTTGATTCATTAGTACCACGTAGTACGCCACGACGAGCGCGAACAGAAAGCTGAACCATAGAGAAATAACGGTTTTCATTCGGTACATCACGTAGGTCAGAGTAAAGTTCTTGTTTCTCTGTGGTGGCATGCGACACGTAGGTTGCACAATCCAACATATTCATCGACTCAAGTTGAGTGATCAGCTTAGGGATAACGCGACCTGCTTTGATTAGCATGATGGTGTCAAAATCTTCGACTAGCTTTTCTAAACACTCGATACCCCATGTCGCAGGTACAACACAAAAACGCTCCTGACCGTCAGCAAGTGGAATTTTTGTTTGTGATGGAATAGCGGTAACTGAAGTGATACCCGGAATGATCACCGGATCAAGTTCAGGAAGTAGCTCTGTCAGTTCTTCTTGGATGTATGCCCATGTGCTGTAAACCGATGGATCACCTTCGGTTGCAAATGCCACGTCTTTACCTTGCTTTAATAGTTCAACAATTGTGACGGCGGCTTTACGCCATGCAGGAACGTTGATGCTTGGGTCACGCGTCATTGGGAAGTGCAAAAATAGGTATTCGCCTTTCATGCTTTCAGGGCTAACAGAACCCGCTGCAATTTGTTGAGCAAAAGAGTGGTTACTGCCCGCGTCTTTTTCTGGAAACGCGACAATGTCGACGGTGCTGAGTAGTCGGTGAGCTTTAAGTGTTAATAATTCTGGGTCTCCAGTGCCGACACCAATTGCGTACATAGTTCCTAATTTCATCTGTGCTTTCTCTAATTATGTTTTTATTTAATATGTTGAGTGGCGCTTAATTAAAAAATTAAGCGCTTATTTCTGAATAAACGGCTTGGTAAAAATAAATAAGTGAATCGGATTTTCGGATTGATAACGGGTGTAGTGAGCGAGTGGTACGCCTGTTGATATAGAGACCAGTTGAACCTGTGTCGGAGCATTGCTGTCTTTACTCCATTGATGAAGTTCGCAAACTGAATCGACAGTCACTGCAGAACCGATCACAACGCCGCCCGGTTTTATTGCTGACCAACAGAAATCTAAAATGGTGTGCATGTTGCCGCGGCTTCCACCAATAAAAATACTGTCTGGCTGAGGCAAGGTGTCGAGCTGTATTGGGGCTTTATCTCGAATCAGTTGCACGTTGTCGGTACCGTGCGCTCTAAAGTTAGCCTCGACCGACTCATAACATTCTTGGTTTGATTCAATGGTGAAGACTTGTCCTTGATAGCACTGTTTAGCGGCTTCTATCGCAATAGAACCTGAGCCTGTGCCTATATCCCACACCACAGATCTTGGCTGAATACGCATACTTGCTAACGCTAAGTGACGAACGGGCTGTTTGGTAATTAAGCCGCGCTTAGGCATGCGCTTCATGAAGTCATCATCGTTGGCGTATTGGCCCAATTCACCCCACGCATGAGGTAGCGTTCGGTGCAGTACCATTACATTGAGCGTAGAGAAGTCGTCGGAACTTTTTAGTGCGAGGTCTTCGAGAGTCCACTGGCTTATCTTTTCGTCGGTGCCACCTAAGTTCTCACATACCCAAGCCGTCGAACCTTGTTGATTAAAGTCGACTAAGTGTTTCGCAATACGAGCTGGGTTGTTTTGAACATCGGTTAGCAAGCAGTAGCTAGTTCCCCATTGCATTTGGCTTGCGATACCTTTAATGCCATCGTAATGCTGCTTTCTTCCATGTAGTGAAATTGCTTTGGTTTCTTGCCATGCAATGCCGACTCGGCTGCAAGCGAGTTGCATTGAACAAGGGGAGGGAATAAAGCGTACTTCATCATTAGGCAGTTTTTTTAACAACGATTCGCCGATGCCAAAGAACAATGGGTCGCCAGAAGCTAATACGACGACGCCGCCTTCCTCGCATTCATCAAGTAACTTAGCGAACCAAGATTGATAGCCTTCTTGCATCGATAAGCGTTGACCTTTGAATTGGGGGAACCAATCCAATAGTCGGTCGTTACCTGCAACAACGCGTGCAGATTCAACTGCATTAACAGCTCGACTGGTTAGGCTTAAACACCCATCTTCGGGTACTCCGACTACCGTGATAGCCGATTGATAGCAATCGATAAGCTGAGAGTGAGTACTTACATTGTTCATTTTACTGACTCAGCAAGTAGGGCGTGAATAGTCGATACCACTAACGGGCTGCCACCTTTACGGCCTAGGCTGGCAATGTAAGGCACTGTGTTTTGTTCAGTTAATGCTTGCTTCGATTCATCTGCTTTTACGAAACCAACAGGAATGCCAATGATCAATGCAGGTTTTGCTTCGCCTGCTTCTATCATGCGCAATAGCTCAAGTAATGCGGTAGGCGCATTGCCTACACCTATGATAGAGCCGTCGAGTAGGCCGTTATCGCGGGCATAACGCATTGAGTGAATAGCACGTGTTTCTCCTGTCTCTTTGGCCGTGCTAATGACGTCTGGATGACTAATGAAGCACTGTGCTTTATTGCCGTAAGCGTTGAGGCGAGTTTGATTTAAACCTGTCACGATCATGCTGACATCGGTAATGATGTTGGCACCGTTTTTTAAAGCGGTAATGGCAGACTCAATCGCGTTGTCGCTGAATTGATATAATTTAGCGTATTCAAAATCACCCGTAGTATGAATGGCACGACGAACCACATTCCATTCACCTTGATTGAAGTTATGTCCCCCATGGAGAGTTTCTATTTCTTCATCGATGATAGAGAAAGAGTCACTTTCAATTTGACGGCCTTGCTTGGTCATTTGACGCATATCGTTAGTCATGGAGTTTTCCTTGTTCATGCTTATTCATCATGAAAGTGAGTATTGGTATCACTTCCTTTTGAGCAGAGATGTTCTGCTAATAGATCGCCGTTAAAATCGATCAATTTGAATTCAATGCTGACGTGATGTTTGACATACACAGCAGCGTGCTCTGCAGCTTGTTTGCAGAGCAAGGTAAGAAAGTCGTAATTGGGAATCTCTTGGCCCGATTGGGCTTCTTTCCATGTGTCGAGTACGTGGCGGCCTGTGTTGGCTTGGCTAACAGCTTCGGTAAACTCACTCGATGCACCCGATTGAATGGCGAGGTCGGCCAGCAATGAAAAGTCGATAGCTTTACCGGATACGTGAGTCATCATGTGCCCAGCGACCATCTTGCCGAGTTTGCCTATCATGGCGACGACGGTGATTTTGCTTACTTGATAACGTTTTGCTGCGCGCAGTCCGACCCCAACAAAATCACCCGCTTGGATAAAACACATCGAGTCATAACTTGGTAGCATGGCCATCGCTGATTTTTCGGTTCGAGATCCTGTCGTGAGAACCAAGTGGTTTTGGCCATTTTGTTTCGCTATTTGTACCGATTGACGCACTGATGCTGAAAACGCTGAAGTGGAGTAGGGTTTTACCGTTCCGCGTGTCCCGAGAATGGAAATACCACCGATTAAACCGAGTCTTGGCCCAATGGTTTCCTTGGCTCGCTCTTCTCCATCTGGGACGCAAATTTCCAGTGATATACCGACGTGTTTTTTCTGTTGACTGGTCGCTTGGTTCCATTCCAAAGTCACCATATCGAGAATGTTTTTTCGAGGAACGGGATTAATCGCCGCCTGACCGACGGGAAGTTCTAATCCGGGTAGAGTCACACGAGCTACGCCAACACCCCCATCGATGTGAAAACCGGGCTCTGAATGCCAGCGGGCAATACTCTGAATATGGGCTTCGTGGGTACAATCAGGATCGTCCCCTGCATCTTTAACAATGCTGGCGGTCACCGCATCATTGGATGTTTGGATAAACGCAACCTTAAACGTAGCGGGCTCACCATTAGGTAGAGTGATGGAGATATAGTCAGGCTTTTTTCCGGTCAATAGTGTTTGAACTGCCGCTCTGCTTGCTGCAGCTGCGCACGCTCCGGTGGTAAACCCACTGCGGAGATCGGACTTATTTTTGGAACGTTTAACTTTTGTGACCACAGTATTCTTCATCTACGTTTGAGGTATTGACGAATACAGAGCGTTCCCTTGTTAGACAAGGTATGGATGGGTGTTGAGTTTTCCCGCTCGATATTCATGTGTGTCCAGGTATTCTGACTTACGATGTTGAGGTTCTCATTGCGCTTTACTCCTTCCCAAGTCGTGTGACTCAGTGGCTTGTAAAGGGCTCATCGCTTACAGCTGCGGGTACAGTTCAGGAGTTACACCTGATTCCCTGATGTGACGTTATACTTCGATATCTATCCTGAGGATTTCTCCGTTGTTTGGTGTTTCTATTATTTGCTTTGGTGTCCCTAAACTGGCTAATGTTTTTATCCAGTCACCATGTCCGAGCAGCAAAATAGGGTTCTCATTGTTGTGGTGATGAGAAACTCGTTGGATCCACTGAATCGCCATTGTTCTTCGTTGCTGTTCTGAATCGAACTCACTGAGCTCCATTTGAGAAATGACGGGCACTTTCAGGTAGCGTGCGATGGTTTTAGCACTGGAAATAGCACGGCCTAATTGACTGGTGTAAATAGCATTGAGGGTCAATGATTTTTGAGTTGCAAGATAACGACCGACGTTATGCATCTGTCGTTTGCCTTTCATTGTCAGAGGGCTATCCAGTTGATTCTGTGCTTTGCCTATTCGATTCCATTCGGTTTCGCCATGACGAATCGCAATGATGGTGAAGCGTTCAGCTTTCATTACTTTTCTCCATCAGAATGGAAACAATGAATAGGGCGCCAAACGCGGTGGTGACAACACCAAGAGGCAGTTCTTGAGGAGCAACTAAGGTTCTCGCCAAAATATCACTTAATAGCATAAGCAAAGCCCCAATCAGCCCTGAAGTGATGAGTAACTTTTTGTGTAATGGGCCGATGATTTTCTTCGCGATATGAGGAACCATCAAGCCAATAAATCCGACAACTCCGATGATAGAAACAAAACATGCAGTTGCAAAAGCGCAGACAATAAAGACACCGCTTTGCAGGCGTTTTGTGTCTACGCCCATGGTTTGTGCTACGTCGTCTCCTGCAAGTAAACAATCTAACTGGCGATGTTTTAATATACCTAGGACTATCAAGGCGATAAGTCCAGCAAGCACAATTAGCACATTGTCCCAGCGTGCGTTTCCTAGGCCTCCTAGCGACCAAAATAGGATCGAATGGGCTGCTCGTTGATCGCCGTGGAAGACTAAAAAATTGGTCAAAGCTGTAAATAAGAATGAGATAGCCAGCCCGGCTAAAACAATTTGAGAAGACGCTTGCCCATCCACTTTTCTGACTAGAAATAGCACTGCCGAAGCCGAGATTATTCCACCGATAAAAGCGGCGAGTGGAAGTGTCCAAATGCCGATAGCGCTGCCGATGACTGTAATCACAAAGACTGCTCCAGTTGCGGCACCGGATGACAATCCAAAAATGAAAGGGTCGGCAAGATCGTTTTTTGTCACGGTTTGTAATAACGCCCCAACAATACCTAACCCAGCACCGCAAATAATAGCGATGATTGTTCTAGGTAAGCGCAGGTGCAGTACCACTTGATCTATCGGTGAGTCGATCTGTTGACTCATCGCCGCTGAAAAAATCGTAGCGACTTGTGCAAAAGATAGCTGAACGCTGCCTAAACTCAGAGAAAACATCGCTAAGAGGGCAAAAACAGAACTGAATACGCAGGTGTTCAGTGCGGTTCGGTTCAGGTTAGTACTAAGACTTGTCATGGATTTCTTGGATGCGCTGTGCCAATTTTTCAATTGCAGCTATGTTTGCTGGCCCGGGAGTAATTTCCTCATAACGCAGAGGAAGATATTGGGTGGTCTTTACCGCTGTGGTCAGCTTCATCGCTGGGTGCTGTTCCAAAAAGGCTTGCATGCCTTTAGCGCCTGTCCCATTTTGATAATCGAGAAGAATAATGACATCAGGGTTATGCATCGCAACTGACTCCCATGATGTGGTTCCCCAGCTGATATCCAGATCGTTCATTACATTGGCGCCACCCGCTGCTTCTATCATGGCGCTCACTGTCGCGTACTTTCCTGCTGTGAATGGTTTCTCTTCCCCTGAATCATACAGAAAGACTTTAAGCGGGGTTTGATTCTGGGTTTGCTGTTGAATCAATATTAATTGCTCTCTCCAAGTGGAGATAAGAGTTTGAGCTCTGTCTTGCTGACCGAATAAAGTCGCAAGGCGTGTCACGTCATCGAACATCTGTTCCATGTTAGCTGGCTGCTTATCTTTACGGATATGGCTGCAACTCTCATTAAGAATCAGAGTATTGATACCAAACTCTTTCAGAGAATCAGGCGTGACTGAGCCGCCCAACCGCATACCGTAATTCCATCCTGCAAAGAAAACATCAGGGTTGGCATTAACTAACACCTCTAAAGAAGGATATTTCGGTGCGAGCTCCGGAATGCTGCCCTGGAGGCGATTAAATTCAGGGGTCGTTTTGTAGTACCCGCTAATACCGGTCACTCCGATCATATTCTCTTCAAGCCCGAGAGAAAATGCCATCTCAGACATATTGATATCGTGAGTGATTAAGGTTTTCGGCGCTTTATCTAAGGTAAGTGTAGAGTCGCAGTTTTCTACCATAATTTGGGCTTGTGCGGACACGGTAAGTAATAAAGTTAATGCTGATAGTTTTTTCATGAAAGCTCCTGTCCTTGGTCGAGTTCAATGTCGAAAAATTTGCTTGTTTTCTGTGTGCGCTTATTGGTCGTGCTGATTAAATCGACTTCAAAGATCGGCTTAAGTTGATTGTGAGTTAGTAGTTCTTCTACCTTTCCTTTCGCGACTACCTGGCCGTGTTCCAAAATCGCAATGTGCGTCGCGAACTTGGCCGCAAGGGAAATATCATGCAGTGAGCAAATCAGTGGTTTTTCTTGCTCTTTCAATAGTGATAAAACTTCCCCTTGAGCACATGGATCTAGATGGTTTAGAGGCTCATCCAACACCAGAAACTCGGCGTTCTGACATAAAGATCGTGCAATATGCGCTCGCTGCCTCTGGCCACCTGAGAGCTGCCCCATTCTTCGTTCGAGGAAAGTATCGATCTTTAGTGCTTTACTCATTTGGTCAAGTGAAAAGCTAGAAGTGGCTTGATTGGAAGCGGTTAGTTGAATGTACTCTCTTAGTGTTAAACGACCATCCACTTGACTGTGTTGTGGAAGGTAACTGATTTGTTTTGCTCTTTGCTGGCAAGTTAACTTACGTAGCGGCAATTGGTTTATGACGACTTCGCCTTTGAAGGGAAGCAAATTAACCAGTGCTTTTAATAACGTGGTTTTTCCGGAACCATTGCGTCCAATGACTACCCAGCGCTCACCTTGATTAATTTTCAGATCGAGTGGGTGCAGTCGTTGAGTGTTTTGTTGTTGAACTGAAAGTTTGTGGCAAAGAAGCATGAGTTACTGAGAATGGTTTGTTTTTAACAAGTGCTATTACATTAAAATTTAAACGTTTGCGTAACATTGATCTCAGCACGTAAAATCCCCACTATTATCAAAATAATCTATAAGTTAACGCTTGTGCTACGTGAAAGGGTTCGGGTTTATTAGTGAAAGAATAGAAGAATAGAAGAATAGAAAGAAAAAAGCCTCTGAGAACAGAGGCTTTTAAAATTACGTTTCAGCTAAGCGTGTTGCGTAATGCTTACAGGCCTGCGAAGTCCGCAAGGATAGCTGCTTTGTCAGTTGCTTCCCAAGGGAACTCTTCGCGACCGAAGTGGCCGTATGCAGCAGTTTGCTTGTAGATAGGTTGAAGAAGGTTGAGCATCTCTTGAAGACCGTATGGACGTAGGTCGAAGTTTTGACGAACTGCTTCAATGATGATTTCGTGCGCTACTTTCTCAGTACCAAACGTTTCAACCATGATAGATGTTGGATCTGCAACACCGATAGCGTAAGACAGTTGAATCTCACAACGGTCAGCCATGCCAGCAGCAACGATGTTTTTCGCAACGTAACGAGCTGCGTAAGCTGCAGAACGGTCAACTTTTGATGGATCTTTACCAGAGAATGCACCGCCACCGTGACGAGCTGCGCCGCCGTAGGTATCAACGATGATCTTACGACCTGTTAGACCACAGTCACCCATTGGGCCACCGATTACGAAACGGCCTGTTGGGTTGATGAAGAAGTTAGTGTCTTTATTGATCCACTCAGCAGGAAGTACTGGCTTGATGATCTCTTCCATTACCGCTTCACGTAGGTCAGGTGTTGTTACTGAATCACAGTGTTGAGTTGAAAGAACAACAGCGTCGATACCAACGATCTTACCTTGGTCGTATTGGAACGTTACTTGAGATTTCGCATCTGGGCGAAGGAAGTCAAGCTTGCCGCTCTTACGTACTTCAGCTTGCTTCTTAACAAGAAGGTGAGAGTAAGTAATTGGAGCTGGCATTAGGATTGGTGTTTCGTTAGTCGCGTAACCAAACATGATACCTTGGTCGCCTGCGCCTTGATCTTTAGGATCGGCTTTATCAACACCTTGGTTGATGTCTGGAGACTGCTTACCAATTGTGTTTAGTACTGCACAAGAGTCAGCGTCAAAGCCCATATCAGAATGAACGTAACCAATTTCACGAACTGTTTCACGAGTGATTTCTTCGATATCAACCCATGCAGACGTGGTTACTTCACCGCCAACCATAACCATGCCGGTTTTTACGTAAGTCTCACAAGCAACACGTGCTTTTGGATCTTGTTCAATGATGGCATCAAGAACAGCATCTGAGATTTGGTCTGCAATTTTATCTGGATGGCCTTCTGAAACAGATTCAGAAGTGAATAGGTGCTTAGCCATGAGAGCTCCACTTTTAGTTTAGTTTTTAGTTGCAAATAGTTAAATGCAAATAATTTATGCCGTCGCAATCGAGGAAGCGCCGCCATTCAATACAGTATATTTTGTAGGTGTTTCTACATCTAGACGGCTATTTTAAATTCCAACGGTCGAATTACAAGCTCTTTTTTAGGATATGTCATAACTAAACGTTTGCGTGTTGATAGGGGGAAGCCATTGTTAAGTGGTGTAAATGATCGAAAATTGCGGGAAATGACCGTTAAAGTACCAGTAAAACGTTTGCAGTCGCTATAGTCGTTTGAGAGAATACCCGCGCTAATAAAAATGAAAACTTTAGCATCTATCTCTTTTTTAAATCGCTTATGTATCCAGGAGCAGACATGCCTTCTCGTAAAGATCTAGCCAATGCAATCCGCGCACTTAGCATGGACGGTGTTCAACAAGCAAACTCAGGCCACCCAGGCGCACCTATGGGTATGGCTGACATCGCTGAAGTTCTTTGGCGTGGCCACTTGAACCATAACCCAGCAAACCCAGAGTGGGCTGACCGTGACCGTTTTATCCTGTCTAACGGTCATGGTTCTATGCTGATTTACTCTCTGCTTCACTTAGCAGGTTACGAGCTTTCAATTGAAGACCTAAAAAACTTCCGTCAACTGCACTCTAAGACTCCAGGTCACCCAGAGTACGGTTACGCTCCTGGTATCGAGACAACGACTGGTCCTCTGGGTCAAGGCATCACCAACGCTGTTGGTATGGCGATGGCTGAAAAATCATTGGCTGCACAGTTCAACAAAGAAGGCCACGACATCGTCGATCACTTCACTTATGCGTTCATGGGTGATGGTTGTCTGATGGAAGGTATTTCTCACGAAGCATGTTCTCTAGCAGGTACGCTAGGTCTTGGTAAGCTGGTTGCTTTCTGGGATGACAACGGCATCTCTATCGATGGCGAAGTTGAAGGTTGGTTCTCTGACGATACACCTAAGCGTTTTGAAGCATACGGCTGGCACGTAATCCCAGCAGTTGATGGTCACGATGCTGACGCAATCAATGCGGCTATCGAAGCGGCTAAAGCGGACCCTCGTCCAACACTTATCTGTACTAAGACTATTATCGGTTTTGGTTCACCAAATAAAGCGGGTACGCACGACTGTCACGGTGCTCCACTAGGCGCTGATGAAATCACAGCAACTAAAGCGGCACTGGGTTGGGAACACGGTCCTTTCGAAATTCCAGCTGATATCGCAGCTGAGTGGAATGCGAAAGAAGCAGGCGCAGCGAAAGAAGCAGCGTGGAATGCTAAGTTTGACGCATACGCAGCGGCTCACCCTGAGCTAGCAGCTGAATTCAAACGTCGTACTAACGGCGATCTTCCAGCTGAGTGGGAAGAGAAAGCAAACGCAATCATTGCTGATCTTCAAGCTAACCCAGCAAACATCGCATCACGTAAAGCATCTCAAAACGCACTAGAAGCGTTTGGTGCTATGCTACCTGAATTCATGGGCGGCTCTGCTGACCTTGCGCCTTCTAACCTGACTATGTGGTCTGGTTCTAAGTCGCTTGAAGCGAACGACTTCTCAGGTAACTACATCCACTACGGTGTACGTGAATTCGGTATGACGGCTATCATGAACGGTATCGCTCTGCACGGTGGTTTCGTACCATACGGCGCAACATTCCTAATGTTCATGGAATACGCTCGTAACGCGATGCGTATGGCTGCTCTGATGAAAGTTCAGAACATCCAAGTTTACACGCACGACTCTATCGGCCTAGGCGAAGATGGTCCTACTCACCAACCGGTTGAGCAGATCGCTTCTCTACGTCTGACTCCAAACATGAGCACATGGCGCCCATGTGACCAAGTTGAGTCTGCTGTTGCTTGGAAACTAGCAATCGAACGCAAAGATGGTCCTTCTGCACTTATCTTCTCACGTCAAAACCTTGCACAGCAAGACCGTGACACTGAGCAAGTAGCAAACATCGTTAAGGGTGGTTACATTCTGAAAGATTGTGAAGGCAAACCAGAGCTTATCCTTATCGCTACAGGTTCTGAAGTTGAGCTAGCGGTTAGCGCTGCTGCTGAACTAACAGCTGAAGGCAAGAAAGTACGCGTAGTATCTATGCCTGCAACTGACGCGTTCGATAAGCAAGACGCTGAGTACCGTGAGTCTGTACTGCCATCTGACGTTACAGCGCGTATCGCAGTAGAAGCTGGTATCGCTGACTTCTGGTACAAATACGTTGGTTTCGGTGGCAAGATCATCGGCATGACAACGTTCGGCGAATCTGCACCAGCAGGCGAGCTATTCAAGATGTTCGGTTTCACTACTGAAAACGTAGTAAAGACAGCTAAAGAGTTATTAGTTTAAACAGAACTGTATAGTTAGCGTAAAAAGCCTCTATCCTAGATAGAGGCTTTTTTTTTGTGAGGACGAAATGGAATTCTCATCAGTTCAGGGTAGGCGCTTAATTTTTTGGTTTGCTATTGGGAGCATGTTCTCTCTTTATTTTTCTTATATCGACACGATAGACCTTCTAAAAGGGGAGCTATCTAGAGGACAAATGATAGGGCGAGACTTTTTACACTCATGGACAGCAGCCAAATTAGCGATGAGTGGCGATTTTTCAGAAATATATAATGTTAATGCTTTTCTTAATCACGCGCCTATCGCTGTAAAAGAAAGCGGAGTTGCTTTTAATTTTGCATACTCACCTCAAATGCTCGTCGTTCTTGCACCATTTAGTTATTTTGATTACGTATCGGCTTATATTATCTGGTGCTTATTATGCGTTCTGGTCTTTCTCCCAACGGTTCTTATCGGTAGTAAAAGTCGATTGGACGTCGTTGTATTCATTGCCCTTTTAGCTCCTACAACAATCATCAATATTACCTCTGGACAGAATGGCTTGTTGGTTGCAGCCCTCTTTGTTGGTGGATGTCGCTTTTTACCAAAGTTTCCCGTGTTGTCAGGTGTAATGTTTGGTCTTCTAACTATTAAACCCCATTTAGGTCTACTTATTCCCATCGCCTTAGTCGCTGGAGGGCATTGGAAAGCGATCTTAAGTGCTTCACTTACAACCATAATATTTGTTGGTTTTTCAGTTGTATTATTCGGAATTTCAGCATGGGAATCATGGTGGAGGGAGGGAGCTCTTGAATATGCTAAGCACTTTATTGAAGAGGGAGAGGGAATGGGTATTCTAATGCAAGTTTCCCCTTTCATCGCAATAAAGGAGAGTTTCGGGAGTGTAGCAGCAGCTTGGTATATTCAAGTTGGAACGATGTTGATGGCTGTTGGAGTTGTTGTATATGCTTTTCGAACGACAGTCGATTATTATATTAAGATGTTTATCCTAATCACGGCGACTTATCTCGTAAGTCCTTATCTACATAACTATGATATGGCAGCTTTAACGGCAAGTGTGCTTTTACTGTTAACAAAGTATGACATTACGACCATGACCCAAATTGATGTGAGTGTAATTATCGCTGTTTGGTTGATTCCTATAGTTGGTATGTATGCCGCTCTATATGGTTTGTATGCTACTCCTTTAGTTACTGTTTTTTATATTATCTTACTGACGAATCAAATTTTACAAGGGGATAAAGGTTGGACACTAAAAAGGAGCTAGCCCTATCTGTAATTTATTCAAGGCTAGGGTGATTTTTACTAGAGTGATGGATAGAGTTGATGCGATTTCCATAGGATTCAGTTATCATCTGTTGCACGAAATTTTGGTTAGATGTACGGAACTATGCTAAAAGTCGCGATAAACGGATTTGGACGAATAGGGCGTAATGTATTACGCGCTGTCTATGAAAGTGGCAAAAGCCAACAAATCAAAGTAGTAGCTGTCAATGAGCTTGCTCAGCCTGACGCTATGGCTCACCTATTGCAATACGACACCAGTCACGGCCGCTTCGGCAAGAAAATCTCTAACGATCAAGAGCACATCTATGTTCATCATGGCATTGGTGCTGAAGATAAAGGAGAGTTTGATACGATTCGTATCTTACACCTTGCTGATATTGAGTTGTTACCTTGGCGTGACCTTGAGGTTGATATTGTTCTCGATTGTACTGGCGTTTACGGTTGCCGTGATGACGGCCTAGCGCACATTGCTGCTGGGGCGAAAAAGGTGCTGTTTTCACATCCTGGTGCTAACGATCTGGATAACACCATTATTTACGGTGTGAATCACGACACTATTACCGCTGACCATCGAATCGTTTCCAATGGTTCATGCACGACTAACTGTATTGTCCCTATCATCAAGGTGCTTGATGATGCTTTTGGTATTGAGTCCGGCACAATTACGACCATTCACTCTTCTATGAATGACCAGCAAGTTATCGATGCATACCACAGCGACCTTCGTCGAACTCGAGCAGCAAGCCAATCAATCATTCCTGTCGATACCAAATTGCATAAAGGTATTGAAAGAATCTTTCCGAAATTTTCTAACAAATTTGAAGCGATATCCGTGCGTGTGCCAACGGTAAACGTCACTGCGATGGATTTAAGTGTCACAATTAATGCAAATGTGAAAGTTAATGACGTAAATCAAACCATTGTTAATGCATCCCAGTGTACATTACACAATATAGTTGACTATACTGAAGCGCCGCTCGTTTCCATCGACTTTAATCACGATCCCCATAGCGCAATCGTTGATGGTTCACAAACTCGAGTGAGCAATGGCACCTTAGTGAAAATGCTGGTGTGGTGTGACAATGAATGGGGCTTTGCGAACCGGATGCTGGATACGGTTCTTGCAATGCAAGCTTCAGAAGGCAAGAAGTAAGACCTAGAAGCAAATGTGTGGATTATTTATTTTTTATCTTGAAATAAATGCTATGTGTCCACATATTATTAGCAGTTAAAGCATTACCAGTTGAATAATTTATAGGCTTAGCAGGGTTGCTGAGTTTCCAAAACTTTATTTTTATTTAAATTTGAGAGGACAAATCATGTCTGTGATCAAGATGACTGACCTGGAACTTGCAGGTAAACGCGTATTCATCCGTGCTGACCTAAACGTACCAGTAAAAGACGGTAAAGTAACTTCAGATGCACGTATCCTTGCATCTCTACCAACTATCAAACTTTGCCTAGAAGCTGGCGCAAAAGTTATGGTTACTTCTCACCTTGGTCGTCCTACTGAAGGCGAGTACAACGAAGAGTTCTCTCTAGCTCCTGTAGTTAACTACCTAAACGACGCACTAGACTGTGACGTTAAACTAGCGAAAGATTACGTAAATGGTCTTGAGCTAAACGCTGGTGAACTAACTGTTCTTGAAAACGTTCGCTTTAACAAAGGCGAGAAGAAGAACGAAGAAGCTCTTTCTAAGCAATACGCTGCACTATGTGACATCTTCGTAATGGATGCATTCGGTACAGCTCACCGTGCTCAAGCGTCTACACACGGCGTTGGTACTTACGCTCCTGTAGCATGTGCTGGTCCTCTTCTAGCTGCTGAGCTTGAAGCTCTTGGTAAAGCAATGGACAACCCAGCTCGCCCACTAGTGGCTATCGTTGGTGGTTCTAAAGTTTCTACTAAACTAACCGTTCTAGAATCTCTTTCTAAAATCGCTGACCAACTTGTTGTTGGTGGTGGTATCGCGAACACGTTCATCGCTGCTGAAGGCCACAACGTAGGTAAGTCTCTATACGAAGCTGACCTAGTTGAAACAGCTCAGAAGCTAATGAAAGAGTGTGCTATCCCAGTAGCGACTGACGTTGCATGTGCTAAAGCATTCGACGAAAACGCAGAAGCTGAAATCAAGCACGTTTCTGAAGTTCAAGACGACGACATGATCTTCGACCTTGGTCCAGATTCAACTGCAGCTCTAGCTGAAATCATCGGCAACGCGAAAACTATTCTTTGGAACGGCCCTGTAGGTGTATTCGAATTCAAGAACTTTGAAGCGGGTACAGCTGGTATTTCTAAAGCAATCGCTGATTCTGAAGGTTTCTCAGTAGCGGGCGGTGGTGACACGCTAGCAGCTATCGACAAGTTCGGTATCAAAGCAGATGTTTCTTACATCTCTACTGGTGGCGGTGCTTTCCTTGAGTTTGTTGAAGGCAAAGTACTTCCTGCAGTAGCTATGCTTGAAGAGCGTGCTAAAGCGTAATTGATTTAGAAAGGCGAGATACGAATCTCGCCTTTTAACGTTTGCTGCATATCACACTTATTTGCTAGAATAGCGGAAGTTGTGAGCAAACGATTGCAAACTTTTAAACTTAAGTTTTTTATCTTAAAACGAATAGAATAAATAGGACTATTTCCATGTCTAAGATCTTCGATTTTGTAAAACCTGGTGTAATTTCTGGCGATGACGTACAGAAAGTATTTGAAGTAGCAAAAGAAAACAAATTTGCTCTTCCTGCAGTAAACGTTGTTGGTACTGACTCTATTAACGCAGTACTAGAAGCGGCTGCTAAAGTTAAGTCTCCAGTTGTTGTTCAGTTCTCTAACGGCGGCGCTGCATTCTTCGCAGGTAAAGGCGTTAAACTTGAAGGTCAAGGCGCACAAGTTCTTGGTGCTGTAGCTGGTGCAAAATACGTACACGCTGTCGCTGAGTCTTACGGTGTTCCAGTTATCCTGCATACTGACCACGCTGCTAAGAAACTTCTACCATGGATCGACGGTCTACTAGACGCTGGTGAAGAGTTCTTCGCACAAACTGGTAAGCCTCTATTCTCTTCTCACATGCTAGACCTTTCTGAAGAGTCTCTAGAAGAGAACATCGAAACATGTGCTACTTACCTAGCTCGCATGGCTAAAATGGACATGACAATCGAGATCGAACTTGGTTGTACTGGTGGTGAAGAAGACGGCGTTGATAACTCTGATATGGACGCATCTGAGCTTTACACTTCTCCAGAAGACGTAGCATACGCATACGAGAAGCTAATGGCTGTTAGCCCACGTTTCACTATCGCTGCATCTTTCGGTAACGTACACGGTGTTTACCAAGCTGGTAACGTTGTACTTACTCCAACTATCCTACGTGACTCTCAAGCATACTGTGCAGAGAAGTTCGGTATTGCACCTAACGCTCTAAACTTCGTATTCCACGGTGGTTCTGGTTCTTCTGAAGCAGAAATCCAAGAGTCTATCGGCTACGGTGTTATCAAAATGAACATCGATACTGATACACAGTGGGCAACTTGGGATGGTATCCGTCAGTACTCTGCTGATAACTTCGATTTCCTACAAGGTCAAATCGGTAACCCAACTGGCGAAGCTGCGCCAAACAAGAAGTACTACGATCCACGCGTATGGCTACGTGCTGCTCAGTCTTCAATGGTTACTCGTCTTGAGAAAGCATTCGCTGACCTTAATGCTGTAGACGTACTATAATTCTTTGAATTAAGTACTCTTTAAGTTTTAAAAACCCGCTCATTGAGCGGGTTTTTTTATGTCTGATAAAAATTTGTATTAAATATGTGAAAACCCTAGCCTACGGTGAATAAATTTCGTAGTCTTTTAGTTATCGGTATTTGCGTTTATTGGTAAGTTTTATTAATTCAAAAGCTTACATAAATATGACTTTGCAATCGGTCAAAGATAGGATATCGTGCCGAAAAACTGGACCTGGTTCAGTTTATAAAAAGGACTTGGCTTTAATTTACTTTTAACACAGTGACTTAACAGGAGTTAAACTGTTTATTATTGTTAAAGTAAGTTTGGCTTAAGACAGTTTAGCTCATAGCATATTATATAGAGGATGCACATTATGGCTGATAGTTCGACAGCGCTTGAGACTCCAATTGTGGATGGTTTATCTCAGGCCGAGCAGTGGTTAACAAATAATTCAGATCTATTTATCCAATACGGTGTAAACATTATCTCTGCACTGATAATTCTATTTATTGGTAACTTGATTGTTAAAGCAGTCGCGAATAGCGTATCTAAGGTTCTTGAGAAGAAGAAGATGGATCGAGCTGTTGTGGAGTTTATCCACGGTTTAGTTCGTTATTTACTGTTTGTTATTGTTCTTATCGCTGCACTTGGTCGTTTAGGCGTTCAAACTGCATCTGTAGTTGCTGTTATTGGTGCGGCTGGTTTAGCCGTTGGTCTTGCGCTGCAAGGCTCACTATCTAACTTTGCAGCGGGTGTACTTATCGTTGCATTCCGTCCATTCAAGTCTGGTGACTACGTGGAAATTGGTGGTGTAGCGGGTTCAGTTGATTCAATTCAGATCTTCCAAACTGTTTTAACAACACCAGACAACAAAATGGTTGTAGTACCTAACGGAAGCGTTATCGGTAGCCCAATCACTAACTATTCTCGTCATGCGACGCGCCGTATTGACCTAATGATTGGTGTTTCTTACAACGCTGATCTTCAGAAGACAAAAGCGCTACTGACTAAGATCTGTGAATCTGATGAGCGCGTATTGAAAGATCCAGGTGTTCAAGTAGGTGTTCACACGCTAGCTGATTCTTCAGTTAATTTTGTTGTTCGTCCATGGGTTAGCACTGCTGACTACTGGAATGTTTATTTCGACCTTATGCAAGCTATCAAAGAAGGCTTGGACAACGAAGGTATCGAAATCCCATTCCCGCAAATGGATGTACACATGAATAAAGTTGAAGCTTAATTTCTAGTTAGTTTTTATAGCTATTAGCTTCTATAAGGAAAGGCGGATAACTTAGGTTATTCGCCTTTTTTGTTGGATGAGTAAAGTTTGTTTGATGACTAAAGAAGAATAGGTTTACCCGTATTGCTCAATGAGTCCATTGGCGAGCACAAGTGCAATAGCGAACATCATGGTTGCTACTGCGATATCGATGCCTTTCTTAACTTTAGGTTTCGATAGCGTTGGACCTAGCTTTGCTGCGCCTAATGATAAGGAATAAAACCACACGAATGAAGCTAAGATAGTCCCCATCGCAAACGCAATTCTGTCGTTGCCTTCAAACTGCCCGCCAATGGATCCTAGAATCACCACGGTATCCAAATAGAGGTGTGGGTTTAATACTGTTACAGCTAATGCACCCAAAATAACGGTGCGCTTGCCACGAGCCAATACCTCACTTTTTGATTCATCACTGGTGCGCGTTTTGAATGCACTGCGCAGTGATAGCAAACCATATACCGTTAGAAAAGCGATACCGCCCAATGTCACAGAGGTAAGCAGCAATTCATTTTGAGACAGAATTGCTCCGCCACCAAAAATACCCAATGAGATAAACAGGGTATCGAGCAGGCTACAAATCGTTGCAGTCGTTAAATGATGATTGCGTTTTATGCCTTGATTTAGGACGTACGCATTTTGTGCGCCTATCGGGATTATCATACTTGCCCCTAGACCAAAACCTTGTAATAAAACCCAAAAACTCATTTTAACCTCCACTTAATTAACGATATTTACGTGCTATGTGGCGAAGATACTCCGACCCTTTAAATAAGTATAATTAATGATTTTAATCCATTATTAGAGTTGCTAATGTGGTATTGGGTTAGCTTAAAAAGGAAGCAAATTGATGCGTGGATTGGATTATAAATGGATTGAAGCACTGGATGCCGTTGTGAAACAACGTAGCTTTGAGAGGGCCGCTGAGCAGTTATACATCTCCCAATCAGCGGTGTCCCAACGTATCAAACAGCTAGAAAAGTGGTTAGCCCAGCCAGCGCTTGTGAGAGAAAACCCACCAAGGCCTACACCAGCAGGAAAAAAGCTGTTGGGTTTGTATCGTCGTGTTCGCTTGTTAGAGCACGAGCTTGTGCCGGAGTTAATGAATGAAGAGGGTACTCAACCACTATCTATATCCATAGCCACCAACGCTGATAGTTTGGCGACATGGTTGTTACCTGCACTGTCGGATGTGATGAAGTCTCGTCAAGTCGAGTTGAACCTCGCGATTCATGGTGAGTCTAGAACCATTGAAAAAATAAAAAGCGGTGAGGTTGCCGGTGCGATCAGTTTAGAGCCCCAAGCGATTCCTGGATGCAGTGCTGACTACCTCGGTCGTATGGACTATGTGTGTGTGGCGAGTCCTGATTTTCATCAGCGTTACTTTTCAGAGGGCGTAAACTACGCCACATTAAGCAAAGCGCCTGCGGTTTCTTATGATCAATACGATGATCTGCATAAGAAGTTTCTGCATGACCATTTTAACGTACCGAGAGACAGTGTGATCAATCATACGGTCGGCAGTTCAGAAGCATTTGTGCGCTTGGCACTATCGGGTGTTGCCTATTGCTTGATTCCTCGATTGCAGATTATCGAGGAACTAGAGTCTGGTGCTCTGATTGATATTACCCCTGGCTTTCTGCTGTCTTATCGCATCTATTGGCACCATTGGCAGCTTGAGAGTGGGGTGCTAAAAGAGGTATCCCAGGCGATATTAAGTTTTGCTCACAATCATTTACCTCAGTAAGTTGTTGGTTTTTTCAGCGTCAAAGTTCTGTTAGATGTGCACAATCAGGATTGGCTAAACGATAAATTACTCTATGATGGAAGGACATTTGTTTAGCATAGGTCTACCTAATGAAGTTTGTACCAAAGATGTTAGCAACGTCTCTTACTCTTACTGCTGCGTTGAGTGCTGTGAGCTTTCCATCACTGGCTGACTCTCCATCCTTTCCGCATATTTCAACAACAGGTTATGGTGAAGTCATCGCGACACCAGATATGGCGACATTCTCAGTGAGAGTGGTAGAGTCAACGATGACGGCTGAACAGGCTAAAAGTACTGTTGATAAAGTGGTAACGGGCTTTCTAAATAAGCTGCACCAAGCCGGCGTAGATGAGGCGAGCGTACACAGCTCTAATCTGTACCTATCTCCTCAGTACCATTATCCAAAAGATGGCAAACCAGAATTGGTTGGCTACCGCGCTTCACGTAATGTGAGCGTTCAAGTGAATGAACTCGCTAATCTCAATGAGTACATGGATATTGCAATAGGACAGGGTATTAACCAGATCGATAACATCCAGCTGCAAGTTCGTGACCAAGCTAAGTATCAAGAGCAAGCACGCTTAGAAGCGATCAAAGATGCGACATCAAAAGCTAAATCATTAGCGAGTGGTTTTGAGCGTGAGCTAGGTGATGTTTGGCGTGTTGATTACAATGCACAATCTTCTCAGCCTGTGCTAATGCGTTCAATGGCGATGGATGCGAGAACAGAGTCGAACTCTTATGAAGACTCAACGATCACCATTCGTGATCGTGTCAATGTGATCTATCAGATCGAAGAATAAGATAGCGCTATAGAGGCTTTTGGATCATGGTGATCTAATTACCTACGATAGGCCAAATACTAGAAAGGCTCTCATGATGAGAGCCTTTTTTATGCATTTTGAATGTGATGATTAGTGAAGAAGACGAGCACGGATTGTGCCTTCGATCTCTTTCAGTTTAAGCAGTGCTTCTTCAGAGCGATTCGCTTCCACGTCGATCACAACATAACCCATATCTGCTGCAGTCTGTAGGTACTGACCCGCGATGTTGATCCCTTCTTCTGCGAAGATGGTGTTGATCTGAGTTAGGATACCTGGGCGGTTTTCGTGAATGTGTAGCAAGCGAGATGTGCCCGTATGCAATGGCAGTGATACCTCTGGGAAGTTAACACTTGATAGCGTAGAGCCGTTATCAGAGTATTTCGCTAGTTTTCCTGCAACTTCAACTCCGATGTTCTCTTGTGCTTCTTGAGTTGAACCACCCACGTGAGGCGTTAGAATCACGTTATCGAACTGCATTAATGGAGACTCAAACGGGTCTGCATTGGTTTTTGGTTCTGTTGGAAAAACATCAATAGCCGCACCAGACAGGTGACCAGAATCCAGAGCGCCACACAGAGCAGGGATGTCAACTACCGTGCCACGAGCTGCATTGATAAAGATAGAGCCAGGCTTCATACGCTCGAACTCTTCTTTACCCATCATGTCTTTAGTTTCATTGGTTTCAGGTACGTGTAAAGAGATCACGTCACACTTGTTCAGCAACTCGGTCATAGTATGAACTTGAGTGGCATTACCTAGAGACAGCTTGTTTTCGATATCGTAAAAGTAAACACGCATACCAAGGTTTTCAGCAATAATACCCAGCTGAGTGCCGATGTGACCGTAGCCAATAATACTAAACGCTTACCACGAGCTTCGTAAGAGTTGTCTGCACTCTTTTTCCAGATACCACGGTGAGCAAGAGCATTCTTCTCTGGGATACCGCGAAGCAGTAATAGAACCTGACCTAGAACGAGTTCGGCAACACTTCGAGTGTTGGAGAACGGTGCATTGAAAACAGGGATACCGCGCTTTGCTGCTGCTTGAAGGTTGACTTGGTTAGTACCAATACAGAAACAACCGACAGCAACCAGCTTTTCAGCCGCATCAATAACTTCTTGGGAGATGTTGGTGCGAGAACGGATACCAATGAAGTGAGCATCTTTAACTGCTTCAAGAAGTTCATCTTCAGGTAGTGAGCCTTTGTGGTACTCAATGTTTGTGTAACCAGCGGCTTGCAGTACTTCTACAGAAGAAGGGTGAAGACCTTCTAGAAGTAGAATTTTTATTTTTTCTTTTTCCAGTGAAACTTTGGCCATTGTTCTCGTCCTTAAAATGGAAAGGTTGGGCAAATGCGGCGCACGTGCTACAAAATGGCTGAAAGGGGAACAAATTCACCACTTTGTTAGGAGACAAACGTTTTCCCTGTGCGTCTTCTGAACAATAAAGTAACAAAAAAAAAATGTTTTGGGTAAGAAAATTACGGAATAAGACATAATTTTACAGCAATAAAGCAAAAAAAACGGCGCCCTAGGGCACCGTCTGTAATGAAGTAACAGAAAAACTCAATCTTCTATTATTTATTCTTCGATTTTTGCACCTTCAGGCGTGCCAGTGATAACTACATCAGCACCACGGTGAGCGAACAGACCAACCGTTACCACACCAGCGATACCATTGATGATATCTTCTAGCTGTTTTGGGTTTTCGATCGCCATGCCGTACACATCTAGGATCACGTTGCCGTTATCGGTTGTGCAGCCTTCGCGGTAAACTGGGTCACCACCAAGTTTTACTAATTCACGAGCAACGTATGAGCGTGCCATTGGGATAACTTCAACAGGCAGTGGGAATTTACCCAACACATCAACTGCTTTGGTACCATCAACGATACAAATAAACTTATCAGAGATAGCTGCTACGATTTTTTCACGAGTCAAAGCAGCGCCGCCGCCTTTGATCATATCGCGAGAACCGTTAATCTCGTCAGCGCCATCAACATAGATGTCTAGCTTGAATACGTCGTTGCATTCGAATACTTTGATTTCTAGCGCTTCTAGTTTTTCAGTAGAGGCTACAGAGCTTGAAACCGCACCCTTGATTTTGTCTTTCATTGTGCCAAGTGCGTCGATGAAGTGATTTACTGTTGAGCCAGTACCTACACCTACAATGCTGCCTTCTTCAACATATTGAAGTGCTGCCCAGCCCGCTGCTTTTTTCATTTCATCTTGAGTCATGCCATTCTCCTGAATAAGGTCTTGCGCTTTGAATTAATCGTTTGCGTAATGATGAAGTTAACGTTTAGATATTGGGGTAACTTTTGGATATCGAGGTTAACGTTTGCGGCGCGATTATAGCGCTTTAATGGTTGTTTTCCCATTGCCAAGTTTTACTCGGAGTCACGATTTTAGGTAACGGAATGTCCCAACCTTCAATTGGTAAACGATCGACATGCTGGCAATCATGAGCCAAACCAATTGGCGTTGCGCCTTCACCCGTCTCGAACCATCGAGCCAAGGTGCGATCGTAATATCCGCCGCCCATGCCTAAGCGATGCCCTTGAGAGTCAAAGCCTACAAGGGGAGTCAGAATGAGATCGAGTTGCTGACAAGGTTTAACCAGCATTTGATTGAGCTGAGGTTCGACAATGCCGTACTTATTCAAAACAGTGGGTGTGGTTGGAGAGTAATGTAGAAACAGCAGATGTCCGGTAGAGAAGGGGTGTAATACTGGTAAATAAGTTTGCTTGCCTTGCGCCCATAACCATTCAATTAAAGGCTGGGTATCGAGTTCGCCATCAATGGAAATATAGAGGGCGATATGTTGAGCTGACTGAATCTCATCAAGCTGAGAGCACTGCTTAACTAAGTCTATACCGGATTGAGTTTGTTGGTCGCCAGATAAGGCATTGCGTTTGATACGGATCTGTTTGCGAAATTCGCTGCGTGTGAGCGTCTTCATAAGAAGGGATACCCCAAAGTGCCGTTGAGAATAGATGGCCCTTGAACCAGCGAGTTCAAGGCGGATCAGCAATGATTACCGTAGGCTTCTCGGCGGACCGAGCATGCTCAATAGCACTCAAGTACTAACCCTTAGGGATTGCTTATCGGCTCGGGGACGTGAATCCTCTGACAAACACTCCAGGGTAAATTTTGTGTACGCTATTGCTGTCCGTGCTTAACTTTACTGAGGACATCTGAAAGTGATGTCGTGAGCTGTTCCATTCGCTCGGTCAGTGCGTTTTGTTCATCATTTGCTTCAAACTTCTTGGTTTGTAATTCATAGCAAATGTTCAGAGCTGCGATCGTTAGCAGCTTCACTTCATTGGTTACCTTAGTACGTTCAGCCATCTCTTTCAATCGATTATCAAGATCGGCCGCCGCTGCAATCAATGACTCTTCTTGCCCTGGGGGACAATTCACTCGAGTCAGTTTTCCTAATATTTCAACGTCTACCGCTTGATTACTCATGATGGATGAACTCTTTAACGCACTATTTAAGGCTGTTGCTCTTTATCATTTTTTGAGAAAGAAAAAGTGCAAGTACCGATGAGGAAGCAATCTCCTCTGAGGGAGAAACTATAGGTAAACCGCTATTAAGATTCAAGCTTTTCAGAGTGACTGTTTGTAAATGAGAGCTTGAGCACACAGTAATTCAGCAAATTGAACAATTGGTAGTCAGTCGTCCTTCAATTGCTCAGGATCGACGCTTACCAGAATTGGGGTGAAGTGGTACGATTATACTATCGATATAAAGAATAACTGAGCGAGCTATCTGATGAGCGAAACTACTTTACCTGACTACCTAACGGTTGCGACTGAACTTCAATCGGCAAGCCTAGCCGTAAACCCTGCTGAGATGCATGGTTTATTAACGGGTATGTTGAGCGGAGGCTTAAACCTAGCAGATAAAAGCTGGCAACCACTTATCTTTGATTACACCAATGAAGGCATGGGGTGGCCAGATCGCGCATTAACGTTAGCGGAAGCTACATTAAAGGTGACGACCAGCGAAATCACAGGTTCAGGCATGGAACTGTCTATGTTGCTGCCTGATGAAGACGCAAGCGCAAGCTTGTTTGATTTGGCTGATGGTGTGTCAGATTGGATCAACCACTTTATTTCTGGTTTAGGCTTGGTTGGCGCTCAATTGAATAAAGCGTCTGACGGTACCAAAGAAGCATTAGCTGATCTTGAAGAGATGGCAAAGCTAGGCATTGACGAAGACGATGATATGGAAGAGCAAGCGCAGCTTCTAGAGCACGTTATTGAACACGTAAAAGCGTGTGCACTAACGATTCATGCTGAATTCGGTGCTCGCCCATCTGAAGATGCGGCTCCAACCATTCATTAATCCGCTTGTCGGTTTGAGGTTATAATGGCTCAGTATGATGTTGTAATTGCTGGTGGCGCAATGGCGGGGGCGACCTTAGCCCTTGCTCTGAATCACCTCAGTCAAGGTTCTCTATCGATTGCGGTAGTAGAGCCTTATCAGGTTGATCATCAAGCTCACCCAGGCTTTGATTCTCGTTCGATCGCTCTGTCTTATGGCACGGTGCAGATCCTTGATTCTTTGCGCCTTTGGCAATCTATCGCTCCGGTAGCGACCCCAATTAAAGATATCCATGTATCAGATCGAGGTCATGCTGGGATGACAGACATCTACAGTGAAGATCTTGCTGTTGATGCGCTCGGCTACGTGGTGGAGTTAGCGGATGTTGGGCGGATCTATCAGCAGAAATTAGAATCAGAAGCTGCAATTACGATGCTTTGCCCTGAGTCTGTTAGAACCGTTGAACGTGATGAATCGTTAACGACGATTGAGCTGACAAGTGGGCAAACCGTCACGACTAAGTTATTGGTTGCTGCTGACGGTGCAATCTCAACCTGTTGTCAGCAACTCAATATCTCATTGAGTGAGCATGACTTTGAACAAGTCGCTGTGATTGCCAATATCGTTGCTAGTGAGCCCCATCAAGGTCGAGCCTTTGAGCGTTTTACTCATCATGGGCCAGTTGCTCTGTTACCGATGAGCGACAACCGTTTATCGCTAGTTTGGTGTTTGTCACCGGAACAAGCACAAAAAGTGGTGGCCTTAAACGACAAGGAATTTCTTGAGCAGTTACAGAATGACTTCGGTTGGCGACTTGGCCGACTAGAGAAAGTCGGCAAGCGTGCGAGCTACCCACTGATTCTTCGCCACCGACAGCAAAATATCTCTCATCGATTTGCCATTGTTGGCAATGCTGCTCAAACACTTCACCCTATTGCGGGGCAAGGTTTTAATCTTGGCATTCGTGATGTGGCTTCTTTGGCTGAAGAGTTATGTAACCAACTGGATGATGTTGGGCGTTACACTGGTCTTGTTAACTTTAGAAAGCGTAGAGAACAAGACAGAGACACGACGATTACGTTGACTTCAAGCCTAGTTCATCTGTTCTCAAACGATTTTTTGACCGCTCGTATTGGGCGAAACCTTGGGTTAGCCGTAATTGATAACCTTCCACCACTTAAAGGTCCACTTTTGCGTCATACGCTTGGCCTAGTAGAAAGATAAGGTAATAAATAATGATGCAAAGTGTTGATATCGCGATTGTTGGCGGTGGCATGGTTGGCCTAGCGCTTGCGGCTGCACTGAAAGACAGCGATCTAAGAATTGCGGTCATTGAAGGCAGAGCGCCTAGCGAAGGGCTTAGCGAATTGCCTGATGTGCGTGTGTCGGCATTGAGCCGCTCGAGTGAAGTGATTCTTCGCAATCTAGGCGCATGGCAAGGTATCGAACAAAGACGTGCTGCGCCCTACCAAGCGATGGAAGTGTGGGAACAAGACAGCTTTGCTCGCATTGAGTTTGACTCAACACGCTTAGCACAGCCTAACCTAGGCCATATTGTAGAAAACCGCGTAATCCAATTAGCGCTGCTTGATCAGGTTAAGAAGCAAGATAATGTCAGCCTATACATGCCTGCAACGTGTAAAACGATGGCGATTGGTGAGAGCGAAGCATGGCTAACGTTAGACAACGGCCAAGCGCTGACAGCAAAGTTAGTTGTTGGAGCTGACGGTGCAAACTCTTGGGTTCGCAAGCAACAAGATATCCCATTAACTCATTGGGATTACGGCCACAGTGCGATTGTCGCGAACATCAAAACCTCAGAGCCGCACCATAGCGTTGCTCGTCAAATATTCACACCGCAAGGGCCGTTGGCGTTCCTGCCAATGCAGCCAAGCAAAATGAGCTCGATAGTTTGGTCTACGGAGCCTAATCGTGCCGAGAAGCTTGTATCAATGTCGGATGCTGATTTTAATAAGCAGCTAACGGCAGAGTTCGACTCAAAGCTTGGATTATGCGAAGTGGTTGGTGACCGTTTTGCCTTCCCACTGCGCATGCGTTATGCACGTGACTTTGCTGTAGAGCGTGTCGCTTTGGTGGGTGATGCTGCTCATACTATTCACCCATTAGCAGGGCAAGGTGTGAACCTTGGTCTATTAGACGCAGCAAGCTTAGCGCAAGAGCTGTTAACGCTATGGGCTTCTGGTGAGGATATTGGTACCAAGCGCAACCTTCGTGGCTATGAGCGCTGGAGAAAAGCTGAGGCGGCGAAAATGATTGCTTCAATGCAGGGCTTTAAAGATCTGTTTGAAGGCGATAATCCGGCTAAGAAGCTAATTCGTGGTATCGGTATGAAGCTTGCTGGTCAATTACCGGGTGCGAAAGATGAGATAATGAAGCGAGCGCTGGGGTTGTCGGGCAACCTTCCGGATTTAGCTAAGCGCCCCGTAGTACACCGATAGTCGCGTGAGATGGATTGCTGTTGATGGTCAGTAGCTAAAGTTGATAGCAATTAACGACATCACGAACACGAAAAAAGGGTTGGCATAATGCCAACCCTTTTTGTTTTTAATTCTTTAGACTATCAGATCATGCGTACGCGCAGCGCAGTTTCATGATTTCACTATTTATTTCTTTTACGGTTTGGAAGTGACGCTTCTCTGCTCGGTCTGGTAGTACGAGTTTACCGTTATCAAACTCAAATTTACCTACGCCGTAAATGTAGATTCGTCCTTTGAAAAGTCGACTTACATGTTTAGCAATCATACTCGGTGTATAGCGCTTAAACAGTCTCATTTTTAATTATCCTTATATTTACCTAGCCTGCATATTATAGAAAAACTCCGAGATAATTATTGTGATAAGCATGGAGTAATATGCAGTAGAGTTGACGTTAATTAGATATTTGTGCTGTTCTAAGCACTTTCTTCAGTAAATATCTATTTTTACGTGAGCTCCTCCCCAAAATAGTACTGAGTAGTGAACTGCTACGAACTTTCCTGTCCGGTATTAAGCAGTGCTAATGTTACAAGTATAAGAATAGGCGGAATTTTTTTGTTTGTGTAATCAAATTGTAAATTTTGAACAAAAAAAAGCCCGTCTAAAACGGGCGAATAGTCACAGATGCATTACACAAAAGTGGATACTGATGTTACTCAGTGGATTCACTTGTACTGATTTGCTTAAAGGCTAGTCAGTAAAATAACAATAACGCAAATTCAACCTTGTGACTACTTATGCTTTTATTTTGAGTAACTATTTAAGGTGGGTGTGTTTTTCTTATGACGAAGTTCACACTAAAAATGTACTCAATGAAATATTAAAATGAAGTTTGCGAAGCATGATCTGTTCGAAACGTTCATCGACTGATGTCAGCGACGATCGGTGCACATAGTGCTATGAGATCATTGGGATCCAACGCAACGCCAGCCATTCGATCACCCGAGCTAATGGTAACGGTCGAGTTGCTCTGAATGGAAGGATCAAAAATGATCGGCATGTATCTCTTTAGAGCAATAGGCCCAACACATCCAGCTTTAAAGCCGGTGATGGCTTCAACATCAGCGAGTGATACGCAGGTCATTCGACGGCAATTCAGTACCGAGCGTACTTTCTTTGGATCGATAGAGCGATCGCCAGGAGTACAGGCCAACGCATACTGGTTTCCCATATCCTTAAGCAGGATGCACTTGACCATTTGAGAGGCATTAATACCTCGTTCTTGCGCTGTCTCTTCGATGCTGGTGGTTGGCTTGCTTTGCACCAACAGGCGATAGTCCACCTGCTGTTGATCTAACCATTGTGTAATCAGTGTTTCCACGTGGCTACTCTTCGTCAAGGCTGTAAGGCAGTGGCAGAATGTTCCATATTTGCTCAGGTTGCGCAGTCAATCGAAGCTGAACATCGTCATCAAGGTTGTTTGGCAACACCATCAAACCAATCGCCTGATTATCAGCAAATTGATAGACGTTTAATAGTCGGCCTGCACCGCGCCAGTTCTCACCTACGCTGCGCTCTAGTTCAATCGTATTCTCTAGAGACAATATATCTGAACTCGTTCCTGAAACAATGCGCATTTCACGCTTGTTCATGCCACGGTATTTAGCACGAGCAACTGTTTCTTGACCTGTGTAACAGCCTTTTGAAAAGCTGATACCGCCAATCGCTTGCAGGTTGAGTGCTTGAGGGATGTGTTCGTTTTGCTCTGCTTTCGATAGGTTCGGCTGAGCATCAAGAATTTCATGATACTGCCAAAGCGCTTCTGATACTTTTTCTGCAGTGCTGCTTGATACCAAGGCTTCTGCTGCTTCTTGCGTAACAAGTAGAGCCCAACGGTTGTCAGAGACTTGAACAGCGGTGCCACCAGAGATTACACGCACTTTACCTTGGCTTTCTGAAATTGAGTCAATGTATTGATCAGCTGACGCGCCCATCACACCGATAACAACGTCAGACGTTTGCTCGATATCAACCTTAGAGAATACGGCGTATTTTTTAATTTCAACTAATTCGATTTCAATTGCAGACTTAGGCTGCATAAGAGCGTAGCCACCATTGTGGTGGAACAAACGAAAGATACTCCAAACCTTTCCTTTCGCATCACAATGCGCGCCTAACGTGGATTCATCATTAGGAAGAGTGACGACATCGCACGTTACTTGACCTTGTAGGTACGACTTTTTGTCATCGCCTATCATGGTAATTGCGCTCCAATCTGACACGTGTGTCATCATCAGTTCTGGAAGCGATTCATTTTGCGTATGAGCGAGCGGCTGAAATGTGTTTTTCCAATCCATTTTATCTTTCCTAAGAATTTTATTTGGCTCTATGTTAATCCGGTTCTGTTTCTTTGTCAGCTTAGGTTTTTTTGTGAGCTTAGATAGGGACTGTGACTCACATAGTAGTTGCAGAGCGTATGACTTGTTACACTCCGAGAAAGAAAAATTATAGGTGAGGATAGCCAATGTACACTGCAGAGCAGAAAGCACGAATTAAATGGGGTTGCCGTCGTGGCATGTTGGAACTTGACGTAGTTATCATGCCATTTTTCGAAGAGTGTTTTGATTCATTGCAAGAGCAGGAGCAGCGTGAGTTTGTTTCTCTATTAGAGTGTGATGACCCAGACCTGTTTACTTGGGTAATGGGACACGGACGCAGTGAAAACCTAGGCCATGCTTCAATGGTTGATAAAATTGTCGCGCATAACCTCAGCAAGGTTCGTTAAGCTTCAGCTTAACCCTTCGTATTCCGCATTATTTGCAAAAGGCACTGTTTTTGGGTGCCTTTTGTTTTTCATCGTTTTCTCTTCTATTCCACTCGCTGTTGCCCTCTATTGTTTAGCTTTAGTGTTCAGTTTGTTTAAAGCCAATCATGTAATCTTGAATACAGCACATGGGTGCTTTGACTATAAAGAAGATGGCGAGTTCCGACTCAATGAGCAAGCCTACACACTTAAGTCCGTTGATAAGATCTGGGCGCAGTTCTTCGTTAAATTGCAGTTTGAGTGCGGATATTCAGTCTTGTTGTGGCGAGATAGTTGCAATGAACGTGAATATCGACACTTCTTGGCACATTTACAACGAGTCCGTTTGATAAACGAAAGCATTGGATAAACAAGAACCAAAGATAAAAGAAAGGGAGCTCTAGGCTCCCTGTCGTCTTTTTCCATGACCAAAAATTAAGACTGGCTTTTCTCTGGTGTCAGAATGGTTGGGCCGCTGTCTTCAGCAAGTTCTGGGTAATCCAGCGTGTAGTGTAGGCCGCGGCTCTCTTTACGTTGCATTGCACAGCGAACCATCAACTCAGCGACTTGTAGTAAGTTACGCAGTTCTAATAGGTTATTTGAAACCTTAAAGTAGCTGTAGTACTCATGAGTTTCCTGCTGCAACATCTGAATGCGGCGCATTGCACGTTCAAGGCGTTTGTCCGTTCGAACAATACCCATGTAATCCCACATGAACAGTCTTAGCTCGTGCCAGTTGTGTTGAATGATCACTTCTTCATCACTGTTGGTGACTTGGCTTTCATCCCATGCCGGAAGTTCAGCGCACAGTTGAGATTGATCGATGTTTTCAACGATATCTTTTGCGGCTGCCCACGCGTATACCACACACTCAAGCAGTGAGTTTGAAGCCATACGGTTTGCACCGTGCAAGCCGGTATAACTCACTTCGCCAATCGCATATAGGTTAGTGAGGTCAGTTTGACCTTGCTTATTCACCATCACACCACCACAAGTGTAGTGAGCAGCCGGTACGATTGGAATCGGTTCTTTGGTCATATCAATCCCCAAATCCATCAAGCGAGTATGGATCATTGGGAAATGCGTCGTGATGAATTCTTCAGGCTTGTGGCTGATATCAACATACATGCAGTCAGCACCTAAGCGCTTCATTTCAAAGTCAATCGCACGAGCAACCACATCACGCGGAGCCAGTTCACCGCGCTCATCGAAGTCCTTCATAAAGCGAGAACCGTCTGGACGACGCAGGTAGGCACCTTCACCACGCAATGCTTCCGTTAGTAGGAAGTTACGCGCTTCTGGGTGGAATAAGCAAGTCGGGTGGAACTGATTGAACTCAAGGTTTGCCACACGACAACCCGCACGCCAAGCGATAGCAATACCATCACCTGAAGAGACATCTGGGTTAGAGGTGTATTGGTAAACCTTTGAAGCGCCGCCTGTTGCTAATACAACAAATTTAGCGCGCACGGTTTCAACGTGCTCTTGGTTACGGTTCCAAATGTAGGCACCGATAACCTTGTCTTTCGAACCACCTATCTTATCTTCGGTGATTAAATCCAGCGCATTGTGACGCTCGAAGATCTCGATATTTGGGTGATTCTTGACGTTATCTTGCAGTGAGGTTTGCATCGCCATGCCAGTTGCATCGGCAGCGTGCAGAATTCTGCGGTGACTGTGGCCGCCCTCACGAGTGAGGTGATATTTTGGTTGGCCTTCTGTGCTGTTCTCATCTTTATCAAATGGAACACCACCATCAATCAGCCATTGCACACACTCTTTAGCATTTTCAGCAATGAATTGAACTGTATCTTCTTCGCATAACCCAGCCCCAGCAATTTGAGTATCTTCTACATGAGACTCAATACTGTCCGATTCATCGAACACCGCCGCAATACCACCTTGTGCGTAATACGTCGATCCTTCGCTGCGTGGTCCTTTGCTTAATACAATTACTTTTGCATGTTCTGCTACGCGTAAGGCTAATGACAAGCCTGCCGCACCACTTCCTACCACTAATACATCACACTGATGTTCACGGTTTGCGTTCATAAAACTTATTAAATCCCGGGCTATAGTCGAGTTGTCCATGCTCAATTGACTTCGTCTTGTTTTAGGAGTTTGGGTAAGACTGTTATAATCTTTCCCTAGTCATCCTAAAACACGACACAAAATCAATATATAGACAGCTATCTAGAAATATTTAATTGCTCAATACCATTGCTTTTGCTCAAGTTTCCCCAAATTGATAGGGATAACTATTTTTATTACATCACATTGTGAAACAATAATGGCAAATAATTTTAGGAAAGTTGGAACTTTCGGTATTTGGCTTAGTCACAATAGTGCTCTTGTAGACGGTGGTGTCAATACTACATTTCGCATAATTAGTACCCATATCTGTGAAGGTAAGGGTTATAACAATAGGAGTACCCGCTCGAATGAACGAGCAGCTAACCGATCAAGTGTTGATTGAGCGAGTTCAGAGTGGAGATAAGCAGGCATTTAACTTATTAGTGGTTAAGTATCAAAACAAAGTTTGTAATCTTATCTCTCGATACGTGAATAATTCCGGTGATGTACCTGATGTAGCACAAGAAGCTTTTATTAAAGCTTACCGCGCGATACCTAACTTTCGTGGTGAGAGTGCTTTCTATACATGGTTGTACCGAATTGCCGTGAACACCGCTAAAAATCATATTGTTGCCCAGAGCCGCAGGCCGCCAGCAACAGATGTAGATGCAGAAGATGCAGAATATTACGAAACAGGCAGCGCGTTAAAAGAAATATCGAACCCTGAGAACTTAACGCTGTCAAACGAATTGAAACAAGTTGTTTTTGGAGCGATTGAAGCGCTACCCGAAGACTTAAAAACTGCAATGACGTTGCGTGAGCTCGAAGGTTTGAGCTACGAAGAGATTGCAGAAGTAATGGATTGCCCTGTAGGAACCGTACGTTCGCGTATTTTCCGAGCTCGTGAAGCGGTAGAAAAGAAAATTAAACCTCTTTTACAACGCTAGAACTTGTAATAATTATGGTGAAAATAATGGCTGATAAAGAAAAGCTTTCGGCACTCATGGATGGTGAAACGATCGATAAAGCTCTCATAGTAGATCTCGAATCTGATCAAGAAAGCATGGATACCTGGCAGAGTTACCATTTAATTGGTGATGTTATGCGTGGGGATGCGCCAGAAACTCCAGAGTGGAACATTGCTAACAGTGTAGCTGCAGCGCTTGATGATGAGCCTGCACATGGTTCAATGTCGAACCTGCACCAATTGAATGTTGAACCTACTGTTGCTCCAATTGAAGAGCAGCCTAAACCTCAGCAAGCGAAGCGTCAGCTTCCTGCATGGTTACAACAGTTTGGACAAGTTGCCGTGGCAGCGTGTGTTTCATTAGCAGTTGTATTGGGTGTTCAGCAATATGGTGGCAGCGATCCCGCAGCTCCAGAGCAGTTGCCTGTACTCCAGACGATTCCATTTGCAGGTTCTGCGGAACCAGTAAGCTTAACGCGTGACTCTGTTGAGAGACCTGCATCTGAAGCTAACATGCAAGAGCAACGCAAACGCGTTCATGCATTGTTAGAAGATTATGAGCTACAACTAAGATTAAACAGTGATGCATCGCCAATGGAAGATGCACACCTAGAATCGGATATTGAATGAAGAAAATCCTGGTCAGTGCACTGACACTGTTCAGCTTGATGTCTCCAACAGCCTTTGCAGAGGAAACCACTGCAAAGGCCTTGTTACATCAAATGAACGAGGCCAGTCAGCATCTAAATTACGAACTCTCCTACATATTGATAAAGAAGAGCAGCATTGAACCTCTGCTTTATCGTCATGCAGTTAACGACGACCAACAACTTGCACACCTTGTTTATCTAAGCGGCCCTGTTCGTGAGGTTATTCGACGTGGCAATGAAGTTAGCTACATCGAACCGGGTACAGAGCCATTTACTATTCAGTCTGGCAGTATGGTTGCACCTGTCATTCCGATGATTAATCGAGATATCGATTCTCTCAACCAATACTACGATTTTGTAAAAGTTGGGCGTTCTCGTGAGGCGGGCAGTACCACGCAAGTATTACGCGTCGTGCCGAAAGACGGCCTTCGATACTCTTACGTGGTTTGGGTCGACGAGAAAACCAACCTTCCTTTGCGTGCCGATCTTTTGGATCGTGATGGCGAAGTGCTTGAGCAGTACCGCACTATCTCTTATGTCGTGAACGATAAAATTGCAGAAGCAATGGGCGGTTTGAATCAAGCTAAATTGCCGAAGGTTTTGTCATTGCCAGAAGGCTTGGTGAGCGAGACCGACTGGCAAGCCTCGTGGGTGCCAGAAGGATTTAAATCGAAAGAACTCAGCCGTTACCAAATGGCTGCGACCGAAAAAATGGTTGAAAGCCAGCTTTTCAGTGATGGATTATTTAGCTTTTCGGTTTATATCGCCGATAAAGACGAACATTCATTGAAAGGACAGCTGGTACGCCAAGGGCGAAGAACCTTGCACAGCTTAGTGATTGGCGACAAAGAAATCTCTGTGGTTGGTGATATTCCGCCAGCAACGGCCAAGCGTATCGCTCAATCCGTCACGTTCAATAAACCGGCACCAGCGCAATGATGACTGCGTTGGCGACCGTTAGCTCAGTCGAACAAAAAGGTAAGCAATATTTTGTTCAGCTGAGTTGCGAACAACAAACCAGTTGCAGCAGCTGCTCATCTCAAAAAAGCTGCGGAACGGGTATTGTGACGAAGGCTGTTGGCAATAAATCCTTGTTTTGGCAGCTTAAAACCCAAAGCTTAGTTAAAGCAGGCCAGATCGTAGAAATTGGCTTTCCAGAAAAAAGCCTACTTCAGTCTGCGGCTATTGTTTATCTTATCCCGCTTTTCATGTTGATGGTTGGTGCTGGTTTTGGACAACTCTTGTTACAACCCTTACTCCAAGGGGGCGAGGGCATTGTTATCTTAACTGCAGCGCTGTTTACTGCTGGTGGTATTGGTTTGGCGAAGCGCTTAGCTAAACCAATGGAAGACAAATCCAAGCAAGAAGTTGTCTTGATTAGAATCCTAGGCAAGTCTCTCATCTAATTTATGATGCTTATTGCCCTTAAATTGGGTAGAATCTGCCAACTTGATTGAAATGCCGCCACCAATGCTGACTGTAGATTGGACGCGTTGCGGCTTTCTTATTATCCCTATTCAAAGAGTTTAGTCACACCAAGCCTATGAAGCACATTCGTAATTTTTCGATTATCGCCCACATCGACCACGGTAAGTCGACCCTTTCTGACCGCTTAATCCAAGTTTGTGGAGGGTTAAGTGAACGTGAGATGGCAGCTCAAGTCCTCGATTCTATGGATATAGAACGCGAGCGTGGTATTACAATTAAAGCGCAGAGTGTGACTTTAGATTACAAAGCTAAAGATGGTGAAACTTACCAACTTAACTTTATCGATACCCCTGGACACGTAGACTTCTCTTATGAAGTATCTCGCTCTCTAGCCGCTTGTGAAGGCGCGCTTCTTGTAGTGGATGCCGGCCAAGGTGTTGAAGCTCAAACTCTAGCAAACTGTTACACCGCGATCGAAATGGAACTGGAAGTAGTGCCAATCTTGAACAAGATTGACTTACCTGCTGCTGAACCTGAACGAGTTGCTGAAGAAATCGAAGAGATCGTTGGTATCGATGCGATGGAAGCGACGCGTTGTTCTGCAAAAACCGGTATCGGTGTTGATGACGTTCTTGAAAACATCGTAACGGCTATCCCGCCACCGGAAGGTGATCCAGAAGCGCCACTACAAGCTCTGATCATTGACTCTTGGTTCGATAACTACTTAGGCGTTGTTTCTTTGGTTCGTATCAAGAACGGTAAGCTGAAGAAGAACGACAAGATTAAAGTAATGTCGACAGACCAAGTTTGGGGTGTTGACCGTCTAGGTATCTTCACACCTAAGCAAATCGACACAACTGAGCTAAATACTGGCGAAGTTGGCTGGGTTGTTTGTGGTATTAAAGACATCCTTGGCGCACCTGTTGGTGATACGTTGACGCTTGCAAAAGGCGGCAGCACAGAACGTCTACCTGGTTTCCAAAAAGTGAAGCCTCAGGTATACGCAGGTCTATTCCCAGTATCGTCTGATGACTACGAAAACTTCCGTGACGCACTAGGCAAACTAAGCCTGAACGATGCATCACTATTTTACGAACCAGAAAGTTCAGCAGCACTTGGCTTTGGTTTCCGTTGTGGTTTCTTAGGAATGCTTCACATGGAGATCATCCAAGAGCGTTTAGAGCGTGAATACGACCTAGACCTAATCACAACGGCACCAACCGTAGTGTACGAAGTTGTAAAAACGGATGGCACAATTCTCTATGTTGATAGCCCGGCTAAACTGCCTGCTATTAATGACTTAGAAGAAATTCGTGAACCGATTGCTCGCTGTAATATTCTGGTACCTTCGGATTACCTAGGCAACGTGATCACACTGTGTGTTGAGAAGCGTGGCGTGCAAGTCGACATGGTTTATCACGGTAACCAAGTTGCTGTGACGTACGATCTTCCAATGGCTGAGGTGGTTCTAGACTTCTTCGACCGTCTGAAGTCAACGTCTCGCGGGTACGCATCATTGGATTACAACTTCCAACGTTACGAAGCATCAAACATGGTACGTGTAGATGTATTGTTGAATGGTGAAACGGTTGATGCACTGGCGATCATTACACACAAAGATATTGCCCAGTCTCGTGGTCGTCTACTGGTTGAGAAGATGAAAGAATTCATCCCTCGCCAGATGTTTGATATCGCGATTCAAGCCGCGATTGGTAACCACATTATTGCTCGTTCTACAGTGAAACAACTGCGTAAGAACGTAATCGCAAAATGTTACGGTGGTGATATCAGTCGTAAGAAGAAACTTCTTAAGAAACAAAAAGAAGGTAAGAAGCGTATGAAGCAGATCGGTAACGTTGAACTGCCTCAAGAGGCATTCTTAGCAATCCTTCATGTTGGCAAAGACTAGGTATCAATCGCACTAACTATCTGCTGAACATTACTGGTTAAAATCGTTTATTTCTTTGTTGCAAAGATTGCAATTAGGCCCGCTAGTCACTGCACTTTGCGCCTCGAACTAAACGATTTTTCCTGCGTAATCTTCCCAGCATTTAGTCAGCATGATTGATACAAATTAGAAATATTAAGCAGAGTGAAAGAGTTATGCTCTTTCACTTTCGTTATTTTTAAAGAAATGAAATTTAAGGGATATCAATGGCTAATACATTTTCGCTTATCTTAGTGATCGTAACTCTAGTGACTGGCATTGTATGGGCGTTGGAAAAGTTTGTGTGGGCGAAGAAGCGCCAACAAAAACTGGCTGACGTTGAAGCACAGTCGAATGGCCTAGACGCTGCAACCAGCGCAAAAGATACGGCTCAGCCTTGGTGGGTTGAGAACAGTGTGTCCATTTTCCCTGTAATTGCATTTGTTTTGGTTTTGCGTTCATTTATTTATGAACCGTTTCAAATTCCATCTGGCTCGATGATGCCAACACTATTGGTTGGTGATTTCATCTTGGTAGAAAAGTACGCTTATGGTCTAAAAGATCCTGTATGGCGCACTCAATTGGTAGAAACAGGCAAACCAGAACGTGGTGATTCAATCGTATTCAAATACCCACCTCAGCCGAATATCGACTACATCAAGCGTGTTATTGGTATGCCGGGTGATACCATTCGCTACAGCAGCAATAAAGAAATCTGTATTCAAGCGAAGGGTGGCAGTAGCTGTAAACCAGTGAAGTTGAGTAACGTTGAAGAAAGCCAATTTATTCAAGATGGTGTGCCTCTAATTCAGTTGAATGAACAACTGGGTGACGTGGAGCACCAAATCTTAGTTAACCCATTACGCCGTGATCGTGTGCAAGCATATCAACCTCGCAATGGTGTTAACGAGTGGATCGTTCCAGAAGGCCAATACTTTGTTATGGGTGATAACCGTGACAACAGTGCTGACAGCCGTTACTGGGGCTTTGTCCCTGAAGCAAACCTTGTTGGTAAGGCCGTTGCTATTTGGATCAGCTTCGAATTCGAACGCGGTTCAGACAGTGTACTTCCAACATGGATTCCTACTGGTGTGCGTTTTAATCGCATCGGTGGGATTCACTAATCGATCACATAACACATCGAGAGAGCATGAATTCTCCAATTGATAAACTAGAGAGAAAGATTGGCTATCAGTTTAATGATGCCGATCTTATCCATTTGGCGCTGACTCACCGCAGTGCCGCAGGTAAACACAACGAACGTCTTGAGTTTCTGGGCGATTCAATTTTAAGTTTTGTTATCGCTGATGATCTTTACCACCGTTTCCCTAAGGTAAACGAAGGTGATATGAGCCGCATGCGCGCAACATTAGTACGTGGTCATACATTGGCAGAACTAGGTCGTGAATTCGAACTAGGAGATTACTTAAAATTAGGTCCAGGTGAGTTGAAGAGTGGCGGTTTCCGTCGTGATTCTATTCTAGCGGATGCGGTTGAAGCGATCATCGGCGCTGTCTATTTAGATAGTGATACCGAGGTTGTTCGCCGTATTATTTTAAGCTGGTACCAATCTCGCCTAGAGTCTATTCAGCCTGGTGTATCTCAAAAAGATCCAAAAACTCGCTTACAAGAGTTTTTACAAGGTCGAAGAAATCCCCTACCTGTCTACACAGTGACTAATATTAAAGGTGAAGCACACAACCAAGAGTTTACGGTTGAGTGTGAAGTGGCAGGTGTGGATAAACCTGTTATCGGTAAAGGCACTAGCCGCCGCAAGGCAGAACAAGCGGCTGCTGAAACAGCATTAGAGCAACTAAGCAATGTCTGATAACAATCAAGATTTCGATATCGATGCATTCTTTTCATCTGATAGCAAAAAAACGGGCCTACCGGAAAACCAACACTGTGGCTTTATCGCTATTGTGGGTCGACCAAACGTAGGTAAATCGACGCTTCTGAACCATATTTTGGGTCAGAAAATCTCGATTACATCACGTAAACCTCAGACAACACGCCACCGTATTATGGGTGTAGAAACTGAAGGTGATTACCAAGCGATCTACGTTGATACTCCTGGACTTCACATCGAAGAAAAGCGTGCAATCAACCGTTTGATGAACCGTGCGGCGAATAGCTCACTGAGCGATGTGAACCTAGTATTTTTCCTTGTTGACGGTACTCACTGGACTGACGACGATGAGATGGTACTGAACAAGCTGAGAAAAACAGATTTCCCAGTTGTCCTTTGCATTAACAAAGTAGACAACGTTCAAGACCGTACAGACGTGATGCAACACATGATGGAAGTGTCTAAGAAGATGGACTTCCTTGATGTTGTGCCAATCTCGGCGAAGCAAGGTAAGAATATCGATGTACTGCGTAAGCACGTTCGTAACTCTTTACCAAAAGCGACGCACCACTTCCCAGAAGAGTACGTAACGGATCGCTCACAGCGCTTTATGGCCTCTGAAATCATCCGTGAAAAACTGATGCGATTCACAGGCGAAGAGCTACCTTACTCAGTAACGGTTGAAATCGAGCGTTTTGATTACAACCCAGATAACGATGGTTTCCACATCAATGCTTTGATTCTTGTTGAACGTACTGGTCAGAAGAAGATGGTGATTGGTAAAGCGGGCGAGAAGATCAAAACGATTGGTCGTGAAGCTCGTATCGACATGGAAGAACTGTTCGGTCGTAAGGTTTACCTAGAGACTTGGGTTAAAGTTAAGTCTGGTTGGGCTGACGATGAGCGTGCACTTCGCTCGTTAGGCTACATCGACGATCTATAATATATTGAACGTCACTTTCTGATATTAAGAAAGTTGAATTGAATATAAATACAAGAGAGAGTGCGAACTCTCTCTTTTTGTATCTGTAAGAAGGGTAAGTGATTGAGCGAAGGGTTACAGCGATGCTTTGTGTTGCACCGTCGACCATACAGTGAGTCGAGCCTGATTCTGGACGTCTTCAGCGAAGAGTACGGTCGGGTGACGTTGATGTCTAAAGGTGCGCGGAGTAAGCGTTCTAATTTGAAAGGTGCATTGCAACCTTTTACGCCGCTACTGCTTAAGTGGTCTGGCAATGGTTCAATGAAAACGTTGCGCCAAGCTGAACCGATCAGCTTGGGGCTTCCTCTTGCCGGCATTAATCTGTATTCAGCAATGTACGTTAATGAATTAGTTGGGCGAGTGTTGATGGCCGAAGTGGCCATGCCCGCATTTTTTCATGACTATCTTCATGCCTTAACAGAACTCGCTCATAATGAGAACCCTGAGCCAGCACTGCGTCGTTTTGAATTGGCTCTACTTTCCGCTATGGGGTATGGCGTCGACTTTTTACACTGCGCGGGCACTGGCGAAGCGATTGATCCGAGCATGACTTATCGCTATCGAGAGCAGAAAGGCTTCATCGCTTCGGTGCGTCGAGATAACCTGACTTTTATGGGCGATGAACTTATCGCAATCAGTGAGCGTAGGTTTATCACTAAAGAGCAGTTAAAAGCGGCAAAACGCTTTACACGCATAGCCTTAAAGCCGTATCTTGGCGGCAAACCATTAAAAAGTAGAGAGCTATTTATGCCAACAATAGCCCTCTCTAGAGCACGGAGTATTGGAAAATGAGCTCAATCCTTTTAGGCGTTAATATCGACCATATTGCAACTCTACGTAATGCACGTGGTACTAAATATCCAGACCCAGTACACGCAGCTGAAATTGCTGAACGTGCGGGTGCTGACGGCATTACGATTCACTTGCGTGAAGATCGCCGTCATATTGTTGATCGCGATGTACGTATTCTTGCTGAGACAATCCAGACTCGCATGAACTTAGAGATGGCCGTAACGGACGAGATGGTTCAAATTGCACTTGATACTAATCCTGAGTTCGTTTGTCTGGTTCCAGAAAAGCGTGAAGAGCTGACGACGGAAGGCGGCTTGGACGTGGTTGGTCAACTTGAAAAGATCAAAGCGGCGACCGAAAAATTGTCGGCTGCGGGTATCAAAGTATCTCTGTTTATCGATGCCGATCGTGAGCAAATCGATGCTGCGAAAGCGTGTGGCGCACCGTTCATTGAACTGCACACTGGCCACTATGCTGATGCTAAAACTGAAGAAGACCAACAAGACGAGCTTAAAAAGATTGCTGCAGGTGCAAGCTACGCAGACGACCTTGGTATTACAGTGAATGCGGGTCATGGTCTGACTTACCATAACGTAGCGCCGATTGCGGCACTTCCTGAGATTTACGAGTTGAACATCGGTCACTCGATCATGGGCCGCGCAGTCTTTGATGGTTTGAATAAAGCCGTTGCAGATATGAAAGCCGTGATGGAAACAGCGCGCAACAACGCTTAGTTCTTTAACTCGGCATTCGTTTAGTTGTAAGCGTTAAGCGGTTAATCAGTAGAATCGAAAAGTTAATAGATAGAAGTTGGTAGTAGGGTAAACATGGCTGTTGTTGGATTAGGTACAGATATCGCAGAAATTGAACGTGTTGAAAAGGCATTATCACGAAGTGGTGAGGCTTTCGCTCAGCGTATTTTGACCGATTCTGAATTTGAAGTATTCCAGCAACTTAAGCAAAAAGGGCGTTATCTTGCAAAGCGTTTTGCTGCAAAAGAGGCGGCGTCTAAGGCATTAGGCACAGGCATCGCTCTTGGTGTGACCTTCCACGACTTCGAGATTTCAAACGATGAGCATGGCAAGCCAGTTCTAAGCCTGCATAAAAAAGCGCGTGAAATCGCAGATGCGAGTGGTACAAAGTCAATTCACCTGACTATCTCTGATGAGCGCCATTATGCGGTGGCGACGGTACTACTCGAGTCGTAAATAGATTACCGCTACTTTATACCAATCGTAGTAAATAACTGTTCACCCTAGCTTGTTAAAAAACTCGATAACTTCGTTAGAATTTTTGATTGTAGAATAACTACTTATCGAAAAATCCTGCCTTGTTCTCAAGCTTTTTTCCTACGCTATTTTTGATCACTTACTTACTGTGATTGGTATTATATCTGGTGCTCTAGGTTCTAGACAGAAAAAAGCAGAGCTCATGAGCTCTGCTTTTTTATTGGCTGGTAAACCGTTTAATGAATATTTGTGAGTAAGAAATATTCGCTAGGTCTTGGCTGGTTTCAAATAATGAATCGCGGTTGCTTGAACCTTATCTAATTCATCCTGAAGTTCAAAAAGCTCCGGTTCAATGTCTTCAACAGAAGTGCCTGAACGAAGTTCTTTCTCTATCGTTGCACATACCGACTTAAGCCTTGGTACCCCACTGTATGAGCTGCTGCCATGCATCTTGTGGATGATGTGTGTCAGCGCTTCAACGGGGTAGTCACTGTCTTCTATCGCCTTGTCTGCAGCCTCATAAACTTCAGGAATAAAATCTACGAGCATTTGCAGCATATCGCGTGCGAGGTCTTCTTTATTGGCGGCTTGTTTCAAAGCAGCTTGCCAATCAATGATGATGTTCTTGTGCTCGCTGGCTTCAACTTCTGAAACAGAGCTGTGGTCGATTTCAGCAGAGACCGCCGGGTGATCTGGGTCTATTTTATCAATGTGCTCAATCTCAGAGGTAGGGCTCCAATGAATAAGAACCTGTTGTAACACATGCTCTTCGATAGGCTTGGTTAGGTAGTCATCCATACCTGCTTCAAGTAGTCGGTCACGCTCTCCCATCATTGCATGCGCAGTAACAGCAATCACAGGCGTGTTTGCATTGTTCGCCAACGCCTTAATTTTTTGGCAAGCGGTCACGCCGTCCATCTGCGGCATTTGAATATCCATGAAAATGACATCAAATGGAGTCTCTGTCGCTTTGTCGAGAGCTTTCTGACCACTAGTACAACTGATCACTGTCTCTACGCGCTCTTTTAGCAGCGCAGTAATCAGTTTAAGGTTGGCAGGGTTGTCGTCGACCGCCAATACCGTAAGCGGTAGTTTCTCTTCTGAATGTGTTTCAATAGCGGGTGCAATTAAGGTTGGCGCTTGATTTGATACCAAAGTTTGCAGCAACTTCTTGCGAGAGAGAGGCTTAGTAATGCACTGAACATCGACCTCTTTCATCAATTGCTCACCCAACGCTAGCTCGGTACTTGGTGTACCAATAATCACGTTCTGAGCGATCTTCTTCGCGCCAATCGCCCAACCACTTACGGTATCAAATTGATACTCTTGGTTCGCGGCTAAGTTAAGTAGAACGTAGTCATACGAGGTAGATTCGTCAGGCATAACCGAACGGTACGTTACCACTAAGCCTTCTTGGGTTAGGATCTGCTGAGTAATTGATGCCGCTTGCATGTTTGGTTCGATAAGCAGCAGTTGCTTGCCTTGCAGGCACTGAGTCTCTATTAGTTCTGTCATCGGCATATCGGTAGTCGATAGTCTCAGGGTGAACCAGAAGGTGGAGCCTTGGTGAAGACGACTGGTTAGGCTGATCTCTCCGCCCATTTGGCTGACCAGTTTTTGGGTGATTACCAGACCTAAGCCTGTACCACCATAACGACGAGAGATGCTCGCATCGGCTTGGCTGAAGGCTTGGAAAAGTTGTGCTTGTTGGCGCTCTGAGATACCAATGCCCGTATCTCGAACCATAAACTGCAGCTCAATGCTGTCTTCGCTTTGTGAACGAAGTTCAACGCTGATGTCAATGTTGCCACGCTCGGTAAACTTGATCGAGTTACCCACGAGGTTAGTCAGGATCTGTTGGATACGCAGTGGATCACCAACAACGCCTGGTGGTACTTTTGGGTCGATCTTAAGCGTAAGCTCAAGACCTTTTTCATGAGCATTAGTGGCTTGAAGGTTAACCACCTCTTCTAGGCTCGCTTGGAACTCAAATGGAATATTTTCTAGAGCGAGTTTGCCGGCTTCAAGTTTCGAGAAGTCCAAGATATCGTTGATGATGCTGAGTAGGTTGTTGGCCGAACGCTCAATGGTCTGCAGGTAATCGGTTTGGCTGTTCGATAGGTGTGTCTTGAGCATCTGACGAGTAAAGCCAATTACACCATTGAGTGGTGTTCTAAGTTCATGAGACATATTCGCCAAGAACTCGGATTTAACACGAGCGGCTTCTTGAGCTCGTTTTTTCGCAATGTCTAACTCAACGTTTTGAATCTCTAATTGCTCTAGGGTTTCACGCAGATCAGATGTTGCTTGGTCGATGCTGTGCTGCATCTCGACGTGATATTCTGATAGCGAGACCGCCATCGCGTTGATACCGTTTTTCAGTGAATCAAGCTCACCATGCATTTTGCCTTCGATACGCACATCGAGGTGGCCACGACGAATTCGGTCGACCATGTTTTTCATGTGTGTGATCGGTTGGGTTACATCGTGCATCAAGCGGAAGGCAAATACCCCAGAAAGTCCAAGACCGAGGATCAGCACCAAGAAGGCAGAGAACACTTCTTGATATTGCTGCAATCGAAGTGACGACAAGTCTAACTCTATCGCAATATAACCGATCGCTTGGTTCGCTTGAGACTGGCCATTAGCTGAGTTGATGTATTGTCCCTCAGCGATGATAGGTGTCCTAAGAATCAGCGTGTTATCGAGCAGGTTCGATGAGCTTAAATGCGGAATCGGTTTATCTTTCGGATAGGTCAGGCTTTCAAAATCAGGATGGAAGTTTGACGTTACAAACAACTCATGACGTTCATCAAACACCGCAATACTGCGCACCAGCTTAGAATTTTTTCGATGAGCATAGCTAATCAGCTGACGAACAGACTCTCGACTTTCGAGCTTCATGCCAGACTCACTCGCAATCGCTAGTGGTTCAATGATGCTAGTACCAGTGTTAACCACTTGACCCTCAAGGTCTTGATAGCGGTTAAATGAGAAAAATGCACTCAATAGCAGCCCAATAATCAGGGTTGGAGCTAGAGTTAAGGTAATTACACGGGCTCTTAAGCCATATCTGGTCATGTTCTTTAATTACATCGAGGTCTGGATATGGGAAAATAACGCACACAATGGCGGTTAAGTGAACGGTAAGCTTAATCAAAGCCGTGACGTTCGACAATGATTCCAAGACAGAATAGTGAGTCCTGGATACCAATTACTTATTAAAAGATACATTAGGCACAAGCAATGGCACGTTTTTTCCAACCAAAAAAGAAAACTCAACTCGAGACCAAGCATCAATCGGTTTTGGTTGAACGAATGGATCACAATGGCGCTGGCATCGCTTATCAGAAGAACAAACCCGTTTTCATTGATGGCGCATTGCCCGGTGAGAAGGTGGTTATTCAACTTACTGAGAGCAAAAGTAAGTTTTCTCGAGCAAAACTCATCAAATTACTTCAACCGAGTGAGCTGCGTTTAAAGCCATTCTGTAAGCACTTTAATCAGTGTGGTGGCTGTCATCTTCAACATCTCGGTTACTCATCTCAGGTTGAGCATAAATCACAATCTTTGACGCACCTGATGAGCAAATACCAAACGGCTAACACCGAAGTCGCCCAGCCGATTGTCGGTGATGACACCGGTTATCGTCGTCGCGCGCGTATCAGTCTATTTGTTGATAAGAAGACACAGCAGCTTCAGTTTGGTTTCCGTAAGAAACAAAGTAAACAGATTGAAAACATCACCGACTGCGCGGTGCTTGACCCTCGCCTTAATGTATTGCTGCCAAAACTGAAAAGTTTACTGAACACTTTCAGTAGCCTTACGTCTTTAGGACATGTTGAATTGGTGTTGGGTGATACTGGCCCTGTTATGGTGCTGCGTCACCTTAAACCTTTGGTTGAAAAAGATGAGCAAGCGTTGATGACGCTCGCGAAAGAAGAAGGTGCAACGCTGTACTCGATGCCAGAAACCGATAAGTTGGTTCGTTTGGTGGGTGATTCGCCAAGCTATAGTGAAACCGGTGTAACCTTACCTTTTGAGCCAAACCACTTTATACAAGTTAACCAGAAAGTGAACCAACAGATGGTTGCTCAAGCGATTGAGTGGTTAGAGCCTCAAGCGGATGAGCGTGTGCTTGACCTGTTTTGTGGTTTAGGCAACTTCAGTCTGCCTATCGCACAACAATCGGCGTTTGTCGTTGGTGTGGAAGGCGTTGATGAAATGGTTCAACAGGCAACGGCTAATGCGGCGTTAAACCAGTTAAGCAATACGGAGTTTTACCAAGCGAACCTCGAAGAAGATTTATCTTCACAGCTTTGGGCAAAAGAGAAATTCGATAAAGTATTACTTGACCCTGCACGTGCTGGAGCGAGTGGGATCGTTGATCAAATTTCAGCGTTAGGAGCGAAGCGTGTGGTTTATGTTTCGTGTAATCCTGCTACTCTAGCGAGAGATTCTGAGAGTTTAGAAAAACAAGGCTATCAATTAGCCAAACTTGGTATGTTGGATATGTTTCCCCATACCAGTCATCTAGAATCGATGGCTCTCTTTATCAAGGCTTAGAAGCCCTTAAATAAGGCTTAAAAATGAATCACAAAGGTGCAGGGAAGCCTGCGCTGATATCAATATGAGTCGAACTAACTTGGAATCAGTTAGTCATATTGAATTGGGTATAAAACATAATAACTAGGAAGGCATGATGGTTGCGGTACGAAGCGCACATTTAAACCCAAGCGAACAGTTTGAGCTAGAAAGTTGGATTGCGTCACTGAATCAAGACGTAAAAACCTCGAATAAACTGACCAAAGTTTATCGTCACTGTGAAGAGCTATTAAAAGATCACGAGCAAGCGTCGCTCCTGCTTTGGCGTGGACGTGAGATGATCGAAATCTTGGTTACGTTGTCGATGGACCGTGCCACTTTAATTGCAGCGCAACTTTTCCCCGTTGTTTCAAGCGGCGTTTTTGGACGTGAAGCGTTTGAAGAAAGCTACGGTAAAGAAACCGTAAAGTTAATTGATGGCGTTGAAGAAATGGCAGCTTTGGGCCAGCTCAACGTTACCCTTGAAGGCAGTGCTGCCTCGGGACAAGTAGATAACGTTCGTCGAATGTTACTGGCCATGGTCGATGATTTCCGCTGCGTCGTCATCAAGCTAGCAGAACGAATTTGCAACCTCATCGAGGTGAAAAAGGCCCCTGATGCTGTTCGCCGTGCGGCAGCAAAAGAGTGTGCTAACATCTATGCGCCTCTTGCAAACCGTTTGGGCATTGGTCAGCTAAAGTGGGAAATTGAAGATTACGCTTTCCGCTATCAACAACCAGATACCTACAAGCAGATTGCCAAACAGCTGTCAGAGCGTCGTATCGTGCGCGAACAATACATCACTGACTTTGTTGATGACCTAACATCAGAAATGAACCGTTCAAGCATCAATGCTGAAGTCAGCGGTCGTCCCAAACACATCTACAGCATCTGGCGTAAAATGCAGAAAAAGGGCTTAGAGTTTGATGAGCTTTTTGACGTGCGTGCGGTACGTATTATTGCCGACCAACTGCAAGACTGTTATGCCGGTCTAGGTGTGGTTCACACCAAATATAAACATCTTCCTAGTGAATTTGATGACTATGTGGCGAATCCTAAGCCCAATGGTTACCAATCGATTCATACCGTAGTTCTTGGCCCTGAAGGCAAGACCATCGAAATTCAGATCCGTACCAAGCAAATGCACGAAGACTCTGAGTTAGGTGTGGCTGCGCACTGGAAGTACAAAGAAGGTGCTTCTAGCGGTGTACGCAGTGGCTACGATGAGAAAATCACGTGGTTGCGTAAGCTTATCGACTGGCAAGAAGAGATGTCGGATTCTGGCGAAATGCTGGATGAAGTACGTAGCCAAGTCTTTGATGACCGAGTCTATGCCTTTACACCACGCGGTGATGTGGTCGATTTACCAATGGGTGCAACGCCGTTGGATTTTGCTTACCACATTCACTCGATGGTTGGACACCGTTGTATCGGTGCCAAAGTCGCAGGTCGAATCGTTCCGTTTACTCATAAGTTGGCGATGGGCGATCAAGTTGAGATCATTACTCAAAAAGAACCGAATCCATCACGTGATTGGTTAAATCCGACCACAGGTTTTGTTCATTCAAGTCGAGCTAGAGCAAAAATTAACGCTTGGTTCCGCGCTCAGAGTCGTGAGAAAAATCTCGAAGCTGGACGAGACATCCTAGAAGTCGAGCTAGGCAGAGTCGGCGCAACACTGAAAGATGCTGAGCAATATGCGCTGAAACGATTCAACGTCAATACACCTGATGAATTGTATGCAGGTATTGGTAGCGGTGATTTGCGTATTAACCAAGTGGTTAATCACATCAATGCTCTGGTCAATAAGCCGACGGCTGAAGAAGAAGATAAGAAAGCACTCGAGAAGTTGCTTGAGTCTGACAATAAGCCAGCACATCAGAGCCGTCCGAAAAAGGATGCTGTCGTTGTTGAAGGTGTTGATAACCTAATGACCCACTTGGCTCGTTGTTGTCAGCCAATCCCAGGTGATGTGATCAAAGGTTACATTACTCAAGGGCGTGGTATCTCAGTACACCGCAGCGATTGTGAGCAGTTAAGTGAACTTAACCTACATGCCCCTGAACGTATCATCGATACGGTGTGGGGAGATGGTTTTGTAGGCTCGTATATCTTAACACTGCGTGTAGAGGCGCTAGAACGTACCGGCTTGTTGAAAGACATTACATCCCTGTTCTTGAACGAAAAAGTCAGTGTGACGACAATGAAGAGCCGTATTGACTATAAACGTCAGCTGTCGGTGATGGATTTCGATCTGGAAGTGACCAACATTGAAATTCTGAGTCGAGTGACAAGCCGAGTAGAACAGATCAAAGATGTTATGAGCGTAAAACGCCTAGGCTAGTTTTTACGTCGTACTTGGCCTTCTAACTGTGTTAACTGCACTATACTCGCTTCATCACATAGGCAAGCTATGCTCAGAAGTCTCGTAAGTTTGTTGCCTTGTTAGAAGAGCCAATTACTTAGTAAAACAAAGATAGTCGTCATTCCCTACAGTGAGGGACGAACGTGGATAGGGAATCTCGCCAAGCGATTTGAGATCCCCAACTCGCTCATTCTTCGCTCTTGAGGATGACCGAAAAAGTAGAAAGGTGAGTGGTTTTGGCTACTCACCTTTTTTAGTTTTAGAAGACGGTATAAATTTAAAAATCAAAGACAGTGAATAGGAATAAAACGATGAATCACCCGATTGAACAACTTGAACAGATCATGACTAAGCTGCGCGATCCTGAAGGTGGCTGTCCTTGGGATTTGAAACAAAATTTTGAAACAATTGTGCCGCATACTATCGAAGAGACGTATGAGGTGGTGGACGCGATTCACAACAAAGATTGGCCGAATCTACAAGAAGAGTTGGGCGACCTGTTGTTTCAGGTGATTTTCTACAGTCAGTTAGCAAAAGAGCAGGGCTTGTTTGAGTTCTCTGATGTGGTCGACGGTATCAATGAGAAGCTAACGCGCCGCCATCCGCATGTATTCTCTGATACAGAATTTGCGAACGATGAAGAAATTAATGCGAACTGGGAAGCTGAAAAAGCCAAAGAAAAAGCACAGGCAGGCAAAACTCAAGAAAGTATTCTAGACTCAATACCAAACTCTCTACCTGCACTTTCGCGTGCTACAAAAATTCAAAAGCAAGTCGCGAAATTTGGCTTTGATTGGGATTCTATTGGCCCAGTCGCCGATAAGGTTTTAGAGGAAGTTGATGAGGTGCTAGAAGAAGCGCTTCAAGTAACGCCAAACGAAGATTTAGTTGAAGAAGAACTGGGTGATTTGTTGTTTGCTACCGTCAATTTAGTGCGACATTTGGGTAAAAATCCAGAAACGGCTCTCAATAAAGCCAATCTGAAATTTTCACGCCGCTTTAAAGGTGTGGAACAAAAAGTTCGTCAGCAAGATAAAATTTTGACCGACTTTTCTCTACAACAGCTTGATTCCATATGGGATGAAGTCAAAGTGGCGGAGAAAAGATCATCAAAGCTTTTATCATGAATTGATTTGAAGCAAAAAATAAAAAATAGCAGTGTGATAGATTTCACGTTGTGGCGATAAGGGGCTTCTGGTATATTTTCATCCCGTCCAGAAGTAATCCATTTCCCTCATTCAACCAATTTCAGGTTAAACATGACGACAAATTACATTTTTGTTACTGGCGGGGTTGTATCCTCTCTAGGTAAAGGTATTGCAGCAGCATCTCTTGCGGCTATTTTAGAAGCTCGTGGTCTTAAAGTGACTATGATGAAGCTTGACCCTTACATCAACGTTGATCCAGGCACAATGAGCCCGACTCAACACGGTGAAGTGTTCGTTACGGAAGATGGCGCTGAAACTGACCTTGACCTTGGTCACTACGAGCGATTCATTCGCACCAAGATGACTAAGCGTAACAACTTCACTGCAGGTCGTGTTTACTCAGACGTACTCGCTAAAGAGCGTCGCGGTGATTACCTAGGTGCAACTATTCAGGTTATCCCGCACATCACTAACTCTATCAAAGAACGTGTAATTTCTGGCGCAGCTGGCCACGATATCGCGCTTGTTGAAGTTGGTGGTACGGTTGGTGATATCGAATCTCTACCATTCATGGAAGCGATTCGTCAGCTAGCAGTAGAGCTAGGCCGTGAACGCGCAATGTTCATGCACCTTACTCTAGTGCCATACCTAGCAGCTGCGGGCGAAGTGAAAACTAAGCCAACGCAACACTCTGTAAAAGAGCTGCTGTCTATTGGTATTCAGCCAGACATTCTAGTTTGTCGTTCAGACCGCAACATTCCTTCGAACGAGCGTAAGAAAATTGCTCTGTTCTGTAATGTGCAAGAAAATGCAGTTATTTCTATGCGCGATGTTGACTCTATCTACAAGATCCCTCAGCTTATTAAAGCTCAAGGCACTGATGAACTTGTATGTAAGCGTTTCGGCATCACAGCTCCAGAAGCAGACCTGTCTGAATGGGAACAAGTAATTTACGAAGAAGCTAACCCAACGGGTGAAGTGACGATTGGTATGGTTGGTAAGTACATTGAACTACCAGACGCATACAAATCAGTAAATGAAGCGCTAAAACACGCGGGCTTGAAAAATCGCCTAAGCGTTAATATTAAATACGTAGATTCACAAGACGTTGAGTCTCGTGGCGTAGAAGTTTTAGAAGGCCTAGATGCAATCCTAGTTCCTGGTGGTTTTGGTGATCGTGGTGTTGAAGGCAAGATTCTTGCTGCTCAATACGCTCGTGAAAACAAAGTACCTTACTTAGGTATCTGTCTAGGTATGCAAGTAGCACTTATCGAGTACGCTCGTAACGTTGCGAAAATGGAAGGGGCACACTCTTCTGAATTCTGTACTGATACTAAGTACCCAGTTGTTGGTCTTATCACTGAGTGGACTGATGGCGAAGGTAAAGTTGAAGAGCGTACAGAAACATCTGACCTTGGCGGCACAATGCGTCTTGGTTCACAGCTTTGTCACCTAGCGAAAGGGACAAAAGCTTACGAATTATACGGTAGCGCGACGATCCATGAACGTCATCGTCACCGTTACGAAGTGAACAACAATCTTCGTCCACAAATTGAAAAGGCGGGCCTAAAAGTATCGGGTCTATCTGCGGACAAGAAACTGGTTGAAGTTATCGAGAACCCGAACCATCCATGGTTCGTTGCTGCTCAATTCCACCCAGAGTTCACTTCAACACCTCGCGATGGTCACCCATTGTTTGCAGGTTTCGTTAAAGCAGCTGGCGAGTTCCAGCGCGGCGAATTAGAGAAGTAAAAAGGAATACAGGTAGCTGCGTAAGTTGTGCTGCTACCTTTAAATTTGACATTTATATATTCAACGAGAAGGAAACATTCAATGTCTAAGATCGTTAAAGTTCTAGGTCGTGAAATCATCGATTCACGTGGTAACCCAACTGTAGAAGCTGAAGTACACCTAGAAGGCGGTTTCGTAGGTATGGCTGCTGCTCCATCTGGCGCATCTACTGGTTCACGCGAAGCTCTTGAGCTACGTGACGGCGACAAATCACGTTTCCTAGGTAAAGGTGTTCTTAAAGCTATTGAAGCTGTAAACGGCCCAATCGCTGAAGCTCTAGTAGGTTCTGACGCTAAAGCACAAGCTGACGTTGACCAAATCATGCTTGACCTAGACGGTACTGAAAACAAGTCTAAGTTCGGTGCGAACGCTATCCTAGCTGTATCTCTAGCTAACGCAAAAGCTGCTGCTGCTGCGAAAGGCATGCCTCTTTACGAGCACATTGCTGAGCTAAACGGTACTGCTGGTCAATTCTCTATGCCTCTACCAATGATGAACATCATCAACGGTGGTGAGCACGCAGATAACAACGTTGACATCCAAGAGTTCATGATCCAACCAGTTGGCGCTAAGACTCTTAAAGAAGGTCTACGTATCGGCGCTGAAGTATTCCACAACCTAGCTAAAGTTCTTAAGTCTAAAGGCTACAGCACTGCAGTTGGTGATGAAGGTGGTTTCGCTCCTAACCTTAAGTCTAACGCTGAAGCTCTAGAAGTTATCGCAGAAGCTGTTGCAGCTGCTGGTTACGAACTAGGTAAAGACGTTACTCTTGCTATGGACTGTGCAGCATCTGAGTTCTTCGACAAAGAAGCTGGTATCTACAACATGAAGGGCGAAGGTAAAACTTTCACTTCTGTAGAGTTCAACCACTACCTAGCTGAGCTAGCGAACAACTTCCCAATCGTTTCTATCGAAGATGGTCTTGACGAGTCTGATTGGGATGGCTTCAAGCACCAAACTGAACTTCTAGGCGACAAGCTTCAAATCGTTGGTGACGATCTGTTCGTTACAAACACTAAGATTCTTGCTGAAGGTATCGAGAAAGGCGTAGCTAACTCTATCCTTATCAAGTTCAACCAAATCGGTTCTCTAACAGAGACTCTAGCTGCTATCAAGATGGCTAAAGACGCTGGCTACACTGCAGTAATCTCTCACCGTTCTGGCGAAACTGAAGATGCAACTATCGCTGATCTAGCGGTAGGTACAGCTGCAGGTCAAATCAAAACTGGTTCTATGAGCCGTTCTGACCGTGTTGCTAAGTACAACCAACTTATCCGTATCGAAGAAGCTCTAGGTTCTAAAGCTCCTTACAACGGTCTTAAAGAAGTTAAAGGTCAATAATTCCTAGCGAATTATTAATCTAAGCTTTTTAAATGCCTCGCTTATGCGGGGCATTTTTTTGTCTGTAGAAAATGACGGGAAGAAGCTCTAGGTTCTAAAGCTCCTCCTCGTTACATCTAAAGTTCGTCATTCCCTAGACTGACGAAGGAAGGAGTCGGGAATCTCATTGTTACCATACTTATCCCGACAATAATTCTCCGACTTATTGATTCCCTAACACCACATATCTCGCACCAATAAGCTCATTATGGTATATATGTGCCTTATTCTAGTTCCTTCTTTTTCAACCGGCGAAAGGTGTTATGCGAATTTTTGCTTTAGTACTGCTCATAGTGTTTGGCTGGCTACAACACACACTGTGGCTCGGTAAAAATGGTATTTCTGATTACTACGGTGTGAACAACGAAATCCAAGTTCAACAGCAAGTAAACGAAAAGCTCCATCTTCGTAACGCAGAGATGTTTGCGGAAATCGATGATCTACGCCAAGGCTTAGACGCGATAGAAGAGCGCGCACGTCATGAGCTTGGAATGGTAAAAGAAGGCGAAACGTTTTTCCGCATCATTGGTGAGGAACCCCATTAATGTCGACTCAACTTCAAAGTGTGATTGCCGTTGTACCTGCAGCGGGCGTCGGTAGCCGAATGAAAGCAGACCGCCCTAAGCAATATCTTAAGATTAACGGCAAAACGATTTTAGAGCACACCATTGAGAAATTACTGTCTCATCCACAAGTCTCTCAAATTGTCGTTGCGATCAGCGATGATGACCCCTATTACCCGGAGTTAGCACTCAACCAGAATCCAAAAGTGGTCAGAGTGTCTGGCGGAAGCGAACGAGCGGACTCGGTACTCTCTGCGCTAAACTGTATCGCTGAGCAGCAGCTTAGCGATTGGGTAATGGTTCACGATGCGGCAAGGCCTTGTGTTCAACTCAGTGATATCGACAAGCTAATTTCCGGCGCGATGAGCCATGATGTAGGGGCTATTTTAGCGGCGCCAGTTCGTGACACGATGAAGCGAGGTGCCCAAGGGCAGATCGAACATACCGTTGAGCGAGCCGATCTATGGCATGCACTTACGCCGCAAATGTTCAGAGCAAAGCCTCTGTGGAATGCATTAAGCGAGGCGTTGCAACAAGGCGTTTCGATTACCGATGAAGCCTCAGCCTTTGAATGGAAAGGTTTATCGCCCGCTTTAGTGGCAGGGCGCTCAGATAATTTTAAGATTACTCAGCCTGAAGATTTAGCACTTGCTGAGTTCTATTTAAGTCAGAATAAGGAATAATGATGATTCGTATTGGCCATGGCTTTGATGTACATAAGTTTGGTGGTGAAGGTCCGGTAATTATAGGTGGCGTTAGAGTCCCTTATGAGCAGGGTCTTATCGCACACTCCGATGGTGATGTTGCCCTTCATGCGTTGTGTGACGCTTTATTAGGTGCGATTGCTGCCGGTGATATTGGTCGTCATTTCCCCGATACTGATGATGAGTGGAAAGGCGCGGATAGCCGTGAACTGCTAAAAGATGTTTATCGTCGAGTAAAAGAACAAGGCTACGTGATTGGTAATGCCGATATTACTATCATGGCGCAAGCTCCAAAGATGGCGCCTCATATAGACTCTATGTGCCACGCTATCGCACAAGATTTAGAAACCAGCATTAGCAATGTGAATGTAAAAGCGACGACCACTGAGCGTTTAGGTTTTACAGGTCGCAAAGAGGGCATCGCATGTGAAGCGGTGGTCCTAATTACTAAAAGTGCGTAAGCACCAACACGAAAAGAACAGCATGTCAGATATTTTATCTTCATTGGCTTATCTAAACGGTAAACCAACTGCGAAAGCAAAACTAAAAGCAAAAGCCGAACACTTTGTCGTTAATGAAGACTTAGGTTTTGAGTTCACTGGTGAAGGCGAACACCTTATGGTGCGCATTCGTAAAACGGGTGAGAACACGAGCTTTGTAGCAAACGAGCTGGCTAAAGCGTGTGGTGTTAAGTCGAAAGACGTGAGTTGGGCTGGTTTGAAGGACCGTCATGCTGTGACAGAACAGTGGTTGAGCGTGCATCTACCAAAAGGTGAACCTGACTTTTCTGCTTTTCTTGCACAATACCCAAGTATTGAGATCTTGGCGACAGCACGCCACAACAAAAAGTTACGTCCAGGCGATTTAGTTGGCAACCAATTCGAGCTAACTTTGTCTGAAGTAACGGACTGCGATGATGTAGTCAAACGTTTGGAAAAAGTCGCTCAAGTGGGCGTGCCAAATTACTTTGGTGCTCAGAGGTTTGGCAATGAAGGTAACAACTTATCTGAAGCTCGTCGTTGGGGGCGTGAAAACGTTCGTACACGTAATCAAAATAAGCGCAGCTTGTACCTCTCTGCAGCTCGTTCTTGGATCTACAACTTAATTCTTTCTGACCGTATTGAGCACGATGCGTTTGCTTCGGCATTGGTCGGCGATATTGTAGTTAAAAACGATGCTCAACTTGCTGTGACAGCCGCTAATATCGAAGCTGTAAACCAAGATATCGCCAATGGTTCTGCGTTTATTACCGTTGCTTTAGCTGGAGATAATGCGTTACCGACGACGGATGCGTCTCAAGCTCTAGAGCAGAAACACCTTGATGCTGAACCGGATCTAATGGCGCTTATTTGTGGCAACCGTATGCGCCATGATCGCCGTGAAGCCTCGTTGAAGCCGATGGGTTTAGTGTGGGAAGTAAACGAAGACAATGTCACTCTTAAATTCTCTCTGGACGCAGGCTGCTTCGCAACCGCTATCGTTCGTGAGCTAGTTGAAGAAGTACACGTAGAAAGAACCTACGAGCAATAATGATTCTGCTTGGGTCTAAGTCACTTTATATTGATATTTAAGTGACTTTATATCGGTATTTAAGTGACTTGGCATTGGTACAAAAGAAAGGATACAAGATGAAGATTTTACTCAGCAACGATGATGGTGTGCATGCTCAAGGTATTCATGAGCTGGCAAATGAATTACGTGATCTTGCTGAAGTTATCATTGTGGCACCTGACCGTAATCGCTCTGGTGCTTCAAATTCATTAACTTTGGAACAGCCTTTGCGTGTTCAAGAGATTGCTAGAAATACCTATTCGGTACAAGGAACACCGACCGACTGTGTACATTTCGCATTGAACGAACTCCTAAAGAGTGACATGCCTGATCTGGTTTTAACGGGTATTAATCACGGAGCTAACCTTGGTGATGACGTGCTTTATTCAGGTACAGTCGCAGCAGCAATGGAAGGCCACTTTTTAGGTGTTCAATCGGTGGCATTTTCTCTGGTTGGAAAACAACATTTTAAGACAGCGGCAGCGGTTGCTCGCCGTATTGTCGAACAACATTTAGCAAACCCAATCCCGACCAATCGCCTGTTAAACGTGAACGTCCCTGACTTAGCATTAGAACAAATATCGGGTACTCAGGTGACACGTCTAGGTGCTCGTCACCATGCTGAAGATATGATTAAGCAGAAAGACCCACGTGGTCATGATATCTATTGGCTTGGCCCTCCTGGTAAGGAGCAAGATGCTGGTGAGGGTACCGATTTTTACGCCATTGAACATGGTTTTGTGTCGGTAACACCACTACAAGTTGATCTGACGGCACATGAGTCGTTGGGTGCGATGACTACATGGTTAGGGGATAAATAAGTGAGTAATCCACAAGCTGAGCGCTTAGTTACTTTTCTGATAGAAAATGGTATTCAGGATCAAAAGGTTCTTGATGCTATTTACTTACTACCGAGAGAGAGCTTTTTATCACAGGCTATGCATCACCAAGCCTATGATAATAATGCGCTGCCTATCGGGCAGGGGCAGACAATTTCTCAGCCTTACATTGTTGCTAAAATGACCGAGCTGCTTGAGTTACAACAAGACAGCCGCGTTTTGGAGATCGGAACGGGTTCTGGTTATCAAACGGCTGTTTTGGCTCAGCTGGTTGATCACGTGTATTCGGTTGAAAGAATAAAGTCGCTACAATGGGATGCTAAGCGTAGGTTGAAGCAACTCGATTTCTACAACATCTCAACCAAGCACGGTGATGGTTGGCAAGGTTGGTCTTCTAAGGCGCCTTTTGATGCGATTATTGTCACCGCTGCTGCAGAGTCGATCCCTCAAGCGCTTTTGCAGCAGTTGAAAGATGGAGGCCGCTTATTAATTCCGGTCGGAGATGATGAACAACAACTGTTGAAGATTGTTCGCCACGGTGATGAGTTCTTATCGAGTGTTATCGAGATGGTGCGATTTGTACCTCTTGTACCTGGTGAGTTAGCTTAATAAAATTATTAATGGTGTAGGTGGATAGAAAGTCGATGCGTTCGAAGGTTTTTAAAGGAAGTTCTCTACTGCTTAGCTGTGCACTTGTTGGGTGTGCTGCGAATTCGCCTGCGCCAGTTTCAAGCTTAAACAAGAATTACTCATCGATTGATCGTGGTAGTTATCGTGGTAGTTACTATGAAGTGAAAAAAGGCGATACCCTTTATTTTATTGCTTACGTAACAAATAAAGATGTTAAAGAGCTGATTCGCTATAACAATCTGTCTGCACCTTATACCATCCATCCCGGACAGAGCCTTAAGTTATGGCGTCCTAGCTACAACGCTCCAGCGTATGGTAAATCAACGGTAGCGGTTGCAGCCGTCGCTGCGCCTGTTGCCGCATCCACAACTTTGTTGGCCTCAAGCAAACCTAAAACAACATCTCAAAAGAGTAAAAGCTCTAAATCTGCGCCCGCTCAAACAACCACCAAAGTGGCGAAAAAAGATCCACAAAAGAAGGTTGTACAATCCAAATCAAAGGAGTATGTTGGTTCTAAAGGTAAACAGAATGTTACACCGCCAACAAAACCAACGAGTAACAAAGTATCCAAATGGTTATGGCCAACGAAAGGGAGAGTAATTAAGAAGTTCTCTGTAGGCGAACAAGGAAATAAAGGCATAGACATAGCAGGACAGCGAGGTCAGCCAATAGTATCTACTGCAGGGGGAACGGTTGTTTATTCGGGTAATGCATTACGAGGCTACGGCAATCTAGTGATTGTGAAGCACAATGATAATTACTTAAGTGCATACGCGCATAACGACCGACTATTAGTATCTGAAGGGCAAAGTGTGAAACCAGGGCAGAAGATTGCAACAATGGGAAGCTCTGGAGCCAGCAGTGTCAGGCTGCACTTTGAGATTCGTTACCAAGGTAAATCAGTTAATCCAAAACGGTATTTACCTTAAATACAATATGCAAAAATTACGTATTGTATGGAGTGACATAGTCATTTAGCGACATATGAAGTTGTAATGTCATGCTAATTTCGCCAGGGGGAGGCGTTATGAGTATAAGCAATGCAGTAACCAAAGAAGAGTTCGATCTTAACCAAGCAACCACGGAACAGGAAGCTCTTGGAAAAGCAAAACGAACAGTCACTAAGAAAACCGAAGCGAAAGAAGAGACTGAAGTTACGTCTAAAAGCTTAGATGCGACTCAACTCTACTTAGGCGAAATCGGTTTCTCACCACTATTAACCGCTGAAGAAGAAGTACTTTATGCACGTCGAGCTCTACGCGGTGATGAAGCAGCACGCAAACGCATGATCGAAAGTAACCTGCGTTTGGTGGTGAAAATTTCTCGTCGTTATAGCAACCGTGGTCTTGCACTTCTCGATCTTATTGAAGAAGGCAACCTAGGTTTGATTCGCGCCGTAGAGAAGTTTGACCCAGAGCGTGGCTTCCGTTTCTCAACTTACGCAACATGGTGGATTCGTCAAACCATTGAACGTGCGCTAATGAATCAGACTCGCACTATCCGTTTGCCAATCCATGTTGTGAAAGAGCTGAACATCTACCTACGTACCGCAAGAGAACTTTCACAAAAACTTGACCATGAACCAACGGCAGAAGAAATTGCTTCTAAGCTAGACAAACCTGTTGGTGATGTGAGCAAGATGCTTCGTCTAAACGAAAGAGTGAGCTCTGTTGATACACCTATCGGTGGTGATGGTGAGAAAGCGCTACTGGATATAATTCCGGACATCAACAACTCAGACCCTGAGGTTTCAACTCAAGATAGCGATATTAAGAACTCGTTGATTTTCTGGCTTGATGAGCTGAATCCTAAGCAGAAAGAGGTGCTTGCGCGTCGCTTTGGATTACTTGGCTATGAACCATCAACACTAGAAGAAGTAGGCCGTGAAATTAGCCTAACTCGTGAACGCGTTCGCCAAATCCAAGTTGAAGGTCTGCGTCGTCTACGTGAGATTTTAATCAAGCAAGGCTTGAATATGGAAAACCTGTTCAACGTAGAAAACGACTAAATGAACTGATGATGTTTCTTTGAATAGAAGACAAATAAAAACGCTGACTTTAATTCAGCGTTTTTTTGTTTGTGGCTTTTGTTGTTCATGCTGCCGACTCAAGCGACAGTACAAAACGACAATAGCAACCTACTTGGAAAGAGACTAAAGTAACTTCTTCAAACGGTAGAGTTCTTCTAATGCTTGGCGAGGTGTCAGATCATCAGGATCAACATTCGCCAGTGCTTGTTCGACTTCACTTGGTTCAGGTATCAGGCTCAGTTGGTTCGCGATATCAACGCCACTTGGCTTTGATGTCGGAGAGTCGATACTCAATGCTTCTAGCTGAGTCAGCTTCGCACGTGCGTTTTTGATCACTGCTTTAGGCACGCCAGCCAATCCTGCAACCGCAAGGCCGTAAGATTTACTTGCGGCACCTTCTTGAACTGCGTGCATAAAGGCAATGCTGTCGCCATGTTCAACCGCATCTAAGTGTACGTTCGCTAAGGTTGGTATTTGGTTTGGTAGCTCAGTTAGCTCAAAGTAGTGCGTTGCAAATAGTGTCATCGCATTGATTTGATTGGCTAGCCATTCCGCACTTGCCCAAGCCAGAGACAGACCATCGTAAGTACTGGTACCACGACCGATTTCATCCATTAACACAAGGCTATTTGGTGTCGCGTTGTGCAGAATGTTTGCGGTTTCTGTCATCTCAACCATGAAGGTTGAACGACCCGAAGCTAAGTCATCGGATGCGCCAATACGAGTAAAGATACGGTCGATAGAACCAATCGTCGCGCTTTCTGCTGGAACATAACAACCGATATGAGCCATCAGCGCAATGAGTGCGGTCTGGCGCATGTAGGTCGACTTACCACCCATGTTTGGACCTGTGATGATCAGCATCTTACGTTGATCATTGAGGTCGATAGGGTTAGCAATAAACGGTTCGTCCATTACTTGTTCAACAACGGGGTGACGACCCGCCTGAATTTGTACACCAGCTGACTCAGTCATGGTTGGACGACAGTAATCAAGGGTGTCTGCGCGTTCAGCTAAGTTTTGAAGAACATCCAGTTGAGACACTGAAGAAGCAATGTTTTGTAGTCGCTCTAGATAGGGCAGTAACAAATCAAACAACTCATCCCACAACTTCTTCTCGATAGCTAGGGCTTTCGATTTAGAGCTAAGCACTTTGTCTTCATGCTCTTTTAGCTCAGGAATGATGTAACGCTCTGCATTTTTCAGCGTTTGACGGCGAACATAGTGTGGTGGCACAAGGTGGCTTTGTCCGCGGCTTACTTGAATGAAGAAACCGTGTACGTTGTTGTAGCCCACTTTAAGTGTATCGATACCATGACGTTCGCGCTCTTCTTGCTCAAGTTTATCAAGAAATTCGGTTGCGCCAGCTGCAAGGTCGCGCCATTCGTCTAACTCGGCATTGTAGCCTTCTGCAATTACACCACCGTCACGGATAACCACGGGAGGGTTCTCTTTGATCGCTCGCTCAAGTAGTTCAGAAACCTCATCCACAGGCGAGGCATATTGAGCAAGTTGAGTTAGGTATGGGTGCTTCAATTGCGTCAGTGTTTCTGCAAGTTCTGGCAAATATTCCATCGCTTGGCGAAGTCGTGCCATATCACGAGGACGAGCTGAACGAAGTGCCAATCGAGCAAGAATACGTTCGATATCCCCGATCTGTTTTAAGGTTGGCTGTAGTTCTGTGAACAGAGCTAAATCTTTCATTTCACCAATAGCATCTAGGCGCTGATCGAGTGCAGAGATATTGCGCATTGGTTGATGTAACCAGCGCTTAAGCATACGGCTACCCATTGCTGTCGCAGTGTGATCAAGTACTTCGGCAAGGGTGTTATCACTACCACCACCAAGATTTTGCGTGATCTCCAAATTACGGCGAGTCGCTGCATCGAGGATCACCGAGTGATCTTGCTTATCCATCGTCAGTGAACGGATATGTGGAAGGGCAGTACGTTGGGTATCTTTCACGTATTGGATCAAACAACCAGCCGCACATAAGCCTAGTTTCGCGCCTTCTACGCCAAAGCCAACCAGATCGCGAGTACCAAACTGCTTATTCAATTGCTGCTTCGCGGTATCTAATTCAAATTCCCATACCGGGCGGCGGCGATTGCCATTACGGCTTGCCATTAGATTTACAGGTTCGAAATCTTCAGGGAACAGTAGCTCACGAGGTGAGGTTCTCTGCAGTTCTGCCGCCATTGCTTCTTCGGTTTCCGGCTCACATAGCTGGAATCGGCCAGAAGTAATATCAAGCGTCGCGTAGCCAAATTTACCATTGTGGTGGTAAATAGAGGCAATCAGGTTATCAATGCGCTCAGAAAGCAAAGCCTCATCGGTCACGGTACCGGGTGTAACGATACGTACGACAGCACGCTCAACCGGGCCCTTTGAAGTTGCTGGATTACCAATCTGCTCACAAATCGCTACGGACTCGCCCAACTGCACTAACTTCGCAAGGTAACCTTCAACGGCGTGGTATGGAACGCCCGCCATAGGAATAGGCTCACCGTTTGAAGAGCCACGCTTGGTTAGCGAAATATCGAGGAGTTGAGAGGCTTTTTTAGCATCATCGTAGAAAAGCTCGTAGAAATCGCCCATGCGGTAGAACAGCAGAATTTCTGGATTTTCTGCTTTTAGCTTTAGGTACTGCTGCATCATGGGAGTATGTTTTTGATCGGCTTTCACAGTTAACTTCTTTCGTTTATTTCTATTGCGGCTTAGGATACGTGAAAGCGTTTCGTGCGAAAAGCGACACATGCGAAAAGATGCGAATCCGAATGATATGACAGTAGATAAAGGGAAGTTGATGATGCAGATGACTCAAGATCTTAGTGAACAGCTTGGACACTTACTCGCTAAACATAAACACGTTTTAGTGACGGCTGAATCTTGCACTGGCGGTGGGGTTGCTAGCGCGGTGACGGATATCGCAGGGAGCTCTGGTTGGTTTGATCGTGCATTTGTTACTTATAGCAATGAAGCGAAGCAAGAGATGATCGGCGTACAGCTTAAAACCTTAGTTGAGTTCGGTGCGGTGAGTGAGCCTGTCGTAATAGAAATGGCGAGCGGGGCATTGCAACATTCAAATGGGACTATCTCTGTATCGATCAGTGGTATTGCTGGCCCAGGTGGCGCGACCGAAGATAAGCCTGTTGGAACGGTATGTTTCGCTTGGAAAGCACTAAACGGTTGGGATAAAGTAGAAACGCATGTATTTACAGGCGACAGATCACAAGTACGCCAACAAGCCACGCACCATGCCCTACAAGTTATTTATGATTACCTATCAATGGAAGGTAAGTAACATTTGTACAAATTATTTTCACACAGGTATAGACACTGTATGAATCAACAGTATAATAAAAGCCAATTAGTCACCCCTATGTGGGTTAGAAATAGATTCTAGATCGCTTGTTAAGACAACCGATTATGTGGAGATAGTAATGGACGAGAATAAACAAAAAGCGTTAGCCGCAGCCCTTGGTCAGATTGAAAAGCAATTTGGTAAAGGTTCAATCATGCGTCTTGGTGATAACCGCACAATGGACGTAGAAACTATTTCTACAGGTTCTCTATCTCTAGATATCGCACTAGGTGCTGGTGGCCTACCGATGGGACGTATCGTAGAAGTTTACGGTCCAGAATCATCAGGTAAAACAACGTTAACGCTTGAGCTTATTGCTGCAGCACAGAAAGTGGGCAAAACGTGTGCATTCGTCGATGCCGAGCACGCACTAGACCCTATCTACGCTCAAAAGTTGGGTGTTGATATCGACGCTTTGCTTGTGTCTCAACCAGATACAGGCGAACAAGCTCTAGAAATTTGTGATGCACTGGCTCGTTCAGGTGCTATCGATGTTCTTGTTATTGACTCAGTAGCAGCACTAACACCTAAAGCAGAAATCGAAGGCGAAATGGGCGATAGCCACATGGGTCTTCAAGCACGTATGCTTTCTCAAGCAATGCGTAAGCTAACAGGTAACCTTAAGCAGTCTAACTGTATGGCTATCTTCATTAACCAAATTCGTATGAAAATTGGTGTGATGTTTGGTAACCCTGAAACAACAACAGGTGGTAACGCACTTAAGTTCTACGCATCTGTTCGTCTTGATATTCGCCGTACTGGCGCGATTAAAGATGGTGATGAAGTTGTTGGTAACGAAACTCGTATCAAGGTTGTTAAGAACAAGATTGCTGCACCATTCAAACAAGCTGAAACTCAAATCCTTTACGGAAAGGGCTTCAACCGCGAAGGTGAGCTTATCGACTTAGGTGTTAAGAATAAGCTAGTAGAAAAAGCAGGCGCTTGGTACAGCTACAAAGGCGACAAGATCGGCCAAGGTAAAGCTAACGCTGGTAAATACCTGCGTGAAAACCCAGAAGTTGCTCTAGAAATTGATACTAAACTTCGTGAGTTACTGCTAACTCCTGCTGTGCTTGAAGAGAAAGGTGCAGAGAAGGAAGAAGAAAACGAAGAGCTATAAGCTAACGTTTTGTTAAGTCACCTTCATAAGAAAGCATGACTTTGAAAGATTTTAAAGCCTCGAATTTTCGAGGCTTTATTGTTTCAGTCGTAAAAATGTAAGGTATTTGAATGTTTAGAGGAAAGTGACGGTGGTTGCTCTAGATTACTTACAGTCATGCACTCATAGGTCTATTCTTTATCAAATAATCAAAGAAACCCTTTGGGTTAAATCGATTACCGTCAAAAGTTCTTGCCCCTAAAGGCCTATTACTAGACCTTTGTTCGTATCTTATTATTGAATTCGGTCTGCTGAACTAGTGCTTCTTAAGCTCGTCGAGTACCATAGCATTGTGCTGTTCGTGAATCGTATTTACTCTGACGTGTTGGTGCTGATTAGGAGCCAGGCGCTCGTATTCTGTTAGGTAAATATCGCTGTGAATATGCTCTGCGATCATTTTTACAATTAAGCGATTGTTTGCATACAAGCCTAAAGTTTCTTCACGGTGTGAGAACATGAGGGCGAGCTTCATATCGGCTACACACATAAAGCGGTGTGAAGGGTATTCGGTTTCTTCATTTTCAGAACGCGAATGTAATTCTATTTTTTCATGTGGGCTCGCCATTTTGTTGAATGAAAAGCCAATCACTCGAACTCCACGTTCCACGGCGTCGCATAATTCTTTGCCAAACAATTCAAGGTTAAAATCGGTATTCAGGTAAATTTCTAGATTTGCCTGATTAATGATTTCCTTGGCCTTTTGAAGTAAGTTGTCGAACCCCGATACGTTGTAAACGAACTCTTTTTCCTCTTTCAGCATCATCTTAGATAATTCTGATTTAAGGAAATTAATATTAGTGACGGTCTTTTTTTCTATCTGGCTGAAAATCAAGTCTGGTGATTTAGCTTCGTACTCTTTAGTGTCGCCATCAGACATGAAAATGTAGCCATTGGCGTAAAGGTTATCGATAGACGAGTAAACAGAAGAGCGGGAGATAGAGATCTCTTTCGCGATTTTATATCCGCTGGATTGGCCATTTTTGAGTAAATTAATATAAACAAGCGCATCGGTTTTGGTAAACCCAAAATCCATTAATTTGGTGACTAGCTCTGACACGGGTTGTCCTCTGAAACTATTCAATATCTTCTCCTTCTAAGGTTACCATTCTTGTCACGACGAGCGTAAATGATTGTTGTGATTTTTTTCAGCGATGAGAAACGCTCCGCGAGCAAAGGTGAATTCATCTTGTTTTGGGTGAATAATCACTGGAATTTCATTAACGTGAATGTAGCGAGACAATGCGACTTTTAAATCTGCCGTTAATGTAGGATAGGTCGTTGCTTCGCCTGATAATACGAGTCGTGTAGGCAGTAATTGTTGAATGGGATTAACTAAACTGCGCGCAAATTGGTCGATATAAGTACGATATATGCGCGATGCATGCGGTTCACTTAGGTCTACGCCTGAAAAAATTTGCGCTAAAGTTTGGTCTTTTAGCACGACTTGATGATATTGCCGCTCAATACTTGGTGCGGATAAAAACTGTTCAATGCAGGCCTCATTTCCACAGCGACATACAGGAGTTAAGCCATCAACGAGCCATTGAAAATTAGGCAACCTTGAATGTGCCCAATGTGAGCTTAATGGGTGGTGCACTTGCTCGTTATTTTGATAAAAACTTATGCCACAACCATCGCCCAAAAATACGCTGAGTATGGCCTCTTTGTATAAATCTCTAGCCCTCTTATTTAGACTTGAACCTGCCGAGAGTGGTTGTTCAATTGAGTCAGCGCTTTTCATGGCGTTACTAATAGCGTCGCACGCAATGGCCGCACTGTGTGAATGCATCACAAGCGAGCAGTCGACCTTGAAATGCTGATTCAGGTTTCGTGTTAATTGGGTGATTTCTGTCGAGTGAGTAGGACTTGATTTTGCAACTTCATGTACGGATTGGCGATGAGATAAAAAAAACTCAGATACACTTATGCCTATCGCGGCGATACGTCCATAGCGGTAGCTGACGCTTGATATTCGGCTTATCAAATGTTGAGTCAAGTGGGCAAGGTCGCCAGGAGTGCGCTGCACCATTCTATACACCTCTTGTCCGTTAGAGGTGCTGGCGACCGAGTAAATAGAGTGGGAATCAATCGCGATTCCCATCACTATATTTGGTTCTGCTTTAATGAGCATGATTTGATTAATGACACACTTGGATTTAGTTCGCTTGCTCAATCACGTAGCCATAAGCGCTAATGGTCAGTGATTTTCCATCGAGCATGATCTGTTTATCTTTATCGCTGTTGTTTAGAACAAACATTAAATTGCCACGGAGGTAAGCGATACACTCTTTGTCTGCCGTCCCTTTTTCATCCTCCACGTTTAACCAGTCAATGCAAGGCTGATTAAAATCGGGATTGGCTTTACGCAAAGCGATCATTTCTTGAATGAAGTTTTTGAATTCTAAGTCTTGCTCTGATTCTTCCCATATCATGCATTTTCGGTTGTCTTCGCTGCCCATGCCGCGGCCGCCATCCATACCAATTTCGCCACCATAATAAATGCATGGAGCACCGACTTGAGTGAACATAAATAAATAAGCTAATTTAGCTTTACGTTTGTCGCCCTGGCATAAAGAGATAATGCGAGTGGTGTCATGGCTATCTAATAAGTTAAACATCGCTTCGTTTACGTTGCGTGGGTATGCCATGTACGACGCGTTCACTGCATTTACAAAGCTCTCTTTATCAACGTCGCCAAGACCAAAGTAGTCGGTAATGGCTTGTGTCAGCGGATAATTCATCAACGAATCGTATTGGTCGCCGCGTAGCCAAGGCATACCTTCGTGCCAAATCTCCCCAAGAATGTAGCAGTCTGGGTTGGCATCTTTTACGACTTTACGGAAGTCACGCCAAAACGCGTGGTCCACTTCGTTGGCTACGTCTAAACGCCATCCATCAATGTTGAACTCTTCTACCCAGTGGCGCGCCACGTCTAATAAGTATGCGCGGCACTCTTCATTTTCAGTATTCAGCTTTGGCATTTCGACGACGTTGGCGAAAGTTTCGTAGTTTAAGTTCCAGAAATCCCAGTCTTCTTTTGGCGTATCTGGGTATACAGGGAACTGATTGATCCAAAACCAGTCGGCGTATTTGGACTTTGCCCCGTTATTCACAACGTCTAGCCATAGTGGAGATTGAGACCCAATGTGGTTGAACACCGCGTCGAGCATAATTTTCATGCCGCGTTTATGGGCTTCATCGACGAGTGCTTTAAAAGCTTCATTGCCGCCAAAGTGCGGGTCTACATTGTAGTAGTCGACAGTGTCGTATTTATGGTTGGCGTTGGCTGTGAAAATAGGGCACAAATACAAACCATTCACGCCAAGATCTTGCAGGTAATCGAGCTTATCGATCACGCCCCATAAATCGCCACCCATAAAGTTGTCGGATACAGGTCTGGTTCCCCAAGGTTGCACGTTGGCAGGTGATGTTTCAGGGCGACCATTGGCAAAGCGCTCTGGGAATATTTGGTACCAAATGGTGTCTTTTATCCACGTCGGTGTCTTTAAAACGTCACGAGGGTTTATGTAAGGAAAACAGAAGAAATTGCTTAAGTTACTCAGCTCGATTTCTGCGTTTTCAGTCGTTGAAATGTCGGCGCAGCGTTTTTCTCCAAATAGAATCTTTTCGCCGCCTTTTCCGTACAAAATAAAGCCATAGCGGCTACGACGTTTCGGTGGAGTAAACTCTGCAAACCAGTGGTCGTGGTACTCGGTTTCCCCTTCATGAATCATGGTCACTTCATTGCCACCCACCCAACCGTGTGCATCACTGCCACCTAGGTTGCCACCATCGAGGCCACCTTCTGCCCAGTGGTACGGGTCGCCTATCCAAAGTGAAACCTTGTCTAGTTCGCCTTTTGCACAGCGTAAGCGAAGGTGAAGCGTTTCATTGTTGTAAGCGTAGCTGTCTGCACTTTTTGCTGAGTGAGTCAGCGAGCTTTTTGTAATCGGTTTGTTGATAACTGAATTTGTAATAGCCATAGCGGAAATCATCCCTAATTATTATTCTTTAACTGCACCGCTGACGAGGCCGGTAGTAATGTGTTTTTGAGTCGCAACAAATAGCAAAGTGATGGGCACTGCAACCAATAATGAACCCGCGGCAAACAGCGTAAAATTCTCCGCTGAGTTAGATGAAATCCAACTGAAAATACCGATGGCTAGCGTCATTTTTTCTTCGCTGCGTAAGATCAGCGTAGGTAAAATGAAGTCCATCCAAGGTGCGGTGAAAGACACTAAACCAACAAACACTAAGATAGGTTTCGCGAGAGGGAGAATGATCTCGAGGAAAATCGTCATGTGGCCTGCGCCATCAATTTTTGCTGCTTCATCTAATGAAGTGGGAATGGCATCGAAATAACCTTTCACCAACCAAATCATGAATGGTAATGAGCCCGTTACATACACAAATAACAAGCCAGCATAGGTATCAATCAATCCCATTTTTGATAGCAAGATGTAGATAGCCGTCATCGAAAGAAAGGCCGGGAACATCTGCAATACAAGAATGCTCATCATAATGTTGCGCTTACCATTGAAGCGGTAGCGAGAGAACACAAACGCTGAAATAGTCACGACAACCAGTGAGATAACCATATTCGCTGTCGCGAGAAGAAAGGTGTTTTTATACCAGTCTAAATAGGGTGTGTCCGTGAACAATGCGCGGTAGTGGTCGAGCGTAAAGTCAATACTTGTGAAAGAAGAACTGAATAAGTTATTCCCTGTTTTGAATGAAGCTAGCACTGTCCAAATCACTGGTCCAAGTACTAATAATGCGTTGGCAATGAGAAATAGGTACACGACTAGGGTGCCTATTTTTCCAATGTATTTGTCCATGTTAATTAACTTATTCGTACTATTTAAATTAGCCATGTTACATACCTACATCGTCTTTGAATGACTTCATGCGGCTGAATTGCCATATCGCAATACCAGACAAGAACAAGAAGATAATGATTGAGATAACCGAAGCGATTTGATACTGCTGGAAGTCGAGCGTGAGCTTGTAAATCCAAGTGATCAAAATGTCGGTATGTCCCGCGAATCGATATTCAGGGTTGATAGGACCCCCTTCGGTTAACAGGTAAATCGCCCCAAAGTTATTGAAGTTATGGGCAAAGGTCATGACCAACGATGGGGCCACTTGGTGCAACACCATAGGCAGGGTGATTTCTTTAAATTGCTGGAACTTGCTTGCACCATCGACTTCACTGGCTTCATAAAGTTCGCTTGAAATGTTAGTCAGTGCCCCTGCAATAAGCAGCATAAAGTAAGGTGCGCCAACCCAAACACTCACCGCGATAACGGTAATTTTTGCGGTGAAAGGGTCTGATAAGAAGGCAATCGAATCAAAGCCCCACGAGTTTAACGTTGCGTTGACTGGTCCAATACCATTCAGTAGCAAGCGGAACATCAATAAGGTCACGAAAGCAGGAATGGCATAAGGGAGAATAAAGATAAAGCGCCATGCTTTTTTTGCTTTAATGTTTCGATTTTGTAGCGCAAGCGCCAGTAAAAAACCAAACCCACAAGTACATATGGTGGCAAAAAATGCCCACAGAACCGTCCAAGAAGCGACACCGAAGAAAGTGCTCGACCATATTTTCAGTTCAAATAGTGAAACAAAGTTTTTAAACCCCACCCAATCTACAAGGTTTCTTGGTGGGATATGATGAGGTGCCGAATAGTTAGTGAAAGAGACGAGTACCGTAATTATGATTGGTAAAATAATGAATGCGATACTGGCAATAAAAGCTGGCGATAGCATGATGAACGCGAACTTTTGGTCGTAAATGTCTTTAAATTGTTCTCGAAGGTTCAGTCGTGACTTAAGGCTGACTTTTGCATCTTGGACATTAGCGATGTACAGACAGATGAATAAGAAGCTGTAGAGTAGGGCTATGACCCCTTCGACCAACATAAAGACCGAGTTATCGCCCTGTAATATTTTAAAGCCTTCACGAACTTGAGCGACATCTCCTAAAGTGACTAAGCCTTTTAGCGAGGCCAACAGCTCCGGGAGAATCAACAATGTGATTAGCTGCATGGCTAAAAATACACCGCCTTTTATCCAATGACCTTTTACGATCTGTGTACTCCCCATAATAAGGAGTGAAGCGGGCATTCGCGATGCCGGCTGATTCTCTGTTAACAACATTGTTTATCTCTATTGTTTAGGTTGTCGTTATGTATTCGTTTTCTGGTCACGCCCTGAACTAGCGCTGTGGCTTTATGACACAGCGCATGAGCTAAGTCGCTTGTAAGTCGCGACGGGAGTTCAGAGGTTACTCTTGTAATTCTATTTGTTCTTCGATGATCGAAAGCGCACGGTCAAGAACAGAACTCGCAGGTTTATCGTTTACCCAGTAGTCTGTAATAGCACTGGCCATTGGTGACCAAATGAAGCCCATTTCAGGAATCGATGGCATTGCGTCTGAGTAGAAACCTTGCGTAATAATGGCGTAAGTGGCTTCATCGGCATCAACAATGATCTCTTCCATAACTGACTGGATCGGAGGGAGTGCTCTTGACATCTCATAGCGTTTTTTCAGCATCGCGTCGGAAGTAAGGTAGTCAGCAAATAATTGTGCGGCTTTCGGATACTCAGTGTAAGAAGACACAACCGCAAGACGAACAGTTGCAAAAGTGCGTGGTTGTTGGCCTGCTAATTTAGGCATAGGTACAACACCAAGATTTATCCCTGATTCTTGATACCCTTCGATTGCCCAAGGGCCGTCGATAATAGCGGCGACTTTTCCTTCATTAAATAAGCCACGACGTACTTGCGGGTTGCGCATATCAACTGGATTTGAATTGTTGGCCACTTGCAGGGTTTTCATTGCTTCTAAGCCTTGTTGGGCTTTTTCAGAATTGATGCCGATGTCTTTTGCATCGGTACCGTTATTACCAAATTCGTATGCGCCGTAAAGCGTGACAAACATACGAGACTCGTAATAGTTCTGTATGTCCCAAAGCAGTGCGTATTTATGCTCTTGCTTATTGTTGAAAGTTTTTGAAAATTCAATAATTTCTTCAAAAGTTTCAGGTGCTTTAGTCAGTAAATCTTTATTGTAGAACAGAGCGGTAGTGGCGAAGCTAACTGGGAAGCCATAGCTCACCCCTTCAGCTTGAGACGCATTAATCGCATTTGGCATAAAAGTATTCGAGATACGTTCGGCAGATACCAGATTCTCCATCGCCCCACCTGCCACGACTAATCGCCCCAATAAGTCATGTTCAATCTCGACTACATCTGCCACGCGAGCAGAGCCGCCATCCTGAATCAAACGAGAAGCGGCATCGATAGGCGCTAACCCACGGAATGAAAAATCAATATCGTATCCTAACTCCTTATTAAAGGACTGAGCGGCGTACTCCATGTAGTCGAGTGTTGTTTTGTCGGTCCAGATTAACAACTCAGCCCCATTTTCTGGCTGAATTGTGTCTGCGTTTGCATCTGCTGCAGCCGTTAATGTACTGGTCGTTAACGTTGCCGCCATTAAGGCTGCCGCGAATAGATTCTTTTTCATTCCTGAATTTTTCATACTGACACCGCGCTATTTAAAATCATAGTAGTCGTTCGTTAAGTACTACTATGTTATGTCTCGCCGACAATATGTCAACATTACCTGGTTAAAATATCAGCGTATTTGTGACAGTTATCACCTTCTGTTTGTGCTTTTTACATCTGGTAGCTATAGGGTTTTATGTCTTGTTTATTGGGGGTTTTAAACGGTGCTTTGTTCATTTTGATACTTAGATTAATGAAAAGCCTACCGTTTGTGATGGTGATCAATAATCTCCGCAGTCAAGGGTGATTGTTCTCTCATTTCTAAATTCAATAGGAAGCAAAACATTTATAATTCTAGAACAATAAATAGGCGTTCATTACGGACGACTATGTTTTTCTGGTTAAATGTTGCGAAATCAGCAAGCCTATCAAGAGACACAGTGGATAGATAAAGAGAAACAGTGAACAAAAATAACCCTACAAATAACAACAAATGATTCAGTGAAGAATCAATAAGGAATGACCGTGAAAAAAACATTATTGTCTGTAGTGATCACCAACACTCTACTTATTAGTGCTGGCGCTTCGGCTGCTGATGACCGAACTATGTCTCCAAGTGATATCTTTTTTTATGACGCTTTAAAATTTGGTGGGCATGTTGGAACATCGATTGAAGTCGAAGAGAAAAACATCACTGATTTTGCATCATGGGGTGGTGGCAAGTCTAAAGAGCGTACAACGACTCATGAAGTGTTTAACGTCTTCTATAACAACGCTGCGTGGAATGCGACCGCACTTTACGCGTTCAAACTTGAAAATCGTAAGAAAAAGAAAGGCGCATACGCAGAAACAGAAAATGGATATAAGCACTTATTATCATTAAATAAAAGTTTTCAGCTAGGAAATGGTTGGGGAACGGGCTTGATCTATGAGTTGGAATATACAAAGGGTGATATTGTTACTTCTGCGAAAGTAGACGGCTTGAAAACCACGAAAGCTGAGCACAGTATTCGTCCATACCTTACGTACTGGAATAATGAATATTCAGCGGGCTTCTATTCAAACCTAGAGTACCTATACAACGATTCAGATAAGAGTGCTTGGGGTTCTCGTGAAGAGGAAGGTTACAGCCTCTTATTTAAACCTTACAAGCGCTTTGGTCAGTGGGAAGTTGCAGCTGAGCTCTACTATCAAGTTAAAGAAAATAAAGCGAAAACCGGAAACGGTTCACTCAATGAAGCCAGCGATTTCACCGAGATGTATATTGAACCAATCGTTCAGTACAGCTTTGAAGAAGCCGGCACTATGTACGTTCGTGCTCGTATTGGTGAAAACGAAACGAAACATACAGACGGTTGGGCAAAGAACGAAACTTTCTTCAAAGATATTCGTAAGGCAACTTTAGGCTATGAGCAAGCAATTGGCGACGATTGGTTGGTAAAAGGCGAACTTGAGTGGGCTAAAGACACAGAGACCTTCTCTAAGCTGAAAGGCGAAGAGAAAACTGTAGAACAAGAAACAATGTACCTACAAGCGCTTTACCGCTTCTAAGTGGTATTAATCACAACTCAAATGACAGAGTAATATTATGATCAAAGTTTCAGATATCGCCCAAATCGTTGGTGGAAAAATTGAAGGTGATAACACGGTAGAAATATCGAAGATTCGCCCAGTTTCCAGCGTAGAAGAGGGCGGCTTAGCCATTGTCTTTGCTAAAGCCGATTTAAAAGGGCTATCTGAAACTTTGGCTGATGTCATTGTTGGGCCAGAAGCCGTTTTACAGACTAAAGCAAAAACAAAAATCGTGATTGAGAAGCTCGAAGCTGAGAAGCTCAATCAACTAATGCGTCATTATAAAGTTCAAAAATATCAATTATTTGATCAAGGGAATACATCAGATACTCCCGATGTTTATATCGGAAAGCATTGTCAAATAGGTGAAGGTTGCCATTTCATGCCCGGTGTTAAAATCATGAACGGTGTAACAATCGGCAATAACGTTGCAATTCATGCCAATACAGTCATCAAAGAAGGCACTGTGATTGGTAACAATGTCACCATTGACTCTAACAACTCCATTGGTAATTACAGCTTCGAATACATGACCGGGCACAACACCCGTTATGAACGCGTGGAAAGTGTGGGTCGAGTGATCATTGGTGATGAAGTTGAAATTGGCTGTAATAACACCATCGACAGAGGCACTTTAGGCGACACCGTTATTGGTCGTGGAACCAAAATAGATAACCTAGTGCAAATAGGGCATGACTGCAAAATAGGTCAGCATTGTTTACTGGTATCTCAGGCTGGTTTTGCGGGCCACACTACTTTGGAAGATCATGTCATTGTACATGGTCAAGCCGGTACCGCAGGGCATCTTACTATCGGGAAAAACTCCGTTATTAAAGCCAAATCAGGTGTGAGCCACTCTTTCCCTGCCAATAGTGATCTGTTCGGTTATCCGGCGAAAGATGCACGTTCTTATTATAAAAACTTAGCCGTATTGAACAAATTAACTCATCAAAAAAACAGTAACCCCCGTCCAAACTCTAAATCGTTAGAACTTGATACAGACAAAAGATCGGTGGTACCGAAAAAGAGCTTAATAGCGAGACTATTTCGTTTATAGGTTGCCGAAGCGAGAGCTTTAAAAAATTAAAGCCCTAACTCGCGATGACTAAAACGGAATAGAACCCTACATATATAAAAAATAATAAGGAAATGACAATGAAACGTACTCTACTTGTAGCCGCACTTTTATCTTCAGCGTTAATGGGCTGTGCGAGCACAGCTGACACGCCAGCAGCTGATCAAATGAAAGCAACAGGTCCTTTCGCCGATTGTAATCTCGCCACGGTGGAAGATCGCGGGCCAATTCGTCCTTCACTTTATGTTATAGGCACTTTCCCTGATGGTCAGTGGATCCACATGGAAAACCGTCAAATGTCGCATAAAGGCAAAGGTATTTACCAAGTGGTAAGCGAAGAAAAAGCGGGCAACGTAAGTTTGCAGTTCGCAACGATGGGCTGGTCTCCACAATTTACCGCAGCTGGCATGTCGATGACGGCAGGTTATGAGAAAGCACTAAAACGCGGTGGCTTTGCAAAAAACACAACCGTTAATATTCCAGAGGATGGCAAATATTTATGGAGTGTTGAAATTAACGAAGATAAGAAGCCAGTTCGTGCATTGGTTAAAGCGTGTAAATAAGCGATGTAGCCAACCGATGTAGCACCGACATAACCCACTCTATATCACCATTTATAACCACGCTGTATAACACCGTTTATAAACTCGTGGTTGACGCAGTGATACAGATGAAAGGTGCTCTGAATATCAGAGTACCTATGTTTTAAACATAAACCCTAAATGATTAACGTTTACGTCTTTTTAGCCAGTAACTTGAGAGCTCCAGTCACTGGCTAAAAAGATTTTTACCTATCAAGATTTAACCCGTATTCGGAGTTTCAAATGGCAACAGTTAACCTGCGTAAAGTAGAAAAACAGTACGATAATGGTTTTAAAGCCGTACACGGAATTGACTTAGATATTCACGAAGGTGAGTTCATGGTATTTGTTGGGCCGTCTGGTTGCGCCAAATCTACCACATTACGAATGATTGCTGGCTTAGAAGATATCTCAGCAGGGGAAGTGCGTATTGGCGATAGAGTGGTGAATGATTTAGCGCCTAAAGAGCGTGGTATTGCCATGGTATTCCAAAACTATGCGTTGTACCCACACAAAACGGTCTTCGATAATATGGCCTTTGGTTTGAAAATGCAAAAGCGACCAAAAGAAGAGATCAAACAACGCGTAGAAGATGCCGCTGAAAAACTAGAAATTACTGATCTCCTGTATCGTAAGCCTAAAGAAATGTCGGGTGGTCAGCGTCAGCGTGTCGCGGTGGGACGAGCCATTGTTCGTAAACCGGACGTATTCTTATTTGATGAGCCTCTATCCAACCTTGATGCCAAACTACGTGTTTCGATGCGTGTGAAAATCGCACAACTACACAAGTCTCTTAAAGATGAAGGTAACCCTGCGACCATGATTTATGTCACGCACGATCAAACGGAAGCTTTAACTTTAGGCGACCGAATTTGTGTATTAAATCAAGGTAACATTATGCAAGTGGACACGCCGACCAACTTGTACAACGCACCACAGAACAAGTTTGTGGCGGGTTTTATCGGCTCCCCAGCCATGAATTTAGTGAACACAACCCTACGCAAGTTAGGTGATGACATTTACGTGGAACTTGCCCCTAACGCCCAAATTATTATTCCTAAACGTTTGCAAGAAAAGCTTGTGGGTCATATTGATAAGCCCGTGTGTCTAGGCATTCGACCTGAACACATAAATATTGCCGCTGATGATGAGATGGTGAACGTACACCCTGGTGAGCTGACCGTGGTTGAAAACTTAGGGAATGAAAAATACCTGTATTTCAAATTGGGTGATAACGAAATTGTTGCGCGAGTGAATAACCAAAGCATAAGTACATCAGATATTGGCAGCCAAGTACGCTTTAATTTTGATTCTGCTTTTTGCCATATTTTTGATGGTGAAACCGAACAGAACCTGACGTTGTAAAATCAGGCCTTATTGGCATTAACTATCGTAGATGAATGGTTTCAATAGAACGTTCTAACACCTCACTTTAATAATATGCCCTAAGTATCTCACTTTGGCTTAAGGGCATAATAAAAATATAAATGAATCCTGAGAACTCATTCTCAAGATACTGTCACGCCTCAATTAAATAGAACTTATATAAGGAAGGTTTTATTCGTACAGCTGACTTCATCGCTTCTGACATTATTTAACGCGGCCGTAATGGTTGTATGGGAGGGAGGCTATATAGCATGCTCACGAAACACGACCTGATAGTTAAATCGCGTGACAAGAATATAAAACAATAACCTACACCAACATAACGTGAATAAAGGACGACACATGAAGAATAAGCTTATTGTGCTATCAGCATTACTGGCTTCCCTACCTGCTATGGCAGATTGGAACCAGGCCTATTTCCGTGGTACAGCCAATAACTGGCAAGCCGAATCTATGGTTAAAGTGAAAGCAAACCACTGGCAAATAGTGAAAAAATTTAATACCGGTGATGGAACGAACTCTCCTAGTTTTAAGGTTGATCGCTTTGGTGATTGGTCTGAAAACTACCCTCTATCAAATTTCTCAGTTGACCCTAATAAAACCTACGAAATTAATTTCTATGACGACACGAATAAAGTGGTGGTCCATGAAAAACTTCCCTTTGATATGCGTGATGAAACCATGTATTTCGTGTTTCTTGACCGTTTCTATGATGGCGATTCAGCCAATAATACAGCGACGGGTGCCGACATGTATTCGGCAGACAAATCGGATTTCAAAAAATACTTTGGTGGTGACTTAAAAGGTTTAACTGCAAAGCTAGATTACTTGCATGATATGGGGATCACGGCCATTTGGATAACGCCTCCAGCAGATAACATTAACGTGCCTGACAGTCGAGGCGGTGCGGGTTACCACGGCTACTGGGGACGTGACTTCTTTAAAGTTGACGAGCATCTAGGTACCGTTGCCGATTTTAAAGCATTAAAGACGAAAATGGATAGCTACGGCATGAAACTCGTGCTGGACTATGCGCCTAATCACTCTAACCCTGATGATGAAGGGGAATACGGTGTACTTTATAAAAAGGGTGTTCGAGTTACCGACTACAAAAATGATAATGCAGGGTATTACCATCATAATGGAGCGATCGCTGAAAACGGTAAAGATTGGGAATGGAACGACGCATGGGCGGTTCGTAATAAAACCTTGTTTAACTTAACCGATTTTGACCAACGTAAAGATGGCCCTGCGCGTCAGTACTTGATTGATGGCGCGAAATTCTGGGTTGATTTAGGTGTGGATGCGATTCGTATTGATGCGGTGAAACATATGGATAAAGAGTTTATCCAAGATTTTACTGGCCAAATAAACGCGTACGCGAAGAAAAGCCAAGGTAAAGATTTCTATTTCTTTGGTGAGTGGATGGATTCAGGTGCTGACGCAACAGGATCAAACTTTGCCTCTATCGATTTTGCCAATACATCAGGCTCTGCATTGCTTGATTTTGGTTTGAGAAACACCATCGAAAACGCCTTGCTACAACACAATGGAACTGGCATGTATGCCATTAATAACTACATGAAGCTGAGAGACCAAAAATTCACAAGCAGTGATTGGCAAGTGGTGTTCTTAGATAACCACGATGCGTCACGTATCTCTACCGTTTTACGCTCAGACGCGAAGAACTTTGGCGCAGGAAAAGACAAGTGGGGTGGTCGTCAAAGTGTTGCATTTGCACAAGACAGAGTGGAGTTGGGTTTAGCGCTTATTATGACCTCTCGTGGCATTCCATGTATTTACTATGGAACAGAGCACTACGCGGCTAACTTCACTACCAACAGTTTTGGCCAACAAGGTAATGACCCATACAACCGTGAAATGATGCCAAGCTTTGATAAAACGACCAATGCTTACAAGATGATTAAAAAGTTGAGTAAGTTACGTAAAGAAAGCTATGCGGTGCAGCAAGGTGATTATATTGAGCGCTGGATCAGCAATGATGTATTGGTATATGAACGTAACGCAGGCGATGACGTAGTTGTGGTTGCAATGAACCTCGGTCAAGGTACATCGGTTAACGCGGTGAATTTAGGATTGGCAAACGGAACTTACGATAGTGTATTAGGCACTGACCAAGTGGTTGTTTCTAATGGCAGCGGCACATTTAACCTAGACCAAAATGAAGTGGTTATCTTACGCACTAAGCATTAACCAGTAAGACAGACTCTTAATAACGGTTTACTGGTTTTCGATTGAGTTTCAACTGCTTAAGCCTCGTACATATTGTGCGAGGTTTTTTTTGTTTTTTCTTTGCTCGAGCTAGTGGAATATTCTTCATTTTATCGAATTCCAACTAAAATCCTGCCCAAGGGTGTCTTTTCTACAAGAAAACTAGTCGAAGCCTTAACCATGATCTACAATACGGCAAAATTCTAACTCGACTATTTTCAGGAAGAGCTGCATGTACATGAGCACTGATGAGGTTCGCAATGCGTTCCTTAAGTTCTTTGAGAGCAAAGAACACCAAATCGTAGACAGTTCATCGTTAGTTCCACATAACGATCCAACCCTGCTATTTACTAATGCAGGTATGAACCAATTCAAAGATTGCTTCTTAGGCGCCGAAAAACGTGCCTACACTCGAGCAACTACGGCTCAGCGTTGTGTACGTGCGGGTGGTAAACACAATGACCTTGAAAACGTAGGTTTCACGGCTCGTCACCACACATTCTTCGAAATGCTAGGTAACTTCAGCTTTGGTGATTACTTCAAAGAAGAAGCGATTGGGTTTGCTTGGGAATTCCTGACTGAAACACTAGGTCTGCCAAAAGATCGCCTGTTAGTAACGGTTTACGAGACAGATGACGAAGCATTCGAAATCTGGAACAAGAAAGTGGGCATCCCAGCTGACAAGATTGTTCGCATCGGCGACAAAGAAGGCGGCAAGAAGTTTGAATCTGATAACTTCTGGACAATGGGTGACACTGGTCCTTGTGGTCCATGTACTGAAATCTTCTACGATCACGGTGAGCACATCTGGGGCGGCCGTCCTGGTACACCTGAAGAAGATGGTGACCGTTTCATCGAGATCTGGAACAATGTATTCATGCAGTTCAACCGTCATGCTGACGGCACTATGGAACCGCTACCTAAGCCAGCTGTAGATACTGGTATGGGTATTGAGCGTATTTCTGCAATCATGCAGGGCGTTCACTCTAACTACGAAATTGATGTATTCCAAAAGCTAATCAAAGCGACAGCAGAAGTGGTAGGTCATGACGACCTATCTAACCAATCGCTGCGCGTTATTGCTGATCATATCCGTTCTTGTTCATTCCTAATCGCTGATGGCGTTATGCCTTCAAACGAAGGTCGTGGCTACGTTCTACGTCGTATTATTCGTCGTGCAGTTCGTCACGGTAACAAGATTGGTGCACAAGGCGTGTTCTTCCACAAGCTTGTAGGTGTACTGGCTGAAGTGATGGGTTCTGCTGCAGATGAACTTAAGAAACAGCAAGAGCTTGTTGAAAAAGTACTTCGCATTGAAGAAGAGAACTTTGGTCGCACGCTAGAGCGTGGCATGGTTATCCTTAACGACGCATTGGACGCACTTGAAGGCAAAGAGCTTGACGGTGAAACAGTCTTCAAACTTTACGATACATATGGCTTCCCAGCTGACCTTACTAACGATGTAGCTCGTGAACGCGACTTTACTATCGATGAAGAAGGCTTTGAGAAGGCGATGGAAGCACAGCGTAAGCGTGCACGTGAAGCGGGTCAGTTCGGTACTGATTACAACGCAACGATCAAAGTAGACACGAACACTGAGTTCTGTGGTTACACAGGTACTGAAGGTGCGGGTGAGATTTCTGCGTTATTCGTTGACGGCGAAGAAGTATCTTCACTATCGGCTGGCGACAAAGCAATCATCATCCTTGAAGAGACACCATTCTACGCTGAGTCAGGCGGTCAATGTGGTGACGCTGGTACGCTAAAAACAGCATCTGGTCTATTCAAAGTACAAGACACTCAGAAGCTAGGTAACGCATTTGCTCACCACGGTGAGCTAGTTGAAGGTGTATTTGCTCAAGGCGATAAAGTAGAAGCAACGGTTGACGCTGAGCGTCGTGCTGCTATCTCACTAAACCACTCAGCAACTCACTTACTTCACTCTGCACTACGCGAAGTTCTAGGTGAGCACGTTGCTCAAAAAGGTTCTTTAGTTAAGCCAGACAACCTACGTTTTGACTTCTCTAACCTTGAAGCGGTAACACCAGCACAGATTAAAGAAGTAGAGCGTCTAGTTAACGCACAAGTTCGTAAGAACCATGTGATTGAAACTAACATCATGGACATCGAGTCAGCGAAAGAAAAAGGTGCGATGGCACTGTTTGGCGAGAAGTACGATGATGAAGTTCGCGTTCTGTCTATGGGCGATTTCTCTACTGAGCTTTGTGGTGGTATCCACGCAAGCAACACGGGTGATATCGGTCTATTCAAGATCACTTCAGAAGGTGGTATCGCTGCGGGTATTCGTCGTATTGAAGCGGTAACGGGTGAAGCTGCTCTAGATGCAGTAGAAGCTCAGGCTAACGCTTACGAAGAGAAGCTTGCTGAATCAGCTAAGAAAGCGAAATCTCTAGAGAAAGAAATCCAACTGCTTAAAGAAAAGATGGCTGCAGCTGAAGGTGCAAACATCATGGGTAAAGTAGAAGAGATCTCTGGTACTAAGGTACTGGTTGCTGCCATTGAAGGTGCAGACAACAAGAACCTACGTACTATGGTTGATAACGCTAAAAACCAAGTAGGTAGCGGCATCATCCTGATCGCGAACGTAGCAGACGGTAAAGTTGGCCTGATTGCTGGCGTAACTAAAGACCTTATCGGCAAAGTTAAAGCGGGTGACCTCGTTAAGATGGTTGCTGAGCAAGTTGGTGGTAAAGGCGGCGGTCGTCCAGATATGGCTCAAGCGGGTGGTACTGACGTTGAAGCATTACCTGAAGCGCTTAAATCAGTACGTATTTGGCTTGAAGAGCGTCTTTAAGCTTAAGTAATTGATAACAAGATGCCCAATCAGATGATTGGGCATCTTTATTTTGACTAGTAGAAGAGTCTCTTAATCAGGTTTGATTGAGATTAACCAAGAAGTTTAATGGTTGCGTTAGACTCCTTGGTTAATTTTTTATTGCTTCGCTCTGACGCGGAGTATGTGTTTTTTTGTCATATATAGACATTGGTCTTGGGAAGGTGAGGACGGGTGAAAATGCCTCTTATCGTGCAGAAATTTGGTGGAACGTCGGTGGGTTCAATTGAACGAATCCATCATGTAGCAGAAAAAATCATTGAAGCGAAAAATGAAGGGAACCAGATCCTGGTTGTCGTTTCTGCTATGTCAGGTGAAACAAATCGGTTAGTTAACTTAGCTTCACAAGTTGATAGCGTACCAAACGCTAGAGAGTTGGATGTGCTGTTGACGGCCGGAGAACAAGTTTCCATGGCTTTGTTAGCGATGACGTTGCACAAGTTGGGTTATGAAGCGACATCGATGACTGGCTATCAAGCCAAAATACACACCGATTCTAATCATAATAATGCGACGATTGAGCGTATTGATACCGCTCCTATTAAAGCGCTGTTAGATGATGACCAGATTGTCATTGTTGCAGGTTTTCAAGGCGTTAATGCGAAAGGTGATATCACAACCTTAGGGCGAGGTGGTTCAGACACCACAGCCGTTGCGTTGGCGGGCGCCCTTCAAGCGAAAGAGTGTCAGATATATACCGATGTTGATGGCGTATATTCCTGCGATCCTAGAGTGGTTAAGCAATCTAAGAAATTAGATACCTTAGACTTTCCCTCTATGGAAGAAATGGCTCGCAGAGGCGCTAAGGTTTTACACCTTCCATGTGTTCAACATGCGTGGCGACATAATGTACCATTGAGAGTGCTTTCGAGCTTTGAAGAAGGCGAGGGAACTCTTATCGCGGGTAATGACTGTTTGAATGATATTGCTGGGATAGCTATTCAAAGAGATATGGTTCGCATCGAGTGTTTGAATCAAGATTTACCGTCTCTCATGTCGCATTGCCATTTATTAGGGATTGAAGTCTGTAGTGTGATCGAGGAAACAGAACGGGCAGCACTCATTATCAAACCGGACATTAGTGCTAAATTAAAACTAGTTTTTGACGAGAAAATCCGTAATAGTGAACAGGTTAGTTTGTTAACTGTGGTAGGAAGCCGAACACAAGAAATTGTGGTCAGTTCACATGGATTGTTGTCTGAAGGCGAAATTGATGTACAGCATCACTTATTGCAACAGCAGTCTTTAACTTTGGTGATATCACCAACGCAAGTCGATATGGCTGCTAACATATTACACAATGCATACATCGTAGCGCGTGAAACACAGGGTTATCCTAAAAAAGAAGTGCATTTTGGTTAAATAAACTCAATCGATAGTTTACGAAAATATAACTTTTGTTGGATAATGCTCGCGTAGCTAGATAAATTTAGAGATTACTCAAGGAGCAAAGAATGCTAATTTTGACTCGCCGCGTTGGCGAAACACTGATGATTGGTGACGAAGTAACAGTTACTGTACTAGGCGTTAAAGGTAACCAAGTACGTATTGGTGTTAACGCACCTAAAGAAGTATCTGTTCACCGTGAAGAGATCTACATGCGCATTCAAGCTGAAAAAGGTAATGGTAACGTTGCACCTGGCAACTACTAATACTTTTGCGTAGAGAAGAGGCTAGCATTGTTGCTAGCCTTTTTTGATCTTGGGGGAATGGAAATACGCATGTGAACATCGATGGGGTGGTAGCGGGTTAGTCTTAACGCGGTGAAGTGAGAGCTTTATGGCGTTATGAAATACAAATAGGATCGATCATCGCTGTTACACGGTATTTTGTCTGCGCAAACTCAAGATTTGTTAGTTTCCCCTATGGCGCAAATTTGCATCCCGTAGTATTGTGCAAACAGCAGTGACACTTACTGCGAGATAAATTAGATAATTGTTTTCTGCTGTTTATTATTGCCAATCTTTCACCTTAATTTTTAAGGGAAAAAGCGCGATTTGAAGCTTATAAGTTCAATTTGCAAGCGCTTTGATTAAATAGCAAACGGTTGAGTGTTTTTGTCCAATTTTAATCCTCCAGGGCGCACCATTCTCTTTACTCTTACTTGTAAGTGTTTCGAGAATAATGAATAAGGTGAGGTGGCCGAGTGGCCGAAGGCGCTCCCCTGCTAAGGGAGTATGTGGTTTGTAGCCGCATCGAGGGTTCGAATCCCTCCCTCACCGCCATTCATTATAGGCCTATGGCCTTTTTTTTGTTTCGTAGAAACAGAATGTGATATATTTCACAACTTCTTCTCTTGAAGATACCGTGCGCCCTTAGCTCAGCTGGATAGAGTACCTGGCTACGAACCAGGCGGTCGGAGGTTCGAATCCTCCAGGGCGCACCACTATTTTGGGTTTTCATTAATCCTGATGTTGAATGTTTAGTTTTAACTGCTTTATTGCCTTAACTAACAGCTCAATATCGAAACCGTTGCGCCCTTAGCTCAGCTGGATAGAGTACCTGGCTACGAACCAGGCGGTCGGAGGTTCGAATCCTCCAGGGCGCACCACTATTTAGGGTTTTTACTAATCCTGATGTTGAACGTTTAGTTTTAACTGCTTTATTGCCTTAACTAACAGCTCAATATCGAAACCGTTGCGCCCTTAGCTCAGCTGGATAGAGTACCTGGCTACGAACCAGGCGGTCGGAGGTTCGAATCCTCCAGGGCGCACCACTATTTAGGGTTTTCATTAATCCTGATGTTGAACGTTTAGTTTTAACTGCTTTATTGCCTTAACTAACAGCTCAATATCGAAAGCGTTGCGCCCTTAGCTCAGCTGGATAGAGTACCTGGCTACGAACCAGGCGGTCGGAGGTTCGAATCCTCCAGGGCGCACCACTATTTAGGGTTTTTACTAATCCTGATGTTGAACGTTTAGTTTTAACTTTATGCTTAATATCGAAACCGTTGCGCCCTTAGCTCAGCTGGATAGAGTACCTGGCTACGAACCAGGCGGTCGGAGGTTCGAATCCTCCAGGGCGCACCACTATTTAGGGTTTTTACTAATCCTGATGTTGAACGTTTAGTTTTAACTTTATGCTTAATATCGAAACCGTTGCGCCCTTAGCTCAGCTGGATAGAGTACCTGGCTACGAACCAGGCGGTCGGAGGTTCGAATCCTCCAGGGCGCACCACTATTTAGGGTTTTTACTAATCCTGATGTTGAATGTTTAGTTTTGCTTTATTGCCTTAATTAACTGCTTAATATCGAAACCGTTGCGCCCTTAGCTCAGCTGGATAGAGTACCTGGCTACGAACCAGGCGGTCGGAGGTTCGAATCCTCCAGGGCGCACCACATTATTAGAGAAAGCCTCGTTTTTACGAGGCTTTTTTTATGTCTTCTGTAAATTTGTTGCAACAATGTTAAATTTGTGGTGTTTTTAACTTGTTGTATTTAAAGTAATTCTTGATTGCTTCTTTGTTATTCTACCTTTCTCATATCAATTCTCAGAAAAGCCCCGTTTAAGTCACAGTTTAAATATCTAAAAATGACTCATTTGACAGATTTATGTGATCTGATAGGCGAATAATTAACCTTATGTGTGCGTTATCCGTAACAGAACCTTAAACAAAATTGACAAACTTTTACCAATCGAGATAATCCATGGGTCGGGATCACTATTCGCTGAAATCCTGTACGTATGTCAGGATGACGAAGAAAGGAAGCAACATGACTAATATTGGAAGCCTGCTAGGAGATGCGGCGACTCTAATGATAACGGGGATGTCCGTTGTCTTTATTTTCTTAACTATTCTAGTTTACCTCGTTCGGTTGATGTCAAAACTGGTACCAGAAGAAGTACCGGAGCCGATCGCAGCACCTAAAAAAATTCAAAAATCACAATCAAACCCTTCAGCTGTTAGTCCACAGGTAGTGGCAGCAATTTCGGCCGCGGTTCATCAATACCGTGCGTCTACTGCTAAGTAGCATTTTAAAGGATTAAAAAGGAGTTTATGAGCATGTCTAAACCACTAGCTATCACAGATGTGGTACTTCGTGACGCGCACCAGTCACTATTTGCTACTCGTATGCGTATCGAAGATATGCTGCCAATTGCGGCAGAACTGGATAAAGTCGGTTACTGGTCACTTGAGACTTGGGGCGGCGCAACGTTTGATTCGTGCATCCGTTTTCTTGGAGAAGATCCGTGGGAACGTTTACGAGAGCTGAAAAAAGCGATGCCCAACACACCAATGCAGATGCTACTGCGTGGTCAAAATTTATTGGGTTACCGTCACTACGCGGATGATGTAGTAGAAAAGTTTGTTGAACGTGCCCATAGTAACGGCATGGACGTATTCCGTATTTTTGATGCGATGAATGACGTACGTAACTTTGAAACCGCAGTGAAAGCAACGATTGATGTTGGCGGCCACGCTCAAGGTACGTTGTCTTACACAACCAGTCCGGTTCACAACTCAGATACGTGGGTTGATTTGGCTAAGCGCCTAGAGGATCTAGGTTGTCATTCACTATGCATCAAAGATATGTCAGGTTTATTAAAGCCTTATGAAGCGGAAGAGCTAATCACTCGCATCAAAGCGTCTTGTGATGTGCCTCTAGCGCTGCATAGCCACGCGACAACGGGTCTATCAACCGCTACAGCCGTTAAAGCTGTTGAAGCGGGTATTGATATTCTAGACACCGCAATCTCTTCTATGAGCTGTACTTACGGCCATACACCAACCGAAACGGTTGTTGCTATGCTAGAAGGCACAGAGCGCGACACGAATCTCAAACTAGACCAAATCGAACCAATCGCGGCTTACTTCCGTGATGTACGTAAAAAGTATGCGAAATGGGAAGGCCAGCTAAAAGGTGTCGATTCTCGAATCTTGATCGCTCAAGTTCCTGGCGGCATGTTAACCAACATGGAAGGCCAGCTTAAAGAGCAAGGCGCTGCCGATCGCATGGATGAAGTTCTAGAAGAGATCCCACGCGTACGTAAAGAGTTGGGTTACATTCCTTTGGTAACACCTACTTCTCAGATTGTCGGTACTCAAGCGGTTATCAACGTTCTAACGGGTGAGCGCTACAAGAGCATCACTAAAGAGACTGCGGGTCTACTGAAAGGCGAATACGGTCAAGCTCCTGCTGAGGTTGATGCTGAACTGCAAGCGAAAGTGTTAGATGGTGCTGAGCCAATCACGTGTCGTCCTGCTGACTTACTTAAGTCTGAAATGGATACGTTAACGACTGACCTTTTAGAAAAAGCGAAATCAGATGGTATTTCACTCGCTGAAGATACCGTTGATGATGTACTGACGTACGCACTATTCCCACAAGTGGGTCTTAAGTTCCTTAAAAACCGTCACAACCCTGAAGCGTTTGAACCTGTACCAACGGCTGAAGCTGCAACTCCTGTTACGGCGGCACCACAACCTGCTGCTGGCGGCATTGAGAGCTACAGCGTGAAGGTTGATGGTCAAGTTTATGATGTTGAAGTTGGCCCTCAAGGTGAACTGACATCGGTATCTCCATCAGCGAAACCTGCACAAGCAGCTCAAGCAGCACCTGCTGCGGCTTCTGATGCAGAAGCGGTTCCAGCTCCATTAGCCGGCAACATCTTTAAAGTCATCGTTCAGGCGGGTGCTGAAGTGGCCGAAGGTGATGTTCTTCTGATCCTAGAAGCGATGAAAATGGAAACGGAAGTACGAGCTGCTCGCAGTGGTATCGTTCAAGAATTGAATGTTAAAGAAGGCGATGCAGTTACTGTAGGCGCTCCACTACTAAGCTTAGCGTAAGGGAGCACCATGGAAGGATTGATGACCTTATGGTCTGAAACAGGGATTGCTAACTTTGAGTTCGGCCAGATCTGTATGATGTTGGTTGGTTGCTCACTGTTGTTTTTGGCAATTCGCAAAGGGTTTGAACCTTTACTGCTGTTACCTATTGGTTTTGGTGCTGTATTAGCCAATATTCCAAATGCTGGATTCACGGATCCCGGCGGTTTGCTTTACTACGTTTACTACATTGGTATTGAAACTGGCATTTTTCCACTGCTGATCTTTATGGGTGTTGGAGCTATGACGGACTTTGGTGCGTTGATTGCTAACCCTAAAACACTGTGGCTCGGGGCTGCTGCTCAGTTTGGTATATTCGCAACGCTATTTGGCGCGATCTTGCTGAACTATGTACCAGGAATGGAGTTCTCAATGGCAGATGCTTCGTCAATTGCGATCATTGGTGGTGCCGATGGCCCAACCGCGATCTTTTTGGCGAGCAAGCTATCTCCTGATCTATTAGGTGCGATTGCGGTAGCGGCGTATAGCTACATGGCTTTAGTTCCTATTATTCAGCCACCAATCATGAAAGCGTTAACGTCTCCTGAAGAGCGCCAAATTAAGATGGCTCAACTTCGTCATGTAAGCAAAGCTGAGAAGATCCTTTTCCCGCTAGCTGTACTGCTTATGACGATTTTGTTCCTACCATCAGCAACCCCTCTAGTAGGTATGTTCTGTTTGGGTAACTTAATGCGCGAAGCGGGTGTGGTTGATCGTCTTTCAAAAACAGCCCAAAACGAACTGATTAACGTTGTGACTATTTTCCTTGGCCTAGGTGTTGGCTCTAAGCTTCAAGCGGATACGTTCTTGAACTTAGAGACACTGGGTATTCTAGGTTTAGGCGCGGTGGCGTTTAGTATTGGTACGGCTGGTGGTGTATTGATGGCGAAGCTGCTGAACCGCTTCTCGAAAGAAGACATTAACCCACTGATTGGCGCCGCTGGTGTATCAGCGGTTCCGATGGCGGCTCGTGTTGTGAATAAGGTTGGACTTGAGGCAAACCCTCAGAACTTCCTGTTGATGCATGCGATGGGTCCGAACGTAGCGGGTGTACTTGGTAGTGCCGTTGCTGCGGGTATCCTATTAGCTCTCGTAGGTTAATGAGTTACTTGGCTATGCTGCTCGTTACGTTAATTGGTCGTCAATTTACGCATGAGCGGTTAACTTCGCCTTATTAAATGGTTTATAGTCAAAGGGATGCTTTCGCATCCCTTTCTTTTTATTAATTAGGGTGCTTACTCATCAGGGCTTCTATCAATCAAGGAAATGTGGAAATGGAAAATAAACAGATTGCGATTACTCAATTCGGCGGCGTCGAAAACCTCAGTATTCAAACCAGTACTATTCCTGAGCCTAAGGCCGGAGAAGTGGTGGTTAAAGTTTCCTTTTCAGGCGTTAATCCTATTGATGTAAAAACCCGTGCTGGCCTTGGTTGGGCGGCAGCACAAAACAAAGACAACCTTCCTTGGGTTCCTGGTTACGATATTTCAGGGCAAATTGTTACGCTAGGCGAACAGGCAGAGCGTTTTACTGTTGGTGATAACGTAGCCGGATTTATTGGTTTTCCACTGCAAGGTGGCGGTTATAGCCAGTATGTGTGTGTTCCAGAAGTCGCATTAAGTATGGTCCCAGACTCGGTTGCGTTAGAAGCGGCTGCAGCTTTACCACTCGCTAGCCAAACCGCAGCACAAGCGCTTAACAAAGCGGAAGTGAAAGAGGGCGATCGCGTACTCATCTTAGCGGGCGCCGGCGGCGTTGGTCACCTTGCGGTTCAAATCGCAGTGGCTGCAAAAGCTGAGGTTTACACGACCTGCAGCGAGGCTAACCTTGATTACCTTGCTACGTTAGGCGCTCATGCGATTAACTATAAATTTGCGCCAGCATCGGAAAGAGTCTCTGATGTTGATGTACTGATTGATTTAGTGGGTGGTGATACCGCGCTTGATGCGTTGAAGTGTTTGAAAGATGGTGCGAGAGTGGTAACGGTGCCTACGCTGTCTGCTGAATTAATTTGCGAGAAAGCGACATTATTGGGTTTCACCGCTTCAGGTATGCTCGTTGAGCCAAATCCAGAGCAAATGGACACTATGCTTTACATGGTTAGCGTAGGGTTGCTCAAAACAGAAATTCAAACTATCTACCCGTTAGATGAAGCACAGTCGGCGCATCTACAAGTAGAAACCGGACACACCAGAGGCAAGGTACTACTTAAAATGCAAGAAGGTTAATATGCAGTGCTAGAGTTCTTTAATTCTCTTTTTGAAAACATAGCGTTGTGGTTTTCTGACTCGGCGCTGTGGGTGCTCTTCATTAGTGGCTTCTTGAGTGCCACATTGTTACCAGGGGGCTCAGAAGCAAGCCTTGTTGCAGCATTGAGCTTAGATCAGTTCTCAACATCATCAATCATTCTTCTGGCGACACTCGGTAATACTTTAGGCGGGCTGACCAACTATTGGATTGGTTTGTGGCTGCCTAATCGAACTCAATCTGAAAAGCATGGTCATAAGGCTATGGCTTGGCTGAGCCGCTATGGCTATTGGACACTGTTATTCAGTTGGTTGCCGATCATTGGTGACCCTTTGTGCTTAGCCGCGGGTTGGTTAAGAATGAAATTTATTCCTAGCGTTATTTTGATAGCGATTGGCAAAGCCGCTCGCTACAGCTTACTTGCTGCTATCTACTTCGGTTTTTTCTAAGGAGAACCTATGAAAAAGGTTTTACTTGGTACATTTTCTCTTATCGCCATTGCAGGCTGTTCTTACAATGTACCTAGCTCTACACCCTTCTTTTCCTCGTTACCTGAAGGTGTCACTCTGTTAGAAGAGGTTAAGCCTTCTAAAGATAAAGTGGTGATCCCTTACACCAAATATCAGCTTGAAAACGGCCTGACAGTTATTCTTTCCCCTGATGATTCTGATCCTCTTGTACATGTGGATGTGACCTATCATGTCGGCTCAGCTCGTGAAGAAATAGGCAAATCGGGCTTTGCTCATTTCTTCGAACACATGATGTTCCAAGGCTCTGAGAACGTCGGTGACCAGCAGCACTTTAAGATCATTACCGAGGCGGGTGGCTCGTTAAACGGCACGACTAACCGTGATCGTACTAACTACTTTGAAACCGTTCCATCTAACCAACTTGAGAAAATGTTGTGGTTAGAATCAGACCGAATGGGTTTTTTATTGGATGCGGTTTCTCAGAAGAAATTCGAAGTTCAAAGAGGCACGGTTAAAAACGAACGTGCTCAAAGTTATGAAAACCGTCCTTATGGCTTGATGTGGGAACGCATGGGTGAAGCGCTTTACCCTGAAGGTCATCCTTACTCATGGCAACCAATCGGTTATGTGGAAGATCTAGACCGTGTTGATGTGAATGACCTTAAGGCGTTCTTCCTACGTTGGTACGGCCCAAATAATGCGGTACTGACTATCGGTGGTGATATCGACGTTGATGACACGCTAGAGTGGGTTAATCAGTATTTTGGCCCAATCCCTCAAGGTCCGGAAGTTAAGGCTGCTGAGAAGCAACCAGCTGTTCTAACAGAAGATAAGTACATCACGTTAGAAGACAACGTTCGTCAGCCGATGGTGCTTGTTGGTTGGCCAACAACCTACCGCGGTGAAGATACGCAAGCTTCACTGAATGCGCTGTCTAACGTGTTAGGTTCAGGGACCAACAGTTATCTGTACCAAAACCTCGTAAAAACGCAAAAAGCGGTGAGTGCAGGCTCTTTCCACGATTGTGCTGAGCTCGCTTGTACTATGTATGTCTATGCGATGGGTGACTCAGGTGAAAAGGGAGATTTGACGGTTCTTAATAAAGAACTGATGGAAACCCTAGAACAATTTTCGAAAGGCGGTGTGGAACAAGATCGTCTAGATCAAATTACCGGCATGGCTGAAGCGAATGCGGTGTTTGCACTGCAAAGTGTTAGAGGCAAGGTTTCACAGCTCGCGTCAAATCAAACCTTCTATGGCCAGCCTGATCGTATTGAATCAAAACTCGATCAAATCCGATCTGTTACCCCTGAAAGCGTAAGCAAGGCGTACCGAGATTTTATCGAAGGTAAGCACAAGGTTACCTTGAGTGTGGTTCCTAAGAAAAAACTCGACTTAGCGGTTCGCGAGGCTACATTTAGCACTCCTGCTCGTACCCTTCCTGAATACAGCAAAGTGACAGAAGAACAATTGGATTTCAGAAAGGCACCGAACACATTTGATCGCAGCGTGATGCCTGAAGTGAACTTTGGTGTTGAAGCGACCATGCCTGAGCTGTATCGCATGCATTTTGCTAATGGTACTGACTTGATTGGTACTGTGACTAGCGAAACGCCGACAGTGCAGCTACAAATTCAACTCCCTGCGGGTGAGCGCTATGTTGGTAAAGGTCAAGAGGGTTTGGCGAACCTAACTGCATCGATGATGGAAGAAGGTTCGACTAAACGAACGGTTGAAGAGTTACAGGCCACCTTAGATAAGCTTGGTAGTAGCGTTAGCATTAGTGCTGGCAGCTATACCACAGATATTTCGGTCTCGACGTTAGAGAAAAACCTGCCTCAAACCTTAGCGATCGTGCAAGAAGTTCTATTTGAGCCTAAGTTTGATGTTCAAGATTTCGAACGCGTTAAGAGTCAGATGTTAGAAGGCGTAGTGTATCAGCATCAACAACCGAGCTGGATGGCTTCTCAAGCAACCCGAGAGGTGTTGTTCGGTAGCAGTATTTTTGGTCGAGCGAGTGATGGCACCAAGGATTCTCTAGAATCGTTAACTCTAGACGATGTAAAACTGTTTTACAGTCAGCACTATACTCCTGAGGGAGCTAATATTGTTATTGTAGGGGACATCACGAAGGAGGAGGTTGGAAAGCAGCTTCAGTTCTTTGAAGAATGGCAAGGTGACGCTGCACCACTCACTCGTCCACAGATCATCAAGGAGCTTTCGGGCCAGAACTTGTACTTAGTGGATAAGCCGGGAGCACCACAAAGTATTGTACGCTTAGTTCGTAAAGGGTTACCGTTTGATGCGACCGGTGAATTGTATTTAAGTCAATTGGCTAACTTTAATTTAGCCGGTAACTTCAATAGCCGCATCAACCAGAACCTGCGTGAAGACAAAGCCTACACTTACGGTGCAAGCGGTTACTTTGCGAGTACGCGTGAAACTGGTGCGGTAGTGTTTAGTGCTCAAGTTAGAGCCAATGCGACGGTTCCATCAATTCAAGAGTTTATTGCTGAGCTAAATGAATTTAGTCAGAGTGGATTAACTGACGAAGAGGTGAAATTTATGCGCCTTGCCGTCGGTCAACAAGATGCGCTTAAATACGAAACACCAAGTCAAAAGGCTGGATTGTTGAGTAATATTGTTACGCTGAGCCTTGATGAAGACTACCTACAGCAGCGCAACCAGATAGTAGAAACGGTTTCAAAAGAGACTTTAAATGAGCTCTCGAAGAAATGGTTTGACCCGAATGATTATCAAATAATTGTTGTTGGTGACGCGACTTCGCTGCGCCCTCAATTAGAAAAGTTAGATATTCCAATAGAAGAGCTTGAAATCATTCGTTAGAGTACACATTAAAGGGGGAGGGAAGAGATTCTACTTTTCTCCTCCAACCTAATTTATGATAGTTCTAATAAGAACAATATAAGATAAGTGAACAGAATTTTGACTGATTTTGCTGCGCGACTAAAGCAAGTTGCAACCAACCCTAAGACCTTCTCTCAATTTGGTCGTGGTGTTGAAAGGGAAACATTGCGCTACACGGAAGATGGGCATCTTGCTACTGGGCCGCACCCTAAGGCTTTAGGATCTGCGTTGATGAACGAATGGGTAACGACCGATTTCTCTGAGTCGCTACTGGAGTTTATCACGCCTGTTTCTAACGACGTTCCGACGCTTTTGAATCAGTTGTCTGATATTCATCACTTCACTCAAACCAAGTTAGACGGCGAAAAGCTGTGGCCACTCTCTATGCCTTGTTATGTGGGGAGTGAAGATTACATTCAGCTTGCGCAATACGGTACTTCTAACAACGGTAAGATGAAGACGCTATATCGTGAAGGCCTAAAGCGTCGCTACGGTAGTCTGATGCAGATTATTTCGGGTGTTCACTTCAACTTCTCTTTCCCAGAAAGCTTTTGGGACAGTCTGTTTGGAGAGCAAACCGAAGAAGCGCGTTGCGAAGCTAAATCAGATGCGTACTTCGGTTTGATTCGTAATTACTACCGCTTTGGTTGGTTAATCCCATACTTCTTCGGTGCTTCACCTGCGCTATGTTCTTCTTTTATCAAAGGAAGAGAAACCAACCTACCTTTTGAAAAGGTTGGAGAAACACTGTATCTACCCAAAGCAACGGCATTGCGCTTAAGTGACCTTGGTTACACCAACAGTGCGCAAAGTGTACTGAAGATTGGCTTCAACAGCCTAGACCAATACCTTGAAGGTTTGAATCAAGCGATTCGCACACCATCAGAAGAATTCGCTGAGATTGGCACTAAGGTTGATGGGGAATACCGTCAACTAAATAGCAACGTACTGCAAATTGAGAATGAGCTTTATGCTCCAATCCGTCCTAAGCGTGTGGCGAAAAGTGGCGAGAAACCATCTGAAGCACTGGCTCGTGCTGGCGTTGAGTACATCGAGGTTCGCTCTTTAGACGTAAACCCATTCAGTTCAATTGGCATCAATGAACAGCAAGTTCGCTTCTTAGATTTATTCCTAACGTGGAGCGTGTTATCAGACTCTGCTGAGATGGATAACTGCGAACTTGAATGCTGGCGCGATAACTGGAACAAGGTGATCTTAGAAGGTCGTCAGGTTGGTTTAGAGCTCAAGATTGGTTGTGATGGAGAAAGACTGTCTCTGCAAGACTGGGCTAAAAATGTATTCAAAGATCTTCGAGTTATCGCTGAGTTGATGGATGCTGAGCAAGGTGGTCGTGCATACCAAGAAACGTGCGATACGCTTGAAGCCTGGATTGATAACCCTGAGTTGACCATTTCTGGCCAGTTATTAGAAGAGACCAAGAAATTGGGTGGTTTGGGTAAAGTGGGTTGTGCGTTAGGAAAAACGTATGCTCAACAACACAAGGCACACCAATATAAAGTTTATTCTGCTGAGTTAATGGAAGCGGAAGTTCAACGCTCTGTCATTGCTCAACAGCAAAGTGAAGAAGCGAGCACTCAAGATTTTGATAGTTTCTTAACGGACTATTTTTCATATTTAAAAGCATAGCGAGACTTTGGTGGAAAGGAAGCAAGCCTTATTAGGTCAGTCTACTCATGTGGGTGGAAAATGGTTACCAGTCGTGACTGTTGGTATTGTCTCTAGCCTATTGGTTGGATGTGCGACGCCTCCTCCTAAGCAGCAAAATAATATATGCAGCATCTTCAGAGAGCACCCTTCTTGGTATGAAGATGCGGTCGATATGCAAGATGAGTGGGGCACACCGATTAACGTCGCGATGGCTTTTGTTAAACAAGAGAGCAGCTTTCGACATGATGCGCGTCCACCAAAAGATTATATTCTTGGCTTTATACCGTGGGGAAGAGTCAGTAGTGCCTATGGCTATGCACAAGCTCAAGACCCTGCTTGGGAAGACTTTCAAAAAGCGACCAATAATGGTGGTTCGAGAACCAATTTTGATGATGCATTAATGTTCATTGGTTGGTACACCAGCGAGACGCGCCGTCAGTTAGGAATCTCATTATGGGACCCGTATAACCAATATCTGGCTTATCATGAAGGCCGTGGTGGCTATAAGCGCAAATCATACAACAGCAAACCATCGTTGATTAAGGTGGCTCGCAAAGTCGAACAGCAAGCAAAAGATTATGGATGGCAACTTAAACAGTGCCGAAAAGAACTAGAAGACAATCGAAGTTGGTTTTTTTAAAGCCAATCGTCATGGAGAATAGCAATGCCTTTATTAGATAGTTTTACTGTTGATCACACGCGCATGAACGCACCTGCAGTTCGTGTTGCTAAAACAATGCAAACCCCAAAAGGGGATACCATTACGGTATTTGACCTGCGTTTTACTGCGCCAAACAAAGATATCCTATCTGAGAGAGGTATTCATACTCTCGAGCACCTATACGCTGGGTTCATGCGTGCTCACCTCAATGGCTCTGCGGTTGAAATCATTGATATATCGCCTATGGGGTGTCGTACCGGTTTCTATATGAGCTTGATTGGTACGCCTTCAGAGCAGCAAGTGGCTGAAGCTTGGTTAGCGGCTATGCAAGACGTACTGAAAGTTGAGAACCAGAATAAGATCCCTGAGTTGAACGAATACCAGTGTGGTACTGCGGCAATGCATTCCTTAGATGAAGCTAAAGAGATTGCGAATGCAATCATCGCTACCGGTATTTCAGTAAACAAAAATGATGAACTGGCATTGCCAGAGTCGATGCTTCAAGAGCTTAAAATCGACTAATCATTTTTGGTTCACATTGAATGCGCTTTACTCTAGATACATTTTGCACTAGAGAGTGAGCGAGCTAGATACAAAAAGAGCTAGATACTAAAAGGCCCGGTTCAATGAACCGGGCCTTTTGTTGTAGAGGGACTTAGTTGGTAACTCAGTGGGTTACTCTCATATAATGAGTCGCCTCTATCCGTTTACGATCTGCGGAAACACACGCACCAGCTTGATGCGATTCTCTTCGAGCTCAACAATTTCCATTGGATGGCTGGCAACCTGAACACTCAGGTGACTCTCTGGAATATCTTCAAGATGCTCCAGTATCAAACCATTAAGTGTTCTTGGTCCATCGGTAGGTAGTGCCCACTGCAAACCTTTGTTGATATCTCGGATATTAGCGCTGCCTTCAATCAAGAAGCTACCATCGCTTTGCGGTGTAATCTCTTCAGATAAACTTGGTGCGATTGAAGTCGTAAATTCGCCCACGATCTCTTCGAGAATATCTTCGAGGGTAACCAAACCGTTAATATCGCCATACTCATCAACAATCAAACCGATACGCTGTTTGTTGCGTTGGAATTTAAGCAGTTGGGTGTTAAGCGGTGTCGCTTCCGGAATAAAGTAGATCTCATCTGCAGCACGCAGCAGGGTCTCTTTATTGAATTCGTTCTTTTCGAGCATCAAGCGATAAGCTTCACGTAACCTCAGCATGCCAACCACTTCATCTATCTGATCACGGTACAACACGATGCGACCATGAGGTGAATGAGTGAGCTGACGCACGATCGATTTCCAATCATCATTGATGTCGATGCCGGTGATCTCGTTACGTGGCACCATTATGTCATTCACGGTGACGTGTTCTAAATCGAGAATAGACACCAACATATCTTGGTGACGCTGTGGTATTAGGCTACCCGCTTCATTTACTACGGTTCTGAGTTCTTCTGAGCTTAGATGATCGGTTGCATCATGGTTAGCTTTAACGCCTAAGATACGAATGAAGCCATTGGTAATAAAGTTGACCAAGATAACCAATGGAGATAGCACCTTCATCAGTATTATTAATAGAATACTGCTGGCGTAAGAAACTCGTTCAGGGAAAAGAGAAGCGATGGTTTTTGGTGTAACCTCAGCAAACACGAGGATCACTAGGGTCAGGGCTCCGGTTGCGATTGCAACGCCGATATCTCCGTAGATACGCATACCAAGAATAGTCGCGATCGCGGATGCAAGTATATTGACGAGATTGTTGCCGATGAGAATAAGGCCAATCAATCTGTCTGGGCGACTTAGAAGTTTTTCTACGCGTTTGGCACCTTTATGACCCGTATTGGCCAAGTGCTTTAAACGGTAGCGGTTCAAGGACATCATGCCCGTTTCGGAACCAGAGAAATAACCAGAAATTACAATGAGACACGCGAGTAGCGCAAATAAGATACCCGTTGATATGTCGTCCAAAACTATTCTTTTCCTTTTTGTGTATCTTGATTAATTTATGACCGAACATGGTCGAGATGTCAATTGAATGTATCGTACTCAATATTTTAAAGGCAAGGTGTGAGAGCTTACCTTCATTATACAGACTAATTCAGGATTATTTCCTGAACGAAGCGGCTACCGAAGTAAGCTAATGTGAGCATGGTGGCACCCGCAAGGGCAAACCATGTGACTTTTTGCCCACGCCAACCTTTCTGATAGTGACCCCAAAGAAGGATGGAATAGATAACCCAAGCTATAAAAGACAATACTGCTTTATGTGCTTTACCTTGAGCAAACATATCTTGTACGAAGATAAGTCCAGTTAATAAAGTACCTGTTAACAAACCATTACCGATTAAAATGATCTTGAAAAGCTGTCTTTCCACCATCATTAAAGGAGGTAGGTTAGGGTTTATCACTAACGCTTTTTTCTTTTTAAGTTTGTGATCTAGCCACGCGAGTTGCATAGCGTATAGCGCACCGATGGTAAGTGTCGCGTATGAGAACAGAGCCAAAGAGATGTGCACAAGCAGCTTTGGGTCATTCTCTAAGTGTTTGATGAAGGTGCTAGGAAGAAAAGTGGCAGCCATTAGATTTAGAGCAGCGAAGCTATAAACAACAGGTAAGATGAACCACAAACGTGTTTTGAGCATAGCACCGCTCATGACCACAGATATGATTAAACTGATTAAAGAAGCAACGTTTAAGATACTGAGGTTTTGACCACTGGCATTAAAGATTAAATCGCCAAGCAACCAAGCATGGAAAGCTAAAGCAAGTAATGCGCTGATAAACACCGTTTTTACACGGATTCCTGTTTGGTGCACGAGACCTGGAATGATCGTGAAAATCGCCATTGTATAAAGAAAGGCTGCTGCGATCGCAATAAGACTGTCCATGGTATCCATTTAAATGATTACTAATTGGCGAATTATACCTCGCATCGCTCTTTGGGGCTATGGTGAACCTCATTCAATTCCAAGTGAATAATGTCTCACATCACATGCGTGGATGATTAACGCTCCACAACGGGTATGACTCTAATCCGCGCTAATGTATACTCACAGTAATAGTCGCAGTTTTGAGCGAAGAGAAAACTATGTTTGATAATTTAACGGATCGTCTATCCAAAACGCTGAAAAACATCAGCGGTAAAGGTCGCCTGACCGAAGACAATATTAAAGAGACGCTGCGTGAAGTACGTATGGCGCTACTTGAAGCCGACGTTGCACTGCCAGTTGTCCGCGATTTTGTTAAGCGCGTTAAAGAAGGCGCTGTAGGTGTTGAGGTTTCTAAATCTCTAACACCTGGTCAAGAATTCATTAAGATCGTTCAAGCTGAACTTGAAGCTGTGATGGGGGAGTCTAACGAGGCTCTTGACCTAGCAGCACAACCGCCAGCAGTTATCTTAATGGCGGGTCTACAAGGTGCGGGTAAAACCACATCGGTAGGTAAGCTATCTAAGCTCCTGACTGAGCGTGATAAGAAGAAAGTTTTGGTTGTGTCTGCCGACGTTTACCGTCCAGCCGCGATCAAACAGCTTGAAACCTTAGCAAGCGATGTGGGTGTCGACTTCTTCCCATCTTCAGCTGACCAAAAGCCTCTTGATATTGCAAACGCTGCAATCGACCACGCGAAGAAGAAATTCTACGACGTGCTAATTGTCGATACTGCCGGTCGTTTGGCTATCGATGAAGAGATGATGGGTGAAATCAAAGAGCTTCATACTGCCATTAAACCAGTAGAGACGCTGTTCGTTGTTGATGCTATGACAGGTCAAGATGCTGCGAATACTGCAAAAGCCTTTGGCGATACGCTACCACTAACCGGTGTTATCTTAACGAAAGTGGATGGTGACGCGCGTGGTGGTGCTGCACTGTCTGTTCGTCACATCACAGGTAAGCCGATTAAATTCTTAGGTGTTGGTGAGAAAACTGACGCACTAGAACCATTCCACCCAGATCGTGTTGCTTCTCGCATCCTAGGTATGGGCGACGTACTGTCTCTTATTGAAGATCTACAGAAGAACGTTGATACCGAGAAAGCAGAGAAACTGGCTAAGAAGTTCAAAGAGAAGAAAGGTTTTGACCTTGAAGACTTCCGCGAGCAGCTTGGTCAGATGAAAAATATGGGCGGCATGATGGGCATGATGGATAAGCTTCCAGGCATGTCTCAGCTACCAGACAACGTTAAAGATAAAGTTGATGACAAGATGTTCAAGCAAATGGAAGCGATCATCAACTCTATGACAATGAAAGAGCGTCAGCGCCCAGACCTAATCAAAGGCTCACGCAAAAAGCGTATTGCTGCAGGTTCTGGTACGCAAGTACAAGATGTAAACCGTATGCTTAAACAGTTCACTCAAATGCAGAAGATGATGAAGAAAATGCAGAAAGGTGGAATGAAAGGCATGATGCGCAACATGCAAGGCATGATGGGCGGCGGTGGAGGTATGGGCGGAATGGGTGGTGGTTTTAACCCGTTTGGCCGATAATCTACAAATGTAAGCTTTAGCTACGTTACTTTTCATAGTGTTAGCCGTGTCACAGAAAGTGAGCGGTGGCTATGTTGGTGAAAAAATAGCTAAAGCCCTTGCATTGCCCCGGAATAAGAGTAAAATTCCGGGGCTTTAATTTGGCACGAGACCCCAAGCTATTTACTTATACTTGGGGTTAATTATTTTATTAAGAAAGCAAAGAGGACGACATGGTAACCATTCGTTTGGCACGTCACGGTGCAAAGAAGCGCCCATTTATCAAATCGTAGTTGCGGATAGCGTAACTCTGTAACTGGCCGTTTCATCGAGAAAGTAGGTTTCTTTAACCCTACTGCTCAAGGTCAAGAAGAAGGTCTACGTCTAGACCTAGATCGTGTTAACCACTGGGTTGGTCAAGGCGCATCTCTATCTGACCGCGTAGCTAAGCTAGTTAAAGACGCTCAAAAAGCGGCTTAATTCTTTTTTAAAAAGAGAAATAGCTTATGTCGATGAAGGGTAAAGAAACGATGAGCGAGCAAAACGAAAGAATTGTTATGGGTAAACTTGGGTCTACCTATGGTATTCGTGGCTGGCTTAAAGTGTTCTCCTACACAGACAATGCTGAAAGCATATTTGATTACAGTCCTTGGTATTTAAAGCTAAAGGGCGAGTGGGTTGAGTATAAAGTTGAAAGCTGGAAACGTCATGGTCAAGGCTATGTATGTAAGCTAGCGGGATTAGATGTACGTGAAGACGCGCAACTGATGACCAACTTTGAAATTGCTATTGACCCTGCTTCATTACCTGAATTGTCAGAAGATGAATTCTACTGGCGCGAATTGTTCGGTATGCAAGTTTTTACCACTAAAGGTTACAACCTTGGTGAGGTCACTGACCTATTAGAAACTGGCTCGAACGATGTTCTAGTAATCAAAGCAAATCTTAAAGATGCTTTTGGCCAAAAGGAACGGTTAATCCCGTACCTTGAAGAGCAAGTGATCAAGAAAGTTGATCGCGAAGCTCGCCGGATCGAAGTTGACTGGGATCCTGGATTCTAACTCCAAATTACAGAGCGAGAGAACACATGTGGGTTGGCATTATTAGCCTTTTTCCTGAAATGTTCCGTTCTGTTACTGATTTTGGAGTAACAGGTCAAGCGGTTAAAAAAGGTCTTTTATCTATTGAAACATGGAATCCTCGTGATTTCACTCATGATAAACATCGCACTGTTGATGACAGACCTTACGGTGGTGGTCCTGGCATGTTAATGATGGTTCAGCCTTTGCGCGATGCTATCCAAACAGCCAAACAGGCAGCACCGGGAAAGACGAAGGTTATTTACCTTTCACCTCAAGGTCGTAAACTCGACCAACAAGGTGTTGAAGAGCTGGCAACAAACGAGAACTTGCTTCTTATTTGTGGTCGCTATGAAGGGGTAGATGAGCGCATCATTCAATCTGAAGTCGACGAAGAATGGTCGATTGGAGATTTTGTGATGACGGGTGGCGAGCTGCCAGCCATGACGTTGATTGATTCAGTATCTCGGTTTGTTCCGGGTGTACTTGGAGATTTCGCATCAGCAGAAGAAGATTCTTTTGCAAATGGTTTGCTAGATTGTCCCCATTATACGCGCCCTGAGGTGCTAGACGATAAAGATGTGCCATCGGTACTCAAGTCTGGAAACCATAAGGACATTCGTCGCTGGCGATTGAAACAATCGTTGGGCCGAACTTGGCTAAGAAGACCAGAACTCCTGGAAAACCTAGCTCTGACTGACGAACAGGAACAATTACTGGCTGAATTCATTAAAGAGCAACGCTCTTAACGAAAAGCAAGCAGTAACCTATTAAATTTAGTATCAGTTTATTCTAGGAATTTATACAAATGAGCAACATCATCAAGGCTCTTGAAGAAGAGCAACTAAAATCAGACCTTCCTAAATTCGCACCAGGTGACACTGTTGTAGTTAAGGTTAAGGTAAAAGAAGGTGACCGTGAGCGTCTACAGGCTTTCGAAGGCGTTGTAATCGCTATTCGTAACCGTGGTCTACACTCTGCATTCACAGTTCGTAAGATCTCGAACGGTGAAGGCGTAGAGCGTGCGTTCCAAACTCACTCTCCAATGGTTGATAGCATCGAAGTTAAACGCCGTGGTGCAGTACGTCGTGCCAAGTTGTACTACCTACGTGAGCGTTCTGGTAAGTCAGCTCGTATTAAAGAGAAGCTTACTAAGAAGTAATTCTTTTTGCATTCTATCGATAAAAGCGGAGCCATTTGGCTCCGCTTTTTTGTGTCTGCTATTTAGAGTCTCACAGGTAAGAGATCTCCAACTTGCTCGTTCCTCACTCTTGAGGATGACGAATGACAAGCCTTGATACCTTGATAGGCTGTCGAACCGCTGAGGGAGTTTTTGAATCAACAGGAGCTGTCATTCCCTAGACTGACGAAGGAAGGAGTAGGGAATCCCCATTAGTGCCGTGTTATAGG
>NZ_CH902608.1:517114-557331 GCF_000153005.1 Vibrio sp. MED222 | reverse complement strand
GGGTAGGCACCGTACTGCATTGGAATTGAAAGGCGAAGGATATTCGCTTCATCAGCATCGCTTTGGAAGAAACCTGTACGAGCGATCTGATCCTTAAAGTGACCAGTCTCTCTGGTGAGCTTCAACCATAGTGTTAGTGCTTCATACAGAGGCTGTAGGCTATCCATCCATGTCTCAGCATCTCTAACTCTCTTATCAAGAGGAAGATGAAGCCAATAATGTAGAGCCGGTAAATCAAAGCAACATGAGCCACCTGGCAAGTTAAAGCGTTGACGAATGGCGCTAAGGAAGCGGTCCTCTTTTAATGATTGCCCAAAACGTTCCGCCTGCATCAGTTCACGATAGATATGACTAATATCATTGAGCAATGATGTCAGCATCTCTTGATCGACACCTTCAACATCTAACCAACTTTTATAGGTTACACGCTGTTTCTCAATATCTTTTGCGAGTTCGCTCTTAAGTTGTATCTGTTCGAATATTTCAATCAGATCAAAGATAGAACGGAAAAAGAGTTGATACTGTTGAGCATCGGAAAATGCAGAAGACAGGTGTAACTGCCTCAAGAGTGATTCAACTCTTAAGTAGATGCGTGTTTTCTCATTTAGAGGATGTTCAAATTTATGGGTGATCATCGAGCAAACCTTCATTCAACATTGTTCTATTCTGACCCATCTACAGCACTGATTGCCAGATACTTTTGATGTAAATCTGTGATTTGAGGCAAAAGTTCTTGGTTTTTAGTATGGTTTTTAATCACGTCATCTGCAACTGCTAAGCGCTGTTCTCTTGATACCTGTGATTTTAATATTGATTCAACTTGTTCCCTAGAAACATTATCGCGACTCATCGTACGTTCTATTTGCACTTCTACCGGCACATCAACGATTAATACGCGATCGGTCATGCCTTGCATTTGGTTTTCAACCAATAGCGGTGCGACTAATAAACCATATGGGGATGTGATTTTAGACAGGTCACTGTCAATTTTGTCGCGGATCATAGGGTGAAGCAGTTCATTGAGCCATTGTTTCTCTGTGGGATCAGAAAAGATCACTTCGCGCAGTTTAGCTCGGTTTAGCGCCCCATCTTCGAGCAATACCTCTTCACCAAAATGAGTCGCAATCTGTTTTAGACCTTCACTGCCCAACGCCACCACTTCACGTGCCACGATATCAGCATCGACAATATCAATGTGAAAATGTTCGCTGAAGAGATTAGCTACCGTCGTTTTACCACTGGCGATCCCACCGCTTAATCCGATAATGATTGCCATGATTAAATCCCTAGTACAGAAGTGAAATACCAACCCATGATGTCATTGCCCCACATCAAACTTACCCAACCCGCAATCGCCAGGTAAGGTCCAAATGGGAACGCTTTATCTATACCTTGCTGTTTCAGGCGAAGCTGAGTTAATCCGAAAACAAGGCCGACAAGCGAAGATAAAAGGATGATCATCGGCAGATGTTGCCACCCCAGCCATGCACCTAATGCGGCTAGGAGTTTGAAGTCTCCATATCCCATGCCTTCTTTGCCTGTTAGTAGCTTGAACAACCAATAAACAGACCACAAAGCTAGATAGCCAGCCATTGCGCCAACGACGGAATCTTGAAGCGATACAGGACTGATGTTAAACAGTGCCAAAGCGATACCAGACCAAACCAAAGGTAAGGTGATTTGATCAGGTAACAGCATGGTATCTAGGTCGATAAAGGTTGCGGCAATCAATGCAAAGGTGAAAAAAATCAAAGCAATGGCGTAGTAACTGAAACCAAAGTGGCTAGCCACTACGGTGCATAGTATTGCAGTCAGCAGTTCGACCAATGGATAGCGAGCACTGATTGGGTTAGCACAGCTATGACACTTACCTTTCAAGAACAACCAGCTTAATACTGGAACATTGTCGACGATTCTTAATTGGGTTTTACATTTCGGGCAAGCCGAACGAGGGATACTGAGATTGAACTTCCCCTCTGGCGCTGGAATTTTATATTGAGAGAAATACTCCGAGCACTCTTGTTGCCACTCTCGTTCCATCATAATCGGTAAACGGTGTATGACTACGTTGAGGAAACTGCCAATAAGAAGGCTAAAAATGAAAGCTAATACGGGGAATAGCCAAGGATAGTAGTGAAATACTTCCATAGTGTCCTTTACCACTTAATCAATACAAGCAGTGGTTCTCTGCTTGAGGGGTGTTTGGTTGCTTTTAGCTATCCTAACACACTCATAAGATTAAAGATCGGTAAGTACATCGCGACAACAAGCCCACCAATAGCGGTGCCTAAAAATACGATGATCAGTGGCTCTAGAATCTTACCTAAATTATCGACGGTGTTGTCGACTTCAAATTCATAAATAGATGCGATTTTATTGAGCATGTCATCAAGGTTACCGGACTCTTCTCCTATCATGACCATCTGCAAAACCATCTCAGGAAAGGCATCGGTATTGCGCATCGCGATATACATCGGCATGCCAGCGGCAGTTTCACGATGAACCTCGATGATGGCCGATTCATAATGCAAGTTACCTGCGGTTTTGGCTGTGGTCTTCAGGCTGGTTAAAATAGGAATCCCTGAACTAAAACTGGTTGATAAGGTTCGGCTGAATTTGGCGATTGAGGCTTTGGCCAATACTCCGCCAAGAATAGGGAATCGCAAGCCTAGACGGCTGAATGATAAACGAATGGAATAAGACCGTTGACGTAGTTGGTAGGTAAATAATGTGACTAACCATATGCCAACAGCAGCATAAAGACTGTAAGCCTGTACCCAATGCGAAAGGGAGAGTACTTGTTGAGTAAACCAAGGGAGATCTGCCCCGAAGCCTGAAAACATCGATTCAAATTCAGGAATGACCATGGTGAGCATTAAGTAAGAGACAGTCAAAGCGACAGCGACCACCATTGTGGGGTAAATCAGTGCTTTTATGACCTTAGACTTTAGCTGCTCACTCTTTTCTCTATAGGTTGCTAAGCGCTCAAAGACTTGCGCTAGGTTTCCGGAAAGCTCGCCAGTAGCGACCAAGTCGGTGTACAGGTCGTCAAAGTGAGAGCTTGCCGTCCGCATCGCTTTTGATATAGGGGTTCCCGCTTCGACACCTCGACAGATGTGCAATAGAATTGATTTCATTTCAGCTTTACGGTGATTGTCTGACACTAGCTTAATGGCCTGAACGATAGGCACGCCAGTGGCAAGCATGGTCGCAAGTTGTCGAGTCAAAATGGTGATGTCTTTGGCTTTGACTCGGTGTGTTAAACGAGTGACTGCTGAGATGCTTTTCTTTTTGATTTTCTTAATCTGAATATGCTGATCTTTGAGCTTTTCTCGTACTTCTAATTCAGCGAGTGCCAAGGTTTGCCCTGACACCTTTTTGCCTGAGCTGTTTATGCCTTTCCAGTGGTAGTTTTTTAATTGTGACTGCAGTTTAGTGCTCATGAGTGCTCCGATGGATTATAGATACAGAACACGTTGCAGTTCTTGATAGCTGGTGGTGCCTTCAAGCAACTTATCGATACCGGATTCTTGCAGTGTTCTCATTCCTTCTCTACGCGCGAGATCTTCAATCTCTAACGCGTTAGGTTTATTGATCAGACTATTTTTTAGTTTGTCGGTGAACGGCATTACTTCGTAGATACCTACTCGACCGGAATAGCCCTGATTACACTCATTGCACCCTTGTGGGGTGGCTTTGTAGAGTGTTTGATTGTTAGGAATAGAGTGACGTAGAAATATGTCCGGCGAGTTGTCAGCTGCTTTACAGTGGTTACACAGCCGCCTTGCCAGTCGCTGCGCGATAATCAGGCTCAATGACGAAGCGAGGTTAAAGGGTTCTATCCCCATATGGGCGAGCCGAGTCACGGTTTCCGAAGCTGAGTTAGTATGGAGTGTCGAGAGGACTAAGTGACCCGTTTGCGACGCTTTGATCGCGATCTCTGCGGTTTCTAAATCACGGATCTCACCGACCATCACTACATCAGGATCTTGTCGCAAGAACGATCGTAGTGCTTCGGCAAACCCAAAACCGATCTTTGGCGTCACCTGTACCTGATTGATACCACACAGGTTGATCTCCGCCGGATCTTCAGCTGTTGAGATATTACGCTCAGAGGTGTTAAGCATGCGAAGTCCAGTGTAAAGAGAGACCGTTTTGCCACTGCCTGTGGGCCCAGTCATTAAGATCATCCCTTGCGGGCGTTTTAGGGCATTGAGATAGAGCGCTTTTTGATCCTCGCTGTAACCTAATTTATCGATATCTAAATTGGCTGCGCTGCTGTCTAGAAGACGCAGTACGATCTTTTCTCCCCACAATGTCGGTAGAGTCGACACACGCATATCGATCGCCAGCTCGTCGTTCAAACGCAGCTTAATACGGCCGTCTTGAGGTAAGCGACGTTCAGCGATATCAAGTTTGGCGAGAATCTTTAAACGAGCGGATAACCGACGGCTTAAATGAGACGCGGGCTGTTGGACCTCAACAAGAATGCCATCGCAACGCAGACGCACTCGGTAGTTTTCTTCATAAGGTTCGAAGTGGATGTCTGATGCACCTTTACGCACCGCATCAACCAGTATCTGATTGATAAATCGACTGACAGGGGAATCGTCTTGACTGAGATCTTCAATTGAACTCATTTCATCGTCAGAGACTTCAACAAGATTGGCGAGCTCATCTTGGGTGATCTCTTTGCGCTTAGAGTCTTGCCCGGAAATAGAGCGACCATACAGCTTTCGTATGGCGCCTTCTAATTCTGAATAGTTAGCGACAACGAGTTCTATCTGCAATCCAGTCGCGAATCTAAAATCGTCTTCAGCTTGCAAGTCGGTTGGATCGGCAGAGGCGAGCGTGAGAGTAGAGTTAGTGAGAACAACTGGGATAGCACGATACTTAGTGATCAATTCTCGAAGTCCCAATTGGTCACACAAGATTTCATAGTCAGTATTGGCCAGTTGCACTAACGGCAAACCGAAAATGGTTTTGATGTTATTAGCGAGGCTCTCGCCGGTGAATAAGCCCAGAGTGAGCAAAGCTTCAGGTGTAGAAATACCTGAAGCTTGTACATGTTCCGCAACGGCTTGTTCTTGAGTCAGGCTAAGTAAGTTAGCCTGACGGAGAACTGTTGGGAGGTTGGTTAGCACTACACACAGCCATCTAGAGGGATCGTTGCTTGTTTACTGTTAGTACAAACCCACCCAGAGTTACCTCTAGCAAATGTTAAGGTTGCTGCACTTATTGAGCTAGTTGCTCCAAAAGTGAATAACAGTGTGTCGTCAGCTGAAACTGTTATTTTACCAAGTGAATTTGCATCTGTAGCTGTTCCTAGATCGCCCAAAGCGGTAGCTTGAACGATCACGCCCTTTTCTTGATGGATTAATTCTGCTGGTGTAATTAGTGCTCTCATTGTGGCTAAACCAGAGGATAGTTCACTTTTAGATACATAATCTTTATAAGCCGGAATTGCAATTGCAGACAGCACACCAATGATCGCAACCACAATCATCAATTCAATCAGCGTAAAGCCTTTCTGGTTTTTTCTTTTGTTTTTCATAGTTCTATTCCATTCGTTAGTTTGTTTCAGTGCAAGCACCCGTTGATGGAAAGAATAGAAGTTGAGATTTAGAAGTGGAATGGTGTTCAGATGCAGGCGCGAGTGGTTTTGTATTTATTGGTGTGTTGTTTCATATGGAGCGCAAAATTATGCGATCAGCTTAGTTAACTGATTGATATACTGATAATAAAAGCAATAAAAAGGCATGGCTGATTGCCATGCCTTGAAGTTAAGTGATTGATAGAACGATGAGATTAAGCTTTGAATCGCATTGAAAGGTCCATTGCTTTTAGATGCTTAGTAAGTGCTCCCACAGAGATGTAATCGACACCCGTTTCAGCGAATTCTGCAATCGTATCTAAAGTCACGTTACCTGAGTTTTCTAGTGCTGCACGACCTGCGTTAATTTTAACGGCTTCACGCATCATGTCTGTGGTGAAGTTGTCTAGCATGATGATGTCTGCACCGGCGCTGATCGCTTGCTCAAGCTCTGCTAGGCTTTCTGTTTCCACTTCCACTGGCTTACCCGGGTTCAGCTCTTTTGCTGTCGAGATCGCTTTCTCAATGCCACCACATGCGATGATATGGTTTTCTTTGATTAGGTAGGCATCGAAAACACCAATACGGTGGTTGAAGCCACCACCACAAGCCACAGCGTATTTTAGTGCGCTGCGAAGGCCTGGAATTGTTTTACGCGTGTCTAATAGGCGGCATTCTGTGTGTTTGATTTTGTCAGCGTAGATTGCTGTCGCCGTCGCACAACCAGATAGTGTTTGAATGAAGTTCATTGCGTTACGCTCACCGGTTAAAAGTGCGCGAGCAGGTCCTGTTAGCGTGCAAAGTGTTTGGTTTGGTTCAACTTTGTCACCGTCTTCTACGTTCCACTCGACAGTGACTTCACCGCCCAATTGCTTAAACACTTCATCAGCCCAAGCTTTACCACAGAACACACCGCGCTCACGGGTAATGATGGTTGCGCTGTTGATTGCGTCTGCAGGGATTAGACTTGCCGTAATATCAGCCGCTGGATCTAACGTTCCACCTAGATCTTCTTTGATGGTCTCAGCGACTGCGCGAGTGATCTCTAGCGGCAGTTGCTCTTTTAAGTAATCAAGGCGTTGGTGGCTGTTATGTGTGTTTTTCATCGCAAATCTAATCTTGAAAGGGAGTGGGAATGGAATGATACTCTTGCTTAACTTCAAATTAAAGAGGCTAGCGCGACTGCTCTATGGGCAAAGTCACAATCTTATTGCGCTAGTAGAAAAGAAAGCGAGACTAAGATGACGATGAGCTCCAACGGATGGTACGACAATGCTCGGCATGTTCCTTCTCCGTATTTTGATGCTAGACCCAGCACCGACGATATCTCTCTGCTGGTGGTTCATAACATTAGTTTACCACCGGGCCAATTTGGCGGCCCTTACATTGAACAGTTTTTCACGGGCAAACTTGATCCGGCAGATCATCCATTTTTTAAAGTGATTCATCAAATGGGCGTTTCGGCACATTGCTTGATTCGCCGTGATGGTGAGGTGGTACAGTTTGTGTCATTTCTTGACCGAGCTTGGCACGCAGGCCAGTCGAGCTTTTCGGGGCGTAAAAGGTGTAATGATTACTCGATTGGTATTGAGCTGGAAGGAAGCGACTTTATCGCTTATACAGAGCAGCAGTACCAAGCGCTTTCTCGATTAACAGAAACGATCGTATCGACTTTCCCTCAAATAACCACCGAGCGTATCACTGGTCATCAATATATAGCCCCGCTACGCAAAACTGACCCTGGTTTGGTTTTCGACTGGCAGAAGTTTAAAGGCGAACTCAAGGTTTAAGCCTCATTATCGAAGATGCTCTTATTGTTGCTGGTGGTTGAATAGTCAACGCCTAGCATAATGACTTGTGAATTTTTGTTGTTGCGATGTAAATAAAGTGGTTAGGGGGAGGGCGTCAATAAATCGAGAGTGTGACGAGCTTATCAAACGATCTAATATTAAAACTTATGAACAGGATTTCTACCTCTAATGTGCGCTTGGTTTGATTTTTAATCAAGTGGCACTCATCTTTCTGAAACAATCCATTTTTATCCTGAAACTTTCTAGCACGGATACTCCCCAAAAGTATTACCCCTGTAAATGGTAAGACCAAATTGGTTGCTGTTTTAAATTTCATTTGTTAAATCATGGTTAATTCGTGCTGTGTTCTATGATTCAGGTCAATTTTAGTCTGGACAGTGGCGTTTTAATTATGTTAATTTCTGCCCAACTTAAAATTGGTAATACCAATTGTCAGCGAAGAAAAAGAAGAACAACAAACTATGGCTTATCAAAGGATTCGTCAGCCAAAACTCTCGGACGTTATCGAACAAGAGTTAGAAAGGTTGATAGTGGAAGGAACACTGGCTCCAGGGCAGCAGCTGCCGCCTGAGCGTGAACTGGCGAAACAGTTCGATGTGTCTCGTCCTTCAATCCGAGAAGCGATACAACGTTTAGAAGCAAAACGCTTGCTTACTCGCCGTCAAGGTGGAGGTACGTTTGTTAGCGAAAATATCTGGAAAAGCTTTTCAGATCCTTTGCTTAATTTGTTGTCCTCCCATTCTGAAACCCAACTAGACTTGTTGGAATCGCGTCATGCGATGGAAGGGATTTCGGCTTACTTCGCGGCATTACGTGGTACTGATGAAGACTTTGCTCGAATTCAAGCATGCCAAGAAAAAATTCGCGGTGCGCAAGATAAGGGTGATATTGAAGCCGAGTCTGCAGCTGTGATGGCTTTTCTTATTGCTTTAACAGAGGCAGCGCACAATGTGGTGTTATTGCACATTGTTCGTAGTTTGGCTCCGTTACTCGAACAAAACGTCTTAGAAAATTTAAAACTGTTGCATCGTCGTAAAGACGTTGTGGAGAAAGTGAGTATACATCGAGCTAATATTGTAGATGCGATCGTTTCAGGACAGCCAGAACAGGCGCGTGAAATGTCACACTCTCATTTAGCTTACATCGAAGAAACATTGATGGATTTGACCAAAGAAGAGTCGCGCCGCGAACGTTCTTTACGTCGAATCCAACAGGGTAAATAGTCGTAATACTTCGGCTTTTTACGTGTTTAGTAGAATCCAACTAACAAAAAGGATAGATCGCCATGTCTGACATGAAGCATGACGTTGATGCTCTGGAAACTCAAGATTGGTTAGAAGCTCTTGAGTCAGTAGTACGTGAAGAAGGTGTAGAACGTGCACAGTTTTTACTAGAACAAGTTCTAGATAAAGCGCGTTTAGATGGTGTTGATATGGCTACAGGCATCAACACGAACTACATCAACACAATTCCAGCAGCACAAGAGCCAGCTTACCCTGGTGACGTAACTCTTGAGCGTCGTATTCGTTCGATTATTCGCTGGAACGCAATCATGATTGTATTGCGTGCTTCTAAGAAAGACCTAGACCTTGGTGGTCACATGGCTTCTTACCAGTCAGCTGCTGCGTTCTACGAAGTATGTTTTAACCACTTCTTCCGTGCTCCAAACGAGACAGACGGTGGCGATCTAGTTTACTACCAAGGTCACATCTCTCCTGGTATCTACTCTCGTGCATTCGTTGAAGGTCGTCTAACTGAAGAACAGCTAGATAACTTCCGTCAAGAAGTTGATGGTAAAGGTATCCCTTCATACCCGCACCCTAAACTAATGCCTGAATTCTGGCAGTTCCCAACAGTATCTATGGGTCTAGGCCCTATCTCTGCTATCTACCAAGCGCGCTTCCTTAAGTACCTTGAAGGTCGTGGCATGAAAGATACTTCAGGTCAGCGTGTATACGCGTTCCTAGGTGACGGTGAGATGGATGAGCCAGAATCACGTGGTGCTATCTCTTTCGCTGCGCGTGAGAAGCTAGACAACCTATGTTTCCTAATCAACTGTAACCTACAGCGTCTAGACGGCCCTGTAATGGGTAACGGTAGCATCATCCAAGAACTTGAAGGCCTATTTAAAGGCGCAGGTTGGAACGTTGTTAAAGTTATCTGGGGTAGCAACTGGGATTCTCTACTAGCTAAAGACACGACTGGTAAGCTTCTTCAACTAATGAATGAAACTATCGATGGTGACTACCAAACATTCAAATCTAAAGATGGCGCATACGTACGTGAGCACTTCTTTGGTAAGTACCCAGAAACAGCTGCACTAGTTGCAGACATGACTGACGACCAAATCTTCGAACTGAAACGTGGTGGTCACGATTCTTCTAAACTGTTCGCTGCATTCAACAATGCAAAAGAGACAGGTGGCAAACCAACAGTAATCCTAGCTAAGACAGTTAAAGGTTACGGTATGGGTGAAGCTGCAGAAGGTAAGAACATCGCTCACGGTGTTAAGAAGATGGACATGACTCACGTACAATACCTACGTGACCGTCTAGGCCTACAAGACATCCTTTCTGATGAGAAAGTATCTGAGCTTCCTTACCTAACACTGGAAGAAGGTTCAGCTGAGTACGAATACCTACATGCTCGTCGTAAAGCACTACAAGGTTACACTCCTCAGCGTCTGCCAAAATTCACTCAAGAGTTCAAAGTTCCTGAGCTAGACGCATTCGCACCTCTACTGGGTGAACAGAAGCGTGATATCTCTACAACGATGGCTTATGTACGTACGCTTAACATCCTTCTTAAAGATAAGAACATTGGTAAGAACATTGTTCCTATCATCTGTGATGAAGCTCGTACATTCGGTATGGAAGGTCTATTCCGTCAGGTTGGTATCTACAACCCACACGGTCAAGACTACACGCCTGAAGATAAAGGCATCGTTTCTTACTACAAAGAAGCAACGTCTGGTCAAGTTCTTCAAGAAGGTATCAACGAACTAGGTTCTATGGCTTCATGGGTTGCAGCTGCAACTTCATACAGCACAAACGATCTACCGATGATTCCGTTCTACATCTACTACTCAATGTTCGGTTTCCAACGTATTGGTGACATGGCTTGGTTAGCAGGTGACCAACAAGCTCGTGGTTTCCTACTTGGTGCAACTGCAGGCCGTACAACTCTAAACGGCGAAGGTCTACAGCACGAAGATGGCCACTCGCACATCATGGCGAACACTGTACCTAACTGTATCTCTTACGACCCAACGTTTGCTTACGAGCTAGCGGTAATCATGCAAGACGGTATCCGTCGCATGTACGGTGAGAACCAAGAGAATGTTTACTACTACCTAACAGTAATGAACGAAAACTACGCAATGCCAGCAATGCCAGAAGGCGCTGAAGAAGGCATCCGTAAGGGTATTTACAAGCTTGAGTCTTACGCAGGTTCTAAGTCTAAGGTTCAATTAATGAGCTCTGGTACTATCATGAACGAAGCGCGTAAAGCCGCTAAGATCCTGAGCGAAGAGTACGGCGTAGCATCTGATGTATTCTCTGTAACGTCGTTCAACGAATTGACTCGTGACGGCCAAGCGGTAGAGCGTGACAACATGCTTCACCCAGAAGCTGAAGAGAAAGTACCGTACATCACAACTGTTCTTGGTAACGAACCTGCAATCGCAGTTACGGATTACATGAAGAACTACGCTGAGCAAGTACGTGCATTCATGCCTTCTGAGTCTTACAAAGTACTTGGTACTGACGGTTTCGGTCGCTCAGACAGCCGTGAAAACCTACGTCGTCACTTCGAAGTAAATGCAGGCTACGTTGTTGTTGCAGCACTTACTGAACTGGCTAAACGTGGTGATGTTGAGAAATCAGTAGTTGCTGAAGCAATTGCTAAATTCGGCATCGACGCAGACAAAATTAACCCGCAATACGCATAAGACTGGCATTAAGGTAGGTAAATACAATGACAATCGAAATTAATGTACCAGACATCGGTGCTGACGAGGTTGAAGTAACTGAGATTCTTGTAAACGTTGGCGACAAGGTTGAAGAAGAACAGTCACTGATCACTGTTGAAGGCGACAAAGCTTCAATGGAAGTTCCTGCGTCTCAAGCGGGTATCGTTAAAGAAATCAAAATAGCAGAAGGTGATTCTGTTTCTACTGGCTCTCTTATCATGATCTTCGAAGCGGAAGGTGCAGCAGCGCCAGCAGTTGAAGCGGCGGCACCGGTTGCAGCTGCTCCTGCAGCTGCGGCCCCTTCTGTTGCGAACGAGCTTAAAGAAGTTCACGTTCCTGATATCGGCGGTGATGAAGTTGAAGTAACTGAAATCATGGTAGCTATTGGCGACGCAGTAGAAGAAGAGCAATCTCTTCTTACTGTTGAAGGTGACAAGGCTTCAATGGAAGTTCCTGCACCATTCGCTGGTATCGTTAAAGAAATCAAGATCGCTTCTGGTGATTCAGTATCTACTGGTTCTCTAGTGATGGTATTTGAAGTAGCGGGTTCTGGTGCTCCAGTTGCAGCAGCTCCTGCTCCAGCGGCGGCACCAGCTGCAGCGGCTCCAGCAGCATCTGCTGAGAAAGAAGTGAACGTTCCTGATATCGGTGGTGACGAAGTAGAAGTTACTGAGATCATGGTAGCGGTTGGCGATACAGTAGAAGAAGAGCAATCTCTAATTACTGTTGAAGGCGACAAAGCTTCAATGGAAGTGCCTGCACCATTCGCTGGTACAGTAAAAGAAATCAAGATTGCAGCTGGCGACAAAGTGTCAACAGGCTCTTCAATCATGACTTTCGTTGTTGAAGGCGCAGCTCCAGTAGCAGTAGCGGCTCCAGCTCCAGCACAAGCAGCAGCTCCGGCAGCAGCACCTGCACCTAAAGCTGAAGCAGTAGCTCCAGCAGCTGGCGACTTCCAAGAGAACGGCGAGTACGCTCACGCATCTCCAGTTGTTCGTCGTCTAGCTCGTGAATTCGGTGTAAACCTAGCGAAAGTTAAAGGTACTGGTCGTAAGAGTCGCGTACTTAAAGAAGACGTTCAGTCTTACGTTAAAGATGCACTTAAGCGTCTTGAGTCTGGTGCAGCAGCATCTGGCAAAGGCGGCGATGGTTCTGCTCTTGGTCTACTACCATGGCCAAAAGTTGACTTCAGCAAGTTCGGCGAAACTGAAGTTCAGAAGCTTTCTAAGATTAAGAAGATCTCTGGCGCTAACCTACACCGTAACTGGGTAATGATCCCGCACGTTACACAGTGGGACAACGCAGACATCACTGAGCTAGAAGCATTCCGTAAAGAACAGAACGCAATCGAAGCGAAGAAAGACACTGGCATGAAGATCACTCCACTTGTGTTCATCATGAAAGCTGTTGCTAAAGCGTTAGAAGCATTCCCAGCGTTTAACTCTTCTCTTTCTGAAGATGGCGAAAGCATCATTCTTAAGAAGTACGTAAACGTGGGTATCGCTGTTGATACACCAAACGGCCTAGTTGTTCCTGTTTTCAAAGACGTGAACAAGAAAGGCATTTACGAGCTATCTGAAGAGCTAATGGCTGTTTCTAAGAAAGCACGTTCTGGTAAGCTAACAGCGGCAGACATGCAAGGCGGTTGTTTCACAATCTCTAGCCTTGGTGGTATTGGCGGTACTGCATTTACTCCAATCGTAAATGCTCCAGAAGTAGGTATCCTAGGTGTATCTAAGTCTGAAATTAAGCCTGTTTGGAATGGCAAAGAGTTCCAACCACGTCTACAGCTTCCACTGTCTCTATCATACGATCACCGTGTGATCGATGGTGCTGAAGGTGCACGCTTCATTACTTTCCTAAACAGCGCACTATCTGACATTCGTCGTCTAGTACTGTAATTGAGAAAGTAATTATTAAGGTGACTTTCGGGTCACCTTAATTCTTTATATAAAGACTATTTTTAGAGAACAGTTTCCGGCATTTCTCATAAACTGCGGGGGAATTGTTGTCTAGCTCACAGGCTAACTTAAAGCTACTTTCACACTGTTAACATCTCTGTAAAATGTTTCCTGTTTGAAAGCCCAATAATTTTAAGAACATCTACTCAGCCTGTTAGGGATAATGACTACAAGAGGTCACAATGAGCAAAGAAATTAAAGCCCAAGTTGTTGTACTTGGTTCAGGTCCTGCTGGTTACTCAGCGGCATTCCGTTGTGCGGATTTAGGTCTAGAAACAGTACTAGTTGAACGTTACAGCACTCTTGGTGGTGTATGTCTAAACGTTGGTTGTATTCCATCAAAAGCACTTCTTCACGTATCTAAAGTAATTGAAGAAGCAAAAGCGATGGCAGAGCACGGCGTTGTATTCGGCGAGCCACAGACGGACATCAGCAAGATCCGTATCTGGAAAGAAAAAGTAGTTGATCAACTGACTGGCGGTCTTGGCGGTATGGCTAAGATGCGTAACGTTACAGTTGTTAACGGTTTTGGTAAGTTCACTGGTCCTAACAGCATTCTTGTTGAAGGCGAAGGCGAAGCAACGACAGTTAACTTCGACAACGCAATCATTGCTGCGGGTTCTCGCCCAATCAAACTTCCGTTCATCCCACATGAAGACCCACGTATTTGGGACTCTACGGATGCACTAGAGCTAAACGAAGTGCCAGAAAAACTGCTTATCATGGGCGGTGGTATCATCGGTCTTGAGATGGGTACGGTTTACCACTCTCTAGGTTCTAAAGTTGAAGTTGTTGAGATGTTCGATCAAGTTATCCCTGCTGCGGATAAAGACATCGTTAAAGTATTCACTAAGCGCATTAAAGATAAGTTCAAGCTAATGCTTGAAACTAAAGTGACAGCGGTTGAAGCGAAAGAAGACGGTATCTACGTTTCAATGGAAGGCAAGAAAGCACCAGCAGAAGCTGAGCGCTACGATGCTGTTCTTGTTGCTATCGGTCGTGTTCCAAACGGTGCACTTATCGACGCTGAAAAAGCGGGTATCGAAGTTGATGAGCGCGGTTTCATCAACGTTGATAAGCAAATGCGTACTAACGTTCCTCACATCCACGCGATCGGTGATGTTGTTGGTCAACCAATGCTTGCTCACAAAGGTGTGCATGAAGGTCACGTAGCTGCTGAAGTTATCTCTGGTAAGAAGCACTACTTCGATCCTAAAGTAATTCCATCAATTGCGTACACTGAGCCAGAAGTAGCTTGGGTAGGTAAGACTGAGAAAGAAGCGAAAGCGGAAGGCCTGAACTACGAAGTTGCTACTTTCCCTTGGGCTGCTTCTGGTCGTGCAATCGCTTCAGACTGTGCTGACGGTATGACTAAGATGATCTTCGATAAAGAGACTCATCGTGTAATCGGTGGTGCTGTTGTTGGTACTAACGGTGGTGAACTTCTTGGCGAAATCGGCCTAGCAATCGAAATGGGTTGCGATGCAGAAGATATCGCACTGACTATCCACGCTCACCCAACTCTACACGAGTCTGTTGGTCTTGCTGCGGAAGTATTCGAAGGTTCAATCACTGACCTTCCAAATAAGAAAGCAGTGAAAAAGAAGAAGTAATTCTTTTTTTAGCCACTCGCTAATGTTTTTAAAAGCCGCTGATTCGTCAGCGGCTTTTTAATGTCTGAAGAAAAGATGGTCGTCATGCTTGTAAGAGATCCCCAACTCGCTCGTCCCTCGCTCTTGAGGATGACGAAGTGAAGCGTAGTGGTTCTTTATATCCGTCATTCTCTAGAGTGACGAAGGAAGGAATAGGGAATCTGATTAGGTGAGAGGAAATAAAAAAGGGTTAGCGTAAAAGCCAACCCTTTAGTTTTGTTCGAAGATCGAATCTACTTATAAATGCACAGCATGTTCAAGTAGCTATCCGTCAAGGTCGAAAGTTCTTCTTGCGTATCTACACGTTTCGCTTGGATGAATAGAGAGTAGCAAATGCCGTGGAATAGATTTGCTAGGTGTTTAGGATCGTGATCGTCACAGACTTCGCCGCGTTCAATCGCCTTGCTAAACATGTTTTGTACTAACATCTGGTTAGTGCGGTTAGTGGTTACAAACAGAGGCCACACTTCATCGCGAGTTGATGCACTCCATTCGAACCATACATTTAACCAATTGCTATCTTGAGCCACTAACGTCACCATTTCAGTCGCAATATTATGTAGATTTTCTTTTGCGTGAATATCTAGGTCAATGTTGTCTGAAAGGAAGTTCGAGAATTGACGAACAACGTGGTTAAGTACTTCATCAACCAGATCTTCACGGGTAGGGAAGTAGTTAAATACTGTTGCTACTGACACCTGAGCGATGTCGGCAATATCAGCGTGTCCACCGCGGCCAATGCCACGGCGAGAGAATACTTCAAGTGCGATTTCCATCAATTGAAGTTTTCTTTTTAAGGGTGAAAGCCTAGTTCTAGGTCTCTTCGTTATTGAGTCCATATTGTTTTTCCTTGCCAACGAATTTTTATATTAATGATTTTATTATTATTTAAGCCAAGATGAGTGTAATGGTGCATATGTGAATGGTCAATCCCTTGTGCTTGTTTTATAGACAGTTACATCAAACTTGATACATAAAGCGTGATCAGTGTTGATGTGAAAGGATGCGAGTATTGGATAACGCACCAATGCACATTTCATTGAGAATCTAACAGTAAATTCGAAGCATAAGGTGGTGTGGGTATTTGAGCAGTGCTAGACTTACGCACAAAATTGAGCGACACAACTGACGAAAGTGTCAACATTCGTCGCAATCACCAAATAAAATGAGAGCAGTATGAAGCATACAGTTGAAGTCATGATCTCTGAGCAAGAAGTTCAGGATCGAGTGAACGAACTAGGCAAGCAGATCACGGAGCACTACCAAGGTAGCGAAGATCTAGTTTTAGTTGGCTTATTGCGCGGATCTTTTGTCTTTATGGCGGATCTTGCTCGTGCTATCGATTTAACTCACCAAGTGGATTTCATGACTGCGTCTAGCTACGGCAACGGCATGGAAAGCTCACGTGATGTTCGTATTTTGAAAGACCTTGATGATGACATCCAAGGTAAAGATGTTCTACTTGTAGAAGACATTATCGATACTGGTAACACGCTGACTAAAGTAAAAGAAATTCTGAGCCTGCGTGGTCCTAAATCTATCGAAATTTGTACGTTATTAGACAAGCCTTCTCGTCGTGAAGTCATTGTAGACACAAAGTGGATTGGTTTTGAAATCCCAGATGAATTCGTTGTTGGTGTGGGTATCGACTACGCACAAAAATATCGTCACCTACCGTACATCGGTAAAGTTGTACCTCAAGAGTAATAACGACTCTGTTGAACACAAACAAAAAAGGCTCGCAAAACGCGAGCCTTTTTTATATCTATTCTTTCTTATATCTATTGGTTAGACGTTAAGAATTAACCTAGGATTGGAGACGATAGGATTTTATCAAGCGCCGCTAAATGGCTGTTTTCTAAAGTATCATTACTTGAGCAACGAACACCAAGATCTTGCAGCTTGCCATTACCAATACCATAAACCACACCGTGGATTTCAATATCTTGTCCACGTTCCCATGCGCTTTGCATGATGGTCGAGTTACCAAGATTGTAGACTTGTTCTGCAACGTTAATTTCGCATAACTTGTCACCCCATTGTTCACGAGGCAGAGATTCAATTTGCTTACGGTACTTAAGATAGTTATCGCGTATGTGGAGTAGCCAGTTGTTGATAAGACCCAGTTTAGGGTTATCTATCGCTGCGTTAACACCGCCACAGCCGTAGTGACCACAAACAATAACGTGTTTCACTTTGAGTACATCGACAGCGTATTGCACTACTGATAAGCAGTTTAGGTCGGTATGAACTACTTGATTAGCGACATTTCGGTGAACAAACAGTTCGCCAGAATACAAACCAGTGAGACGCTCGGCTGGAACGCGGCTATCTGAGCAGCCTATCCATAGAAAACCAGGGCTTTGACCCTCTTCAAGCGTTGTAAAATACTCTGGTCGTTGAGAGCGAATTTCTTCTGACCATTTAGAGTTGTTTTCAAAAAGCTGTTTAATCTCTGGCATTTTGCGTCTTACATCCCTTAATTAAGAACTCTAACTATACACAATGTTACAAATTCAATCTTGTAAAAACTGTGTCAAATAGTACTCATCTGACGTGTACTAGTCGTTAAAATCATTAACTTAGCGTAAAAGGCATAATCCGAATATAAGAGACGAATAGTGTGATTAAATTAACACTTTCTGAACCGTTGATACATTTGTTAAAGTGATAAGGTTTGTCATTTCATCATCAGGAAGGTGTGTTTTGTTTGGAAGTCGTTTTACGGATATCAATCTCAAAGGAGATATGTTTGGCGGTGTAACTACAGCCATCATCTCATTGCCTTTAGCGTTGGCATTTGGTGTCGCTTCTGGTGCGGGCGCGGAAGCTGGCCTTTGGGGCGCCATCATGGTGGGCCTATTTGCGGCATTGTTTGGTGGCTCAAGCAGCTTGATATCAGAGCCTACCGGGCCGATGACAGTGATCATGACGGCAGTAATGACCAGCATGGTGGCCAAGTACCCTGAAACCGGGATGGCAATGACCTTTACCGTGGTAATGATGGCGGGTGCTTTTCAGATATTACTCGGTACATTAAAACTAGGAAAGTACGTCACTTTGATGCCATATAGCGTGATATCTGGCTTTATGTCCGGTATCGGCGTGATTCTTGTCATTCTGCAACTTTCTCCTTTGCTAGGGCACGCAGCCCCTTCTGGCGGAGTGATGGGCACACTTTCGGCACTTCCTGATACGCTAGCAAATCTGAAAGTCAGTGAGCTGTTTTTGGGGGGGTTAACGCTTGGTATCCTTTTCGGTTTTCCTGCTAAATATCGTAAGTATGTGCCCGCTCAATTGGTCGCTTTAGTGGCTGTAACGCTCTTATCCGTTATTATCTTTGATACCGATTCTATTCGCCGTATTGGTGAAATTCCCGCAGGCTTACCTTCTCTTGTTATTCCGACTATCAGCTCTGAGCAATTCACCACAATGGTTATCGATGCTTTGGTGCTAGGTACTCTTGGTTGTATTGATACGCTTTTGACTGCGGTTATCGGAGATTCATTGACTCGTAAAGAGCATGATTCAGACAAAGAACTTCGTGGCCAAGGCATTGCGAATATGATTTCTGGTCTGTTTGGTGCGCTACCCGGTGCGGGCGCAACCATGGGCACCGTGACCAACATTCAGGTAGGGGCTCGTTCTCCGCTTTCTGGTGTTATTCGTGCTTTGGTGCTTGCGCTAGTGGTATTGGTTGCGGGAGGCTTAACAGAACCGATCCCTATGGCGGTGTTGGCTGGTATCGCGATGTATGTCGGTTTCAACATCCTTGATTGGAGTTTTATTCAGCGCGCACACAAGGTGAGTTATGCCGGCATGGGTGTCATGTACGGTGTGATGTTATTAACCGTATTCGTTGATTTAATTATTGCGGTCGGGCTGGGCGTTTTTATCTCAAACATTCTGATCATTGAAAGGCTGAGTCGAGAGCAAGCTAGACAAGTTAAGGCGATCAGTGATGGCGATGATGAAGACGATATCCCATTAACTGACAGTGAACGTCAGTTACTGGATAGTGCCAATGGTAAAGTGCTGTTCTTCTACCTTTCTGGGCCGATGATATTCAGTGTTTCAAAAGCGATTTCACGTCAACACTCGAGTATTTCTGATTATGAAGCGATGATCTTAGATCTAACTGATGTGCCTATGATTGATGTTACCGTTGGTTTAGCGCTAGAAAATGCGATTAAAGATGCCCTAGATGCGCAGTGTGAAGTGTACTTATTGTGTCCTAATGAGAATACTCGTCAGCAATTAGAAAAATTCCATGTGATTGACCTTGTACCTGAATCCAATACTTATCGATTCAGATATGAAGCCCTGACAGCTGCAACAAGCTATGTTGATAGAGATGAACATCAATTTGAGTCAGTTTAATCTTCAGCAATAATTTCACATGAATCAGTTATAGACGCCAAATATAGTATTTGTGATTAATGCCGTTAAGTTAATAACTTAACGGCATTTTTTATGTTTACTGAACACTGAATAGCTCTTTACGTACCTAATATTCTTGTTCGCTTTCGAAAGAAAGCCTCACTCGGTATTTGTATTAATCGTTAATCAACGATAAACTTGTTTGCAAAATGGCCGAGTAAACAAGTTTGAGTTAGTTTTCTGCTAGCTCGTATTAAGCATTACTCTCTTCCTCAAATTCGGCCATCAACATCTTATCTATAGCAAATGGCAGTCTATCTCTATGTATGCATTAGAAATTGAGCAACTAAGAAAAACTTATGCAGGGGGCTTTGAGGCTCTTAAGGGCGTGAGTTTACAAGTAGAAAAAGGCGACTTTTACGCACTACTTGGCCCAAATGGTGCGGGTAAATCCACCACCATTGGTGTTATCTCTTCACTGGTTAATAAAACGTCAGGCAAGGTGAAAGTGTTTGGCTACGACATTGATACCGATCTGGAGTTAGCGAAGTTGAACTTAGGTTTAGTCCCGCAAGAGTTTAACTTTAACCCGTTCGAAACGGTTGAGCAGATCGTGCTACAACAAGCCGGTTACTACGGTGTACCGAAAGCTCTTGCTAAAGAACGCGCTAAAAAGTACTTATCTCAGCTCGATTTGTGGGAAAAGCGTGGCGAACGTGCGCGTAACTTATCTGGTGGTATGAAGCGTCGTTTGATGATCGCGCGTGCACTGATGCATGAGCCTCATTTGTTAATTCTTGATGAACCAACGGCGGGTGTTGATATTGAATTGCGTCGTTCAATGTGGGAATTCCTCAAGGAGATCAACGAGAAGCAGGGCATCACCATTATTTTAACTACGCACTATCTAGAAGAAGCGGAAATGCTGTGTCGTAACATTGGTATCATCAATCGTGGTGAGTTGATTGAGAACACCACAATGAAGTCGCTGTTGGGTAAGTTGAGTGCCGAGACCTTTATTCTTGATCTTGAAGAGGGTGCGACTGAACCTAAACTTGAAGGTGTGAATAGCCAAGTGATGGTTAATGGCTCGCTAGAAATCGAAATCGACAAGAATCGAGGTTTGAATACCATCTTTGATCAATTGAGTGAGCAGCAGGTAAAAGTTCTCTCTATGCGTAACAAAGCAAACCGCCTAGAAGAGCTATTTGTGAGTATCGTCCGTGAGGGGAATAAATAATATGTACAGCCTATATTGGACCGCTTTCTGCAGCTTGTTGACCAAAGAGATCAATCGCTTCACGCGTATCTGGGTGCAAACTCTGGTGCCGCCAGCGATTACCATGACGCTTTACTTCATCATCTTCGGTAACCTGATTGGTGCGCGTATTGGTGAAATGAATGGCTTTAGCTACATGGAATACATTGTGCCCGGTCTGATCATGATGTCGGTGATCACCAACTCATATTCCAACGTTGCTTCATCGTTCTTTAGTGCCAAATTCCAGAAGAACATTGAAGAGCTGCTTGTAGCACCTGTTCCTAACTACGTGATTATCGCCGGCTTCGTAATGGGCGGCGTGGTGCGTGGCTTGTTAGTGGGCACTATCGTCACCTTTGTATCGCTGTTCTTTGTTGACCTTCAAGTCGACCACTGGGGCGTGATCATTGCGACGGTATTTCTCACGTCGGTTGTGTTTGCTCTGGGTGGCTTGATCAACGCGGTATTCGCACGCACGTTTGATGATATTTCTATTATCCCAACCTTCATTTTAACGCCGCTGACGTATCTCGGTGGTGTGTTCTACTCGATCAGTCTATTGCCTGAATTCTGGCAAGGTGTATCGAAGTTGAACCCTATCGTGTATATGGTAAACGCGTTTAGATATGGTTTTTTGGGTGTGTCTGATGTGGGTATTGTGACGTCGTTTGGCGTACTAGGTGTGTTTATTGTCGTGCTGTATGGCATTGCACATTACTTAGTTACAAAGGGGATCGGCTTACGTAGTTAACTTTTAGTTATCCAAGAGCTATTAGTTATCCAAGAGCTATTAGTTATCCAGGATCTATTAGTTATCTAGGAGCTATTAATTATCCTGAATCGCAGGCAAAGAAAAAGGTCGATATTACATCGACCTTTTTTATGTTTTTCATTTGTGCTTTGCGGTATAACCTGGTTTACGTAAAGAGAAGAAAGCGATTACTCAGCAGTTTCTTCTTTCACTTCTTCTTTCGTTTCCGTGACCAAATCTAAAACTTGGTTGTCGATAAGACGAGTCTTACCTAGGAAAGCCGACATTAGAATCACTGCTTGAGTCGATTCTGAAGTGATCGCTTGTAACGTTTTTACATCACAAATGAATATTTCATCCGGTTGTAGGTCTGCTGCGCGCAGTTGGTCTGTTGCATCTTCAATGACAGACGCGTAATCATCACGACCACCACGAATAGCACTGCTGATCCAACGCATAGTGCGCGCTAGAACTGGAGCTCGCTGACGTTCATCAATCGTTAGGTTGCTATTGCGAGAGCTCATGGCTAAACCATCCATTTCACGAACAGTCGCTACGCCCACAACTTCAATGTCTAGCGCTAAGTCAGTTGTCATCTGGCGAATCACAGCAAGTTGTTGGAAATCTTTCTCACCGAAGCATGCAAAGTCTGGCTGAACGATATTAAACAGTTTCGTGACAATTGTTGATACACCGCGGAAATGACCTGGGCGAGAGGCACCTTCAAGCATATGAGATATACCAGGGACTTCAACAAACGTCTGTTTGTCCAATCCATCTGGGTACATAACCTCTGGTGTTGGCGTAAAGACTAACTCAACACCTTCGCCTGTTAGTTTGTTTAAATCGGCTTCTAACGTACGAGGGTAGTTATTTAGGTCGTCGGCGCGATCAAACTGCATTGGGTTAACAAAAATGCTTACAACAACAATGTCAGCCAGTTCACGAGCTTTCTTGACCAGAGTTAGGTGACCTTCATGTAGGTTTCCCATTGTTGGGACAAAAGCAACCGTACGTCCATCACGCTTAAACTGTTTAATCTGCTCACGAAGAGCCGCTATTTCAGCAAAAGTTTGCATAGTTACTCCTAAGCGATTGTATGAGCATCATCAGGGAAACGTGCGCTCTCTACTTCTTCTTTGTATAGAGCGACGGCTTTACGCATATCACCTGTTTCAGCTAGGAAATTCTTAGAGAATTTCGGCATGTAGTTCGCAGAAATACCGAACATGTCATGCATAACCAAGATCTGACCATCGGTAACATTACCTGCGCCGATGCCGATAACCGGTACGTCACAAGCTTCTGTAATTCTTTTTGCTAATGAAGCTGGTACACATTCAAGAAGAACGATTTGAGCACCTGCATTTTGTAGTGCTAGCGCATCAGCAACCATTTTATCGGCTTGCTCGTTGTCACGACCTTGAACTTTGTAACCACCAAAAATGTTTACCGATTGAGGCGTTAAGCCTAAGTGTGCACATACTGGTACAGCACGTTCTGTTAGCATCTTCACAGTTTCAATCAACCAGCTTCCGCCTTCGATTTTCACCATATTCGCACCAGCGCGCATTAAGGTTGCTGCGTTCTCACAGGCTTGCTCTGGTGTGGCGTAACTCATGAATGGCATGTCAGCCATAAGAAGACAGTTTGGGCTACCGGCACGCACTGAGCGAGTATGGTAAGCAATATCTTCAACGGTTACTGGTAATGTATCGTTACGACCTTGTAGAACCATGCCAAGTGAGTCACCGACAAGTAGAACTGGCATATCTTGGCTTTCGAATAATTGAGCAAAACTCGCATCATAAGCTGTCGACGTCGCGAATTTACGGCCTTCTTGTTTGCACTTGATTAGGTCGTTAATGGTTACTTTTTTCATTGATTTTCCTTAATGCGCTTGGCTATTGCTGCCAAACATTGAGCCCGTTCTTATCTACTATTTTTAGTAGTTCTGTCAGCTCAGTCCCATCAGGGAGTTGTAAACTTGGTGCGATTTCAGCAAGCGGGTAGAGCACAAACTCTCTTTCTTTCATTCCGTAATGAGGAACGGTTAAGCGCTCTGAATCGATCACCTCATTGCCGTATAACACGATATCGAGATCCAAGGTTCTTGGACCCCAACGCTCGTCTTTACGGACGCGCCCTTGCTCTTGCTCGATCTTTTGAGTGCAATCAAGCAGTTCAATTGGCGTTAATTCTGTTTTAATTGCTACTACCGCGTTGATGTAGTCGGGTTGGTTTTGCGGCCCCATTGGAGTGCTACTATATAGCTGTGAGGTCGCAACAAACGTTGTTCGCGGAAGATTCTTTAGCGTTTCGATAGCCAAGTTTGCTTGGCTAACAGGGTCGGCAAGATTACTGCCGACCGCAATGTAAGCCGTTATCATTCTGATTGCTTACTCTTTTTGTTCCTGTAAGTCTTACGGCGGCGATGACCCGACTTTGATGGTGCTGCTACGTCATTAGCCATCGCTTGACGCATATTGCGTCCTGCTGTCTGATAACGCTCCCACCATTTTGCTAGTTCTTTGGTTTCGCCACCTTCAATTTCGCCACGCATTTCTAGGAAATCGTAGCCAGCACGGAACTTATTGAGTTCCATCAGGCGAACGGCACGTTTACCGTTGCGGCGAGGCAGTCGTAGTTGCAGTTGCCAAACTTCGCGAATGGTTGCGGTATGGCGACGAGGAATCGCAATTGATTTTACTTGTCGATCAAGAATGATGTTACTTGCTTCCATGATCGCATCGTAGTGCGCCATACCCTGTTCAGCGACAAGCTTGTCTGCCAACTTGTTCATTGGGTACCAAAGCATTGCAGCAAACATAAACGCGGGGTTTACTCGCTTGCCATCTTCGATGCGAAGGTCAGTCGAGTCGAGTACCAAATCAAGCATCTGCTCGGTATGTGAGTCGTAGCCTTCTGTGAAGTGTTCCGCTACTGAAGGGAACATCTGCTGGAACAGGTTGTACTCACGCATCAAGTGGTAGGTTTCTAAACCGTGACCTGATTGCAGTAATTTTAGAGACTCTTCGTAAAGGCGCGCTGCTGGGATATCTTTTAGAAGGTGTGCTAACTCTTCAATTGGGTCGGCTGTATCTTCCTCAATATCAAAATCCAGTTTAGCGGCGAAGCGCATTGCACGTAGCATGCGTACTGGGTCTTCGCGGTAACGCGTTTCTGGATCGCCAATCAGGCGGATCAGCTTATCTTCTAAATCTTCTACACCACCCGCGTAATCGTGGATGCTATAGTCTGCAATGTTGTAGTACATCGCATTGATTGTGAAGTCACGACGTTCTGCATCTTCATCAACATTGCCGTACACGTTATCGCGTAGCAACATACCTTCTTCAGATTGCGCAGAAACGTTTTTCGATGGCTCTTGGTGGTGGCCACGGAAAGTTGCTACTTCAATGATGTCACGACCAAACATGATATGTGCCAAGCGAAAACGTCGACCGATAAGGCGACAGTTTCTGAATAGGTGCTTGATTTGCTCTGGCGTTGCGTTGGTCGCGATATCAAAATCTTTTGGCTGAGAGCCCAATAAGATGTCGCGTACACCACCACCGACTAGAAATGCGTCAAAACCCGCACCATTCAGGCGATATAACACTTTAAGTGCATTGTCGCTGATCTGCTTGCGTGAAATATTGTGCTCTTGACGAGTATAAATATTCAGAGCTAATTCGTGGAATCCGCGTTGTTCGCTTGGGGTATTGTCGTTTGTATTCATTAGTTTATAACAAAGTAGGTATCGCCAGCTTTGTTTTTCTCTTAGTCCAAAGTGGTAGTGCAGAGTTTAATTGCGGCTAATAATAGCTTAGCGCGAGCCATTTGAGAACATCGTCTGCTTAGTCACAGGTATTTGTTACGGTATTTTTATGTATCGTTATTGCGATTTGCCGTTAGTTTCGAACTCATTGCTGTGCTCTTTTTGTAAACTATCAGGTAACTGATAGACGTTCCATTGCTGGCAGCCCCACAATAAAATTTCATCTATTGACGCCTCGAAAAGAGCATTCGGGATATTAAAACCTAAGAATCGCATCGCATTGATTAACGTCGGTTTTGGGTTGTCGAGATCTATCGCGGTGGCATGATTTTGTTTTGACAGTTTATTCCCCAAGCCATCGGTTGCCAATGGTAAGTGCAAGTAGCTCACGTTTTTTTGCTTGAGCGTCTTATACAAACTGATTTGTCGACCTGTTGGTTCTATCAGATCTGCACCTCTAACGACTTCTGTTACCCCTTGTTCGATGTCATCAAGGACAACTGCCAAGTTATAGGCAAACAACCCATCTCTGCGCTTGATAATAAAATCTTCTTCAGCCAATGCTTTGGGAATTTGAATCGTGCCGTGACGAACATCGTCAAAGGACTCGATGGGAAAGTCCATACACAAGCGCACCGCCTGTTCGCCTGAATCAACCAAACCTTTGTCTCGGCAGTGGCCACTATAAAACCCACCCAAGGACTTTATTTGCTTACGGGTACATTGACAGTAGTAGGCCTGATTGTCAGTGACCCATTGATCAATTTGAGCTTGATATAGGTCATGACGCTGGCTTTGATAAACGACTTCACCGTCCCAATACAGGTGGTAAGCCTCAAGCGTCTTAAGAATGAGGTCTGCAGCGCCAGCCATTTCTCTTGGCGGATCGAGGTCTTCCATACGAACTAACCATTGTCCTTGGTTAGATTTCGCTTGAAAGTAGCTACCAAGAGCAGCAACCAGTGAGCCAAAATGAAGAGGACCTGACGGTGATGGTGCAAAGCGTCCGATATAATTCATGAGTGAGAAACCTAATCTTGATGGTACCGCAGTAGCCGATTCTTAAGACGTTTGGTGATTAGTTTATCGCTATCAACAACGATATAAACCACTTTTTAAAACAAACAAAAAAGGGAGCCAAAGCTCCCTTTCTTTACATCCGCAAGAATTAACCTTGCATCTGTTTCTCTTTGATCTCTGCAAGTGTTTTACAGTCAATACAAAGGTCAGCAGTTGGACGAGCTTCAAGACGACGAATACCAATCTCGACACCGCAAGAGTCGCAGAAGCCGAAATCGTCTTCTTCGATCTTATCTAGTGTCTTCTCAATTTTCTTGATAAGACGGCGCTCACGGTCACGGTTACGTAACTCTAGGCTGAATTCTTCTTCTTGAGAAGCTCGGTCAACAGGATCTGGAAAATTCGCTGCTTCGTCCTGCATGTGGTGCACAGTACGATCAACTTCTTCCCTGAGCTGGTTGCGCCAAGCTGATAAAATTTTTGTAAAATGTTCCGTTTGCTCAGGTGACATGTACTCTTCACCTGTCTTTGCTTGGTACGGTTCAACACCTGCGATGGCTAGGATGCCTAGCGCTTTTTTCTTAGATTCTGGCATACAGCATCTCCTATTTACACCTAGTCAACTGCAAAGCAGCTAATTTTAAGGCGGGTATCTATAGCAGAAAGAACGAATGGTGGCAAATACTCTTGTTAAAACTTGCAATCAATGTGAATAGTTCAGCATTTTTGCTTAGCTATTGATAAATTCAACGGCTTGTTTTAGTTGTATTTGAGTACTGCTGAGCTCTGCTTTATAGCAAAGCACTTCAACTCCAGCGTCTTGTGCTTGTTTTAGTAATAACGAATATTTGGCGTCTATATGGTGTGCCGCAGACACTTTTTCAATGCCTGAATGTAAAACAGTGAATAAAAGTACGGCTCTACTTCCAGATTCGACCATTTCTGTGAGTTCTCGCAGATGTTTTTGGCCTCTAGTTGTCACTGCATCAGGGAAAAAACCTTGCCCTTCGGTCGACGCTTGTTGTTTAGTTGATATTTGTTGCTTAGTTGACACTTCTTCGTCGAGCAAAGTGACGCTTTTTACTTCGATATAGCAAGGCGGCTTTTCGTTATCTTCAAGCAGAATATCAATGCGACTATTCTCACTGCCATATTTCACTTCGGTTCGTAACGCGTTATAACCTAAGAGTTCAACTATAGTCCCATTTTCAATTGCTTCCACCGCTAGCTGGTTTGCCCGCGCAGTATTTACACAAATACGGTGACCTTTGTCTGTTTCTGAGATCTCCCAGCTGTTTGGGTACTTTCTTTTTGCATTGTCTGACGTTGAGTACCACACCGTATTGCCAGGAGTCGCACATCCTGTCATCGCTCCGGTGTTAGCGCAGTGGATAGTACGCTCGCTGCCGTCTGGAAGTTGGATGTCAGTGAGAAAGCGTTTATAGCGTTTAATAAGAGTCGCTGGCTCTAATGGAGGATTGAAGTGCATATTACTTATTTAGAGAGGTAGGTTTTTATGTACAATGTTGCCAACATTACACCACAAGGTTCACCCATTGCCACAACTGCCCATAGAAGCTGTGATGCCAGATCTGCTCGCTGGCGTACAAACACACACTCAACTTATTCTAAAGGCCGCTCCCGGTGCCGGTAAGTCAACATTCTTCCCTTTACAGTTGGTTAAAACTAATGCTGTTCAAGGCAAAATCATTATGCTTGAACCAAGGCGTTTGGCTGCAAGGAATATTGCTACTTACTTAGCGAGCCAACTAGGAGAGAAAGTGGGAGAGAGCATAGGTTATAGGGTTCGTGGTGAATCTAAAACCAGTAGTGCGACTCGCTTGGAAATCGTGACTGAAGGGATCATGACGAGAATGATCCAAACCGACCCTGAATTGACAGGGGTTGATATGGTGATCTTTGATGAATTTCATGAACGCAGCATTCACGCAGATACTGCATTGGCGTTTAGCTTGGAGATCCAAGATGCGCTGCGTGACGATCTAAAAGTGGTGGTGATGTCGGCAACCTTAGATCAACACGCTCTGCAATCTTTGTTACCTGATGCCAAGTATGTTGAATCGCAAGGCCGAACTTTCCCTGTCGACTTCCGCTATCAGCCATTAGGCTCGAATGAATATTTAGCACCTAAGATGGCCAACGTGATTCGTTCTCTGATGGAGAAAGAATCGGGTTCACTTTTGGCTTTCTTACCGGGTGTCTCGGCGATAAAACAAGTGGAATCACAACTTGGGCAACTTGTCAGTGATATTGACGTGTGTCCGTTGTATGGCCAATTGAGTTTTGAACAGCAGCAGAGAGCGATCGCGCCATCGGTGAAAGGGCGTCGAAAAGTGGTATTAGCCACTAACATTGCGGAAACTTCTTTGACGATTGAGGGGATTCGTTTAGTGGTTGATTCGGGGTTAGAACGAGTTGCAAAGTTTGATTTGAAAACCGGTATTACCAAGCTTGAACAAGTGAAAATTTCGCAGTCTTCTGCTGAGCAAAGAGCGGGTCGTGCTGGGCGAATCGAAGAAGGCTTATGTGTTCGCTTGTACAGCGAAACACAGCTTATGCAGCAACCTGCTGTACCAGAACCTGAAATTCTTCATTCTGATTTGTCTTCGTTGGTGTCTGAATTGACGCAATGGGGCGCTGCGAGTGCTGATGAACTGCAATGGTTAGACGTTCCACCAAAAGCTTCAACAGAACAAGGTAAGCAACTCTTACAAAATCTGGAACTGTTAGACGCTAATGGGCAGTTCACTTCGATCGGTAAGCAAGCTCAGCGCCTAGGCATTGAGCCGCGTATCGCTAGTATGCTGATCAAAGCTCAGCAAAACAGTCCAGCCTTGTTGAATGTCGCGATTGTCGCTGCCGCTTTACTCGAAGATCCGGAACGCAATGTGACGGATATTCAACACTCGCTACATCGACTTAAGCAAAGAAAGCACTCGAAAAACAGTGTTGTGATGCAGCGAGCGAAAAGTCTCGCCAGCAAACTCAATCATCACTTAGATTTGTCACAAGTTGACGAATCATTGCTACCATTAGTGCTTTGTTTTGCATTCCCAGACCGAATTGCACAAGCGAGAAGTGCGAGCAGCAGTGCTTTTCTTCTGGCGAATGGTCACGGTGCTGAAGTTCGTGATGATGATCCATTGGCGAATAATGACTATATCGTTGTGATTGATTTGATGCGCAGCACAGGGCGAGCCAGTCAAGTTTTCTTAGCTACCGCGGTTGATATTGCGCAGCTAGAAGTTGAATTTCCAAAACTGTTTGTGTGTTCCGATTACGCCGATTGGGATGAGAAACGTGGTCGCTTAGTTGCCGAGCAGCGAGTGTCTTTGGGCAAGCTGATTATCAGCACCAAAGCTTTACCAGAACCCGATGCGAATCAGGCGAGCCAAGCGCTACTCAATTATATCGCTCGCTGCGGACTGGAGCGTTTACATTGGACGTCTTCAGCTAAACAGCTCGTTGAGCGTGTACGCTGCGCACAGCTTTGGATGCCAGAGCATGATTGGCCAGCGATGGATGATGCGAGTTTGGTTGAAAATCTTGATGAGTGGCTATCACCCTATCTGAATGGCATTAAGTCAGCCAAAGGGCTGTCGAATGTATCGATTGAACAAGCATTGTCGGCTTATCTTGGCTGGCCTCTGAATCAAGAAATAGATCAATGGCTACCGACTAATTACCTGATGCCTACGGGCAGTAAGAAGTCGATTCGATATCAATATCAATCTGAGCCAATGATCTCTGTTCGAATGCAGGAAGTCTTTGGTGAGCAAGATTCACCCTTGATTGCCCAAGGGCGTAAAAAGGTCGTGCTTGAGTTGCTCTCTCCTGCGCAACGACCACTGCAAATTACTCAGGATTTAGCCGGCTTTTGGGCTGGCGCGTACAAAGAAGTACAAAAAGAAATGAAAGGCCGTTACCCCAAACATCCTTGGCCGGATGACCCTGCTAACCATGTAGCAACCACTAAAACTAAACGACAGTTGAACCGATGATGACCAAAATGTTAACGCCAAAAAAGGCACCACCTAAAAAAGCGCCAGCAAAGAAGTCACCAACGACCAAAGCCAAGCCTAGAAAGCCAAGAGCGTCAGCGAAAAAGACTAAACCTAAGGCTAAGCCGTCTGGCAAGAGAGGTTGGTTGAAGATTCTGTGGGGCATTTCTTGGAAAGCTGGCTTAGCACTTGCCGCATTGCTGTTGTTCGTCGGTATTTATCTGGATTCAGTGGTTAAGCAGCGTTTTGAAGGTCAGCTTTTTGATCTGCCAACCGTTGTTTATGCTCGTGTGTTGGATCTGTCTCCTGGTACTGCCGTTAGTTTGGTACAAGTCAAAAATGAATTGGATGTGCTGAATTACCGTAAAGTGAATTCTCCTCGTCACCCAGGTGAGTACTCTTCTTCTTCAACCAAGATTGAAATGATTCGTCGTCCGTTCGAGTTTGTCGATGGACCGGAAGCGGATCGTCATGTAATGCTGCATTTCAACGGTAACGAGTTAACTCGTATACAGTCGCTAGAGAAGAAAGGCGACATGGGCTATCTACGTGTTGAGCCGAAAATGTTGGGTATGCTTGAAAAAAGTAACGATGAGCAACGCCTGTTCTTAAAACGTAATCAGTTCCCAGAAGTGATGGTTGATGCCTTATTAGCAACTGAAGACCGAAGCTTCTATCAACACGATGGGGTATCGCCATTAGCAATCGCTCGTGCAATGGTCGTTAACGTCAAAGCTGGGCGAACGGTACAGGGCGGTAGCACGCTGACACAACAGTTGGCAAAAAACCTATTCCTGTCCAGTGAGCGTACATTGTGGCGTAAGGTTCGTGAAGCCTACATTGCGCTTATCTTGGACCATCGTTACAGCAAAGACCGTATTCTAGAGGCTTACTTAAACGAGGTTTACCTTGGTCAAAATGGTGGGCAAGCGATTCATGGCTTCGGTTTAGCGTCTCGTTTGTATTTCGGTCAACCTATTCAAGAGCTCCGCATCGATCAACTAGCATTGCTGGTGGGTATGGTGAAAGGACCGTCGTATTACAATCCGGTTCGTTACCCTGAGCGTGCTAAGACTCGACGCGATCTGGTTCTTCGCTTATTGATGCAGCAAGACATATTAACTCCGCGACAATACGAAGAAGCGGCGAGTCGTGATTTGGATATTCAAGACAACCCACGTATTGCTAGTCGTCAGCCAGCTTACTTCCAGCAAGTAAACATTGAGCTTAAGAAGTATGTAGGCGATCGATTTGAAGCGAAAAAAGGGATTCGAGTCTTTACCTCTCTGGATCCCGTTTCCCAAGACAAGTTAGAAAAGTCGATTGCTCGTAAAGTGCCTGATTTATCGAAAACGGCAGGTAACAAACTGGAAGCCGCAGCTATTGCCGTGGATCGCAATACTGGTGAAATTCGAGCGATGGTCGGCGGTAAACGTACCGGTTACGATGGTTTTAACCGTGCTTTGAACGCGAGTCGCCCTATTGGTTCTTTGGTTAAGCCTGCCATCTACTTAACCGCATTAGAGCAACCTCAGAAGTATACGTTGGCGACAACATTGAAGGACACGCCACTGAGCTTGAAAGGCAGTAAGGGTAGCGTATGGAGCCCAAGAAACTTCGATCGTAAGTTCCGTGGCGATGTACCCTTGTATGTGGCGCTTTCTAAGTCTTACAACGTACCAACGGTTCGCTTGGGGATGCAGTTAGGCATTGATAGCGTCTCAGATACCATTGGAAAACTGGGTGTCGATAAAAACGAAATTCGCCCAGTACCGTCGATGTTTTTGGGTTCGTTCTCACTGACTCCGTTCCAAGTTGCTCAGATGTACCAAACCATTACCAACTCTGGTCGCATTGCGCCTTTGTCTGCGCTTCGTTCGGTTATTGATAATGATGGTGAGGTTCTGTATCAATCGATTCCTCGTGTATCGCAAAGCGTTGACCAGCAAGCAGCTTGGTTAACAACCTATGCGATGAAGCGGGGTGTATCGGAAGGTACAGGTCGTTTCTTACAAGGTCAATTTGCATGGGCTGGGTTAGCTGGTAAAACGGGCACAAGTAATGACAGTCGAGATAGTTGGTTTGTTGGTGTTGATGGTCGTGAAGTCACGACGATTTGGTTAGGCCGAGATGATAATAAACCGACTAAACTAACCGGTTCTAGCGGTGCGTTGCGTGTCTATGCCGATTATCTGAAGCAAAGAACGCCTGAACAACTATTACTGCCTTGGCCAACAGGAATTGCGACCGCTAGCTTTACTCGAACTTCTGAAGGGGCGTTAGAGTTTGATTGTGGTGGTACAGTCAAATTGCCGGTCTGGGATAAAAGTGGCAGCATTAAAAAGGGCTGTGAAAGTCAACCAAAACAGTGGCTAAAGAAGCTTTTTCAGTGGTAAAGTCATAACAGAAAAGAATGACAAGGATAGTTTAGATAATGATTTCTCGTTGGTTAGTGAGTAGCTTGGGTATTGTCGGTACTGTGATCAGTTTTCAACTGTTTGCCGCTACTGCAGCACAGGTTGATTCATCAGAACATGTTGAACTTAAAGAAGCTCATAAAAGGCCAACCGTTGCTGTCGTTCTTGCTGGTGGTGGGGCAAAAGGTGCAGCTCACATCGGTGTGCTTAAAGCCCTAGAAGAGATGCAAATTCCGGTTGATTACATTACCGGTACCAGCATGGGCGCATACGTTGGTGGTCTTTATGCGACAGGGATGAGCGCAGATGAGATCGAGAGCTTTATTTATACGGTTGATTGGAATCGTGGTTATCGCGATCGCGTTGACCGTAGTGATCGCCGTGTGCGAGACAAAGAATATGAAGACCGTTATCAACTGAATACCGATCTCGGTTTAGGTTGGGGCGAAATCAAAGCCAGAAAAGGTGTGGTTCAAGGTCAGAATATGTTGCGTATTCTGCGCGAGACCACTGGTAATTTATCTCCCCTCGATTCTTTCGACAGCCTCGCTATTCCATATCGCTCTGTCGCAACCGATATTATCGACCTTGAAGAAGTCGTGATCGATCATGGTCACCTTGTTGATGCGATGATGGCGAGTATGTCAGTACCTGGAGCACTTCCTCCTTATGAAGTTGATGGGCGAATGTTGGTCGATGGTGGTGTCACTAATAACATGCCTGTTGATGTTGCTAGAGCGATGGGTGCTGACATAGTTATTGCGATTGATATCAGTACTAACTACAAAAGCAAAGAAGACTTCACTAACTTTTTAGCCGCAGCAGACCAACTCTCTAATTACCTTGTTCAACGCAGCACTCAAGAGCAAGCCGCGACGTTAACAGACGATGATTTTTTCCTACGTCCTGATGTTGGGCAAATGGAGACCACCGAGTTCGATAAAATGCCGACGGCTTATCATGCTGGATACGAAGCAACAAGGCAGTATACGGATCAGCTTTCTAAGTTGGCTCTCTCTAACGCAGACTATCAAAAGTATATCGATCATAAACAGCAAGCTCGAAAGCAGCTAAAACATGGCGACCAGACTGTCGTTGATAGAGTTATTATTAACAACAACACCCACTATTCAGATAAGTTGATCGAAAATCGTTTAAACCTCGATTCTGGTCAGGTTGTTAAAACCAGTGAAATCGAATCTAAAGTGAAAGATCTTTATGCTTTAGATCGGTTCGAGTTGGTTACTTATGAATTTGAAAATGTTGATGGCGAGGATCAACTGCTGGTCGATGTGAACGAAAAATCTTGGGGTCCCAACTATCTCAATTTTCGATTTTTTCTTGAAGATGATTTCTCGACTACCAGCCAGTATTCGCTCGGTGTCTCTGCCAACTTTACCGATATTAATAAGCATGGTGCAGAGCTAAGAACTAATATCGAGATGGGTACTGACAAACGCATTGAGGCGGAACTCTTCTCACCATTCTTTTCGAGTCAAAAGTTGTTCACATCTGTGTCTATTGCTTACAGCAACCAGAATCGAAACCTGCCAGCAGGAATCGGCGAGATTGGAGAACCTACACTGGATGCAACCAAAGACTACTTACCAATGTCTTATCAAGAGTATCTGAGTGAATTTGCATTGGGCTATCAACCGACATTGTGGCAAGAACTGAAATTTGGTGCACGTTATACAGATGGCAGTATTGAGGTGGCATCATTACCTTCACTAGGAAGTGGTGGCTATAAACGTATTGGTGCCTTTGCCAGTTATAGATTGGATACACTAGATAACTTCAGTCTTCCTACCGAAGGTTATTTTGTCGATTTAGAGTACCTTATCTCTCATGACGATTTTGAGAATGAAAGCTCTAATGGTGGTTCAGATTTCTCTTCTGAGAGTGATACAGTCTTTGAACTTTCGGCCAATTTTATGGCAGCACAAAGCATTGAAAAGCATACTTTAGTCGCAAAGGTTGATTACGGCATCGTAGAAAGTAAAAACTCAGTCTTTCCGATTGATCCGAAAGAGCTAGGAGGGTTCCTCAATCTATCCGGTATTCCAAGAAATAGTTTGATCGGTCAGAACTTAGCTTACACCAGTTTGATCTACCGTTATAAGTGGTTTGAAAATGACTTCGGCCTCTTTGAATCACCGTTCTACGTGGGCGCCTCTATTGAACATGGTGGTGTTTGGTCGAACAATGACTTAAAACTGGATGAAGCTCCAATGTATACTGCAGGCTCTGTTTTTGCGGGTGTCGACTCACCCATCGGGCCGATCATATTAGCTTATGGTCGAACCGAAGATAACTTTGATTCGGTGTATCTGATTGTCGGTACTTCCTACAAATAATCATGCGTAGAGTCACCGTTTAACTGCGTAAATAGGCAAAAATAGTGGGACTTTCGTCTTAACTTGCTATGTTGGTCAAAATGATAAGATTTTAATTTAACGTTAAATTTGCTATTCTACCGCCCACAGTTTGGCCTCTATGATGCCGCTCATCAATACAAATTGAATGACAAAAATGGCAATGGAGAGCCAAGTTTCCAAGGATGTTCGCTTCTTAATTTTACTAATAATTATGAAGGTAAGAAGTGAACCGCAATGAGAGGAAAAAAGTCGTGCTTGAAGCCTACCGTAAACACGTCGAAGAACGTGCTGCCGAGGGAGTTGTCCCAAGACCACTAGATGCTGAGCAAGTCGCTGGCCTAGTTGAACTTCTAAAGAATCCACCTCAAGGTGAAGAAGAAATCATTCTTGACCTACTAGAAAATCGCATTCCACCGGGTGTAGATGAAGCTGCTTACGTAAAAGCTGGCTTCCTTACGGCTATCACTAAAGGTGAAGTAGCTTCTCCACTAGTAAGCAAAGCAAAAGCTGCACAACTGCTTGGTACTATGCAAGGTGGTTACAACATCGAGTCTCTAGTGTCTCTGTTAGACGATGCTGAGCTTGCTCCAATCGCAGTTACAGCCCTGTCTCATACTCTACTGATGTTCGATGCGTTTTACGATGTAGAAGATAAAGCGAAAGCAGGTAATGCTTCAGCACAACAAGTACTTCAATCTTGGGCTGATGCTGAATGGTTTACAGCGAAAAACAAAGTAGCGGAAAAGATCACCGTTAAAGTATTTAAAGTTACCGGTGAAACTAACACTGATGACTTATCACCAGCGCCTGATGCATGGTCACGTCCTGATATCCCAGTGCACGCGAAAGCGATGCTGAAGATGGAACGTGATGGCATTACTCCTGATGAACAGGGTAGCGTTGGTCCAATCAATCAAATTGAAGAAATGCAAAAAGACGGCATTCCACTGGCTTACGTTGGTGATGTTGTTGGTACAGGTTCTTCACGTAAATCGGCAACAAACTCAGTACTTTGGTTCATGGGTGAAGATATCCCATTCGTACCAAACAAGCGTACTGGCGGTGTTTGTCTGGGTGGTAAAATTGCACCAATCTTCTACAACACAATGGAAGATTCAGGCGCACTACCCATTGAACTGAACGTACAAGACATGAACATGGGCGATGTCATTGATATCTACCCGTACGAAGGTGTTGTTCACAAGAACGGTTCTGTGATTTCAAACTTTGAGCTAAGCAAAGTACTTCTTGATGAAGTGCGTGCTGGTGGCCGTATTCCACTGATCATTGGTCGTGGCCTAACGGGTCGTGCTCGTGATGCTCTAGGCCTAGCTGAAACCGATCTGTTTGCTAAACCAATCGATCCTTCTGCTTCTGATAAAGGCTACACATTAGCTCAGAAGATGGTAGGTAAAGCGTGTGGCGTTGAAGGTGTGCGTGCGGGTCAGTACTGCGAACCTAAAATGACGACAGTGGGCTCTCAAGATACTACGGGTCCTATGACGCGTGATGAGCTGAAAGATCTGGCTTGTCTTGGCTTCTCTGCGGATCTTGTGATGCAGTCTTTCTGTCACACATCTGCATACCCGAAACCAGTTGATGTAAACACTCACCATACACTGCCTGATTTCATCATGAACCGCGCGGGTGTTTCACTTCGTCCGGGTGATGGTGTTATCCACTCATGGTTAAACCGTATGCTTCTTCCTGATACTGTAGGTACAGGTGGTGACTCGCATACTCGTTTCCCTCTAGGTATTTCATTCCCTGCTGGTTCTGGTTTGGTAGCATTTGCTGCGGCAACAGGCGTTATGCCTCTTGATATGCCTGAATCTATCTTGGTTCGCTTTAAAGGCGAAATGCAACCGGGTATCACACTACGTGACCTAGTACATGCAATTCCGCTTTACGGCATCAAGCAAGGTCTACTAACGGTAGAGAAAGCAGGAAAGATCAATGAGTTCTCTGGTCGTGTACTAGAAATTGAAGGTGTTGAGCACCTATCTGTTGAGCAAGCATTTGAACTTTCAGATGCATCAGCTGAGCGTTCTGCGGCTGGTTGTACGGTTAAGCTATCTCAAGAGTCTATCGATGAGTACCTGAACTCGAATATCGTTATGCTTAAGTGGATGATCGCTGAAGGTTACGGTGATGTTCGTACGATTGAGCGTCGTATCACGGCAATGGAAGAGTGGTTAGCGAACCCTGAGTTGCTATCTGCTGATTCAGATGCGGAATACGCGCACGTTATCGAGATTGATCTTGCTGACATCGATCAACCAATCCTATGTGCGCCAAACGATCCAGATGATGCTCGTCTTCTTTCTGACGTTCAAGGCACTGAGATTCAAGAAGTGTTCATCGGTTCTTGTATGACCAACATCGGTCACTTCCGTGCTGCAGGTAAGATGCTAGAAGAGTTTAATGGCTCTTTAAATACTCGCCTATGGGTTGCTCCGCCAACTAAGATGGATAAAGACCAACTGACAGAAGAAGGCTACTACGGCATCTTCGGTCGTGCTGGGGTTCGTATTGAAACTCCGGGTTGTTCATTATGTATGGGTAACCAAGCTCGTGTTGCTGATGCTTCGACGGTTATGTCTACGTCTACTCGTAACTTCCCGAACCGTTTAGGTAATGGTGCGAACGTTTATCTAGCTTCTGCTGAACTTTCTGCTGTTGGTGCGATTCTTGGTCGTATCCCAACTAAAGAAGAGTACTTAGCGTACGCTGAGAAGATCAATGCAACCGCTGCCGATACTTACCGTTACTTGAACTTCCATAAAATGGGTCAGTACACGGATAAAGCAGACACAGTTATCTTCCAAGAACCAGCTTAGTTCCTCGTTATATTTGTAGCTGCAGTGTTGTTGACTGCGTACGTTCACCGGAGCGCCGGCCGCCCTAGTCACATAGAGCTTCTATGCTCATAGGGATGAACGTACTTGTCGCCTAGCTGCAACTCCAACTATTTAGAGGAACCCAAATGATAGAGCGTCTACTTCGGTAGGCGTTTTTTTATGTCTGAATGTTAGTTTACGAGCGACTCGATCTCTTGATGACTTCGCTATATACTCTCGCCTCATTTTTTACCCTATCTGTCATTAGTGCACGGAGCCTTTATGGAATTTGAATTTACACGAAACACTTTAATGGGCGAGTACTATGTAAAGTGCAGCATGGGTCATGAAATTGTTGGCCGCTGGCTTCAAGAAGAGATCGGGAAAGATAAGCAGAAACTGAATCATGTGATGGCGTTGATTGAGCAATCTCGACAAGATCTGAGCAATGAAGTGACGCTACTAGGCAAAGAGATCAGCCTAGCGATCAATGAAGACGACGTAACGATTCAAGAAAATGTGCTAGGGCACGAACAAGAGATGGAAGAGGGTAGTGAGTTCGATTTCTATAATTGTGAAAGCGAAGCAAGCTGCGGAATTGACGATTTCGAGTTGCTCATCGAACGTTGGATTGATTTTTTAGGTTACTAGTTGCTAATGATTTTGCATCGTGAAAGTTTCGTTGCCCAAAACTAGAGCAACGACAGTGCAACGCATTAAGATAGTGAAAAGGCCGCACCACATTGGTGCGGCCTTTTTCGTTTCTAAAACGGTATTGTTTCTATTTTATTTAAAATCAACAACTTAAATTTATGGCACGCTACTTGGATTGTAATAAGAGTATTAACGGATTAAGTGAAGAATTTAAGGAAAGAATATGAAATTAATAAATGCCATTGTAAAGCCATTCAAATTAGACGATGTACGCGAAGCGCTCTCTGATGTGGGTATTGAAGGTATGACGGTTTCTGAAGTGAAAGGCTTTGGTCGTCAGAAGGGGCACACTGAATTGTATCGTGGTGCAGAGTACCAGGTGGACTTCCTACCCAAGGTAAAGCTAGAGATTGCAACCCAAGCTGAAAATGTTGACCGAGTTGTTGAAGCGATTAGCCAAGCGGCGCACACCGGAAAAATCGGCGATGGCAAAATTTTTGTGTATGACCTAAGCCAAGCCGTACGAATTCGTACTGGTGAAATGGATGCTGAAGCACTTTAAAGAATTACAAGGACTGGAGACTTTAATATGGAACTTACAACAACAGTAACGGAACTACGTTACGCACTAGACACTTTTTTCTTCCTCATCTCAGGTGCGTTGGTCATGTGGATGGCTGCAGGCTTCGCAATGCTTGAAGCTGGTCTAGTTCGTTCAAAGAACACCACAGAAATTTTAACTAAGAACATTTGTTTGTACGCGATTGCTTGTACGACTTTCTTAGTCGTTGGTTACAACATTATGTATGTCGATAACGGCGAAGGTGGCTGGTTACCGTCATTTGGTACTCTGATTGGTACTCAAGGTGAAGGTGCAGACCACTCATTAGAATCAGACTTCTTCTTCCAAGTCGTTTTCGTTGCAACAGCAATGTCTGTGGTATCTGGCGCGGTTGCTGAGCGAATGAAACTTTGGTCATTCCTTATCTTCTCTGTCGTGCTAACAGCATTCATCTACCCAATGGAAGGTTACTGGACTTGGGGCGGTGGTTTCCTATCAGAAGCCGGCTTCAGTGACTTTGCTGGTTCAGGTATCGTACATATGGCTGGTGCTTCAGCAGCCTTAGCGGGTGTTCTTCTGCTGGGTGCTCGTAAAGGTAAATATGGTAAGAACGGTGAGATCTACCCGATTCCAGGTTCAAACATGCCACTGGCAACGCTAGGTACATTTATCCTTTGGTTTGGTTGGTTCGGTTTCAACGGTGGTTCTCAACTTATGGTTTCTGACTTTGAGAACGCGACAGCGGTTGGCCAAATCTTCCTTAACACCAACGCAGCAGCAGCAGCAGGTGCTATCGCAGCACTACTAGTATGTAAAACGACTTGGGGTAAAGCTGACCTAACAATGATTCTTAACGGCGCGTTAGCTGGCCTAGTAGCAATCACTGCAGATCCTTTATCACCATCACCTTTATTTGCTGTAGCGATTGGTTCGGTATCTGGTGCATTGGTTGTATTCAGCATCATCGCTCTAGACAAAGCTAAGATTGATGATCCAGTAGGTGCTATATCGGTACACGGTGTGTGTGGTTTCTTCGGTCTAATGGCTGTGCCACTAAGCAATGCTGATGCAACGTTTGGTGCTCAACTATTGGGTGCAGCAGTAATCTTTGCATGGGTATTCGGTGCTAGCCTAGCGGTATGGGCAGTGCTTAAAGCAACAATC
>NZ_CH902608.1:474929-517014 GCF_000153005.1 Vibrio sp. MED222 | reverse complement strand
ATCGCTGCTGAAGAAGTAAACGTATACTCTTACCGTCAACCTTTCCTTGTTGAACCTATGTTTGATGAGTTCACAAAAGAGACAGGCATCGAGGTGAATGTTAAGTTTGCTAAGAAAGGTTTAGCAGAGAAGCTAGCTCAAGAGGGCGAATACAGCCCAGCAGATGTGGTATTAACTGTTGATATCAGCCGTCTATCTGAGCTAACTGAAAAAGGTTTAGTTCAAGCTGTAGAAAGTGATGTTCTAGAAAAGAATATCCCAGCTCAGTACCAAGACACAGCTAACGAGTGGTTCGCTCTAACAACTCGTACACGTAGCGTATACTCTTCTCGTGACCGTGTTGGTCGTCTAGGTGAAGATTTCACTTACGCTGATCTAGCTAAGCCAGAATTCAAAGGTAAAATCTGTACACGTAGTGGTAAGCACCCATACAACGTTTCTCTAGTATCTTCGATGATTGCTCACAAAGGTGAAGCTGAAACGAAAGAATGGCTAGAAGGCGTAAAAGCAAACCTAGCACGTAAGCCTCAAGGTAATGACCGTGCACAAGTTAAAGCGATCAAAGAAGGTCTATGTGACGTTTCTCTTGGTAACAGCTACTACCTAGGTAAGATGGTTAACGATAAAGAGCAAAAAGCTTGGGCTGACGCTGTTTACCTTAACTTCCCTAACCAAGAGACAACTGGTACTCACGTAAATATCTCTGGTATGGCAATGGCTAAATTCTCTCCAAATAAAGAGAACGCGGTTAAGCTAATGGAATTCCTATCTGGTGACGTGGCGCAAGGCATGTACGCAGAAGTGAACTACGAATACCCAGTTAAAGCTGATGTTAAACCTTCAGAGCTTGTTGCTTCTTGGGGTGAATTCAAAGCTGATACAATTTCTCTAGACCAGATTGCTGACCACCACGCAGCTGCAATCAAGCTACTAGACGAAGTTAAGTTCGATCTATAATTTTTTACTGTAGGCTTCGGCCCAAGTAAAATGACAGCCTCAAGTCGCCATTTCGGTAACTTGGGGTTGTTTTGTTTTGGAAAATCACTTTTTGATACAAAGCTCCCCGTTAATCCCCAGAGTTATGAGCATCTCACCTTGAAGTCATTACAGTATATGGGTATAAATAACCCCCCATTAAAAGGACATGAGATGTATTTGCAAATGCATTTGTGTTTCATTAAGCCTCGTTGTAGTTAGGCGATGAAAGAAAAGAATTATTTATGGAACACCAGTAGCTGCATCATTGCTGTATTGCTGGTTTTACCGATTTTAGCGATTTTTACGACTGCTGTTGGAGAAACTGATGAGCTATTTTCTCATCTTATGTCCACAGTAATGCCCACCTATACTTATAATACGGTGGTTTTAGTCATAGGAACCTTATTCCTGTCTTTGGCTTTTGGTATTCCGTCAGCTTGGATTATGGCAATGTGCCGTGTTCCAGGAGAGCGCGTTTTACAGTGGGCGTTAGTGCTGCCATTAGCAATGCCAGGCTATATTGTCGGGTATATCTTTACCGATTGGTTCGACTTTGCAGGTCCTGTTCAAATTCTGCTACGAGATTTAACAGGTTGGGGGCCCGGAGAGTACTGGTTCCCAGACATTAGAACCTTGTTCGGAGCTATTATTGTTCTGTCACTTGTTCTCTACCCCTATGTTTATTTGCTATGCCGCGCGGCTTTTATGGAGCAAAACGTCTCCTTATTGCAATCCGCTCGGTTGTTAAAGTGTTCACCTTGGGAAAGCTTTCGTCGTATTTCCTTGCCGCTTGTTCGTCCATCAATGGCGGTCGGGCTATCACTGGTTGCAATGGAAACCATTGGTGACTTTGGTACCGTAAGTTACTTTGCAGTCAATACCTTAACGACTGCGGTTTACGATACTTGGTTAGGTTACTCAAGCTTAACGGCTGCTGCGAAAATATCGGCGATTATGCTGATTATCGTGATCCTACTATTGAGTTCAGAGCGCTATAGCCGTCGCAAACAGAAATTATTCCAGAATCAATTCAGTAGTCGTGAAGATTTTCGTTACGACCTTTCCGGTTGGAAGAAGTGGTTAGCATTGTTTTGGTGTTGGGGGTTGGTGTGTGTCGCATTCTTGTTCCCTCTTGCCCAGTTAATGATTTATGCCTACAAATATTTTGCTCAAAGCTGGACCCCTGAATTTAGAGAGTATGCCGTTAATAGCCTTTATGTTTCGGTAGTTGCTGCAATTATTGGTGTCGTTATTGCTTTGATTGTGAACTTCAATCAACGTGTTAGCCCAAGTAAGAAAAATCAGGCTTATATGCGTATCGCTTCCATGGGCTATGCCGTTCCAGGCACCGTGTTAGCCATTGGTGTGATGGTCCCAGTTTTGTTTATGGATCACTTAGTCAACGATATTGCAAAAGTGATGGAATGGACAGGACCAGGTTTGATCTTCTCTGGTTCTATGTTTGCACTTATCTTTGCCATGGTCGTGCGTTTTTCAGCGGTTGCAATTGGCAGCATTGAAAGTAGCTTGAGTAAAGTTTCTCCTTCATTGGATATGGCATCTAAAACAATGGGCTGCAATACCAACCAGATGTTACGTCATGTTCATTTACCTTTGATTAAACGAGGCGCATTGATCGCCGGATTATTGGTATTTATCGAATCAATGAAAGAGTTAAATGCAGCATTACTGCTACGCCCTTTCAATTTCGAAACATTGGCGACTTATGTTTATAACTATGCCTCAGATGAGCACCTAGAGTTGGCGGCGATGCCTGCTGTATTATTGGTGTTAGTGGGCTTAATTCCTCTGATTATCGTAAACCGTTCCTTGGAGCAGAAACACTAATGAGTTGTGCATTATCAATTAAAGATCTGACTTGTAAGTACGAGTCCCAAACTATTTTGGAATCTCTTTCTTTAGAAGTTGAGCATGGTGAAATTGTTTGTCTGCTTGGTGCCAGTGGTTGTGGTAAGACTACGCTGCTGAAAGCGATTGCCGGCTTGCTTCCATTGAGTAGTGGCGTCATGAGCTTGAACTGTCAAACCATCGACGATGGAGACAACTGGTTACCACCTGAGCAGAGAAACATCGGAATGATCTTTCAAGATTACGCCCTGTTTCCGCACTTGACGGTAAACCAGAATATCTGCTTTGGCCTCAAAGGTCTTTCTGAACAGCAAAAGAAAGAGAAAGTTCAAGAGATGTTGGAGCTAGTTCACTTAGATGAATTCGGTGACCGATACCCACATCAACTTTCTGGTGGTCAACAGCAGCGCGTAGCGATTGCTCGTTCTTTAGCGTACAAGCCGGACTTATTGTTATTGGATGAACCCTTCTCAAATATTGATACTCAAGTTCGCCATGAGTTGATCTCTCAGATTCGTAAAATATTTAAAAAGCAGGGTGTTACTGCTATTTTTGTAACGCACAGCCGTGAAGAAGCATTCGCTTTTTCAGATAAAATGGCGGTAATGAACCATGGTGTGATTGAGCAATATGGTTCTGCATCTGAGTTGTACTTCCACCCATCGAGTAAGTTTGTTGCTGATTTCTTAGGTGGTGGTAGCTACTTGAATGCAAAGCGTATTTCAGATAATGAATTTGAAACGAGCTTGGGTCTGATAGAAGCGAAAGCACAAACTCAGATCGAAGTGGGAGCGGAATGTGCGTTGTTACTAAGACCACAGCATATAGTGGCGAGTCATGATGTCGACAGTAACCTGTCAGTGTTGGAACAACAATTTATGGGCGACCACTGTCGCTATGTGATTGAAGCTAACGGTCAGAAACTGTTAGCAACGTCTTCTGAGGCTCTAGGTGTTGGTATGCCAGTCACCGTCAAAGTAGATACCAAAGGTGTGTTGGCGTTTTAATGATACGCAGTAAGTATCGTTCTGCCGAAAAGTAAAATGCATTCGTAAAAAAGCCCAGCACTTTGATACAGAGTACTGGGCAAGAGTTCTTCACCTATAGGCTTTAACAAGGCAGTGGTTTGTTAAGTCCCATTCAAAACTGCTGCACTCTATAAGTCTATAGAGAGAGGAAGTCTTTCACTTTTTGAAGAACACGTTCTGCAGTGTCTTTATCTTCCATTTCTGCGAAGATTCGTAGTAACGGCTCTGTTCCTGAGAAACGAGCGATCACCCAGCCGCCATTCTTGAAGTACACCTTGGCACCATCTTCATAGCTAACTTTTTCAATTTCGTATTCAAATTCAGGCAGTTGTTTCTCTACGTAAATCTTGGTGTAGAGCGCTTCTTTCTCTGAAGGCTTAAACTGGCAATCTCCTTCTGCCGTGTAGGCATAGCCATACTTAGAGTAGATTTCATCAAGTAACTCAGATAATTTTTTACCTGTTACACTGATCATCTCAACCAGTAAGCTTGAAGCAAATACGCCATCCTTACCTTTGATATGACCTCGAATGGTTAAACCTCCCGAACTTTCACCACCAATCAGTGAATCATCTGCTTCCATTTGAGAGCTGATATGCTTAAAGCCTACAGGAACCTCAAAGCTCTTCTCACCATGATCTGCCGCTACTTTGTCGAGTAGATGCGTGGTGGCGATGTTACGAACAACAGAGCCCTTCCAGCCTTTGTATTCCAGTAAGTAGTAGTAAAGTAGGAGTAGCACTTCGTTAGGGTGAATGAAGTGACCTTTCTCATCAATGATGCCTAAACGGTCGGCATCGCCATCAGTACCAATACCAATGTCATATCCTTCTGCTGCCACCAAGTGCTTCAAGCGATAGAGCGTAGCGGCATTCGGAGAAGGCATTAGACCCCCGAAATCTGGGTTCTTACCATCGTTGATTACGTCGACATCACAGCGACCGTTGATCAGTACGGTTTGCAGAGCATTTTTCGCAACACCAAACATTGGATCAATCAGTACGCGCAGGTTGGCTTTCTTAATCGAATCGATATCGATGAAGTTGATGATTGAATCAACAAAGTCGTTCATCGGGTTGATGATCTCGATTTCTTTGTCGTTTAACGCTTGTTCAAAATCGACTCGTATAACATCTTCGTTGGTCAGTGTTGCGATTTGCTGTTCGATCTTCTCTGTGATGATCTCGTCAGCATCGCGTCCACCTTCAATGAAGATCTTTATGCCGTTATAGTCCGCTGGGTTGTGAGAAGCGGTAATACACGCAGAGTAAATACATCCCATCTCTTTTGCTTGGAACATCACGATAGGTGTTGGAACGAACTTATCAATGAAGCTTACTTTGATGTTGTTCGCCGCAAGTACTTCTGCAAACCAGCATGCCGCTTTATCTGAAAGGAAGCGACGGTCATAGCCAATAACGAAGCCATTCTTGGCTGCATCTTCATTATTGATGATGTTAGCGAGCGCTTGCGCTACAAGGCGAACATTGTCTCTGGTGAACTCTTCACCAATGAAAGCGCGCCAGCCACCTGTACCAAATTTAATCATTAGAAAATCCTTTTAGTCTCATTGCCTCAAGTCGATAAAGACTTGAGGCAAGAGCTGTTCGTTAAATTAAGTGACTAGCCTAGAACAACGACAACATCGTTCACGCTGCCTTCTGCTTGTACTGGGATTGCACCTTCAACTGACTCACCGTTGATAGTGATAGAGGTAACCCCTTTGCTTACTGCATTCGGGTTTTGCACTGTGATGTTGTAAGTCGCGCCACGCCATTGACGAGTAACCTCGAATTCCGGCCAATCAGTCGGGATACAAGGATCGACTGTTAATCCTTCAAAGCCTGTGCGAACACCAAGAATAAAGTTGGTTACCGCGAAGTAAGCCCAACCAGAGGTACCCGTTAACCAAGGGTGGTTTGCACGACCATGGTCTTGATGATCTTTACCCATGATGAACTGCACGTACGAGTATGGTTCTGCGTAACGTGTTTCAATCATGTCGTTTTGGTTGTACGGGTTCAGTGCGTCGTAGAACTTCATCGCACGGTCACCACGACCTAGCTTCGCTTCTGCTACCCAAGCCCATGGGTTCGGGTGAGAGAAGATTGCGCCATTCTCTTTTACGCCTTGATAAACGCGAGTCACAAAGCCGATATCATCGTTTGGTGTTGCGAATGAAGGAGAATTTAGGTGCAACCCGTATTCAGAGAATAGGTTCTCATCAACAGCGTCCATCGCTTTCTCGCCACGCTCTTGAGAAACCGCGCCAGATAGAACCGCTAGCGTGTTTGACTCAAGGTGTACACGACCTTCAGCTTGTTGAGCGGTACCGATCTTGTCGCCATTTTTTGTTAGACCACGGATGTACCAGCCACCTTCGTCATCCCATAGGTGTGTTTCACACGCTTCACGTACGTTCGCGGCCATTTCTGTGTATTTAGCAACGTCAGCATCGTTATTACGGAACTTAGCAAGATCTAGGAATTCTTGTAGAGCCCAGAAGTGCAAGAATGAAACCATTGAAGATTCACCGCCACCAAGGTTTAAACAGTCATTCCAGTCTGCACGAAGACCCTTACAGATACCGGTTTGCCCCACGTATTCTGCAGAGAAGTTCAGTGCCGCTTTCATGTGTTCATAAACGGTCGCTTCGCCACCGTCTGCGTATGGAATTACTTCATCAAAGAAGTCGTGTTCACCGGTTTCCATTACATACTTGATGATAGTCGGAACGATCCATAAGTGATCATCAGAACAGGTGTCTTCAATGCCGTGGATCTTGTCGTCATCTGACGGTGTTGGAACAACCGTTGGTGATTTTGAAGGTTCAACGTCTGCTTTTTCTGGATCGAACCAGTCTGGATCGAACAAGTGTAGACCATAGCCCGCTTTCACTTGGCCGCGAAGCAGGTCGATAATACGTTTCTTGGTCATTTGTGGGTTGGCATGAGGTACTGAGATTGCGTCTTGCGCAGTATCACGGTAACCAAGGCCAGTACGACCACCCACTTCAATGAAGGATGCAAAGCGAGACCAAACAACACAGGTTTCCGCTTGGTATAGCGTCCATGTGTTGATCATGGTGTCTAAGCCTTCGTTTGGAGACTTAACTTGGAATTTGTTGCAACGCTCGTCCCAGTGATCTTTGATGCCTTGGAAAGCGGCATCGACGTTGGCTGTGTCTTGGTACTTTTCACGTAGGCGCTCGCCGTTTCCTTTACCGATACCGAGTACATAAGCAAAGCGAACTTCTTCACCCGGCTGAATCGTAAATTGCTTGTGCAGAGAACCACAGTGGTTGTAACAGGTTTGAGCGCTGTTAGAACATTTACCGTTCTCAACGGCAATTGGGTTCGCTTCATCACGGTACATGCCAAGGAAGTTATCACGTTGGCCGTCGTAGCTGTCTGGTGAGAAAGTTGAAGCTAGGTAGTAGAAACCTTCAAAGTCGTTAGTGTTGTAGTACAGGTCGTATTCAAGAACACCTTCTTGGTAAGACGTCCCCGCAGAGTACAAAGACATCTGATGGTTCTGGTTATCCGATTGAATATGGCTGAACGAGAACTCAACAAATGAGAAAGTACTGATGGTTCTTGGTTTGTCAGTGTTGTTTTTCAGCACGACGTCCCAAACTTCCGCATCTTCACCCTTAGGAACGAATAACGTTTTGGTTGCTGTAATACCACTGTATTCACACTTGAATTTTGAGTATGACAGGCCGTGACGAACTTCGTAGTTCGCTTCATCTAGGTTCTTTGCCACTGGCTGCCAAGAGATAGACCAGTAATCGCCCGTCTCATCATCACGCAGGTAAACATAGTGTCCTGGACGGTCGAAGGTGCCGTTTGGACGGAATTTAGTAACACGGTTGTATTCCGGAGAATTGTAGAACGAGTAGCCGCCAGCATTGTGCGAAATTACGGTACAAAACTTTTCAGTACCTAGGTAGTTGGTCCAAGGTGCTGGTACATCAGGGCGAGTGATGACGTATTCGCGATTATCGTTATCGAAATAGCCGTATTTCATTGTCATTTCCTTTTTAACAAACTGCATCTATGCAGCTAATTTTTAAATAATGATGCTGAGTCGAATCTGACTGAGCACCTTAATCAGGGAAGCAAGCACTCGACTTGAGTGTGCTTTGGCTTCGTTTTATTCAGCTTTCCAAGGGTTGCGATAATCAACATTGAGTCTGTCGAGTAATGGCAGGTGACCCTTTAGGCGAGATAGGTAATCTAGCCAGTTTCGGTTGTTTTTATGTGTCCAACATCCTTCAGCTAAAGCGCTAATTCTTGGAAATACCATGTAATCCATGCGCTTTTGATTGGTAACGATCTCACACCATAGAGCACACTGAATTCCGCGGATCCGCTTACGAATTGGATCGGTGTCGGATATCTCAGCGAGGGCTTCGTAGGTATAAGCTTGTTCTAAGGGGATAACGGCAGCCCAATCTACGCCCGGTTCTTCCGGTGCATAATCTTGGGTCATGTCGAGATAGGTAAACTGTGCTGGTTGCAGCACCACATCAAAGCCTTGGCGAGCGCAATTGATAGCAGCTTCTTCACTGAGCCATGAATAGATGATGGTCTCTTTGCTCACCTTGTCGCCGTGCTGTGCTTCTTCCCAGCCCACCATGCGCTTACCGAGTTGTTTGAGTTTGTTTTCGGCATAACGGAATAGGTGGCCTTGTAAATCTTTGCTGTCTTGATATTGATGTTCTTTCATCAGAGCTTGAGCAGCAGGGCTGTTGGTCCACACACCGGGTGGTACTTCGTCTGCGCCCATGTGGATCAATTCGCTAGGGAAAAGCTCTGCAACTTCTTCAATAACGGCATCTAGGAACTGATAAGTACCTGGCAAGCCTGGATTTAGTACGTTGTCGTTGTAGTGCTGAATACTCTTGTATTGTGTGGTGTCTGCTTGCTCAACTAGCATGTCAGGCAGTGACTTTATTGCGGCGCGGCAGTGTCCCGGGATATCGATCTCTGGGATCACCGTGATGCTACGCTGCTCTGCGTATTCAATGACTTCACGAACCTGTTGTTGCGTGTAGAAACCGCCATAGTTATCCGCAATGTGGGTGTATTGCGGTTCTAATGCATGATCAGGACCGCGCCATGCGCCGACTTCAGTTAGCTGAGGTAGGCTCTTGATCTCGATTCTCCAACCTTCATCATCGGTTAGGTGCCAATGAAAAACGTTGAATTTGTAGTGCGCTAGTTGATTGATTAAGCGCTTCACTTGCTCTACTGAATGGAAGTGGCGCGCGCAATCCAACATCATGCCTCGGTACTTAAAGCGAGGGTGATCGGCGATTTTGCAGCATGGAATAGAAAAATTTTCGACATCCAGTTGTTGAACCAATTGAATCAGACTTGCCACGGCGTGTGTAAACCCAGACTGGCTACCTGATTCAACAATTATTTGTTGTTCAGTAATGCGGAGTTTGTATTCTGCTTCGTCTAATGTTGGATTGCTGCGAAATAGAATGTCGCCGCTTTCGTTTTTTGAAAGTTCAGTTGAAAGCTCATTCGAAAGAGATATTTCAAAGGTAGAAAGTAACTCTTGCTGCAACCAAGAGACGGCTTTATCTGCAAGGTGAGATTGAACCTCAACCTTGCATTCACAGCTTAGCGCGAAGCTACCTTGCTTGAGTTCGATCTGATTTGGTTGAGGAATCAATGCAATTTCAGCAGCGTTAACTTCAGGCATTTGATTACGTTCACGGTACGGCGAAGCCAGTACTATGGGTGATATCGCGACAGGCAGTACCGATGTTTCTCCATCATGATGTGATTGGATAAAGGCATCATTAAGGCCATCAGAATAGAAGCGGAATGGGGCGCTTTGAATACTGAATTCAAGGTAGTAATGGTTATTGGCCTTTAACACGGGCGCACTTGGTTTGAACGTGCAATAGCTTCCAACTTGAGTCAGTTCACCTTGCGATAGACTCTCAGGAAGGATGAATCGGTCAAATGCAAAATGCAGAGACCAATCTTTTACGTCGAGGTCACTTAAATTATGTACCGTAAGGCCAAATCGGCAGTTATTTTTTTGTTCAGAAAGAACAGCTAAGTCGATGCGATAATTCATATAACTTCCCTGCTAAGCCTGTTGATACAAGTTGTGTTGTGACTTGCCGGCAAACATCAATGCGCCTTCGATAGCGTCAAATTGAGGTTTAACGATCCATTGTTGTACTGGTGGTGATAGCCAGTTGAGAATACGCTCAGCGATACTTCCCATTAAGCACACCTTGTCAGCGCCTTTTCGATGCAGCGCTAATACAAACATTTCGATATCGGCTGCAGTCTGCTTAAGCATCTCTATAGCCAGTTCATCGCCTTCATTTGCCAGTTGAAAAATGACGGGTGAGAATTGACCGTAATCCTTTGGAATCGCGCCTTTTGACCACGCCACAATCGCATCCACATCATTATTAAATTGATTCATAACATGTTGAGTTAATGGGGTTTTACTGCGAATACCATCTTCAGCGAGTAGGACTTGCTGAATTAAACGAAGGCCCATCACTGCGCCGCCGCCTTGGTCAGAAATTGGAAATTCACGACCGCCAACCACATGTTGTTCGCCGTTGTTTAGGTAGATACCACATGAACCTGTACCACCAATCATGATCGCGCCATCTTGGCCATTATGTGCACCAATACATGCACCATAGGCGTCTGTATTGAGTGTCATACTTGCGAAAGGGTGTGCTTGTGCCATGAAGTCGAGCCATGCTGACTTCTGTTCAGCACCAGCTAGCGCCAAACCAACATGCATATTAGAAAAATCGTTAGAGTTGAGTTGCCCTTGTTGTGCGGCTTTAGTAATCGCATCAACAATTGAACTCATTGCAACATCGACACCCAAAAGGATGTTGGCACTGCCACTTTTCGCTTCACCAATGAGTTTGCCTTGGTTATCACGAATGCGAGCACGGCAAGATGTACCGCCACCATCAATACCTACGTAGTAAAGCGTCATGATTATTGCTCCTTACACTGTGCTAAATGATTGAACTGTGCTGCAGTCGCCAGTAAGTACCACGCCCCATGAGGGATCCATTGTTCACCCCAGCGCCAGTTTTGAAGCATGTCGTCTTTCTGTGCTGGTGGGTTGAATGCGATGTCTTGTTCGTCTTCGAACCCTGCCGTGATGCCATTGCAAATCCCGCCTTTGGCATTGAAGAAACCAAGTTGTGGTAGATAGTCTGGGTTGTTATGACCGTGGCCATCAAGCATGCACATGTGGTATGGGTTGAGGCCCAAAATCCAGTCAAGGCTATTTTGTGAAAGTTGGATTAGACGCTGCTGAAGGTCATTATCTTTAATGTGCGGTTGAACTAGGTAAGCCATGGTCGCAATTGAGCCAAGACGCGCGTTTTCGCCTTGCCACCAGTAGCCAGTTTCGTTTTGTTGAGCGACGAAGAAGGCATCACGTTTATCACCATCGACAGATTTTACGTATTGTCTTGGGTAGCCAAATGGGTTGATGACTTTGTCGGTAATGTTGATTTCGAACTGACAAGCTTGCTCAACAACCACACGTGCTTGTTCTTTCAACTCAGTGTCAGTTTCATTATCGATGTACTCGCACAGAGCAATTACAGGAAGGCCAGCTTCAGCTGCATGGAAATAGGGGCGAGAGCCATCAGCATTAGCTGACCAAAAGTGCTCAACTGAATCATCAGATTGCTGACGTGCGATCAAGCGACTAGCCCAAGTTCTTGCTTCTAATAGGTATTGATCGTCCTCTGTTACTCGGTACAGTTCATTGGCAGCGAGTAGGGCACAATATTCATCGATGATGTTTTCTTCGCCATCGTTTAGGTACTGCAGGTTATGTTCTTTTAGGTGCCAATAACCGCTAACGGCAGTTTCAAGATAAGTTTGGCTCGAGTAACTGCCCGAGGTTTCAAGTTCAGATGCAGCAGTTAATGCGGCGATAGCAACACCTGCACCTTGTCGGTAGCCCGCTTGCAAGTCCGTTGATTTGTTACCTTCTTGAGTGGCGTATGCGCAGATGTCACGTTGATTGATGTCTTTACTCCACTTGTCGAATACCGTCATGTAAAAGTATCCGTCAGCGTCTTGCATACGCACTAAGAAATCGGCACCGAATAGGGCTTCTTCCACTAAACGAGTCATAGAGAATTTAGGAAAGTCTGAGTTATTGCTAGTCAAGCGCACGCTTTTTAGCATGTTCCAAACGACCATTGGAATTTGTTGTGGGTTAAGGTAGTTACCATAAGACAGGTGGCTAAAATACTTACTTACATCACCTGATGCGTCATACCATCCACCGTGGACATCGACGTATCTGTCAGTGCCCATAATTTGTGCTTGTCGATCTTTTTTGTCGAAACTACCGCCACAGCGTTGTGACTTAAAGTAATGAAGCACATCAGAAAACGTGTGGTTCATTAATAGGTTGCTACCAATCTCAAATACTTCAGAGCGTAGGTTGTCAAAACGTAGGTAGTAGCGACCTGATTCAGTGAATGAACTGAAATCGATAGTGAAGAATTGCCCTTGATGCCAATTTGCTACGCGGCCTTGTTTAACCACATCAAAACTTCCGACAGTGATATGGTTGTCGGCACACACCAAAAGTGCAGTCGTACTTGATAAGCGAGCTTTCTTCGTTTGCAGAATAGCTTGCTTTGGAGCCGTGGATTCGTAGCCAATATGGTTGGTCAATAACAGCATCAATATTCTCCGACAGTCCTAGTTTCTATTGGCTAGGTACTTGAATGTTTTGGATATAAAATGTTTTGTATATAAATAGTTAGGGCCCGCAGACCCTAACTTGGTTTTATTGCTTAGCTTTCGTGTAGGTAACAACGCACAAAGTGGTTATCAGCTAACTGCGTAACCCCTGGTAACTGCTCTTTACACTTGTCCATTGCATGAGTGCAACGGCCTGCAAATGGGCAACCTGCTGAGACTGGTGTCCAAAGAGGGATCTCACCTTTGTTGCCTGCGAGTTGTTCGTGGATCGATTTTTTAGGATCTGGAACCGCAGAAACAAGCAGTTGGGTGTAAGGATGCTGAGGGTTAGCAATCACATCATCGGTATCGCCCCATTCCACCATGTGTCCTACGTACATCACTGAAAGATCTTCAGCAATGTAACGAGCGGTTGCGATATCGTGAGTGATGTAAAGTAGAGACATTTGTTTCTCAAACTTCATTTCTTCCATCAGGTTCAAAACACCAGCACGAATCGATACATCAAGCATCGATGTTGGTTCATCGGCTAATACAACTTCTGCACCAACTGCAATGTTACGGGCTAGGTTGACACGTTGACGCTGACCACCAGAGAGTTGATGAGGGTACTTCTCTGCCGTTGCTTGTGGTGGCACTAAGCCAACTTGCTCTAGAAGATCGTACACACGTTCCTGTAACTCTTTCTTGTTGCCCGGAGATACTTTTTTGTGGATCAACAATGGTCGAGCTATGTGGTGAAAGATGTTATGTGTTGGGTTCAGAGAACCAAACGGGTCTTGCCATACCATCTGCACGCCTTCACGGTAGTGCATAAGATCTTTTCTGCTTGAGATCTCTTGGATATCACGACCTTTGTATTCGATCGTACCGCCCGAAGGTGCGTACATTTTTGCGATCATTTTTGCTGTTGTTGATTTGCCTGAACCTGACTCACCAACCACAGCTAGGCCGCGACTTTTATACATCTTGAATGATACGTCGTTAATCGCACGCATCATTGGGGTTTGAATTGTGGTACTGCTTATTGGGAAGTCTTTTACGACATTCTTGCCTTCTACCAATAATTGACCGAAATCTTTGCTCATAATTGTCTCCAGAATCCTTATTCGCTTTGCTTGCATTTCGGCGGTCGAGCCGCCTTATTCGTTATTCACGCTGAATCAGCGTGCAAGCTATAGCTTCCTTTGTACTATTGGGTCACCGTACAGGTGGCAGTTAGACAAATGTCCCGGGTCGATAGAACGCAGCTTGGTTGGCACCTTGGTACACGTTTCATGTACACGATCACAACGAGCTTGGAAACGACACCCTTCAGGGATCTCTAACAGGTTCAGAGGGTTACCCGGAATGCCTGCTAGTTTTGTCTTTGGCCCTGTTAGTGGAGGGAAAGAACTTCCCAGCCCTTTGGTATAAGGGTGGTAAGGGTTTTCTAGAATATCTTGAGCATTGGCAACCTCGATGAGCTCACCTGAGTACATGATGCCGATACGGTCAGAGAACTCGACCATCAATGACAAGTCATGGGTGATGAACAGAATCGAGAAGCCAAACTCTTCTTTTAGTGCATAGATCTTTTGTAGGATTTCGCGTTGAACAACCACATCAAGTGCGGTCGTTGGCTCATCCATAATGATAAGCTTTGGATTCAATGCTAAAGCGATAGCAATAACCAAGCGCTGACGCATGCCGCCAGAGAATTGGTGAGGGTAGTCACTCAATCGGCTCGGGTGAATATCTACGATTTCAAGTAGACCTTCTGCGCGTTGCTTAGCTTGCTCACGAGTCATGTTGGTGTGACGCATAATTACGTCACAGAACTGCTCTTCCATTGGTAATACAGGATTGAGTGCGTTCATCGCACTCTGGAATACCATCGACATCTCGCTCCAACGGAACGCTTGCATACGGTCATCACTGTATTCAAGGATGTTCTCACCATTGAAGATAACCTCACCACCACTGATGTAAGCGGGCGGCTTATGCAGACGCATAAGAGAGAAAGCAACAGTTGATTTACCACAGCCAGATTCACCAGCTAGGCCGAATACTTCACCTGGAGCAATGTCGAAACTTACGTTGTTACACGCACGTACATCGCCAGACTCTGTGATGTAATCCACGCATAAATTGCGGATAGAAATTAGTGGTTCAGACATGATTATTTATCTCCGCTCCAAAGTGCATTTTGTGGTGGTAGTTCAGGTTCACGTTCTTCTTTGTCTTGTGCTGCTAATTTCTTCCAACGCTTCATGCCTTTGTGAGAACGCAGTTGCGGGTTGGCAATTTCATCGACAGCGAAGTTAAGTAGAGCAAGACCAGTTACAAGTAGTGTCAATGCGATACAAGGAGCCAACAGTTCCCACCAAGCGCCAATCAGCATTGATGAAGAGGTTTGAACGTTGTAAAGCATGATGCCCCAGCTGATTGTGTTCGGGTCACCAAGACCTAGGAACGAAATCGTTGCTTCCATCATGATTGCGTACATCACCGAACCGATGAAGCTCGCGCCAACGATAGAGATAAGGTTTGGAAGAATCTCTACGAAGATAATACGGAATGAAGATTCACCCAGAACTTCAGCGGCTTTTACAAACTCTTTTTCACGCAGTGCTAAGGTCTGGGAACGAACAACACGCGCGCCCCAAGCCCAGGACATAAAGCCGATAACCAAGGTTATGGTGAGTGGCCCTGCCTCACCGATAAAGGCTGCAACTACGAACAGTAATGGGTATTGAGGAATAACCAGCATGATGTTCATTGCGGCTGTCAGAACATCATCGACACGGCCGCCAAAGTAGCCTGCGGAAACACCAATAACCGTTGCTAGTAAACATACGGTAAGACCCGCACCAAAACCTACAGCAAGAGATACGCGTGCGCCGTATACCACTTGTGACCAAACGTCACGACCCATACGAGTTGTTCCCAGTACGTGGTCTGCCTTCTTAGACATTATCAACGTACGACGATCGTCTGCTAGGTTTTGAGCAACCCAGCCATCAGGGTTAGTTTGTGCAGACTTAACCACGAAGCCAGGGTATTCGTGTGGATTACCTGTACGTTTGTCTGGCACATGTTTTGTGATCAATGGAGCCGCAATCGCACCAAGAATAAAAATACTTAGGATGATGACGCCGGTTAAGGCCATCGGGTTACGCCAAATGAGTTTTAGAATATCTTTCATGATTATTTACCACCCTTACGAAGACGAGGGTCAAGAACAACGTAAAGCATGTCTGCAACTAGGTTAAAGAACAGCATGAATAGCGTCATGATAAGCAGTTGACCTTGCAGTACTTGGTAATCACGAGCGTTAATTGCGTTGAAAAGTACGCTGCCAAGGCCTGGGTAGTTAAAGATGATTTCGATAATTAACTGACCACCGATTGCCATACCTAGCGACATAGAAAGTGCTGTCACACTTGGTAGCATCGCGTTACGAGCTGCGTAATTGAATACCACTCGGTTTTCGCTAAGGCCTTTGCCTTTCGCCATGGTGATGTAATCTTCAGCTAGCAGGTTGATCATGTTGTTACGCATGTTTACTAGGAAGCCACCAATTTGAACAATAGATGCACATAGCAAAGGTAAGAAGGCGTGGTAAGCGACATCTTTAATGAATGCCCAGCTTGTCCAATCTGGAATCGTACCCGCGGTATAGGCGTAACCTGTTGGGAACCATTTCAAGCCGATTGCGAAGGTAAACAGCGCAATCATGGCAATAACAACCTGAGGAACGGCTTGTAAAATCAGCATCCCGGGAGTCACAAAGGCATCGTATTTGCTGCCACGTTTCCACGCTGCAAAAATACCTAGGATTGAACCAATAGAGAAAGAAAGAATAACGGCGGTGCCTGCTAAGAATAGCGACCAACCAAATGCTCCACCCAACAGAGTATTTACAGAAAGTGGGTAGAATTGAATTGATGTACCAAGCTCCCAGCTTAGAATGTTCTTCATGTATGCGCCGTATTGAACCAGTAAGCCGCCATCAACGAAGCCTAATAGTTCTTTCATTGCAGCAATACGCTCAGGAGTAACTTGTACAGAAGCGTTCGCAAACATCATGGTAACTGGGTCACCAGGCATTGCTCTTGGAATAATAAAGTTTAACGTCGCTGCAACTAATAGCGCGACAAAATAAAATGACAAACGTCTTAAAAAATAACCCATAACTCACACCTTACTCACCCAGATTGTTTCCCTGTTTCTGGATTCAGGTCGCTCCTAGCGAAATTTGGAACGAAAAATCCCCTGACGACTAGCGCCATACTTTCAATTGATAGTGTGGGGATTTTTATAAGCGGCGTAAGAAGTTACGCCGCAAAGATTGAACGATTACTTATTTAACTGGTTTTAGGTCCAGTACATGAAGTAGACGCTCTGGAATACCAGCCCAAATGTTTGGACGGCCTTTTGGATTTTCTTCGTTCCACCAACCAGTGAATCGAGTTGTGTTGTATTGGTACATGTAAGCACCAGACATCACAGGGATTGTCACTTGGTCTGCAGCGATAATTTGCTGGATACCATGTGCAATATCTAGCTGTTCGTTCTTGTCAGCTGTTTTGTAGAAGCTGTTTAGAAGACCATCTAGCTTGTCATTTTTGTAGAAGTGCATAGCGAAACGAGGCATACCATCACCAGATTGTAGTGATGAGTTGTAAGCACTGTTCCAGTACGTGTATGGATCCGCACCGTGGAAGTAGTTTGTGTATGCTACGTCGTATGTACCTTCAAGCATTGCTTGATTGTAAACAGAGAAGTCAGGTGTACGAGCTTTCGCTTTAATGCCGATTTCGTTTAGTTGCTCTACCGCAAGTTGAACTGTGTTGTTGAAGTCAGTCCAGCCGTTTGGCGATTGAATCATTAGTTCGAAAGATTTGCCTGATGGAGTGTCAACAAAACCATCTTTGTTTACATCTTTGAAGCCAGCGTCAGCAAGAAGCTTCTTCGCGCCTTCAGCGTTGTAAGTGTTGAAGCCTTTGTATTTGTCGTGAGTTTTTTCATCAGACCAAGCTTCAAACGCGTAGCCAAGACCCGATGCGAAATCGTTCACAGTACCGCCACCGTAGAATGCGATGTCGATGATAGTTTGGCGGTCAAGAGCCATAGAGAAAGCACGACGGAATTCAACGTTGCTCAATGCTTCATGCTTCGCAGCATCAGGGTGTTTGAAGTTAACGATGAATGCTTGTGTACCTGCTGGCGGGTACCAGTAGTGGTGTTTAGGGCTTGCTGCAGCGTATGTACGATCGATATCAGGAACGAAAGAAGACGTCCAGTCCATTTCACTGTTTACAACTTTACCTAAGAACTGGTCGTTGTTCGCAATTTGTGGAACACGTAGACAGTCAACATCTAGGTTGTCTGCATCCCAGTAGTTCGGGTTTGCACACTGGATGTACAGTTGCGCTGTAAACGTATCGATTTCTGTAAATGGACCAGAACCTACAGGGTTCTCATTGGTAAACGTTGATGGATCTTTAACGTCTTTCCAGATGTGCTTAGGTACTACAGGTACTTTAGCAATCTCGTAAGGTACGTTTGAGTTTGCTTCTGTTAGTGTGAACTTAACTTGGTTGTCGTTCAGTTTTTCTACAGAAGTTACCCAAGAGTTGATACCAGATTGGTCAAGCTCTGGCTTCTCTTTTACAAGGTTGAAAGAAAAAACAACATCATCAGCAGAGAAAGTTTCTCCATCAGACCATTTAACACCCTTACGAATGTCGAAAACAACGCTCATCAGATCATCTGACATTTTGAAGTTTTCAGCTAGACGGAACACCGGAGTGTTACCGTGCATTTCGTTAAATACTACTAAAGGCTCGTACATGAAGTCAGTTGTAGTATGTAGGTTAGTAGCACCAAGGTACGGGTTAAAGTTACGTACGAATGTAGTGTACTCTTTCGGGTGAACGGTCAGTTCGCTGCGCTCTGCAGCTGTTGCTACTGATGCAAAACCTGTTGTAGCAGTTGCAATAATTGCTGTTGCTATTGCTGTTTTTTTTATATTGGCAAGCATAGCTGTTCCTTACTATTTGCTTTCATTTCACTAATGGATTGAATGTTATCTGTCGCTAATTAGTTAGTAGATACACACTCTAGTTAAAGGCCTACCTCTTCTTCGTTGCTCCAGATTCATCTTTGATTCTGAGAAGTGGTAAGAGTGGCCTGTAGGCCTTTGGCAGGAGTAAGAAAACACCTTATCGATGAATTAATCAAACTCGTTTCCCGTCAAAAACGTTAAAAACACACAGCACCACGTCATTAACGTCAAAATAGCTTGCTTTGGTGGTTTTTTGTGCGTAATTGTTAAGGTGATGTGACTCGCATTTGGTTTTGTGGTGGTAGCTTTTTGTAAGTGGTCACTAACCTTTTCGGCTTTTAATTATAGGGGTTTATCTTACGGTGATGTAATTGTAGATCTCGGTCACTTACCTGTTTTACGTTAAATTTTTCTAGAAAATTAAATCTGCCGTTCTGTTGTGACTCGCTTCTCAAACTGCAACAAAGAGCCGGAGGAATGTGAAATTCAGCCAAGAATAAGGCTCAAAATAGTAACTGAACTGGTGATTGTTTAAGATTGAGTAACGTGTCATTTTGCTTGTTTAATGCCGTAAAAGAAGTGTGTTTGAATCGACGTCATTGTCCTTTGGTCGCGTACGATATTCACAAAAAAGCCCACGCTAGGTGGGCTTCATTATTTACAGTAGCTTGAGCTTACTTCAGAGCTAACTGGTCAGTAGTTTTTGTAGCTTATCCCTTAGGGTCTCAATATGAGTTCTTTCAGGTGTCTGTTCTTTACAGTGCTCAAGTATAAACTCGATAGAGCTCAGTACCGTTCGCCAGCGAGGCGTTTTCGGTAGAGTTTCTACACGTAGATATTTGTCTAGCGTTCTAGTTTGCAGGGTACTGCGGTCTAGGTAGACGCGCCACAAGCCACTCTTCTCTGCGAAGGCAAACTTGGTTTCCCCTGTAACAGACTCCCAGTAGATGATGGCATTGGTCATGACATCGACCAGCACTTCACGCATCAGCTCTTGTTTGTTTTTACCTTCACCGGTTGCTTTATCTGCGAGGCGAGTAAATTCACCGCCAAGTTCTTTCAGTTGTTGAAGTTTATCTTTGTCACCCTCAAAGGCGTAGCTTGAAAGTGCCTCAACCGCCGTTTCAAGGTTATTGACTCGGTTTGAGTTAACCCCACCACCAACATTAAAGATATACATGGTGTCGAGCCCTGAGCCTTCAGGTAGCTTAAGGATATCACTTGGTATTCGCTGACGAGTGTCGTCTATATAGATGTCAATATCACCACAGTAGTGAGCTTGTTCCACCTTAAGGTATTTAGGCGCAATGATCTCATCGGCCATAGAGCGTTTAAGCTGCTCTTGCCCGCGCCTAAATAGTTTTGCTGCAGCTTCGTTGGCAAATCGAATTCGTTGGTCATCACGAATACAGATGATGGCCTCAGGGGCTGATTCTAGCTGCTCTAGCAAGCGCCCTTGAGTTTCTAGCAGGTTCGCTTCAACCATGGCTCTGTGTTTAAGCTCCAGTTGCAATTGATCATTCTCAAGACGTCTTTGCTCAGCTTTACTTGCTGATAAGTGAGCCGTAATTCGCGCCGCCAGCTCTTGTTTGTTGAACGGTTTAGACAAGTAATCGTTGGCACCAGCTTCAAAGCCACGAACACGGTCTTCTGCTTGATTAAGAGCTGTGAGCATGATGATTGGCAACTGTGCATGATCGTATTGCTTACGCAGTGCTTCACACACCTGATAGCCACTCATACCTGGCATCATAATATCGAGCAGAAGTAACTCTGGCTTCTCTTTCTCAATCAGTTCAATGGTTTCTGGGCCGTCACATGCGGTGCGCACTCGATAACCTTCCAATTTCAAGAAACTGTCTAGCACGCGTAAATTTACTGGTTCATCGTCGGCGATAACCAGTAACGGACCGTCTGGATCTTCACTGATAACACTATTTTCTTGTTGGCTGTTATCAATTAAATCTGGCGCTTGGAAGTGCGAATAGCTTCCTGAATCACTGTAGTTATCCAATTCTTCTTGGGTGGCTAAAGGTAGGGTAAAGCTGAACGTCGTGCCAAGCATTGGTTGGCTACTTACGTACAGTGAACCGCCCATCAGTTCAATCAATTGACGACTTATGGACAACCCAAGCCCTGCACCTTGGCGATAGTTACTTGAGTCCTGTCCTGCTTGAATCAGTGGCTCAAAGATGTGTTCTAAGTATTCAGCAGGTATGCCTTGGCCTGTATCAACAACTTGTACACGAATGTTGTCGTCGATAACGCTTGCTGAGATAACAATTTTACCTTCTGATGTGTACTTGATGGCATTGCCCACCAAGTTATACATCACTTGTTCTAATCGTTGAGGATCGGACGAAACCAACCCTAAGTCACTGGGTACTTGGTTAATAATTCGGATTGGCTTATTGCCCAACAGATGATGTGACAATTCTAGTACCAAGCTGGTAGCAGCAGATAAATCAACAGCAGATTTATTTATGTCTAAACTGCCGTAGCGCATTTTGTGGTAATCAAGTAGATCATCGACCAGTGTTGCCAATCTCTGGCCACTATTGATGATGATATCCAACTGGTACTTCTGGTTGGCAGGAATAGGACCGTTTGCACCAGATATTAGCGCTTCAGCGATACCTACCATGCCATGTAATGGCGTTCTCAATTCGTGTGATGTTGTTGCTAAGAATTCATCTTTAAGTTTGTTAGCCAGTTGCAACTCTTCATTTTGTTTTTGAATGGTCTTAAGGTTGTCCTCAAGCTCATCATTTTGGCTCTTAATGAGCAGCATCTTTTCACGAATCGAACGTTGCATTCTTTCGAAGCTTACCGCGAGGCGGCCTATCTCATCTTTTCGTTCGGTATTAATCATGGTTTCATCAAGGTCACCCGCAGAGACTTTCTCTGCTGCCCATGTGAGCTTGAGTAACGGTGATGTGATGAAGTTAGACAGATAATGGGATGCGACAAATACAAGAATAATCGCCGTCAACATCACGATCACAAAGATCTTTTCTAACTGATGAATACGGGCAAACGCTTCTTTTTCTGGAAGCTCGACGACGAGTGCCCAAGTCGCATATTTGAGCTCAATTGGAGTATATGCAGCGATGATCGCTTGATCCTGAGCGTTGTCGAAGGTGCCAACGGCCGTTTCTCCTGCCAGAGCTTTATCAACAACATCTAAACTCAGATTAATCGACTCTTGTGAATGGGCAAGGCTACGTGGCAGATGATCATCGCCGACAAGCAAGGTTTGAATATTCGAACTCTTGTTGAGATCGGCAATAAGCTTAGTAATACCATTGATGGGCAGTCTAAACATGGCGTAACTGTGTAGGTAGCCCTGTTGAACGATAGGTGCGCCTAACCATGCGGTCTGTTTACCATTTTCGTCTTTAAAGTCAGAAACGATAACCGGCGTGTAGTCTTCGTTGGATTTGCGTTTGTCTTTTACGTCCTTTTCCAGGCGTTGAAAGGTTTTGCCGAGGTTTGCATCTTTGTACTTACCTGTCAGCAAGTTGGTGCCGTAGTCATCGCGCTTAAAAACTGAATAAGCGATGTTGCCGTTAATGTCGACCAATAAAATGTCGTCAAAATCAGAACGCTTAAGCAGCTCCAAATAAGAGTTGTGGTAGCGCTTGTGCAATAGGCGATAGCGCTCGCTGCCAATAAAGCTGCTGGATTCAGGGAGAATCGATGTTTTGATTTGATCGCCCGATCCTTGAATGTAGCGTTGCTGCGCATTAGCGCGTGCTTCGTCAATGTCTAACCCTAGGCGTTGGAATGCATTGATCAAACCATAGAATCGTCCGCCACTGGCATTGGCAAGCTCTGAGCGAACAAAACCCATCACTTGGGATTCTTGAGCTTGTAGGTAATCGACAATTTGCTGCTGTTTAGTATCACGGACGGAAACAAGGTGCGAAGTACTTTGTTCCTGAAGATCCTGACTGTGCGATTGGAGGAAAAATATCGCGATAAGTGTTACTGGGGTAATACTAAGGACAAGAAATGCCAGCATTAGGGTATTTTGAAGGCGCTTAAACTTCTGCTTACGATAGAATCTAAACATAAATTGGGTACTACTTTCCTTTGATGTACTGCTTGAAAGGGATGAAAACAAGTACAGAGAATAGAATTAACGGGTTCCAATTTAACGAAATTAACGAGTTTTTTTACTTTGACAAGTAAGTGGTATTTAAAGCGTGTGCAAAAGCTCATTTTTATGGGCTTTTGATAGAAATATGAACAGACAGCGCAGATATTGACCCTGCGCTGTGTTAGATAGGCTATTTGCTTGCGTGATAGATCGCGAATTTGGTGGTCTTATTTAGAGTCGCGCATTTTCCAAAAGCTTGCTCAATAATTGGAATGTATTTTAAAAAACTGTTCGCAACAATAATCATCTCACCAGAACGCTTCATGTGGTTAGGAGCCTGAGCAAGTAAGGTTTCAGTCGCACTGTAGCTTGTATCCAAACCAGAATGGAATGGTGGGTTACTGATGATGAATTGGTAATCTTTTGATGTGTCAGAGTAGACATCTGAGGCGAAGACATTACCTGTTAAACCATTGGCTTCTAGCGTTGCTTGGCTAGACGCCACGGCAAATGCACTGATGTCGCACATTTCCAGTTCGATATCAGGGTGACGAGATGCCATTACCGCGCCCAATACGCCTGCACCACAACCGAAATCCAGTACTTTACCTTTCAGTTTTGGCAGGGTATCAAGTAATAGTTGGCTACCAACATCAAATTGACCATGACTGAAGACGCCTGGAAGACTTTTCACGGTCAGTGATTGCTCACCAATGTTAACCGTGTAGGTTTTAAACCAGTCTTGTAGGTTGAAGGCTGGTGGTTGCTCGAAGCATTGACCCCAGTAGAAAGAACAACGACGCGCTGAATCGTATTTCACGACTTTTCCGTAAGGAGCAAACATCTTCTCGATACTTTTAACACCAGAACGATTTTCGCCAACTACGACAATCTCGGTATCTTTACCTAACTTGGCAAATAACATCGCCAACAGAAATTCCGCTTCCGCTTTGGCCTTTGGCCAGTACAGCATCACTAAGTCGGCTTTGGTCTCTTCGGTAAACTCCGCACCATAAAAACGTTGGATGGTGCTGCAGCCTTCTAATTGACGGTAGTAGCTGTAATTAGAAGTAAACACGGTGACTGATTCACAATGTTTCGCTAATTCAACAGGGAATAAGTCTTCTGCCTCACCTGCAACTAAAACATGTTTGCCTTCAAAGTAGGCGAGTTGACGTTGAGCAATTTGGCTTGGGGCAATATAAGCTGACATAGGACACTCTATTGAATCGTTAGCAAAAAATGAGGGCGGATTTTCGCATAATCCGCCCAAAGCTTGAAGTGTTTAATACGGGTTCGGCAACCAAGTTGCTGAACAGTTGATCAACTCTTGTCTTGCTGGTTTAAAAAGTCTTTAAACTCTTCATCGTAAATATTGAAAAGAACGATAGTAATAGCAAAGATCAGTGGGCCGTAGATAAGACCAATTAGGCCAAAAAGTTGAATACCACCCAACAGTGAGAAGAAGATCATTAGGGTATTCATGCCTGCACTACCTTGCATCAGCAGCGGGCGCAGTAGGTTGTCAATTGAGCCAACAATCGCGACACAGTAAACCGTTAGGAAAATTGCCCACGTGGTATCACCGGTTAGGAATAAGTAGGTTGCGGCTGGGATCCAGATTAGAGCGGTACCGACCACGGGGATGAAAGAGGCAAAGCCCATCATAGTGCCCCAGAACAACCCAGGGAAACCAGCAATCCACATACCTAAACCACCCGCAAAACCTTGCGCTATTGCGGTTAAGAATGAGCCCATAACGGCAGACTTAGAAACTTGCTCAATCTCAGTGAGGAGCTTGTCTTCTTGGCTACGAGATAGCGGAAGAATATGACGAACCACACTGATGATTTTGTCGTGATCTCTTAATAAGAAGAACAGAACAAACAGCATCAAGAAGAAATCCATTAAGAAGTTGGTCGCATCACCAAGGATTTTCGCACTGATACCAACCAGTTTAGAACCAAAACTTGTCGCGAATTCTCCGACTTTCTGTGCGATGGCTTGGGGCTCAATGTTGTCGAAAGGCAGGTAGTTATTCACAAACGACAGCGCTTTGACCACAAGTGGGTGTGCAAACAGAGTCTGAATACCGCCGTGTGTCACCCATTGGTACGTGTTCTGAGAGAACAGAGAGCCTTGCTGAACAATTGCTGCAAATACTGCCAATAAAGGGATAACAATAATGAAAGTCAGGATCACACAAGAAAGTAGAGAGACTACGTTCTCTTTATTCGGTATCTTCTTTTCAAGCCATTCGTGAATTGGAAACATCAGCAACGAGATGATGAATGCCATTACTATGGAATTTACATAAGGCTCGATAAGCAAGTAACAAGCATAAGCCGCCGCAAGTAGGGCAATGATGATCACCCAGTGGCTGGTGTTGATTTTGAGTTTTTCTGACACGTTAATGGTCTCTATATTTGCGTTCTGAGTTTATAATGGCTGCAAAACAGAGAGTTAGCAATGAGGAGTTTTGATAATGGGATGCTGTAATAAAGATAAGAAATGCCAAGACGAAGAACAGCAAATAAAAAAAGAGATCCCTTGGTTCAGAATGTTCCTAGGTACGCTGATGTTGTTGGTTTTTCTTTTCTGGGAACGTTAGACGTTTTTCGTTAGGTTTTCGAATAAATTGACGGGTAATTAAGCGGAAATACTCGAGTTTAATTTAGTCGATGCATTAAAAAGGGCTGCGTTAATGCAGCCCTAAATTCAATCGGTTAGCTACTTATAAAGTGCTTTCGATTATTTGCTTTCAGCAGCAATGATCGCAAGAGATCGGTCAGCAGCTTCTAGTGTTGCATCCAGTTCTTTTGAACCATGAGCAAGAGAAGTAAAGCTTGCTTCGAATGCTGAAGGTGCAAGGTAAACACCGTGATCTAACATTAGATGGAAGAAGCGCTTGAAGCGTTCTACATCACACTTAGTTACATCTTCGTAGCACGTCACCGTTTCTTGGTCTGTGAAGAAGAAACCAAACATACCGCCAACTTGGTGAACTAGCATAGGGATGCCGTGCTTGTCAGCAAGTTGCTTGAAGCCATTTGCCAACTGCTTAGTTTTAGACGCTAGACGCTTTTCGTTGCCTTCTTCTCTTAGAAGATTCAAACATGCGTAGCCAGCAGCCATTGCAACAGGGTTACCTGAAAGCGTACCTGCTTGGTAAACAGGCCCCGTTGGTGCGATGTATTGCATCACGTCTTTACGACCACCAAAAGCACCCACTGGCATGCCGCCGCCAATCACTTTACCAAGACACGTTAGGTCTGGCTTGATGTTGTAGTAAGCCTGAGCACAACCTTCAGCAACGCGGAAACCTGTCATTACTTCATCAAAGATTAGCAATGCACCTTCTTGATCACAGATCTCACGTAGACCTTCGTGGAAGCCTTCTACTGGTGGGATACAGTTCATGTTGCCCGCGACAGGCTCAACGATGATACACGCGATCTCACCTTTGTTTGCTGCGAAGATTTCACGTACTGAATCTAGATTATTGAAAGTTGCAGTTAGCGTTAGTTTCGCAAAATCAGCCGGTACGCCTGGAGAGCTTGGTTGACCTAAAGTCAGTGCGCCAGAACCTGCTTTTACAAGTAGGCTGTCTGCGTGACCGTGGTAACAACCTTCAAACTTAAGGATTTTGTCACGACCAGTAAAGCCACGAGCGAGACGAATCGCACTCATTGTTGCTTCTGTACCTGAGCTCACCATACGCAGCTGTTCCATTGATGGAACCATCTCAGATACAAGTTCAGCCATCTTGATTTCAGTTTCGGTTGGAGCACCAAAGCTAAGGCCGCGTTGAGCTGCTGCAGTAACAGCGTCACGAATAACAACGTGGTTGTGACCAAGGATCATTGGACCCCAAGAGCCAACGTAATCGATATATGCTTTACCATCAGCATCAAAAATAAGTGGGCCATCAGCGCGTTCAACGAAGATAGGAGAACCACCTACGCCATTGAATGCACGAACTGGAGAGTTTACGCCACCAGGAATAGTTTGCTGTGCTTTTTCGTACAGCTCTGCTGATTTGGTCATTGATATATCCTCTTTTGACTGTCGGACCAATTGGCACGCATTGTACCTATCCGGAATCCAACTAGGAATGCCTTCGCTGATATAATCACCCGAATCTGGTTGTTTTGTGTGGTTACGCGTTTTAATTGTCAGATATTAGCGAGTTTACAGCAGTAAAAGGAACGATCCTGTGGTGAATACTTGAACGTTTCAGTCAGGTATTAGATAATCACCAGAATATAAGAAAATACTCAACAACTATGGTCTCGATTTAGATTTGTATCATGTTGTTTTTGACACAGGTAAGAGAGGTTGTCGTGAGCGAAGTAAATATCCCATTGTCCTTTTCTGATGCAGCAGCTACCCGCGTACAAACGCTAATTGCTGAAGAAGAAAACCCAGAGCTAAAACTGCGTGTATACATTACAGGCGGCGGTTGTAGTGGCTTCCAGTACGGCTTCACATTTGATGAAAAAGTAAATGATGGCGACACTACCATTGTAAATAGCGGTGTGACGCTGGTTGTTGACCCAATGAGCCTACAGTACTTAATGGGCGGCATGGTTGATTACACTGAAGGCCTAGAAGGCGCACGTTTCTTTGTGAACAACCCGAACGCGACAACAACATGTGGTTGTGGCGCATCATTTAGCGTTTAGCGTGCACGAAAGGTAGCTTGAACGGAAAGCTACATTAGAAATATTTTAAACGCCGAGCCAATGCTCGGTGTTTTTGTTTGTAAAAAATACACCATACAAAACAGACAGTAAGTCGACTTATTCTAGGCATGTACGCCAAGGTTATTTTGGGTGGTTATACTTAAGCTTTCACTTTATTCATTTGCTTTATAGTAAACGCCATATTTTTTAAACTGTCGATAGCGTCCAACTTCGTTGGGTGTGGGTCTGTTAAAGTTACCTCTGTGCATCAGGATGTTGCATATGACGGTGTTAAGCTAATTAGCGCGCCTTAATCACATCGGACAAAAGGATTTGCTATGCCCACTCTATTTTCTAACTCTCCATTTTTTCAGAAACTGAAGCAGCCGTGGTTGGTTTCTCTGGTTCTAGTTGTACTGTTGTCGATTTGGCTTGGTTTAGGAGTGGGGCAAGCGGAAGAGTCACCAGCAAAAAAAGCGACAGAAATTCCGCTGGCTAAGGTTTCCTTTCAAACATTCACTTCATCCCCCACCTTTAAAACCATAGATCTTTATGGTCGCACAGCTCCCGATAGGCATGCTCGATTGGGAGCGGAAGTCGCGGGCAAGATTGTTAGGTTGAACGTTGTGAAAGGCGATACGGTTAAAGTAGGGCAAGCCATTGCTCAGATAGATAAAGGTGACTTAGAGATTCAGCTAGAGCGAGCTTCGGCTTTATATCGATTGAAGCAGAAAGAATTTAAGGCGGCGCAGTCGCTGAAAAAAAGAGGGCTGCAAGGCGAGATAGCCTACACCACAGCTGAGGCTTCGTTAACTGAAGCGAAGGCTATGAAGCGTAATGCTGAACTGGCTCTAAAAAATACAGTCATCACATCGCCTTTCTCCGGTGTGGTTCAAGATTTGATGGTGGAGATCGGTGATTTCGTTGGTGTTGGCGATCCTGTTGCTGGCGTGATTGACCTCGATCCTTTGGTTATTGAGGCCGATGTCAGTGAGCGTCATATCCAGCATTTGCTAGTCAATCAATCAGCTTTGGTTCGCCTGTTAGGGAGGGAAGAAGCGGAAGGTCGTCTGCGCTATGTTTCTCGAATCTCTTCTGCCTCAACCAATACCTTCCCTATTGAGATTGAAATCGACAACTCAGATGGCCTGTTACCTGCGGGTGTTAGTGCTGAAGTCACCCTTAATCTAGAAACAAGAGACGCTATCAAAGTGACGCCTGCCATGTTGGCACTGGATGAGGCCGGTAATCTTGGGGTCAAAACTTTGGTTTCAATTGACGACTCACCAATCGTGAAATTTGTCGGCATTCAACTGGTGAAAGCTGAGCAAGATGGAGTGTGGCTGACGGGGTTAGGTCAGCGTGTCGATATCATCACTGTGGGGCAAGGTTTTGTTCGTGATGGTGACTCGGTGATTGCTGTTGAGCAAGGTGTTGAACTCTCTAACGTAACTGCAGAGTAGGAGATAACCGATGTATTCAATTATTGATGCAGCCTTGTCTCGCGCTCGAACAATGCTCTCTCTTTTGGCACTCATATTGGTCGCAGGTGTCGTTACCTATATCACGATCCCCAAAGAATCGAGCCCCGACATTACCATCCCGATTATCTACGTTTCTGTTGGGCACCAAGGTATTTCGCCAACCGATGCAGAACGCTTATTGGTTAGACCGATAGAACAAGAGCTGAGGTCGATTGAAGGCGTAAAAGAGATGACCGCAACCGCAGCAGAAGGCCACGCCTCAGTTGTGTTGGAGTTTAATGTTGGCGTTGATCTCACCAAAGCGATGGCTGATGTGCGTGATGCTGTCGATTTAGCCAAACCAAAATTACCAGAAGACAGTGATGAGCCGACCGTGAATGAGGTGACGCTCGCGTCTGAGCAGCCAGTGTTGTCAGTTGTTCTGTTTGGTACCGTTCCTGAGCGCACCATAGTGCAAATTGCTCGAGAGCTTGGGGATAAGCTCGAAAGCTATCGCCAAATTCTAGAGGTCGATATTGCAGGCGATCGCGATGACATTGTTGAGATCATTGTCGATCCGCTGTTGATGGAGAGCTACAGCTTAGATCAAGCGGATATCTATAACCTGATCGCTCTGAACAATCGAGTGGTCGCCGCTGGTTTTGTTGACACTGGCTACGGACGTTTCTCAGTCAAAGTTCCTTCGGTGTTTAACTCTTTAAAAGACGTACTTGAGTTACCTATCAAAGTGGATGGTAAACAGGTCGTAACCTTTGGTGATGTGGCCACGGTTCGTCGAGCGTTTCGAGATCCTGATAGCTTTGCCCGTTTAGATGGTAAATCTGCGGTGGTCTTGGATATCAAGAAGCGTGCGGGTGAAAATATCATCGAAACCGTAGAGTTAGTTAAAGCGGTTATGGCTGGTGCTCAACAACAAGCGGAATGGCCCAATAACTTATTGGTTAAATACACCTGGGATGAATCTAAAGATGTGAAGATCATGCTCAACGATCTTCAAAACAATATCTTGTCCGCCATCATTTTAGTGGTGATCGTTATCATCGCCATTCTTGGTGTTCGAACCGCGTTATTGGTTGGAATTTCAATACCTGGATCATTCCTCACGGGATTGTTGGTGTTGTCTGTGTTTGGTCTAACCGTCAACATTGTGGTTCTGTTCTCTTTGATCATGGCCGTTGGTATGTTGGTCGACGGCGCGATTGTTGTTACCGAGTTTGCCGATAGGCGAATGCAAGAAGGTGAAGGTCGAAAAGAAGCTTACCGAGACGCAGCGAAACGGATGGCGTGGCCGATAACCGCATCGACAGCGACAACCTTAGCTGCATTTGCTCCGTTACTGTTTTGGCCGGATGTGACAGGCGAATTCATGAAGTTTCTGCCACTAACACTGATTGCAACGCTAACCGCTTCATTGATTATGGCGTTGTTGTTTGTACCGGTATTAGGTGGCTTGATTGGCAAACCTCAATACGTATCGCCCAAGAGCCAAGCTCGAATGGTGGCACTGCATAATGGTGATTTTTCACAAGCAACGGGCTTAACCAAGGCGTATTACCACACGCTTTCGATTGCGATTAAGCATCCCTTTAAGATTCTGTTCAGTGCGATATTGCTCGCGGTTGCAGTTGGTTTTACTTACTCCAAAGCGGGCCTAGGTGCAGAGTTCTTCCCTGAGGTTGATCCACCATTCTTTAATGTCAAAGTTCGCTCACATGGTGATCTTTCTATTCAAGAAAAAGATGACATCATGCGCGATATTGAGCAAATGATGCTTAATCATGATGAGTTCGATACTGTTTACACACGCACGGGGGGGGACGACCAGATTGGCTTGATCTCGATTACTCCTGTTGATTGGCAATATCGTCGTAGTGTTAAAGCGATTATTGATGAATTGAAGGTGCAAACCGATCAATACGCTGGTGTTGAGATTGAATATAAGTTTCCAGATGCAGGGCCTCCGGTTGAAAATGATTTAGTGATTGAGCTGTCAGCAACAACACCAGAACAGCTGAATCAGGCTGCAAAAATTGTAAGAAACTGGGCGGATGGTAATCAAGCTCTGACTAACATCAGTGATACAGCAAGCAAAGATGGCATTGATTGGAAAGTGGATATTCGCCGAGACGATGCCGCACGCTTTTCCGCTGATGCGACCTTGGTGGGTAATACCGTTCAATTCGTTACCAATGGTCTCAAGATTGGTGATTACCTGCCTGATGACTCATCAGAAGAGGTCGAGATCTTGGTGCGTTACCCTAATGATAAAAGAGATATCGGACGCTTTGACCAGTTGAGAGTCAAAACACCTGCTGGCTTGGTGCCGATCACCAACTTTGCTCAGATTGTTCCCGACCACAAGCAAGATACGATTAAACGCCTCGATGGTAAGCGCGTAGTGAACATCATGGCGGATATGGAAGAGGGCTATAACCTTGCCCTCGAACTGCCAAAGATTGAGCAAGCGTTAAGTGAATTGGGGCTACCTAATAGCGTAGAATTTCGTATCCGTGGTCAAAATGAAGAGCAAGAAAACTCTTCTGCCTTCTTACAAAGTGCATTCATGGTTGCACTGGCGGTAATGGCGTTGATTTTGATTACTCAGTTTAATAGTTTCTATCAAGCATTCCTGATTCTTAGTGCGGTGCTGTTCTCTACGGTTGGTGTGTTTGTTGGTCTGCTTATCTTCCAACGTCCGTTTGGTATCGTGATGTCCGGTATTGGAGTGATTGCACTGGCAGGTATAGTGGTGAACAACAATATCGTGCTGATTGATACCTATAATCAGTTAATCAAAAGAGGCTTAGATAAGCGCGATGCAATTCTGAGAACCGGTGTTCAGCGTTTAAGACCAGTGATGCTTACTACGGTCACTACCATATTAGGTTTGATGCCGATGGTGTTAGAAATGAACATCGATCTGATTAATCAAAAAATAGAGTTTGGCGCGCCGAGTACGCAATGGTGGTCGCAACTCGCTACGGCGATTGCGGGAGGTTTGGCATTTGCGACAGTACTAACCTTGGTGCTGACGCCTTGTTTGCTGATGCTAGGGCGAGATAAGAAGCCTGAAAAATAGTAGATACAGTGGTTCGATGAACATAAAAAAGAGCGCCTTGGTGGGCGCTCTTTTCGTTGGTTTATAGGGCTCTTAACCTAATTGGTATCTAGTTGCCTAATTAGTCGCTAGCAACTGGCCGTATCGCTCAAGGTTATTCAGTCGAATCTCTGAGTTGGCAATAAAGGTTGCTTTTGCTTTACCGGTTAACGACTTAGATTGCGGTAATTTCACGGTTCGCGCATTTTTATGTACGCCATTGACCAAGAATTCATAGTGTAAGTGCGGGCCAGTCACACGGCCTGTACCGCCCAAAGTACCAATGGTTTGGCCTTGTTTTACGCGCTGACCTGTTTTCACCATACGTCGCTTCATATGCAGGTATTTAGTGATATAGGTGTTGCTGTGGCGAATGAACACGTAGTTACCATTGAATTGGTTGTAACCCGATTTCTGAACAATACCGTCACCGGCTGCCCAGATAGGTGTGCCAACAGGGGCTGCGTAGTCGGTGCCTCGGTGAGCTCGAACCTTACCGGTTACTGGGTGTTTTCTACGAGGGTTAAAGTTCGATGTTACACGGCGAAAATCAATCGGTGAGCGCAAGAAGGCTTTCTTCATAGCACGACCATTTTCATCGAAGTAGTTGCCGCTTCTATCATCTAATACCGCGGTAAATGAATCACCTTGGTTTTTGAATACTGCCGCCATGATCTTGCCGCGACCAATCACTTCGCCTTCAACGACTTTCTCTTGGTACAAAATCTTAAAGCTGTCGTTGTTGCGAATATCCAACGCAAAGTCGATATCCCAACCGAAGATGCCCGCCAGTTCCATAATTTGGTTTGCAGTTAGGCCTGCATTGACGCCGGCGTTCCAGAAGTTAGACGTGATGTTGGCTTCGGCATAGTTGTATTGGTAGGCCACTTCCTTTTTGTCGAAGCTAGAGGAGAATGAATCGCCAGACTTAGTGATTTTGAAGCTTTCAAACGCACTAAGTTGTCGCTTCAACTGAATAAGGTCGTTGTTTTCATCAAAGCCGAATTGTAATACGTCGCCAGGTCTTAGATTGGACAGCTGCTTTTTAATATCGTTGTTGGTATTGAGTAGAGTGATCAGTAAACGGTATGAAAGGCCAATACGTTCAAATAAAACAGAGGTGCTTTCGCCAGAGCGAACGGTGTATTTCTCCCATTTGAGTACTGCCGTCGGTGGTGCGTCACTTGAGCTAACAAGTGCTGATGCACTGATCGTCAGTGGGTAGTGTTTTCCAACGACTAAAGCTCCCGTATCGTCACGTAAGCTGTTGACGTCGGGGAGTAAGAAAATAGCGATAAAAATTACGGCACTAAAAAATGCGATAAATGCCCGGTGCAAAATGGGAAGGCGTGCAAAAATAGACAACATGTTCCGGTTCGTTCTGTAAATATTATGAAAATAGACGACGGAATAGTGTAACTGGTTTCAAAATACATCGCTATTCAAGTAAGATGTCTAATTATTATATTTTTGCCAAATCTGTGGGAGTGAACAAGAATGGCGAGTATTGAAGCTGCACTAGCCGAGATCAAACGTGGCGTAGAAGAACTGATTCCAGAAGACGAACTGATTGCGAAACTAAAAGAAGGTCGTCCTTTACGCATTAAACTGGGTGCCGATCCAACCGCTCCAGATATCCACCTAGGCCATACGGTTATCTTTAACAAGCTTCGTGCTTTCCAAGAGCTTGGTCATGAAGTGACGTTCCTTATCGGTGATTTCACAGCAATGGTTGGTGATCCATCAGGTAAGAACTCAACACGTCCACCGCTAAGCCGTGAAGACGTATTGAAGAATGCTGAAACTTACAAAGAGCAAGTATTCAAGATTCTAGATCCTGCGAAAACGCAAATTCGTTTCAACTCTGAGTGGTTATCTGAGCTTGGTGCAGAAGGCATGATTCGTCTTGCTTCTAACCAAACTGTTGCTCGTATGCTTGAGCGTGATGACTTTAAAAAGCGTTACGCTGGTGGTCAACCGATCGCAATCCACGAATTCATGTACCCACTTCTTCAAGGTCACGACTCTGTTGCACTAGAGAGCGATGTTGAGCTTGGCGGTACTGACCAGAAGTTTAACCTTCTTATGGGTCGTGAACTGCAAAAAGCAGCAGGTCAAAAACCACAAGCGGTACTGATGATGCCACTACTTGTTGGTCTAGACGGCGTTAAGAAGATGTCTAAGTCTGCGCACAACTACATCGGTATCAGCGAAGCACCAAGCGAGATGTTTGGTAAGATTATGTCTATCTCTGACGATTTAATGTGGAGCTACTACGAGCTACTGTCTTTCCGTCCTCTTGAAGAAGTTGCGGAACTGAAAGCTGGCGTTGAGGCGGGCAAAAACCCTCGTGACGTGAAAGTACTTCTTGCTAAAGAGATCATTGCTCGTTTCCACAGCGAAGCCGATGCTGAAGCGGCTGAGCAAGAGTTCGTTAACCGTTTTGCTAAGAACCAAGTTCCTGATGAAATGCCTGAATTTGAATTCGAAGCCGGCCTACCGATTGCGAACGTTCTAAAAGAAGCGGGTCTTGTAAACTCGACTTCTGATGCGATGCGTATGATCAAGCAAGGCGCTGCTAAGCTTGAAGGCGAGAAGATTGAAGACAGCAAGTTTGTACCTGAAGCAGGTACTGCAGTTTACCAAGTAGGTAAGCGTAAGTTTGCTCGTATTACTATTAAGTAATAACACACATCAATAATTGAACAAAAGGCATCCACGGATGCCTTTTTTATTGACACAAAGTTGACGAAGTTTTTGAACGTGCATTGCTACACTATGCGCGCTGTCATATTGACAGTAATTTTGGAGATTTTTATGAACAATACCGACCATCCTCCTAGTTTGAATGGAGAAGAATAACCTGTCTCGGTATTGATCTATTATCCTGCCGTTCGGGTAGGGTATCTTTGTTTTCCCCCTCATTCTTTTCCACACTCTAGATTCTAACAAGTAGACACATCAGTGCTTTAAGCTCTTGGTGCGCTTAGTTGTATGTTCTTGATGTATATAGCTATACGCTCTTGGTGTACACCGCTTTATACTCTCGGGGTACTCTCTATAGGCTACTTGTTTTGATGGTCGTTACCTTTGCCAATCGGGAGATTCGCCATGACGGTAATGAACAACACTTTTTTATCTATTGAAGCTCTGTACTCAGAGCAAGACATCCAAGCTGTATCGAATGCTTTTCAACAGTACGGACGTGAGCAACAAATTAACCTTTTAAACCGAATGCCACTTGAAGATGCGGTGTTAGTGCTTGGGCAATGCTCTCTTAGTACGATTCAGACTTTACTTAGTGAGCTAGAAGAGCAGGGCTTTGAGAAGCGCTCTCGACATCTAGCTCACCAATTAGGGCTGATCTACTCAGAGGTTGAACCACAACAGGGTTACCTTTCAACTGGAGTGCTTAGCCATGTTAGGCAGCGTATCGGTTGGATTATTGCCTTAGCACTGCTGGGCATTGTCTCTGGGCTTATCATTGCTCAGTATGAAGACATTCTTAGCCAGCTAGTACTTCTGGCGATCTATATGCCGGTAATCGCTGCCGCGGGTGGCAACACAGGAACACAAGCTGCGACTTTGGTCATTAGGGCCTTAGCCACAGGGGAATTGAAGAAACGCCAGTGGGCCAACGTTCTATGGAAAGAGCTTAGAGTTGCTATCTGTTTAGCTCTTGCGATCGCCTTAGTGATGATTGGCCGAATCTTATTATTCAGTGACAACCAGTCAACGGGGGGTTACGACATTAATATGATTGCTTACGCGATTGCTGTTGCTCTGTTTATTCAAGTGACCATATCAACTGTACTCGGCGGCGGGTTACCGATAGTCGCTCGATTCTTCAAACTTGATCCTGCTGTGTTAGTGAGCCCTGTACTGGCTTCGATAGTGGATATCTCTGGAATGTGGATCTACTTCACTGTGGTTAATTCATTCTTAGGGATCGCTTAGCGTTTATAAAAATAGCTAAAAACACCTTAGAGAAAAAAATGGCGCTGAAGATTCAAGATCTTCAGCGCCATTTTATTGCTTAAGTAGAAGCTTAAACAGAGTTGAACATTACTTAGATTTGCTCTGTGTTTGACTGAATTCAACTACATCTGTGTAGAAAGCTCGTTCAAACTGGGTGATGGGTGCTTCTACTGGTTTTTCTGGATCTGGTGTGTCAGGAAAGTAATCACGGACAAACTGTACAAATAGAGAGTTCGGTTTTCCCGCTTTATCTAAACCAAAGCCTGCCATGTTGTAGCTCCCATACAAAGAACCACTTTTGGCAATAATGTTGCCTTGGATTGGTGCTTTTCTCATGCTTTGACGGTATTTGAGCGTGCCATCAGTGCCAGATGTAGGCATAGCCTCAATCAGGTTGAGCTGTTTATCGTTCTCCCAGATATAACGAAGTACCTGAGCCATGGTTTGCGAGGTCATGCGGTTATTTCTGGATAGCCCTGAACCATCGACCAACTGTGCTTGGCTTAGGTCAATATTGGCTTTGGTCAGTAATATCTGCTTTATCGCTTCAGTGCCGTTATTAAAGCTGCCCGGTTGAACATAAAATGTCGCACCCAGTGTTTTGGTTAGGTTGTCTGCTATTAGATTGTCTGATTTCTTGAGCATGATATTAATCAGTTCGGGAAGTTTCTCTGAGCTGTGACTTGCGATTAACGTGCTTTTGCCTGCTTTAGCTTTTTTGCCAACGACCACATTGCCTTTTACTTCAATTCTCAGTTCTTTAAGAATCGATGTAACGACTTGATAGGTGTAAAGTTCTGGACTTTGAATCGCGAACTTGAGCGGCAGTGGTTTCTTACGTTCAACTAAGCAACCAGAGAGCTTGTAAGTGTTATCTGGGGTAGTAATAAGCTCCAAGTCGCATTGCGTTGCCTTTTGGCCAGAGCGAGTTACCGTGGCTGCTGAGGTTGTCACGTCTATCGGATAGTGAGCTGGGATATATACGCGTGTTGTACCGTTATCTTTTGTATAAATAGAGGCTTGTGCGCAGTTACTGTCTAAGGTCATTGCACTAGAGGGAGCGCTGTAACAAACGCCTAAAATGTCCCAAGGCCAACCAACCGCTCGTTGATAGCCAGTAAAAGCTGAGTTATCGAGGTATAAGTTGCCCTTGATTGTTTTAGATTGCGATTTAGCATATTGATCTAAAAGATTTTTTAGATGCTCTCTTTGTAGTGTAGGGTCACCACTGAATGCGATCACGACATCTTTATTAGAACGCGCAATGCTGGTCGTGTAGTTAAAATTATCTCCTAACTCCAATTTGGCTGCCAAAGCGGTGACTAGCTTTAACGTACTGGCGGGAGGGTAAAAGCCATCGCTATTGGTGTTCAACTCACTCGAATCATCACTCAATGACTTCAGTATCAAGCTTGTGCTACTGCCATCGGGCAGTTTATCTAGAGGGAGGTATTCGAAAGCACTAATTGAATAGCTACACAGTGACAAACCACATAGGAGTAAGCGGGATAGAAGGCGCATAGAAGGTTTTCTTGGATGACTGATGTTTTCAGTATACAGATATAAAAAACGCCCGCTATAGAGCGGGCGTTTTGATTCTCAATTAACTAATTAATCAATTAGATAATCAGAATTAGAAGTCGTAACGTAGACCTAGAGCTAGCTCGTCTTCAGCTTGTGCTGAAGTTGCAGCAAGGTTGCCGCCAGCAGTACCGAACTGGTCACCCGCTGAGATTAGGTTGAAGTTGTACGATACATAGCCACGGAAGTTAGGCTTGAAGTAGTACGTTGCATCAACAGCGATATTGTCAGCAGACGTTTCACCATTAGTTTCAGCGTTGTTGTATGTAGATGAGAATACTGTTTGACCTAGAGTGTAAGCCGCTGCTACTTCGTAACCAGTGTAATCACCGTCGTTCTTAGCAACTTGACCATCTGTAAATACACCAGCGAAGTATAGGTCGCCCATAGTGTAAGAACCAGAAAGCATGTATTCGTCTTGTGCGTTGTTACCAGAGTATTGACTTGCGTAACCTGCACCTAGTTTAACACCAGTTTCACCGATTGCGTAGATACCAGATAGAGAGTAACCATCAGCACTGTTGTCGCTGTAAGAAGCAACAGCATCGCCTTCGCCTGCTGGAGTACCGTCAGCTTTTAGTTCTGTACGGTCAGCAAAACGGTAGCTTGCTTTAACGCTTAGGTCTTGGAATTGACCTTTGTAAGAAAGCATGTTGTCAGCACGGTCAGCAGCATTGATTTTCATTGCTGCAGAGTTACCGTGGTAAGCCATGATATCGGTAAAGTCAGTGATTACGCCTAGAGCGCCGTCGTTTTTACCGTAAGTTACTTCACCAAATGTACCGCCAAGTCCAGCGTAAGCGTAACGGTTAGTTAAGCTGTCGCTGTTTTTGTCAGTGCCTGCGCCGTTTTCAGCCGTTGTGAACTCGCCTTCGTAGAAACCAACACCGTATAGGCCATCTTGGATTTCAACTTGACCTAGGAAGTTAAGACGGATACGAGAGTTGTCTTGAGCGTTACCATCTTTCATAGATAGACGAGCTTCCGCACGGCCACCCATTTCTAGAGAAGTACCGTCTTGGTTGTATAGTTCTGAAGCGTTAGCACCAGTAGCAAGAGCTGCAGCAGATACAGCAAGCGCGATCATAGTCTTGTTCATGTTATTAATTCCTAATTACTGTCCATAAAGGTATTTATCAAGGATTTGAATCCTTTTTGTATATTGCTCGTATTAATCAAGCTTCATAATCATGCTTAGAACAAAAGCGTGAAACTTGCCAGAGCAATCCGTGGGGTACTTTTTACCCCTAAAGTTCCACCATCAGGTAGTAAAATGATATCAATAAAAATTATGAACACTGTTTTATTGAGTTTGCGTGTGTTTAAGTATTTGTTTTTATATGATTTTTATAAAAGTGTGATCTGTGTTTATTTGGTTTATTTTTGTTTTTTTTAGATATTTCATCGCTAACTTATTGATGGTGAGGTTATTATTCATTTTTGTGATGTCTGTAATTTAGACCTAGATAAAGCTTTTATAACGCAAAGTGGAATAAAGGTGATTTAGCCATAAAGTTTGTTTACACTAAGCCAAATCGTTTTGTTTCTATCACCCAATAAGTATGTTGGGTGGATTTATGTTGGCCAAAGAAAGCTTTGGCATAGAGGTAAAAAATGGAAAAGGTTCCAATGACAGTACGTGGCGCTCAGCAGCTACGTGACGAATTAGATCGCCTACTTAAGCTACGTCCTATTATTTCAGCAGCTATTGGTGAAGCTCGTGAACTCGGTGACTTGAAAGAGAATGCTGAATACCACGCCGCTCGTGAAGAGCAGGGTATCTGTGAAGCTCAAATTCGAGATATTGAATATAAGCTATCACTGGCTCAGATCATCGATGTAACGCAGATGGATAACACAGGTAAGATTATCTTTGGCACGACAGTGACTTTGATTGACGTAGATACGGATGAAGAATTCCGCTACCAAATCGTTTCTGAAGATGAAGCCGATATCAAAACGGGTCGCATTTCTGTGAAATCCCCAATTGCACGTGGCCTTATCGGTAAGATGGAAGGCGATGAAGTACTGATCTCTACCCCAGGTGGTGATAAAGACTTCGAAATCGACAAAGTAGAATACATCTAATTGAATTTTCTTTGTTTTTGATAAGTAAAAAGGTCGCTAATGCGACCTTTTTCGTTTCTCACGCTACACTAAAAGCTAAGCGCAGTGGCTTTCTTTTAATGAAGTTAGCTTATATCAAGCTCGCTTACTTGCGTGGAATCTCGATTTTACGTGCTTCTGACTGACGGAACAGTACTAGAACTTTACCGATAGTCTGTACTTTCTCAGCTTTAGATTCACGTACAATTGCATCGATAATCAGTTGCTTAGTCTCACGGTCTTCTGATGCAACTTTAATCTTGATCAGTTCGTGGTGGTCTAGAGCTAATTCGATTTCCGCTAGAACAGCTTCAGTAAGTCCATTTGCGCCCATTAGCACAACAGGTTTTAAACTGTGAGCTAGGCCCTTTAGATGCTGCTTTTGTTTGGTACTTAGGTTCATTACGCGGCCAATTTTATTTAGTATTAGGGTTGAAAAAACCTATTTTAACGCCATCTAAAGCTGAAGACTATAATTTATTCAGCAATTAGTACTTTCCTCCAATTTAGGTATCCAATGAGCAAACAGAAACACTCGGCCAGTTCGGGCCGTTGGTTGAAGGAACACTTCGACGACAAGTACGCAAATGAAGCCAGAAAAAAAGGCTATCGTTCGCGTGCTTATTTCAAAATGGAAGAGATTCAAACGAAAGATAAATTGCTGACTCCAGGGATGACCATTGTGGATTTGGGTGCAGCGCCTGGCGGTTGGTCTCAATATGCTGCTAAGATTATCGGAGACAACGGTCAAATCATTGCGTGTGACTTGTTACCAATGGATCCGATTGCTGGAGTGAGCTTTTTACAAGGCGATTTCCGCGAAGAAGCTGTGCTAGATGCGTTGCTGGAACGTATACAACCAAACATGGTTGATGTCGTGATGTCTGATATGGCACCTAATATAGCAGGCAACAATTCTGTGGATCAGCCAAGAGCTATGTATTTAGTTGAATTAGCTTTGGATATGTGTCGACAAGTTCTAGCTACCAATGGTAGTTTTGTTGTAAAAGTATTCCAAGGCGAAGGGTTTGACCAATATGTTAAGGACGTCCGTGAGATGTTTAAAACAGTCAAAGTTAGAAAACCCGACTCTTCTCGAGCTCGCTCTCGTGAAGTGTTTATCGTAGCAACTGGTTACAAAGGTTAACGATTCTCTTCCAAGAGTGAGAGTTAACAACATGGCTACAGGTTACAAACTGTAGTACCCTACCTTTAATTACAATTAGTTATCGAGAGGCTTACACCTTGAGTGACATGGCAAAAAATTTAATTCTGTGGCTTGTTATCGCGGTAGTGTTGATGTCGGTATTCCAGAGCTTCGGCCCTGGGGAAAGTAACGGCAGAGCAGTAGATTACACCACGTTTGTACAGGAAGTTGGCCAAGGCCAGATTCAAGACGCACAGTTCAATAACAGCGAAATCACTTTCACACGTCGTGGTGGTGGCTCTAAGTATGTAACTTACATGCCTGTTTATGATCAAAAGCTACTTGATGACTTAATTAATCAAAACGTAAAAGTTCAGGGTACACCACCTGAAGAGCAGAGCCTGCTTGGCACTATCTTCATTTCATGGTTCCCAATGATCTTACTGATTGGTGTGTGGATTTTCTTCATGCGTCAAATGCAAGGCGGCGGCGGCGGTAAAGGCGCAATGTCTTTTGGTAAGAGCAAAGCTCGAATGATGAGCGAAGAACAAATCAAAACGATGTTTGCTGATGTTGCTGGTTGTGACGAAGCAAAAGAAGACGTGAAAGAGCTTGTGGATTACCTTCGTGACCCAAGCCGCTTCCAAAAGCTTGGTGGTAAGATCCCGACAGGTATCCTGTTGGTAGGTCCTCCTGGTACGGGTAAGACATTGCTTGCAAAAGCGATTGCTGGTGAAGCGAAAGTACCGTTCTTTACTATCTCTGGTTCTGACTTCGTTGAAATGTTTGTTGGTGTTGGTGCATCTCGTGTGCGTGACATGTTCGAACAAGCGAAGAAAGCAGCGCCTTGTATCATCTTTATCGATGAAATCGATGCGGTAGGTCGTCAACGTGGCGCTGGTGTTGGTGGTGGTCACGATGAACGTGAGCAAACACTTAACCAAATGCTGGTTGAGATGGATGGTTTCGAAGGTAACGAAGGTATTATTGTTATCGCTGCGACTAACCGTCCAGACGTACTAGACCCTGCATTACTTCGTCCTGGTCGTTTTGACCGTCAAGTTGTGGTTGGTCTACCTGATGTACGTGGTCGTGAACAGATTCTTAAAGTACACATGCGTAAAGTGCCACTGTCAGGTGATGTTGAACCATCTCTGATTGCTCGTGGTACTCCAGGTTTCTCTGGTGCAGACCTTGCGAACCTTGTTAACGAAGCGGCTCTTTTTGCTGCTCG
>NZ_CH902608.1:470961-474829 GCF_000153005.1 Vibrio sp. MED222 | reverse complement strand
GTCCGACTTGTGAGCATTATACGCCCAACAAGATGTTTTACAAGTTTGTAAACATGGTGCCGAGAGAGGGACTCGAACCCTCACACCCTAAGGCACTAGCACCTCATGCTAGCGTGTCTACCAATTTCACCATCTCGGCATCAAATCTTTACAGATTATTGTGGAATTTCGTCGCCTTGCGCCGGAACTTCACTCACTGCATCTTCAGCTTGTTGAATCACCTGACCTTGAGTCGGGTCAATCCACTGTGACTCAGTTTTATGTGTAGACATATTACCAAGCACTAAGCTAAGGATAAAAAATGTAGTTGCAAAAATTGCAGTCATTCGGGTAAGGAAATTTCCTGAGCCACCAGCACCAAACACAGTGTTTGAAGCGCCAGCACCGAAAGAGGCTCCCATATCTGCGCCTTTACCTTGTTGAATCAACACTAGGCCAATTACACCAAGCGCTGCCAACAGGTAAATCACAAGTAGAACTGTAAACATTTTTCCACCTATGTTCCTAATTGTTGAGCCAGCGCCGTTCAAAAAACTATTTTTAAGAACAAGGCTAGCGACCTCCTAACTGAAGGCCGAGCAATACTAGCGAATGCGACGATGACTGACAAGGGGAATTTACTAAAAAATAAGCCTTTACCAAGCAAGTGGTCAAAAAAAGGGCAAAAGGGACACAAAACTCATTTGCGTCCCTTTTTAATCATCACATAACTAAAACCCGGCCCCCACAAGTGAGACCGACTTCGCCTGTTACGGCAAACGTTTTATTAGCAATTCGCTTTTACTGCATCAGCAATTTTCAGTGCAGAACTCTGAACAAGTTCAGCATCTTCACCTTCGACCATTACGCGCAGTAGTGGCTCAGTACCCGATTTGCGTAATAGCACACGACCTTTCTCACCGAGTTCCGTCTCGACTTCAATAACAGCCGCTTTCACAGCCTCTGCTTCTAGTGGGTTTGAATCACCACTGAAACGAACATTTTCTAGAACTTGAGGGTATAACGTCATACCTTGAGAAAGCTCATTCAGTGTCATTTCACTATCGACAACTGAGGCCAATACTTGCAGAGCAGCGACGATAGCATCACCTGTCGTCACTTTATCTAATAGGATAACGTGCCCCGAGTTCTCAGCACCGATCTTCCAGCCTTTAGCTAGAAGTTGTTCCATAACATAACGGTCACCAACAGCAGCACGTACAAATGGAATACCTAATTGCTTAAGGCCATTTTCCATCCCAAGGTTGGTCATTAGTGTACCAACAACTCCGCCTTTCAACTCACCACGGCGCAGTGCATCGCGAGCAATAATGTAAGCGATTTGGTCACCATCAACTTTATTGCCTAGCTCGTCAACCATGATGATACGATCACCATCACCATCAAAGCCAAGACCTAACGCCGCTTTTTCTTCAACGACTTTAGCTTGCAGAGCGCGTACATCAGTCGCACCTACTTCATGGTTGATGTTGGTGCCATTTGGCTCCACACCAATCGCAACAACCTCAGCACCCAGCTCTTTAAATACAGCCGGCGCAATGTGGTAAGTCGCACCATGCGCGCAATCCACCACAATTTTCATACCAGCTAGCGTCATTTTGTGTGGGAATGTACTTTTACAAAATTCAATATAACGGCCTGCTGCATCATTTAGGCGCACCGCTTTACCTAATTCAGAAGATTCAACGCACTCGATATCTTTGTCTAGCTCAGCTTCGATGGCGAGTTCAATCTCATCCGACAATTTAGTACCTTCAGACGAGAAGAACTTGATGCCGTTGTCATAGAAGGGGTTGTGCGATGCAGAGATAACAATCCCCGCTTCAGCACGGAAAGTTTGTGTTAGGTAGGCAACAGCCGGTGTCGGCATTGGCCCCGTAAACGTAGCTTGAAGACCAGCAGCAGCTAAGCCAGCTTCTAAAGCAGACTCAAGCATGTAGCCAGAAATACGAGTATCTTTACCAATGATCACTTTCTTTGTGCCCTGCTTTGCAAGAACACGACCAGCAGCCCAGCCAAGCTTCAAAACAAAATCAGGTGTGATTGGGTACTGGCCCACTTTTCCACGTACACCATCTGTGCCGAAGTAACGTCTTTTATCAGACATATTGATTTTCCTTAATTATGATTAGTGATTGTTATTCATCACTTCGATTATCTTCATCGCTTCCAATGTATCTTCAACATCGTGAACGCGAATAATTTGTGCACCTTTCATTGCTGCGATTGTTGCGCAAGTAACGCTAGCGACCATGCAGTCAGCTGGGACTTTGTCTAGTAGCTTAAAGATCATCGATTTTCTCGACATCCCCGCTAAGACAGGCAAACCAAGCGTATGAAACTTTTCAAGGTGCGCTAATAAATGGTAATTGTGTTCGATGGTTTTACCAAAACCAAAACCAGGGTCAAGAATCAGCTGCTCTTTTGATATACCGACCGCCTCACAAGCTTCGACCCTTTCTTGTAAAAAGTCTTCGACATCTGTTAGAACATCTTCGTAGCTTGGATTGGCTTGCATGGTTCTTGGCTGACCTTTCATGTGCATCAAGCAAATAGGTACATTAGCCTCTGCGGCCACTTCTAGAGATCCGGGCTCTTGCAGTGCGCGTACATCATTGATCAAATCTGCCCCTGCATCAACAGCCTGGCGCATCACCTCAGCTTTGCTGGTATCAATCGAGATCCAAACATCAAACTTGGCGCGAATCGCTCTAATCGCCGGGATAACTCGAGCTAACTCTTCCTCTAAGGACACCTCTGGAGCACCTGGACGAGTCGACTCACCACCAATATCAATAATGCTAACACCAGCCTGAATCATTCGCTCTGCTTGCAGTAAAGCATTATCTAATGAATTGAATTTTCCGCCATCAGAGAAAGAGTCAGGCGTAACATTGAGGATACCCATCACATGTGGGCGGTCTAAAACGAGCGTTTTATTGTGTGCTTTTAATATCATGGAAGGTGGGTCTTAAAGGTAAAAAATATCTTGGGCTAGAAACAGAAAAACCCTGAGCGTACTCAGGGTTTTAATTTAAAGCTTAGCAATTAAGAATCTTTGTTTTGAGCATCATCTGATTCAGATTTAACTTCTTCAACTGTCGACTCTTCAGCTTTTGGCTCGGCTTCTGATTTAGCTTCAGGTTTAGCTTCTTCCTTTGCAGGTTCTGCTTTCGCCTGATCACCCCAACCAGCAGGCTCACGAATGTCAGTCTTACGCTCCATGAGGTCATCAATCTGACCCGCATCGATCGTTTCGTACTTCATAAGCGCATCTTTCATCGAGTGCATCAAATCCATATTATCTTCTAGAATTTGCTTAGCTCGAGCGTAGTTGCGGTCGATAAGAATGCGAATTTCTTCATCGATAAGTCGAGTTGTATCGTCAGAAACATGTTTCGCCTGGCTCATGCCGCGACCTAGGAAAACTTCGCCTTCTTCTTCAGCATAAAGAAGAGGACCTAGTTTTTCCGAGAAGCCCCACTGCGTTACCATCTTACGAGCAATATCAGTTGCACGCTCGATATCGTTTGACGCACCGGTCGAAACTTTGTCTTTACCGTAGATAAGTTCTTCAGCAAGACGACCACCGTACAAGCTAGAGATCATTGATTCTAGATGCTGGCGAGACATGCTTACGCGGTCTTGCTCAGGTAAGTACATAGTTACACCAAGCGCACGACCACGTGGGATGATTGATACTTTATACACTGGATCGTGTTCAGGTACCAAACGACCAACAATTGCGTGACCTGCTTCGTGGTAAGCCGTTGACTCTTTCACTTCCTCAGACATCACCATTGAACGGCGCTCTGCACCCATCATAATTTTGTCTTTCGCAAGTTCAAACTCAACCATAGATACATTG
>NZ_CH902608.1:451063-470859 GCF_000153005.1 Vibrio sp. MED222 | reverse complement strand
CAGTGTGAACCTCACTGTGAGTTAAGTGTGATATCAAATATGATGACACTTAACATATAAGGGTCCAGCAACAAAAACCCCGGCTTATACGGGGTTTTTTGTTATCTAAGCATTTATAAATGCATTTAGATGATAATGTTTGCTTGGAATTTAAATTGGGCTTTGAGCCCTTTTTTTGTTTCTGGAGTGGTTAAATGACTGGTTTAGAAAGACAACTTACTGAAATGCTTGACGCTCCAGTAGCAGCATCAGGTTATGAGTTAGTTGGATTAGAATTTATTCGTGCTGGTGAGCACTCAACGCTACGCATTTACATCGATTCACCAAATGGTATCAATGTAGATGATTGCTCTGAAGTTAGTCACCAAGTAAGTGCCGTAATGGACGTTGAAGATCCAATTTCAGTGGCTTATAACCTTGAAGTGTCTTCACCAGGTTTAGAGAGACCACTGTTCAAAGCTGAGCATTACCAACAATTTATTGGTCACGAGGTAAGCATCGTTTTGAAAATGGCTGTCGGCAACCGTCGTAAATGGAAAGGTGATATCCAATCTATCGAAGGCGAGACAGTGAAAGTATTGGTTGAAGGACAAGAAGAAGAATTCGTCCTGAGCAATATTGCGAAAGCTAACCTGATCCCTAAATTTTAGTTCTCCTAGAGAGAAGAGCTTAAGAGGCTAGATTAATGAACAAAGAAATTTTGGCGGTAGTAGAAGCTGTTTCTAATGAGAAAGCAGTTCCTCGTGAGCGTATTTTTGAAGCGCTTGAAATCGCGCTTGCAACGGCAACAAAAAAGAAAAGCGAACTAGAAATCGAAGTTCGTGTTGAGATTGACCGTAAAACGGGTAATTTCGAAACTTTCCGCCGTTGGGAAGCTGTTGAGGAAGTTGAATTCCCAACAAAAGAAATCTCTATTGAAGCTGCAAAGTACGATGATCCAGAGATCGAACTTGGCGGTTTCATCGAAGATGATATCGAATCAGTAACGTTTGACCGTATTACGACTCAAACAGCTAAGCAAGTTATCGTACAGAAAGTACGTGAAGCTGAACGCGCTCAAATCGTTGAACAGTTTATTGATAACGAAGGCGAGCTAGTCACTGGCGCAGTTAAGAAAGTTAACCGTGACACAGTGATTCTAGATCTAGGTAACAATGCTGAAGCGGTAATCCTTCGTGATGACCAACTTCCTCGTGAAAACTTCCGTCCAGGTGACCGTGTTCGTGGTCTTCTATACGCAGTTAAGCCAGAAGCTCGTGGTTTCCAGCTTTTTGTTACTCGTTCTAAGCCAGAAATGCTAGCTGAACTATTCCGTGTTGAAGTGCCTGAGATTGGTGAAGAGCTAATTGAACTTAAAGGTGCTGCACGTGACGCTGGTTCTCGTGCTAAAATCGCCGTTAAAACAAACGACAAACGTATTGACCCTGTTGGTGCGTGTGTTGGTATGCGTGGCGCACGTGTACAAGCTGTATCTAACGACCTTGGCGGTGAGCGTATCGATATCGTGCTTTGGGATGATAACCCGGCGCAATTCGTTATCAATGCAATGGCTCCTGCTGATGTTGCTTCTATCATCGTTGATGAAGATACGCACTCAATGGACATCGCGGTTGAAGCTGACAATCTAGCGCAAGCTATCGGTCGTAGCGGTCAAAATGTACGTCTAGCGTCTCAACTTACTGGTTGGGAACTGAACGTAATGACTGTTGCTGATCTAGAGAAGAAGCACCAAGAAGAAGCAGTTGCTTCTATTGAAAACTTCATGAAGCACCTAGATATCGAAGAAGACTTTGCTCAAATGCTTGTTGAAGAAGGCTTCTCTACGCTTGAAGAAGTAGCCTACGTTCCTGTGAACGAGCTTCTTGAAGTAGATGGTCTAGATGAAGGTATCGTTGAAGAATTGCGTAACCGCGCGAAAGACGCACTGACAACTCTAGCGCTAGCGAAAGAAGAAACTTTCGATGGTGTTGAGCCAGCTGAAGACCTACTTGCACTTGAAGGTCTTGAGCGTGAAATGGCTTACAAGCTAGCAGCAAAAGGCGTTGCGACATTGGAAGACCTAGCTGACCAAGGCGTTGATGAACTAGAAGGCATCGAAGACCTAACTGCAGAGCGTGCAGGCGAGCTAATTATGGCTGCGCGTAACATCTGTTGGTTCGGCGACGAAGAATAATTCAGCAAGGAGAGAGAGCGGTATGACACAATTAACAGTTAAAGCACTGAGTGAAGAGATTGGTACGCCAGTTGACCGCTTAATTGAACAACTTGCTGATGCAGGCATGAAGAAAGCAGGGTCGGACCAAGTGACTGATTCAGAGAAGCAAACATTGCTAACGCACCTTAAAAAGGAGCACGGCGATACTTCTGGTGAAACAGAACCGACTCGTTTAACTCTTCAACGCAAGACCCGCAGCACGCTAAGTGTTGCCGCTGGAGGCGGTAAGAGTAAGGATGTTCAAGTTGAGGTACGTAAAAAGCGTACTTACGTGAAGCGCAGCACTATTGAAGATGAAGCGAAACGTGAAGCTGAGGAAGTAGCTAATCGTGAAGCGGAAGAGAAAGCACAACGCGATGCTGAAGAGCAAGCGAAACGTGATGCTGCAGAGAAAGCACAGCGCGAAGCCGAAGCAAAAGTAACACGTGAAGCGGATGCAAAACGTGAAGCTGAAGAGAAGGCTCAACGCGCACAAGCTGAAAAGGCTAAAAAAGACATGAATTCAAAAAATGCAGACGCTAACGCACAAGCGAAAAAAGAAGCGGATGAACTTAAAGCTCGTCAAGAGCAAGAAGCAACTCGTAAAGCCGAAGCTGAAGCAGCTAAGCTTGTTGAAGAAGCTCGTAAGTTAGCAGAAGAGAACCAAGAACGTTGGTCTGAAGAAGAGAAGAAGAAGAAAGAGCAAGAGAAATCTGCGGATTACCATGTGACGACTTCTACTTACGCTCGTGAAGCTGAAGATGCGGCAGACAAAAAAGATGAGAAAGCACCTCGTCGTCGCAAGAAGAAACCAGCTCCAGCAACTCAACCTGGCAATAACCGTGGTGGTCGTAACCAACGTGGTCGTGGCGGTAAAGGTAAGCTTGCTAAACCAACTTCAATGCAGCAAGGCTTCGATAAGTCAGCGACTGTTGCAAAATCTGACGTTGCTATCGGCGAAACTATCGTTGTTTCTGAACTGGCTAGCAAAATGTCAGTTAAAGCAACTGAAGTTATCAAAGTAATGATGAAGATGGGCGCTATGGCGACTATCAACCAAGTGATCGACCAAGAAACAGCACAACTTGTTGCTGAAGAAATGGGTCACAAGGTAATCCTACGTAAAGAAAACGAACTTGAAGAAGCAGTACTAGCTGACCGTGATAGCGATGCTATCGCTGAAGGTCGTGCTCCTGTTGTTACTATCATGGGTCACGTTGACCACGGTAAAACTTCAACACTTGACTACATTCGTAAAGCACACGTTGCTTCTGGCGAAGCTGGCGGTATCACGCAGCACATTGGTGCTTACCACGTAGATACTGACAACGGCATGATCACGTTCCTTGATACTCCTGGACACGCGGCCTTTACTGCTATGCGTGCTCGTGGTGCTCAAGCGACAGATATCGTTGTACTTGTTGTTGCTGCAGACGATGGCGTAATGCCACAAACAATCGAAGCAATCCAGCACGCGAAAGCGGCAGGCGTTCCTCTGATTGTTGCTGTGAACAAGATCGACAAAGAGGGTGCAAACCCAGACAACGTTAAGAATGAGCTAGCTCAATACGACGTTATTCCTGAAGAATGGGGCGGTGAGAACATCTTCGTTCACATCTCTGCAAAACAGGGTACAAACATTGATGGTCTTCTAGAGTCTATCCTTCTTCAGTCTGAAGTTCTTGAACTTACAGCGGTTAAAGAAGGCATGGCATCTGGTGTTGTTGTTGAATCTCGCCTTGATAAAGGTCGTGGTCCAGTTGCAACAGTACTAGTTCAGTCTGGTACTCTAAACAAAGGCGATATCGTTCTTTGTGGTCAAGAGTACGGCCGTGTTCGTGCAATGCGTGATGAAAACGGTAAAGACATCGAAACTGCAGGTCCATCTATCCCTGTAGAAATTCTAGGTCTTTCTGGCGTTCCTGCTTCAGGTGATGAAGCGACTGTTGTACGTGATGAGCGTAAAGCGCGTGAAGTTGCAAACTACCGTCAAGGTAAATTCCGTGATGTTAAACTAGCTCGCCAACAAAAAGCGAAACTAGAGAACATGTTCGCGAACATGACGGCAGGCGAAGTTGCTGAACTTAACGTTGTACTTAAAGCTGACGTTCAAGGTTCTGTAGAAGCGATTGCTGACTCTCTACTGAAACTGTCAACTGACGAAGTTAAAGTGAACATCGTAGGTTCTGGTGTTGGTGGTATTACTGAAACTGACGCAACGCTTGCTGCAGCTTCTAACGCTATCATCCTTGGTTTCAACGTTCGTGCTGACGCAACTGCGCGTAATACAGTTCAGAACGAAAACCTAGATCTACGTTACTACTCAATCATCTACCAACTGATTGACGAAGTTAAACAGGCAATGGGCGGTATGCTTGCTCCTGAATTCCGTCAAGAAATCATTGGTCTTGCACAAGTTCGTGACGTATTTAAGTCGCCTAAACTTGGTGCAATCGCTGGTTGTATCGTTACTGAAGGTACGATTAAGCGTAGCAACCCAATCCGTGTACTTCGTGAAAACGTTGTTATCTACGAAGGTGAACTAGAGTCACTTCGTCGCTTTAAAGATGACGTTCAAGAAGTTAAGAATGGTTACGAGTGTGGTGTTGGCGTTAAGAACTACAATGACGTTCGCGTTGGTGACCAGATCGAAGTATTCGAAATCGTTGAGGTTAAACGTACTCTAGACTAATCAGTCTGTACGACTCGACATATTGACTAAGGTTACTAACATTACTAATAAAGGTAATAAGGTAATCGGTTGTTGAATACACCATGGGGGGCTGGTAATTACCAAGCCCCCCATCTTTCTAAGTGAGAAAAGAAAATGTCAAAAGAATTTAGCCGCACACAACGTGTGTCTCAGCAGCTTCAAAAGGAGCTTGCGCTTATCCTACAACGTGAAGTTCGTGACTCACGTATCGGTATGGTAACTATCTCAGACGTAGAAGTGTCTCGTGACCTTGCTTACGCAAAAGTGTTCGTTACTTTCCTATGTATCGGTGAGCAAACACCTGAATCATGTCTTGCTGCTCTTAAAGAGCATGAAGTGCCAGTTCGTATGGCTCTTGGTAAGCGTATTCGTCACCGTCTAACGCCTGAAGTGCGTTTTACTTACGACAACACACTAGTAGAAGGCATGCGTATGTCTAACTTAGTAAGTGAAGTTTTAAACGACGATAAGCGTAAGCAAGAAGAGTCTGGCCGAACTGACGAAACTCAGTCTAAGGGCGAAGAGTAATGGCTCGCCGTCGTAAAGGTCGCCCTATCAACGGGGTAATTCTGTTAGATAAGCCAACGGGCATTTCGTCTAATGATGCACTGCAAAAAGTAAAACGTATTTACTTTGCAGAGAAGGCAGGGCACACCGGTGCTCTTGATCCTCTTGCGACTGGCATGCTGCCAATTTGTCTTGGTGAAGCAACGAAGTTTTCTCAGTTTCTATTAGATTCTGACAAGCGCTACGTAGTAATCGCTAAGCTTGGTGAGCGTACCAATACTTCTGACTCTGATGGTGAAGTGGTAGAGACACGAGATGTTAACGTGACTCAAGAGCAACTTGAACGCTGCATTGCAAGCTTCAAAGGGGAAACCGACCAGATTCCGTCAATGTTCTCAGCATTGAAGTATCAAGGTAAGCCTTTGTATGAATACGCACGTGCAGGTATCGAGGTGCCTCGTGAATCTCGTAAAATCACTGTTTACTCTATTGAACTGCTTCGCTTTGAAGGTGATGAAGTTGAGATGGAAGTGCATTGTTCAAAAGGCACTTACATCCGCACAATTACCGACGATCTTGGTGAAATGCTAGGTTGTGGTGCCCACGTGACCATGCTTCGCCGTACTGGTGTTGCTAAGTATCCGTACGATCGTATGGTGACTTTGGAGCAGTTGAACGAGATCCTAGAGCAAGCGCAGGCGCAAGAAATTGCACCCAAAGAACTGCTTGATCCACTATTAATGCCAATGGACACAGCCGTTGAAGACTTACCAGAAGTTAACTTAAACGCGGAACTGACTGACCTAGTTCAGCACGGTATGCCCGTTCAGGTTTCTGGTGCGCCAACTGAAGGTACGGTTCGCATGACAAGTGGTGAAGAGAAACTGTTTGTTGGTGTTGCTCAGATTGCTGAAGATGGCCGAGTTGCACCGAAGCGTTTGGTTGTTTTCAGAGATGAAGAGCCACAACCATAACGCTGAAACCTAGTTAGGTATTGGCGCTTAGCCTGGAAAAGCGAATCAATAATATAGAAAGCGAGCCCTTAATTTTAATGGTTCGCTTTTTTCGTTTTTCATCAGTTCGATTGTTATTGCACCAACTCGTAAACTTCCCTATAATCCTCGACTCGCGTAGCGGCTGAATCAGAGATTGGCTGCTACAAATATAAACTTACTCTTATCAGGAGAGATTTATGTCTCTGAATGCAGAAACTAAAGCAGCAATCGTTGCAGAATACGCACAATCTGAAGGCGACACAGGTTCACCAGAAGTACAAGTAGCACTACTTACTGCTTCTATCAACCACCTACAAGGTCACTTCAAAGCGCACAAACACGATCACCACAGCCGTCGTGGTCTATTACGTATGGTTTCTAGCCGTCGTAAGCTTCTTGATTACTTGAAAGGCAAAAACCTTACTCGTTACCAAGACCTAATCAAGCGTCTAGGCCTACGTCGCTAATAGCGATGTCTGCAAAGACAGTTTGAAGAAAAGGAGCATTTATGCTCCTTTTTTTGTGCCTGTTATATTTTTAATGTTAAAAATGAAGGTTCTCTGTGCGGTTAACCTGATTTTTAATCGTGAAAATGTCTCTTACCAAGAAAATAGTTTATACTCTCGCACGCGAATAATTGTTTGATTATTTCGCACCCTAATTAGCTCAACAATAACAGTCACAGATGTCGGCCAATAGGTCGCGACTATTAAAAGCAGATGTTTAGTCTGATTGAACTTCTCGTCTTTTTTTACTAGTCGCGATTAGTTATTGCTGAGCATTCATTCACTTATTCTGAAAAGAGATTTTCAGATGAAGGATATACAATGTTTGAAAAACCAGTTGTAAAGTCATTCCAGTACGGTAACCACACCGTTACTCTAGAAACGGGCGTAATGGCACGTCAAGCTACTGCTGCTGTAATGGCGACTATGGACGATACATCAGTATTCGTTTCTGTTGTTGCTAAAAAAGAAGCTGTTGCGGGTCAAGATTTCTTCCCTCTAACAGTTAACTACCAAGAGCGTACATACGCTGCGGGTAAAATCCCTGGTGGTTTCTTCAAGCGCGAAGGTCGTCCATCTGAAGGCGAAACACTAACAGCTCGTCTGATTGACCGTCCAATTCGTCCACTTTTCCCAAGTGCGTTTAAAAACGAAGTTCAAGTTATCGCTACGGTTGTTTCTATCAACCCTGACGTAAACCCAGACATGATCACTATGATCGCAACGTCTGCTGCACTTGCTATCTCTGGTGCTCCATTCAATGGTCCTATCGGTGCTGCACGTGTTGGTCACATCGACGGCGAACTTGTTCTTAACCCATCAAATACTGAGCTTGAAAACTCTAAACTAGACCTAGTTGTGTCTGGTACAGAAGGCGCAGTACTTATGGTTGAATCTGAAGCAGATAACTTATCTGAAGAAGAAATGCTTTCAGCTGTTGTTTACGGTCACGACCAACAACAAGTTGTAATCAAAGCAATCAACGAGTTTGCTGCTGAAGTTGCAACTCCATCTTGGAACTGGGAAGCGCCAGCAGTTAACACTGAGCTTAAAGCTAAAGTTGCTGAGCAAGCTGAAACACGTCTATCTGACGCGTACCAGATCACTGAGAAAATGGCTCGTTACGAGCAAGTTGGCGCAATCAAGAACGACACTGTTGAAGCTCTAATTGCACAAGACGAAAACCTAGATGAGCGCGAAATCCGCGGCATGCTTGGTTCTCTAGAGAAAAACGTAGTACGTAGCCGCATCATTGCTGGCAACCCACGTATTGATGGCCGTGAAAAAGACATGGTTCGTGCGCTAGACGTACGTACTGGTGTTCTTCCACGTACACACGGTTCTTCTCTATTCACTCGTGGTGAAACTCAAGCACTTGTTACTGCAACGCTTGGTACACAACGTGATGCACAAATCATCGACAGCCTAATGGGTGAGAAGAAAGACAACTTCCTTCTACACTACAACTTCCCTCCATACTGTGTAGGTGAGACTGGTTTCGTTGGTTCTCCTAAGCGTCGTGAAATTGGTCACGGTAAGCTTGCTAAACGTGGTATCCAAGCAGTAATGCCTTCTGTTGACGAATTCCCATACACAGTTCGTGTTGTATCGGAAATCACAGAATCTAACGGTTCTTCTTCAATGGCTTCTGTATGTGGTACATCTCTAGCACTTATGGATGCTGGTGTTCCAATCAAAGCTTCTGTTGCGGGTATCGCAATGGGTCTTGTTAAAGAAGGCGACGATTTCGTTGTTCTTTCTGACATCCTTGGCGACGAAGATCACCTAGGTGATATGGACTTTAAAGTAGCAGGTACTAACGCTGGTATCACTGCACTTCAAATGGACATCAAGATCGAAGGTATCACTAAAGAGATCATGCAAATTGCTCTTAACCAAGCGCAAGGTGCACGTAAGCACATCCTTTCTGTAATGGATGAAGCTATCTCTGGTGCTCGTGAAGATATCTCTGAATTCGCTCCACGTATCCACACAATGAAAATCAGCTCTGATAAGATCAAAGATGTTATCGGTAAAGGCGGCGCAGTTATCCGTGCTCTTTGTGAAGAAACGGGTACTACAATCGAAATCGAAGACGATGGCACAATCAAGATTGCTGCTACTGAAGGCGCAGCTGCTAAAGAAGCTATCCGTCGTATCGAAGAGATCACTGCTGAAGTTGAAGTTGGCCGCATTTACCAAGGTAAAGTTGCTCGTCTAGCTGACTTCGGTGCATTCGTTACTATCCTTCCAGGTAAAGATGGTCTAGTACACATCTCTCAAATCGCTGATAAGCGCGTTGAGAAAGTGTCTGACTACCTAACTGAAGGTCAAGAAGTACCAGTTAAGGTTCTTGAAATTGACCGTCAAGGCCGTGTACGTCTAAGCATGAAAGAAGCAGTTGAAACGCCAGCTGAAGGCGAAGCACCTGCTGCTGAGTAATTCTTAGCCTATTAATGGGACTATCGCTTTTTAGTGATTTCTAACCCATTGGTAAAAAAGCATGTTATAAAGGGGAGCATATCGCTCCCCTTTTTTATTGCGGTCATAACAGGAGTAATTATTTGTGAAATGGTTTCAAACCGCGAGTATGTGTTTACTGCTTGTACTGACAGGTTGTGCGACAACATCAGATAACACCTCACGTTGGGTTTATCCACCAATGGCTGTACCGCTGCAACCAAGCGTTCAGCAAGAGGTTCAAATTGCACGTCTTAGTCAATTATTACAGCGCCCGGACTTGAATGATGAAGTTCGATCTAAGATGCTGTTTGAACGTGGTAACTACTACGATAGTGTTGGCCTGCGTGATCTAGCACGTCTCGACTTCAACCAATCTCTTTCATTGAACCCTGCTCAACCTGATATCTTCAACCTTTTGGGGGTTTACTTTACGCAGGTAGGGGAGTTTGATGCGGCTTATGAATCTTTTGATTCTACGTTAGAGCTTGATCCTGCAAACTCTTACGCAGAAAGAAACCGCTCTATCGCACTCTACTACGGCGAACGTTATGATTTAGCCAATGAAGAGATGACGAAGCATTATACCGATGACCCAAGTGATCCATTCCGTGCGCTTTGGTTGTATATCATTCAGCACGAACTCACGCCAGAGCAAGCCAAGCTTGATTTGCAAAAACGTTACGAGAGCCGTGATGAGCAGTGGGGTTGGGTATTAGTCGCGATTATGCTTGATGACATTACTGAAGAGCAGGCTTTTAAGGCCATCTTGACCGGTACTCGTGACAACACGTTACTTGCGCAGCGCCTAACTGAGACATATTTCTACCTTGCTAAGCGTTACCACATGAATGGGGACTACGCGAATGCGATCTCTCTGTACAAGTTGTCAGTGTCTTTCAATGTGTATGAATATGTAGAGCATCGTTACTCTTTCTTAGAGCTAAGCCGTATATTTACTACTCTTAAAGCCGAGCACTTAGCAAAAGTTAAGTTGGCTGAGGCCGAAGAAAAAGCCGACACAAAGTAAACGATATATTTTGATTCCGAAGAACCGCTGCCTGTCAGCGGTTTTTTTATGTTCCTTTTTTATAAACAGGTGGTGGGGGGGGGCTCGTTTTTGATTGCTTTTTATTTAAACAACACTAAAATAGTTAGCCTTGCTAACTAAATGCCATTCTTGATTAGGTGAGTATGCTGAACCAGAATTTAGAAAAGATTGAGCGCTTCGCCTCTAAGATATGGCGAACTCAGGTAAATGAAGATCCTATTTGCCAATTGAGCTTCAATGAGTATGACTATTTGAAGGTCATTCAATCTTCTCCTGAACCGATTCGATTGACTGATCTTGCGATTGAGATGCAGGTGACCAAGCCTTCAGCAACCACTATGGTTCAGAGACTAGAGAGAAAGGGGCTTGTTGAGCGTAAAGCTTCGCTCGAAGATGCGAGGTCTAAGTTGGTCGTATTGACCAGCAAAGCTGAAGTCGGCTTAGAAGAAGAAAGTAAGATCTATCAGGTCATGGCACAGATATTGGAAAGTCGTTTGTCTGAGCAAGAGTCTCAGCAGCTAAACCTATTATTAAATAAAGCTTTGAAGTAAATAATTTAGATATTTAGTTAGCCTTGTTAACTAATTTTTCGAGTCATATCTTGTTGATATGCGAATCACAGATGAAAGTAGAGTAAGAAATGAGTAACTCAATTAGTCGTCAGTTTTGGCGATACACAATCCCTACTGTGGCTGCCATGTTGGTTAATGGCCTTTACCAAGTGGTGGATGGCATCTTCATTGGCCGCTATGTGGGGGCTGATGGACTTGCAGGTATCAATGTTGCGTGGCCTGTGATTGGTTCGATTCTCGGTATTGGTATGTTGGTGGGTGTAGGTACAGGTGCGCTTGTCTCGATTCGCCAAGGTGAAAAAGATACTCAAGGCGCTAAGGAGATCTTAGCAACAGGTTTAACCTTGTTGTTGGCGATAACACCTATTGTTTCTGCATTGCTGTTTTTGTTTGCTGATAACTTCTTGCTTTGGCAGGGCGCAGAAGGGAGAGTGTATGAACTTGGCCTACAATACTTACACATTCTGATTGGCGCGAGTGTCTTCACGCTAGGTTCGATCGCGATGCCGTTTTTACTGCGTAACGATGACAGCCCGAACTTGGCCACCATACTGATGATTGTCGGTGCGGTGATCAATATAGCTCTGGATTATCTGTTTATTGCTCAGCTTGGTTGGGAGTTGAAGGGTGCTGCATTGGCAACCGCGATTGCTCAGTTTGTAGTAACAGGTTTGGGGTTAGCTTACTTCTTCTCACGTCGAGCAAACCTGCGCTTGCGTTGGAATGAACTGAGACTGAAGCTTGATGTGATTCCACAAATCTTTGCCATTGGTACATCAAGCTTCTTTATGTACGCTTACGGTTCGATGATGGTTGCGCTGCACAATGCGTTGTTCTCTCAATATGGCGACCAGTTGATGATTGGTGCTTACGCGATTTTGGGCTACATAGTGACGGTTTATTATCTCACGGCTGAAGGTATCGCCAACGGCATGCAACCATTGGTGAGTTATAACCATGGTGCGCGTAACCAAGCGAATATCCGTAAGCTACTTAAGATTGCGATGATGAGTTCGGTATTGATTGGTGTGGCGTTCGTGCTGCTTCTGAACGCGTTCCCACGAGAGTTTGTGTCAGTCTTTAACTCAGATGAACCTCAGCTAGTTGAGTACACCGTGTTGGGTATTCGATTGCACATGTTTGCACTGGCGCTTGATGGCTTCTTAGTGGTAGCGGGTGCTTACTATCAGGCGGTCAACAAAGGCAGTAAAGCGATGTTTGTCATGCTAGGTAATATGCTTATCCAGTTACCTTTCTTGTACATTATGCCTAAGTTGTACGGTGTGCCGGGGATCTGGGTTGCGTACCCACTGTCTAATATTGCGCTAAGCGTGGTGGTGATGGTGATGCTCTACAAAGATGTAAAGAAGCTCGATGTCTCACCGATGAATACAGCGGCGGCATAGGTCGTATTTCTTAAGTAGAATTAAAAAGGTCTAGCGAATGCTAGACCTTTTTGTCTCTGTGGCTGATGGGTTTAACTCTAGAAACTAGATGTTTTTAACGTCTAAACCCGCAAGCTGATGCCAGTAGCCATTGCACTGGCGGCTTTCAATCTTCATTGGTTTTTGACCTTGCTCGTTCGCTCTGAAGTTATTGATTTCAGAGAAAGTGTCGATACCCAATGGACTTAGGCGAACGACATCGACCAAGTCATGCATGCTCGGTAGATCATTGACTAGGTTGTAGCAGTAACCTGATTGCGTCTGGATACCATTAAGGTTAAATACCGATTGGCCTTCTTGGCTTTCGACCTGTAGACCTGTTGGGTATTTGATGCAGCAGGTTTCGCAATCGTCTTTGGCTTTGTTCTCTGCTCGGGCTGTAAAGCAACGTGCAGAGTAAGCAAGAGGTAAGTAGCCATGGCTAAACACTTCTACTTCGAACTTATTACGAATATTAAGCTCTTCGCACTGTTTCATTACGTTGCTTAGCCACTCGCGAGAAAGCTCAACGGGCATACACCAACGCGTCATACCTTGTTTCAAGAACAGGTTCAGAGTGCGTGCATTGTAGGTGTTCACCGCAGGGCCAACAACAAAAGGCACCTTACTTTCACTTGCCAGTTGAATCGCAGATACATCATTGGCTTCAATGGCGAAGTCACCGTTATCAATGTACTTCTTCATGATGTTGACTTCGCTTGGGGCTTCTAGCAATGCCATGGTTGAAAGTACCACTTGCTTACCTGAATCAGACAGCTCTTTTGCTATGTCCATCCAGTGTTTTGCTTTCATCTCACGGCGCTTTGAGCACACCGCTTCACCGAGGTAGATGATGTCGGCAGAGCTTGATTTTGCTTGCTCATAGAAGCTTTCAACATCTTGTTTTGGCCAAAAATAAAGTAGAGGGCCTAATGCGTATTTCATTGAGTTCTCCATTTGGCTCTATTGCCATTTACGGTGGTAAGCGCCAAGCGTGGTTTGTGTACCTTCAGATACATTCGCCAGTGTCGCATTCCAAGCTTGTTCCACTTGGTATTGTTCAGGGTTCGCTAAGTAGCGATCGATGGCTGCGCGCCAAGTGCGAGTGACTTGCTCGACATAAGCAGGGCTACGTTGGCGACCTTCAATCTTCACAGAAGCAACATTCGCGGCGAAAAGCTCAGGCAACATAGATAGTGTGTTAAGGCTAGTTGGCTCTTCAAGTGCGTGATAACGCTTTCGCTCACCATCTACTTCTGCTTCAAATCGGCCTTTACATAGCGTTGGGTAACCTGCGTTCTCACCTGCTTCATACTTGTCGATAAGGATTTCGTTCAAGCGAGATTCAAGTCCGCCATCCGTTTCTTGCCAGCGAACGTATTTTGCTGGAGAACATGCCCCAACCGTATTTGGCGATTCACCCGTCATGTATGAAGAGAGGTAGCAACGGCCTTCTGCCATGATACATAAGCTACCAAAAGCGAATACTTCGAGGTCAACGTCAGAAGTGATGTTACGAGAAAGCTGTTTGACCTGATGGATCGACAATACGCGCGGCAATACCACACGCTTAACGTTGAAATTTTTATGATAGAAGTCGATAGCGGCTGCATTGGTCGCAGATGCTTGTACTGATAAGTGCAGCTCTAGTTCTGGATATTTATTTGCAGCGTACTCGAGCACCGCAATGTCAGCGATGATCAGCGCATCAACGCCTAGTGCGGCGGCGTTATCTACAGCGTTAGTCCAGCGTTCGAAGCCGTTTGGGTGAGCAAAAGTATTTAAGGCAACGTGAATTTTCTTGTTGCGGTCATGCACATACTGCACAGCACGATCGAGCTTTTTACCCGCAAAGTTAAGTCCTGCGAAGTGTCGGGCATTCGTATCGTCTTTGAATCCGATATAGACAGCATCCGCACCGCAATCAATAGCGGTTTTCAAAGCAGGTAAGTTACCCGCTGGGCATAAGAGTTCCATTTGCTCACTACCAATAGAATAAAATTGAAGCGAGTATTTTATGAAGAATTATGAATGACGGAATTGATGTAAGGCAGGTTTAGATGGATAAATCTGCTTTTACCCCATTTGAGGTACTGACGAATGGCGAATTTACGCTTTAGCTTGGTGTTGGAGGGCGTGTTTAATTAATTCTTGTGACGACGGTTTTGGGCGAACAGTTCTTCAACCTCTTGTTTTGGTTGAGGGCGATAGAAGTGGAAACCTTGAATTGAACCACAGTTGAGGTTAGACAGCAGGGTTGCTTGCTCACTGGTTTCGACACCCTCTGCAACCACGGTTAAATCGAGAGATTTCCCAAGGTTGATGATGTTTTCAATTACGGTAATTTGCTTTGGTAAGGTATCGATATCTGAGATAAAAGCCCGGTCAATTTTAAGCTCATCAATCGGAAAGCGAGCAAGGTAAGATAGAGAAGAGTAACCCGTACCAAAGTCATCGATGGATAACGCAAAGCCAAGTCTCTTAATCGCGTTCAGCATTTGAAGCGTGTGCTCACTATCACTCATTACGGCACTTTCTGTAAGCTCAAAGGTAATCGCACTTGGATCTAGCTCAGTAGAACGCAGCAACTTCTCCATGAAATCAATCAATTTTGGATTACCAAACTGCTCTGGTGAAAGGTTGATCGCGACGCGACCAGGTAAAATACCTTGCATCTTCCAACGTTTCACCGTGGCAAATACTTCGCGCATTACCACACGACCAAGTTGTTCAATAAGGCCAGCTCGTTCCGCTACAGGAATAAATGCGGCAGGGCTAATATAACCTTCTACGGGGTGTTTCCAACGTACCAGAGCTTCTGCTCCGTTAATGGTGAAGTCACGCGCATTTACTTTTGGTTGGTACCAAACCTCAAGCCCGTTCTGTTGCAGTGCTTTTTGCAGTTCTATCTCAAGCCACAGTCGCATTCGCGCTTCTTTGTTCATCTGTTCGTTGAACTTGATCAGGCGGTTGCGTCCACGATCCTTAGCTTCATACATTGCGGTGTCAGCATTCTGTAGCAAGATACGTGCGTCACTGCCATCGTGAGGAAAGCTCACACTACCAATCGAGCAGGCTAAACGCTTGCTAAAATGGTGGAGATCGAAGGGTTGGTTGATCAGAGATATGATCTTTTCAGAGAGTATTTCAGGTGTTCGTGGGTGTTCAGGCTCAGGTAGAATAATACCAAATTCATCACCGCCTAAATGGCCAATAATAGCTTGACGAGGCAGTTGTCGTTTTAAGCGAGATGCGACCTCTTTAATCACTTTATCACCGATGTGGTGGCCAAGTGAGTCATTGATATTTTTGAAGTTATCGATGTCTAAGTAGAGCATCACAACAGGGGTCTTGTTGTGAATGAACTGCTCAAGGCTTTTGGTAAACCCAAGTCGGTTGTAGAGCTTAGTCAGTGTATCGATGTAGGCATCTTCACTGTTAGCGGGGGTGTATTGTTTTGTTGTTTCTTGAGCGTCTTGAATAAGTACGAGTTGGGTACTGCTTCCAAGAATGACCGTCGAGTCGATATTTAACTGAACTTTACGTTCAAAGCCACATCGAGCACCCGTTAAACAAACCAAGCCAGACTCAGAAATAATGGAGCTGAGGTCATTATTAAAGACTGTTTTGGTTTGTTCATCGATAAATAATCGGCCTAACTCTTCGCCAATCAATTCTGTGGTGGAGTTAAAACCAAGTAAGCGCGCAGCTGCAGGGTTCGAAGACAGAATGTAGTCGTTTTCAACTAATAGCAATCCGTCTGGGAGCAGGTGAGATAGCTTGTGGAATTTCGCTTCAGACTCTTCTAAAGAACGGACAAGTACTTGGTTTTCAGATGTATCGAAGGCGTGAAAGATGATGTATTCAGTCTTTTTACCATTGGTAAGCGGAGATAGGCTGAAATGAAGGCTAGTGTCTAAAGCCGTTTCGTTTAGGGTGATTTCGGCCTCAATCGTTTCGCCATTGAATGCACGCTCATAGTAAGGCTTTAGGTGTTGATAGAATTGCTCGCCCAAGGTTTGGCGGTCATTCATGCCTACAAGCTCTGTTTTACTTAAACCAGCAATATCACAGTAACGCTCATTCACCATAAAATAGTTATGTTGAGCATCAAGTACCGCAAAAAAGAACGGGCTGTTTGCAGTAAGCTGTGTAAACCAATGTTGTAGTTGCTGGGGAGGCATCAAAGTACTACCAATTCTCCAAGAGCTTGAATATTCACTATCGATAAACATTGATTGCTTTTTGTTCAGCTATCGATGTTTACTTGTGAGTGCAGCGATTCGCTGTGATTTTCATGACCAGAGTTACTATAACTGTGATTATCAATATATTAAAGGTCGAGCATCAAACTGAATTAATTTGATACATAACAGTAACTGAGATCTCAACATCATCTATGATGCTTTCTATATTATTGACAAAGTTACGGATAAGTCACGTGATAAACAAGATACGCACTCAACTAGTTCAAAATGCCGCATCAATTTTGCGATCTCCAGTCCAGTTATTACCAAAATCAGTACAAAAAAAAGCCTTATTAGAAGCATTGAAAAATGTATTCAAGGAGGCTTTAGAGGATGGTGATTTTGAGTTCTTAGAAGACAAGTGGCTTAAAGTTTCAATAAAAGATATGGGGTTAAGTTGGTGTATTAGCTACAAAAATGAGCAACTAGTTGTCGCTGATAAAGAGGTCAATGAAGATGTGAGTTTTAGTGGCAATCTAAATGATCTCGTGTTGATTGCTGGGCGAAAAGAAGACCCAGATACGCTTTTCTTCCAACGTCGACTGTCTATTGAGGGCGATACCGAGCTAGGCTTGGAAGTGAAAAATTTGATGGATAGCGTCGATTTAGACTTATTGCCGACTCCTATGAAAACTTTGTTAAATCAATTAGCTGATTTTGTGCAGAAGGGAGTACAATCCCCAGATACACAAAGTGAGGTAATGAATGCTTATTCGAACTGAAGCACCGGCAGATATACTTGTCATCGATCGTTTATTGAAATCTGTTTTTGAAACGGATGCAGAAGCTAATTTGGTTATGAGCTTGCGTGAGAATAGCCATTTAACGCTATCGCTGGTGGCTTGTTCTGATGAAGGGGAGGTGGTTGGTCACCTGATGTTTAGCCCTCTTACTCTTGATGGTGACGATCATAACTGGCAGGGGCTCGCACCTCTCGCCGTGAAAGAAGAGTTCCGCAATCAAGGCATTGCCAAATCACTGGTTGAAGACGCATTTTCTACTTTGGTAGATTTTGGTTACCCAGCCTGTGTTGTACTCGGTGATCCTGCTTACTACGGTCGTTTTGGTTTCAAGGCGGCGAGCGAATTTGGCCTGAGTTGTGTTTGGGATGTGCCTGAAGGCGCTTTTCAAGCGATTGAGTTGGTAGAAGGGGCGTTTGCTGGGCATTCTGGTGAAATTGCTTACAGCCCAGAGTTCAACGACTTATAAGCTGATTTACCACTCAATAAGATACAAACTGATTTAGTCTAAATAAAGGAGCTTGATGCTCCTTTATTTTTTGTTAGTATCAGCCCCAATGAGCACCGTTTAAGTTCACTCGAAGAATATTAATACCAACAAACCAAAGGTTACGACCGCTAGATATGTCACAAACACACGCGCAATATCTACAAGAGATGGGCATTAGCCAATGGGAGTTAAGTCACCCAGAGCGTTTGGCTGGTTATGAATCTGAATTGACTCTGTTATCGAATGATTGCAAGTTACTGTTGGTTTCACCAGAAAAACCTCAGGATGATCTCGCCGTGATGTTTGAGCGAGTACTCAAAAGTATCAAGCTCGACTTATCTCAAGCTTTACACCTTCAACCGCAACACTTGTCTGCTGTGGATTTAAGTTCGGTTGAATGGGTATGGTTTGCTGGTTGCGAATCTGCCCATGAACTGAAGGCAAAAACACTTCAATCTCCATTACTGTCTGACATTAACGGTAATAACCAACATCGCCGCGACTTATGGCAACAAATTTGTGCTTATGACTAATCAACTTTTACCCACTTCAGAACAACACCTAGACGCAATTTGGCAAATTGAGCAGACCGCGCATTCTCATCCTTGGTCTGAAAATATGATCCGTGATCTTAATAGTCGTGGAGGCAGCCACCGTGTTTTAGAAGTCGATGGGCAAGTGGTCGGCTATTTCTATGCTCAGAACATTGTCGGTGAGGTTACTTTGCTGACGATAGCGGTTGACCCTAAGCAGCAAGGCAAAGGTTACGGTAAGGCTTTGGTTGAGCACTTTCTCGATATGTGTGAACAAGCTGACGCGGAAAGTGCTTGGCTGGAAGTTCGCGAAAGTAATGTGAATGCTTTTAATCTTTACGAGAAGGCTGGCTTTAATGAAGTCGACCGCCGTCGTAACTATTATCCAACCAAGCAAGGCAACGAAGACGCCATCATTATGAGCTATCTTTTTATGTCTTTTAGCTAGTCATGTTACGTCTTTTCGTGAACTAGACCGCTAGCTCCGGAATTAGCCACAAAATAGGGTGTAAACTGACCCTTTAGAAAGTGACACGCTTTCTGTATAATCCGCACACAGAATTCAAGGGCAAGTATTATCTACTTGCCCTTTTTACGCTTTAGATCAGCAAAGGGCGACTATGTCTTTCCAACAAGAAGTGAGCAAACGTAGAACGTTTGCGATTATCTCTCACCCGGATGCGGGTAAAACCACGATTACTGAAAAAGTTCTTTTATTCGGAAACGCGATTCAAAAAGCGGGTACCGTAAAAGGCCGTGGCTCTAACCAGCACGCTAAATCTGACTGGATGGAGATGGAAAAAGAACGTGGTATCTCGGTAACTACGTCTGTAATGCAATTCCCATACAACGATTGTCTAGTCAACCTACTCGATACTCCTGGACACGAAGATTTCTCGGAAGATACGTACCGTACATTAACCGCGGTTGACTCTTGTTTGATGGTTATCGATGCTGCAAAAGGTGTCGAGGATCGTACTCGTAAACTGATGGAAGTAACGCGTTTACGTGATACACCAATCGTAACGTTTATGAACAAACTTGACCGTGATGTTCGTGACCCAATGGAAGTGCTAGATGAAGTGGAAAGCGAGCTAGGTATGGCTTGTGCTCCAATCTCTTGGCCTATCGGTTGTGGTAAAGAGTTTAAAGGCGTTTACCACATTCACCGTGATGAAACGATCTTGTATGAATCTGGCCACGGCCATGAGATCCAAGAAGTTCGCATCATCAAAGGTCTAGATAACCCTGAACTAGACGAAGCTGTTGGCGAAGATCTGGCGAGCAGCGTTCGTGAAGAACTTGAATTGGTTATCGGCGCATGTCCTGAGTTTGATCACGAACTGTTCCTTGCTGGCGAATGA
>NZ_CH902608.1:374557-450785 GCF_000153005.1 Vibrio sp. MED222 | reverse complement strand
GGTGACCGTGCTCGTGCTGAAAAGCATACGCGGGTGACATAATTGGTCTGCATAACCACGGCACAATTCAGATTGGCGATACCTTTACTCAAGGCGAAAGCTTGAAGTTCGCAGGTATTCCTAACTTTGCGCGTGAGCTATTCCGTCGTATTCGTCTGCGCGATCCATTGAAGCAGAAGCAACTTCTAAAAGGCTTGGTTCAGCTTTCTGAAGAGGGCGCGGTTCAAGTATTCCGTCCTTTGCAAAATAACGATCTGATCGTTGGTGCAGTTGGTGTACTTCAGTTTGATGTGGTTGTAGCGCGCTTGAAAGCGGAATACAACGTTGAAGCGATTTACGAAGGTGTGAACGTTGCAACTGCACGTTGGGTTGAATGTGATGACGCTAAGAAACTAGAAGAGTTCAAACGTAAGAGCCAAGCTAACCTAGCGTTAGATGGTGGTGATAACCTATCTTACATCGCACCGACTATGGTGAATTTGAACCTAGCTTCTGAACGTTTCCCAGAAGTTCAGTTCCGAGCGACGCGCGAGCACTAATTACTCTGCGCTCTATTCGAGTTAAACAAAAACGTCTATTGTTCTGCAATAGGCGTTTTTTTATTCGTGTCTTTTGAGGTTAGAGGCTTAAGGTAAGTATGTTCAGTTGGATAAAAGCTTGGATTAAGAAATACGATAAGTGGTGCGAAGAGCTTGGCTTAACGCCTGAAAATAAGCGCAGCTGCGTGGCTTATCGCCGTGACCCTCAAGGACAACAAACAGAGAGTAGGGAAGATGACACCAGAATTAAGTGAATTTCCGCTGTTTGACACCCATTGCCATGCGGACTTTGACATTTTTGAGCAAGGTTTTTCACTTGATAAAGGTATTGAAGGTTACGTTAAAGAAGCGAAACAGGCGCAAGTCGAGAAGTTAATCATCCCTTCTATTGGCCAAAGTAACTGGAGGAAGCTTGATGAAATCGCTCAATCTTACCCTAATGTTTATTACGCATTAGGCTTTCATCCTTACTTTTTAGAGCAAGCCAATGACGAGCAATTTTCGGAACTTCGCCAATTACTCTCATCAAAAACCAGTCAATGTGTTGCGATAGGAGAGTGTGGTCTCGACTTTTTTGTCGATGTTGCACGGGAGAAACAAGAGCGTTTTTTCATTCAACAAATAGAGCTAGCTAAGGCGTTTAAGCTGCCTTTAATCATCCATGAAAGGAAGTCTTTTAACCGACTTATTGAGCTAATAAAGCAGTATAAATTTACTTTGGGTGGCGTGATTCATGGATTTTCAGGGAGCGAACAGCAGGCTTTGGCGTGGATTCAGCTTGGTTTCTATATTGGTGTCGGTGGAACGATTACTTACCCAAGAGCACAAAAAACACGCACCACTATCTCAAAACTGCCTCTTGACTGCGTGGTGTTAGAAACGGATGCCCCGGATATGCCCATGCATGGAAAACAAGGAAATGTTAATCATTCCAAGTATTTAGTTACGATCTTAAATGAACTGTTTTTGCTTAGAAAAGAACCGAAGCAATCGGTTGCAGAGCAAATTTGGCAAAATAGCCATCGCGCATTCGGTATATGTGAATAAAATCGAAGGTTTTTGTTTATCGTTTGCGTAAATTGCACTTGGCTTGTGATTCGGCTCACATTTACGTGTGAATGGTACATGAATCTTCTACAAAAGTGTGAGGACGGCATTACTTTATTAGTGGTCGCATGAGTATAATTGCCTCCGCTTTATAGCCCCATTTTGTAACACGCCAATAAATAACTAATAAGGAAGTCATAAACTATGAGCCTGTTTATGAGCCTCGTCGGAATGGTTGCACTGATTGCAATCGCAGTACTACTATCCGACAACCGCAAAGCAATTAATCTAAGAACAGTGGGTGGCGCTTTCGCTATCCAATTCGCACTTGGTGCATTCGTACTTTACATCCCTTGGGGTCGTGATCTACTTGCAGGTTTCTCTGCTGGTGTAGCAAACGTGATCGACTACGGTAAAGATGGTACTGGCTTCCTATTTGGTAGCCTTGTTAACTTCTCAGTTGACGGTATCGGATTCATCTTTGCATTCCAAGTTCTACCAACACTAATCTTCTTCTCTGCTCTTATCTCTGTACTTTACTACATTGGTGCGATGCAAGTTGTAATCAAGGTTCTTGGTGGTGGTCTTCAGAAAGCTCTAGGTACTTCTCGCGCCGAGTCTATGTCTGCAGCTGCAAACATCTTCGTTGGTCAAACGGAAGCGCCTCTAGTTGTTCGTCCATTTGTTCCTAAAATGACTAACTCTGAACTATTCGCAGTAATGTGTGGTGGTTTAGCGTCTGTTGCTGGTGGTGTACTAGCGGGTTACGCATCTATGGGTGTACCTCTAGAGTACCTAGTAGCAGCGTCATTCATGGCAGCACCTGGTGGTCTACTATTCGCTAAAATCATCAAGCCTGAAACTGATGAAGTTGACGAGAACCTAGGTTCAGACATCGACGGTGGCGACGACAAGCCTGCTAACGTTATCGATGCAGCTGCTGGCGGTGCGTCAGTTGGTCTACAACTAGCACTTAACGTTGGTGCAATGCTACTAGCATTCATCGGTCTAATCGCTCTTATCAACGGTATCCTAGGTGGCATCGGTGGTTGGTTCGGTATGGAAAACCTAACTCTAGAACTTCTTCTAGGTTGGATCTTCGCACCGTTAGCATTCATCATTGGTGTTCCATGGGAAGAAGCAACTATTGCTGGTTCTTTCATTGGTCAGAAGACAGTTGTTAACGAATTCGTTGCATACCTAAACTTCGTCCCATACATCGGTGAAAACGCTCAAATCGTTGAAGCGACTGGTCAAGTAATGTCTGTTAAGACTCAAGCAATTATCTCGTTCGCTCTATGTGGTTTCGCAAACCTTTCTTCAATTGCGATTCTTCTAGGTGGTCTAGGTGGTATTGCTCCAAACCGTCGTCACGACATCGCACGTATGGGTGTTAAAGCGGTTGTAGCTGGTACTCTATCTAACCTGATGGCAGCAACAATTGCTGGCTTCTTCCTGTCTTTCTAATCAGTTAGAAATCGATATATAGACGCCATAATAATATCGCCCCGTAGCAAGAAATTGCTGCGGGGCTTTTTTGTTTTTGGGCCTAGTGATTTTGAGCATTAGCATGAGTGAATGCTTGGAGTCGAAAATGGGTCTAGAATGTTTTTTTGAGATACAAACCGTTTGCGTTCTAAGGAGCACTACAATTTATTGATGGATACCTATAATGTATTAGCTAAAGGGATAGGATGTCTCTGCTGGCAAGAAAGTAACATTGAGATTAGCTCGAACGTTATTCTTCTGGGATTAAGCCAAACTTAGCTATACGCTATATTAGCAATACACTATAGATGTTAGACACAACATGACTGATTTGTTGTGCCATAGACCAAACTGGTACTGTGCGGTGACAAGGATTGCAATTGGTAGCGAAAGTTATCAAGTCTTCAGGGAACCAAGTCCGTTCATTTGTGACTACTGAGCATTACTAAAATATCCATCTATACTGGATGGATGGTGAAGTAGTTAACTATTTGAATATATTGATCGGAGATAGAAATGAGCGATTTAAAAGCAGCAGCTCTACGTGCACTTAAACTTATGGACCTAACTACGCTAAATGACGACGATACTACTGAAAAAGTAGTGGCACTTTGTCATGACGCGAAGACTGCAGTTGGCAACACCGCTGCAATCTGTATTTACCCTCGCTTCATCCCAGCAGCTAAAAAGGCGTTGCGTGAGCAAGGTACTCCAGAAGTACGCATTGCGACTGTAACTAACTTCCCTCATGGTAATGACGACATCGAAATTGCTGTTGCAGAAACAAAAGCAGCGGTAGCGTACGGCGCAGACGAAGTTGACGTAGTATTCCCATACCGTGCTCTTATTGCTGGCAACGAAGAAGTTGGCTTTGAGCTAGTTAAGCAATGTAAAGCCGCTTGTGGTGACATCACGCTTAAAGTGATCATCGAAACTGGTGAGCTAAAAGAAGAAGCACTGATCAAGAAAGCTTCTCAGATCTGTATCGAAGCAGGTGCAGACTTCATCAAAACTTCAACAGGTAAAGTGCCAGTAAACGCGACTCCAGAGTACGCGCGCATGATGCTTGAAGTTATTCGTGACATGGGCGTAGCTAAAACAGTGGGTTTCAAACCAGCTGGTGGCGTACGTACAGCTGAAGATGCTCAAGCTTACCTAGCAATGGCTGATGAGCTACTAGGCGCTGAGTGGGCAGACAACATGCACTACCGTTTTGGTGCTTCAAGCCTACTAACTAACCTTCTTAATACATTAGAAGTGACAGACGAGACTGCTGATCCAGCAGCATACTAATTTCCCTATCGGGTATAACAATAAAGTCTGTTTGATGGAGTGGCGTTAAGTCACTCCATATTACCTCTTTCCCTACAAACCATACTCACTAGAGTTTGGGAGGCACTAATGTATCTACCTCAAGAAATTATTCGCAGAAAACGTGATGGTGAAGTCCTAACGACTGAAGAAATTAACTTCTTCATTCAAGGCGTGGCTAAAAATACCGTTTCTGAAGGCCAAATTGCAGCATTCGCAATGGCTATCTTTTTTAATGAAATGACGATGCCAGAACGTATCGCACTGACGTGTGCAATGCGTGATTCGGGCATGGTGATTGACTGGAGCCACATGAACTTTGATGGCCCAATCGTTGATAAGCACTCTACTGGTGGTGTTGGTGACGTAACTTCTCTGATGCTTGGCCCTATGGTGGCAGCATGTGGTGGTTTCGTTCCAATGATCTCTGGTCGTGGCTTAGGCCACACTGGCGGTACGCTAGACAAACTTGAATCTATCCCTGGTTACAATATTACACCAACCAACGATGTGTTTGGTGCTGTAACCAAAGAAGCTGGCGTAGCGATCATCGGCCAAACTGGCGATTTAGCACCGGCTGATAAGCGCGTTTACGCGACTCGAGATATCACGGCAACAGTCGACAACATCTCGTTGATCACAGCTTCAATTCTGTCTAAGAAATTGGCTGCTGGTCTTGATTCTCTAGTGATGGACGTAAAAGTAGGTTCAGGCGCATTCATGCCGACTTACGAAGCGTCTGAAGAGTTAGCAAAATCTATCGTTGCAGTAGCAAACGGCGCGGGTACAAAAACAACGGCAATCCTAACGGACATGAACCAAGTTCTGGCTTCTTCAGCGGGTAACGCAGTAGAAGTACGTGAAGCGGTTCAATTTCTAACCGGCGAATATCGTAACCCTCGTTTGCTAGAAATTACGATGGCATCGTGTGCTGAAATGCTGGTTTTGGGTAACCTTGCAAAAGATTCAGACGAAGCGCGTGAAAAACTGATGGCAGTACTGGATAACGGTAAAGCAGCAGAGTGCTTCGGTAAAATGGTAGCGGGCCTTGGTGGTCCAACTGATTTCGTAACGAACTACGATAACTACCTAGAAAAAGCAGAAATTGTTAAACCAGTGTACGCGCTAGAAAGCGGTGTAGTATCAGCGATGGATACGCGTGCAATTGGTATGGCTGTCGTTGGTATGGGCGGTGGTCGCCGCGTAGCAACAGACAGCATTGATTACGCAGTCGGTTTTGATAGCTTCATTCGCCTTGGCGAAGTAGCAAGCGACGATAAACCATTAGCAATGATTCATGCTCGCAATGAACAACAGTGGCAAGAAGCTGCAAAAGCATTACAAAATGCAATCACTGTGGGCGGAGAATATACAGCAACGCCAGACGTTTACCGTCAGATTCGTTCTGAAGACGTGTAAATAACAGGTATCGGCATACCTTGTGTATGCCGATAAACAGAGTTCTGGTGCAAAGAGCAATAAGTTGGTGAAGAAAATGAAAAGAGCATTTATTTTAGTTTTAGATTCATTCGGTATCGGCGAAACAGCAGATGCGGACACATTCGGTGATGTAGGTTCAGACACTATGGGTCACATTGCTGACCATTGTGAGCAAGGTCTTGCAGACAATGCGGATCGTAAAGGTCCACTAACGCTGCCAAACCTGTCTAAGCTAGGTTTAGCTATGGCTCACAAAGAGTCTACAGGTCGCTTTGCTCCTGGTATGGACGCAGACGCTGAGATTATTGGCGCGTACGGTCACGCTGCTGAGCTGTCTTCTGGTAAAGACACGCCATCAGGTCACTGGGAAATCGCAGGTGTACCGGTATTGTTTGACTGGGGCTACTTCACCGACAAAGAAAACAGCTTTCCAAAAGAACTGACTGACCGCATCCTTGAGCGTGCAGGTCTATCTGGCTTCTTAGGTAACTGCCACTCATCGGGTACAGAAATCCTAGATAACCTGGGTGAAGAACACATGAAGAGTGGCTTGCCAATCTTCTACACTTCAGCAGACTCTGTTTTCCAAATCGCATGTCATGAAGAGACATTCGGTCTACAGAACTTATTAGACCTTTGTCAGATTGCTCGTGAAGAGCTAGAAGACTACAACATCGGCCGTGTTATTGCGCGTCCGTTCATTGGCCCTGGTAAAGGTCAGTTCGAACGTACTGGTAACCGTCGTGACCTTTCTGTTGAGCCGCCAGCGGCGACAGTTCTTCAGAAGTTGGTTGATGAGAAGGGCGGTAATGTTCACTCAATCGGTAAGATCTCTGATATCTACGCGGGTTGTGGTATTACTCAGAAAACCAAAGCAACAGGTATCCCTGCGTTATTTGAAGCGACTAAAGAAGCGATCAATGAAGCGGGTGACAACACTATCGTGTTCACTAACTTCGTTGATTTCGACTCAGCTTACGGCCACCGCCGTGATGTTGCAGGTTACGCAGCGGCACTTGAGTACTTCGATGGCCGTATCAATGAAATCATCGATATGATGAAAGAAGATGATGTACTTATCCTAACTGCTGACCACGGTTGTGATCCGACATGGCCAGGTACTGACCATACTCGTGAACATATCCCTGTGATTGTTTACGGAAACAAGGTTCCTGCTGGCTCTTTAGGCCGTCGTGATACCTTCGCTGATATCGGTCAAAGCTTAGCATCTTACTTTGGCACATCGCCAATGGGACACGGTACAAGCTTTCTATAATAGTTAACGAAGAGAGAGGGAAACCTCTCTCTTTTTTTTGTTTTGAGATTAAGGATATTTTCAATGGCTACTCCACATATTAATGCTGAAATGGGTGATTTCGCTGACGTAGTTCTAATGCCCGGCGATCCGTTACGTGCAAAATACATCGCTGAAACCTTCCTAGAAGAAGTGGTTCAAGTGTGCGATGTTCGTAACATGTTTGGTTACACGGGTACTTACAAAGGCCGTAAGGTTTCGGTAATGGGACATGGTATGGGCATTCCATCTTGTTCTATTTACGCGACTGAGTTGATCAAAGACTTTGGTGTGAAAAAAATTATTCGTGTCGGCAGTTGTGGTGCAGTGAGCGAAGATATCAAAGTACGCGATGTGGTTATCGGCATGGGGGCGTGTACCGACTCAAAAGTGAATCGTATTCGCTTTAAAGGTCATGACTTCGCGGCTATTGCGGATTACAAAATGGTGCGTGCGGCAGAAGATGCGGCAAAAGCGCGTGGTGTAGACGTAAAGGTTGGTAATCTATTCTCGGCTGAGTTGTTCTACACGCCAGATCCTGAAATGTTCGAAGTCATGGACAAGTACGGCATTGTCGGCGTAGAGATGGAAGCGGCGGGTATCTATGGTGTATGTGCTGAATACGGCGCAAAAGCTCTGACTATTTGTACTGTTTCTGATCACATCAAAACTGGTGAGCAAACCACATCAGATGAACGTCAAACGACCTTCAATGACATGATGGTTATCGCACTCGATTCAGTGCTGCTTGGTGACCAAGACTAATCTGCTAATAGATTTCAAAAAGCTTAATAGATACCGCAAAGTTTAATAGATAACAAAAGCCCCGTTGCTGCCTGAGCTTCGGGGCTTTTTATTGAATTTGTTAAACTAAGCTGTTAAGAGCTGACATTTTTAAGCAGCCAGTTTTCCCCAGACTTAGCCTTTCTTTTACGAATAAGCATGATGAACAACACGCCACTGACAAATCCCATTAAGACCATACCGATCATGTAGCGATCGCTCTTACGGTAGTGATGATCAGAAATAGCTGTCATTTTTCCTGTCTCAAAAGTTACGCGGATAAAGCCAATGATCGTACTCTCTGGAGAGTAAATAGGTTCAACGAGTTGCTGCCTGCCGATACTTGCTGTTGAAAGAGGTGTGTCTAAGCCAAGAACCTCGCGTACCGAGAGCGCTTTTTCACTCGAAGCCAGTCGGATCCCTTCTGCATCGTAGATGGTGGTATCAAATACCAATCGATCCTGAGACAGCTGGTTAGTGAGCTCTAGTAGGCGCTCTTGGTCTTGCTGAGTGATCATCTTACTGGCTGAAAGTGATGCCTGTGAGATCAGTAGTTTGGTCAGCGTTTCCAACTGTTTTGCTTGGATCTTCTCGTTACCTTTACTGATCACTACTGTGTTTTTAATTGTTACCACGAACATAGCAGCCAACAGAATTAGGGCTAGTACTCGTAAAGCGTTACGTATTGAGAACAATGATTCATTCATGTTTCACGAAGCCTGAAATAAACAAATGTTATGATTAAGACATATTGAGACTTGCGTTTTCAAATTGCAATAGGTTAACGTTTAGCATAGTTAATTAGGAATCATACACATGGACGCTCAGAAATATCTGCCGATTAAAAGGCATACGACATTATTAACCCGACTCCCCGAGACACGTTTCGCTTCTCAACTCGCAAAATCTAAAGCCAATTGGATTGTGTTCGGTGAGTACTTATCTCCACAATCATTTGATGACATCGACTTTTTCACTGGTACCTACAACACCATCCTCAATACGTGGAAGGTGGGACATTACGAAGTGGCACTGATGTCAGGGAACTTAACCCCGGCACACGAAGAAATTTTACAAGCACTGAAGCTTGATTATGCTTGCCTTAGCGAGGTCCCAGACTTATCTAAGCCAGGTTTGATCGTGATGGATATGGACTCCACAGCAATTCAAATTGAATGCATCGATGAGATAGCAAAGCTCGCAGGAGTCGGAGAGTTAGTTTCTGAAATCACAGAGCGTGCGATGCAAGGCGAGCTCGACTTTGAACAGAGCCTACGCCAACGCGTTGGGGCACTGAAAGGTGCGGATGAGTCGATACTGGAGCAAGTGCGCCAGTCATTGCCATTCATGCCAGACTTGGTTGAGCTAGTGAATACTCTGAATAAACTTGGCTGGAAGACGGCGATTGCATCGGGTGGTTTTACTTATTTCTCTGACTACCTGAAAGATACGCTTGATCTTGACCACGCTCAGTCAAACACGCTAGAGATCGTCAATGGTAAATTGACGGGTGAAGTATTAGGCGATGTTGTTTCCGCACAGACCAAAGCGGATATCTTGGTAGAACTTGCTGAAGAGTATGAACTGGAACTGCATAACACCGTTGCCGTGGGTGATGGTGCCAATGACTTGGTTATGATGGGTTCTGCCGGTTTAGGGATTGCTTACCATGCAAAACCGAAAGTTGAACAACAAGCTCAAACTGCTGTGCGTTATGCTGGCTTAGGTGGGGTGCTTTGTATCTTGTCAGGTGTATTAGCTAAGCAGCAAAAAATCAGCTGGCAAGCGAAGCCTTAGTCATATTTAGGGCGGTATAACGGATACAAAAAAGCAGGTGATGAGCCTGCTTTTTCTATTTTTAAATCCGATAAATCTACAAACCGGTAAGTTGATCTGGTTATTTAGTGCGAGAGTTCTAGTCGAATCAATACTTCATCGGTAATGTCTTCTATCTCACCATAACCAATAAAAGCGGTGACCTCACTCTCTAACTTCTTCGCTTGGTGCATACTGATGCGCGAAAGCTCGGCTAAGTCTGATTGGAACAAACTTGTTAATGGATTAAAGATAGGGGCGGTAGTGACTCGCAGTACATACACATCACCCAGATCTTGTGCTTTCTTGATGAACGAAATACGTTCTTTTGTAGATGCAAAGTCTTTCACCAACTTCGTATGTACAGATTGAATCTTGTTACCAAACTTTATCGCAGCAATGTATACGTCATGATGTTTTGGCTCTGCACCTTCAATTCTTTTCAGTGGCTCAGCTAATAGTGAATTAGAGTGACCTTTGAAAATCGGTTCCAGTGAAAACTTTTGGTTGTGCCCAAGTTTAGCGAGTAACGCTAGATGCTTGTTCAGCGGGAAGTTCACACCAATGAGCTTACAACGCAACGTTGAGCCCGGCTTATCAATGAAAATTGGATTACTGACCATTTTGTTAAGCAAAACAGTGTGCAGTGATTTAAGCAGTGAATCGGTGGGCAGTATTTCTTGCTTCTTATTTAGCTTACTTTGGTTCTGATCGATAAGCCCATTGAGGAAGGCGATGGTACGCATTGTTTTTGCATTCTCGGTGATAACCAATTGAACGTTGCAACCGTTCGGGCTTACACGAATTACATGGTAAGGCACTGTGCTTAATGGCAAGTTTTTATCATAGAGTTGCAGTTCATTGAAATTCACCACAACCGGATCATCAATCTTGAGTACCATTGGGTGTTCAAGGGTAATGCTTAGGCCACGTTTTGATATGTCTACAGTGTGTCCGTTTATTGTTGGGCTATCTTGTGATGTGAGTTGAATTGGTGATTTAAAGCTATATCTCGGTTCTTTACGACGACTTTGGGAATCAAAGTAGATACTTTGAATGTTCCCCACCACCGTTCGCGGATGACGAAAGCGATTAAGGTCACTGCTTGGAATGCGTGGTTTTTCACTTAATAGATAATCGGCAGCACTTTCGTGATCACCGATCTCTTGCAAGATACCGCAATGAGTCAGTTGCGCTGAGCTTTGAGCAAGCGTATCTGAATGCTCAGCTAAGGCTTGTCGCTCAGAGTCGGATAATTCGAAAACCGAGAATTTGAACGCCTTCCAACTTTTACGTTTACCGCCGATGTGCCAGAACAGTTGCCTCTCTTCACGAGAAGCTTCAGGCAGCATCATCGAGTAGAACAAGGTCTTATTTTTATGTTCATGGGTAAAAGAGTAGATAACGTTACTGGTTCCCTTCACGCCAGGCTTAGCGAGTAAGTTCATACGTTGTTCGTTGAACAAAGTACCCAGAGCCTGTTGGTTACGCTCATCATGCCAGTATTGCCATTGGGGATGATTGTTATCCGTGAGTAGGGCGAGTTTCAACTCACTACCACTGAAGAATAGAGGGAGATTACAGGTGTACTTTAGATAGGTGTGTTCAATACCGCGAGTTCGCGTTCGAATGAGCCTATCTTGATTCTCATGGCTGGTTTTCTTGCTGACACTATTTAGAGATTCATCGAGTAAACGAGCCACACTCGTTGTATCGCTGATTCTCATGCATCTTAAAAATTTGACTGCATTGTTCTCGTAGGATTCATCAATACCCAGAATACGAAATTCAACCGTCTCATTAACATCGGCTTCTAGTGACTTCTCAACAAGCTCAGTGAATTTAACACTGATGATTTCCCCTAGGTTATATTTAAATGCCCTTGGTACCTTGAACTTTGCACCCGACGGAGAAATATCAACCGTCACACCATGTAGGCTTTGTCCTTTAGGCGTGGTGATTTCAACCTGTGAGCTAATCTTGAGCCTATTTTCTTTGCGTTTTAAATCGTAACCGAGGTTAATGGCTTCTGCTTCATAGGGGCTATCAGCGTTAGTGATATCGTGGTCATCTTGAGAGGATGTTTTAACAATATTACGAAGAGGTTGAATGCGAGGTGTCATCACTAACTCCCACACGCCCTCGGTATAACCTTTAAATTTTTTAGTACCACGTTGATACGCGTTCAAAGCTATGTCATCAAGCCAATGTTTACGCTCGTCTAGCGTGAATTGATGACATTCATTATCAATACGCCCGCGTAAATCAATGCTCTTTGTGCAAGGAGCCATGATACGATTCAGTTCCATTTTAACGAGCAGTTTTAGAGACGGCGATTCGCCTTCTGTCATTTGAGAAAGAAGGAATTCGAAATCTTCGGCATGGTAGGCCGGAATAAGTCGTTCTGCTACAGATAGAATTTCAGATTGCTGCATACTTTTCTTGTTAGAATGGATGGTGCGTTATTGTTATCGACGAGTTGTATTTGATCTTTAGGTATTCGTGGCCCTACTGCAACTTTTATTTTCACCTGTACGGTCAACGGGGTCACAAAATAGCAACATTTACCCGTTACCAAGCAAATTATTGAGGTTTTATGGCTAAGGCAAAGCGAGCTTATGTGTGTAATGACTGTGGTGCTGACTTTCCACGTTGGCAAGGGCAGTGCAATGCATGTGGTGCTTGGAACACGATTACAGAAGTTAGGTTAGCCGCTTCACCTCAGGTCGCGCGCAATGAACGACTAAGTGGTTACGCTGGTGGTGCAACTGAATCTTCGGTTCAAACGCTATCGGAAATCGACTTGCAAGAGGTCCCGCGCTTTAGTAGTGGCTTCAAAGAGCTTGATCGTGTGCTTGGTGGTGGTGTTGTACCTGGCGCTGCGATTCTTATTGGTGGTAACCCTGGTGCCGGTAAATCAACGCTGTTATTGCAGACTATGTGTCAGCTTTCTTCCCAGTTACCGACACTTTATGTCACTGGCGAAGAATCTCTTCAACAAGTTGCGATGCGAGCTTCTCGATTAGGGTTACCAAAAGAGCATCTCAAAATGCTCTCTGAAACCAATGTTGATAAAATCTGTCAGGTTGCAGAAAGAGAGCAGCCTAAGATCATGGTTATCGATTCAATCCAAGTTATGCATGTCGCTGATGTTCAATCGTCTCCAGGCAGTGTTGCTCAGGTGCGCGAATCGGCAACCGCATTAACGCGCTATGCGAAACAGAACAACGTTGCCGTATTCCTAGTGGGACACGTAACTAAAGACGGTACCTTAGCGGGACCAAAAGTGCTTGAACACATTATTGACTGCTCGGTGCTGTTAGATGGCGGAACGGACAGTCGTTTTAGAACCTTGCGCAGCCACAAGAACCGTTTTGGTGCAGTGAATGAGCTAGGTGTGTTTGCTATGACAGGGCAAGGGCTAAAAGAAGTTAGCAATCCATCGGCTATTTTTCTGTCTCGTGGTGAAGAAGAAACCTCAGGCAGTTCAGTGATGGTGGTTTGGGAAGGAACGCGTCCACTCCTTGTTGAAATCCAAGCGCTGGTGGATTATTCGCAGCTGGCTAACCCGCGTCGTGTCGCTGTTGGTCTCGAGCAAAATAGACTGTCATTGTTACTAGCCGTGCTGCATAAACACGGCGGCTTACAAATGGCTGACCAAGATGTGTTTGTGAATGTCGTTGGTGGTGTTAAAGTAACCGAAACCAGTGCTGATCTTGCATTGGTAATGGCTTTACTTTCGAGTTTCAGAGACCGCGCATTGCCAAAAGATGTGGTGGTTTTTGGCGAAGTAGGCCTTGCTGGTGAGATTCGACCTGTACCGAGCGGTCAAGAGCGCTTAAATGAGGCGTTTAAACACGGCTTCAAGAGAGCCATTGTACCAGCGGCTAACATGCCTAAAGGTGGCATTCCAGGAATGCAGATCCACGGTGTGAAAAAATTATCGGAAGCAATTAATGCTTTTGATGAGTTGTAATTGAGCTCACTTCAGCTACTCTATACAGCAGAAATTCAGTCTAACTTAAACGCTATTTTCGCGTTAAGTTAGCACTAAACTTAACAATCATTTAGATTGTTTCTTCAGATTGCCTTTTTCTATATGTTAGAAAAAGGCAAAGTTTTTTAGTCCCAAATGCATGCAAAGCTATCAGTCCTCACAGATTGTGATATACTCTGCGCGCATTTTATATCCTATTAACAGAGTAAGACAATGGCAGATTTATCGAAATACAGAAACATTGGTATTTTCGCGCACGTTGATGCGGGTAAAACAACTACCACTGAGCGTATCCTTAAGCTAACTGGTCAGATCCACAAGACTGGTGAAGTACATGATGGCGAATCAACTACTGACTTCATGGAACAGGAAGCTGAGCGCGGAATTACTATCCAATCAGCAGCTGTAAGCTGTTTCTGGAACGGTCACCGTCTAAACGTTATCGATACTCCTGGACACGTTGACTTCACAGTTGAAGTATACCGTTCTCTTAAAGTACTTGATGGCGGTATCGGTGTATTCTGTGGTTCTGGTGGTGTTGAACCACAATCAGAAACTAACTGGCGCTACGCTAACGAATCAGAAGTATCTCGTCTGATCTTCGTTAACAAACTAGACCGTATGGGTGCAGATTTCTACAACGTTGTTGACCAAGTTAAAAACGTTCTAGGTGCAACTCCTCTAGTTATGGTTCTACCAATCGGCCGCGAAGATGAATTCGTGGGTGTTGTAGACCTTCTAAGCCGTAAAGCATACGTTTGGGATGACACTGGTCTTCCTGAAAACTACGAAATCACTGATGTTCCTGCGGACATGGTTGATGACGTTGAGCAATACCGTGAAGAGCTAATCGAAACTGCTGTAGAGCAAGACGATGACCTAATGGAAGCTTACATGGAAGGTGAAGAGCCTTCTATCGAAGACATCAAACGTTGTATCCGTAAAGGTACTCGTGATATCGCATTCTTCCCTACGTTCTGTGGTTCTGCGTTCAAGAACAAAGGCATGCAAGTTATCCTTGATGCTGTAGTAGATTACCTACCTTCTCCAACTGAAGTTGATCCTCAACCTCTAATGGATGAGAACGGCGAAGAAACAGGCAACCACGCTATCGTTTCTACTGAAGAAACTTTCAAAGCGCTTGCGTTCAAAATCATGGATGACCGTTTCGGTGCTCTAACTTTCGTTCGTATTTACTCTGGTAAATTGAACAAAGGTGACACGATCCTTAACTCATTCACAGGTAAAACTGAGCGTGTTGGCCGTATGGTTGAGATGCAAGCTGATGACCGTAACGAACTAACTAGCGCACAAGCTGGTGACATCATTGCGATCGTTGGTATGAAGAACGTTCAAACTGGTCACACTCTATGTGATCCAAAAGACCAAGTAACGCTTGAGCCAATGGTTTTCCCAACTCCAGTAATCTCTATCGCTGTATCTCCAAAAGATAAAGGCGGTTCTGAGAAAATGGGTATCGCGATCGGTAAAATGGTTGCTGAAGATCCATCTTTCCAAGTTGAGACTGACGAAGAAACTGGCGAAACTATCCTTAAAGGTATGGGTGAGCTTCACCTAGACATCAAGGTAGATATCCTTAAGCGTACTTACGGCGTTGACCTAACAGTTGGTGCTCCTCAAGTTGCTTACCGTGAAACTATCACTCAAGCAATTGAAGATAGCTACACGCATAAGAAACAGTCTGGTGGTTCTGGTCAATTCGGTAAGATCGATTACCGTATCAAACCTGGTGAAGCAGGTTCTGGCTTCAAGTTCAACTCAGTAGTTGTGGGCGGTAACGTTCCTAAAGAATTCTGGCCTGCAGTTGAGAAAGGCTTTGCTGGCATGATGGATAACGGCGTACTAGCTGGCTTCCCTACGCTAGACGTTGAAGTTGAACTTTTCGATGGTGGTTTCCACGCAGTCGATTCATCTGCTATCGCATTTGAAATCGCAGCGAAAGGCGCATTCCGTCAATCTATGCCTAAAGCTGGCGCGCAACTTCTTGAGCCTATCATGAACGTTGACGTGTTCACTCCAGACGATCACGTTGGTGATGTTATCGGTGACCTTAACCGTCGTCGTGGCATGATCAAAGATCAACAAGCTGGCGTTACTGGTGTTCGTATTAAAGCTGACGTACCTCTTTCTGAGATGTTCGGCTACATCGGTCACCTACGTACTATCACTTCTGGTCGTGGCCAATTCTCTATGGAATTCGCACAATACGCACCATGTCCAACTAACGTTGCTGACGAAGTGATTGCAAAAGTTAAAGCAGAAAAAGAAGCTGGTAAGTAATTAGCCCTTTTCTAAATTAGCTAAAAAAGCCCCGCAAGTGAAAGCTTGCGGGGCTTTTTATTATCAATGATACCAGCGAGCGTCGTTCTATTATCTTAAGCCTATATTTAAGAGCTTATGGGATGATCTTGGTTTTGATTGAAGAACATAGAGAAGAAATTAAAAAGGCCAACGAAAAATAAATGGCAGACTTTTCAAGTACGTATTTCTAAGGCATAGCTTTAACTTCAACCGTGATCGTATCTTGATATTTTCCAGCACGCGCAAATTCGATGTTACCTAACGTCACCTCAAGGGGAACTCCCCAGCGCTTAGTATCCTCATTGTTTGAGAAGGTATAGACCGATTTCTGGTTTACTAAGGCGTTATTAAAGCGCAATGTATATGGGATCGTGACGTTGGATTCCAACTTCTGTTTTAACTCACCATATCTCTGCTTTACAACCAATCTTACATTCGAGTTCGAAAGAAGATCAAAATCGGATCGATAGGTTCGGTTAGATTCAAGGTCACCAAGCTGGAAGCGATAACCTGAGCTCCCTGAGCGTTGAAGGTTTGGTGCGTTAGGCACTGAGTTGAAAGCCACAAACGCTGGTACGTTGAGTTTCACTTTGGCATTTTTTGTCTCTTGTTTTCTATCTAGGGAAATAGAGGCTTCAAGAAGTCCGTTATAATGACCAGATGCGGCCACTTTAGCCTCTGGCACTTTTATCCAAAACTTTGTTCTTTGGCTGTTATCCAGAGGTAGTTGAAAGCCTTTACTAGGAAAGTGGCTCAATTGACGAAAATTTTTGTCTAGAATCGTCAGGGGTAAATTCGTTCCAATTGAACTTAAATAACTAGATTGTTTATTGTTGACCGATACTATAGCCGTCGGAAATCGACAGGTCTGAATATCACGCGACAATTCCAAATAAACGGGAATATAGGCGCCTAAATCTCGCTTAAACTCAACATTGGTTCTGTCGACGTTAAGAATCCACTTGCCACTGCATTCGGCCCAAACCGATTGAGATAGCATGGCTAAACCGAACACTGAAAACTTAAGTAAGTGTTTCATGGTTTATCCCTCTTTAATAAGTAAAGTTGGTAGATAAATCAGGTTGTCATTGATTTCTGGGACGTTTAATTTTGTGGGGCTAAAGCCATCGATGACGATGGTGTAGTTACCCGGTGCTACGCCTTCCACAACGAACCTGCCTGATCGATTTGTGAAAAATTCATACGTTTTTTGTTGCCCAACTAGCTGACCTTGGAAGAGTTTTAATGGTGCTTTTGGCCCGATCTCAATCTTACCTATAATGGTTTTCGATGCTGCTGAGCCAATTTTTATTAGATGGCCTGTTTGTGAGCCTGGTGTAATGTTGTACTCGTGGTCACCGAAGTCATAACCGATTGGCGCATCCGGCACATCAATGTAGATACTGGATAATTGGTGCCCTCCAGATAACTGAACTGCATTACTTATAGTATAGGTAGATATTGCTTCTGCAGGATCGTCTGCAACCGCATTTATTTCTACATCAGCATCTAACGAGTCATGGACAGCGATGATTGCTACAGGGCCATTGATTGGACGTGACCAAGCCAAGTTACCGTCAGCCAAAGTAAACGCTGTACTCGCTCGTAAAGAAGCGGTTTGGTAATTTGTTGAATTATTGAATGCTAGATGAGAAACCTTGGCATCGGTGATAAAACGGTTTGCCACATAATTACCTTCGATTGAATAAGTTTGAGAGTCACTCTCGCCTTCAGCAGTCATCGCATAACCATAGCTGCCAGTATAATCCTCCGATGGACGTTGGAATTGAGCTCGATAGGTGTCTGGTTCGTTGGAGTAGGATACATTTGCATTGTATTCCCCATTGTCAGAGTTCCAGTCCCAATCTGCAGAAAAGGTGAAGCGAGTTTCGTCAATGTTTTCATTTGGGTTTTCTTCTTTTTCGATACCAGCAGAAAATGATACGTTATAAAATTGCCAAGCAACTTCAGTCGAGGCCTGCCATTGCACTTCTGCCTCTTCAAAGTCACGATAGTCACCGCTCAGAATTAAACTCAGGTTATCCGTAATACTGAAAACGTAGTTTGAAAAGACACGGAGGCCAGTATTCGCATCCGCAATCTGCCAAGGTAATGCAAAATAATTCTCTTGATATTCACTACCAAGACGGAAGTTTGGAGAGCCGTAACTGTCTGTTCCCCATAATTGATGTGAGTAATCTAAGCTGTAGATACTGCCTGTATCGTTATTGGGCTTGTTGTTTTGTGCCGATGCTCGAATACCCAAATTCCCCCAATCGGAACCAACGGTAGCAATCATACCGAGTTGTTGTCCTTCAGGGTGGTACAAACCATTTACACCGATTGTTAAGGTATCGCTGATGCCATAGTCGTAATATCCAGAAGTTACCCATTGCTCGTCGTCATACTTAAAGTTGTTATCTTCAATTGTCGACGTTAAACCAGAGTAAAAGCCAAAATCAGAAATGCCTTCTCTTAATAAGCGTGAGTTAAAGAACTGGCTATAAACGATGGTATCTGTCCTGCCTGATTGATAACTAATGTCTAACCGAACGTCATTGGTACCAGAAACGAGAGGTAAGTCATCAAGTGTATATCGACCTGGAGGTAAGCGAATCTCGGTGAGAAAAACATCGTTGATATAGATTTCTACATCGGCACTCTCGTTCAATACTAGCGGTTGAGTTCCTCCGTTCTGGATGTTTCGGGTAGGTTGCAAGTCTTGATACAAACGTTCAAAAGCAAGGCCTCCGAGAGGAGTACTAGGAAGGTGTCCAGCACTGGCTTGGGTGACATCACCAAAGGTTAGGCGAAAAGGGGTATTTGGTTCATCGAAGAACAGACGAGCTTCACCTCGATACACGTCGGAATTAACATCGTTACCACCAGTTACAAAGCCAGATATGTCAATATTGACGCCTCGAACACCACCGATATTGGATTTCATTAACCATTCACCAAGCCAGGTTTGGGTGTCATCTGCGTTAGAGTCGTTGAACAGGGAGTAATCCGTACTGGCATTTAGTGTATTTTGCACTGTCCAAAATGCGCTTTCTGAGTACTGGGCTGGTTCATATTTGCTACCAAACGAAAGCAAAAATTCAGCAGCAGCCGTCTCATCAATAACTAAATCAATACTTTGTTCGGAAGCGTTGAAAATTGCATTGATACCCATACGATCCAACTGGTCGATTGTAATGTACTCTTTGGAAAAACCTCGCAGTGCAGCCAGTGTATCAGCATTGATCAACTTTTCAGTCGACTGAACAATCTGCTCTACGTTAATGGAGCCAACGCTCATACCGTCAGAATACGCATTTACTTCGCCGATTGTGTTCTCACCCCAAGTCACTGGAAATGGGAATAACCAACTTTGAGCGAATGCGGTTTGTATAGTCATTATTAGAGTGAGGCATAAAATGAGACTTTTCATGCAAGCCTCATTAGTCTACTGTTTTAACAGAAACTTTCTCTGGCTGTCCCAGTTCACTTGGTAAGGCGTACTTGATCGCCGTTCCTGGCATCAAGTAAGCGCTTGTTTTTTTACTTAGAACTTCCCAATTGACTGTTTTGTCCACTTTACCACCTGAGAAGTTAAACTCCATACCATTCATGTTCAGTACTCGCTTACCATCATTACGAATAACAACCTGTCGGTTTAGGAGTGTAGTGGTTGGAGTCGATTTGCTGGATGAGGGAGATACAAAAACCAAAGTTGCAAACTCTAGTAACATAGAAATAGAACTGTCGTCATTTTCCTCAATTTTATTTTCTAGTTCAATTTGAGTAAAGACGATACGGTAGGTGACTGTTTGTTTGATTGGTTCTGTTGGCATGTAACGTACGCGGAAAGTCTGAGACTTTTGGCCGTCAATTTTCGCTTGAGGTGGAAGGATGAGAAACTCCTCTTCTGACGGTGTTAAGATTTCTTCACCGGTAGAAAAATCAGTTTGATAGACGTTTACTTCTAGGAGGATCGGCTCTTCTTCGACATTAGTCACTTTATACAAGCCTTGGGAATTCCGACCTACATCATCGAGCTCTAAATAGATAGGACTCACTTCGTACGCGAAAAGAATAGAACTAAGCAATAAGGAAAATAGAAGAGTGGTAATCCTAACCATAGATATTTCTCCATGAAATAAACTTGGCCCGATAACCGAGCCAAGTTTTGTTTGAGTCCATAAGCGTTATTCGGTTTTTAGCTTGCAGGACCGGCTGCTGCAAGGCTCACTTTGATTTTACCTTTATACTTACCTGCTTTTGCAAAGCCTGAATCTTCAGGTTTCACATAAATTGGATGCTTGTTGATTTTGTTCACCAAGTGTTCGCCCAAGGATGGAATTGGTGGTGCCGTTACTTCCATCGCATGATCGTTTTCGGTGTTCGCCACGGTATCTGAACCAATTTTCACTTTGTAGTTAATGGTTTCATTCATATTGTGCTTGGTTACGCCGTTTAGCTGGTAAGCCGTTACTGAAAACTCCAAATCAGTACCGTAATTACACCAAGCACGTAAGTTACCCACCAAAACTTTCTTGTTGTTGAAGCCATTGCTCCACGAATCAGTGTGAACTTTGTTCGCTTTACGTAGAACGTTATTCTTCACGTCTTTTTTACCGATTCGCAGTAGACAGCGTTTTGGCACTCGACCTTCGATTCGAATCGTTTTTTGGTCCGTTTTACTCAGTGTTGTAAAGTCCACAGCATTATTAAACTGAACCGCAGAAGCGCCAAAAGAAAGTGAAGCGGCTGCCACAGCTGTAGCAATAAGTAACTTTTTCATAACTCAATCCCTCGTTGATTTAAGATGCATACCCGTGCATCACTTTTAAAGGTTACGAGGGAACAAAGTGCCAAACCTCATCACATAGAGTGAAAAATATCGCTTACATAGGGTGAGTTTAGAATGAGTTTTTTCATATTCCACTTTTCTTGTGATCTTACTATTTTCTTGTGACCTTGCTATATATCGAATCTAATTAAAGCTTTTTACCTGAGCAAGAAGTTCATACCTGGATCGTAAGTTTAATTTACGAAGTAAGTTTGATGAGTGAGTCTTTACTGTGTTAATACTGACGTGTTGCTGAGATGCTATCTGAGAGTTTGACAGCCCTTTTAGCATCAATGAGCAAGTATCCCTTTCTTTATTTGTTAACTCTTGATAATTAACGAGGTTTTCGCAAGCAGATTCAAGGCTTGGTTCATTATTCTGATAAAAAGAGACAAGTTTATTTAGAATAGTCCTAGGAAACCATATATCTTCTTGATAAACAGATAGGATTGCTTTCGATATGAATTCGAAGTTTTGCCCGACTTGCCCCGAAAATCCCTTTTCTAACCATACCGTTGATGTATTGTCATTAACATTTACGGCTAACCAAAACTCGAGTCGTTCATGAAGGATAAACCCGTACCTTTTAGGACAAGGCATCGTCTGAATATCAAACAAGACTACTGTTTCTGGCGATAGTTTAGGTATTTGCATAAAGCATCGATCATGGGTTATCTGGGCGTTAGGGAGAGATACGGCAAGTAAGTCTTTTATCACCCGTAAGTATGAGTTATTACGGGTGAGAACATGAATTTCTAAAACGAGTTCAGAATCATTTTCCATTAATGACCTCTCTACTTATTCACGTATAAATCTTGACTAATCGGTAGGTTAGGGAAGGAAATCCCTACGATTCCCAGTTCAATAATAGTAGTATCGATTGAGTATTATTCAACGTAATGAATGCGTTATTTTTATTAATTGTTGATTATTAAGGGAATCAGGGAGAGGGAAATGAGGTGCGCACCAATTGTTTCATACTTTAGTACCGTAAATGGTGCGCTTTGTTGAAGGTGAGAGCTAGTTAGTTTTTAGTTGGATGTAAATCTGCTCTACTTTGGTGCGTGCCCAATCTGTTTTACGCAAAAATTTTAAGCTCGATTTAATGCTCGGGTCTTTTTTAAAGCAGTTGATGTTCACCATGTAACTCAACTCTTCCCAACCGTAATGTTCAACCAATTCAGTCAGTAGCTTCTGTAGAGTGATACCGTGAAGTGGATTATTGTCTTGTGTCATGAGATGTTCTCGCCATTTATTTGAGTTAAGTATACCAGTATCGCTTTATGAATTATCAGACCATTTAAGTCGGGTGTATGTGTTTCGTTATTGAGGAAATATCTAAAAGTTGTTGTGTTTGTTTTCTATAAAGCTTGAGACTTATCCTTATATACTTCTGTCTCACTATTGAGAACTACGGGCTTGTTTGTTGTAAAAACAACTACTGTTATCTTTATATCCTCATTCTTATAATGGATATAAAACATACAGTTATTTGAAGGGTTAATAAATTAAGGCTCAGCCTTTATTGTGTTTTCGTTATTGTGACTTCTATTAAGTAATTGAAAATAAGATGGTTAGATTTATTTTAGCTTTAATTACACTTCCTATTTGCAACCTTTAAATTTGCATGGAGTATTAATCTTGAACAACCAATCCATCACATCTATAGATGTAGGATATGTTTTTCTATATTTTCTGAATCTCCAATGGGCCGGAGGTGATGATTAGAAAAATGCATGGGTGGGGGTTGCATAATGTCTATTTTAAGAGGCTCGGGGCGTAACAGCACACGAGGCTATCTCAAATCCAAAACAAAAGGCATCGCTATTATCGAGTTTACGATCGTGGTGAGCCTGTTTTTTGCGCTTTTTTTGACGGTTGTTGATCTTGGTATATATGGGTTTGTTAAATTGACCATGCAACATTCGGCAAGAGAGGGCGCAAGATATGCCATCACAGGTCGTTCTGATCTCGATCCCGACGCATCGAGTAATCGAGAAGCGGCAATCTTAGAAAAAATTTCCCAATCTTCGAGTGGTCTACTCGACAAAGTGATGGATGTTCAAAACATACGTGTTGAAGATGTCTATGGTAATGCCGTCGCTGGTTTTGGTGGCTCAGGGGACATTATTTCTATTCATCTTGATTGTGAGTGGCCATCTGTAAACCCTTATATGTATGTTTTGCTTGATGACGGGAAGTTTAAATTTACCGTTAGTGCGGCAATGAAAAACGAAGCTTTTTAAGGAGGAACAGGATGTTTCCTTTGAAGATCAAAAGAGCCGCAGAGAAAGGGTTTGCGGCAATCGAAATGACCTTAATAGCACCATTGTTCATGTTGCTTATTGTTGCTGCTGTCGATATCACGCACCTCATTCAAGCCAATCACATCATTATCAGTATCAGTCGAGAAGGTGGGAACATTATTTCTCGGAGTAATACTGATACCCCTCAAGAAGTGATGGACATCATAGCGACGACATCGGGAACATTGGACTTAACGCAAGACGGTGTCATTTACATTACCGAGGTGGTTGGTCAAGAAGGTGCTTCCCCCTACATTAAAAGTCAATATCGATGGAACCAACACGGATTAAGTAAAAATAGTGCTATTTGGTCGAGTTGCAGTAACTGGGCAAGTGATGGGGAGTGTTCTGATGTGGATTCAGATGATCCCCCGCTCATCAATAATCTCGCAGTTGCACTTGATGACGGGGAGATCGTTTACAGCGTAGAGGTATTCTATGACTACTCACCCATCTTTAGTCGAGTATTCGACGAGCAATATATTTTGAGTGACACAACATATATGTAGGGAGGTTAAAATGGATAAGGGAACCCCAATCAAATATCGTTACAGTCGGGGGTTAGTGGCTTTGATGTCAATCATCGCACTGCCTTTTATTTTGTTAGTTGTTGGACTTTCAGTGGATGCTGGACGCGCTTACATTGTTAAGTCTAAATTATTTGCGGCGGTTGATGCCGCGAGCATAGCAGCCGCAAGAGCGGTCGCTAATGGCGAAGATGCTGGCCGTGCGGCAGCTCAAAAATATTTTTCAGCCAATATCCCCGCCGACTTTTATTCAGCAACGCCTAGCTTAGGTGCAGTGAACTTCGCATATGATTCTTTTGGTAACATCTCCATAGATATTTCGGCCACAGCGCAAGTGCCCACTATCTTTTTGCCCTTGATAGGGTTAGATACATTTAACCCTGGTGTTTCCGCACAATCCATTCGTCGACCTGTAGATCTAGTGTTAGTGATTGATAATACAACCTCCTTGAGACTGGGGAGCATCGGTGATGTAACACAAGATGTTATTGATCGGTCTAAGTCGTTCGTTGAAAATTTTCATGAAGGATTTGATCGAATTTCATTGGTCAAGTTCGCTTTTGGAGCTGAAGTCCCTGTGGGGTTCAATGCGACGCGTGGACATAGTCGGAGTAGCATCAAATCTGAAATTGACAGTTTTAACTTTGGTAGCACTTCAAATGCCCAGTACACCAATGCATCGGAAGGGATGTATCGAGCTCTGAATGAACTCAGAACGGTGACTGATCCTGCCAACTTGAAAGTGATCGTGTTCTTTACTGATGGAGCGCCAAATACCTTTGCTACGACGTTTGATTTCGAAGGGGGGGGAACTCACACTGGAGCCATAAGATCGAGCGACGGTAGTAGTGGTAGGCCTAGAGGTCTTTGGAGGCATGATACGATTGCTACCACTTTACCAGGCGGTTACGAGGGGCGAGATATTGATGACTATATCAGCGAAATTCCTGAGCACTACACAGCCCATGATACTAATGCCACTGAATTCAAAATTTTAAACCCGACTCATGCGGTGCGCCCAGTGGCGCAATATGCCCCTAATAGCCATTCAGCAAATGATTTGTATACCAGAGTGAATCGGGTTGCTCGTAATCTAGTTGAAGACATCGCGGAAAAGGCTAGAACGGAAGACATTTATGTATTTACGTTGGGTTTAGGCTCATCACTTACATCGGCAACTGGACCTGATAGTGAGTTTGGTGAGGACTTATTGTTACGAATGGCAAACTCTAGCGCGCTTTTAGATGATCCAGATCTGAGTTCCGACTATGATCCCGCTCAGCTTGAAGGGGTGTATTGCCATGCGATTGATGAGGAGGCGTTAGGCCCTTGCTTTGACAAAATGTTGGATGTGATTATTCGTTTAACATTATAGCGTTATTCTAGAGTCTACTTATTTCTTCTAAATATTGTTCACATAAGCATATCATTCAGAACTAGATAAAATAAAAAGAGGGAGCTGTTCAGCTCCCTCTTAGTGCTGTCGTTTATTATACTGCTAACTGCTAACTGCTAACTGCTTTTTAGCTTTGTTAGCGTTAGCAGTAATAACAGTAACGGTTACTCTTCCCAAACCACTAATTTATCTTTCGGCCAGTTATGACCGATTTCATGGTATTTCTGCTCAAGGATATGTCGCTTTATCTTGAGAGTCGGGGTAAGTACACCGTTGTCGATGCTCCACGGTTCCTTAATCATCAGTACCCCTTTGATCTTCTCATGCGAGGCTAACTGTTCGTTCATTTTTTCAATGACACGTTTACTTGTTCTTTCATAACGAGCTCGATCAAAATTAGGGAAGTCATGCGGTACCACTAGTAGGATAGGACCAGGTAAGCCTAAGCCGATCAAACACATCATTTCTACGCGGCTGTATTCAAACAGTTTGTTTTCGATTGGCACTGGAGCCACAAACTTACCTTTCGCAGTTTTAAAGGTGTCTTTTTTACGTCCCCGGATCGTTAGGTAGCCCTCGCTGTCGATATCACCAATATCGCCAGTATGAAGCCATCCCTCAGAGTTAAAAGACTCTTGGGTGGCTATGTCATTTTTGTAATAGCCAGAGAACATACCTTTGCTTCGAACCAAAATTTCTTCATCTTCTGCAATTTTGAGTTCGATGCCCGGACCAGCATTACCCACAGTACCAATTTTGTCGGCTCTAAACGGGTGATTAATCGTGCTGTAGGCGAAAGACTCTGTCATTCCCCAAGCCTCGGTAATGTGTAGACCAACACTCTCATACCATGCGAGTAGAGCCGGTGATACCGGAGCTGAACCACATCCCAAAACGCGGGCTTGATCTAACCCTAGGCCATCAGCCAGTTTCTTCTTAATGATGTTGTTGATAAACGGAATCTTAAGTAAGAAATTCAGTTTCTTCTGCGGAAGCTTATCTTGGATTCGTTGCTGGAACAGAGTCCATAAACGAGGAACTGAAATAAATAGAGTAGGGCGATGCATTTTCACATCATCAATAAAGGTATCTAAAGACTCCGGGAAAGCAGTGACTATACCGCCCATTACCGATGAGCCAAAGATGTAAACGCGTTCTGTAATATGGGCAAGCGGTAGATAAGAGAACAAGCGATCGCCGGGTTGGATACCAATATGATCGATCAACCGTTGAACTGACCACGTAAAGGCGCCGTATGTGAGCATCGCGCCTTTTGGTAGCCCTGATGTACCCGAAGTATAAACAAGCGACATTACTTTATCATCGTGATGCTGAGGACGCTTGGTTGAGGGTTCATGGGTATCGATGAGTTGTTCGAAAGTATGTTGGCACTTCGCTGCGCTATCGTAGGGAAGTGAGATACTCACCAAGTTTGGATTATCATCCAGTACTATTTGAGTGGCCTTAGGATCGTCGAGTTTACCCGCAATCACAATTTTACTTTCACTGTGTTCAATACAGTACTGTATGGTATCGGCACCCGCTGTTGGAAAGATTGGGACGCTGACAAAATCTCCTAACATCATGGCAAGATCGCAGATAAACCATTCTGCACAGTTTTTCGATACGAGAGCGACTCGATCACCGGGTTGGGCTCCGAGTCCTTCTAATGCTGACGCCAGTTTCAGTGCTTTGTCGGCCACTTCTTTATAAGTAAACTCAACAAATTGGCGGTTAATAATTTGCTTTAAGTAGACCTCATCGGGGCGTTCTTCTGCCCATTTTAAAATCATGTCATTGGGTGTAGGGAGAGCTGTTGCTTGTTCTTGGCTAAACTCGTTAGGCTGAATCATTGTCTAACTCCATGTTTTTCGCTAAGTTATTTTTGTTAAAATCATGTTAAATGTACCATGATTTTTTCTTTTAGGGAGTAAAATTAGCGTTTATGTTCTTTGTTTTCCGTTATCTGTGCAGGCTCGCCTGTAACTTGCAGGCGTTACTCCAGTCCGTTTCTTAAAAATTCTCGAGAAATATGACACATCCTTGTATCCACATTGATAGGCAATGACAGCAATTTTTGATTCGGTATCTGCCTCGATTAACTTTTTGGCAAGTAGAATGCGTTTATCGCACACGAAGTCTCTAAAGCTTACTCCAAAGTGTAGATGAAACTTCTTAGAAAAATAGGTGGTTGAACAGTGACATTTCTCGGCGATCTCTGTTTCTCTGATTTCTTTGTTGATGTTGTCCATCACAAAGTTAATAACTTCGGATGTGAAGACCTTTACAGGCAGTTGGTTGTTGTTGTTTGTGTCTCTGTCGATATCGAAGTGGGACTCGAACATATGCTGTGTCTTGGCCTTAAGCTCTTCGAATTGACTGGTCAGATGATTACTGTTTGTTTCTATGATGAAAAATATATTCTTATGATTTCGAACGATATTAGGTAACGGGTCAGAGCAAATAATGACAATTCTTTTGTTCAAATTTTCGCAAATAGATAAAGCCATGGTAAGTAGTTGGGTTTTATCTGCGCTATTCAATATGAAAAATACCAATCTTACATCTAAGTTACTGATTATAGATATGTCTTGTTTGAAGTTTTTAATAGAAAAATAGTGGCCTATTTTATTAATAATAACGGAGTTGAAATCACTATCTTTGTCCGACAATAACGGAGTTACTATTTTCATATCAATATAATCTTCGTTTCATATCGGTTTTTTTGTCTAAAAACAACCGAATAACAAGTAATAGTAATTAGATTAGAAGTACCACAAGAAAGTGCAAGTAAATGGCAAAATAATCCTAACCTAATATATCGTTCAGCTCTAGATTTAGTTTACAGGTAAATAAAACCTGATACGTAAATCAAGGAGAGATTCTTATGAATAACCTATTGAAAAATATTAAAGAATTTATGAATGATGAAGAAGGTTTAACGGTCATCGAATATGTGATCGGTGCTGCTATGCTCGTGTTAGGGTTGACAACCATATTCAGTGGAATTGGTAATGTCTTGTCAGCGAAACTCAGTGCTATTGTTAATGCTATTAGTACGACAACAGCCCCGTAGACACTATGAATAAAAAGGGAATTAGAAAGCAGAAAGGACTAACTATTGTCGAGTACGTTATCGGTGCTGCTTTACTTGTCATTTTTGCTTGGGCCATATTCTCTGGTATAGCTACAGCCTTATTCAGTAAGTTCATATTAATTGTGTCAGGTATATAAATGAATGATAAGTGAATCTCTAGTTTTTTGGGTGCTATTAATTATTGTTTCAGTCTTCGATGTGAAAGAAAGTCGGATACCGAATAAGGTGCTGATTTTATTCGTATTGCTGTACTTTATTTTATTGATTAATGGCGGATTTTCTTGGGATTCACTTGTTATTTCTTTGATGGGGGCTATTACTCTTTTCTTCTCAGGGCTTTTTTTATATTTATTAAAAGCAATGTCTGCTGGTGACGTCAAGTTTTTGGGTGTGATAGGTCTATATGTTGGATGGGGAAATCTACTTGATACTTCTTATTATATTCTCATTTCCTCAGGGATAATCGCTACGTTTTACTTACTCTATAATAATGCAAACAGTGAATCTCTGACCGTTAGAAACTATTTTGAAGAGAAATTAATGTTAGTTAGTGGAATGTCAACTAGAACAAAGAATTTGTCTACGGTTCATTCTAGGTATTCAAATAAGGTGACGATGCCTTTCGCACCTTCAGTTGTTATAGGCTTAGCGATGTATAGCTATTTTACGTAATTTAAATTGAATTATTATTCGATGTGTTGGAGAGAGCATATGGATATTAGTGGGATACCGTCCCCGAGTAATTTAAAGCCTCAAATATCAGCACCTGTGGTTCCTACATCCATTGAAATGCTTGGTGTACCTGAGGTTGTGATTGAAAATTTATTACTCAAACACCTGTCCGCTTACCCTAAGTCAGATGTCTTGGATCTATCTAACTATTTGTGTGTGGTTACGCACATTGTAGAAAATGGACTTGCGGTACTTAGACAAAAATCATTCATTGAAGTTTTTCAACCAACTTCAGCTTTAACGTTAGACTCATCTTCACACAGCCATGTCCGTTATTCACTGTCTGAAAAAGGCATAGAAGAAGCTGATTTAGCTTTCACTCGAGATGCTTACTTAGGACCCGTTCCCGTATCTCTTTCTCAATATAGCAATATTGTTAATCAACAAGATTTACGTTCTGAATTAGTGACTCGATCGCATGTTGAAGCGGCTCTTAGTGACGTCTACGGAGTCGACAGAATGATATCAGTGTTGGGACCTGCAATTAATTCCGGCAGGGCTCTACTTCTTTATGGGCATGCTGGTACAGGTAAAACGTTTGTAGCAACACGTATCGTCAATGCTTTGCATACTTCGGTGTTTATCCCTTATGCCGTTTACGCCTTCGGTAATATTATTAAAGTTTTTTCTACGCAACATCATAAACCGCTAGACAGTAACGGTAGTGAAACATTGGTTTCTCTCAAGGATCAGTACGACAAGCGTTGGCTCAATTGTGAAAGACCCAATATCCAGGTGGGTGGAGAGTTGACCATGGATATGCTCGAAGTTAATCATTCTGAGAACAGCCGAGTTTGGCTAGCGCCTTTACAAATGATGGCAAATAATGGGATTTTGGTTATTGATGACCTCGGGCGTCAACCAATGCCAGTGGACAACCTCCTTAATCGCTGGATTGTACCTATGGAGCACTACTTCGATTACTTATCGTTACCGAATGGACAGCAAGTTACGATGCCATTTGTGCTCACACTCGCTTTCTCTACCAACTTAAACCCGGATAAGATCAGTGACCCAGCGTTCTTGCGTCGGTTGGGTTATAAAATTGAATTTAAACCTCTTTGCCAACGAGACTATGAAGCTTTATGGATGAGTGTCGTTTCTGATAAAGGGGTAGAACTTCAAGATGGTTTTTTTGAGCGATTGTCTCAAATGCACACGCTATACAAAGTGCCGCTTTTCCCTTGCTTACCTAAAGATCTCGCTGGTATTAGCAAAGATATTCTTTCATTTGAGCAACTCCCGCCAGTTATTACTTTCGATATTCTTTCCATGGCATGGGAAGTCTACTTTACCTCTGATGGACACGAGGAAGAAAATAATGAATAAGAGTCAGGTATTCCTATTGTTTTTACTGTCCGTAGTATTCGGCTTAGCGGCTGTATTTTTTGCTAAGCAATGGATGGATAACCAAGTTCAACCGACGATTGAAGTTGAAGAGGTTGAACGTCACCCGGTTGTAGTCGCATCTCAAGAAATTGAAGCTGGAACCGTAATTGAAGATCAGTACTTAACGACGAAGCTGATGGAAGTGGATTGGATCAATGAAAATAATTACTCAGATCAAAACGAGCTAATTGGAAAAGTTGTCGCCAATACTATCTACGCAGGAGAGGTGCTTCATAAGTTGCGCTTTACCGTTCCTGGTGAAGGTTCAACACTCGCTGCGTTGATTCCTGAAAATAAGCGAGCAGTAACTATTCGAGTCGATGATGTTATTGGTGTGGCAGGGTTTCTATTACCAGGAAACAAGGTCGATATTCTTAATACCGTTTCCTATGGCAAAAACTCTGCGGCGACTCGAACAGTGTTGAAAGATATTAAAGTGTTAGCCGTAGACCAAACAGCAAGAACCAAAGAAAACAGCCCTATCATAGTTCGAGCGGTAACACTTGAGGTGACCCCAAAAGATGCAGAGAAGCTTCTTACGGCGAAGAGCAAAGGCAGTATTCAGCTTACCTTAAGGAACCCTCATGAGGTTGATAAAAAAGTCGTTCGTCGATACGTGCCTAGACCCAGTGTCACCATTATCAAGGGTACGGAAACATCCAGTGTGCGCGTCAAGGATTGAGGTGAGATATGAGAATTATATTAGCGTTATTTTTGAGCCTGATTTGTTTTTCGACCGCAAGTGTTGCTGCATTGCAAACGGGAAAAACAGTGACGGTTCCACACCATAAATCTACACATGTGGTGTTATCAGGCAAAGCGAGCAAGGTTTCACTTGGTGATCCTGATGTTTTGGATATCGTAATTTTAAAATCTAACGAAGTGTTTTTGATTGGTAAAAAGTTAGGTGCGACAAATCTGATGGCTTGGGATTCACGAGGACAGTTGATTGAGTCGATTAATATCGAGGTCACTCATGACTTAAATAGTTTGAAGTCCAAGCTGTATGAGTTTCTTCCTGATGAGACTATAGAGGTTCACAGCGCGCAGAATCGTTTGTTACTGAGTGGGCAAATTAGCAACCAACAGAAGATGAATGTTGCCATGCGAATTGCTGAAACTTACGCAGCAGGGCAAGCTGCAGACGACTCTAAAGAGAGTGGTAGTGAGCAAGTTGCTGCCACCGGAGTCATCAATTTAATGTCGATTGGTGGCGCTCAACAAGTCATGTTAGAAGTGACGGTCGCCGAGGTTCAGCGAAGCTTAGTGAGAAAGTTCGATGCCAATTTCCACTTCTTCCAGACCAGTGGCTCTAACTTTTCATGGGGTGCATCATCGGTTCCTGCTGGTGCATTAGGGGCTACGCCTGTCTTTGATATTCCAACCTCTACTGATTACGGGATTTTAGGCTCGTTCATTGATAGTAATACCCTGTTTACATTCGCCCTGGATGTAGCAAAACAGAATGGTGTAGCGAAAGTATTAGCTGAACCTAACTTAACCGCATTAAGTGGATCTAAGGCTGAGTTTTTAGCGGGTGGTGAATTCCCTATCCCTGTGCCAGATGAAGATGGTATTACGATTGAATATAAAGAGTATGGGGTCGGTCTGAAATTTATCCCAACGGTTCTGAGTGATAAAAAGATCAATCTAAACTTGGCTGTGGATGTGAGTGAAATTGCGAACAGCAGTTCATTGACTATCGACCCTGGTTCGACGAATGCGACGTATTTCATCCCTCCAATCACACGTCGAAGTGCCTCTTCTACGCTTGAACTTGCGGATGGACAAACTATTGGTATTGCGGGGCTTCTGAGTGAAAACGTGCGGGACGTCAGTAACAAAATGCCAGGTATTGGGGATGTGCCAATTTTAGGTCAGCTCTTCAATAGTCAAGAGTATGTATCTGGCGAAACAGAGCTTGTCATTCTTGTTACGCCTAGGCTCGCTAAACCCGTAGACAGAAGCAAAGTCACACTGCCAACTGATGCCTTTGTTGACCCGAATGACCTGGAATATTACTTGTTAGGTAGAAGCGCTTATATTGCTGAGCCTTCTGATTCTGAAGACAACAGTAATGTAAGTTCTTCTAAACCTATCACACCAACTGATGGTGGTAGTGAAGGTTCATTCGGTCATGATTTGTAAGGAGATAGATATGATTAGAACAATGATGGTCTTTCTCGCACTGGTATTAGTTGGTTGTGCGAATGACGCGCCTTTAGGGCAGTCGGTTGTTCAGTTGAAAGTGGAACAAACGTACAACCCGAACGCGACTCAAGAGAACTTGGAAGTTTTACCTGATGGGACTGGTGAGCGTATGCAAGCTAGTTATGACAGCTATGTGGGCAAAGGTGATGAGGATCTTTCCGGAAATAATAGCCAGGTTTTACAAAGCTTTAATTAGCGTGGAGGTACTTTATGTCGTATCAAGTATCAAATAGTCCCAAGAAGCAGGGAGGTTTGGTGGTCATCTTTGTGACCATTGCGTTACTCGTATTCCTTGCGGTGTCTGCTTTGGCGGTGGACATCAACCATATGCTAGTGAATAAAACGCGCTTACAGAATGCGGTTGACTCCGCTGCATTGGCTGCAGCCACTATATTGGATAACAGCAAAGACCAGGCTGCGGTATCTGCAGAAGTTACATCAACATTGAATGCTATGGCGGGAGCTTCTGGTAATCATGAATTTAATTTTTCTACAGCAGTGGTAAGTGTTGAATACTCCAATGACCCTCAAAGTTTTGCGGGGACAACTACGTTTGGTGCTGATGATGATGTTTATGTTCGCGTTAATGTTAGTTCACTGGATATGGATGAATTTTTCATTCAGATGTTTGGTTTAGCTAAAGATGTATCTGCAACAGCGGTTGCTGGGCCTAGTTCTGGACTGCAAGTCGTCAACAACATTGTACCTATTGGAGTATGTATTGGTGATGGAACTTCAGATAATGACATCAATGAAGACGGCTATGATGATGCGACCGGTGAAGCAATTACCAATGTATTTGGCTATGAAGTAGGAACCGTTCATGCTCTAAAAGTGGGTGATAAAAAACTGTCACAAATGGGGAATGGTAACTATCACTTGCTGGACTTTGGGTCTGGGGGAAAAACAGTAAAAGAGGCGTTGGCTGGTTATTACGACTACTCCGTAGCTATTGGCGATAGTGTCACTACCAAGCCCGGGGGAACTGTCGGCCCCACTGCTGATGGGTTGAACACTCGCTTTGGTGATTATGGTGGTGGTTTATCAAGTTCAGCTTATCCTTCTGATTATGTCACTACCGAGCCTAACTCCCAAATTAAGATAGATAAAAAAACGGGCGACATTAATTTTGATGGCTCTTATACCTATGCTCAATATGAGTCAGACACAAACGCATGTATTACAAACAATGGTTCGGGTTGTGTTTCTGGTGGTACAGCATGGCGACGCATTCTTCCAATTCCGATGGTCGATTGTTCGGGTAAAAGTGGTGGAGTAACCAGTTTTACCGTGCAGAAAATAGGGTGTTTCTTCTTATTGCAAAAGGCACCAAGTAACAATTCAGGAACCCCAGCAGTATTTGGTGAGTTTATACATTCTTGTAGTGTCGCTGGTGGCTCTGGTGGTTCTGAATCATCAACTGAAGGTCCATACAAAATTGTTTTGTATAAAGACCCTGATGGGGGAGGCTCTTAGTTATGAATAGGAAATTAAACAAGCAGCAAGGTCTCGCAGCTATTGAAATGATGATTGCAACACCAGTTTTATTGTTTTTCTTAGTGTTGGTTCTTGAGTTGGGAAACATTCTAATTCATTACAATGTGATATCTAAATCGGTTCAAAATGGGGCTCGATACGCAGTTAGCGAAGTTTATGGAACACAAGGTGGAGCATTGGCGCCGACTGCGGAAATTCAAAACATCGTGGTTTACGGGAAAAACACGGTAGGTACAGCCATACTTTCTAGTCTTGCAACTTCTGATGTGGTTGTTACTCCTCCCACTGCGGACAGTTATGTGAGAATAACGGTGAATTATGAGTATGTTCCTCATTTCTTATCTGTCCCATTTTCATCTGAAAGTTTATCAATTCCCTTGAGTGTGTCGTCCGTGATGAGGGTTTTTTGATGGAGTCAATCAAGAAACATAGCGGTTTAGCCATCATCGAATTTACGATTGTTTCTTGGTTGGTGTTTTTGCTGATTTTTCTGATTCTAGCTTTAGGGGCTTACGTATTTTCATTGCAGATTGTTAATGAGGCGACCAGAAAAGCAGCTAGGTTAGCGACCGTTTGTTACGTGCTAGATCGCGATAACATTGCGGGGGTTGTCGTAGAAGACATACCACTACTAGGCTTTAGTGATAGTAATTTGGAGGTCGCGTACTTAGATGCTTCTGGCGTTGAAATTACTTCTGATTTCGAAGCGAACCTGAGTGCGATCAAGTTTGTTAGAGCAAGAGCTATAGGTTATGGCATTCAACTGATCAGTAACCTAAGCTTTTTAGGGGCCAATGGTTTTCTTACTGCCCCTGCGTTTGAGACAATTTTACCAGCTGAGAATTTGGGTGTGATAAAGGCTGAAACAAATACTAGGACAAGGTGTCCGGAACCAGTACAGGGTGGGTAGTATGGGCGAAGCAATTGATATTTTACCAAGTGAAGACGATGCGATTCGCCTTAAAACCAACTTGAATGTATGGCTTATCTATAGCAACGAAAAATTTCATGCACATATGAGACAGCAATTAAAACGCTGTCGAAATGTTCATATCGACTCTTTTTCTTTGCTAGGTATGACTGAAGAGTATGTGAAAAATATAGATGCTCCCGATCTTATTTTTGTTGAAGCAAGTGGTGGTTGGGCTCAGAAAATGGTGGATCTTCAAAGCTACAACCTACAGTTAGAAGAGCATGATTTATCTTTAGTTGTGTTTGGTGATGAGAGTGATAACGGCTCATTGAAAATAGCGCTAAGACTTGGTGCTTCTGATTTTCTATCTCATGACATTTCAATTTCAGGTCTTTTACCGCTACTTAAGAAAACTGCAGCGGAGAAAATTGAAAACTCTAGTTATGGTGAAGTGTTTTTATTTATCAATACTAAAGGTGGTATGGGGGCGACAACCTTAGCGCTCAATACAGCCGTAGAAATAGCAAGTTATCACCCGAATGAGGTGCTGTTGCTTGATATTGATCTCCAGTTTGGTGTTATTCCAGAATATTTGAATATCACGCCGTCCTACAGTATTTCGGATGCCATCGACAGTTCTAATGATTTGGATGAAATGTCGTTAGGAAGTTTAGTGAACAAGCATACATCTGGGTTGCATGTTTTAAGTTTCAAGCATGAAAACAACGCGGATGATTATGAGCACGCCCAGAAAATTGGAAAGTTATTACCTGTACTACGCCGTTTCTATCGCTACATTATCATTGATTTCTCTCGAGGCTTGGATCATATCTTTGCTTCGGCTATCTCCCCTGCGACTAAGGTGCTACTTGTTGCTCAACAAACCTTAGTGTCTGTTAAAAACAGTAACCGTTTAGTAAGAACGCTGAAGTTTGAGTACGGATTACAACAAGATGCAATAGAGATCATCGTAAATCGTTATGAGAAACGACAAACCATTAAATTATCGGATATAGAACAGACCGTTGGAAAGCATGATATCCATTTAATGCCTAACGATTTTAAAGTGGCACTAGAGAGTGCCAATTTAGGTCAGCCTTTGGTTGAGTCAAAAAAGAAGAGTTCGATTACACGGTCGATCATCGATTTATCTCACATCCTTTCTCCTCCGGAACAAGAAGAGAAGAGTTGGCTCAAAAAGATATTTTCATAGATTGTTTGTTCTAAGCATATAGATGAGGGATCGTTATGTTCTTTAAACGAAAAAATATAAATCCGGAGTTTGAAAAAAAAGCAGAACAATTTTCGCAGCAGGAGAGCGAAAACGTTGCTGCCTTTCCTCAAGGTGATGCTAGTGATTCAGTTGCTTTAAAAGGGCTAGATGCCAGAGAAGAACAAGAAAAATCGGTTAATGAAGCAAAAAAAGTCTTAGAACAAGAATTATCAATTAAACACTATTTCCATAAGCAGCTCTTAGAAACACTCGACCTTGGTTTGCTTTCTAGCCTTGATAAGGAGCGTGCTAAAGTCGACCTCCATGAAGCGATTGTTCAGCTAATGGCTGACGATCAAAGTCATGCCCTGAGTGCTGAAGGTCGAAAAAGAGTTATCAAGCAAATCGAGGATGAAGTGTTTGGACTGGGGCCGTTAGAACCGTTATTAGCAGATAAAACGGTATCCGATATTCTCGTGAATGGACCTAAGAGTGTGTTCGTTGAGCGAGGGGGGAAATTGGAAAAGACACCCTATACTTTCTTAGATGACCGACACCTTAGAAACATCATTGACCGTATTGTTAGCCAAGTGGGGCGTCGAATTGATGAGGCTTCTCCAATGGTGGATGCTCGATTGGCCGACGGTTCTCGTGTGAATGCGATTATCCCACCTCTTGCTTTAGATGGCCCATCGGTATCCATACGACGTTTCGCTGTGGATAGCTTAACTATGGATAATTTACTGGAGTATAAATCAGCCTCTCCACAAATGGCTAAGTTTGTGGAGGCTGCAGTGAAAGGTGAGCTTAATATCTTGATTTCAGGAGGGACGGGGTCAGGGAAAACAACCACACTGAATATCTTTTCTGGTTTCATTCCTCGAGACCAACGAATCATTACTATAGAAGACTCTGCCGAGTTACAACTTCAACAACCCCATGTTATTCGCCTAGAAACCCGCCCTGCTAATTTAGAAGGGAAAGGGGAGATTAGTCAAAGAGAATTGGTAAAAAACACCTTACGTATGCGACCGGATCGAATTGTGGTTGGTGAGGTGCGTGGTAGCGAAGCTGTCGATATGTTAGCGGCTATGAATACTGGTCATGATGGATCTCTTGCCACTATTCACGCCAATACCCCCCGTGATGCTCTAAGCCGTGTTGAGAATATGTTTTCGATGGCTGGTTGGAACATTTCTACCAAAAACCTCAGAGCGCAGATTGCTTCTGCTATCCATTTAGTTGTGCAGATGGAGCGGCAGGAAGATGGTAAGCGCCGTATGGTGAGCATTCAAGAGATAAATGGTATGGAAGGAGAGGTCATCACGATGTCTGAGATCTTCCACTTTCAGCGTCAAGGTGTCGATGAGCATGGCAATATTTTAGGTTATTACACAGCAACCGGTGTGGTGCCTCAGTCTCATGACCAATTGGTGAAGCGTGGTCTTGATTTGCCGTTTGAGCTCTTTACCGAATCACATAGCTGAGGAGCGGATTATGGATAGCGTAACAGTTTCATTGGTTCTATTGTTTGTTGCGGTGTTGTTTATTTCACAAGCCTTATTATTGCCAGCTGCCGGAAAAAAAGCTAAGCACAAAGAGTTGACTCGTCGCTTAAAAGAGACACAAAGAAATATTGATGAAGAGAGTTTGTCGCTCTTAAAAGATCACTACAACAAAGAACTATCACCACTTGACCGGAAGTTGATTGTCATTCCTTTCTTTGCAGACCTAAAACGTATGCTGGAATTGGCGGGGCTGAAGATCACTTTAAGTCGCTTCTTATTGATTGTGTTCTTGTGCGCCACTTTGTTGGCTTTGGTTGCTTTAGTATCAAATCAAGTGTGGTTCATTTGTGTAGCGGCTTTTGTCTTTGCTTGGGTTGTTGCTTACTTGTTTGTTCAAAACAGAGTGACATACAGAATGGCACGATTCGAAGAACAGTTACCAGAAGCTTTGGATATTATCAGGAGAGCTTTACAAGCAGGTCAGCCATTGGTTCAGTCTTTCAATGAGGTGGGTGAGGAGATGCCTGAACCTATTGGCGTTGAATTTAAGAACACCTACAACTTGTTGAACTACGGTTACGATTTGAGGCTCGCTATTATGCAAATGACAGAAAGAGCACCCACGGTTTCGATGTTGGCTTTTTCTAGTGCAGTCATGCTGCAGAAAGAGACTGGGGGGAATCTCTCTGAGAATCTGCAAAAAGTATCTGAAGTACTGAGAGCGCGTTTTAAACTAGAAAGAAAAATCAAAACTCTCTCTGCTGAGAGTCGGCTTTCTGCCTGGATACTGACTCTTTCTCCCTTTGTTCTGTTTTTCGGCCTTAAATTCGTAAACCCAGAATACATAGAACCTTTGTATACCGACCCTAGAGGAATATCGATGGTCAGTATTGGGGTTATTTTGTTGGCTATTGGGGCGTTGTGGATAAGAAAAATAATAAATATCGAGATATAGATTATGGAATTCTTTGATTTAGATGTATGGAAGCAAGCACTCTCTGAGTTCGGGATCAGTAGCCAAGCCTTACTGTACGGGATGATCTTGCTGACCACTATGTTACTGACCCTTACGCTTGGTTTTCTTTTTGTAGGCACTCGCTCCCCGTTGGATAAAAAGCTAAAGCAGATATCCAGTGGTCGTCATACGAGTAGTCGAAAACCTTACGATTTTACCAATACGTTAGAGTCGTTAACGCCATTTATTGGACGAGGGAATAAAAAAGACAACGAAACTTACTCAGAAAAACTCATGCATGCCGGATACCATGAAAAAAGTGCGCTTTCTGTCTTTTATGCTTTCAAAGTACTTTCAGCCCTTGTCGGGTTTGTTTGTGCATTTATGGTGTTTTATTTAGCGATAGGGGGCAGTTACAACAACTTATTGATCGTGACTTGTATCTTTGTCGGTACGTTTTTACCCAATTTTATATTGAGTAAAATGCAAAAAGATAGACAGAGAAAGATCAAGAATGGTGTACCAGATGCTCTTGATCTGCTGGTGGTTTGTACAGAGTCCGGTCTTGGTTTTAATGCTGCGCTAGGACGAGTTGCTAACGAACTATACATTTCACAGCCCGAACTTGCCGATGAGTTGGATACTGTTTTTGCCAAGATACAAGCAGGTGTCACCATGCCAGATGCTTTGAGTCAGCTCGTTGAACGAACGGGACTTCATGAGTTAGACGGACTCGTATCCTTGCTGTCTCATGCCTCAAGAATGGGGGGGAGCTTGGCGCAAACTTTACGAGACTATACCGAAGATTTTCGAGATAAGCGGCAACAAGCTGCGGAAGAAATTGCAGCAAAAATACCCACTAAGATGTTATTTCCTATGTTGTTATTTATTTGGCCTTGTTTTTTTATTGTTGCCCTAGGACCAGGGATGATGATTGTTATGGACGCATTGAGTGCGCCAGGAGTCGGTTTATGATGCTAATGAATAGAATGGTTTTACTTTTACTGCCGTTATTAATTTTAGGGTGTGCCTCTTCTGATGAACCAACCAATCAGTTTGATGCCGAGTTGTATTCGGGGAAGCCAATTGACACCTTAACCAGTGACGATCCCCCTGTCAGTGAAAAAGAAGCCATTATGCGCGGTGATGTAGCTTTAAGGGATAACAATATCGATTTAGCTCTTTACGAATACATTCGTTCTCTGTCTTTTCCTGAGCAAGAGTTTCACGATAAAACGTTGTTTACTATCGGCAGGATTCATTCATCGAGAGGCAACTATGCACTGGCTGAAAAAGCGTATCTGGCGGCATTAGATTTTAATCCGGCACATACGGAAGTGCTGGAGCAGTTAGGCGTTTTATATACCAAACAGCGTCGTACAGATGAGGGAAGAAGCTATTTCTTTAAGGCGATCAATGCAGACCAAGTTCGTTTAAAAAGTAGTGAAACGATTACAAATTACCAGGCCTTAAGTCAAAGTGAAGTAGCCGCTTTGAAGGTTGACAGTATGTCTCCTGCATCAGCCTTTATGGGTATTGGCGTGCTGGAAGATGTCGATGGAAAACATCAAATCGCACAAGAATACTTTAAAAAATCGCTTACTATCGATAAGACATCAGTGAAAGCTCTACTGAATATGGGGTATTCCCATTACATGTACGGTAACTACAAAGAAGCGTATCAATATACTCGTTCGGCTTTAGAGATAGAACCGAACAATGAAAAGGCTCAAAACAACCTTGCGCTCATTTATTTGGCATCAGGTGATGTGAAAAAAGCGATAAATGTGTTTATGCGTCATATGGATGCACCTGAAGCTCTGAACAATGTAGGGTATTTTTTAATTATTCAAGGTCGACCAGATGAAGCCGTTCCTTACCTTCAACAAGCAATTGATAAGAAACCCTCTTATTACAAAATCGCCAATGAAAATCTGAATAGAGCGCTATCAGAGGTAAGAGAGATGAAGCAATAACTACTTAGCGCCAGTTTTAGTGCAATGAAAAGGATCTTTATATTGCCTAACCGTGAAAGTTTAAATAAAGATGTCATTGTAATCTCTATTTTTTGGTTTGCCTGCGCATCAGTGATACTGTTTTACAAGTGGGAAGCAGTATCCGCACTCAATCTAAATGATAACGATGATTATATGCGTTATGTTCAGTTCCAAGCGTGGATGAAAAGTGGTCATTGGTACTTAGAACCGATGAGTAATTTCAATGCTCTCGATGGCATTATTATTCATTGGTCTCGGTTTCCTGATCTAATGTTATCTATAGTCGCTTTCCCATTGCTATTTATAATTGATGATAGTCTTGCTTATTCAATCTCGATTTCTGTTGTGCCATTGTTTTACTTGTTACTTTACGCATTATCATGTTTCTATTTATGTGACCAATACTTTGGGAGCAAATATCGTTTCATAAGTATGATGTTTGCTATTTCCTCTCCTTCAATTATTCATTTCCTGCCAGGTTCTATTGATCACCATAATATTCAACTTATATTAGCAGCACTGTTTCTTTCAGTTACACCTCTTACTACTCGTAATCTCAATCAATCATGGCGTGTTTATATACAATCCACTTTCCTATCTTTATCTTTGTGGACGGGTGTGGATAATCTATTGTTGTTTTTTCCGTTCTTTTTTCTTTATACTGTCTATTTCAGTTTTTTTAATAACGGATACTTTAGTTATATCTCCAAGCTATACGCTAATTGTACGGTTTTGTCATCTATTACTGTTTTATTGAATAGGCCTTACGATGAGTTTTTTGTTTTAAAATATGATGAAGTATCATTTATTATTATAATATTATTCTTTAGTGGTTGGTTGTTTGTTCATTTTTATCACAGGTTGGCGAGTAATGATAAGAGTGTAACTGAAAGGACTTTCCTGTTTATTACTCTTGGTTTATTGTGTTTACTTCCTGTTTTTATTGTTTACCCATCACTTACTAGTGCTTTATTAATTGATTACCCTCCAATACTTAAGATGTATTGGCTTGATCAAGTCACGGAAGCTAAATCTGTTGCTAGTTATATATCAACCCATGGTTTATTTTCTGTTGAAAACTATGCGTTGCTATTGGTTCCCGCAATTCTATCCCCGATATTTAAGTTAAAAAACCACCATGCAATAATATTGTACATCATCTTTATGTTTAATTTATTTCTTGCGCTATTTTGGCAGATTAGAATAATGAGGCTGTGCTTTGTTTTAGCTGCACCTTTTCAAGCATACTTTATTATAAAATTGTCCGATGTTGTTAGATATTCAGTTCTAAAAATTATTGTTATCTTCTCTGGTGCTCCTTTAGCTTTAGCACTTTTTATTGTTATTTTGTCACCAGAAGAAAAAGTAACCACTGTTTTTGATAATATAGAAAACCCACCAGATATATTTAAAGTATTAAAAGATAACGGTATTAATTCACATACAATTCTTTCTGGGATAGAAACCGGCGCTCCTGTACTAGCAAAAACCAACAACAGTATCATTGCAGCGCCTTACCATCGAAATATTGCTGGCAACCAATTCCTAATTGAAGTGATGCTAGAAGAGGACATGCTCTTAGCAAGAAAAGAAATAATAGACAAAAGGGTTGATTATATATTGATTGGTAATGACCCTCATTTATCTCTTCTGGAGGCGTCGGGAAGCGATAATTCTCTAGTTAAAAGGCTTCATGGGGATAATGTTCCAGATTGGCTAGAGGTGACATACGACGGAGTTAAGGATGGTTACCGAGTTTTTAAAGTGAGGGGTGAGAATGAATAAGCCGAAATTAGCAGTATTGCTCCCATGTTTTAATGAAGCGGGTGCTATTGGGAAGACAGTTATGTCTTTTAAGCAGGCTTTACCTGATGCATCTATTTATGTTTATGACAATAACTCAACCGACAACACGGTAAACGAGGCCTTGCAAGCTGGGGCTATTGTTCGACATGAGCCTCGCCAAGGTAAAGGGGAGGTTGTCAGGCGAATGTTCTCTGATATTGATGCTGATATCTATGTGATGGCTGATGGTGATGACACTTACGATGCGTCAATATGCCCTGCGCTGATCGAACAATTGGATAATGAAAAACTCGATATGATTATTGGAAGTCGAGAGCGAGCTTCAATGGCTTATCCCAAAGGGCATATCCTAGGAAATAAGCTGTTTTCATCGCTGATTAATTTAGCATTCAATGCTCAATTGAGTGATGTGTTTTCTGGTTATCGAATTATGAGCCATCGATTTGTCAAAACCGTACCCATTTTCAGTGATGGCTTCCAAATAGAAACAGAGCTTACCGTTCATGCGCTACATCATAATATGCCAATCAAAGAAGTTTCGACGCAATATCAATCAAGGCCTGAAGGCACAGCCAGCAAATTGAATACCTTTAGTGATGGGCTCAAAATTCTCAATTTCATTTTGTTCTTATTGAGAGATGTAAAGCCAATGTTCTTCTTTGGCGTATTGTCTATGTTGCTTTGCTTCATTTCATTGGTTTTAGGAATCCCCGTTATCATCGACTTCATCGATACTGGGCTCGTCGAAAGGGTGCCTACTGCTATTTTGTCTAGTTCAATTGCATTGATAGCGGTGATGTCTTTTTTCTGTGGGTTGATACTCGACAACGTATCACGAGGTAGGCGAGAGATGAGGATCCTTTCTATATTACGAACGAGTGATAAAACGCTATCTGAATAGGAATCAAGCATGAGAACAAGCAAGGATGAAGACAAAGAGTGGATCGATTATTTATCTCGTTTCAGTGATGAATATGATGAGCGAGTTTATAACGGCAATACAACGGGTTATGTGATGAGAGCTGGTCATATAGCATGTGAAAAGCCATTTGGTGAAAGTGAACACTTTTCGAGAGTGTTAGAAGTGGGCTCAGGAACGGGCGAACACTTATTGCACGTCAAACACACCTTTGACGAGTATATCGTGAGTGATGGCGATGCATCAGCACTCGAAGTAGCAGATAAGCAACTCAGTCGTATCAATTCTTATGACAAACTCACTTTTAACGTAACTAATGCTTGTGAGTTAGATTTTGAAAGCAATAGTTTTGATCGCGTGATCGCAACTCATATATTGGAGCACTTATACGAGCCTCACTTGGTGATCAAAGAGTGGTTGCGAGTGTTAAAACCTGGAGGCACTCTGTCTATTTTGATTCCTACCGATCCTGGGATCGCTTGGAAAATCGGCCGTTATATGACGACAAGAAAACACGCCTTACAGAAGGGGTGGCATTACGATTACATTATGGCGAGAGAGCATGTCAATCCATGCAATAACCTAATCGCTTTCTTAAGGTATTACCTTCCTGAACACCAAAAATCATTTTGGCCGCTGAGCTTTGTGCCGCTTATTGATTGCAATTTGTTCTTCAACTTTCATGGTATTAAACCGTTATCGGGAAATTAAAGGTGCCTCTGTTTTTAAAAGTAAGAAGTAAGTGATGAAACCACTCACTTCTTATTCTCAATTATTGCTTAGATCGCCAAACCTGTAATTGCGCCAAACAACATAAACACACCCACTAACCCTACAATCGGGACCTTTACGGTTTTTAATAACCACACACCAACAATGATCAGAGCGAAGTCTATGCCGCTGCTCACTGCGCTTGTGAAGATGGGTTGGTATAGAGCCGCAAGCAATAGACCAACAACTGCTGCATTCACACCGGTAAGAGCACCTGCCACCAAAGGCTTGCTTGCAATCGCCTGCCAATTCTTCAGTACAGCCAGTAGCAATAAGAAACCCGGTAAGAACACCGCAACTGTTGCGAGCAGTGCACCTGTAATCGGTGCCGATGGCATCAACACATAGCCTAGATAAGTGGCTAATGTAAACATTGGGCCAGGTACAGCTTGCGCAGCGGCATAGCCTGTTAGGAAGGTATCTTGAGACAGTTGGTCGCCAATACCATTTTGTAGCAATGGAAGAACCACGTGCCCGCCACCGAATACCAAACTACCTGCTTGGTAAAATAAACCAAATACTTCAATGCCTTGAGAGTATGCACTGAACAGAGGTAAACCAATCAGTAGTGCTACAAAAATCACTAGCGGTGTTATGGATATCTTATGTGTCGAAGGCGTTGTTTTTGAGTCTTGCGAGGTTAAGAACTTACTGCCAACCATCGCTGCAAATAGGAGCACTAAGACTTGAGGCCAGATCCCAGGAATCAAAAGTAGAACAATCGCGGTGATTACACACAGTGCTGTTGCTACCTTTGATTGGCAAAAGTTTTTGTACATGCCGAAAGTGGCGTCAGCTACAACCACGACTGCGAGTAGCTTAAGTCCGTGGATGATTGAAATGAAAAGCGGTGCTTCCAACAACTGGTTGCTCACTAAGGCCAATATCAACATTAGGATGACAGAAGGGGAGGTGAAGCCTACAAATGCGGCAATCGCACCGGTTAAGCCACCTTTTTTGTAACCAACCGCAAAGCCAACCTGACTTGAGCCTGGACCCGGAAGAAATTGACTGAGGGCGACAATTTGCCCGTACTCTTCGTCGGATAACCAATTCAGTTTCTCAACAAAGGTTTTACGGAAGTAGCCAATATGTGCCGCTGGTCCACCAAAGCTAATCCAGCCAAGCCAGAAAAAGGTTTTAAAAATTGAAAGCATGATCGATTCCAGATAAATGTTTAGCGTAATTTAGGTGGAGTTGTACTATGATTCAAATTAATTGTTTTAATTATAATTATGAATGATATGGGATTGGTTTGTGGCTGACTTTAACTGGAAAGGAATTGATCTTAACTTATTGATTGCACTACAGGCACTGTATAAAACGAACAGTGTGAGCAAAGCGGCTGAGCGTTGTTATGTCAGCCAATCAGCGATGAGTCATAGCTTACAAAGACTGCGAAAGTTGTTTGATGATCCTCTGTTTGAGCGTGTCGGTAGCAAGATGGAGGCGACCGACCGAGCCATTGAATTATCGAGCACCGTCGATGCGTTGCTTAATACTATTCAATCTGAAGTTCTGTTGTCCAAAAGGTTCGAAGTTGATAGTTATAAAGGCAGCTGGAAGATCGGACTTACCGATTACGCGGAACAGATGTTTGGCCCAATGATCTTCGATTTTATTAAACAAGCTTCGCCAAACTCTCAAGTCGCATTTCTTAACGTTAATCGAAACAATTACCAGCAGGTATTTGAAGAGGCTAAGCTAGACATTGCGATAGGCAGCTTTGGTGAAGTGCCTAAGCTATATGGCATTGAACATCTCTATACCGAGCAACATGTTTGCTTGCTTGATGCATCCGTTTTGGATGTTGAGTTGCCTATGTCATTACAATCATTTGTCTCTGTGGAGCACGCCTTAGTGTCTCCTAATGGTGCCTTAAAAACGGCAGTTGATACTAAATTGTCTGAATTGGGCTACACCAGAAAAGTGGCGATATCTTCAAGCAACTTCTTAACGGTAAAACGATTGATCAGTGGCAGAAAGCTATTGTGCATTGTGCCTAAGTTAGTCGCTAGAAATGCCCCTAATGTCGACAGTTCACTGATAGCCGTTGCTCCGCCGATAGATGTTCCTGATTTTGATATACAGCTGGTTTATCGTAAGGGAAAGCAATTAGATGACAAAAACACTCACTTGAGGAAAGTGATCTCTCAAGCGGTTGAGATTGTCATTGCGGCTGAGTGATTGATGACGCGTTTCTTTTTAGCAAATAACCAATTAAGTGCCAAAGAGCAACTACCATTAGAGCGCCTATATACCCATCTATTGCGTAGTGCCACGCTAAGTGAACGGACCCAACTTGGACAAAGAAAGCGTAAACCCACGCAATATATCCCCAGTTTTTGTTTAACCGGAATGTGGTCATAGCCATTAACACTGCGATTGTTACATGCAAACTTGGCATGGCGGATATGCCCGTTCCTCTGCCTCTTATTCCTGTCACATAGCTATCCCAAAGCATATCCTGCGCGGATAGCATCCAAAGTGGGAATAGATTCGCTTGCTTTAACTGGAGGTCTTGCGCTTGTAGACGTTCCATTAACCTAAGATAGAGATCTTGTTCATAGAAGTGGTGAAAGTAGGCGGGTCCCGCAGACGACAACAGCGTCGCTATGACGTTACCTAGGAGAAACCAAGATATCAAAAAGGTGAGGATAAATTGGTTACGCAGGTGGTCATTTTTCCGATAGACAATGAAAAAAAGTAACATCCCCCACATAAGAAAAAACCATAAATTGTATAGAAAATTAATCACTAGAGTTGAAGCCGCATTAGGCAGGAAGAAATGTGTTATTTCCCATGGGGATACACCGAAGTGCAGCCACTTATCTAAATGATAAAAGGTAAGATCTAGATTGTATGGATTGAAGTGAGGTATCAGTGATTTTATAAACGTATAGCTCGAGAATGAGATGTTTAAAACGAGCATTAACAAAACAAAATAAATAGGCTTGGATATAGGAAATAGCAGCGATTTCACTTTTTTTATTAACCGTATCGTTGGTTTTTTTTCTCGTTTAAACAATAAATAGCAATAGTAATACGTAGCCCAAACAGTAAAAGTGACAGAGCAAATTGTAATCAAAACATCGATATAGCTATAGATGTCATATTTCATATTCTCGGGAACAAATATGTTGATGATTAAGGTAAACGGGGCAATGAATGCAACATAATACAGAATCAGTTTGTTTCTTCTGAATTCATGAAGTAAAGACGATAACAAGTTTGATTGTTCTTTTTGAGGAGTGGATTTGGCGGTGGTCGTCTCTGAATCCATATAGCCCTTCATCAAGATTTCCTATCATGATTAAAGGTTAGTTCATTTGAGCTGGTTTTCTACTTTTCAACCTTGTGTCTAAGGTAAAAATAAACGAAATAAAACCTTCCATTTTTCACAACCCGACTATACTTAATTTACGACTAAAAGCAGTCGTAAAGAATAGGCTTTTTGATTTACCTAAGTAAAAAAATTGATTATATCCTAATGATATAGCTGAAAAAACTACCAGGCTAAACGGACTTAGTTGGTCTTAAAAGCGCTAGCTCCCCCTAGTGCTTTTTCTTTTGTTCTAAGTTAGCTCTAATCTCTTAGGTGTTTACAGGTTTGAGTTGTTTAACCCCGATTTAGAACAGTTAACGGTCGAGTTCACTGACTAAGAGCAACGAGCTATGTAGACCGACAAATTATGAGTATCAACTAGCTACGAACGGTCAGTATCAAGCCATCAATCACACTGTGGTGGTGATCAGAAACCCCAGCAAGGTTGCCGTATTTCGGCTGGTGGCGATCATTTTCTAATGGATGGTGCCAACCTTGTGTATGTTCCACAAAGTGCGCCGCAAAGCTTTCAGACACCTCTAAACATCCTGCCATGACAGTATCAACATAGGTTTGAACGATAGGGCTGTTTTCACAAGGCGCTTCGATTTCGTCTTTGATGTAAACCCAGATCGATTGATCCGCTTTAAACTCGGTTTGGCTCTCTATCTGATCGTTTCTTAGCTCAATTCGGTGATAACCACGCTCACGACGATCAAATTCAGCCAACGCAACATCATCGACCTCCAGCAAAACACCATTCACTTGTCCCTCACCAAGATTGACGATCAACGGTGACAAAACATAGCTGTCGTCGATTTTACTCCAGTGACGCACTAGGCCGTGCACTATCGCAGGAATCGCTTGTCCTGTTTGACCTGTGAGTTGACGAGAAGAGGAGTTGATCAAGCTACCATAACCAAAAATATACATCGTGTTCCCTGTCTGTTCTTTTGTATTTGAGACTAGTCTTACTATATGTTTGGCTTAATCAAATGTCAGTAGTTTTTTATTTTACACACCTTCGAGTCTAAATGACTTTTTGTAGTGTGTTTAATTGACACTTTTTTTACCTCTAAATACACCTTGTTGCTTGTTTTTATTGGTTTTATATCTTTGGCGTGTTTCATGCATTGTGTTAGGCAATATTGCGGTGATGATTACTGCACCTTGAATTTGGCTATTGGTAGCAATTCAATATAAGCCACACTTGGCTTGTTATCTGAAATGAGGAATGAGTTTGTTAAATATCACAGATAAAAGCGTAGAAGATGCGATTCCAGCTTATCTTCGTTTAGGTTTTAGACCTTTCTTCTTTCTAGGCAGCCTCTATGCCGTGATTGCTATCGTCGCTTGGGTTGTCATGTTCCAAAATGGTCAGCCTGAAGTGTTAAAAGTACCCGCGCTTTGGTGGCACGTACATGAAATGCTGTTTGGTTTTTCTATGGCGATTGTGGTTGGTTTTGTTCTGACTGCGGTGCAAACGTGGACGGGAGTCAACGGAACCAAACATTATCGATTAGCTGCGCTCGTTGGTTTGTGGCTAGCACCTCGTATTCTATTTTGGACACCGGCGCCATTGTGGTTAATCTCATCGGTTGAAGCGTTGTTCTTGATCTTTGCCGCTTACGAGATTGGTTTCCGTGTCGTGAAATCGAAAGGCTGGAAGAACCTGTTTTTTGTGCCGCTGTTTATATTGGCTATCGTCGCCAACTTTGCTAGTTACGCGACGATTAAAGGCATGCCTCCATTCCCATCGTCTGCAGTATGGCACGCAATGCTATGGTGGTTTACTTTGCTATTATCCGTGATGGGTGGACGAGTTATCCCGTTCTTCACGGCCCGTCGTTTTGACTTTGAAAAAGCACAACCACTGGTTTGGTTGGAATGGCTAGCGAACCTGCCTTTGGTTGGGTTATTTGTGCTGAGCTTCTTCCCGTTGACCTTTGCTCAAGTGGGCAATGAGTTGATGGTGTTTGCAGGTGTGACTCAGTTGGTGCGCTTTGTTCGTTGGAAGCCTTGGACAACGTTGTCTGAGCCTTTGGTGTGGTCACTGCATGCGGCTTATTTGTGTATTCCTTTGAGCTTGTTGCTAAGAGGCTTGTTAGATAACCCATTTGCAAGCCATAACATGCTGCACCTGTTTGCGATTGGCGGTTTGAGTGGGCTCATTCTTGCGATGATCACTCGTGTTACCATGGGACACACAGGCCGTGCTATCTATAAAGGACCAAGCATGGCGCTGGCGTTCTCGGCTATCTTTATCGCGGCATTAGTTCGTAGTTTAGGTGTCACTTTCTTCCCTGCTTACTTATTTGAGATGGTCAACATCAGCGCGGGTTTATGGACGTTGGCGTTTGGTCTGTTTATCTGGAAGTTTGGCATGATGTTATTAACCCCAAGAGTGGATGGTCATCCGGGGTAAGCGTATTGATTTTCTTCCACATTTTTAAAGGGAAGCACTGAGCTTCCCTTTTTGATCGCAGCTAGTTATCGCTTTAATTTGTCTCTGTTTGAGAACCGTTCATTTCATTGTTGTCGATAAAATAGCATAGAAGTTGATGGTGAATCGGAGAGTTACGAACCGATTGAAATCCGGCACACACGATTTACAGCACTGGAGTGTGATCCGCTGCAAATATTTGCAGCAATATTCATTGATTTGTGCTCTAATACCGCGCTTACCAAGGGATGGTGTTAAAAGATGCTCACTTAGATGGAGTTATCAAAGTTGACCGATCCCTTAATGATCTCCCTTAGGAAAAATAGAACATGTCTAAGAACAAAAAATTTGATATCCGCCTTACAGAAAAACGCAACGGTTGGTGTGCAGAGATTACTCGTCAAGTAACGTCTCGCAGCACAACAGTATCTAAGCGTGAGTCTGGTTTTGAAACTGAAGCTCTAGCACAAGAGTGGGCAGAGAAAGAGCTAGCATCTTTCATCGCAAACCAAGCTGAACGTAACGAGCGTAAATCAGAGCAGCGTAAAGAGCGTGACGAACTACGTCATACTAAAGAGCTTAAAGCTGAGCAAGCACGTGAAGCACGCGCAAAAGCTCGTGAAGAAGAGCAAGAAGACGCTGAGTAATTTAGCGCTTAATTAATTTACAGGTTCCTTAATTTTAAGATAAGGGACAAGTAAAAAAAGCCCCAATATAACTTTTTTCTTTCTAGTCAAAAGTATATTGGGGCTTTTTAGTTTGTGGAGTTTATTTTCGAAAATGTAGCCACTTCTTGCTAGTGACTACATGTCATTCATTGATTAGTTGTTAAGCGTCGTTAGCCAATCATCTTCCGCTACTTCTTCAATATAGCTCTCAACTGATTGTCCCACTTCATCGTCATCTTGTTTGAAGTAAGCAATGTGGAATACTGCGTCACCTTCGTTTACTAACGGTAGAGTTTGTTGGCCAATTACGATACCGCCTTTGGTTGTGATCACTTGGCCTTCTTGGTGACCTAACGGAGAGCTTATGTAAGCAAGGGTTTGTCCTGCTTCAACTTGTTCGCCAAGTCTCACCATGTTACGCAAAATACCGTCTGACTCAGCGCGGATCCAGCTGGTGGATTTGCTCAACACTGGCTCTGGCAACTTTTTACGGTTCGGGCGCAGCATGCCGATTTCTTTCATCACTTGATGTACGCCAAGGTAACCCGCACGAATCGCTAGGTGATCAAAACGCAACGCTTCACCACCTTCGTAAGTTAATACAGGGATACCCAATTTTTCCGCTTCGCTACGAAGTGATCCGTCACGCAGTGGTGAGTCAATGATCACTGGTGTTGCGAACGCTTTTGCGATGCGCAATGTTTCTGGGTTCGACAGGTTTGCACGGATCTGTGGCAAGTTAGTACGGTGAATCGCACCTGTGTGTAGATCCAAAATAAAATCACAGTGCTTCGCCACATTCTCAAAGAAAGTGTAAGCGATGCGTGATGTTAGCGATCCTTTCTCACTGCCTGGGAAGCAACGGTTTAGGTCACGACGGTCTGGTAGGTAACGAGATTTATGGATAAAGCCAAACACGTTAACGATAGGCACAACAATCAAGGTACCTTTCAGTTTCTTTGGATCAATCGCATTTGTCAGTTGTCGTGCAATCTCAACACCGTTTAGCTCATCGCCGTGGATAGCCGCATTTACCATCAGTGTTGGGCCTGCTTGGCGACCGTGAATAATTTCAATCGGGATCGAAAGTGGAGAGTGCGTGTAAAGCTGAGCCGCTTGCAGTTCAATCTCCATTCGCTGTCCTGGCTGAACAGTATAACCAAGTAATTCGAATGGTTGATTAGGTTTTAGTCTTGCCATTTAGGTTGTTCTCAACATGGTGATAATTCGTTAACACGGAATGTACCAATCGTTGATTTTTAGTACGAATCAATCGGTTTACGGTGACGACAAAAGTTTTCTATGGAGTTGTCTATAAATAAGTTTCCAGTTTTAATTTGACTCATTATAGGGTGTTTCAAATTGTGGTTTTTCTGACAGTACACTGATATTTGTCATTTGGTTGGTTGCTATTATCCACCGCCATTTTTTGGCGGCCAAATTCAAATATCGAGATGAAAATGAAAAAAACAATTTCAAAAGTTGTAGCACTAGCTGTGGTATCTGTTGCTTTATCTGGCTGTGTTGGTAACAACGCAGTAACGGGTTACCTAATGAAGTTCAACCTTAAAGCCGTTGATAACCGTTACGCTCGTGGTGGTTTGAACATATTGCTTGCACCGGCTTACGGTCTAACAGTTGCAGCTGATTACTTGGTATTCAACTCACTAGAGTTCTGGACGGGCAGCAACCCACTAACAGGTGCACCGCATATATTTGATACTAAGATTGATACTTACCTTGATATCAACCATCAGCTTGATAAGTCACTTACTGAAGCACCAGTAGGTCCTATTACGAGTGCTGATATGATTGAGAAAGGTCAAATGCAGCAGATCGACGAAAACACGATCCAAATGGATATCACTTACCAGTCTGGTGAGCGTGCGACATTGATCGGAGTTCGTGATGGTGAGATGGTGACATACTTCATCGACGGCGAAGTAGTGGCACAAACTTCAATTGATGAGTTAGAAAGCTACGCGGCTTCACGCGCTTAATTGTTTATTTAGTCACAAGTACATAGCTACAAAGATTGGATACAAAAACAGGTACTCATTGAGTACCTGTTTTATTTTGTGTCTATAAACGGTGTTTACTGAAAAGTGCTATTTAGTGAAGAGCCCTATTTATTGGAAACACCATTTATTGAACATACATAGTTTATCGAATTATGCTTTTTCTGGGATAGCTGCAAGCAGTGCAACCATTTGATTCCAGAATAGCTCAACCGTATCGATCTTCACTTTCTCATCAGGAGAGTGAGGGAACTTGATGGTTGGGCCGAAAGAAACCATATCCATGTTCGGGTAAGGTTCTTTGAATAGACCACACTCAAGACCAGCGTGGATAACCATGATGTTTGGTTTGTGACCGTAGATACCTTCGTACATGTCGCGGAAGATGTGCATAATTTCTGAATCTGCATCTGGCTTCCAACCTGGGTAAGCACCAGAGAATGCGATGTTAGCGCCTGCTAGTTCAGCAACAGAGTGAAGCATGCTTTCTACTTGGCTACGACCTGAATCGATAAGAGAACGGATCAGGCAAAGCACTGTGATTGAGTTCTCTTCTGTTGTGATAACACCTACGTTTAGAGACGTTTCAACAACACCTTCAATCTCGTCACTCATACGAATCACGCCGTTTGGACATGCGTTAAGTGCCGCGATAAAGCGAGCTTGGTCTGCTGACGCAAGTGCGCCCATTTCTACAGAAGCTTCTTCGTTGAAAGTCACGATGCTGTCTTCTACTTTACCTAGCTCTGTTGAAAGCAGCTCTGTGTAGTAGTTGTATAGCGAAGCCAGTTTCTCTTGGTTTTCAGCAGGAACAGCAACCGTTACGAAACCTTCACGAGGAATAGCGTTACGAAGGCTACCACCTTTGAATTCGACGATGCGAAGGTCTAGCTCTTTTGCGTGACCCGCTAGGAAACGAGCAAGCAGTTTGTTTGCGTTTGCACGACCTGTGTGGATGTCGCAACCAGAGTGACCGCCTTTTAGGCCTTTTAGCGTTAGCTTACGTGTTACGAAGTCAGCTGGAATCGCGTTACGTGCAATTTCAAATGTCATTGCGCCGTCGATACCGCCAGCACAACCCATGTACACTTCGCCTTCTTGCTCTGAATCGGTGTTAAGAAGGATATCGCCTTCTAACCAACCCGCTTCAAGACCGAAAGCACCAGTCATGCCTGCTTCTTCATCTACGGTAAGTAGAACTTCGATAGGGCCGTGTTGGATTTCGTTCGAAGCCAGAACCGCTAGGCAAGAAGCCATGCCCATGCCGTTATCAGCGCCAAGCGTTGTGCCTTTCGCTGTAACCCACTCACCATCAATGTATGGTTGGATTGGATCTTTAGCGAAGTCATGAACTGTGTCTTCGTTCTTTTGTGGAACCATATCGATGTGAGCTTGCAGCACGACACCTTTTTTGTTTTCCATACCCGCCGTTGCAGGCTTTTTGATGAATACGTTACCCGTTGGGTCACGACGTACATCTAGGCCTTGCTCTGTTGCCCAAGCAATAATGTATTGAGCAAGTTCTTCTTCATGTTTCGAAGGGTGCGGGATTGAACAAATTTTATCGAAAAACTGCCAAATAGGGGCAGGGGGCAATTTACTGATCTCAGAATGGAATTCAGACACGGATGACTCCTTTTTTATTTGATAACCATATATTTAGGTTTTGTAATGGCAAAAAACTAGAACAAAAATCTAAAATATGGGTCTGTTTTGATGGCAACAGCATACCACTTGAGCGTTTTGACGAGTAGCGGTTCTAAACCTCAAATAGCTCAAATTTTGAAAGCGATCTTGTCTATCTGATCATAAATAAGCGCGTTGATGCTTATAAATGGTACAGGCAAACGTTTGTTTAACTCTATTTTGTAATTTAATTACAAAATAGAGTTTGTAAAATAACCGTAAATAGCCAAAAGTGTGACGCATAGCAAAAAATGCTTGTAATCTTTTTTCTTTAGGGTATATTAATAACCAACTTCTGAAGTGAAGAGTAAATGCTCAAAGGATGAGTCCGTTTTATCGCCTCCAAGGAACCGAGAAATCAAATTCGTTTTTTATTGATTTATTAAGGTGATAGTTATGAAAGGTTTACCATCTGCAATGTTCTGGATTAACAGCTCTGTTTACACTAGCAACTTTGCATACCCTACAAGCTTTGGTTACTAATACCACAAGCATGTAACTCGAACAGTTTTGTTCACCCCTATATATTGGAATTATTTTACAGCCCTTTTGGTTGACAGATTCTACCGCCACTCAGTTTTGAGTGGCGTTTTTTTTGCCTGCTACTTTTCCAAACCGCTTTCGCTTATCACTTTTCCTGCTGTTCTGCGTGGTTGTTTTTTAAACGCCGAAATATCAATTTGCGCCTTATTACTGATCCTGTTGAAAAATACATAACTATTGTGGGTTTGAATTCGGAATTTATTAGCTAGATTCTCAATGAAAATAACTGATGGTTTAAAAAATGGCCAAGTACTTTCATCGCATTTATCTTACTTATCTTATTGTTTTTAATCGTTACTTTATCTTTCAGTCTTCATTTTTAATCGCTCTGTTTCATACGGCATTCTGATAAAGATCGATTAGAGCCTTAATTCTATCTGGAATTTGTTATTTGATAACTTTATAATCCACAGCCAATCGATTACGCAACCGTTTACTTTTTACCCTTATAGGATTCGATAATGTTCGAAAAGCTATTCAAACTCAGTGAAAATGGCACCAATGTGCGCACTGAAATCATCGCAGGTCTAACAACCTTCCTAACAATGGCTTACATCATTTTTGTAAACCCAATGATTCTAGCTGATGCTGGTATGGACCATGGCGCTGTATTTGTAGCAACCTGTTTAGCAGCTGCTATTGGCTGTTTCATCATGGGCTTTGTTGCTAACTACCCAATTGCTCAAGCTCCAGGCATGGGTTTGAATGCATTCTTTACCTACGCTGTTGTAATGGGGATGGGTTATACGTGGCAAGTTGCTCTGGCAGCGGTTTTCGTATCGGGCGTGATCTTCATCTTCTTAAGCATCTTTAAGATCCGTGAATGGATTATCAACTCGATCCCAATGTCTCTGCGTGTTGGTATCTCTGCAGGTATCGGTCTTTTCCTAGCGTTTATTGCTCTTAGCAATGCTGGCATCGTTGTTTCTAACCCTGCAACGAAAGTTTCACTGGGTGACATTACCGCGATTGCTCCTATCCTAGGTGCGCTTGGTTTCTTCCTTACGATTGCTCTTGTTCACCGTGGCGTGAAAGGCGCAGTAATGATTGCGATTCTAGCTATCACAGCTGTTGGTATTGTTATTGGTGACGTTCAATACGGCGGCATCATGTCGACACCACCAAGTCTTGCACCAACATTCATGCAGCTTGATTTCTCTGCTGTATTTGAAATCGGTATGATTTCAGTAGTATTCGCTTTCTTGTTCGTCGATTTATTCGATACAGCGGGCACTCTGGTTGGTGTTGCAACGAAAGCAAACCTAATCAAGGAAGACGGCAAATTGCCGCGCTTAAACAAAGCACTGCTTGCTGACTCTACAGCAACATCTATTGGTGCATTGTTAGGTACATCAAATACAACCTCTTACGTTGAGAGTGTTGCGGGTGTAGCAGAGGGCGGTCGTACTGGTCTAACAGCGGTTGTTGTTGGTATCTTGTTCCTACTGGCTCTTTTCTTCTCACCGCTTGCCGGTATGATTCCAGCCTACGCAACATCAGGTGCATTGTTCTATGTAGCAATTTTGATGATGTCTGGCCTAGTTGGTATTGATTGGCGTGATCTTACGGAAGCAGCCCCAGTCGTGGTAACATGTCTGCTTATGCCGTTGACATACTCTATCGCTGAGGGTATCTCACTAGGCTTCATCGCTTACGCTGCAATTAAGCTGCTAAGTGGTAAAGGTCGCGACGTTTCACCTGCTGTGTGGGTAATGTCGGCTATCTTTATTCTTAAATATACTTTCGCTTAATCGTCTAGATTTCTGCTTAATCGCTGAAGAGGCTATGTTTGAAATAGCCTCTAATAACATGACAAAATTATTAGGTTTTATACTATGAGCAACAAATTCGTTATCACTTGGGACAACATGCAGACTTACTGCCGTCAACTTGCTGAAAAGCAAATGCCAGCAGAGCAGTGGAAAGGCATCTGGGCAGTGAGCCGTGGTGGTTTGGTTCCTGGTGCAATCTTGGCTCGTGAGCTAGGTATTCGTCACGTAGATACGATTTGTATTTCTAGCTACGACCACGATCACCAACGTGATATGACAGTCGTTAAAGCACCTGAAGGTGACGGCGAAGGCTTCCTAATCGTTGAAGATCTTGTTGATAGTGGTGACACTGCACGCAAGCTTCGCGAAATGTACCCGAAAGCGAAACTGATCGCTGTGTGTGCAAAGCCATCTGGTGCTGACTTGCTAGACGAGTACATCGTTGATATCGCTCAAGACACATGGATTGAGCAACCTTGGGATACTAGCCTAAGCTACGTTGAGCCGGTAAATCGCAAGTCAAAATAAGCGTAAACTTAGTTTTTTGAGAAATGACCCTTTATAGGGTCATTTTTTTTTATATGATTAGTAACAACCATTTCTTATTAAGTATCCCAATGTCTGAATCAGAAGAAACGAGCTCAAACCTTTCGGAAACCTTGTTTGTAAAGCACAAGCAGGCTAAAGAGACCTCAATGCTGACACAATACATGCCAAGCTCTGAAGCGCTATTGGATGAGAAGCGTGAACAGCAAAACTCATCATGGTACCGAAACCTAAGACGTCTTCAGTGGGTATGGCAAGGCGTTAACCCCATTGAGCAAGAAGCGGTATTGGCTCGCATCGCGTCATCAGATAACTCTCGTACAACCGATGAGTGGCTTGATACGGTCATGGGTTACCGAAGTGGTAACTGGGCATACGAATGGACCAAACTGGGTATGCAGCATCAAAATCGCTCGAACGAGAAGAAGGGTGAAGAAATGGCTGAAGAGCTGTTTTCAGCATCGTTGTGCTTCAGCATTGCTGGCTACCCACATCTCAAGAACGACAATTTGGCGGCTCAGGCTCAAGTGTTGGCCAACGCAGCTTATTCTGAAGCAATTAAGCATACGAAGTTGATCGTCAAACAGATTGATATTCCATACCAAAACAAGAAGATCAAAGCGAACTTGCATCTAACCAAAACAGACAAACCACAACCGGTTGTGATTGTCAGCGCTGGTCTAGATAGCTTGCAAACCGATATGTGGCGCTTGTTTAGGGATTATTTAGCACCAAAGAACATTGCCATGCTAACGGTAGACATGCCATCGATAGGGCACAGTGCACATTGGCCGTTAACAGAAGACTCATCTTGTCTTCACCAAGCTGTCTTGAATGAACTGCCTAATATCCCGTGGGTCGATCACCACAAGGTTGGCTTGTTTGGCTTCCGCTTTGGTGGCAATGCGATGGTGAGATTATCTTTCCTTGAGCAGCATAAGCTTAAAGCGTGTATCTCTTTAGGCGCGCCAATTCACGATATCTTTGTTCATGCCGACAAATTGAAACAGATGCCTAAAATGCATTTAGATGTGTTAGCTTCGCGTCTTGGTAAAGGGGCTGTTGATATCAATAGTCTTTCTGGGCAATTGATGGCGTGGTCACTCAAGGTGCAAGGTTTGCTGTCAAACAGTAAAACCAGTGTGCCTATCTTGGCATTAGCGTTAGAGGGCGACCCAGTATCACCTCCAATGGATAACCAACTTGTTGCTATTTACAGTGATTACGGTAAAGCGAAGAAAATCAAAGCTAAATCAATTACACAAGGTTATGAGCAATCCCTCGAATTGGCGATAAAGTGGCTTGAGGATGAATTATTTAGATGACATTTCTCCTAAATTAGTTAAGCATGAAAAGTGTACAAAGTAAGTACCTGATACTCAGAAATAATTTATAAAATCCAATTGCGTAGTTTCTACGTATAACATTCTGAGTAACGTCATTCTTAACATTGAAATGGAGATTCAATATGTCAGAAGTGACACAACAACCTACGCATTATCGCTTGTTAAATGTTTTAAAGGCTATAGGCCCTTACTTAAGGGAGCCGCAATCAGAAGAAGGCCACTATATTTTTGATTGCTTGTCTGTGTGTGTGAACGATAAAAAATCGCCAGAAGAACGTGAGTTTTGGGGCTGGTGGTTGGAGTTGGATAAGTCGGAAGAAGGATTTTCGGCGAAGTACAACACGGGTAAATACAACATCGATGGTAACTGGGATCCTTTGCCATTACCTAAAAAGGCGATCGCTGAGGTCTCTCGAACTCAAGAAGCCTTTCACCAAAAGCTGGTTGATGAACTTCAAAAGAAATTTGAAATCGGCGTTCAGTTAGACGAAGAGTCTGTCGAATTCGTCTGATTTTAAAGGTTACTCTTCTATATAAAGCAAAAAGGTGCGATTTCGCACCTTTTCTGCTTGTGAATTCCCCTTTTGATTGCTAAAACATCACCTCTTATTTGTTTTATCCATAAAAGACTTCATGACAACAAATCATCAAAGCGGGACAACAACACAGCGTAAAACTGTCGTTGTTAAACTGGGTACCAGTGTCTTAACTGGTGGAACATTGGCATTAGACCGCGCTCATATGGTTGAGCTGGTTCGTCAATGTGCTGAATTAAAAAAACAAGGCCACTCTGTGGTTATGGTTTCGTCTGGCGCAATTGCAGCCGGACGGGAGCACCTTGGTTACCCCGCACTTCCCAACTCTATGGCAAGCAAACAATTGCTTGCGGCAGTTGGGCAAAGTCAGTTGATTCAAGTTTGGGAGTCTTTGTTTGCTATCTATGGCCTTAAGATTGGCCAGATGCTACTGACTCGTGCTGATCTCGATGATCGGGAGCGTTTTCTTAATGCACGTGACACGATCAATGCGCTTGTTGAGCACGATATTATTCCGGTAGTAAACGAAAACGATGCAGTAGCAACCAACGAAATTAAAGTGGGCGACAATGATAACTTGTCGGCCTTAGTGGGTATTTTGTGCGGTGCTGATAAGCTTTTGCTATTAACGGACCAAAAAGGCCTGTTTACGGCTGACCCTCGTAAAGATCCAAATGCTGAGCTCATCAAAGAAGTAAAAACTATTGATGACACACTGCGTAAGATCGCAGGCGGAAGTGGTACTACGTTAGGTACTGGCGGCATGGCGACAAAACTGCAGGCAGCTGATATTGCTCGTCGTGCGGGTATTGAAGTGATTATTGCTGCGGGCAGTGCTGAAAATGTGGTGTTTGATTCATTGAGTGACAACCCACAAGGCACGCGTTTCTTGCCTTTAGCGGAAGCGCTTGAAAACCGTAAACGTTGGATTCTAGCAGGCCCAGCTTCTGCAGGTGACATCGTAGTCGACGATGGAGCGGTGAACGCAGTTAACACTAAAGGTAGCAGCTTGTTGGCGAAAGGGGTTGTTCGAGTTAAAGGCGAATTCTCTCGTGGTGAAGTCACCCAAGTCACAGACAGTAAAGGCAAAGTCATTGCACGTGGTATCGCCAGTTATTCAAGCCAAGACCTAGCAAAAATTGCAGGCAAGCACAGTAAAGATATTGGCGACATTCTTGGATACGATTACGGGTCAGAAGTCATTCACCGTGACGACCTGGTTGTAATCCAAGAGTAGCTCGTGATGATAAGGCGAATCGCCTTTTTACATCCAAAGACAGACAGAATTTAGGGAGAGTTAAACGTGGATTTAACTAACATGGGTATTGCAGCAAAAGACGCTGCTTTTCACCTGGCGACCGCATCAACGGCGCAAAAGAACAAAGCATTGGCGATCATCGCTGATGAGCTAGAAGCAAACGCGGCAACGATTCTAGAAGCGAACGCGAAAGACATCGAACTTGGCCGTGAAGCCGGTCTGACTGACGCACTGCTTGATCGTCTACTTCTCAACGAAGAGCGCTTAACCGGCATCGCTAACGATATTCGTAACGTGATTAGCCTGAACGACCCTGTGGGCAGCGAAATGGACAGTAAGGTACTGGAAAACGGTATGTCACTGTCTCGCCGCCGTGTGCCACTTGGTGTGGTCGGTGTTATCTATGAAGCGCGTCCAAACGTAACTATCGATATTGCAGCACTGTGTCTGAAAACTGGTAACGCAAGCATCCTACGTGGCGGTAAAGAGACGTTCTTCTCGAACATGGAACTGGTTAAAGTTATCCAGTCTGCATTAGAGAAAGCTGAGCTTCCTGCCGCTTCTGTGCAGTACATCGAGAAACCCGATCGTGAACTTGTCTCTCAACTGCTTAAACTGGATGACTACGTGGATATGATCATTCCTCGTGGCGGTGCTGGCCTGCACAAGATGTGTAAAGAGAACAGTACTATTCCAGTTATCATCGGTGGTTTCGGTATCAGCCATATCTTTGTTGATGAGAGCGCTGATCTTGAGAAGTCTGTTGATGTTGTCGAAAACTCAAAAGTTCAACGCCCATCAGCGTGTAACTCGTTAGATACATTGCTAGTGCATGAAGTCGTTGCTGAAGCTTTCCTAACTAAGCTGAAACAGCGTTTAGCAGGTAAGGTAACCTTGGTTGCTGACGTCAGTGCAAAATCACTGCTAGCAGATTTTGAAGACCAACGTGATGCGGTTGAAGGTGACTTTGACACTGAATGGCTAAGCTACACGTTAGGCGTGAAAGTGGTAGCGGATGTGGCAGAAGCGATTGACCACATGCGCGTACACAACGCGAGTCACTCAGATGCGATCATGACTAATAGTCTAGAGAGCTCAGAGCGTTTCATTAACTCTGTTGGTTCTGCGGCGGTTTATGTGAATGCATCAACACGTTTCACTGATGGCGCACAGTTTGGTTTAGGCGCTGAAGTCGCAGTATCAACCCAGAAGCTGCACGCTCGCGGCCCAATGGGCTTAGAAGAACTTACAAGCTACAAATGGGTAGGTAAAGCGAACTATTTGATTCGCGGTTAACGCTGGTCGTTAATTTTACTCCTCAGCTCATTTTTGAAATGGCGATCGAGTAGCAATAATCAATGAATCACCACACAAAAGGGCCTTAATTGGCCCTTTTTCTTTCCTAACGTTTGGCAATTCCGTTACACTGATATTCAATTATTTGGAGGTGATATGCATTGTCCTTTTTGTTCAGAGAACGACACTAAAGTAATCGATTCAAGACTGGTAGCCGATGGCCATCAGGTTCGTCGTCGCCGTCAATGCCTTGCATGTAGTGAACGTTTTACGACTTTCGAATCGGCAGAACTTGTGATGCCGAAAGTCATAAAGTCGAATGGAAACCGCGAACCATTTAATGAAGATAAAATGGTGGGTGGTGTACAGCGCGCCCTAGAAAAACGCCCAGTGAGTGCTGATGCGATTGAACTTGCGATCAGTACGATTAAGTCACAACTCCGTGCAACTGGTGAGCGTGAAGTACCAAGCGAGATGATTGGTAATCTTGTGATGGGTCAATTGAAAGAATTGGATAAAGTGGCGTACATTCGTTTTGCCTCTGTTTACCGCAGCTTTGAAGACATCCGAGAGTTTGGCGAAGAAATCGCTAAATTAGAGGATTAACGCCTCAATCATGTCAAACTTTACTCCCCTAGATTTTCAAATGATGTCGCGTGCTATTCAGTTAGCAAAACGCGGCATTTACACCACTGCACCCAACCCGAATGTGGGTTGTGTCATCGTACAAACCGACGGTCAGATCGTTGGTGAAGGTTTTCATGCCAAAGCCGGTGAGCCTCATGCTGAAGTACATGCTATGCGAATGGCGGGCGACAAAGCAAAAGGTGCGACTGCTTATGTCACGCTAGAACCTTGTTCTCATTACGGTCGAACGCCACCTTGTGCGGAAGGTTTGATTAAGGCTCAAGTAGCCAAAGTGATTTGTGCTATGCAGGACCCAAACCCAAAAGTTGCAGGTCGTGGTATCAAAATGCTACGCGACGCAGGCATTGATGTTGAAATCGGTTTATTAGAGCAAGATGCTCTCGACTTGAACCCTGCATTTATCAAGCGTATGCAAACGGGCATGCCATTCGTTCAGTTAAAGATGGCGGCTAGCCTTGATGGGCAAACGGCATTGGAAAATGGTCAAAGCCAGTGGATCACATCGCCAGAAGCGCGTCGTGATGTTCAGAACTACCGAGCAAAGTCAGGCGCTGTGCTATCAACTAGCCAGACGGTGATTGACGACAACGCGTCGTTGAATGTTCGTTGGGCAGAGTTGCCAAGCAGTATCAAAGATCATTACGCTGAAGACGAGCTGCGTCAGCCGATTCGCGTGATTCTTGATCGTCAAAATCAACTGCGCCCTGAGCTCAAGTTATTCCAAACTCCAACATCGGTATTGAGAGTCGCTGAAGCGTCTGCTGATATTGAAGTCGGAACCACAGAGGTAGGTCAGCTCGATTTGCACGATCTGATGCGTCAATTGCCAGCGAACCATATTGATCATATTTGGGTCGAAGCGGGCGCGACATTGGCCAAGAGCTTGATTGAAGCACGGCTAGTGGATGAGCTAATCCTCTATTTAGCGCCTAAACTTATGGGCAGTGACGGACGAGGTTTGATGGGCGCATTAGGGCTCACTTCAATGTCTGATGTGATTGACCTAGAAATCAAAGATGTTCGACAGGTTGGTGTGGATATTCGCATCGTCGCGAAGCCTATTATTGCGAAATCAATTGCGGCTAACCAATAGTCGCGAAATAAATCGTGACGAAACCACAGTAGAAATAGTTACTCCAACTACATACGTGTTGTTGACAACAAAAAGAGTTTTAAAATGTTTACAGGAATTGTAGAAGCCGTAGGTACATTGAGTGCAATCACTCCCCGCGGAGAAGACATCACCGTAACGGTTAATGTTGGTCATCTTGATATGGCTGACGTTAAGTTAGGCGACAGTATCGCGACCAATGGTGTGTGTTTGACGGTCGTTGAGTATAACGATCACAGCTACAGTGCAGACCTTTCGCTTGAGACCCTGAAAAAAACGGGTTTTGTCGATTACCAAGCCGGCGACAAGGTCAACCTAGAGAAAGCAATGTTACCGACCACGCGTTTCGGTGGTCATATCGTATCGGGTCACGTTGATGGCGTGGGTGAGATTGTTGAGCGTAACCAAGTCGGTCGTGCGATTGAGTTCTGGGTAGAAATGCCTGCAGAGATCTCAAAGTACGTAGCTCAAAAAGGTTCAGTCACTGTTGATGGTATTAGCCTGACTGTGAATGATTTACGCAAGAATGCCTTTAAGTTGACTATCGTTCCTCACACCTCTTCAGAAACCACCATTGATCAATTCAATGTTGGTCGTAAAGTGAATCTAGAAGTCGATGTATTAGCGCGTTATATGGAGCGTCTACTGCAAGGCCAGCAGCAAGAGTCTGAGCCTGAATCTCGATTAACGATGGAATTCTTACAGCAGAATGGTTTTGCCTAATCGTTGGTACAAAGTGTGTTAAGCGAGACTTTGTAAAGCGAAGCAATATCATCAGGTTTAAATAGTGTCGGTTCTAGGAAGCAGAACCATTTCAAAGGATATAGAACAATGCCAATTAGTACTCCTCAAGAAATTATTGAAGACATTCGCCTAGGAAAAATGGTTATCCTGATGGATGATGAAGATCGCGAAAATGAAGGCGATTTGATCATGGCAGCAGAACATGTCACGCCAGAAGCGATTAACTTCATGGCGATGTATGGCCGTGGCTTAATTTGCCTAACGTTGACCAAAGAGCGTTCAAATCGCATGGGTCTAGCACCTATGGTTCAAGACAACAACGCTCAGTACACGACGAACTTTACGGTTTCAATTGAAGCTGCTGAGGGCGTAACAACGGGTATTTCTGCGTCAGACCGCGCTGTTACCGTTCAAGCGGCTGTGGCAAAAGATGCGAAAGCGGCTGACTTAGTTCAACCTGGTCATATCTTCCCTCTGACAGCTCAAGAAGGTGGCGTTCTAACACGCGCAGGCCACACTGAAGCAGGCTGTGATTTAGCTCGTCTAGCAGGCTGTGAGCCAGCATCTGTTATCGTTGAGATCCTAAATGACGACGGCACCATGGCACGTCGCCCTGATCTTGAAGTCTTCGCTGAAAAACACGATATCAAACTAGGCACCATTGCTGACTTGATTGAATACCGCAACAACACAGAAACGACGATTGAACGCGTAGCACAATGTCATTTGCCAACAGAGTTTGGTGACTTTGAGCTTGTGACTTACCGTGACACGATTGATAACCAGATCCACTACGCGATGCAAAAAGGCGACTTGTCTGTAGGCGCTCCTCTAGTACGTGTTCACCTGCATGACACGTTTACCGATCTGCTTCATTCAGACCGTGGTACTGAGCGTAGCTGGTCACTAGATAAAGCGATGAAGCGCATTGGCGATGAAGGCGGTGTGTTGGTTATTCTGGGCAACGAAGAGTCGTCTGATTCTTTGATTCACAAAGTGAAGACATTCGAAGCGCAAGACAAGAACGAGCAGCCAACTATGGCGAAGAAGCAAGGTACCTCGCGTCGTGTTGGTGTCGGCTCTCAGATTCTTCAAGACTTAGGCGTACACGATATGCGTCTGCTTTCTTCAAGCACTAAGCGTTACCACGCATTGGGTGGTTTTGGTCTTAACGTTGTTGAGTATGTTTGCGAGTAAGTCGACATATCTCTGTTTATAGCAACATAATTTACCGATGATTCCAGTAGCTCTTTTGGTGATTAGTTTTGCCAAAAGAGCAAAGTAGTTAAGCCCGATTCAAAACGTGTTAAATACACGAGCTTGACTACTGGTTGCTCCTATATGGTTGAGAGCCGTGCTGCGTTATCATCTTTACATCTCCGGTGTCTGTTCTTCTAAATTAGCATTAGATATTGCTCACAGTTTTGTGCTAGAATCCGGCGATTCTCACTTGATGAAAATAGTTAAAGGAAGGCTTATGAAAGTGATCGAGGGTGGCTTCCCAGCGCCAAATGCAAAAATTGCTATCGTTATTGCTCGTTTCAACAGTTTTATTAACGAAAGTTTACTTTCTGGTGCAATCGATACTTTAAAGCGTCATGGACAAGTAAGCGAAGACAACATCACTGTTGTTCGTTGCCCTGGTGCAGTAGAACTTCCACTTGTAGCGCAACGCGTTGCAAAAACAGGTAAGTTCGATGCGATTGTATCTCTTGGTACAGTAATCCGTGGCGGTACACCTCACTTTGACTATGTTTGTAGTGAATGTAATAAAGGTTTGGCACAAGTGTCTCTGGAGTTTTCGCTTCCAGTAGCGTTTGGTGTTCTTACTGTTGATACGATCGATCAAGCTATTGAACGCGCAGGAACCAAGGCTGGTAATAAGGGTGCAGAAGCCGCACTTAGCGCACTTGAGATGATCAACGTTCTTTCTGAAATCGATTCCTAATGGGGGCCAGTGTGAAACCAGCCGCACGTCGTAACGCACGTCAATTTGCTCTACAAGCAATTTATTCTTGGCAAATTACTAAAGAAAATATTGCTACCGTTGAAGAACAGTTCTTATCTGGTGGTAAGTATGATGAAGAAGAGCATCATGCCGCAGAACCTGCTCTAGCTATGCCAGAAACAGACGTTGCATACTTCCGCGACCTACTAACTGGTGTTGCTCTTAGCCACATGGAACTTGATAGCAAGCTTCGTCCATTCGTATCTCGCCCTATGCAAGATTTGGATTTGATGGAACTAGCGCTTCTACGTTTAGCTATGTACGAGATGACTCGTCGCGAAGATGTACCATACAAAGTGGTTATCAATGAAGCTATCGAGCTTGCGAAAGTATTCGCAGCAGAAGACAGCCATAAGTTTGTTAACGGTGTGCTTGATAAAGCTGCACCGCACGTTCGTAAGAAATAAGACGTTCGTATATTGAATCTAAAGGTCAGCTTTTATGCTGGCCTTTTTTGTAACTAAATTTCTGTAATATCAATAATTACGGTGATTTGTATGAAGACTAAAGATAGGGCATGTGATGTCTGGCGAATTTAACCTGATTGAAAAATATTTTGTAAATCGACAACCACAACGTAAAGACGTACATCTGGCTGCTGGCGATGACTGTGCTTTGGTCAAAGCGCCAAGTAATGTTCAGATAGCGATTAGCACGGATACTTTAGTTGCGGGCACTCACTTCTTAACAGAGGCGAATCCGGCATGGGTAGCACACAAGGCGTTGGCTTCGAACATTAGCGACCTTGCGGCGATGGGTGCGACGCCTGCCTGGGTTTCATTTGCGTTAACCATGCCAGAAATCGATGAAGAATGGCTTGCTCCCTTCTGTGATTCCTTCTTCAAACTTGCAGACTATTTTGGTATTCAACTTATTGGTGGTGACACGACCAAAGGGCCGCTGAGTTTAACGCTGACTGTACAGGGCTTTGTGCCAGAAGGCCGAGCACTACGCAGAGATGGCGCGAAAGTGGGGGACTGGATTTACGTAACGGGTAACTTAGGTGACAGCAAAGCTGGGCTAGAGGTGATATTAGACCCAGAACAGAACAAAGCTAAGCCTTATGCACTTGAGTTAGAAGAGAGGCACTACATCAGCTCTCCACGAGTATTGGCGGGGCAGGCGCTCGTGAACCTAGCTTCATCGGCTATTGATATCTCTGATGGCGTTATTGCCGATTTAAAACACATCCTTAAGCGTTCTCAGGTCGGTGCAAGCATTGATGTGAGTGCGTTACCAATCTCCGCTGAATTACTTCAATTCTCTTCTGATACCGGTTCTGCACAGCAGTATGCATTGACCAGTGGTGAAGAGTACGAACTCTGCTTTACCGTGCCGGAAGAGAATAAAGGTTCATTGGAAAGTGCTTTGTCGCACACAGGTACAAAAGTCACCTGCATTGGCCAGATAAGACCTGTAGAATATTTTGAATTACACAATAATGGTGAACCACTAAGCTGGAACTTAACTGGTTACGATCACTTTAAGGTTAATTGATGACAAATCCACTTTCTCTTATTTCTCTTAAAAATCCTTGGCACTTATTGGCTACGGGTTTTGGCAGTGGCTTATCGCCGATTATTCCAGGCACAATGGGCACGCTTGCGTCGATTCCATTTTATCTATTGCTGGTTCAGTTACCGTTTCCTGCTTATGTCGCAGTAGTGGTTGTTAGTTGTATTATCGGTATCAAGATCTGCCAGGTGACATCTGATGATATGGGTGTACACGACCATGGCTCTATCGTATGGGATGAGTTTGCGGGCTTTTGGATCACCATGGGCCTAGTGCCTTTATTGAATATCCCTACGGATGACTGGAAATGGTTATTCACTGGTTTTGTTCTATTTCGCTTTTTCGATATGGTGAAGCCTTGGCCTATTGGCTGGCTAGATAAACGAGTACACGGCGGCTTAGGTATCATGATTGATGATATCGTGGCGGGTATTATGGCGGCTGTTGCCTTGTACGCAGTGGCACATTTCGCGGGCTGGTTAGTTTAAGTTAGCTAAAGGATTAAGACTTAGTTGCAAGCACATTAAGCTAAGTCTCGGATACTAAAAAGGTTGACCCTAGGGCCAACCTTTTTTGCTTTTATTGCTTTTATTGCTTACGATTTTAGAGCTTACGAGCTTACGAGCTTACGAGCTTACGAGCTTACGAGCTTACGAGCTTACGAGCTTACGTGTTAAGGCTATTTAGCAAGATAGTCAGAGATCGACTTCTCAATGCCTTTCGCATCTAAGCCAAGCTCTTCATGCAGCTCATCCTGTGTTCCTTGAGCAATAAACTTGTCTGGGAGGCCAAGATTCAATACTGGCATCAGTAGTTTCTCTTGCATCAAGAATTCAATCACACCCGCGCCCGCACCACCTGCTATTGCGTTTTCTTCGATAGTAACAAGTACATCGTAGTCTGCAGCAAGTTGTTTGATCAAAGCTTCATCGAGTGGCTTCACAAAGCGCATATCAGCCACTGTCGCATCGATAGCGTCTGCGGTTTGAAGTGCACTCTCAAGGAAAGTACCGAAGCTTAGGATAGCGACTTTCGAGCCATCTTTTGCTTTTTTGCTTTCGCGAACGATACGACCTTTACCAATCTCTAGCGCAGTAAACTCACTTTGAATCTCGGTGCCCATACCATTACCACGAGGATAACGAACGGCACTTGGACCTGTGTGCTGGTGGCCAGTGTATAGCATTTGGCGACATTCGTTTTCGTCGCTTGGTGCCATGATCACCATGTTTGGAATACAGCGCATAAAGCTTAAGTCGAACGCACCTTGGTGTGTTTGACCATCGGCGCCAACAAGACCTGCACGGTCAATAGCGAACATAACCGGTAGATCCATGATAGCGACATCGTGGATCAGTTGATCGTAGCCACGTTGTAAGAACGTCGAGTAGATAGCCACAATCGGCTTATCACCCGCAATCGCCATACCCGTTGCTAGTGTCACTGCGTGCTGCTCAGCAATCGCTACATCGAAGTACTGTTCTGGGTATTCTTTCGAGAAACGCACCATGCCAGAACCTTCACGCATTGCTGGCGTAATTGCCATCAGCTTAGGATCTTGCGCAGCCATATCACACAGGAAGTCGCCAAAAATCTTAGAGAAAGTTGGTTTCGAGCTGGTGCTCTTAGGCAGACTTGAGTGTGCGGGATCGAATTTCGGAACGCCGTGGTAACCTATTGGATCTTTCTCTGCTGGCTCGTAGCCTTTGCCTTTCTTGGTCATGATATGCAGGAACTGAGGGCCTTTTAGGTCTCTCATGTTCTTCAGCGTTTTAATCAGCTCATTCACATCGTGACCGTCAACCGGACCAATGTAGTTAAAGCCTAACTCTTCAAACATGGTGCCAGGGACAACCATGCCTTTTAGATGTTCTTCTGTACGACGAACGAGCTCTTTAATCGGCGGAACGCCCGATAGCACTTTCTTGCCGCCCTCACGAATTGACGTGTAAAGACTGCCAGAAAGAACTTGAGCTAGGTGATTGTTTAGCGCACCGACGTTTTCAGAGATCGACATCTCGTTATCGTTCAGGATAACCAGCATGTCATTGTGAATATCACCCGCGTGGTTCATCGCTTCGAAGGCCATACCTGCGGTAATCGCGCCATCACCAATCACACTGACGACTTTACGGTTCTTGCCCTCTTTCTTCGCACTGATCGCCATACCAAGTCCGGCGCTGATCGATGTTGAAGAGTGACCAACAGAAAGCGTGTCGTATTCGCTCTCTTGCCGCCATGGGAATGGATGCAGTCCATCTTTTTGACGGATAGTCGATAAGCGGTCACGACGACCTGTAAGGATCTTGTGCGGGTAGGCTTGGTGACCAACATCCCAAACCAACTGGTCAAAAGGCGTGTTGTACACGTAGTGCAGAGCAACGGTTAGCTCTACCGTACCTAAGCCCGATGCTAAGTGGCCACTTGACTGGCTCACTGAGTTTAGAAGATAGGTGCGTAATTCATCACAAAGCTGTGTAAGCGTCTCTTTTGGAAGTAGACGCAAATCCTCTGGCTTATCAGCCAAAGCAAGAGTTGGGTACTTGGATATATCAAGAGTCATAGGTAATGCGCGCTTATTGTCTTAGTTCTTGCGCTCGATGACGTATCGGGCGAACTCTTCGAGTAACTGGGTATTGTATGGGATTGCAGCCAAAGCTTGAAGCGCTTCCTGTAGCAGAGTTTGCGCTTTTTCTTGAGCGCCCTCTAAACCTAACAAAGAAGGGTAGGTGCTTTTGTTCAATTCTTGATCAGAGCCCTGTGGTTTACCCAAAGTTTCGGTATCGCTAATGATATCTAAAATATCATCCTGAACTTGGAAGGCTAACCCGATTGCATCGGCGTACTTATCTAATTGAGGCATCACTTCGAACGCTTTTTCGCCAGCAGCTAGAGCACCTAAACGAATCGCACTCTTCATTAGAGCACCAGTCTTGTTACGGTGAACTTCTTCTAACTCCTCTAGCGTGACAGAGCGGTTTTCAGCTTCAATATCAAGTGCTTGTCCAATACACATACCTTGTGCACCAGATGCTTCTGCTAGGCGTTGAATCATTCGAACGCGATTGCTTTCCCCGTCAGCACTTAATGTGCCTTCCGCAAGTATAGTAAACGCGAGAGTTTGTAGTGCATCGCCAGTTAAAATTGCCGTTGCTTCATCGTATTTAATGTGACAAGTCTGATGGCCACGACGCAATTCGTCGTCGTCCATTGCTGGAAGGTCGTCGTGAATCAGAGAATAGGCATGAATACATTCGATTGCTGAAGCTGGAGTGTCGAGTTCTTCCGCAGTGCAACCGAGCATTTCCCCTGTAATGTAGACAAGAAACGGACGTGCGCGTTTGCCGCCTAAAAGTAACCCATAACGCATCGCGTTAATGAGATTCTGATTTTGGTGTGGCAGGCGATCAAGCCAAAGGTTAAGTTGCTCGTTATTACGTGCTTGATAAGACAATAACGTCTCGATCATAGGGGATCTCATACAATTTGTTATTCAGGTTGTGGGTTAAAGTCACTCAGTTCTGCATTTTCATCATTTTGCAGCAGGATGCTAACACGCTGTTCAGCGTCGTTTAGTTTACTTTGACCAGCACGAGCGAGGGAGATGCCTCGTTCGAACTTTTTCAGCGCATCATCTAAAGCTAGATCACCATTTTCTAGTTGATCAACCAAGCCATCAAGCTCTTCGATAGCCGCTTCAAAGCTCATATTTTCAGGTTTCTTAGTAGCCATAATAAATCTGCGTTTGGAAAGATGAACGAACGTTACCCTAGGCCGCTGAGATGGTCAAATGTAACCAAGAATTTTTGCTAGAAAGTTCGTTTTTAAGGCGCTTGAATTTACTTTGATTGAATAACCGTGGCTTTATCGAGTTTATACGCTTTGGATAAGTCCAAAGTAAGCCAATAGTTGTGATTCAAAAACGAAAAGTGTGATACTTAGACGAAGAATTAACTAAAAGATCTTATAGTCTTGCCGATAAGAATATTATCGTCGACGTAGAACTGTAAAAAAGCATGAGGAGTGCTCAGTGGATTTAGCAACCCTAATAGGTTTGATTGGTGGATTTGCCTTCGTAATTATGGCAATGATCCTAGGTGGAAGCCTCGGGATGTTCTATGACACGACATCCGTTTTGATCGTGATTGGTGGTTCAACGTTTGTTGTTCTAATGAAATTCACCATGGGACAGTTCTTTGGTGCGGCAAAAATTGCCGGTAAAGCATTTATGTTTAAAGCCGATGAGCCAGAAGATCTTATTGCTAAAGTCGTAGAGATGGCGGATGCCGCGCGTAAAGGCGGTTTCTTAGCACTTGAAGAGATGGAAATCAGCAACAGTTTCATGCAAAAGGGTATCGACCTATTGGTTGATGGCCATGATGGTGATGTAGTGCGTGCAGCACTGCAAAAAGACATCGCGTTAACCACAGAACGTCACGAACAGGGCGCTAAAGTATTTACAGCTTTTGGTGATGTTGCACCCGCAATGGGTATGATTGGTACCTTGGTTGGTTTGGTTGCCATGCTTTCGAACATGGATGATCCAAAAGCGATCGGGCCGGCGATGGCGGTTGCACTTTTAACCACTCTATATGGTGCAATTCTTTCGAACATGGTGTTCTTCCCTATCGCGGACAAACTTGCTCTACGTCGTGACCAAGAGACACTGAATCGTCGTTTGGTGATGGATGGCGTACTCGCGATTCAAGATGGTCAAAACCCACGAGTTATTGACGGTTACCTGAAGAGTTACCTTAACGAAGGTAAACGTACGATTGATGGTGAAATGGCTTAAGGGGAATAAAAATGGATGAAGAAAATCCATGTAAATGTCCCCCTCCGGGTTTGCCACAATGGATGGGAACATTTGCTGACTTGATGTCATTGTTGATGTGTTTCTTTGTACTGCTCCTCTCATTCTCTGAGATGGACGTACTGAAATTTAAACAGATCGCAGGCTCAATGAAATTCGCGTTTGGTGTACAAAACCGCTTGGAAGTAAAAGACATTCCTAAAGGTACCAGCATTATTGCGCAGGAGTTTCGTCCTGGTCGCCCAGAACCGACGCCTATTGATGTAATCATGCAGCAAACCATTGATATTACGCAGCAAACTCTAGAGTTTCATGAAGGGGAATCTGAGCGTGCTGGCGGTACGATGCGTGATCAGGGCAAGATGACGGGGGGTAAATCAGCAGAGGTTTCTGCGCACAACAACCAAAACTCAGAATCAGATCAGCAGCAACAGCAAGCTCAAGAACAGTCTCAAGAGATGGAAACCTTGATGGAGAGCATCAAGAAGGCGTTGGAGCGAGAGATCGACCAAGGCGCGATTGAGGTGGAAAACCTTGGCCAGCAAATTGTGATTCGAATTCGCGAGAAGGGTGCATTCCCATCAGGATCCGCTTTCCTACAGCCTAAGTTCCGACCTTTGGTGAGACAGGTTGCCGAGTTAGTGAAAGATGTTCCGGGCATTGTCCGAATCTCTGGGCATACTGATAATCAACGTCTTGATTCTGAGCTTTACCGTTCTAATTGGGACTTATCATCGCAGCGTGCGGTGTCTGTGGCTCAAGAGATGGAAAAGGTCCGTGGTTTCTCTCATCAACGCTTAAGAGTGCGTGGTATGGCTGATACTGAGCCAGTAGAGCCGAACGATACTGAATGGCAACGTAGCTTAAACCGTCGTGTTGAAATCAGTATTATGCAGGGCGAACCGCTTTACAGTGAAGAAGTCCCAGTAATCACTGAATAGTATTTACCAAGAATATGCATCCCAAAGCTCAATCTGTCGTAGATTGGGCTTTTTCTTTGTCTGATACACAAAAGGGTTTGTACCAAGCTAGTAAGAGAAGAGAAGAGAAGAGAAGAGAAGAGAAGATAAGAGAAGAGAAGAGAAGAGAAGAGAAGAGAAGATATGGATAAATGAGCTTGGATGAAATCGAGACGATAGTTTGTCACTAAGGTGAGTTTATTAATGGCACCAAAGCACGCACTCTTTTCCTTGTTTGATTTTCTCATGTATAATTCGCGCCCTTAGATTTAATATTGATCTATTATTGCTTCAATAACTATGTGAAATGACCTTTTACGTGGTGATGAACCTATTAAAATTGTGAACCTTATTGGCGTGAAAGTACTATGAAATTTATTGTTAAGCCCCACCCGGAAATTTTTGTAAAAAGTGAATCGGTGCGTAAGCGCTTCACAAAGATTCTAGAACGTAATATTCGTACTATTCTTCAGCGTCGTACTGAGTCTGTGGCTGTCTTCAACCGCCGTGACCATATCGAAGTGACGTCTGAGAGCGACAAATACTTTAAAGAAACACTTGAAGTATTGACGCAAACTCCGGGTATTCATCACTCCCTTGAAGTTCAGCAATCAGAATTTAAAGACCTGCACAATATTTACGAGCAAGTTCTCGAGCGTAGCGGTGCTCTTATTGAAGGTAAGACTTTCTCTGTACGTGCTAAGCGTCGTGGTAAGCATGATTTTACTTCTATCGAGCTAGAACGCTACGTAGGCGGCGGTCTAAATCAAGCGGTTGAATCAGCAAAAGTAAAACTGAAAAATCCAGATATTACCGTTAAAGTTGAAGTCGAGAACGATAAGCTAAACCAAGTTATTGAACGTCATAAAGGCCTAGGTGGTTTCCCTCTTGGTACTCAAGAAGATCTGCTTAGCTTGATCTCTGGTGGCTTTGATTCTGGTGTTTCAAGCTACTTACACATCAAACGTGGTTCTAAAGTGCATTACTGCTTCTTCAATCTTGGTGGCCCTGCTCACGAGATTGGTGTTAAGCAGGTTTCTCATTATCTATGGGATAAATACGGTTCATCTGCAAAGGTGAAGTTCATCTCTATTGATTTTGAACCTGTAGTTGCAGAGATCCTTGAGAACGTTGAAGACGGTCAAATGGGCGTTGTTCTTAAGCGTATGTTCATGCGTGCTGGTGGTATGGTTGCAGAGCGTTTTGGTATCGAAGCACTAGTAACGGGTGAAGCTCTTGGTCAGGTTTCTAGCCAAACGCTAACTAACCTGCGTCATATCGACAACGTGACGGACACTTTGATCCTTCGTCCACTTATCAACTGGGACAAAGAAGACATCATCGACCTGTCTCGTAAGATTGGTACTGAAGACTTCGCTAAAGTAATGCCTGAGTATTGTGGTGTTATCTCTAAGAAGCCAACCGTGAAAGCGAAGAAAGGCAAACTAGAAGCGGAAGAAGCTAAGTTTAACTTCGAAGTGCTGGAGCAAGTGATCGAGAACGCTCGTATTATGGATATCCGTGATATCGAGAAAGAGAGCCAAGAACAGGCACCAGAAGTGGAGCAAGTTCAAGCCGTTGCTGAGCACGCTGTCGTTCTTGATATCCGTAGCCCAGACGAAGAAGATGAAAGCCCGCTAGAGATCGATGGTGTTGAAATCAAACACATCCCGTTCTTCAAGCTTTCAACTCAGTTTGGTGACCTAGACCAATCGAAAGAGTACTTGTTGTACTGTGACCGTGGTGTCATGAGCCGTCTGCAAGCGCTTTACTTGCAAGAACAAGGCTTCCACAACGTTAAGGTTTACCGCCCATAGTGGTGTGTTGACCAACCGTTAATAATTTTGCAAAGCCGCATACTGAAAAGTAAGCGGCTTTTTTATTGTCTATGATGAAGGATTGACAGTAGACAGAGGCATGCGTTTGGACGTGCTATCGTCATGCTCAGCTTTGAAATTTTGGATTGATAGAACTGGTGAGATCTAAACGGGTCTATAAGTACTGAAGAAGTGTGAGTATCTTGAAGTATTCTGTTACTTTTTAGTGCAACTCAATGGTGCTATTTGTATGTGTTCAGTTGTTTATTTGAGTGGGTGTCTGATTCTGTGATTAGCGATGAAAAATAATAAAGATTAATTAGCACAGCTATTGATAAACTTATTGTTACTTTTCTTTGCACATAAAAAAACACCGCCCATAAGGCGGTGTAAACAAATTTGACAGACAGGTCAAAATAAATACAGGAAGTACATGCCTCGTTTCAGTATAGAACTGCAACAAAACATTTGGTAGAACTCTACCCAACTCGAAAAGAACGAGTTTGCAAACACAACATCGCAGGAGCTAAACCAATTGATTCTAGAGAGAATCAAGCCGTTCAGGCTAGCTGCTGCGGGATGAAATATAGAATTTCTCTGGCCGCTAGGCAATGGACAAATTATAATGTTTCAGATAAAAAAAACTAATGCTTATTTAGAGAGTAACTATGTCTCGTCGATTACCCCCATTAAACTCGCTAAGAGTGTTTGAAGCCGCGGCTCGACACTTGAGTTTTACGCGTGCCGCAGAAGAGTTGTTTGTTACTCAAGCCGCGGTCAGTCATCAGATCAAAGCGCTTGAAGAATTCTTATCTTTGAAGCTGTTTCGTCGAAGAAACCGCTCTTTGCTGCTGACTGAAGAAGGTCAAAGCTACTTCTTGGATATCAAAGATATTTTCACATCACTGGCAGAAGCGACAGACAAAGTGCTTGAGCGAAGTGAGAAGGGCGCATTGACCATCAGTTTGCCGCCGAGTTTTGCTATTCAATGGTTGGTACCAAGGCTCGCTGACTTTAATCAGCAAGAACCTGATATTGATGTAAGAATCAAAGCCGTTGATATGGATGA
>NZ_CH902608.1:270741-374248 GCF_000153005.1 Vibrio sp. MED222 | reverse complement strand
TACTTTATTGTCGCTCTGGTTTTGAAAAAGAATGTGCTGGCGAAATTCAAGACAAGGCAACACAACTGGAAGTGTTTGGTTTTCCTCGCTTAAAGAACAATACAGGCTTTGTATTGTTTGAATGTTATCAAGCAGGCGAAGCCGATAAACTGGTAAAAGAGATCGACTTCCAATCGTTGATCTTTGCTCGTCAAATGATCGCGGTAGCGGTTGAAATCAAAGATCTGCCGACTGATGATCGTATTTCTCCAATTCTTGAGGCGCTTTCTGAGAAAGAAGGTTTCCCACGTTGTGGCGATATCCGTATTGAAACACCTGACACCAATGAAGCGAAAGAGCTTTTGAAGTTCTGCCGTAAGTTTACTGTGCCAATGCGTCAAGCAATGCGCGGTAAAGGGCTGATGACAGCGAAAGACAATGTTAAGAAGCCTGTGCTTCACTTATGTTTTATCGCTCCGGGTCACTGTTTTGTTGGTTACTCTTACCCAACCAACAACTCGCAGTTCTTCATGGGTATTCCTCGTTTGAAGTTCCCATCAGATGCACCAAGTCGTTCTACATTGAAGCTAGAAGAAGCATTCCACGTATTCATCCCTCGTGATGAGTGGGACGAACGTCTGGCTCCGGGTATGTGGGGCGTAGATTTAGGCGCGTGTCCAGGTGGTTGGACTTACCAATTGGTTAAGCGCTCTATGTTTGTTCACTGTGTTGATAACGGCATGATGGCAGATAGCCTAATGGAAACGGGTCAAATTAAGCACCACATGGTGGATGGTTTTAAATTCGAACCTGACCGTAAGAACGTCACTTGGATTATCTGTGACATGGTTGAGAAGCCAGCTCGTGTTGCACACCTTATGGGTGAGTGGATCATCAAAGGCTGGGCGAAAGAAGCACTGTTCAACCTTAAACTGCCAATGAAAGGCCGTTACGATGAAGTTCTGCAGGATATCGAAAACCTAAAGCAGTTCCTGATTGATAACAAAGTGAAGTTCAAGATGCAGGCGAAGCACCTTTACCACGATCGCGAAGAGATCACGGTTCATATTCAGTCGCTTTCGAATATCTCACCGTACTAATATTTACGTTAGTGTGTCAGTGATAAAGAAAATGCTCCTTTAAGGGGCATTTTTTATATCTGAAGTTTGTTTATGAGTTTGATTATCGCTTCGTATGGGTAGTTTAGAAAGGTTGGTCTATATGCGTTTTTTAGTCATATTTAAGTGTAAATGTGACTAATTCAACTTGGTTGATAGTCGTCGAATTGTCGACTATTAGTGTCGATATGAGACAAAAAAGCCGTAAGCTATCGATACTTACGGCTACCTAGTTCAGCGATGAAACGAAGAAGGGTTTATTTAAAATTCAGCAGTAAATTACAGCAAGAACATCCTAATCAAATTGTATTTTATTATAAGTAAGTAAATGTAAGTAAAGAATGTAAATGATAACTATTACTATTAACATTGTTATTAGTGTTGTGTACCATTCGTGCACTTTTACTTAAATCTATAAAATATAAGTCGCATTATGAAACTTAAAGCATTATCAGTAGCCGTTACGGTTGCCTTAACCTCATTTACAGCATTTGCTGCCGACGAACCAGAAACCGTAGTCGTTATCGGTTCTGCCCTTGACCAATTGATTCAGACTGAAATCAACTCTGACACACTGGAAAAGAAGCAAGCATCAGACATCAAAGATGTTTTGAATACTATGCCTAGCGTTACGGTTGACGGGAACGCACGTTACTCACGCAAAGTATTTGTACGTGGTATGGAAGACAAATTTGCCGTAGTGACTATTGATGGTGCGCGACAAGAAGGTCAGCTTTTCCACCACTCTGGTGACCAAGCGATTGATCCTGCAATGCTAAAAAGAGCTGAAATTGAATTAGGTGGTAACTCTGCACTGTCAGGTTCTGGTGCTATCAATGGTTCATTTAGCTACGAAACGAAAGACCCAAGCGATCTTCTTAAGCCGGGTGAAAGCGTTGGTGCTCGAGTAAAAACAAGCTATCAAACAGCTTATGAGCGTTTTGCAACCAACGTTGCTGTGTATGCAAAAGTGAACGACAAGCTACAGTTCATGGGTATTGCGAACTATTCAGAAGATGGCGATCTGCACATTCCTGATCAAGAAGCGGTAACCTCTAAGCAGGGTGAGCTTAAGTCGGGTTTGGCTAAAGTTGTTTTCATTCCTAATGATGCCAATGAATTTAAACTGACTTTCAACCGATACAGTGATGGTGGTACGCGTCAGCTTTCTGGCGAAAAGGCGGGTGCTCTGTATGCTGACGATAAACACGACTATCATTCGCTTAATCGCGATACAGTGACGCTACAGCACGAATACGATGCGGGTAGTGATCTAGTTCATCTGAAAAGTAATGTTTACTACAACCGTCAATACATGGATCGTGATGCTCTTGAAGGTACCGCTTGGGGCAAAACACCGGCAGGTAAATGGTTCAAAGATGGCAAAATGTCTTACCCTAAGCGTGAATACAATGTAACAACCATTGGTGGTGACATTCGTAACGTTTCTTGGGTTGGTGAGCATGAGCTTACTTATGGTCTTGAGGGCTACAAAGCCAAGCAATGGATTGATGCTGGTGAAGGCGTATATCTAAGCGGTACTAAGCAAGGCCAAACTGAGAAGTACAGCATGGATGGTGGTACGGTGACGGCTTACGGTCTGTATCTGCAAGATATGTACGAATTCAGCGATTTCCGTCTGACAACAGGTCTTCGTTACGACGTTCATAAACTGGGTGGTGTGTATAAGGGCGAGTTTGACCAACTATCTCCAAAGTTCAAAGGTGAATACCAAACAACGGAAAACCTAAAACTTCGTGTAGGTTACGGTCGTCTGTTTAAAGGCGCGTCACTACCAGAAACGCTAACGATGAAAGCACCAAGCAAAGTTAAGCAGTCTGATACTAAGGCGATGACGGGTAATAACTACGAAGCTGGCTTTGATTACGAGCTAACACGTTTGCTTGCGGCTGATTACGCGATTCTAGGTTTCACGGCTTATACCTATGACCTTGATAACCAAATGCACCCAACTAAGAACAACGCAACATTATCTAATAAGTATGATGTTGAAGTTTGGGGTGTAGAGACAGTATTGAGCTATCAGTTAGATGCATTAAGTGTTTACGCTAACCACTCTTACTCTGATGGTGAGCAAAAGAGCCTGAAAAACGGCAAGACAAGTCACATGAATAAAACCGGTATTCATAACTTTAAGGCCGGTTTTAACTACAGCCTAAACAATGAATTTGTGTTTGGTTGGGATTCACGCTTTGTTCCGGGGAACGATTACGAGAACGAAAAAGGCAAAGAGATCAAACGCTCAGGCTTCGCAACGCACAACATTTGGGCGGCTTACACACCGACGTTTGCTAAAGACCTAGAGATGAACCTTGGTATCGATAACCTGCTTGATAAGAAGTACGCTGAGCATACTGGTTTTGGTATCTCTTGGGGTTCAGAAAAGTACACCAGCTATGAAGCGGGTCGTAACTTTAAAGCTTCTATCGCTTATAGCTTCTAATCTGCTCTTAGCTGAAAGTTATTCTAGAAATAGAGAGTTATCAGTATAAGTGCAATGTTTCGTCTTAAAATGAAACAACAAAAAAGCCTTAGTTCAGACTAAGGCTTTCTGCTTTCTAATGATTTATTTTCTATTTGTTGATTTATAAGCGGATTTATTTCTAACGGTTAGCTTTAATGACTGAATTTGTGACGTCAGATTAAGACACAGCTTCGTAGCGAATATCTTGCAGATTAAAACCTAAATCGATGTCTGTTTTGAGTGCAGAAACGAGCTTACATACGCGAGCCGACTCGATATGCTCATCGAATTTCTTACGATACTTTTTCGGTAAGTCTTCAGCTAGGAATGCTGTTTCGATATCAGGGTATGTCGTTAATATCTCTTTGGCTGCTTTTGGCCCTATACCTGGAATTCCGGGGACTTGGCTTGAGCTGACGCCCGTTAATCCCCAGTAATCTGCCAGTTGCTCTGGCTTTACGCCAAATTCCGCTTCGATAAAGGGCTTATCTAACCAACGGTGTTGGAAATAATCACGGATTTGTAGCGTTGGAGACAACAGTTGGCAGTAGCCCTTATCTGTCGAAATGATAGTGACAGTTTCTCCGTGGTCAGCGACTTTCTTTGCCAATGTTGCAACTAGATCATCCGCTTCATCGCCGTCAGAGAGCAGTGAATCAATCCCTAATTCCCACCAAGCTTGTTGAATCGCATCGAGACCTTTCATCAATGGTTCTGGCATCGGCTTACGGTTTTGCTTATAAGCGGGAAGGACTTCCGCGCGCCAACCTCGATCTTGTAAATGATGATCAAATACCGCAATGATATGAGTGGGTTTTGATTCGTTTAGGATGCGATTAAGAGTACGAGCAGTCGTGGTGATGGTTCTTGCAATATCGGTTGGGTCCGGCTGAACAGAGTGCACGCGTCGGATGAGGTTCAAGGCATCGATAATAACAAGATGGATAGACATAAGTTTCCACTAAATAGGCAATAAATAAGGGGCTGCTAGCCCCTTATAGTAACGTATCACTTGGTGAGTTGAAACTTTGGTGACGTAAACGTCATGACTTGTTTAACTTTATACTTGTGGCTTGTTATCAGTTACTTGCCGTTATTCGCTGCTAGGCATAATTTTATAGCAAGGAACATAGTCAGTGCCGCCCGGCAGTTTCATTCGATGCTGTTCAACAAAGTCATTCAGCAGCTGGTCCATTTTTGTCATCAGCTCTTTGTCGCCATCAATCAGGAAGGGGCCATGTTTCTCTATCTCCAAAATACCTTCAGCTTTGACGTTACCTGCCACAATTCCAGAGAAGGCTTTACGTAGATTCGCCGCAAGGCTTTCTGTTTTCTGATCCATATGCAGATCAAGCGCCGCCATAGATTCATGTGTAGGGTCGAATGGCAGTTGGAACTCAGGTTCAATATGCAGTGACCAGTTGTAGCTGTAGGCATCGCCAGTCTCTTTACGGTGAGAGCGTACATCTGGCATTGCCTGTTTCATGATTTTCGCAGCGCGTGCTGGGTCATCAATCACGATCTCATAGTGTTTTTGCGCATCAGGCCCTAAGGTTTCGCCGATGAACTTGTCGATAGAACGGAAGTAAGCTTCACTCTCTTTTGAACCTGTTAAAACAATCGGCATTGGTTGGTCGACGTTATTTGGGTGCATCATGATCCCTAAGATATACAGCAGCTCCTCAGCCGTACCTGGACCACCGGGGAAAATAATGATGCCATGCGCCATACGAACGAATGCCTCAAGACGCTTCTCGATATCTGGCATGATCACCAGTTCGTTCACTATCGGGTTTGGTGGCTCAGCCGCAATGATTGATGGTTCAGTTAGCCCTAAGTAACGGTGGTCTGTATAGCGCTGTTTCGCGTGACCAATTGCAGCCCCTTTCATTGGCCCTTCCATTGCCCCCGGTCCACAACCGGTACAGATATTCAGCTCACGCAGGCCAAGTTCATTACCCACTTCGCGAGTGTACTGGTATTCAGTGGCATTAATTGAATGACCACCCCAACACACGATCAGGTTAGGTTCGATACCTGGCGTAAGTGCGCCTGCATTTCTCAAAATGCCAAATACAAGGTTGGTAATATGAGTGGCATTGGTCAGGTTGAGTCTTTGGTTATCTGCAAGGTGCATGTTGACGTAGACAATGTCGCGCAACACTGAGAATAAGTGTTCTTGGATACCCTTGATGATTTCACCATCGACAAAGGCATGCTCTGGTGGGTTGCTCAGTTCAAGCTTGATCCCGCGCTCACGACGGACGACCTCAACATCAAACGATTGATATTTATCGAGCAGCTCTTTGGAGTTGTCGGTGTGGCTACCCGAGTTGAGTACCGCTAACGTACAGTTACGATAAAGCTGGTACAGATCACTAGATGCGGTTTTCTTAAGACGCTCAACTTCAAGTTGAGAGAGTAAATCCATGCTACCGGCAGGGCTGATATGAGTGATCATAGTGCCTCCTTGTTGAAAAGAACTAGGGGAGGTTGAAAGTGGCCCTTTAGTTCGAGATGAGAAGCTAACGTTGAAAGTGTTTGGTTAAAGGCGAGAGAATTAACCAGACGAAACGATTACGACAGCGTTGCTCTTTTAAATACAGCATTGCTTGCCAAGAATGCTTGTTAAGCGAATGTTAATCATTAGCTTAGCAAACATTGAGGGATATGGTATGTGATAAGTATTTGAAAAAATGAAATAAATTAAATCTAGGGCTGTCTTAGTCCCAAACAAGTTGGTTGTTACCGCGCTGTTTGGCTTTGTTAAGTGTTTTATTGAGTCGTTCTAATACTTCTTCAGGTGTGTCTGACTCTTTAAACGGAGTACTTGCTGCGCACAAGGTAATTGTGATTTGTTGGTCACGGAATTTGAAAGGTAAGCGGCTGACTTGATTCTGGATGCTTTGAGTCACTTGATGGCAATATTCATCGCTTTGCTCGGGAAGTAGTAAGATGAACTCTTCACCAGAAAAGCGAGCGACAGTATCGGTAGTACCAATTTCTTTGGTGATCGCTCTTGCGATGATCTTGAGTGCTTTGTCACCAGCGGTATAGCCAAAGCTATCGTTAATTGCTTTGAAGTTATCGATATCTAGCAGCACGACTCTTAGTGAGTGTTGTGCACGAATCCAGCGACGATATTCTAACTCTAAACGATCGGTGAAGGCGGTACGGTTGTAGATCTTAGTCAGAGGGTCAAGCAGCATACGCTGAGCCTGATCTTCTAGACGCTTGCGGTAATCTTGGGTGACTTCATAGAGCGAATCTAATTGGTTTTTTCCGTAGCTCATTCTTTCTATTAGAGCTTGTTCTTTCTGTTCTGCGTGATTCAGTCTTTCTGAAAGAGAGGCAATTTCACTGAGCAGCGGGTTTATCGAAAGTTTTAAGTTATCAATATCCGTTGCTTTATCAACAGAGCTTTGGCTCTTAGTAACAAGTTCATTCAACTCCGAATTAAGACCTTGGCGATGTTCAAAATAGCTTTGGCTCTGGTCGGCGTTTTGATCGGCTGTTTTGATACTAGAAGCGAGCGAGGAATTGAGTTGTTCGATAAATTGTTCAGACTGCTTACGCTCTAGGCTCGTGCCATCAATCACCAGTTTGAGGATCTGAAGTGCTAGCTCAAGTAGGTTTTGTGTTGAAACACCAAGTAGTAGCTTCGCTCTAATATCGGTCAGTAGATCCCCCGATTCACCCTCGAAGTCGAGTTCAGTGATCAGGTGTTGTAACTCGTTTGATAGTTCGGAAAGGAGTTCTTGTTCAGTTGATTGATCTACGTCGGCAAAATGAGTGCGTGAGTTGTTTGCCATAATCTTAATGGCACGCTCATAAATGCTGAGAAGCTTCATCGCATGGTCGACTTTTTGACTGCCATGACACTCGGAGAAGCTAAGTAAGTTTCTTAGATCGCGCTTTAGCTGAGCCGGAAGGCCAGTTATACGCTGCAGCGTTTCCCCACTGTGCTTAATACTATCATCCAGATATCCGTTCTGTTTATCCATAGCCAACGTTTTTTGCTTGAGCATCCTTTCTAATACTGCCAACTTGGGGATCATTGAGCTAATGTCTTTTTGCTTTTCGAGCTCTTCCCTAAGGGCAATGAGATTTTCATCTAAATGAGTGTTGCTGCCAACACATGCATCACTTAAAGACGCAACGATACGCTTGAGAACTTTTTGTTCTCGAATAAATTTGAACGAGGTATCTCTTTGCGTCAAGCGGACTTGATCCAACTGATATTTCAGCTGGTGGAGTTGCGCCTGAATGTCTTTTTCAAGAATGCCCATAGATGTATTAATTAGCGCCGCGTAGATCGTACTCGATCGTATAGATGAAATTCCGTGACCTTGATAATAACAAAACTAAAAATAAGGTCACGACCTACGACGTTTAACCGCTCGCAAATCAGTCATCTTTTAGCATTTTTTTGATATTGTCCTCATTCTGGTGTGAGGATTGTATCTTTATTAACCCTTGATTAATCGCATGTTTACAAGCCTCTCTTATGTTACCCGTTGCAAGGCTTGCTGCGGGGGCATTGTCGATGGCTTTAAGGTAAACCCATTGGCTACTGCGTTCTTTGAGGCTGATTTCACGTGCCAGGTTGGTCGACATTAATAGTACATCGAGCAGCTCTTGGTCGTTAATCGCGGTATAAGCGCGTGGCAAGAACGGGTAGTCAGCGATGCCCATGCGGACGGTTCGATTAATGTTTCGCTCTGGTTCGAAGTGATTAATCCAAGATTGAATCTTTCTGAACATAGCCTCAGGCGATGTATCACGGTCAGCATTTGGTTCGATATAAAGCAAGTTTGCATCCGAGAAGTGGTAGACGCGCGCAGGACCTTCAAGCTTAGATTTAAGGAACTCGCCGAAAGCATCTTCGAGCTCTAAACCTGCTTTATAACCGTTCTGAGTGTACATATTGCGTAGGAACGGTAAATCTATCATCACAAAGCGTAAACGGTCGTTGAGTGGTTCATGAATCAACTCACCAAGTTGCCATTGTTCGAAGTTTTGGCTGGTTTGTTCTAGAGAATTTGATAGCTTCGCGTTCAGCATTCTTAGATTTGGAAGCTTTGAGCGTGAGTGTGTAAATAGGTCGGTACGCAGTGAATCCATTTCCGTGACTAAGGTTTGAATGATGTAGCCTCGGCGTAGCACAAAGAAGAACAAGACAATGCTGAACAAAAATAAGGCGAACGATATTTTCTGGAACTTATGGTGCTCAAGTTTGTATTTCTCTAATTCTTGTTCTTGACCTGCATAGTGGAGCGTTTGCTCGGCAAACTCTTTTTGTTGGCGGAATGCGTCTTCACCAACACGGTTGAGTTTTTGTTGTTCCAAAGAGACAAGGATATTGTATTGTTTGAGATTTGCTAGCGCTTGTTGTGGACGCCCTGCTTGCTCATAACCTAAAGAGAGCAAGTGGTAGGAGTGTTGCGACAGGCGCATGTTCTCTACCTGACGCGAAATCTTGAGCGCACGTGTCGCATGCTTAATTACATCTTCGCTTTCTTGTAGGTGGTATGCCAAACCTGCGGATAAGAGTGCAGCGCGGCCTTCCAATTTAGGAATGTCGGAATACTCCAGCAGTTCAAGAGCTCGTGCTAGGTATTGCTCGGCTAGAGGGTAGTTATAAAGTCGTAAGTAAGTCGCAGATAAACTTAGACGAATGTCAATGACTTGGTGGATGTCTCGGTCGGTACTCTCATGATCAAGGACATTGAAAAAGTGCACGAGGGCAAGGTTATATTTGCCTTGATTGAAGTACACATCCCCCATCTTTTTTAGTACTTGCGCTAATATGGGAGAGCTTTCAAAATTATCGTAAAAGTCAGCAGCTTGAGACAGGTGCTCTAGAGCTTTATCTAATACTTGGCGTTCAAAGAAAAGCTGTGCAAGTAGGCGGTTTACTTTGGCCAAGCGCGAACTCAGGTTACCTTCTACTGATTTCCAGTAGCCGTACAATAACTCAGATAGTGCATGGTTGTACTCTTTATGGGTAAGATAAAACTCGCCGACGGTGATGTGATAATCAATGACGACTTTTTCCGAGTGACGCTGTTCTAGGTAAGTTTTTGCTTCTTGATAGAGTTTTTCTGCTTCCCCTACGTTGTTGTTATAAGAGGAAATGTCGGCTTTCAACATGATTAAGCGATAGGTAATTCCTTCCGTCAGGCGTAAGGTTTTATTAACCGACTCTAAGCTTGTTTCTATTTTTTTTAGCTCTGATTCTGCTTGGGCAGATTTTCTGTCCGTAAGCCAAAGTAACCTAACTTTAAGTATTTCCAGATCTAACTTTAGATACTCAAGCTTATAGGTTTTTGCTAGCTCAGAGGCTTTGTCGATGTGCTGAATCGCAATACGAATGTTGCCTAGATTAAACTCTGCTTTCGCTAAGATCTTATACGCATCGATACTGCTGTTCGGGGTTCTAATCGAAGAGTCGGCCTCTTCACGAGAAATAGCTGACGGGCTCTTCTCGCGTTGATCTGAAAGGATACGTAGCGTTAGGTAGCTGTTGGCCATTCGTTTTGCTTGGCTCGGTTCTATCTCAACCAAGTTATTGGCTTCATTGAGGAGCGCCGACGAATAGACCGACGCATTAACCGATGTGCTTAAGCTTAAAATGAATAGACTAACAACGTATAACCAACGCATTTCAATGTCCCTTTAAAGATTTTGTAGGTTCAAATAAGTTTGGGCGGTTCACGCCGATTATTGGCGAGCCATACGCTTATTGTGGCTTGGTCTATCTTGCTCAGTTGAACGGTATGGATTGATATCCAGACCGCCACGACGCGTGTAACGTGCAAATACGGTTAGCTTCGATGGTGCACAGTATTTCATGATGTCAGTGAAGATACGCTCAACACATTGTTCGTGGAATTCGTTATGTTCGCGGAAAGAAACTAAATAGCGTAGCAGAGCTTCACGGTCAATTTGCTTTCCGGAATATGCGATCTCTACGCTGCCCCAATCCGGTTGATTGGTAATTAAGCAGTTTGACTTCAATAAGTGACTATGTAGAGTTTCTTCTACTTCTTGCTCGCCAGCAGCCCCTTCAAGCAGTGACGCTTCAAAATCATAGCTCGTGATTTGGATGTCTTGATTGTCGATACAGTCACCTTCCATCGTCACGATAGGTTGGTTGGTGTAATCGGTTACTGAATTTACATTCACAATCACAGATTCGCCTGCACATGCTGACAAATCTTGAGTTAGACGCTCAGTGACTTGATCCCAGTTTTCAAACTGAGTTTGGTTGTAGCTGTTTAGGTACAGCTTGAAAGATTTTGACTCAATCAAATTTTGGCTAGTTGCCGGAATGAACACTTCACCAACAGCCACTTGTGGTAAGCCATTGGTGTTTAGCCACGAAAGCTCGTACATCGTCCAAATATCATGACCAACAAAAGGTAACTCTCCGTTTAGCGCAAGATCATTACGATTAAGGCTACGAGGTACTGGTTGCAATAAACTTGCATCGTATTGGTTAGAGTACTCAGTTTTTTGGCCTAGGGTTAAACCCGCTAGCTCTTTTGCGTCAGAATATTTGCTCATACTTTCGTTTCAAATTCGATTAGAATGGGGTCGATTTTACTGAATCCCCATTATCCTGTCATTAAGTCATCGCTTAATCGGCACGGAAAGGGCTCGGATTCTATTTATTATTTTGTGTTTAGGAGATTTTCATGACTCAACGCGCTCAAGACGCACTACTTTCTTTCAGTCAGCGATACGTTGACGCGTGGCAGCAGCAACACCAAAGCTTACCTCGTAATGAGGAGTTAGTGGACATCGTATCGCCATGCGTAGAAGAAAAGAGTGGTGATGCCGTGTTGTGGAAACACTATCCACGTGAGCAATTCGCAGATTTCACCAATGTTGAAACGGGTATTGAGTTGACTCTGCATGAAGACGTCAAGACTTTCTACGGCGCACAATTTAGTGCGGATATGAACGCGACTTTTGATGGTAACGAACTGACTCTGTTACAGATTTGGAGTGATGAAGATTTCGAATGCCTACAAGAAAACATCTTAGGACACCTAGTGACTCAGCGTCGTTTGAAGCTAAAACCAACGGTTTTCATTGCCGCGACTGATGCTGAACTGGATGTTATCTCTATCTGTAACCTAACGGGTAACGTAATCCTAGAGCGCTTAGGCACCAAAAATCGTGATGTACTAGCCGAGACATTGGCAGAATTTTTAGAAAAGCTACAACCAGCGGTATAAATAGATGTACGTACTAGAACTTCAATTTGAGTGTTTTGATAACACAACGGTAAGCGCTGTCGATAAGGCGGTTAATGGCTTAATGGATGCACTTCGTTATAACGGACAAGTGTTAGGTCGTGAGTTTCCAATCGTGATGGGTGACGGTGAATTCTATGTTCGCGTTGTGTGTCCGGAGCAAGATAGCTTACACCCACGTAATCATTCAGACTTCGTCAAAGTCTGTTTCGAGCGCTTATCTGCGGCGAGTTTATTAGCGCCTAAGATGCGTCTGCTTGGCCGAGATCTTAACTCCGAAGAAGTAGCCGAAGATGAAACGCCGAGCTGGCAAGTGTTGTACACGACGTTCGTGCATACCTGTTCACCGCTGCGCAGTGGCGACAGCTTGTTGCCTATTCCACTATATCGTAACCCGCCGACATTTAATGGCGATCATAAAGCCGTACTGAAATGGCAGACCGAATGGCAAGCCTGTGATGAAGTGCAAATGGGTGGTGGTTGCCGTGCTGAACATGCAACGCTAACCGAGATCAGTGATACTAAGAGTGTGTTGTTTAAACGCGGTTGGGGTCTAAGAGGGCGCATTGAATTTCTGACTAAGATTCCAACTTACTACTACTTATATCGTGTCGGTGGGATCAGCCTGAAAGATGAAAAAGAGCGCAAATGCCCACAATGTGGTGGTGAATGGCTGTTAGATGCGCCAATCCACGATATTTTCTATTTCAAGTGTGATGATTGCCATCTGGTATCCAACATTTCTTGGGATCATCTTAAATAGACATCGTTCATTTTTTATGAGTTGGGCCTATGAACTTTAGAACCATTTAAATGGAACATGAGTTTATTGTTATAGGGTAATTTTTAATGCTAAAACTTTGAGAGCTTATTTTTATGAACAAAATTAAAATATTCAATATTTTTTTATCGTTATCTGTGGTTTTGCTCTTTGGTTGTTCTTTTTCAAAGTGGGAACAGATTAATTTGGATTCGGAAAATTTTGAGTCGTATGGTAACGAGAGTTCAGAGGTGGTTATCATTAACGCACAGGGTGGTGCTTTCCCTGATTTAGAACGAAACTTCCTTCGAGAAATGTTTTCTTGGTTAGATTTGGGTCGTTATATGCTATTGAACGTCCATCAAACTCAAACTAAGCCTGGTAGTGATTTTGAATCTAGAGAAATCACATTCGAGGACGCTAAAGAAGCGGATAAGCAAAGTGTTTTGTGGTTATCGGAAACCATTAACAAATTTAAAGATAGCGGCAAGCGTGTTTATGTCGTAGGTGCTTCATTTGGTGCGTTTATGGTTCAAGAGTCGCTAGCAACTCAAGGTAATGTTGCTGATGGTTATCTCTTGATGGTCGGACGGTTAGATATGCCAAGTGAAGTATGGACTGAGTTTGCAGGTGGACGCATGGTGGGGTTTGAAGATAACAATACTATAGTCGACTTTTCAGCGCAGGAAGCGGGAATGGGGGGGGATGGTCTTTACACCGATATCAACATGGCTAAACTATCTGCAGGGTTAGCATACAATCGTTATTCTGAGACCCTAAAAGGTCTCGATATGAGAAATGTTATATATGTTTACGCAGCGTCGGATGAGCAAGTTGGGGCATTGACGGAGGCTGAAACCTCATTTCTCAGAGAGCATGGTGCTAAGGTCATAATAAAAGATACTGATCATGTAGAAACAGCTCTTTCAATAAAACCCATACTACAGGCGATGATAGAAGAATAAGTTAAAAAAAAGCTGATACAGAAGGTATCAGCTTTTTTTGTATTACACGTTAATTATCAGCCTTAATTTACCAACCTTTAACTACGCCACCTTGGAAGATGTCAGAAGCTGCGTTGTACACTTCTTCAGTTTGATATGCTTTAACGAAGTTTTGTACGTTTTCTGCATTTAGGTTGTCTTCACGAGAAACGATTAGGTTCACGTATGGAGAATCTTTGTCTTCAACGAATACGCCATCTTTTTGTGGAGTCAGGTTGATAGAGCTCGCGTAAGTAGTGTTGATGATAGATAAAGTTACATCATCAAGAGAACGTGGCAGTTGAGCTGCGTCTAGTTCAACAATCGTTAGGTTCTTAGGGTTACCAACGATGTCACGAACGGTAGCTAGAAGACCTGCACCTTCACGAAGTTCAAGTAAACCTTGCTGCTCAAGAAGCAGTAGAGAACGACCTAGGTTTGTTGGGTCGTTTGGTACAGCGATACGAGCACCATCTTGGATTTCGTCTACCGATTTAACTTCTTTAGAGTAACCTGCAATAGGGTAAACAAAAGTGTTACCTGCGACCGTTAGCTTGTAACCACGGTCAGCAACTTGCTGATCTAGGTACGGCGTGTGTTGGAATGCATTGATGTCGATAGAACCATCATCTAGCGCTGCGTTAGGTGTTACATAATCCGTAAAAGTGACCAGTTCAACATCCAGGCCGTATTGCTCTTTCGCGACTTTAGCTGCTACTTCAGCAACTTGTGCTTCTGCACCTGCCATTACGCCAACTTTGATCTTAGAAGTATCGACTTCTTTATCACCACAACCTGCTAGTACTAGCGCTGAAGCTGCTGCTGCAATAGTAAGTAAACCTTTAAGGTTAAATTTCATAATAATCTCCTTTTAATAAATCTATTTAATTTGGTTCAGACGACTTTGATTTTGGTCTGTAAGTCGTTATCTGTGGTCAACGCGGCGAACTAATGAATCACCGATTGATTGAATAATTTGTACTAGCACAATCAACATGACGACTGTTACTGCCATAATGGTCACATCGTAGCGGTGAAATCCGTAACGAATCGCGACATCACCTAGGCCACCACCACCCACAGTTCCAGCCATTGCCGAGTAACTCACAAGAGTCACTAGCGTAATCGTCACTGAGTTGATGATAGTCGGCAGTGCTTCAGGAAGCAGAACCTTATTGATGATTTGTGTGGGTGTTGCGCCCATTGACTGAGCTGCTTCCACTAGACCTGTTGGTACTTCAAGTAGTGCACTCTCGATAAGTCGAGCTACGAATGGGATAGCACCAATCGTCAGCGGAACAATCGCTGCGGTTGTTCCGATGAAGGTACCAATCAGCATCTTAGTGAGAGGGATGATCGCTACCATCAATACTAAGAAAGGCACAGAACGGCCCACGTTCACAACCGCACCAAGAATTTTGTTTAGCTTGGTGTTCTCTAACAGGCCACCTTTTTTAGTCGTGTGTAGAATAACGCCTAATGGAATACCGACAGCGAAACCAACGATGCCAGCAACAGCAACCATGTAAAGTGTCTCGCCTGTTGCTTCCAATAGAAGGTTGCCGTTAAGGCTGATCCAGTCAGCAATCTCGTTGAAACTAAAGGACATAACCAAGCACCTCTACTTTTACATTGTTGTCGCGTAGGAATTGGATAGCAGCATTATCATCGGCTTCGTTACCGAACAGCTCAGCGACCATCATGCCGAACTTCACGCCGCCGGCGTAATCGAGGTCAGAGCTTAAGATGCTGACATCGATATTGAATTTACGAGCAATTTGCGTCATCAGCGGAGCATCAACCGTTGCACCAGTAAACTCAAGACGTACTAATGGGTAGCTACTGTTAACACGAGTTTCTTGAAAACGCGCTTGATAATCTTCAGGGATAGATAGGTCTAGCGTTGAGCGAATAAACTGATGTGCTAGCTCTGTCTTAGGGTGTGCGAATATGTCGCCAACTGTACCTTTCTCTACTAGCTCGCCACCGCCAATGATTGCGACTTCGTGACAAATGCTCTTAACTACGTCCATCTCGTGCGTAATAAGTAGGATCGTGATGTGTAGCTTGCGGTTGATTTCACGTAGCAGCTCAAGAATAGATTGAGTCGTTGCTGGATCCAGAGCACTGGTCGCTTCATCACACAGTAGTACTTTCGGGTCTGAAGCTAGCGCACGAGCAATCGCGACACGCTGCTTTTGACCACCACTTAAGTTCGCAGGGTAGGTATCACGCTTATCCGATAGGCCGACAAGCTCAAGTAGTTCACTCACTTTCGCTTCAATCGCAGCTTTATCTTTACCAGCAAGCTCTAAAGGCAGTGCTACATTGTTAAATACAGTACGAGAAGACAGCAGATTGAAGTGTTGGAATATCATGCCGATGTTACGGCGTGCTTCGCTAAGTTCTGATTTGCTGAGTTTTGTCAGGTCGATACCGTCAACAATCACTTCACCTGATGTTGGAGCTTCCAACATGTTTACACAACGGATAAGGGTACTTTTGCCTGCACCTGAAGAGCCGATGACTCCAAAGATTTGACCTTGAGGTATGTGGAGGTTGATATCAATTAAGGCATTGATTTCTTTAGTGCCTTGATAAAAAACCTTATTGACTTGATTCACTTTAATCATAGAGAAACCCGTGCAGGTGGAACAGAATAATATGTCGATAGCTCGCTCGATTTACAGACGATGCTATGGTGTTCTATGATCTAAGTCAATAGATATTTTTACGTCTAGACGGCTAAACGTCGATTGTGTTGCTAAGGTAGAAACAAATCGTTAACGAACGCAAAACTAAATAGATAGTGATGAAGCAAATAAAGCGTGTAATAATTAATGATTAATAGAGAGTTGATAGAGAACTAAATTTTGTCTAAACCTGCTGTTTTTATAGATCGTGATGGTGTGATTAACGTTGATCATGGCTACGTACATGATGAGCATGACTTTGAATACATCGATGGTGTGTTTGAAGCGGCAAAAGCGTTTAAAGATATGGGCTATTTATTGGTACTTGTGACCAACCAATCTGGTATTGCTCGTGGCAAGTTTAGCGAAGATCGTTTTCTTTCTTTGACGCAGTGGATGGATTGGAACTTTGTCGATAATGGCGTTGAGTTAGATGGTATCTATTACTGTCCTCATCACCCTGAACACGGCATTGGCGACTACAAGCAAGATTGTGAATGTCGTAAGCCTAAACCTGGTATGTTCATTTCTGCGCGTGACTTTCTCAAAATTGATATGGCTAACTCTGTCATGATTGGCGATAAAGCTGAAGACATGATGGCCGCAGAAGCCGCTGGTGTTGGTACCAGAGTATTGGTGAGAACCGGTAAACCCGTGACTGAAAAGGGTGAGGCACTTGCCAGTGTCGTGCTAGATAGCATTAAAGATGTACCAGCTTTCCTGAAAGGCTGATACATTTTCCTACCGTTAACAGGCTTACTTATTACGTGGGTTCTAACCAGTCAACTGGGGTGCTAACCTATCAATAAGATATCAGCGCCGTTAACTATATAAAGATGAGGAACGCAGTATGAAAGCATTGTTGGCAGCATCTCTATGTACGGTAGCGTTAGTCGGGTGTTCTAAATCCGCGGCGCTTGATGGTGCAGTCTCGGACGATCAATTCGTGACTTATCAATGTGAGTCTGACGCTTCATTTAAGGTCGCTTACCTTGGTAATGAAAAAGCGGTATTACGTTTGCCAGAGAATGAATATCGCCTAACTCAAATAGCGGCAGGTTCAGGAACGAAGTACATCTTAGATGATGGAACCTCTGAACTGATCAATAGCGTCACTTTACGCACTAAAGGTGACAACGCACGTCTAGAATTTGGTCGTGTCGTCTATAAAAACTGCCGAAAGTAGGTCATAGTTATCTACTAGGATTTACAAACAGTTAAGTGAGGGAGTTCGCCCTCACTTTTTCTTTCTCTTCCCTTTAACGTCAGACTTTTTATGAGCAAAAAACTCACTATTCTCGATATTGCTAAGCTGTCCGGTGTTGGTAAGTCTACCGTATCTCGCGTTCTGACCAATGATCCCAAAGTAAAACCTGAAACCCGTGAAAGGGTGGAAAGAGTAATTCAAGAATCTGGGTACACGCCTTCGAAGTCTGCGCAGTCGATGCGTGGTGGCAGTCAAAAAGTCATCGGTGTCATCATCTCTCGTCTGGACTCTCCTTCTGAAAACAAAGCGGTAAGTACGATGCTGGCCGAGTTGTATCGAGCGGATTATGATGTGGTGATCATGGAAAGCCAGCTAGATAGAGAAAAAGCCAATGAGCACCTTCAGGTTCTCAAGCGCCGCAATGTAGATGGCATCATTGTGTTTGGCTTTACTGACTGTGATATTCCTGCAATCGAAGCTTGGGAACACAAAGCGGTGGTGATTGCTCTGGATACCGAGAACGTGACGTCGATTAACTATGATAACCAACAGGTGATCAATAGTGCGTTAACGCATCTAGCAGAGCAGGAAATCTCTGAGGTTGGTTTCATTGGCGTTGATCCTAGCGACAAATCAACCGGTGAACTGCGTCTTAAGGCCTATCTAGATTGGTGTGAAAGCGCTGGAGTGATTGCCAACTATCGTACTGGTCAACTTCATCATGAAAGTGCTTATCAGCTGGTGGATGAGGTACTGACTCCTACAACTCAAGCGATTGTGTGTGCCAGTGACACATTGGCTCTTGGTGTAATCAAACGTCTGCAAGAACTACAACGTGAAGATGTGGTGGTGACCGGTGTTGGTGGCAATGATCTTCTCTCTTTCTTGTTCCCGCGAGTATTTAGTATTGATCCTGGGTATCAATCTGCGGGTAAGTTGGCCGCTAATTTATTGATCTCTCAGCTTTTAGGTAATGCAGAGATCTCTCATCACACTCAATCACCTATTCTATAATCCACTCAATCAAGCGAAATTGAACCGCTTAGATTAAAATTAGAGTGTGATCTCTTTCAATTAATGGGACTGTTCCCATTTTAATTTATCATTCATGTGGGCATTATAATAATCGTGATTGGGAATGTTCCCATAAGTCTAAATCCGAGTGGTTATCGCTGCATGGTTTAGATGAGTAATTGAATGAAACCAGGGTGGGGTAGTATGAGTAAGATAGCGAAGCAAGACGTTGCGCGTCTTATCGAGTTAGTCGGTGGCAAAGAGAATATTGCGAGTGTCAGCCATTGTCTGACTCGACTGCGTTTTGTATTGAATGATACGGAACAAGCGAACAAAGCAGAATTGGAGAAGCTTAAGCTGGTAAAAGGCTGCTTTACTAACGCAGGTCAATTTCAAGTGGTTATTGGCACCGAGGTTGATGAGGTGTACGCCCTTCTTATTGAGCAAACCGGTAAAGATGCATCATCAAAAGATGAGGCGAAACTAGCGGCTCGCCAGAACATGAACTTCCTTGAGCGTGGTATCTCCCATTTAGCCGAAATTTTCGTACCACTGCTACCTGCCATTATTACGGGTGGTTTGATTCTTGGTTTCCGTAATGTGATTGGCGACATTCGCATGTTCGACGGCAAAACCTTGGTTGAGATAAGCCAATTCTGGGCTACCGTTCATTCTTTCTTGTGGTTGATTGGCGAAGCGATCTTCTTCTTCCTACCGGTTGGTGTGTGTTGGGCAACGGTTAAGAAACTCGGCGGAACCCCTATTTTGGGTATCACGCTCGGTGTGACCTTGGTTTCCCCACAATTGATGAACGCTTACATGATAGGTAAATCGGTACCTGAGGTGTGGGACTTTGGTTTGTTCGTGATTGAGAAAGTCGGTTATCAAGCTCAGGTGATCCCTGCGATGTTAGCGGGCGTGGCTCTGGCTTTCATTGAGACCAACCTTAAGCGCATTGTACCCTCTTATCTGTACCTAGTTGTCGTGCCATTTGTCTCGATCATCTTGTCTGTGATTCTGGCTCACGCCTTTATTGGCCCATTCGGTCGTATGTTGGGTGATGGTGTGGCATTCACTGCCAAAGTGGCAATGACAGGTGACTTCGCGGTTCTTGGTTCAGTGGTCTTTGGCTTCCTATACGCACCTTTGGTTATTACGGGTATTCACCACACAACCAACGCTGTGGACTTACAACTGATGCAAGACTTAGGTGGCACACCAATCTGGCCTTTGATTGCGCTATCAAACATTGCACAAGCTTCAGCGGTTGTCGGCATCATCATTTTGAGTAAGCGCGAAGGCGAACGAGACATCTCGGTACCTGCGGCAATCTCTGCGTACTTAGGTGTGACGGAACCAGCGATGTACGGCATCAACCTTAAATACAAATTCCCAATGCTGAGCGCAATGATCGGCAGTGCCGCAGCGGCTGCAATCTGTGGTAGTGCAGGTGTGATGGCGAATGGTATCGGTGTTGGTGGCTTGCCGGGCATCTTATCGATTCAACCTCAATATTGGTCGATTTACTTAGTCGCGATGCTGGTGGCGGTTGTACTGCCGATAACGCTGACATTGTTCTTCTATAAACGAGCACAGATGAAAGGCGAGCTAGAAACCGCCAACGCGTAATGCATTTAACAAGCGATGATTCAATTGAGTCATCGCTTTTCTCTTAGTTATAGCTTTTTCTCTCAGTTATAACGGCTATTCGACCATGATTTGCATGGTGATTTTTATTTTATATTTTCTGGTAAGTGAGTGTTAGAGATGGCGATGACTGAACATGATGAAAGCTGGTGGAAAACCGCGACCATCTATCAAATCTACCCAAAGAGCTTCTGCGACAGTGGCAGTAAGGGTACTGGCGATATCAAAGGGATCATTTCGAAACTGGATTACCTCAAACATTTGAGTGTAGATGCGATTTGGCTAACCCCAGTTTACGCGTCACCCATGATCGACAATGGTTACGATATCTCAGACTACTACGCGATTAACCCTCAATTCGGCACTATGGAAGACTTCGACTTATTATTGTCTGAAGCGCACCAACGTGGCATTCGCATCGTGATGGATATTGTGGTCAACCATACTTCAACAGAGCATGCATGGTTTCAGTCTGCACTGGGTGACAAAAACAGCCCATACCGTGATTATTACATCTGGAAAGACCCAGTAAACGGTCAAGCACCAACCAACTGGCAGTCTAAGTTCGGTGGTAATGCATGGGAAATGGATGAAGCCACTGGTCAGTATTTCTTACATCTATTTGCGAAAGAACAGGCCGACCTCAACTGGGAGACCCCGGTTGTACGCGAAGAAGTAAAAGACGTTATCAGCTTCTGGGCAGAGAAGGGCGTCGATGGTTTCCGCCTTGATGTCATTAATCTGATTTCAAAGCAGCAAGATTTCTCTAATGATGATATTGGTGATGGTCGTCGTTTCTATACCGATGGCCCACGTGTGCACGAATATCTAAAAGAGATCAGCGAAGCGGTATTCCAGAAATATGGTAGCGTGACCGTAGGTGAGATGTCTTCAACCACGTTGGAGCATTGTCAGCAGTATTCAAACGTTGATAACAGCGAGCTATCGATGGTGTTTAACTTCCACCACCTTAAGGTCGATTACTCCAATGGTGAGAAATGGACCAACGCTCCCTTCGATTTCTTACAGCTCAAGTCGATCTTTAACCACTGGCAAACTGGCTTGAACGGAAAAGGTTGGGGCGCACTATTCTGGTGTAACCACGACCAACCAAGAGTCGTGAGCCGCTTAGGTAACGATCAACAATATCGTGTTGAATCGGCTAAAATGTTGGCTGCTTCTGTGCATATGATGCAAGGCACACCTTATATCTATCAAGGTGAAGAGATTGGCATGACTAACCCGGGTTACACCGAGATCAGCCAGTATCGTGATGTAGAGAGTACCAATATGTACGACATCATGGTTAACCGTGACAGTGTTACTCATGAAGATATGATGGCGATTTTAGCGCAGAAATCTCGTGATAACTCTCGTACACCAATGCAATGGAACAGTGAGCCTTACGCTGGCTTTTCGCTATCACAGCCATGGTTAGATGTTTCGAATAACTACACTGAGATCAATGCTGAGCAAGCGCTTGAAGATAAAGACTCGGTCTTCTATTTCTATAAGAGTTTGATTGAATTGCGTAAAGAAGTGCCGGTGATTACTCATGGTAGCTATCAAGACCTACTGCCTGAGCATCCATCCATTTTTGCGTATGTTCGTGAGAGTGAAGAACAAACTCTGCTGTGCATTAACAACTACTATGGTAAAGAGGCTGAATGCGTTTTACCTGAACGTTTTGAGATGGCGAAGGCTAAGAGCTTGTTGTCTAATTATCAAGTGAGCGAGAGTTTAGTGGCGTCTCATCATCAAGTTTTGCGACCTTACGAGACTCGCATTCTCTTGATCGAAGGTTAGCCTTGTTTTTATTTCAATCGGCTTGATTCTTATTCCCCTTAAAGGATTCGGCTGTTAAAAGGCTTTGGAGTGCTCCCCAAAGCCTTTTTTATTGTTTGCGGTTTCGCGGTCAAGTTTAGGTTTAGTGAATCTAAGTCAAGGCTAGCTAATTGAGGTCAGTATCGCTGCTGATTCTTCAATAGTAGATTGCTCTACAGACATCAATTCAATATGTTCAATTAAGCCGATACTTGGGTTGAACCAGCGCTCTGATGATGTGCCAAATTCTGCGGAATCCATGCCTTCACAGTTGATGTTGTAGGTGTTTTTCTCTGTTAGGTTCGCAGCTTCGATTAATTTATCAGAGATCTTGAAACTCTTACGTACACCTGTTTCTTCAATCTGTTGTTGCCATGTGACTCGGCACGAGGCGTCAGTTGGAAGGCTTGCTACCCACGAGTGATCTTCAAAGTCATTCAGCATGTTAGCGACTGCTTCGCCATCTAACGTGACTTGTAACGAAACGGTTTCCTCACTGATATCAATGATCGGGTTGCTCTCTTTTACGTCTGTTCCTTTCAAACGGAACATTGGGCTGCTGTACATCATTCTTGTGATGTATTGGCTACCAATGAAGTAAGCGTTGGTGATTTCGTGTAACCCACGGTCGGGGCCTGCAAAATAAATGCTGCCGTCTTCTTGTGTACCTTCAGCATTCGTCATGATGTCTTCAGAAACATAAAATTCGGTGATGCCGTAATTGATTAGGTCGTTGATAACTTGAACTACCGCTTCATTACCTGTCTCTTCTTTTAAACCAGCAATGATGAGTTCACCGCTTACAGGTGTGAAGCTCATTATCATCACGCCTTCAGTCTGACCATCTTTGGTAAATGAGTAGCCTAATGTTGTTTCTGATTTAGGGGCAAATGCAGAGCTCTCAATAGGGTAATCAACCTGATTGTTTGGACCTTTGTTACCATCTGTTGAACCAGAAGAAGAGCCGCCTCCGCCGCCACAACCATAGAGAGCAAAGAGAGAGGTTGCTAGCAGCGTCATTGTTTTTTTCATGTTGAACATTCCTAAAGTTGGAAGCCCTTGGTGGGCCCGATGTTTTTAGGAATGCTATTGTTTGAGGAGTGAATAGGGCAAAAAACGAAGTCACATAAGATCTTAATTTATATTTAAGTTATTTATCTGAAAGGTTTTTTTGTTTTCCTTTGAGAATTGTTGCCCGACTGCGGTGCAGTAGTTAAGCATTAAGTTTTCCCACTGCTTTATGATCAGAGGCTCTTTAACGCTTAGCTTTAAGCTCTTCCAAGGTTGTAGGCAGGTCGATTTTGATTCAGGTTTGGATAGTCGAGCGAATAGATCTTCGGATGGAACCACTCTTAATAACGCAACCAGAGACTCCATGTAGTTCAGGCGGAACTTCTCCATGTTGTCTTGCTTATAAGCAATGTGAGAAACCATCATATAAACCAACGCATTTTCGATCGTAGAGTTGCCTGAGGTATTGGTCAGAAGCTCTTTTGCGGTTTGCAGGTCTCTTAGTTTGAAATGAATGATACCAAGCCACAGCTTCAGTTCGTCTGGTAGTCGGTTAAAACGAGTTTGAACAAGGTTAGTGAACGCGACGAGCTTCTTCTGATCTGTTTCAAATAGCGCAAGTTGACGCGCAATCAGAGTCGACGTCATGGTATTGAGCTTGATGCCATCCAGCGCTATGGCTTTTCCACTTAGCAATTCGCTGACTTCGGCATTGTCGACTGACCATTCTGGTGGTAATGGTGCTGGCAGTGCAAAGTAGTTAGCTAGCTCTCGGTTGATCTCCATAAGGCTGCTGCTGATATTATTGACATCAATAGAGTAAACACCACCAAATGCGAGCTTCCCTGAGTTTGGGTAAATCAGGCTTATCTTTGCGATAAGGCGTTTGTCCACTTCTTGATCTTTGAGCTGAATGTTAAGCAGGTAATCACTGGTACGCATGTTCTTTGCGCCCGGAAAGAAGGGAGAGCTATCAATAGGGTCAAGGAAGTAGCTTGGCGCATCTTGGTTAGCAAGATCGGTGTAGGCGTATTCAATCTGCTGTTGAAGTAATAATGCTTTTACGACTTTTCGGTATTTTCTGGAATTATCACCAATGGCATCCAATCGATTCAGGAGGAGTTCGACCTTAGGAATCAATCGTTGGTCGCGTTCAACTTCGGAGGCTCGAGTCGAAGATTGCCAAAGCATATAACCCATTACCGCAGTGCTGATCAGCAAAGCCAAAGACACTACAACAAGCCAGGGGTTAACTGGATTGGAGGCAAATCCTTTTTGTCTGGTTGGAGGTTCTATTGTGGCATCATCCGCTGCGGTTTCAGGGGGAACCGTGGAAAAGCTAACCGAGCTAGGGTTAAGGAAGTAGCCCTTGCGCGGGTAAGTCACCAGTATTTTGGTCGCATCGCTATTAGGCAAATGTTTTTGAAGTATTGAACGTAAGGTACTGATTCGGTTTGTCAGAACATTTTTGGAAATGAAGCTACTTTGCCATATAGATTCAATAATGTACTCGGCAGAGAGCGGCTGACCAACGCTGGTAAGAAATAACTCTAAGAGCTCGATAGAACGAGGTTCTAAATCAATGACCTGCTCGTCGCAGCTAAAGACTCGTGTGTTGGGGTTGAATTCCAAACCTTCAATATAAATAGAGGCTTGTTGGTCTTTGGCGCTAGAGAGGTAATCTTGCATAGAAAAGGCGACGGTTTATAAAACCTAAATTCTAGCTGTTTTTGTTATTAAAAACAGCTAGTAATTCATAGGGGAATTGGTATTAAGACGCGTAATTCACCGAGTAGCGAGTTGGTTTGTGGTTCATTGCCAATACGATGTTCAATACTGCGGTGCCTAATACAGATACGGCAATCACCCAAGGTGATACAAAGAAGAAGGATGCAAACAGAATACAGGCATCAATGGCCATTTGGGTTTTGCCTACTGAGATACCGTAGCGATCTTGAATGAACAGACACAATACGTTGAAGCCACCCAAGCTCGAGCGATGACGGAACAAGATCAACATGCCTAAGCCCATTAATAAGCCGCCAGCGACTGCACAGTAAATTTCATTATGAACGTCTAACGAAATCACCAAGTATAAATGGTCGGCAAATACAGACACTAAAAATCCAGAGATGGCACTGCTTATTGCGAAGTGACGACCAAATCGTTTCCAAGCTAATAAATAGAATGGACAGTTGGCAACAAAGTACAAAATACCAAAGGTTACAGGTAAGAATTGACTCAAAAGCAGAGCCAAGCCAGTAGTACCACCGGTAAGCAGATTTGCTGACTGTAAAAAGAAGACGCCTAACGCCACTAAAAACGTGCCAGTAAGAATGGCTACCCAATCTTCTTTACGTGAGTGTTTTTCCATCGTTTTTATAATTACCTAACCAATAAAGGCGTGCATAGTAGAGAAAAACCTTAGCTTTCGGTAGCTTGAGGTGCAAAATTAAGGTAAACCTATGTAATCTGCGTTTTACAGGGTGTAAAGCGTAAAATTGACAGTAAGCGTCATCTTTGGTTGGATAAGCTCAATAACCATGATGAATCTTATTTGTGATTATGAAAAAACTGCATGATAAAATTGCAATTAGCTCTTTATGACCTAGATCAAATTATGTAGAATGCGTCACATCAAAACGGTGACGGAAACGTTTGCTTTCGGTCGTTGTGTGGTTTTTTTGAAACTTTCAGTACAATCTGAGTCAGGAGATACAGATGCTTAAGCGTGACATGAACATTGCTGATTACGATGCGGACCTATTCGCAGCTATCCAAGAAGAAACTCTTCGTCAGGAAGAGCACATCGAACTTATCGCTTCAGAAAACTACACAAGCCCACGTGTAATGGAAGCTCAAGGTTCTCAACTTACAAACAAATACGCTGAAGGCTACCCTGGTAAGCGTTACTACGGTGGTTGTGAGTTCGTAGATAAAGTTGAAACTCTAGCAATCGAACGTGCATGTGAACTGTTTGGCGCTCAATACGCGAACGTACAACCTCACTCAGGTTCTCAAGCAAACAACGCTGTATACATGGCACTACTGAATGCTGGCGATACTGTTCTAGGTATGAGCCTAGCGCACGGTGGTCACCTAACTCACGGTTCTCCAGTAAACTTCTCTGGTAAGCTTTACAACATCATCCCTTACGGTATCGATGAAGCAGGTCAAATCGATTACGAAGAGATGGAAGCGCTAGCTATCGAGCACAAACCTAAGATGATCATCGGTGGTTTCTCAGCTTACTCTCAAGTTTGTGATTGGGCGCGCATGCGTGAAATTGCTGACAAAGTAGGTGCTTACTTCTTCGTAGATATGGCGCACGTTGCTGGCCTTATCGCTGCAGGTGTTTACCCTAACCCAGTTCCACACGCTCACGTTGTTACAACAACAACGCACAAAACGCTTGCTGGTCCTCGTGGTGGTCTTATCCTTTCTAACGAAGGCGAAGATCTTTACAAGAAACTAAACTCAGCAGTATTCCCAGGTGGCCAAGGTGGCCCTCTAATGCACGTTATCGCTGGTAAAGCAGTAGCGTTCAAAGAAGCTCTAGAACCAGAGTTTAAAGAATACCAAGCTCGCGTAGTGGCTAACGCAAAAGCAATGGTTGCTGAATTCCTAGCTCGCGGTTACAACATCGTTTCAGGTTCTACAGAGAACCACCTGTTCCTAGTTGATCTAATCGACAAAGACATCACAGGTAAAGAAGCAGATGCAGCACTGGGTTCAGCTAACATCACAGTTAACAAGAACTCAGTACCAAACGATCCACGTAGCCCGTTCGTTACTTCTGGTATCCGTATCGGTTCTCCTTCTATCACTCGTCGCGGTTTCTCAGAAGCAGACGCGAAAGAGCTAGCAGGTTGGATGTGTGACATCCTAGATAACATGGGTGATGAGTCTGTTATCGAAGCAACTAAAGCGAAAGTACTAAATATCTGTAAGCGTCTACCTGTTTACGCATAATTTTTCTGCGTAGTAATTTGAACTTCGTTGTCGAGCATGCTCACTTACATCCGTAAGCTCCGCGTGCTCTCCTAGAATTTCAAACGACTACTTTGAAAAGTACTTTTAAAGGGGCTCATTGAGTCCCTTTTTGTTTTAGGGAAAGGTGCTGAAAACTCCGTGCCTTTTCCTTGAACTAAATCTATTTGATTGAAACATACGATTTGAAGGGCTCCTGTATTGGGGCCTTTTTTGTATCTGTAGGTATGAGATTTAGGTTATCTGAGAATACAGAAAGGCAGGTACTAAAAAGGGTTAATGCTTTCACATCAACCCTTTATTGCTTTATCGCTTTCTTGTGTAGCTTCTACTTTTTAATGCTAAGTAGGGTGCCTGACTTACACTTGAAAGAGTAGTAGTGACGGCTTTCGTTGAATTTACCTAAGCCTTCGCCATCACAATAGTCGATGTTGATATCGCGCATAATTTCTAGCGTATCTTCACTGTTTAAGGCAAATTTAGAGCCGTCAGAGCAGACGATACGTACTCTTTCATCATGGCTTACAGAGTAGATATCGACTTCAGTATTACACAGCTCAAAAGAGGCTTCACGGAAGTTGTCTTGTTGAGTATTTGAAGCACAACCTGCGGTAAATACGGCTGCGATAACGGCTAAAAGTCCGAGTCTTTTCATTGTTAGTCCTTCGATATCATCGAATTTGGTGATGAGTTTTATATGCTGTTTGGAGTAGCCTATACAACAACACGCTTTGATTCAAGGAGTGTTGGCTGACTCTAGGATATAAAAGTATAGGTACAAACAGATAATTTATAATAAGTTTATTCGTGTTTAGCCTGCCCTAGAAACAAAAAGACCAACACAGAGGTTGGTCTTTAAAATTTAAGTTTGTTCTAAATGATTATCGAAACTGTTTTGCTTCAGGAAGAAACTCAAAACCGGCAGACGCAAGTTTTGCAGTCAATGCCGCTTTGTCGATTTCATAGAAGTTGACTACTCGATCCAAGTCACCGCCGAAATCGTCACGCAGTTTCATGTTGACGATGCTCATCAACATCACAGGATCCATCTTTTCAAAGTTAGCGAGGTTCATATTAGTCCTCGAAATCTGAGATCAGTAGATTCGCTGCGGCAAATGCAGCACGATCTCTTGCTTCTTTAGGAAGAGATTCATCTGCAGCAAGGTCGTTCAATGTTTTTACCGCGCAGGTGATCGCTTTAGGGATATAGCCTTGGTCGCCACTGCCAATTTGAGAATACAGTTCACGCACCAAATCACAACAATCGTATACTTTCATTTTTATACCTAACCAAATGATAACTGATCTCAATATACACATAGAGATAAGCAAAAACAAAGTGGATCTGACTAAGTTCCGAGTTAGTTTGTTCTTGCTCAATATCTCATTCTGTTGATGCTCAATGTATCACTTTGCTAACTTGTTACTTAGCGTGATATTTACTGATTCGCCTGATAATTACCGCTTAACTAGAGATCTGCTGTTCAAGCTGATAAGTGACCTCATCAGCTAAGTTGAGCTGCTTTGCTAACTCTTTGAGGTAAGCCTTCTCCATAAAGTTCTGCTCATCCGCTACAATCAAAGAGGCTAAGTAGATCTCACTCGCTTGTTGAGGTGACGTTGCTAATTGAGCAATTTCGCTTGGATCGAGTGGCTTGTGCAATTCTTCAGACACCAATTTAGTCAGCTGATAATCGGCGCCCATGTTCTCGACGGCTTGTTCAATCTTAGCCATCTCTTCTTCATCAACATGCCCGTCAGCTTTGGACGCAGCAATCATTGATCTTAGAATCAGTACGCTATGGTTTGAATCGGTCTCATCAAATTGAGCTTGTTCGGAATTCGGTGCTTGGCCTTGTTTAGACTGATAGTCGTTATAGACCTTGTAAGCGAGTGCGCCAAGTGCCGCAGCGCCACCAATACCAGCGGCTTTCTTACCCATTTTATTGGTTTTCTTAGAGCCCATTAACGCACCTAAGAGTCCGCCGCCCACTGCGCCAGCGCCGAAGGCTCCGAGCGTGCTTTTGTTGATATTCTTACCACTGCCGCCTTGAGTTAGGCCACTTAAACTTGAAGAGCCTTGGGAAAGCTTCTGAGTACCTTGTTTTACGAGATCTGACTTAAGTGCTTGGTTAAGTAAGCTTTTGATATCCATCGATACCTCCAATGTAATCGTGTCTAAAGAGTTGATGAACCAATATACGGATTTAAAGATGAACAGGGGATTAACTTACGTTATTTACTCTGGTGATAAATAGAAGGGAGTTTGAAGAGAAACGACAGGCACAAAAAAGGCCACCTAATGGCAGCCTTTCAATGTATATCTAGCGAGTAATCGGATTACTAAGCTAGTTGAGCTGTAAGGTGCTCGATAACCGTGTCCATAGCGATTGCTTCTTTATCACCAGTACGACGGTTTTTGTATTCGAAGTTACCTTCGTCCATGCTGCGATCACCGATGACGATAGTGTGAGGGATACCCACTAGCTCGATATCTTTAAACATAACACCTGGGCGCTCTTTACGGTCATCAAATAGTACTTCGATTCCCATAGCCGTTAATTCAGCGTATAGCTTCTCAGCGGCTTCTTTAACGCGCTCAGATTTGTGCATGTTCATTGGTACGATAGCAACTTGGAATGGTGCTAGTGCGTCTGGCCAAGTGATACCGAATTTATCGTGGTTTTGCTCGATAGCAGATGCAACAACACGTGAAACACCGATACCGTAACAACCCATTTCTAGGATTACGCTCTTACCATCAGGACCAAGCACGTTACAGTTCATTGCTTTAGAGTAAGTATTACCTAGTTGGAAGATGTGACCAACTTCTATACCGCGCTTAAGTTGGATGGTACCTTGACCACATGGGCTAAGGTCGCCTTCAACTACGTTACGTAGGTCTTCAACTTGAGCAAGCTCAACGTCACGACCCCAGTTAATACCGAAGTAGTGCTTACCGTCTACGTTTGCACCAGCACCGAAGTCGCTCATTACAGCAACAGAGCGGTCAACGATGAATGGTAGCTCTAGACCAACAGGGCCAAGTGAACCAGGACCTGCACCAACAAGTGCACGGATTTCTTCTTCAGAAGCCATCTCTAGTGGAGTAGCAACCTGTGGAAGGTTCTCTGCTTTCACTTCGTTAAGCTCGTGGTCACCACGGATGATTAGCGCGATGATGTCTGCATTTACTTCATCAGAAGCTTTAACGAATAGAGTCTTAACTGTCTTCTCGATTGCTAAACCGTGTTGCTCTACAAGTTCTGCGATTGTTTTTGCGTTTGGCGTATCAACCAGTTCCATCTCTTGAGTTGGCGCTGCCGCTTCAGTCGTTGGAGCTAGTGCTTCTGCTTTCTCGATGTTCGCTGCGTAATCAGATTCTGAAGAGAATGCGATTAGGTCTTCGCCGCTTTCAGCAAGAACGTGGAATTCTTGAGAGCCGCTGCCACCGATTGCGCCAGAGTCTGCTAATACTGGACGGTACTCAAGGCCCATGCGGTCAAATGCTTTACAGTAAGCATCGTGCATCGCTTGGTAAGACTTTTCTAAGCCTTCTTTATCGATATCAAAGCTGTACGCATCCATCATAGAGAATTCACGAGCACGCATTACGCCAAAACGAGGGCGGCGTTCATCACGGAATTTAGTCTGGATTTGGTACAGGTTTAGAGGTAGCTGTTTGTAAGAGCTGATCTCGTTACGTACTAGGCTCGTTACCACTTCTTCTGCTGTTGGGCTAAGAACAAATGGACGAGAATGACGGTCTGTGAAACGAAGTAGCTCAGGACCCATCTTTTCAGAACGGCCAGTCTCTTCCCAAAGCTCAAACGGTTGAACTACGGGCATCAAGATTTCAACGGCACCTGCATTATCGATCTCTTGGCGAACGATATTTTCGACTTTACGCAGTACACGTAGACCAGTAGGTAGCCAAGTATATAAACCTGAAGCTAGCTTACGGATCATACCTGCACGTAGCATCAGCTGGTGGCTGATAACTTCTGCGTCGTTTGGAGTCTCTTCAGAGTAGAAAGAAGGTAGTTACTGGTACGCATTCTATGGTATCCGTTTCATCATTGATAAAAGAAAACTTGCTGTCGTTCGTAACCACAGCAAATCTGATATAGCCGCATATAATATCAGCCTATTTGGGATCTCAAAAGCGTTCAATGTCAGTTACATTGATGAAAAGCGTTTCAACCACGAATTTCACGTTAAGATCGAACAAATTTACCGCATATTCCTTATTGTCAGGCTTACCTTTCTTATAGGCAGGGCGAGGATCTTGGCCTAATACTTCTTTGATCACCTGAATGATATGGCGTGCTTGTGGGTGGTTTGCGAGCTTACTTTGGGCTTGCTGCGAGAAGTTCACATCTAGCACTTCAGGTTCATCGGCGGCAAACCCTCCTAGTGCATCGGGAATTGAATCCGAGTAGGGGATATAAGGTTTGATGTCGATGATCGGTGTGCCGTCAACGAGATCAACACTGCCCAAGTCCAACCAAGTTTGTCCCTTTTCTTGAGATACACCTTTGAGCTCAACCGCGGACATACCCACTCCATTCGGTCTGAATGTGGCACGAGACGCGAATACACCAATACGTTCGTTCCCGCCAAGGCGAGGTGGCCTCACGGTTGGTTTCCATCCTGCTTCAAGGTTCTTATCGAACAAAAACAACAACCACACATGACTAAATTGTTCAATATCACGAACAGACTCAAGGCAGTTCGCTGCTTCAACTAGCCTGACTCTTGAGGTAGAAGTGGGTACTAACCTAGGCTGTCTTGGCACAGCGAACTTCTCTTTATAAGGAGACTCAATAAAGCCAACAGGTTCAATGGTGTACATAGCAAGGTGTTCTCTGGTTTCAGTTAAGACGGAAAAATATCATAAAATCACTTGTTTTTCTTTTGATAATAATTATCATTTGATATGTTATAACATATCAAGTTAGTTATTTAAGGGAAATACAATGAAACCGAATATCCACCCTGATTACCGCCCCGTGGTTTTTCATGACACCAGTGTCGATGAGTACTTCTTAATCGGATCAACATTGAAAACAGATCGCACTATCGAATGGGAAGACGGAAATACTTATCCTTACTTCACGATTGAGGTGTCGTCAAAGTCGCATCCTTTCTATACGGGTAAACAGCGAGTGCTACATAAAGAGGGACGCGTTGCGAACTTCACTCGTCGTTTTGGTCAATTAGGTAAGGGAGCTAAATAGAATGAAAGTTGTGAAATCACTGAAAAGTGCGAAAAGCCGTCACCCAGATTGCCAAATAGTAAAGCGTAGAGGTCGTCTCTATGTCATCTGTAAATCCAACCCGAGATTCAAAGCGGTTCAAAAATAGTCAGTCAATTTGATGTGACATGAGTGTAAAAACGAGGGGAAAGTCAAACTTCATTCATTTGTCTGTTTTTCTTTTCCTTCGAGAGGAACTTTGCAGGAGAGTATGTGCTCACTTAGCGTACGTTGTTTCTTATTTGTCACTTTATCAATAGCTTACAAGCGCAAGCATAAACCGAACGAATGCATCCATACCAATTATAAACCTAACTTTTATACTTTAATCGGAGTTATTTGCTAATTTTTTGTTTTTATTAAGTTAAAAAGAATGGTTTATTACACACTTTGTAACATTTACGATTTCTAATTGACCCTTTTGTCGAGTAATCTGCGCGGGCAATTTAAACATCTTTGTCACAATTGCACAGGAATCACTACAAGGAGGGAACTGATGAGTTCATCAGCTTCAATAAAAAACAATTCGCCTAAAAAACCTATTTTTACTCGCTTTTTAGATGGCGTTGAATATTTGGGGAACCTATTACCCCACCCAATCACTCTTTTCGCAATCTTCTGCTTAGCAATCCTCGTTACTTCAGGTATTGCTGGTTACTTCGAAGTGTCTGTTATGGACCCTCGACCAGAAGGTGCTAAAGGTCGTGCTGCTGACGGCATGATCCACGTTGTAAGTCTGCTTAACGCAGAAGGTCTACAACTTATTGTGACTAACTTAGTTAAGAACTTTGTTGGTTTTGCTCCACTAGGTACTGTACTTGTTGCTATGCTTGGTGTAGCGATTGCTGAACACTCAGGTCTACTATCTGCTGCAATGCGTGGCATGGTAATGGGTGCTTCTAAGCGTATGGTTACAGTAACTGTTGTGTTTGCAGGTATTATCTCTAACACAGCATCAGAGCTTGGCTATGTGGTACTTATTCCACTAGCAGCAATGCTTTTCCATTCTTTAGGTCGTCACCCTCTTGCTGGTCTTGCTGCGGCATTCGCTGGTGTGTCAGGTGGTTACTCTGCAAACCTACTTATCGGTACGGTTGACCCACTGCTTTCTGGTATTACAGAAACAGCGGCACAGATGATTGACCCGTCTTACACGGTTGGTCCTGAGTCAAACTGGTACTTCATGTTTGTTTCTACTTTCTTCATCGCGATTACAGGTGCATTTGTAACTGAGAAGATTGTTGAACCTAAGTTGGGTAAATACAACGACGAAGAAGCTTCTGAAGATTTATCAAATGATTCGATGGGCAGACTGACGGATGTTGAGAAGAAAGGTCTAAAACTAGCAGGTATTGCTGTATTGGCTGTTTCTGCACTTCTAGCGTGGACTATCGTTCCAGCTGACGGTGTTCTACGTTCAGCGTCTGGTACGGTTTCGGGTTCTCCATTCTTGAAGAGTATTGTTGCGTTTATCTTTGTATTCTTCGCTATTCCTGGTTTTGTTTACGGTAAAGTTACCGGTTCAATGAAGAACGATCGTGATGTGATCAACGCGATGGCAACGTCTATGTCTTCAATGGGCATGTACATTGTTCTTGTATTCTTTGCTGCACAGTTTGTTGCTTTCTTTAAGTGGACTAACTTTGGTCAAGTAATCGCTGTTGGTGGCGCTAGCTTCTTACAAGATATCGGTCTTACTGGCCCAATGTTGTTCTTTGCATTTATCCTAATGTGTGGCTTCATTAACCTAATGATCGGTTCGGCTTCTGCTCAGTGGGCAGTAACAGCACCTATCTTTGTACCTATGCTAATGCTTGTTGGTTACGCACCAGAAACGATTCAAGCAGCTTACCGTATCGGTGATTCAACGACGAACATCATTACACCAATGATGAGCTACTTCGGTCTTATTCTTGCTGTAGCGACGCGTTACATGAAGAACCTTGGTATCGGTACTCTGATTGCTACAATGCTTCCATACTCAATCTGCTTTATGTTCGGTTGGAGCATCTTGTTCTACCTATGGGTGTTCGTATTTGGTCTTCCAGTAGGCCCAGGTGCAGCAACGTTCTACACGCCGTAGTAACGTTAGTACAAGTCATATTGTTAGATTTTAAAGCCTGCTTCGTGCAGGTTTTTTTTGATCGAAAGTATGGTGTACCAATCACGGAAAGTGATCTGAAAGAGTGTAGAAAATTGGGATGATTTAAAAAGAAGAGATGGTGACAAGGTGGATCATCAATACTCCGTTAAAGTAGCACTTAGTATCAAGTGTTAAGTAACAAAAACGGAGTATGTCGACAAACATATCTACAGGTTCACGGTTATGGCTATGAACGAATCTCAATGTTTCTTAATGATTAGCGCTTTGCTAGCAGGCGATCAAGATGATTCGCGAACTCACGACGATCGGTCTGTGAGAGGGCGCTTGGTCCACCCGTTTGGATGCCGCTTGAACGCATGGTATCCATAAAGTCACGAATGTTCAGGCGCGCTTTGATGGTTTCTTTGGTGTAGAGCTCGCCACGAGAGCTAAGTGCTTGACCACCTTTGGTGATCACTTCATCGGCGAGAGGGATATCGGATGTAATCACGAGATCACCGGGTTCAGTGCGTTTTACGATTTCATCATCTGCAATATCAAATCCGCTTGGGACTTGAATTGAGTGGATGTTATTGCGTTTAGGGACAGGAACCAGATGGTTTGCCACGAAGGTACATTCAACCCCAGTGCGCTCAGCTGCGCGTACGATTGTTTCTCGGATAACCTTAGGACAAGCGTCCGCATCAACCCATATTTTCATAGTGTTCTATTTCTCTGTTAGCTTATTGCTCAGTTAACTTATTGTTCCGTTAACTTGGCTTCTAGCGTGGCAACGCGGGTGGTAAGTTCAAGGATTTGCTTTTCCAGTTGGCTAACACGATCGAGTGCTGGCTCTTCTTGTGTCGCGACTTCAACTTTAGGAACGCGATTCGCGCTTTTCCAGCTCTTGATGGTTGTGATTAAAGCGGGCATCGGAACCGATGTACTCATACGAGCTTTAACTAAAGCAACTGTAGGCTCTTTCCCTTGTGCTTGCAGTCCTTCAAGCACTGATTTCAACTCTTCAGACACATCTTTTGTCAGCATGTTGACCTCCATTTTTAGTCTTCAGCCATTTTACTCGCTCTGGTGAGTGATAGCGAATCATAAAACCGCCCATAGCTTGTGAGAGATCTCTTACAAAGGTTGTGAGATAACACGAATACATCGCTAGAGAGATTGAGGTGCATATGATTAAGTGGTTGATTTTTTGTTGTTTTATATAATTAACAACTTTTATGAATTCAAAGTGTGATGCAAATCTATTGTCCCAAATCGTAAATCGCGTAAATTAAACCTTGTCGGAAGGATTCTGACACGGAACAGGAAAGCACCAAGGATTTGGTTATCTTCAGGATGAAGATTTGGTTACTTAGGATTGAGTAGTCAAGCATGGAGCGTAAGGACATTGTAGGGATACAGTCAGTTAACAGGAAGTTAGCTGCAACGGAATGACAATGGACACCTTTAGGATTTAAAGGGTTGGATTAGCATCAGGACGATGTAAAGGACACCGCTCACGGAACAAGTGATGTGCGCTAACTAGGATTGTTAGCTTTCAGGATGATTGGACACCGCTAGGACGGCGAAGTAAAGGAAAGAGCTGAAGGATTACAGCCACTATTATGGATGATGCATGGAGCATTTATTAGTAGCCGGACTGCTGCGAGTAAGACCCTAGCCCTGACACTTCGGTGTCGGGGCTTTTCTTTATCTGAGGCTTTTCTTCTCTCTAGGGGGCTCTTTAATTCAGGAGCTTTTATCTAAGATCGCGACATCTGCTTTTCTGCTAATGGTCAACACAAGGAGTGTTTTATGACGATAGCAACCTCAAGAACGCTGTTGGTACCTTATACCGAACAGCTACAACACGACTTTATCAAGTTGAATTGCTGCCCCGTTAATCGTTCTGAAATGAATGGGCCGCACTCTATTGCCTCTGCGAAGTTCTTATTTCAAGAGATACTGCAAGACAACGTCGGCTTCTGCCGCGCTATCATCCACAACCAAACCCGTGAATATCTTGGGCATGTCTTTATTTCATCAGAAGAGGGTAGGCATGAGCTTGGCTTTATTTTGGATAAAGAGTATTGGAATCGCGGCTTTGCTAGTGAGGTGCTAAAACCATTTTTAAGTTTGGTGTGTTTTGAAGAGCGCCTAACGAATGTTGTTGCGACTGTGAATGTCGGCCACAACCCATCGATTAAGTTATTAGAAAAACTAGGATTTGAATTTAAGGAAACCAAACAAGATTCGTTTGGCCCTTATCATGAATATAGCTATAACGCGCACTGCGACGTTACATTCTATGAGGCTGTAGCTCAAACCGCATAGAGCGGAAGCCGACCATGGTCAGTTTTCCTTGGTATAGGTCATCACCTAATGCCGAAAATTCAAAATGGTACACAGTATGCCAGCGCCAAATGGTCGTGAGTTCATGGCGCATCTTAAGTTTATGACCGTTGAAGGCAACGCTTAATAGCTGCAAGTCGAGCTCTTTACACTTTCTCGCAATGGCAGCTTTCGCAAGCTCGGATTGCCTGCGCTGCTGCCAAAACAGAAAGCAAAAGAAGCACAGCATCAAAATAGCCACTAAGTTATCTATCATCTAGTCCATACTTCCTTTTATCTTTCTATTCCAATTGTGTTTTGAGCTCGTTGTTACGAGCTACTGAGCTGTTCTGTCTAGTTTTTATTGCGACTTAGCCGCTTGTTGTAACTCAATCAATGCATTTGCGAGTTCTGGTGATGGGTTCGAATTCAACAACGGCAAAAATACCATTCTTAGTGTCGGAATCATCACTAAATCTGCAAATAACTGATTGAACAGGTTTTGGTTGCCTGTTTGTGCGAGACGTAACAAGAATTGCTCGGCAATCGCTGGATCTTGTAGTGCGTGCCAGCTGCGACCCGCTAAACCAATTAACACCTCTTGGTGGCTTAAGCGTGGACTAGCGAGAACTTGGTTAATGATGTTATTCGCGATTCCTTGTTCTGCACCGGAAAGGGCACGAACCAAAGCTGACAGTAAGAACAGATCCGGCTCTTGACTGTTAATCTCATTGTCTGCCATCTCTTGTAAGCGTTGAGCGAGCTTATCATTGATTTGCGTGTGCTCAAGCGCCCCTAGTGTTGCGTATAGCGGCTCTGATGGCAGTTTATTCAATGCCTTGCGAATAGCGACACCGTTTTGCTGACTGCCTAAGCGAGCACACATATCGGTGATGCCTTGAAGACCAACGGTTTTCCAGTTGTCCCAACCTAGGTCGCCAGTGAAGTAGTGTTGAGCGTGTTCGTAATATTGGCTCGTCGCTAGGTCTAACCCTGCTCTTACTTGGCTATGAAATACGGCCATTTTGTCTTCTGAAGGCTTGAAGGTATATGGGTTGTTAGACAGCTTTTGTTGTTGCTCTTCGCTGATATCACCGTTCAAACGTGTGCCCATCGCTTCGATAACAAACTTAAGAAAATTACCCACATCCCCTTGATGCAGTAAGCCTCTTTCATCGAGTTTGAATTTTAGGAACCAGATCCAAGGTTGCTTGTGTTCGTTCCAGTAGCTAATCGCTAAGTGAGCTTGTTTCTGAAGTGGAAACGGGTATGGCTGTTTCCCCTGCTCAACATCAGAGAATAGGGTGTTGTCGATTTTCTGGATACGACGACCTAGGTCGTAGATGTCGTATTGGCAACCGCTATTCTTTAGTAACTGAGTGAGCGTGTGAATGGTTTCCATAGTAATAAAGCTCCTAACTTTCTTTCCTAAATAGATGGTACTCTATGCCCCAATTTCAAGGTCACTAGATAAATAACTTGGTGAAAAATGACAGCTGCCACAAAGTTACCTCCTTTACTTCAACAATTAGAACAACAAATGCGCCAATGTTCGCTATGGAGTGAACTTCCGCCTTCGAATGAAGCTTTGGCGAGCGTTGAGCCTTTTGCGATTGACTCGCTACAACCAGAAGAGTGGTTGCAGTGGATCTTTATCGTAAAGATCAACGCAATGATGGATGCCCAAATGAGCCTACCGAAAGGCTTTGCGATTCATCCTTATTTTGGTGAAGTGTGGAAAAATGAGGCAGACAAAGCTGAACTGCTAGTGACGATTCAGAGCATTGATGAGGTATGCGCGTAATGTTAGAGATCATTTATCAAGATGAGTATTTTGTCGCGGTGAATAAGCCAGCGGGTATGCTAGTGCATCGCTCATGGTTGGATAAACACGAGACTCAGTTTGTGATGCAGACTCTGCGCGACCAAATTGGTCAGCACGTATTTCCTCTGCATCGCTTAGACCGTCCAACGTCTGGCGTATTGGTGTTCGCACTGTCGAGTGAGGTTGCCTCAGAGGTGATGCCGATGTTCGCCAACCATGAGATGCAAAAGACTTATCATGCGATTGTCCGTGGGTGGATAGAAGAGGGCGATACGCTCGATTATGCACTCAAGGTCGAGTTGGATAAGATCGCCGATAAGTTCGCGAAAGAAGATAAAGAACCACAAGAGGCCGTCACTGTTTACGAGCCGTTAGCGAAAGTCGAAGTGCCGTATTCAACAGGCCGTTTTCCTACCAGTCGTTATTGCTTAGTTGAGATGATGCCAAAGACAGGACGTAAACATCAGCTGCGTCGTCACATGGCTCATCTAAGACACCCAATCGTGGGCGATACTTCACATGGTGATGGTAAGCATAACCGACTGTTCCGTGATGATTTAGACTCACACCGTCTGTTGCTGCATGCTTCTGAATTGCGCTTCATTCATCCTTTCACTAAAGAAGAATTGGTGATGAAGGCGAACTTAGATGAAACGTGGTTAAGGTTGTTTGAAACTTTTGAGTGGGATGCCAACTTAATCGATGCTCAAACTTGCTTGTCGAAGTAAGTCACGCGTGTTTAAGCAATCGCGAGTCTAAGTGAATAGAGAAAATAGAATAAAAACAAAGGGCTGATAGTGATATCAGCCCTTTTTGATGTCTGTGCGACCTTAACGGCATAACTAATGTAGGTTAGTTAATCGTTAATTGCTAACAGTTAATCGCGGGATCATTTAAGTTTTTCTAGATCGGCTTCGATCTCTGCGATCTTGCTTGATACCACTTTTTCTAGATGGCGTAAGTCAGTAAGGATCTTCTGCTTCACATCCACCTCAGCCGTTGGCGTCGGTTTGGTGATTTTGTTGAGTTCATCAATCACAAGAGTGAGGTTGCGGTTAATCTCGGTCACTTCTTTGTATTGATTATTGCCGCCGCTAACAAGCACACTTTTTACTTGTCGTGGGTACTTAAACTTAACGCTTTTCGCGAACAGTTCACCTTTCTGCTTACGAAAGTAAATCTTCAGGATATCTTTGTGCGCTTCTTGGCGAAGGGAGTAACGTTCAATCTGTTTAGGTTCGTGGATACCTAAGCCAGTGAGGTTTGGATACATAAGCGACCTCTAGGTTATGAATGTAATACTTTTATGTAATTGACTTGATCAATGTAGCAGCCTAACGACGAGCTAGATAGTTGATATCTGTGAATTGATTGTAAGTTGTGGGCAAGATCGCTCTCTATCTTTGCCCACACTTATTTGGCTATTAAAGCAGCTCCTAGAGCTAAACTTGTTTCCTCGTCACAACTTACTTCTAGCTCTAAATTAGCTTTCTAAGGTGCGAGTTCTGAAACGTGCTCGGTTAATCTTTCTCTTAAGGCTTGTTCTTGTTCTTCAGACAACCTTCCTCCCGCGTCACTGGTCAGAATAAACAAATCTTCTGCACGTTCGCCGATGGTGGTAATTTTAGCGCCGTGCAAATTGATGTCTAACTCAGCAAAGGTTGCGCCGACTTGAGCCAACAACCCCGGTGTATCAAGAGCTCTCAACTCCATCAAGGTGCGCTTCTTGCTCTTAGTTGGTAGGAACTCAACCCGAGTTTTTACCTTGAAATGCTGCAAGTTTCGAGGCGTGCGACGTGTCTTAATCTTAGTTGGACGGCCATCAGCCAGAACATGAGTTAGATGCTTCGCAACGGCTTTGTGCCTTGCTTCATCAATCGCTTCACCATGTTGATCAAGTACGATAAAGGTATCCAAAACGTGACCATCTTTACTGACCATGACCTGTGCGTCGTGAACGTTAAAGTTACGTCTGTCGAGCTCGGCAACAACGGTGGCGAAAAGTGCTGCTTGGTCTTTACAGTATACGAATACCTCTGTACCACCTCGTGTTGCTTTTTTGCTGATAAGTACTAAAGGTTGGCTCGGATCTTCTAAGCGAAGTAAGTGCTCACAGTGCCAAGCAATTTGAGTGTGTGTATGACGCAAAAAATAGTCAGCTTTAAAACGCTGCCACAACACTTCAATTTCACGAGCGGAGAAACCTTCTTTACGCAGCAGTGCAGATGCCATTTGTTGATTGTGACGAATACGGTCTCTGACATCGACTGGGTTTTCCAAGCCGCGACGCAGTGCTCGCTGCGTAGAATGGAATAGCTCTGCGAGTAGGGTACGTTTCCAGCTGTTCCATAGCTCTGGGTTGGTTGCACAGATATCAGCGACAGTTAAGCAAACCAGCAGCTCAAGTGACTCTTCATCGCGAACTTTTTTGGCGAATTCGGTAATCACATCCGGATCGTAGATATCACGGCGCTGAGCGGTCACTGACATTAATAGGTGGTTTTGTACTAGCCACGCAACTTGTTTGGCTTCAGGCTTCGATAGCCCATGCTCAATACAGAAAGAGTAAGCCTCAACGGCGCCGATTTCCGAGTGGTCTCCACCACGGCCTTTTCCGATGTCGTGGAAGATAGCGGCGAGGATCAGGAGTTCTTTTTTCTGAACTCGAGGGTACACTTCACAACAAATTGGGTGTTTGTCGTGGTTCTCTACTTGGCTAAAGCGGTTGATGTGCTTGAGCAGGCGAATACTGTGTTCATCCACGGTGTAAACGTGGAACAGATCAAACTGCATTTGGCCGACAATTTGGCTCCATTGCGGTAAGTACGCCGATAGCACGCCCAGTTTATGCATCAAGCTAAAAGCTTTGTGCAGTGCGTTGGGGTGGCGAACTAAATCCATGAACTTGTCACGAGCTTCAGGAATGGTATGCAGGAAGCGGTTCAATCGGCGACGCGCCGTTCGCAGTTGTCGTAATGTTGGTGGGCTTACCCCTTCGATCGTCGAGTCATTCGCGATATGGATAAACATATCGAGAATCGTTTCTGGCCGTGCTTGGAATAGGGCTGGCTTACGCGCTTCGATTAATGAACCTCGACGTTGGAAGTCATTGTCGAGAATCTCGGCTTCTTGTGTTTGACCACCGTTAATGATTGCTTGGTCAAACAGCTTAAGCAGCATCTTGTTGAGCTCTGCTACACGACGAAGTGTTCGGTAGAACTCCTTCATCATCATTTCTACGCCGCGATTGCCCTCACCAGTGTAACCAAGGTGTTCGGCTACTTGAGCCTGATGCGCAAAGGTAAGTCGGTTGTCATAACGGCGCAGCTCTATGTGCAGTGCAAAGCGAACGCGCCATAAGAAATCTTGGCACTCCACGAGTTCACGATATTCGGCATCGGTAAGAAAGCCATACTTGCTCATTTCTAACAAAGAAGTCGCACCGAAGTGGCGACGTGCTACCCAACTCAGAGTGTGGATGTCTCTGAGCCCGCCCGGAGTTGATTTAATATCCGGCTCTAGATTGTAAGTTGTGTCGTGATAACGAGCGTGACGCTCTCTCTGTTCTTGAATCTTCGCCTTGTAGAAGGTCTCACTTGGCCAAAATGAATCGGAATGAATCTTTAGCTTTAACTCTTGAAAGGTGTCTTCGCTTCCGCATAGTAAACGTGACTCTTGTAAGTTGGTCGCAACGGTTAAATCATCGATGCCAATCTCAAGACACTCGGCAATGGTACGGACTGCGTGGCCGACTTCTAGCTTCAAATCCCACAGTAGGGTGATGAATTGACTGACTTTCTCACCTAGTGCTGATGGCAGAGTTCTTTGCGAGACGATGAGAATATCAATATCGGATAAAGGGTGTAGTTCACCACGGCCATAGCCGCCTACTGCGACCAACGCAATATGAGGCAGTTTGCTAAATCCGAAATGCTCCCATAAACGGTTGAGAAGCAAATCCATGTATTCGGAGCGCAGCAGAACCAAATCGGTAACTGGATGATGATTTAGAAATTCACTCTTTTGATACTGCGTGAAGATTTCGAGCTGATTTTTTAATTCGCAGATTTCAAGTTGTTCGTCATTGAACGTAATAGGGCATTGATAAGGCATAGTCTGCTATCCGTGCAAGCAAATGAGAATAGTAAACAATTTAACAGAAGCTGATGCAAAATCGAAATTGAGCGGATAAAAAATATCCTCGGCAATGCGAGGATATTTTCAAAGTCTGAGTGTTCAGTTTGTTGAACTAAGCGTCTTCATGATACGTGGAATCGTATCATCACTGCGTAGTGTTAGTACTTCACAACCAGTATCAGTAACAACTAAAGTGTGTTCCCACTGAGCCGAGTTCTTGCTGTCAGCTGTGTACACTGTCCAGCTATCTTCGTCATCTAGACGGCAACCAAATTTACCAGCATTGATCATTGGCTCGATTGTGAAACACATGCCTGCTTTTAGCACTGTGCGATCGCTGTTTTTGTAGTGAACGACTTGTGGATCTTCGTGGAACTCAGAACCAATGCCGTGACCACAGTAATCTTTTACAATAGAGAACTTAGCGCGTGGGTTATTCTTGTTGTTTGTCTTGATGTACTTCTCGATAGCAGTACCAACTTGGCCAAGTTGAACGCCTGGTTTAACCTGACGCATGCCTTCGTAAAGTGCTTCTTGAGCAACCATGCATAGACGTTTGTTTGCTGGTGAAACTTCACCCACAAGGAACATTTTAGATGTGTCACCATGGTAACCTTGCGGACGAGTGCTTAGGTCTGCATTTTCGTCATCAGGAACAATCACAGTGATATCAACGTTTAGAATATCGCCATCTTTCAATACTGCAGGTTTGAATTGACCTGTGCTACCAGTCTCATCTTGTGATGCTGGAATACCATGACACACGATGTGGTTGATAGACGTACAGATAGACTTAGGGAAACCGTGGTAATCAAGTGGTGCTGAGTATGCGCCTCTCTCTAGAGCGTACTCGTGACAGATTTGGTTAAGCTCTTCTGTCGTTGTACCCACTTGGATGTGAGGTTCAATCATCTCTAAAATTTCAGAAGCCAGCTTGCCGGCGACGCGCATTTTTCCAATTTCTTCAGCAGTTTTAATTTTTACAGCCATTGCATATCTCTTAATTTGGTAGCACCTAAGTGTGCATATTGGGGCTATTCTATCAGTGCAGCATTTTAGCGCAACATTCCCATATCCATACAATGCTGGTGGATACTACTTAATTTAAGCCGATATTGCTCTGTAAGACGATGCTGAATCGATTTGATTAGGCCGCGATTTATCGGTGAAATCCGCTAATAGGCTAGAGTATAGCAGTCGCCATTTTTGGATTTTTTTCTAGCCATAGATAGACAAAATATGGTATAAAGCGCGCCGGACATCAGGACTGTTTTCTCCAATTGGCGAAACAAGCTTTGTGTCCACTAACTTATTTCTTTAAATCACACACATTCCGACACATGTTCCGGGGTGCCTCAACAACACAGATAACGGCTGAAAAGTGGTTAGTTGTTAGGGGTCGGATTCATGGGGGATGTGGAGGCCTAACCCCATAGAGGATTTTAAAATGGCAACTGTATCAATGCGCGATATGCTTAAAGCTGGTGTTCACTTCGGTCACCAAACTCGTTACTGGAACCCAAAAATGAAGCCATTCATCTTTGGTGCTCGTAACAAAGTACATATCATCAACCTAGAAAAAACTGTACCAATGTTCAACGACGCTCTAGCTGAAATCGCTAAAGTTGGCGAGAAGAAAGGTAAAGTTCTTTTTGTTGGTACTAAGCGCGCTGCATCTGAAGCTGTTAAAGAAGCTGCTATCAACAGCAACCAGTTCTACGTTAACAACCGCTGGTTAGGCGGTATGCTAACGAACTACAAAACTGTTCGTCAGTCTATCAAGCGTCTGAAAGAACTTGAAGCGCAAGCTCAAGACGGTACTTTCGACAAGCTTACTAAGAAAGAAGCTCTAATGCGCACTCGTGAAATGGAGAAGCTAGAGAAGTCTCTTGGTGGTATCAAGAACATGGGCGGCCTTCCAGACGCTCTATTCGTTATCGATGCTGATCACGAACACATCGCAGTTAAAGAAGCAAACAACCTAGGTATCCCAGTTTACGCTGTAGTTGATACTAACTCTAACCCAGACGGTGTTGACTTCGTTATCCCTGGTAACGATGATGCAATCCGTGCAGTACAGCTTTACCTAAACGCTGCTGCAGACGCGGTTAAAGAAGGTCGTAACAAAGATGTTGCTGCTGTAGCTGCTGAAAAAGACGGTTTTGTAGAAGCTGAATAATAGCGGCTCTGAGCCATATTTAGTTCATATTAAGCGGTCATAATCGATGGCTTAAGAACTGAATACAGTCAATATCAGGGGCCAATTAATTAGGCCCCTGTTTTTTATCTTTTTTAGAATTTACTGAGGAATAGAGAATGGCAACTGTAACTGCAGCTCTAGTTAAAGAACTTCGTGAACGCACAGCTGCGGGCATGATGGAATGTAAAAAAGCGCTTGTTGCTGCTGAAGGCGACATCGAGCTAGCAATTGAAAATATGCGTAAATCTGGCGCAGCGAAAGCAGCTAAAAAAGCTGGTAACGTTGCTGCTGAAGGCGCAATCATCATTAAAGAAGAAGCTGGCGTTGCTGCTCTTCTTGAAGTGAACTGCCAAACTGATTTCGTAGCTAAAGATGCAGGTTTCCTTGCATTCGCTAACGAAGTTGCTGAAGTTGCTCTAGCTGAACGTCTAGACATCGTTGCACTTCAAGCTAAGTTTGAAGACGCACGTATCGCTCTAGTAACTAAGATCGGTGAGAACATCAGCATCCGTCGTGTTGAGCTTGTTGAAGGTGTTGCACTAGCTTCTTACCGTCACGGCGAGAAAATCGGTGTTGTTGTTGCTGGTGAAGGCGAAGCTGAAACGCTTAAGCACATCGCTATGCACGTTGCTGCTTCTAAGCCTGAGTACGTTAACCCATCTGACGTACCTGCTGACGTAGTAGAAAAAGAAAAAGCTGTTCAAGTTGAAATCGCTATGAACGAAGGCAAACCACAAGAGATCGCTGAGAAAATGGTTATCGGCCGTATGAAGAAATTCACGGGCGAAGTATCTCTTACTGGTCAAGCTTTCATCATGGAACCTAAGAAAACTGTTGCTGACATTCTTAAAGAGAAAGGCGCATCAGTTACTACCTTCGTTCGTTTAGAAGTTGGTGAAGGTATCGAGAAAGCAGCTGAAATGAGCTTCGCAGACGAAGTTGCAGCGGTACAAAAAGGTTAATCCTTAGCGTATTGTTTGAAAAGAGACCGTGGCAAATGCTGCGGTCTTTTTATGAATAATGAATTATTTCCGGCTTTTAGCTGTTATGAATGCAAACTGAGCTCTTCAGTTTTTATCCATGACTGTTAATCATCAACTCTTTGGAAGGTAAGCTCCATGACTACGAACCCTAAACCAGCGTATCAACGTATTCTGTTAAAACTTAGCGGTGAAGCGCTACAAGGCGAAGAAGGTTTTGGTATTGACCCAACGATCCTTGATCGTATGGCTCAAGAAGTAAAAGAATTAGTTGAACTAGGCGTTCAAGTTGGTGTTGTTATCGGTGGTGGTAACCTTTTCCGTGGCGCAGGCCTAGCAGAAGCGGGTATGAACCGTGTTGTTGGTGACCATATGGGGATGCTGGCAACGGTAATGAACGGCCTTGCTATGCGTGACGCACTACACCGTGCTTACGTAAACGCACGTGTAATGTCAGCAATTCCTCTTAAAGGTGTATGTGACGACTACAACTGGGCAGATGCAATCAGCCAACTACGTCAAGGTCGTGTTGTGATCTTCTCTGCTGGTACTGGTAACCCATTCTTTACTACAGACTCTGCTGCATGTTTACGCGGTATCGAAATCGAAGCTGACGTAGTTCTAAAAGCAACAAAAGTAGATGGTGTATTTACTGCTGACCCAGTAGCAAACCCAGACGCAGAGTTGTATGATACGTTGTCTTACAACACCATTCTTGAAAAAGAATTGAAAGTAATGGACTTGGCCGCATTTACGCTAGCACGTGACCACAAAATGCCAATCCGTGTATTTAACATGAATAAGCCAGGCGCACTACGTCGCGTGGTTATGGGTGAAACTGAAGGTACATTAATCAGCGACGCTGACTAATTTTTCGGGCTTACTGAAGTATAATGCTTCGGTAAGCTTATCCTTATCACTCCAAATAAAAAGCTTTCTTGAAGAAAGAACATAATCAAGGTGAAATTGTGATTAACGAAATCAAAAAAGACGCTCAAGAGCGCATGGTAAAAAGTGTTGATGCACTAAAAAACAGCCTACAAAAAATCCGTACAGGCCGTGCTCACCCGAGCCTACTTTCTGGTCTTACTGTTGAGTACTACGGTGCACCAACACCTTTGACTCAAGTAGCTAACGTTATTGCTGAAGACGCACGTACACTAGCAATTACAGTGTTTGATAAAACACTGACTCCTCTTGTTGAAAAAGCAATCATGACTTCTGACCTAGGCTTAAACCCTATGTCTGCAGGTACGGTTATTCGCGTTCCACTTCCACCGCTTACGGAAGAACGTCGTAAAGACCTAGTTAAAATCGTTCGTGGCGAGGCTGAAGGTGGCCGTGTTGCTATTCGTAACATCCGTCGTGACGCGAATGGCGATCTAAAAGCACTTCTTAAAGACAAAGAAATTTCAGAAGACGAAGATCGTAAAGCACAAGACGAAATTCAAAAGCTAACTGACGCTGCGGTTAAGAACGTAGACGAAGTTCTAGCAGTTAAAGAAAAAGAGTTGATGGAAGTTTAATTTTCCATATTCTTTTCTTTCAGGAAAAACGCTGTACTCACGGTGCAGCGTTTTTTTATGCTATTCTGTTCGACTATTAGAATTTGATTCACTCTTTTATGCATAATTCTCAAGCGTTCACAGACTCTCTTCCTAAACACATTGCTATCATTATGGATGGTAATGGTCGCTGGGCAAAAGCTCAGGGTAAGCCTCGTGTCTTTGGTCATAAAAATGGCGTTCAAGCTGTTCGAAAAACCATATCTTCAGCAGCCAGACTTGGCATTAAAGCCGTAACTCTTTTTGCTTTTAGTAGTGAAAATTGGCGTCGTCCTGAAGAAGAAGTGGGTCTCTTGATGGAACTGTTTATTTCAGTGCTATCGAGTGAAGTAAAAAAGCTTCATAAAAATAATCTACAACTTCGTGTTATTGGTGATAAAAGTCGTTTTAATGAGCGACTACAAAAGAAAATAGAAGAAGCGGAAGCTTTGACTAGCACCAATACGGGTATGGTTATTAATATTGCGGCTAACTACGGCGGTAAGTGGGATATCCAGCAAGCGATGACTTCGATTGCTCAACAGGTTAAGTCTGGCGATATTAATGTAGAAGACATTGATGAAGCTATGATTACACAACACCTGACGATGGCAGATATTCCAGAAGTCGATCTACTTATCCGCACCAGTGGCGAGTGCCGCATTAGTAACTTTATGCTTTGGCAATTAGCTTACGCCGAAATGTATTTCACTGAACAATTCTGGCCAGACTTTAATGAAGACAGCTTAGTAGAAGCTGTGACTTGGTTTGTAAACCGCGAGCGTCGTTTTGGATGCACCGGTGAGCAAATTAAAGCTCTGATGGACAGTTAATAAGGATTTTTTTGGTTTGAAACAACGAATTATTACGGCGTTGATTTTAGCTCCCCTAGTTATTCTAGGTATTTTCGAGTTATCACTTCCCACGTTTATTCTTTCACTAGCAGTAATCTCGCTATTGGGTCTTTGGGAGTGGACTCAGTTTGTTGAAAGCAAATCACGTTATTTAGCGTTGATTCCAACAGTTGTGGTAAGTGCTGCAAGTTTTGCTTTTATACCTTTTGATGCATTTAGCCTTAATAACTTATCGGGTGCTCACTACGCCATTCTAACGATTGGTTCAATTTGGTGGGTAATCGCGAGTGGTATGGCAGTGACTTATCCTAAGTCTATGCCAGCATGGAAAGACTCATCCATTCTTCGTCACGCATTTGGCGTGCTGACTTTGCTACCATTCTTCTGGAGTGTGGTTATCCTGCGTGCTAACGGTATTGATGTTGATCCTTACCACGGCGCAAAATTGGTGATGTTCGTTTGCTTGCTTGTTTGGGCTGCGGACAGTGGTGCTTACTTTTCAGGAAAGAGCTTTGGCAAGCGCAAAATGGCCCCTGCGGTGAGTCCTAATAAAACGATTGAAGGTCTTATTGGTGGCATCATTACAGCAGTGATCGTGGCCTGGATCTTTGCTGACTTGTTTGATATCCAATTCACAAGCCCTCTCCACATGATTGTTATTACTCTTGTGACCGTCGTTATTTCTGTTCTTGGTGATCTTGTTGAAAGCATGTTTAAACGTGTTTCTGGGGTGAAAGACAGCAGTAATCTGATTCCTGGTCATGGTGGTATACTTGATAGAATAGATAGCTTAACGGCTGCGTTCCCTGTCTTTGCTCTGCTTTATTTAGCATTCTAATAAAAAAGGGCAGTGATTCTGCCCTTTATTACATTTCTACGGTCATATGTGATGCGAAATCTAACTATCCTTGGCGCTACCGGCTCAATTGGTGCAAGTACACTAAAAGTCGTTGAACAAAACCCAGAACTCTATTCGGTTGTAGCAATGGCTGCAGGCTCGAATGTTGAAAAGATGCTGGCGTTAGTTGAAAAGTGGCAACCAAGCTATGTTGCTATGGCTTGCCCTGATGCAGCATCTAAGCTGACTGAAGTGTTGTCTACAAATCACCCAAACATCAAAGTTCTTTCTGGTTCTGAAGGCATGTGTCAGGTCGCTTCTCTAGATGAAGTGGACACGGTAATGGCTGCTATTGTGGGTGCGGCAGGTTTGCTTCCTACGATGTCTGCGGTTAAGGCTGGTAAGCGCATCTTGCTGGCTAACAAAGAAGCGTTGGTGATGTCTGGCCAGTTGTTTATCGACGCCGTAGAGAAGTACGGCGCTGAACTGCTTCCTGTCGACAGCGAGCATAATGCTATCTTTCAGTGTTTACCTCAGAATGTGCAAACCAAACTAGGCCGTTGTGACCTTGAAGAAAATGGTATCAACCATATTCTTTTGACTGGTTCGGGTGGCCCTTTTCGCTATACGGATGTTGCAGAGTTAGATTCGGTCACACCTGAGAGAGCGATTGCACACCCTAACTGGTCAATGGGCCCTAAGATCTCTGTTGATTCAGCTACGATGATGAATAAAGGCTTAGAGTACATTGAGGCGAAATGGCTATTTAATGCCTCTCAAGAGCAACTCAAAGTTATTATTCACCCTCAGTCTGTGATTCATTCTATGGTTCAGTACAAAGATGGCTCAGTATTGGCTCAAATGGGTGAACCTGATATGGCGACGCCAATTGCTTTGACCATGTCTTATCCTGATCGTACTGAAGCGGGTGTTAAGCCTCTGGATTTCACCAAAGTGGGCGAGCTTACCTTCTTAGAGCCCGATTTAACTCGTTACCCATGTTTGAGATTAGCCATTGAGGCGTGCTATTTGGGGCAGCATGCAACAACAGCAATTAATGCGGCAAACGAAATTGCAGTCGATGCTTTCTTGAACAATCAAGTGAAGTTTACCGATATTGCTATCATTAACGAGCATGTTATGAACAAAGTATGTGAACAACATAACTCTGAAGGCTTAGATAGCTTGGAAAGCCTTCTCGAGCTCGATAATATGTCTCGTCAAATAGCCATTCAATTTATAAAAGAGCAGCTAGCATGAGTGGAATTCTGTGGAACTTCGCATCCTTTATTGTAGCGCTTGGTATTCTGGTCGCTGTTCATGAATTTGGACACTTCTGGGTTGCTCGTCGCTGCGGTGTGAAAGTAGAAAAATTCTCGATTGGTTTTGGTAAATCGATCTGGAGTAAAGTTGGCCGCGATGGAACGGAATATAGCTTGTCAGTCATTCCATTGGGTGGCTACGTTAAGATGCTTGATGGTCGTGTTGATGACCTTTCTGAAGACGAACAGCAATACGCTTTTGATAAGAAACCGTTGTGGAAACGAACAGCGATTGTGGGTGCAGGTCCAGCATTCAACTTTATCTTTGCCGTGTTCGCATATTGGCTGGTATTTTTGATTGGCGTGCCTGCGGTTAAACCGGTGATCGGTGAGGTCACCCCGCAATCTATTGTTGCACGAGCCGGAATTGAAACTGGAATGGAACTTAAATCTATTTCAGGAATCAAAACCGCAGATTGGGAATCAGTAAACTTGGGTTTGATATCACATATTGGTGATGAGTCCATGACTGTAACGGTTTCTTCTCAAGACGACATCGGCTTTGAACAACAGATAACATTGGATATTTCTGACTGGTCGTTCAACTCAGAAACTGAGTCAGCAATGACAACGCTTGGTTTTAGACCCTATTCTCCAGAGATATCGACAGTGCTCGCTCAAGTTATTGATGACGGTGCTGCCTATTCTGCAGGGCTAGAATCTGGCGATAAAATTGTCGAAATTAATGGTCAGCCTATTGAACAGTGGAAGTCGGTTGTTGAATTAATCCGTTCACACCCAATGATGCCCTTGGACCTTGTCGTATTACGAAATGGTGTTGAGCGGTCATTGGTTATGACGCCCAATAGTCGCGAATTTTCTGATGGTTCTACAATCGGCTATGCGGGTATTGCTCCCGAAGTCGCAGAATGGCCAGAAGATTATCGCTTTGAGTTACAATTTGGTGTAATTGAGTCTGTAGGAAAAGCATTTAATAAAACAGGTCAAATCATAGGTTTGACACTGACAATGCTTAAGAAGCTTATCGTTGGTGATGTTGGCTTAAATAACTTGAGTGGCCCAATTTCAATTGCTAAAGGCGCAGGGGCAACCGCCGATTACGGTTTAGTTTACTTCTTAGGTTTTTTAGCTCTGATTAGTGTTAACTTGGGTATTATTAATTTAGTTCCGCTGCCTATGCTTGATGGCGGACATTTGCTCTTTTTCGCTATTGAGGCCGTTACTCGTAAACCTGTACCTGAAAAAGTTCAAGAAATGGGATATAGAGTGGGAGGCGCAATCCTCTTCTCTTTGATGGCTCTGGCAATATTTAATGATTTTACTCGTCTGTGAATGGTTTCTCACAGGCATTGGTAGTAGCAAGGAATAATTAGAATAAGTATGGCGATTAAGCAAATTCTGTTCGCAAGTCTATTGGCCACTAGTGTGGCTGCGAACGGAGCACAAAACTTTGTAGTTCAAGATATCAAGATCGAAGGTTTACAGCGTGTTGCACTTGGTGCAGCTCTACTGAAAATGCCAGTACGTATTGGCGATGAAGTGGATGACGGCGATGTGTCTGAGATCATTCGTGCACTGTATGCTTCAGGCAACTTTGAGGACGTTAAAGTTCTTCGCGATGATGATGTTTTAGTTGTTCAAGTCAAAGAACGACCGACCATCGCAAGTATCTCATTCTCAGGTAACAAGGCGATCAAAGAAGAACAACTTCAGCAGAACCTAGATGCATCTGGTGTTCGTGAAGGTGAAGCCCTTGACCGTACTACACTGAGTAACATTGAGAAGGGCCTTGAAGATTTCTACTACAGTGTTGGTAAATACAACGCGACAGTAAAAGCTGTAGTGACGCCTCTGCCTCGTAACCGTTCTGACCTTAAGTTTGTATTTACTGAGGGCGTGTCCGCTAAGATTCAGCAAATTAACTTTATCGGTAACGAAGTTTTCTCTGACGCTGATCTACTTAGTCGTTTCAACTTGAACGTTGATGTTGCATGGTGGAATTTCCTTGCGGATGAAAAATACCAGAAGCAAGTACTGGCTGGTGATATCGAAGCGTTGAAATCTTACTACCTTGACCGTGGTTACCTTAAATTTAAGGTGGATTCGACTCAGGTTGCGATCTCTCCTGATAAGAAAGGTGTTTACATCACGCTAGGCCTAGATGAAGGCGAAGCTTATACCGTTAAAGATGTCTCTTTCCGTGGTGAGCTTATCGGCCGCGAGGCTGACTTCGAAGCGTTAGTGCCATTCGAAGATGGCGATACATATAACGGTTCTTCTGTAACGTCTTTAGAAGAGGGCGTGAAACGAATTCTAGGCGAATCTGGCTATGCGTACCCACAAGTTCGTACGATTCCTGAATTTGACGATGAGACCAAAGAAGTGTCGTTGGTTATCAATGTAGAAGCGGGCAGCCGTATCTACGTTCGTGATATTCGATTCACGGGTAACAACTCAACGAAAGATGAAGTACTGCGTCGTGAAATGCGTCAAATGGAAGGCAGCTGGCTGAACTCCAAGTCGATTGATACAGGTAAGAACCGTCTTAACCGTTTAGGCTTTTTTGAAACGGTCGATGTGCAAACGGTACGTGTTCCTGGCAGTGAAGACCAAGTGGATCTGGTTTACAACGTTAAGGAAGCGAACTCGGGTAGCGTCAACTTCGGTGTTGGCTACGGTACTGAATCGGGTGTCAGCTTCCAGGTTGGTTTACAGCAAGATAACTTTGCAGGTTCTGGTAACCGTGTTGGCGTAAGCGCCATGATGAACGATTACCAAAAGAATGTGAGCTTAGACTACCGCGACCCATACTGGAACCTTGATGGCGTGAGTATGGGAGGGAAAATCTTCTACAACGAATTTGAAGCCTCTGAAGCGGGTATTGTCGATTATACCAACCAAAGTTATGGTACGAGCTTAACATGGGGTTTCCCTATGGATGAGCTGAACCGTCTCGAGTTTGGTTTTGGTTATACGCACAACAAAATCGGTAACGTTCCTACCTATATTCAAGTTGAACAGTTTGCGAGAAGTATTGACCAATACGGTGATGAGCATATCTTAACCGATGACTTCGATATCAATATCTCTTGGACGCGCAACAACCTTAACCGTGGCTTCTTCCCTACTGAAGGTAACCACCAACGTGCTTTCGCGAAAATAACCGTACCAGGCTCGGATGCGAAATACTTCAAAGCGCAATACGATGTAAAACATTACATTCCGTTGACTAAAAAGCATGAGTTCACACTATTGATGCGTGGTCGATTAGGCTATGGTAACGGTTATGGTCAAACGGATGGTAATGATAACTTGTTCCCATTCTACGAAAACTACTACGCGGGTGGTTTTACAACACTACGTGGTTTTGGTTCGAACTCAGCTGGTCCAAAAGCTGTTTACGGAAATAGCACGGGCAACAACCCGACGTACAATTCTGCAACCGATGATTCGGTTGGTGGTAATGCGGTTGCTTTGGCTAGCGTAGAGTTAATCGTACCAACACCGTTTGCTTCTGATGAAGCGCGCAGTCAGATTCGAACTAGCGTGTTCTTCGATATGGCAAGTGTATGGGATACCGAATTCGTAGACCGTGGCGTACCTAATAGCGGTCAACAGTACTACTACGATTACTCTGACCCAACAAATTACCGTTCATCTTATGGTGCCGCTCTTCAGTGGATGTCACCGATGGGACCATTGGTTTTCTCTCTAGCGAAACCAATTAAAATCTACGAAGGCGATGACGAAGAATTCTTCACATTCACCATTGGTAGAACTTTCTAATCTTTAAAGGACAATATTTTGAAAAATATGATTAAAGCAGCAGGTTTAGGCCTTGTAGTTCTTAGCTCTTCTTTCTTTGCAACAGCGGCTGAAGCTGCGCAAAAAGTGGGCTATGTAAATACTGCACAAGTATTCCAGGCTCTACCTCAGCGTGAAGTTGTTCTTCAAAAAATGCAGGAAGAGTTCAAAGATAAAGCTGCTGAGCTTCAAAGTATCCAAGCTGAAGCTAAGACTAAGATTGAAAAGCTTAAGCGTGATGGTGAGCTATTAGGGCCTGATGAAGTAGAGAAACTTCGTATTGAAGTCGGCCAACTAGACAGCAAATACAAAATCAAAGCTCAAGCATTAGAAAAAGCAAGCCAACGTCGTGAAGCACAAGAGAAGCAGAAGCTATTCAAAGTAATTCAAGATGCTGTAACTAAAGTTGCAGAGAAAGAAGGCTACGACATGATCGTTGATATTCAAGCTCTGCAGTACGGTAAGCCAGAATACAACATCTCTGAAAAAGTAATTAAATCACTGAAATAAGTTTTATGAAGAATCTGACCTTAGCCGAATTGGCAACGATTACCGGTGGAGAGCTACACGGAGACGGTGCAGTTACCGTTTCAGCAGTCGCTCCTATGGATAAAGCGCAAGAAGGAAATATTACGTTCCTTTCGAACGTGAAGTACAGCAAGCACCTTGGCGACTGTAAAGCATCCGCTATTATGGTTAAAGAGAGCGAGCGTGAACTGTGTAAGACCAACGTTATTGTGGTCAGCGACCCTTATGTTGCTTTTGCTAAGGTTGCTCAAGCGCTTGATACCACGCCAGCGCCAGCTGCTGGTATTGCTGATTCTGCTTCAATTTTAGGCGACGCGACCATTGGACAAAATGTGTCTATTGGTGCCAATGCTGTGATTGAAACTGGCGTAGTGCTTGGTGATGACGTCGTTATCGGTGCTGGTTGCTTTATTGGTCAAAATGCAAAAATTGGCGCAGGTACTAAGCTTTGGGCTAACGTAAGTGTTTACCATGAAGTGGTGATTGGCGAAGCATGTTTGATTCAATCTAGTACAGTGATTGGATCCGATGGTTTTGGTTATGCGAATGAGAAAGGCGAGTGGGTTAAGATCCCGCAAGTCGGTTCAGTTCGTGTTGGTAACCGCGTAGAAATCGGCGCGTGTACTACCGTTGACCGTGGCGCATTAGATGACACTATTATTGAAGATAACGTTATCTTAGATAACCAACTTCAGATAGCTCATAATGTTCACATCGGATATGGTTCTGCTATTGCAGGTGGTACTATCATTGCCGGCAGCACAACGATAGGTAAGTACTGTATTATTGGTGGCGGTTGTGTGATTAATGGTCATATAGAAATCGTTGACGGCGTTACAATCACCGGTATGGGGATGGTAATGCGCAGTATCACCGAAAAAGGCATGTACTCTTCAGGTATTCCTTTACAGCCAAATAAAGATTGGCGTAAAACAGCAACGCGAGTTCATCGTATTGATGAAATGAACAAGCGTTTGAAAACCGTTGAAAAACTTATCGAGAACAGCGCGGAATCATAATTCCAGCATTTCTAATAAAAGGCTCGCGTACAGCGAGTCTTTTTCGTTTATAATCCTTCTCATTAAATAAAGAATATACATAGGAATACGACTTTGACTACTGAACAGACAACGATGAACATTACTGAAATTCAGGAACTATTACCTCATCGCTACCCATTCTTAATGGTTGATCGTGTGACTAGCTTTGAAAAAGAAAAGACACTGACTGCGATTAAGAATGTTTCTGTTAACGAACCTCAGTTCACAGGCCACTTCCCACAACTTCCTGTATTCCCAGGTGTGTTGATCTTAGAAGCAATGGCGCAAGCAACAGGTCTTCTAGCATTTAAATCTTTTGGTGCTCCTTCTGGTAATGAGCTTTACTACTTTGCTAGCGTAGATAAAGCGAAGTTCCGCAAGCCAGTAGTGCCAGGTGACCAATTGGTTATCGAAGTTGAGTTCTTAAAAGAACGTCGTGGCATTGCATCGTTCAACGGTGTAGCGAAAGTTGACGGCGTAGTTGTATGTTCAGCTGAACTTAAATGTGCTCGTAGAGAGTTTTAATATGATTCATGAAACAGCGAAAATTCACCCGGCAGCAGTAATCGAAGGTGATGTAACTATCGGTGCTAACGTGACGGTTGGTCCTTTCACTTACATTGCTGGTAACGTGACAATTGGTGATGACACTGAAGTGATGTCGCATGTTGTGATCAAAGGTCACACGACAATTGGTAAGCAAAACCGAATCTTCCCACACGCAGTGATTGGAGAAGAAAACCAAGATAAGAAATACGGTGGTGAAGACACGACTGTTGTGATCGGTGACCGTAATGTGATTCGTGAAGCAGTTCAGATCCACCGTGGTACAACTCAAGACAAAGCTACCACTGTGATTGGCGATGACAACTTACTTTGTGTAAATGCTCACGTAGCGCATGATGTTATTGTTGGTAACCATACTCACATTGGTAACAATGCTATTCTTGGTGGCCACGTAACCGTTGGCGATTATGCGGGTGTTATGGCGCTTTCTGCTATTCACCCATTTTGTTCTATTGGTGCTTATGCGTACATTGGCGGCTGTTCTGCGGTTGTTCAAGATGTACTGCCGTACGTGCTTGCACAGGGTAATCATGCCGCTCCATTCGGCCTCAACCTAGTGGGCTTGAAGCGTAACGGATTTGAGAAACCAGAAATTCGAGCATTACAGAAAGCGTACAAAGAGTTATACCGTTCAGGCAAAACACTTGAAGAAGCGAAAGCCGCTTTAGTTGAAATGGCGAAAGAGTTTGCTTCGGTAACTCCTATGTTAGAAATGCTAGAGAGCTCTGAGCGCGGTATTATTCGTTAATACTTGATGTGGTTATGTACCAATCAATATGAGTATGACAATAGTTACCTCGTTAGATTGGTATAACAAAAAGATCGCTACTCGTTAGGCGATCTTTTTTGTTTTAGGCAAGAAGGGAATTAGAAAACTATGGCACAGCAAGAAGCAGCAACCAATAGCTTGGACTTTGTTTCGAATGAACCTCTGCGTGTAGGTATCGTTGTCGGAGAACTCTCTGGTGACACGCTTGGCGAAGGCTTTATTAAAGCGATCAAATCACAATATCCGAATGCTGAATTCGTGGGTATTGGCGGACCAAAAATGAAGGCGCTTGGTTGTGAGTCTCTTTTCGAAATGGAAGAGCTTGCCGTGATGGGGCTTGTAGAAGTGCTTGGTCGTTTACCTCGCTTGCTAAAAGTGAAAGCGGAGCTAGTTAAGTACTTTACTCAAAACCCGCCAGATGTCTTCGTCGGTATCGATGCGCCAGACTTTAATCTAAGACTTGAATTAGATCTTAAGAACGCGGGCATTAAGACTGTTCATTATGTCAGCCCTTCAGTCTGGGCATGGCGTCCAAAGCGTATCTTTAAAATCGACAAAGCAACCGATTTGGTACTGGCTTTCTTACCATTCGAAAAAGTGTTTTATGATAAATATAACGTTGCTTGTGAATTCGTTGGCCACACGTTGGCTGATACCATTCCACTGGAGCCGAATAAGAAAGAGGCTCGCGATCTTTTAGGTTTAGATCAAGATAAGCCGTGGTTAGCGGTATTGCCAGGTAGCCGTGGTGGTGAAATGAGTTTGATTGCTCAACCATTTATCGAAACTTGTCAGCGCATTAAGCAAAAGTACCCTGATATCAATTTTGTTGTTGCATTGGTTAATGAACAGCGCAAGAAACAGTTTACAGAGATCTGGCAATCGACGGCACCTGAACTTGAATTTACCTTGGTAGAAGATACGGCTACCAATGTGATTACTGCTGCTGATTCTGTTTTGTTAGCTTCTGGTACTGTTGCTCTTGAGTGTATGTTGCTGAAACGACCGATGGTCGTTGGCTACAAGGTCAACAAGCTCACTGGCTATATCGTTAAGAAATTGTCGATCACAGAATTTGTCTCGTTACCGAATATCCTAGCGGGTGAAGAAATCGTAAAAGAACACATTCTTGAGGAGTGTCACCCAGATTACCTTTTCCCATCGGTCGATAAGATGCTTTCAACTGACAACGCGCCACTTATTGAACGCTTTACTGAAATGCATCACTGGATTCGTAAAGATGCTGACAAACAGGCAGCTAACGCAGTTCTGAAATTGATCGGTCGAGAGTTTGTTGAATCATAAAGTGCTTCTTTCAAAAGCATTTGCTTAAAAGTTACAAAGAGAATTGTCATGGCAGTAAAAGAGAAAAAAGAATTTCCTCCTTTTGAGTATCCTCAAGGCTACCAGTTATTCGCTGGTGTTGATGAAGTGGGGCGTGGGCCGTTAGTTGGTGATGTAGTTACCGCCGCGGTTATCCTCGATCCGAATAACCCAATCGAAGGCTTGAACGATTCAAAAAAACTGTCTGAGAAAAAGCGCCTTGCTCTGCTTCCTGAAATTAAAGAGAAAGCCTTGGCATGGTCTGTGGGGCGTTGTTCCCCACAAGAAATTGATGAGTTGAATATCTTACAAGCGACTATGGTAGCTATGCAGCGTGCTATTGCCGGGCTGAGTGTTCAACCTGATATAGCGCTAATAGATGGAAACCGAGTCCCTGAGCTACCGATGGCCGGTCTGGCTATTGTGAAAGGGGATTTACGGGTGGCTGAAATCAGCGCAGCGTCTATCATCGCTAAAGTGGTTCGTGACCAAGAGATGGAAGAACTTGATAAGCTTCATCCAGAGTTTGGTTTTGCTAAACATAAAGGTTACCCGACAAAAGCGCATTTTGAAGCGATTGAAAAACATGGCGTAACCGAGCATTACCGCAAAAGCTTTAAGCCAGTAAAACGTATTCTTGGCATAGATTAGAGCGAATTGAATAAGCTCTATATAGATTAGAGCTTTACGTAAACTAGAGCTTAGCATCGAATAAAGTTGCTTAGTGACGCTAGAAAAAAATAGAATACACACAGTTGTAATCCTAGGCTCAAACCTAGAACTCAGGAAAAATAATGTCAGATCCAAAATTTGTTCACCTACGCGTACACAGTGACTTTTCGATGGTGGATGGCCTATCCAAGGTGCCACCATTAGTTAAAAAAGTCGCTGAAATGGGTATGCCTGCTCTAGCATTGACCGACTTTACCAACCTGTGCGGTTTGGTGAAATTCTACGGTACTGCTCATGGGTGTGGGGTTAAACCAATTATTGGTGCTGACTTCTTGATGCAGTCTCCTGATTTTGGCGATGAATTGACAAAACTCACCGTTATTGCAACGAGTAATAAAGGCTACAATAACCTAACGTTATTAATATCAAAAGCTTACCTTCGTGGCCATGTGCAGCATCAGCCTGTTATTGATAAAGAGTGGCTGATTGAACATGCGGAAGGCCTGATTCTTTTATCGGGTGCAAAAGAAGGTGAGATTGGTAAAGCGTTGCTGAAAGGCAATAGAGAGTTGGTTGCAAGCAGCGTTGAGTTTTACAAAACACATTTCGCAGACCGTTTTTATCTGGAGCTCATTCGAACTGGACGTACGGACGAAGAGTCTTATCTGCACTTTGCGCTGGAATTGGCTGAGCAAGAAGACCTGCCAGTTGTTGCGACCAACGAAGTGGTATTCATTTCTGAAGACTTGTTTGACGCTCATGAAATCCGTGTGGCGATTCACGACGGCTTTACCATGGTTGATCCACGTCGACCGAAAAACTACAGTCCACAACAGTACCTCCGTAGCGAAGAAGAGATGTGTGAGTTGTTCTCAGATATCCCTGAAGCATTAGAGAACAGTGTTGAGATCGCTAAGCGTTGTAATGTCACCGTTCGATTGGGCGAATACTTCTTGCCGAACTTCCCGACGGAAGGTTTGGCGATTGAAGACTTCTTGATCAAAAAATCAGAAGAAGGTCTTGAACGACGTTTAGCATTCCTATTTCCTGACGAAAAAGTCAGAGCTGAACGCAGGCCTGAATACGATGAGCGACTTAAAATCGAGCTAGAAGTAGTTAATAACATGGGTTTCCCAGGTTACTTCTTGATCGTAATGGAGTTCATCCAGTGGTCAAAAGATAACGATGTACCAGTAGGCCCGGGTCGTGGTTCTGGTGCTGGTTCTTTGGTGGCTTACGCGCTTGATATCACGGATCTTGATCCACTTGAATATGACTTGCTGTTCGAACGTTTCTTGAACCCAGAACGTGTATCCATGCCCGATTTCGATATCGACTTCTGTATGGATAAGCGTGACCAAGTTATTGATCACGTGGCTGAAATGTACGGCCGTGATGCCGTTTCTCAGATCATCACCTTCGGTACTATGGCGGCAAAAGCGGTAATCCGTGACGTTGGCCGTGTATTAGGCCACCCATTTGGTTTTGTTGACCGAATTTCTAAGCTGGTTCCGCCTGATCCGGGCATGACGCTAGAGAAAGCATTCCTCGCAGAGCCTGCATTGCCTGAACTTTATGATGGTGATGAAGAAGTTCGTGAGCTGATTGATAAATGTCGAATTCTAGAAGGTTGTACGCGAAACGCAGGTAAGCACGCGGGTGGTGTTGTAATCTCACCGACCACGATTACTGACTTTGCACCTATCTATGCCGATGCGGAAGGTAACTTCCCAGTAACGCAATTCGATAAGAATGACGTAGAAACTGCTGGCTTGGTTAAGTTTGACTTCTTGGGGCTGCGTACACTGACGATCATTGACTGGGCATTAGGCCTAGTAAACCCTCGCTTAGCGAAAGAGGGGAAAGATCCGGTTCGTATCGAGTCGATTCCTCTGGATGATCAAGCGTCATTTAACCTATTACAAAATTCTGAAACCACCGCGGTATTCCAACTGGAATCGCGTGGTATGAAAGATCTGATCAAGCGTCTGCAACCCGACTGTTTTGAAGATATCATCGCATTGGTGGCCTTGTTCCGTCCTGGCCCTCTGCAATCAGGCATGGTAGATAACTTCATCGACCGTAAACACGGACGAGAGGCGGTCTCTTACCCTGATGAAACGTGGCAACACGAATCGCTTAAAGAGACACTAGAACCTACGTACGGCATCATCCTGTATCAAGAACAGGTAATGCAAATCGCTCAGATTCTTGCGGGTTATACGCTTGGTGGAGCCGATATGCTGCGTCGTGCGATGGGTAAGAAAAAGCCTGAAGAGATGGCAAAACAGCGCGGTACCTTCAAAGAAGGTGCTGAAGCCAATGGTGTTGATGGCGAACTGTCCATGAAGATCTTTGACTTGGTAGAGAAGTTTGCGGGCTACGGCTTTAACAAATCTCACTCGGCTGCATACGCACTGGTTTCTTATCAAACACTGTGGTTGAAAACACACTACCCTGCGGAATTCATGGCGGCAGTAATGACCGCGGATATGGATAACACCGAGAAGGTTATTGGCCTTGTCGATGAGTGTTTCCGTATGAAGCTCAAGCTCCTTCCACCTGACATCAACTCGGGCCTATACCGCTTTAATGTGGATGAAGATGGCGCAATTGTTTATGGCATCGGTGCGATTAAAGGGGTGGGTGAAGGCCCAATTGAAGCCATCATCGAAGCGCGTAACAAAGGTGGTTACTTTAAAGACTTATTCGACTTCTGTGCACGTCTTGATCTGAAGAAGGTCAACAAACGTGTTATCGAAAAGTTGATTCTATCCGGAGCCTTAGATAGATTAGGTCCTCACCGAGCGGCGATGATGGCATCTTTGAAAGATGCGGTTAAGGCAGCAAGCCAACATCACCATGCTGAGTCGTTCGGTCAATCTGATATGTTTGGTGTGTTGACCGACGCTCCGGAAGAGGTTGAACACAAGTATACCCAAGTGCCTAAATGGCCTGAAAAGGTTTGGCTAGAAGGTGAACGCGAAACGCTTGGTTTGTATTTAACGGGTCACCCGGTGAATGCTTACATTAAAGAACTTGCGAAATACACCAGCTGTCGTTTGAAAGATGCGACGCCGACTCGTCGTGACCAATCCTTAACGATTGCAGGTTTGGTCATTGCGGCTAGGGTCATGACCACGAAGCGCGGTACTCGAATCGGTTTGATGACTCTTGATGACCGATCGGGTCGGATGGAAGTGATGTTGTTCTCTGATGCGCTCGATCGCTACGCAGAATTGCTCGAAAAAGACAAAATTGTGGTTGTTTCTGGACAGGTCAGCTTTGATGATTTCAATGGTGGGCTTAAAATGTCCGCGCGCGAGGTCATGGACTTAGGAAGCGCCCGTGAGAAATATGCTCGTGGGGTGTCGATATCTATCGAGCAATCCCAAATTAACGGTCAATTTTTTGAACGCTTTGGTCAAATCTTAGAACCTTATAGAGCCGGAACGGTCCCAGTCAATGTATACTACCAACGTGCCGACGCTAGAGCGCGGTTAACATTGGGCACAGAATGGCGTGTGACGCCAAGTGATACATTACTAGACGAATTAAAACAGCTGCTTGGAAATAGCCAAGTAGAACTCGAATTTAACTAAAATTTAGCTCCGTAACTGCGGAGCTGAATCAACAAGGATTCATAGATGAGCCTGAACTTTCTAGAATTTGAAAAGCCTATCGCTGAACTTGAAGCAAAAATCGAAGCGCTACGTGACGTTTCGCGTCACGGTGGTGACACAGCGGTAGATCTAGACAAAGAAATTGAACAACTAGAGAAAAAAAGCTTAGAGCTTAAACAGAAAATCTTTAGTGACTTAGGTGCATGGCAGGTAGCTCAACTTGCTCGTCACCCTCAACGTCCTTACACCAAAGATTACCTGGAGCATGCCTTCACAGAGTTTGAAGAGATGGCGGGCGATCGCGCTTACGCTGACGACAAAGCAATAGTGGGTGGTATGGCTCGTCTAAATGGTCGTCCTGTTATGGTTATTGGTCACCAGAAAGGTCGTGAGACTAAAGAGAAAGTGATCCGTAACTTTGGTATGCCAAAGCCAGAAGGTTACCGTAAGGCACTTCGCCTAATGGAAACGGCTGAGCGTTTCAATATGCCAATCATTACTTTCATCGACACAGCGGGTGCATACCCAGGTGTTGGTGCAGAAGAGCGTGGTCAATCTGAAGCTATCGCTAAGAACCTAAAAGTGATGGCCGGCCTTTCAGTTCCAGTTATCTGTAACGTTGTAGGTGAAGGCGGTTCTGGTGGTGCACTAGCGATTGGTGTTGGTGATTACGTGAACATGCTTCAGTACTCTACATACTCAGTAATCTCTCCAGAAGGTTGTGCTTCAATCTTATGGCGTGATTCAGATAAAGCACCACAAGCTGCTGAAGCGATGGGCCTAGTAGCTCCTCGCCTTAAAGAGCTTGAGCTTATCGATGAAATCATCCCTGAGCCTCTAGGTGGCGCGCACCGCGATCCAATACAGACAGCTCAGAACATGAAAGACATGTTAGTTAAGCAGTTAGAAGAGCTAGAGCAATTTGACAACGAAGCACTTCTAGAGCGTCGTTACCAGCGTCTAATGAGCTACGGTTACTGCTGATAAGGGACCTTAGCAAGGTATAAGACCTGCTTTCCGTAACAAGTTGATGAAAGGGTTGGACTCAGTGCCAACCCTTTTTTATTATTAAAACATTCTCCTTTCTCATTAGTACACACGGCTCACTTAACCCCATGACTCACTTAATCGAAACTTTTACCTCTGCATTTCAACAAAGCGATCTCAAACCTCGTCGGTTAGTCGTTGCTTTCAGTGGTGGTGTCGATTCTCGAGTGTTATTGGAATTGGCCGCGAAATACGCTAAGTCCCATCACATTGAGTGCTGTGCGGTGCACGTTCATCACGGTCTCAGTAAGAATGCTGATCTTTGGGCTGAGCAATGCCAAACATGGTGTGATGCGTCGTCGGTTCCTTTAGCCATCGAGCGAGTATCTCTAGATATTAACAGCGGAGAAAGTGTTGAAAAGCTGGCTCGAGATGCTCGTTATGATTCGCTTCAGAAGCACCTTAGTTTTGGTGATGTTCTAATTACAGGCCAACATATTGATGACCAACTTGAAACTTTCTTGCTGGCATTAAAACGTGGCAGTGGTCCGAAAGGACTCTCTTCAATGGCGAAAGTGATGTCGTTTGGCGAAGCGTTTATTGTGAGACCTCTGCTGTCTGTGACTCGATTAGACATCGAAGCGTCGGCTCACGATATGGGGTTAACTTGGGTCGAAGATGAGAGTAATCAGGATCTGCGCTTTGATCGAAATTTCATTCGTCATCAAGTCACTCCGACGTTGACAGAGCGCTGGCCTAGCTTTCGAGAATCGGTCTGTCGCAGTGCTCAATTATGTGCAGAACAAGAGTCGCTACTCGACGAACTGCTTGAGTCTCACTTACAACAAGCTTTGGGAGGCTGTAACAGTAAGAGCCAGAGCTTAAGCATTGATTCGTTATCTCAGCATTCTGATTTGTTACGAGCACGTTTGATCAGAATGTGGCTCAGCCATTGCAATCAACCGATGCCAAGCCAAAAGCAGCTAAAACTTATTTGGGATGAAGTGGCTTGTGCTCAGGCAGATGCCAATCCTAAGCTGGTGTTGAATGATGTTGAGATTAGGCGCTTTAATAATCAGCTCTATTTGGTACAAGACACCAAAGATTTGTCGAGCTGGAAAAGTGAAATCTTGATTGATGAGAATTTATTATTGCCTGATGGTTTAGGTGAGATCCATTTAAAAGCGGTGTCGAGTGGTAGTGCATCTCATAACCGAGATGTACAACGTTTTTCCCTTACTAAAGCCAACGGAACCTTACGAGTGATCTTTAACCCTGAAGGAGTGTCGGCTCACCCAGTTGGTCGTGGTCATAGTCGAAAACTCAAGAAGCTTTTTCAGGAATACCAAGTACCCAGCTGGTTAAGACGTAGAACGCCGATATTAATGGATGGCGATCGAGTGATCGCTGTTTTAGGCCTATTCGTAGATAAAAACTACGAAGGTCAAGATTGTGAAGCGCTTTGGAGCAAGTAGAAAAAGTTTGTGTCACAATTCACCGTCACTTTAATAAAAATAATTAATGGAATATGCAATGAAGAAAATTACACTAGGATTAGTTCTTGGATTTGGACTATTGAGTGGTAACGCTCTGGCGGGTGATGTTGCTGCGGGTCAAGCTAAAGCGGCAATCTGTGCGGCTTGTCATGGCGCAGACGGTATCGCAATGATCCCAGGATATCCAAATCTTAAAGGCCAAAACGAGCAATACATCGCTTCATCAATTAAGGCATATAAGAACGGCCAGCGCACCGGCGGTTTGGCGGCTGTAATGCAGGCTCAGGCTTCAATGCTGAGTGATGAAGATATTGCTAATCTAGCTGCTTACTACTCAAGCCTTAAGTAAAATCTTCTTAAAGCGCTGATTAAACAAGATGATAAATTTCGAGCCAGAGCTTTAATGCTCTGGCTTTTTTCATTGAATGTTTACTATAGCTAACCGATAATGAGCTATTCGCACAGTTTAAGGGATGAACATGAAAAAGATTGAAGCCATTATCAAGCCATTCAAACTTGATGATGTACGTGAAGCACTTGCAGAAGTGGGTATTACGGGTATGACAGTATCTGAAGTTAAAGGCTTTGGACGTCAAAAAGGTCATACTGAGCTATACCGTGGCGCAGAGTACATGGTCGATTTTTTACCTAAAGTGAAATTGGAAATTGTTGTGACCGACGAAGTGGCTGACCAATGTGTTGATACCATTATCGAAACGGCTCAAACAGGTAAAATTGGTGACGGTAAGATCTTCATTACTGAAGTTGAACGTGTGGTACGTATTCGTACTGGCGAAGAAGACGAAGACGCCGTATAAAAAAACTATTACCTTAAAAGGAGCGTTTATCGCTCCTTTTTCATTTCTGGTAGGGTGCTGTATGTTTAAGAAAACCATCATTGTTATCACGCTATTGATAACGCTTGCTGTTGTTAGCTTTCATATTATCTTCGTGATCCCGAATAAACCCAATTTGATCACTTCTTCTCAAAATACTAGCAACGATATCTACAGCTGCTACCAAAACTCAGCCCCGAAAGCGATTGATGTGTCTGATGGCCTAGACATTACCGTGTGGAATATCTATAAGCAAAACCGAAATAATTGGCAAAGTGAGTTAAATCAGCTGTCAGCCGGTAGCGATTTAGTTTTGCTGCAAGAAGCGAGTATGACAGAAGGGCTTCGCCAATGGGTAACGAGTGGTCAATGGGGAAGTACTCGAGTGAATGCATTTGAAGCTTTTGAACAAAGTGCAGGCGTACTCAACCTAGCGACGCATCTACCGATTGAAGCTTGTGCTTATACTCATGAAGAACCTTGGCTTCAATTACCTAAATCTGCACTTTGGTCTCGCTATCTGCTAAGTAATGGCGAAGAACTGGCTGTGATTAATATCCATGCGGTGAACTTTACCTTTGGTACGGAAGATTATGAGGCTCAGCTCAAGAGCTTAACCGACAATCTCCAAAAGTATCGTGGGCCTGTTATTTTTGCTGGGGATTTTAACAGTTGGAGTGAAGCTCGCTTTGCTGTATTGAAAGATGCGTTGGAACAGGTAGGTTTGACGGAAGTTGCTTTTGAACCAGATAACCGTACACAGTTTATGACAGGGTTGGTGCTCGATCATGTGTTCTATCGAGGGTTAGAAGTAGACAAAGCAAAGGCGCCCATTACGGACGCCTCTGATCATAACCCTATGCGAGTGACCTTTAAGGCTAAATAGAAGAAGCTATCTAGCCTATTAGCCTATTAGCCTATTAGCCTATTAGTCATTGGATCTTAGCTATTCACCATTCACACTGTGGTTACTTTGGGTAATAAGCAGGGGAATAAATAGGCTAGTGAATTTTCGCTAGCCTTGTTTTTATCTATTCAGCTTAAAAGATTAAAATGTAGAGAGCCCAGATTAGGTAATAGCCAACCCATGGCAAACCAGAGATGACCAGTGCCTGACCACGCTCAAACTCCGTCCAAGTTAATACTGCTGCATAACCCAATACAATGTACCAAGGCAACAAGAGTGGTAATGAGCTGGCAAATTGCGACCAATCATTGGTTAGTGGCAACTTGATTAAGCCGTTTAAGCTGTTCAAGTCGGCCGCGTAGCTCATCACATGCCCGTGCTTGAGTATCAGGCTTGCGTAGCTTGCTACATCGCCTAGAACGGCAGGGAATATCACTACCGATGCGGCTGCAAACCATCGCCAAAAGCTATGTTGGTGTTGGCTTGGCTTTGTTGCTAAGTTAAACCAAAATGCCAACAGAATGATGGTTAACGTACGGCCGAATACATCACTGATGATTTCACTCGCGAGTAGAGTATTACTGTCAAGTAACGCCAATTGGTCAGGGTTTGTTTGAGCCAGTTGCTGTGACAACTCAGCGCTTAACCATGCAAAATCTACATTCGAAAAATAGGCTCCCCAAAATAAGAATGGGCTGAGCATTAATACGACGTAGGGTTGCCATCCCCAAGCACTTCGTTGATAAAGCGCTAAGAAACACGCTGTTGGTGAACGGAATATATCCAACAGCATGACGAGTGGGTTACTTGACGGGTTCATACACTTACCTTAGTTACATCAACATACAGCTTCAGTTTTTGTCCTGGCTGTAGGTATTTCTTGTTCTGCAAAGCGTTCCATTTTACAACATCTGCGCTTTTTACTTTGAACTTTGATGCAATACCGCTGACTGTGTCACCTGATCTTACGTTATAAAAGACAGTTCGGATGATGGCACCGTCTGAACTATTCTTCCAAATGACCAGTTCTTGACCAATTCTAAGAGTATCACGTGGTCCCATGCCATTCCACTTAGCCAGTGATTGGTGAGATACCTTATTTGCGCGCGCAATCGTCCATAGGCTATCACCACTTTTTACGGTATGGCTAAGCTTATATTGACCACGACTCTTTGACTGTGTGCTTGCTAGGCGATTTGAAGCGCTTAGTGCGTATGTCTTATCGTCTTTGGTTGATGTTGGAATAAATAGGTGCTGACCAACACGAATATTATTGTTGCTCAAACCGTTTGCAGAGCGGATCACTTTGCTGGTGGTGTTGTATTTACTCGCCAGTACGCTGATGCTATCGCCAGATTGCACTTTATAGCGCACCAACTTCATGCCTTTGCCTTTATTGGCTGCCACTTCTTTGTTGAACTTCTCAACAGAGCTTAGAGGAAGCAATAATTGTTGGTGTTTCTCTGGTGCCGTTGCCCACTGGTTATAAGCCGGGTTGTAGCCTTGCAGCTCTTTGACAGGAATGTCGGCGTAGCTTGCGGCAATGGCTAAATCAAGTTGTTCATTTGGGTTAACCAGAGTCAGTACTGCCTTGTTCGGGATCGTAGGGATATCGATGCCATACTTTTCTTGGTTGGCAATCACGTCGGCCAGTGCAAGTAGCTTAGGTACATAGCTGCTGGTCTCTTTTGGTAAGTCTAGAGAGAAGAAGTCGATTGGCTTACCCAGCTTCTTGTTCTTACGGATTGCGCTGTTCACACGACCACCGCCACTGTTGTAGGCAGCGATTGCGTGTTGCCAGTTCCCATCAAAACGTTTGTTCAGGTCGGTTAAGAAATCCAATGCAGCGTCGGTTGAAGCGGCTACGTCACGGCGGCCATCGTACCAGAAGTTTTGTTCTAGTCCGTAAGCTTTGCCAGTACCCGAAATGAACTGCCATAGTCCAGCAGCGCTACCATGAGAATAAGCAAATGCATCAAACGAGCTTTCAACGACGGGCAACAGGGCCAGCTCTAAAGGCAAGTCTCTTTCTTCAATCTTAGTTGTGATCAAGTAAAGGAAAGGTTCAGCGCGTTTTGATACAGTTTTTAGATGACCAGGGTGCTTGAGGTACCAAGTGCGGTAGTAGTCGACTTTCTTTTGGTCCGGCACTTCCATTTCAAGTTGCATCGCAATACGTTTCCAAACATCTTGCTGTGTTTGTGGAGTAACGACGGGTGTTTCAACTTTTGGTTGTTCTTGGATCGCTCCCGATGAAACGTTCGCTTGAGAAACTTCTTTAGTAGGGGAGGTGTTGGTTTGCTCGGAAGCTTGGTCTGGATTCTCTGACTGAGTTAATTGGCAACCAGAAAGTAGTAGTACCAAAGCCCAGCTGTACTTAACTCGCATGTTACAGCCTTTTTAATAAACGGCCGATGATAATACTTGCCACTCCCTATGAGTGACAAGCCTGTATTTGTTAAAATTCGTTCTTCCACGCACGTAAAGCGGTAAAAACCGATAAAGGATCGGTCTGCTCAGTACGATTAGATACTGATTTCACTACACTTGGTTCTGTGTAGCGTAAGAAGGGGTTAACAAACTTTTCTTGTCTTAAATTTGTGGGGATGGTCGACTTATTTTGGGCTCGAAGCCGATTCACTTGGTCGCGGTATTGTTGCAAATGTTGGTTGTCAGGCTCAACAGCCAGTGCAAAAGCGATATTGGCTGCCGTGTATTCATGAGCACAGTAAACCTCGGTTTCTTGTGGGAGTGCTGTGATCTTGTTCAATGCATCAAACATCTGCTGTGGTGTGCCTTCCATGATTCGCCCACAACCAGCTGAAAACAGTACATCGCCACAAAACAGTTTGGCATCACCCACATAACCAATGTGCCCAGCGGTGTGCCCACTGAGCCCTAGCACGAGGAATACTTCGCCAAACAGCTCTAATTGGTCACCGTCATCAACGGGATGCGTTAAGGTCGGGATAGGTTCATTTTTGGGGCCAACGACATCCACGCCAGGGAATTGTCTTACCAGCTCTGGCACGCCACCAATGTGATCGTGGTGGTGGTGCGTAATCAAGATTGCATCTAAAGTTAGCTCATGGTGTGCTAAGTACTCTAATACTGGAGCTGCATCACCAGGGTCGACGACAGCACAACGGCGATCGCTATTTTGAATCAGCCAGATGTAATTGTCGTTAAATGCAGGTATGCTTTTGATATGTAACATTATTGGTTCTCCAGTCACTTTTAGTGAGACAGAATAAGTGAGACAGATTATTGATGAAGCCAGCACGTAGCAGAAAGAAGTTTGAGCGTCCTTATACTTGGGCACAATTGCACAATGGGGACTGGTTGAGAGAATCTATTCAAACTCGACTTGATGAGTGGTGCCCAAAACTATTTGGTTACCATATGCTCAAACTTGGTGGCCTCAGCAGTGAGATTTCTAGCTGCACATGCAACATTCAACATCAAGTAAACCTAGATATCCAGAACCCATTACATAATGTGATAGCAGATGGTTATAATTTACCCTTTTTAGAGAAAAGCTTTGATGTTGTGGTGCTGAGTCATCAGTTAGATTATAGCAACGACCCACACCGGCTATTGAGGGAAGTCGACCGAGTAATGATGGACGATGGCTATATTATTATCACCGGCTTTAACCCTTTTAGTGTGACTGGGCTTGCCAGTTTGATGCCTTGGCGAAAGAACAGCTTGCCATGGAGTGGACGTATGTACACGCCAAACCGAATTAAAGATTGGCTAGGCGTACTTAATTATGAAGTGATTCATTGTGACACCTACGCGTTGTTCCCGATGAGTAAATACCAAGCGATGTGGACGTGGTTGGAGAACAGCTTAGGCAGCTGTGCATCGTTCGCTGGTAGCCAATACTTTATTGTTGCTCGTAAACGTACTTATCCACTTAAGCCTATCAAGCCACATTGGCACCTTAAGCGACGCTTCTCTCCTGTAGGAGCCAGTTTTAGAACCAATACGCGTCGCACCTTGGACTCCGCTAAAACTTCGTATCCGTTAAAAGCAGAAAAAGCCGACTCATAGTCGGCTTTCCATTGCTATATCTGTTTTAGATACTGACATTTCCTTTAAGAAAATGATCAGCTTGGCTGATAGCCCGTATCTTCTTGGGTCGGGTTTTCAGCTGCACTTCGAGCTAAATCATCACACATTTCATTTTCTCGGTGCCCCGCGTGCCCCTTAACCCAGCGCCAATCAACGCTATGGCGCGCCGTCTCTTTGTCGAGTCTTTGCCACAGGTCTGCGTTTTTAACGGGCTTTTTATCGGCTGTTTTCCAATCGCGCTTTTTCCAGTTGTGAATCCACTGGGTGATACCTTGACGCACGTATTGGCTATCTGTGGTCAGAATGACAGAGCAAGGCTCTTTGAGGGCTTGGAGAGCCACAACAGCGGCGAGCATTTCCATGCGGTTATTGGTGGTTAAGGTGAAACCTTCGGCTAACGTCTTCTCTACTTTTTTGTAGCGAAGTACAATGCCGTAGCCGCCAGGACCTGGGTTGCCTAAACAAGAACCATCAGTGAAAATTTCAACTTGTTTCGTCATGATTTGATACTATTACCTCAAGCACATTATCGGCATAGTCTGACACAGTTATCCTTATGAATACCAGTAGCACTCCAGAACAAAGCACGAACGAAAAAAACAGTTCGAATGAAAACAAACGCATCGTTGTACTCGATACCGAAACCACCGGTATGAATACAGAGGGTGGCCCCCACTATATGGGACATCGCATCGTTGAAATTGGTGCAGTAGAGATCATCAACCGTAGGCTGACTGGGCGTCACTTTCACGTCTATATCAAGCCCGATCGTGCGATTCAAGAAGAGGCAATTGGCGTTCACGGTATTACCGATGAATTCTTGATTGATAAACCAGAATACCAAGACATACATAAAGAGTTTCTCGACTTTATTAAAGGTGCGGAGCTGGTGGCTCATAACGCGCCCTTCGATACGGGCTTTATGGACTATGAGTTTGAGAAACTTAACCCTGCTATAGGTAAAACGGATGACTACTGCAAAGTTACCGATACCTTGGCGATGGCGAAGAAGATATTCCCAGGGAAAAGAAACAATCTAGATATCTTATGTGACCGTTATGGTATTGATAACTCACACCGTACTCTTCACGGCGCATTGCTCGATGCGGAGATTCTAGCTGACGTCTACTTATTGATGACAGGTGGGCAAACTTCGCTGCAATTTAACGCTGGCCAACAAGAAGGCGAAGGCGAAAGCATACGAAGAGCAGAAAGTGGTCGAAAATCCCTAAAGGTTTTGCGAGCTACGGCCGATGAAGTAGAAGCGCATCAAAGTCGTTTAGACCTCGTCGAGAAAAGCGGAAGCTGCCTCTGGCGTCAGTAGGGAGAAAGTATGTTAAGGGCATTGGCTACCGGTTGTTTATTGCTGTTGAGCTTTGGCTTACACGCAGCAACAGAATCTGTAATGAGTTTATTGGATAATCGCTTTCGAGTTGATCCCAGTATCGAGCAAGTTACTTTTGTGATCTATCGAGCCGATAATTCTAAACCCGTCGTCTTGGTTCGTCCTGATGGCAAGAAGTATCACGCTTTGCGTCATGCTGATAATGTCCGTTGGTACCAAGAATCGTCAATGGATATTATCTCTATCGACAATCCGATGCCGGGTCCTTGGCAAGCGGTAGGTAAAGTCTCACCTAAAAATAATATCAAACTTTTATCTCATCTGGTTTTAGACGCCAATGAATTTCCAGACAAATTGTACCAAACTGAACACATTAAATTTACCGCTCGTTTGACATCCGATGGCAAGCCGCTTGTGCTGCGTGATTTTCTTGACCGTGTGAAGCTTAAAGTAACATTCACTAAGTTCGTCGAAAACGAAGAGTCCTTAGTGAGAGAAGCGCGGCCAATTCCGGTTGTCATGGGGGAATTTGCCGATGATGGCGTTGATCTTGACGAAAAAGCTGGAGATGGTGTGTTCACCGTGTCGTTACCAATGGACATTGAGCCTGGTAAATATCGAGCTCGAATTACTTCTGGTAATGGTGTGTTCCTGCGAGCACAAGAGCAAGAAGTCTTGGTCTACCCAACGCCAATCACAACCACCTTCATTCAGTCTCGCAAAGAAGGTTTATCTCATACTGTAGTGGCTTCTGGCGAGCCAGGTATGATTGCACCGAGCTCGTTAGCAGCTCACGTTGAGTATAAAGCCCCTGATGGGTATGTGATGTATAAGCAAGGCCAAGCCGAAGCTGATGCGATGAAAGTGTCTTTAACGTTGCCTTATAATGATGATTTGGGAATTTACACTTGGTCGGGGATGGTTTATGCCACCGATGCGTCAAGCCAGCGTCCACTGATCTTCCCGATTACCGAGCAGTCGTACAGCGTTGTTCAAGAGATAGACCTAGCAGAATCTCGACGTCTTCAAGAGGAAGCTCTTGCTGAGCAGAAACGTATTGCTGAAAAATTAATGATTCTTCAAAAAAGAGAAGATGACAGGCAGCGCAGCATAATGATTATAGCGGTAGGTAATGTGGCTGCGATTTTATTGGGCTTACTGATTTGGTTTGTAATACGTAAAATCACAGCGAAGAAGAGAGCGTTACCCGAGATGCAGCTCAAGGCACCTAAGTAACTAGTCTGCATTCCTAGAGTTGTCTTGAGGTTGTTGTCTTGAGTGAGTAAACCTCGGGACAACAAACCTCGAGAGACTAAATTTAGATAGAGCAAGCCTCGAGATAGTAAGCATTAAAATTTGTGACAATGAAGTGATGAATAAAAAAACGGGACTCATAGGAGTCCCGTTTTTGTTTCTGTCTCTGACCTTAAGCGACGTTATCAATCGATTGTTCTGGGTACTGAGTCTTTGCTGCAAGCTCCTCTGGTGAGAAGTCATCAACGTTAATTGTGTACAGTCTATGTTCCTCAGCGCTAATCAGAAGATTTGCTTCTTCTTGCGTTAAGATACCTTTCTCAAGTCCCAGCTGAGCGACAAGGTCGAGTCGTAAGAAAGCACGTTTTTGATGTGTTTCTTTACAAACCTTATCGAACAGAGGTTCAGCTTGAAGAATCACTTCTAGCGCTTTTTCAATCTTGCCTACAGGGTTGTATTCCGTTGCTTCCAAGTATTGGCCACGGCCGATACGAGAGCGTGTTTCACTTGGTGTTTGTAGGATTTGCGCGACTTGGCTATCCAACTTGTCGTTTGGTGCACGACGGATACGGCCAAATGGCATTAACACAACGCGAAGTAGTTGACCAATCACAGGGTTAGGGAAGTTCGCCAAGAACTCATCAATCGCGACTTCAGTTTGACGCAAGCTGTCTTGCATACCCCAATGGACTAATGGGAGATCTTCAGCATGGCTACCTTCGCTTTCAAAGCGCTTAAGTGTTGCTGAACCTAGGTAGAGTTGACTCAGGATATCCCCCAGTCTTGCTGATAGGCGCTCTCTGCGTTTCAGTGAACCGCCTAATACAGCCATTGAAATGTCAGACAGTAGCGCTAGGTTAGCACTGTAGCGGTTCAGCTGTTGGTAGTAACGCTGTGTCTGCTTATCCGTTTTATTGGATGGTGTTGGAGCGTCTGAACCACGACCGTCGGTTAAACCAAACCACAAGCTGCGGACTAGGTTACTCATAGTAAAGCTAACGTGTCCTGCTAATGCTGAATCAAACTTATCAAGTGCATCGCTGCTTTCCGAATAAGCCGCTTCCATTTCGTTCAGAACATAAGGGTGGCAGCGAATCGCGCCTTGACCATAGATGATCATTGAACGAGTCAGGATGTTTGCGCCTTCAACCGTAATCGCAATTGGTGAGCCTTGGTAACCACGAGCGAGGAAGTTCGATGGGCCTAAGCAAATGCCTTTACCGCCGACGATATCCATCGCATCGATGATGCTGCGTTGGCCACGGTGAGTACAGTGGTACTTCACGATTGCTGAGATAACCGAAGGCTTTTCACCAAGATCGATACCCGCAACCGTTAGGTTGCTTGCTGCATCCATTACATAAGCATTACCAGCTAGACGTGCCAGTGGCTCTTCAACCCCTTCCATGCGACCAATGGGTTGTTTGAATTGACGACGAATACGAGCGTAAGCACCAGTTGCTAATGCTGCAGATTTAATACCACCGGTTGAGTTTGAAGGCAGTGTGATACCACGACCAACCGACAGGCATTCAACCAACATACGCCAGCCTTGTCCTGCCATTTTTTGGCCGCCGATGATGAAATCGATAGGCACGAAGATGTCATCACCTTGAGTCGGACCATTTTGGAAAGGCACGTTGAGTGGGAAGTGGCGGTTACCAATCTCTACGCCTTTTAAATCGGTAGGGATAAGGGCACAGGTGATGCCAAGATCTTGTTTGTCACCAAGCAGACCTTCTGGGTCTCTCAGTTTAAAGGCTAAGCCTAAAACGGTCGCGACAGGCGCTAGAGTGATGTAACGTTTGTTCCAAGTTAGGCGCATGCCCAATACTTCTTCACCTTGCCATTCACCCTTACATACCACACCATAATCTGGGATAGAGCCTGCGTCTGAGCCTGCTTCTGGACTGGTCAGTGCGAAACAAGGGATCTCTTTACCTTCAGCTAGGCGTGGCAGGTAATGGTTTCTTTGATCTTCTGTGCCGTAGTGCTGCAATAGCTCACCAGGACCTAGTGAGTTAGGTACGCCAACCGTCGATGATAATACGCTCGAAACACCCGTTAGCTTCTGTAGAACTAACGACTGAGCGTAAGCTGAGAATTCTAAACCGCCGTATTTTTTCTTGATGATCATGGCGAAGAATTTATGGTCTTTTAGGTACTGCCAAACTTCTGGTGGTAAATCAGCAAGCTCATGTGTTACTTGGTAATCATTGACCATTTCACACACTGTATTGACTGGGCCATCTAAAAACGCTTGTTCCGCCTCAGAAAGTTTCGGATCCGCAATGTTTTGAAGCTTCTTCCACTCAGGCTTGCCTTTGAACAGCTCTGCTTCCCACCATACTGTGCCTGCTTCCAATGCCTCTTTTTCCGTCTGAGACATTGCTGGTAGAACCTTCTTAAACAAAGAAAGTGCTTTTTGGCTAATGAGGGTCTGGCGAATTGCTGGTACAGCAAAGATTGCAATGGCCAATAGATAACAAAGCCAGCCAGTGACTGCCACGCTGCCAAACAGGGTTAATGCGACCATTGCGCCAGTTAACACAATTAACGCACGGACCAGACTAACTCTATGGTAAAGACAGACGCCTAAGATGGCTGACATGCCGAGTAGGGAGAGCAATATGTTCATGATCGATTTCCTTTTCAGAGATCACTTATTGTTATTAAGTTTAGGTAAGAGGTCTAACCAGTCAAGTGTAAACAAAATATTAAATATTTGTAAAACTCCAAAGTGAATAAAAAGTGATCTCAATAGAGTTAAAGTTCTAATTGTGAGAGGTTGGTGGTGAATATTTGGACGGATCGGCAATGAGAGGTTAATAAAGGTGGCAATCTTTGGGCTTAAGTGTCGACACTATTTCATGTTTGTGGGTAAACTCAGTTATAAAGAGGGGAAAACCCTCAATTCTCATTTCACGCACTTTAAGTTGCGTCAAAAAACATAAGAGATAAGCCAAATGTACCAAGACCTAATCAAAAGTGAATTGAACGAAGCTGCTGACGTTCTGAACAAGTTCTTGAGTGATGACCATAACATTGCTCAAATTGAAGCTGCTGCAAAAATGATTGCAGATTCATTCAAGCAAGAAGGCAAAGTGCTTTCTTGTGGTAACGGTGGTTCACACTGTGATGCAATGCATTTCGCGGAAGAGCTAACAGGCCGATACCGTGAAAATCGTCCAGGTTTTGCTGGTATTGCGATTTCAGATCCGAGTCACCTGTCTTGCGTGAGTAACGACTTTGGTTACGACCACGTATTTTCTCGTTATGTAGAAGCCGTGGGTCGTAAAGGCGATGTGTTGTTTGGTTTGTCGACTTCAGGTAACTCTGGCAACATCCTAAAAGCGATTGAAGCTGCTCAAGCTAAAGGGATGAAAACCATTGCGCTGACCGGTAAAGATGGCGGTAAAATGGCAGGTTGTGCTGATATCGAAATCCGAGTCCCACACTTTGGCTACGCTGATCGCATCCAAGAGATTCACATTAAGATCATCCACATTGTGATTCAGCTTGTTGAAAAAGAAATGGAATAATAGTTTTACAGACATTTGGAGCCTAGGTTTGTGGCTCCATTGGTTTAAATAGGGAGTAGATTAAACCATGTGTGAATTGCTCGGTATGAGCGCGAATGTGCCTACTGATATTTGTTTTAGCTTTACTGGCCTTATGCAGCGTGGAGGCAACACTGGTCCACATCGTGATGGCTGGGGTATTACTTTCTATGAGGGGAAGGGTTTTCGTACATTTAAAGACCCTAATCCTAGTTGTGAATCAAAGATCGCTGAGCTGGTTCAAAACTACCCAATTAAGAGCCAAGCTGTTGTCAGTCATATCCGTCAAGCTAACCGCGGTGGCGTTAATCTAGAAAATACTCACCCTTTCACTCGTGAGCTTTGGGGACGATACTGGACCTTTGCTCACAATGGTCAACTAACGGATTATGATGATCTGATTAGTGGTCGATTCAGACCTGTCGGTGAGACGGACAGCGAACTCTCTTTCTGCTGGTTGTTGAAACAACTTGAAGACCGTTTTCCTGAACCTCCTCAAGATATGGAAGGTATGTTTCGCTTTGTCGCTGAGTGCTGTGACCAGTTACGAGAGAAAGGTGTTTTCAATATGTTGCTCAGTGACGGTGAGTACGTGATGAACTACTGTACGAACCATTTATACTGGATAACAAGACGAGCTCCTTTTGGTAACGCGAGCCTGATTGATGAAGATGTTGAGATTAACTTCCAAGAAGAGACCACGCCTAATGATGTGGTAACCGTCGTCGCAACTCAGCCTCTAACAGACAATGAAGAGTGGTTTAGAATGAAGCCGGGTGAATACGCGCTGTTTCATTTTGGAGAGTTAATTGGCAACAACCACCAAGCGTTGGAAGATGTCGCTTATGCTCCGAAGAAGGTGGCAAGCCAAGCGCCTACTGAACCATTGAGCTAATCTAGTCGATACTATTATTTGTCCTGATTAAAAAAGGCCGCTTACTGTACTAATAAGTCAGTGAGCGGCCTTTTTGTTTTCTGTTTTTTAAGGCTTATTCTTCCGTGATTTACTCTGGGAGAACAACCTTATTAATTACTCTTCTGCGTAACCGTGTGTACCTAATGTTTCACCGTCTAAGACAGCCCTCCCGTTTACCATCGATAAACGATCTTCAGCAAACCATTTACAAACCATCGGGTAAATACAGTGCTCTTGAGTCAGTACTCGGCTTGCTAACATGTCAGCATCATCATCTTCAAATACCGGCACCTTGGCTTGCAAGATTACAGGGCCACCATCAAGTTCTTCGGTAACAAAGTGGACGCTTGTACCGTGCTCTTTGTCTTGTGCATCAATGGCACGCTGGTGGGTGTGTAGGCCCGGGTATTTAGGTAACAGGGAAGGGTGGATGTTGACCATTTTACCGGCATAGTGACGAACAAATTCTGAACTCAAGATACGCATGTATCCCGCAAGTACGATTAAATCGGGTTGGTAAGCATCGATCTGAATCATCAATTCATGATCGAACTCTTCACGTGAACCATAGTTTTTTGGGTTCACAGAATGTGCGTCAACACCTGCTGATTTTGCTCTCTCTAGACCAAAAGCCTCTGCTTTGTTTGAGAAGACAGCTTTAACTGAAGCATCAATCATATTGCTATCACAGGCGTCCAAAATTGCTTGCAAGTTACTTCCGCTTCCTGAAACTAAAACGACGATGTTTTTCTTAGAGTGACTGTTATTCATAGAATGGCTGTTTTTCATAGAGTGGGTCATGCGATTGATTAACTGAACTGTTTACAATGTACCTACATAAACTAAGGTTTTCTGTGGGCCAAATAGCAAAATGAGGACCATAAGGTCCTCATTGATTAACTAAGTAAGTGAGCGTATCACTTATTTGATTTCAACTTGCTCTTCGCCAGCTTCAGCGTTTGCGATCTCACCGATAACCCAAGCGTTTTCGCCTTCGGCTTTCAGCAGTTCAACCGCAGCGTCTGCTTGATCTTTAGGTAGAGCAACAACTAGGCCTACACCACAGTTGAAAGTGCGGTACATTTCAAATGTCTCCACGTTACCTTTCTCTTGTAGCCAGTTGAAGATAGCAGGCCATTCCCAGCTCTTGCCATCAATCACTGCTTTAGTACCTTCAGGAAGTACGCGTGGGATGTTTTCCCAGAAACCACCACCTGTGATGTGCGAGATAGCATGAATGTCATGCTCTGCAATCATCTTAAGTGCCGATTTGATGTAAATCTTAGTCGGTTCTAGTAGGTGTTCACCGATAGTGCGACCTTCTAGCTCTTCACTCTTATCAGCACCAGAAACTTCTAGAACTTTACGAATCAAAGAGTAACCATTTGAGTGTGGACCACTTGAGCCAACAGCGATAAGTGCGTCGCCTGCAGCTACTTTAGTACCGTCGATGATGTCAGCTTTTTCTACAACACCAACACAGAAGCCGGCTACATCGTAGTCGTCGCCTTCGTACATACCTGGCATTTCAGCAGTTTCACCGCCGATGAGTGCACAACCTGCTTGAACACAGCCTTCAGCAATACCAGAAACAACATCTGCTGCTGTATCTACATCTAGCTTACCTGTTGCGTAGTAGTCTAGGAAGAATAGCGGCTCACCACCTTGAACGATTAAGTCGTTCACACACATTGCCACTAGGTCGATACCAATGGTGTCGTGTTTTTTCAGATCCAAAGCAAGGCGAAGTTTAGTACCAACACCATCAGTACCTGAAACAAGTACCGGCTCTTTGTATTTCGTTGGAAGTTCACATAGGGCGCCAAAGCCACCAATACCGCCCATTACTTCAGGGCGACGAGTGCGTTTAACAGCACCTTTAATACGGTCTACTAGTGCATTACCTGCGTCGATATCAACACCAGCGTCTTTGTAGCTTAGAGAAGAAGTATTACCACTCACGGGATAGTCCTCGAACTTAAGTTGGATGTGAAAACGGCGCTATTCTAACAGGGCTTGATTACGAAGAGCAAACGTTTGCGCGGTTTTTTTTATTAGAATAAAGATTCTGAAATAACCCCACAGTTCGTGTATAATCTACAGGTTTGTTTAAATATTGCCGGAGTTGGAAATGAAAGTTGTTGAAGTGAAACACCCGCTAGTAAAACATAAAATTGGCCTGATGCGTGAAGGTGACATTAGTACTAAGCGTTTTCGTGAGCTAGCGACAGAAGTGGGTAGCCTTCTAACATACGAAGCGACATCAGACTTTGAAACTGAACGTGTAACTATTGATGGTTGGAACGGCCCAGTAGAAGTTGACCAAATTAAAGGTAAAAAGGTAACAGTAGTGCCAATCCTACGTGCAGGTCTAGGCATGATGGATGGTGTTTTAGAGCATATGCCAAGTGCTCGAATCAGTGTCGTGGGTATCTACCGTGACGAAGAAACATTAGAGCCTGTACCATACTTCAACAAGCTAGCATCTAACATTGATGAGCGTATTGCTCTAGTGGTTGATCCAATGTTAGCAACTGGCGGTTCTATGATTGCAACTCTTGACCTTCTAAAAGAGCAAGGCTGTAAAGTATTTAAAGTACTGGTACTTGTTGCTGCCCCTGAAGGTATCGCTGCACTAGAAAAAGCGCACCCAGATGTTGAGCTTTACACTGCTGCAATCGATGAGAAGCTAAACGACAAGGGCTACATTGTTCCTGGTCTTGGCGATGCTGGTGATAAGATCTTCGGTACTAAGTAATTCGGTTTCAGCTTAAGTTACGCTAAACCGTTTCTTAACTCGCTGAATTAGCCGTATTAATAAAAAGGGAGAGCATTCGATGCTCTCCCTTTTTTGATCTTGCTAGCTTGTGATGCTCTTAATTGAGGATCACAAGCCTCTACAGTTTGTTGACTTGCAGTTAGTCGATTTGGGCTTTGTCTACTACGGTGTTGTCGCCTAGCTCTTCAGGAAGGACTAGGTTCAGTAGAATAGCAACGATACCGCATAAGCTTACGCCTTGCAGGCTAAAGTCGCCGATGCCAAATGCCATGCCGCCAATACCGAAGACCAAAGTAATGCCGACAATCACAAGGTTGCGTGATTTGTGTAGGTCAACTTTGTTCTGAATTAGAGTATTCAAGCCTACCGTTGCGATTGAACCAAACAGTAGAATCATGATGCCGCCCATCACAGGAACTGGGATTGTTTGTAATAGAGCGCCTAGCTTACCTACTAATGCTAGAACAATCGCTGTTACTGCAGCCCAAGTCATGATCACTGGGTTGAATGCTTTGGTCAGCATTACAGCCCCCGTTACTTCACTGTAGGTTGTATTTGGTGGAGCGCCCAACATAGAAGCTGCAATCGTTGCCACGCCGTCACCAGTTATTGTGCGGTGTAAACCTGGCTTTTTAAGGTAGTCTTTACCGGTTACATTCGAAATAGCAAGCATGTCGCCTACGTGTTCAACAGCAGGTGCAATTGCTACAAATACCATAAAGAAGATAGCGTTGATGTTGAACTCTGGCGCTGTGAAGTTAGGTAGAGCTAACCAAGCGGCCTGAGCGACAGGGGTAAAATCAACGACACCGTATACTAAGCTCGTTACATAACCAGCCACAATACCGCCGAAGATCGGCAGCAGCTTAAGAAAGCCTTTCGAGAAAACACTGATGACAATCGTTACCAGTAATGAGATAGAAGAAATCCATAACGCTGCGTCTGCATCGATAAGCTGAACCGCACCATCGCCTGTTTTACCTAGCGCCATGTTTACCGCAACAGGAGCAAGACCTAAGCCGATCACCATGATTACAGGGCCAACTACGACTGGGGGAAGCAGTTTGTGGATAAAGGCTACACCACGTACCTTAATTAAGGCACCCATTAATACATACACAACACCTGCCGCCATAAGGCCGCCCATAGTTGCACCTACACCCCAAGTTTGAATGCCAAACATGATAGGTGCGATGAATGCAAAAGAAGACGCAAGGAAAATAGGTACTGAACGGCGTGTAATAAGTTGGAATAAAAGGGTACCGATACCTGCACCAAAGAGCGCTACGTTGGGATCAAGGCCTGTCAGCAGGGGCACCAGTACAAGTGCACCAAAAGCGACAAATAGCATTTGCGCACCTTGCAGAGCATTTTTCATGTTATGTCCTTAAAAATGGTCGTTATATGAAAAGCGAAAAATAAAATTCGCGGGATTCTATCACTTGGCAATCGGTTGCTATGTCAGATAGATCAAATTTATTTATATTAGTTATGTTTATCTCTATCAAAATAAGAAAAATTCAGTTTACAAGTGAACGATTTATCATGGTCAGGTGATATTTTATGGTTATTAAACACAGTGGGGGCTAACGACCTTGCCCCTCAATCCATAGTTGCTTATCATCAAGGCACAAGCTTTGAATATTAGGATCAATATGCGCTACATAGCATTGTTGTTGATGGGACTATTAGCCTCTCCGAGTTATGCCTTAACTCAAGTAGATATCTTTAGTGCTGAAGTTGCGATTAACGCTGAAGACAAACAACCAGAACAAGTGGCAAGAAATACTGGCATGGAGCAGGTATTGATACGTGCTACTGGCCAAACTGATGTCGCGTCGAATGAGACGATTCAAAAGGCGATGCGTAAGAGTGCGCAGTACATGTCTCAAATGAGTTTTGGCGAAAGCAATGACCAATCAACATTGCGTATGCGTTTTAACGGTGCTCAAATTCGTTCACTACTGACTCAAGCGCAATTACCGTACTGGCCTGATACTCGCTCAAATATTCTTGTTTGGCTGGTAGAAGAGAGTAACTACGACAAGAACATTGTCTGGGAACACTCCAACTCACTGTTAGCTGTAGGCTTACAAGCCAATGCAAAAGAGCGCGGTTTGCCTTTGATGTTTCCTGTTGGTGATTTTGATGATGTTACGGGAGTGGCCACCTCGGATTTGTGGGGCAGCTTTGTCACACCGATTAGCAACGCGAGTCAACGTTACCCTGTTGATGCTGTTTTGGTGATTAAGGCACAGTCTTCTGGATTACGCTGGACTTTGTATGATCAAAAACCAAACCAACTGACGAGCGCGCCAACATCGCCTGTGAGTGGTTCGGTATCGGGCAACAGCGCGACGACTTCTAAGAAGCTTGTTGACCAAATCAGTAACTACTACGCGAGTAAGAGTGCAGTAACGGTGGCGAGTGAATCTTCGGAATCAATCTTAACGCAGTTTATCAGCCTGAATAACGCGCAAGACTTCTTCCAATTGGAGAATGCACTGAAGCGTCTAAACTCGGTGGCAAGCTTAGATATTCTACAAATTCAAAACAATGAAGTGACGTTCCGAATTCATTTGTTATCGACCCAACAAGAGTTTGAACAAGAAGTTGAAAGCATTCGCCAAGTCGCGAAGGTTGAAGAGTCTTATATCGAACCTGAAGTGAGCCCAGAATTTGAAGCGCAAGATAACATTATGTCTGTAGGCGATGACTCTGCTGTTGTTACTGATGCGATGGGCAATGAAACTACCCCAAGCGTTCAAGTGATGAAAGGCAGTGAGTTATCTACAGGTGCTGAGCTAACAAATACAACTGAGGTGACGCTAGGTGAATCTGATGAGGAAGCGCTACCAGTCACAGCGCCAGTGCACGCTAAGCCAAGCTTAGTATACGAATGGGTTCGCTCGTAATCGTCTACCGACATGACAGATTGATATGAAATCACGAAAAAAGCCCTGCAAGAGAAATCTCGCAGGGCTTTTTGTTTATCTGTTGTCATGTCAGATCTAGAGCATCGAACCAATATTATTGTTCGAACTTAGCTTTCTCTTTCTTTTCTACTTCGGAAAGGCGCTTCAACTTGATGCCTAACTCTTTGGCTCTAAAACGGGTAAATAATATATTGCCTGCGAAGCCTAGAGTCGTCAAAAGCAGTTCTACAGCGGCTAACAAGCGCTCTCCACCGTCTACATACATAATAGTTAACGCGTGTAGGAAGTAGAGCATTAAGACGAAATTCGCCCAAGCATGCGTATAAGGCTTGCCCGATAATATTCCCGGTAATGGTAGTAACAGCGGTATAGCCCAAGCAATCGCCAGTGTTACATTACTGAGGTGAGGGTGCGGTGAAAGTGTCATCTGCCAAGCAACCACCCAGAATAAAAGCGACAAATTGCCCGTTAAAGCAAGGTAGCGAAATAGCTTGGTTTTGGGAGACATCGGTCTCTCTGACATATACATCATTGAGGCATTCCCTTCTGGTTAATAGCGATGCGCGCTACGCGTTTGCCTAGGTTTTTCGCCAACTCAATTTCTTCTTTGCTTAATGAAGCGCTCTCTCCAGTGCTGCTTGCACCGTAAGGTGTGCCACCGGTTTGAGTGGTGTGCAGCGCAGGTTCTGAATAGGGGATGCCCACGACTAACATGCCATGATGAAGTAGAGGCAGCATCATGCTTTGCTGTGTCGTCTCTTGACCACCATGTAGTGATGAAGAGGAAGTAAATACACAAGCTGGTTTATCGATGAGATCGCCATTAATCCATAACGATGTTGTGCTATCCCAAAAGTGCTTCATTGGCCCAGCCATATTGCCAAACCATACTGGGCTGCCGAGTGCTAAACCATCGCAAGAACGGAGATCTTGTAAGGTCGCAATAGGATCTGTTGGTTGATAGCGCGAATCCGGCTGCTCTTCTACCGTATACACGTTGTTCACCGTTCTTAGCATGGCTTCGCAGTTCGGGATGGATTCCACCCCTCGAGCGATTTGCCTTGCTAGCGCTTGGGTGTTGCCGTGTCGACTATAGTAGAGAACAAGAATGTTGATGCTCATATTGGATTACAGAATCTCTAGTACTTGTTCTGGTGGACGACCAATTTTTGCTTTGTTGTTCGCGACAACCACTGGACGTTCAAACAGTTTTGGATTCGTTGCCATTGCAGCGAAAAGATCTTCATCAGTCACTGATGCGTCACCAAGGTTCGCTTCTTTGTAATCCGCTTCTTTGGTACGCATCATGTCGCGAACACTCTCAAAACCAAGCTGAGTGAAAAGCACTTTCAGCTGTTCAACAGTCAAAGGCGCATCTAGGTATTTGATCACCTCTGGTTGTACGCCGTTTGCTTCAAGCAGTTCGAGAGTTTGACGGCTCTTTGAGCAGCGTGGGTTATGATAAATCACGACAGACATGGTTCTTCCTCATTATTATTTTTGATTTAATAGTCCAGCCGAAGCCAACTGAGTGGCTTCTTATTGTGTAACGTTGAGCTTTCTTTGTATTTTGGCAACGAGCTTCGCTACCAGTCATTATACTTATTGCAACGATAAGAAGCGTTCGCGCTGTATCATTAGTTGATCAATTCGAGCGTCATAACGTGCTTGTTTTAGGCTGCCTAGTTCTGCGATTTGGCTCGCCTGCGTGTAGTACTGAATCGCTTTGTTCCAGTTGGCTTGCAGTGCCAAGATCTCTGCCCTAGCAGACAGTTCTTCATCGCTGTTACCAAGGTTTGTATTTGCCTTTGAAAGCAGGTACCACCCATTGGTGTCGTTCGGGTTATCGTGCGTGTAACGTTGCAACACGCGAACGGCTTCCTGTAGGTCTTCATTTTCGATCAGTGCATTGGCGTAGTTTATGGTTAGAACTGAGTTGTTTGGTTGACGCTCAAGTGCTGACTTAAGTTCTTTAATCGCAATCTCAGGCTTTTTCTGTTCAATGTGCAGATCTGAAATAGCATCCAGATAGAACAAGTTGGTTGGGTCGCTATTCATCAGCTTGGTCAGAATTGGTTCTGCTTTATCTAATTTTTTTGAATCTAGGTAAACCAGTGCTTGCCCATACTCTAATGATGGAACCAAGGCTTTGGGGGCTTTCTTCAGCTTTCGCTCAAACCAATCAAGAGCTGCATCATTATTAATCCCTGCATAGCGCGCAACAATCCGGGCTCTTGCTAAATGGTAATCCAGTGACGGAGCCAGTTTTAGTGGGGTATAGCTGCGAGCACGGGCGCGTGAATCTGTGATTCGGTCTTCAGGCAATGGGTGAGTTAATAGCATTGGTGGCGGTGTGCTTGCATAGCGGTATTCATCAGCTAAGCGGCCAAAGAAACGTGGCATCGCGTTTACATCGAACCCTGCTTTTGCCAGCGTGTTGATGCCAAAGCGGTCGGCTTCTTTTTCATTACTTCGGGTGTAGTTTATTTGGCTTTGCATGTTACCAGCAGTTGTTGCAGTGATAGCTGCGATACCGGCTTCTGGTGCTGCAATCGCTAATAATACAGAAGCGGCCAGTGCTGCGATGGTTGCAGGAGAGCGGCGAGCTTGATCTTCCATACTACGTGCTAAGTGACGCTGGGTAACGTGCGCGATTTCGTGCGCCAATACGGAAGCGAGTTCACTTTCAGACTGTGCATGCAAGAACAAACCTGAGTGCAAAGCAACATAACCACCAAAAAAAGCAAAAGCGTTGATGTTTCGGTCACGGATCATAAAGAACTGAAAAGGTGTCTTTACATCATTTGCGTTCGCGACAAGGCGATGGCCAAGCGTGTCAATGTATTGGTTTAGAACCGGGTCGTTTACGATAGGCTGGCTGCTTCTGATGATGCGCATGTAGGCATCACCATAGATAAGTTCTTGGTCGATAGTGAGTGTGCCGCCTGCCGCGGTGCCGATATCGGGTAGCTCCAAACCATTGGTATTTGCCAACGTTGGAGTGCTTAATGTAGCTGCGATGCATAAGCAAGCAATTGAGCGAGCGCGTTTAAACATATTAGTCAGTAATACTCCGTTTCTTCTGACAGTAAGACAAGTGCAATGCAAATTGGTTCTCTATCTGATGTAACCTTTACCAAGTGCGTGCGCTATCATGAAGGAAGATGAATGAATGATGGCGCGTTTTCAAAAACAGATTACAATACGACCCTTATAATAAGCATCGAGCTAAAGAATGACACCTAATATTCTAGATTTACGCCAAGAGCGCTGTCCAATGGCACTATTATTAGCCAAGCGTCACAGTGTAAAGTTAGAAGTAGGGCAATCATTGTCAATTTATGTCTCTGATAACAGCTCGATGAAAGATATTGTTACTTTTTTGTCAAAGCAAGCCTATGACGTCATCGTAGAGGTTTGCTCTAATTACTATCATCTCCTCGTCACTAAAAAGGAATTGCAGTCAAATGCTTGAAATGGTCAATCGTTGGTATAAACGACGTTTCTCTGATCCCCATGCTGTCAGCTTGGTTGCCATCATTCTCTTCGGCTTTATTACGATCTACTTCTTTGGTCACCTCATTGCCCCACTTTTGGTGGCTATTGTTTTGGCTTATCTGCTTGAGTGGCCGGTTACTCAACTTCAAAGACTCGGTGTTCCAAGAACCCCATCAGTGATGTTGGTGATTTTAATGTTCTTTAGCGTGATGTTACTTGCGCTGTTTGGTCTAGTACCAACGATTTGGGAACAGGTAGGTAACCTTATCAATGATATTCCAAGCATGTATGGTGGCTTACAGAAGTTCATCGCAACCATCCCTGAGCGTTACCCTGAACTAGCAAACCTGCAGATCGTTGAATCGATTGTGTCTAATGCGAAAAACAAAGCATTAGGCTTTGGCGAAAGCGTTGTGAAGGGCTCTTTAGCTTCTCTTGTTAGTTTGGCGACGCTTGCGGTTTACCTGATTCTTGTACCGCTGCTGATTTTCTTCCTTTTGAAAGACAAAGAAGAGATGATCAGTATGGCTAGTGGTGTTCTGCCTAAGAACCGTCGTCTAGCGACCAAGGTTTGGGTAGAGATGAACCAACAAATCTCAAATTACATTCGCGGTAAGGTGCTTGAGATTTTGATCGTCGGTGGTGTCAGCTACGTAACCTTTGCGATTCTGGATTTACGTTATTCAGCACTGCTGGCTGTCGCGGTCGGCTTCTCGGTATTGATTCCTTATATCGGCGCGGCGGCTGTGACCGTTCCAGTCGCGATTGTTGGCCTGTTCCAGTGGGGCTTAGAACCTCAGTTTTATTGGTTGCTTCTCGCTTACGGTATTATCCAAGCGTTAGATGGTAACGTGCTCGTTCCTGTTCTGTTCTCTGAAGCAGTGAACCTACACCCAGTAGCGATTATTGTAGCGGTGTTGGTGTTTGGCGGACTGTGGGGGTTCTGGGGAGTGTTCTTTGCGATCCCTCTAGCCACGCTAGTGAAAGCGGTTTGGAATGCCCTACCGAGTCACGCTCTCGATGATGACCCTGAACACCAATCGTAATTGAACGCGCTATCAATTTGAATGCGCTATCAATTTTAATAAGTACAAAAAGGCCGAATATCCATGATATTCGGCCTTTTGGCATTTGGCTTAGTAGTGAGTAGTGTATTTAGATTCGCTAGGTGCGAATTTAGAGAATCAACTCACTAAAATCAACATTAAGCTTCTGGATTGAAGTAGTCTAGAACCACTTCGTGGTGAGTCTTTGTTTTGAACTTGTTGAAGACGTGTTCAATCTGACCTTCTTCATCAATTAGAAAGCTAATACGGTGCAGACCGTCGTACACTTTACCCATAAATTTCTTCTCGCCCCAAACACCAAACTGTTCAGCAACACTGTGGTCTTCATCAGATAGAAGTGTGAAGTTCAGAGATTTCTTCGCAACGAAATTTGGTAGGCGTTTAACTGGGTCAACACTCACACCTAAAACAACCACATTCAGATCATCAAGCTGTGCTTTGATATCACGCAGGCCTTCTGCTTGCACAATACAACCTGGAGTCATTGCTTTAGGGTAAAAATAGAAAAGGACTTTTTTACCTTTGAAGTCACCAAGAGATACGATATTGCCATCTTGATCTGGAAGAGAAAAAGCAGGTGCTGGAACACCAGCCGTTAGCGTATTCATGATATTTCCTTTTTAAAAACTGTTTTTGATAAAGTTGAGCGAGCCTTGTACGGATAGGCTCTGGCACAGCGCGTCGAATTCTTCTTGTAGCTGCATCAAATTACATTCTGATTGCACAGAAGCGGTAATAGAGATATGGAATTGGTCGTTGTCGAGCTGAACCTTAGACTTATTGATGGTTCGCGCACTTAACGAATCGAGGCCGATGTTTCGGTCTGCGAAGAACTGGGTAAACTGCTCAGTAAGGCCGATTTTATCGTCTGACTCAACGAACACCTCTACTGTGTAAGAGTTCTCAATAACATCATGAGTTGAGGTTCGCTTCATAATCGTAATCAAGTCGTGCTCTTGTCCAAGCAAGGGCAGGGTGGTTTCAACGCGGGTGATGTTGTTTGCCTTTCCAGACAGTAGCATGATAAGCGTAAATTCTTCGCCAAATTGAGCGATACGGCTATCAATAATGTTACAGCCTGATTGGGTGACTAAATGAACCACTTGGTTGCATACACCTGGGCGATCTGTGCCCACAGCTGTGATTACTAGATGTTGAGTCATAAAATCACGTCTCTTATATTCCATTGATTCATGCATGTTAGCACAGTTAGCTAGAGGAATAAGTGTGTGCTTGGGGCTTTTATGAGGCACTTTGCTTCAAATATGTAACAAGTAATAGGAATATTTAGAGTGTTCAAAATTCAAAGAGTGGCGTGAGAGCATTGCTTACTTGTTACTGACATCGAGTGCAGAGCTATTCGCTAGATTGAGTGTAGGTTACCCAAATTCTAGGTCGAACGCCGTTATAAGTCGTTTTACCTCAAACATACGACAATATTTACTGCAGATGTTGCTGGTAAGCCACTTTAATGTCTTGTGTTTATTGATTGGCTTACAGTAACATGCAAAAAGAATAAATTAAGGGAGATAGACATGTTTTCAGGAAGTATCGTTGCGCTAGTTACACCATTTAATACAGATGGTGAAGTGGATTTCGACAGCCTTAAAAAGTTAGTTGATCACCATGTTGCAGCAGGTAGTGATGGTCTGGTTGCGGTTGGCACAACTGGTGAGTCTTCAACACTCACTATTGAAGAGCATGTCAAAGTCGTCAATAAGGTCGTTGAATTTGCTGATGGCCGTATTCCTGTTATCGCTGGTACGGGTGCAAACGCAACTCACGAATCTGTACTTTTCAGCCGTTTGCTCAATGGTTCTGGTATTGCTGGTTGCCTGAGCGTAACGCCGTACTACAACAAACCGACTCAAGAAGGTTTGTACCAACATTACAAAGCAATTGCTGAAGTCAGTGACGTTCCACAGATCCTTTACAATGTACCTGGTCGCACTGCGGTAGACTTGTTGCCAGAAACGGTTGCTCGCCTTGCCGAGATCGAAAACATCGTTGCACTTAAAGATGCGACGGGTGATCTCGAAAGAATTGCAATTCACCGTGAACTTTGTGGCGAAGACTTTATCTTACTAAGTGGTGATGACTTAACTGGTCTTGAATTTGTTAAGCGTGGTGGCGATGGTGTGATCTCTGTAACGAACAATGTTGCAGCTGCTGATATGGCGACTATGTTCAAGCTAGCGAAGGAAGGCAAGTTTGAGGAAGCTGAAGCGATCAATGAGCGTTTGATGCCTCTACATAAGAATTTGTTCGTTGAGTCTAACCCTATTCCCGTAAAATGGGCGGTTCACAAAATGGGTCTGATTGCTGAAGGTGGCTTACGTCTACCACTGACTGAACTGTCAAAACCAGCTCAACCTGTTGTTGCTCAAGCAATGACTGAAGCGTGCATTTACTAAAAACGTATAAAGCAATGCCGAAGCGAACCTTCGGCATTTAGGAGTATAAATGAAGTATTCTCACCAGCTAGTGATCGGTTCACTGGCTGTTTTCGTTCTTACAGCATGTTCTGGCAGCCCGACTCAACGTCGCCAAGCCAAAGATGATTTTGAATACTTAGAAACACCTGAGTTTTCACAATGGCAATTGCCTGAAGATGCTCAGCCTCAGTTTTACCCAAACTTTGATATCCCAAACGGTGAATTCAGTGGTGGTACCGGTCGTCAAGTGGATATTCGTCCTCCTCAACAGGTTCTTGAACTGATCCCAGGTGCTCGTACTGAGCGTCAAAATGGTGAAGTGACGTTATGGCTCCTTCGTGCTGAAGAGGCTGACCGAGTATGGCAAACGGCTGTAGATATGCTAACTCAGCGTGGCATTGGCATTCTTGAACAATCAGATAGCGATATTGAGACCGATTGGGTAACTTGGGTTTCTGAAGATGAAGAAGTCGAGATTGGTAGCCGCTATTCTCTCTCTCGTTTCCAAGCGAACAATCGCCATGGCTTCAAGATTAATCTGATTGATTGGCGTGAAGGTTCTGAAGAGAAACCAGTATCGGCAACCAATAAAGAGCGTTACAACGCGTTCTTAACGAATCTAGTGATGGCTAAATACGATGCCAACCTTCGTGCTGAAGCTGCGTTGAAAGCGCAAGAGTTGGTGAAACGCATTCCTATCTCAATGGGTTCGGACCGCAGTGGTTTCCCTGTGATCATTGCTCGTACACCATACAATGTATTGTGGCAACGTCTACCTACCTTGCTACCGACGATGGGCTTCGAACTTGAAGAGCGTAACCAGTCTCAAGGTACAGTGAAAGCTAAGTATGCCGCGCCAGATGATGAATTCTGGGAAGAGATTGGCCTACAGCCTATTGACTTAGCGCCAGGTACTTACACCTTCTTATTTGGTGATCTTGGCAACCGTACATCGATTAACGTAACGGATGCAACAGGTAAGCCTGTAGAAGAAGAGCTACTTAAGTCAATGGTACCGGTATTAGCACACGTTGCAGACCAAACCAAAGACAAGAAAGAAGCAAAATCTGAATAAGCACTGAGCAAATTTAGAAGAAAAAAAAGAGGACATACAATGTCCTCTTTTTTATGTTTGTTAGTCAGTGTTTTATGTTTGTTAGTCAGTGTTTTATGTGCGTGTTGTCAATTTATGTTGTCATTTCGCTAACAAGGGGTAACACGCGCCTGACTTGTTGGGGCTAGCGTATCAAGGACTTTACGCTAAGTGCTTTTGCTGTCAGTAGACTCATCTTTTTGAGCTTTTTCTTGGTTCTGTTTATCCAATTGATTGAGCTTGTCTAAGTCTTTTTCTGTTTTGTTACGACCTGTCAGATCCATATTAGCGGTCTGTTTGAGCGCAGCAATATTACCCACCACAACGCTAACCACGATGATGATGATAACCCAAGGGTTTGTAAGCCACTCTAACATAAGCGCTCCTAATGACTGATATTCGCCACGAAGCGCGCATAGATCTCGTCTAGCTGCTCCGCAATAATTTCATACCCTAATATTGGCTTAGATTGGAGTTGCTTGCCAAGTAAAGTGGGAGATAACTGTGATAAACACAACTCCGATACTTTTCGATGGCTGATATGCCATGGTTCGATCGCCACACCGCCGAGGTCTTGGCTGTACGGAAAGAAGAACCCAAATTGAGATGCATTGGCAAAAAGCCATTGGTAAAACGCTTGCTGGTGGCCAGTAAGGTATTCCCATGGTTCCAGTTGCAGCTGTGTGCCTTCAGGTAAGTGATTACGAGCAAAGACATCAAAGTCACAACCCCAATGGTGACGACTCGCCCCAGGCAGTGCAGACCACCTCAGTATCGCTGACAACTTTTGATGTTCACTGAGTCTTGAAGCATCAAGTGGTTGGCTTTCTGAGTCTAATATTGGTGCTTCACCAGAAAACTTACGGTTCCAAATCAGAGATTGCCTTTCATAGTCGCGAAAGCCACTGGCAATCTCCATTTTGAAACCCGCGAGTTGAGCAGCTTCAATCAAATCGTTTAGGTCATCTTTGACCTCACTGTGAACCAAGAAGGTTTTGCTGCCAATGAGGCTAGGTTCTAGATGAGAATCTGATTGTCCGGTTAGCTGCTCTGGTGTCATAACGTGTCTCTCAATAATTAGATGCTATGAATCGCTGATGAAAAAACTACTTAGCGAACAGGTTCACTAATGTTCTTTCGTACATGTCAGTTAGTTTCTCTAAATCAGCCACTTTCACGCACTCGTTAACCTTGTGAATGGTTGCATTAACAGGGCCTAGTTCTACCACTTGTCCTTTCATGCGCGCAATAAAGCGTCCGTCTGATGTACCACCTGTGGTAAGCAGTGCCGGCTTAACATCATTCACGTGACCTACTGCATCGACAATAGCATCAAGCAACGAGCCTGCGTCGGTTAAGAACGGGTCGCCATTGAATGTCCATTTTAAATCGTATTCGAAATCGTATTTGTCGAGTGTATTTGTGATTCTTTCAACGATGATATCGTTGTTTAACTCAGTGCTAAAGCGAAGGTTAAACTGAACATTAAATTCACCAGGAATCACGTTTGATGCGCCAGTGCCCGCACTTACATTTGGGATCTGGAAGCTGGTTGGTGGGAAATAATCATTACCTTTGTCCCACTCGGTCGTCGCCAATTCATTGATCGCAAGCAGAGAGCTGTGTACCGGGTTGTTCGCAAGGTGAGGGTAGGCAACGTGACCTTGTGTGCCTTTAATCGTTAGATCGCCAGTGATAGAACCACGACGGCCGTTCTTTACGACATCACCTACGTACTCAGTACTTGATGGTTCGCCAACAATACACATGTCGATGTTCTCACCACGAGCCATCAATGCTTCGACAACGCGCACTGTCCCGTTGATGAACGGGCCTTCTTCATCTGACGTGATAAGGAAACCGATTGAGCCTGTGTGATCAGGGTGCTTAGCAATGAACTGTTCTACAGCCACAACCATTGAAGCCAGAGAACCTTTCATATCTGCCGCGCCGCGACCGTGTAGGAAACCATCTACGATAGTCGGTTCAAATGGCTTAGTGTTCCACTGCTCAATTGGGCCTGCAGGTACAACATCAGTGTGACCAGCAAAAGCAAATAGGGGGGCTTCGGTACCACGGCGAGCCCAGAAGTTCGTCGTATCTTCAAATACCATCACTTCGATTTCAAAACCTAGCGCTTTTAAGCGATCAATCATCAGGTCTTGGCAGCCTGCATCTTCTGGTGTTACCGATTGACGGCTGATTAGGTCTTTTGCCAGAGCCAAAGTTGGGCTGTCTGTCATCCTTGAGTTCCTTGTTTAAATTAAACGTCTAGTCATTAATTTCAGGCGTTGAACAGGGGAAGTTCAACGCTTTGTTATCTGTTCTAATACAGCTGATTACGCAAAAATAGCAGCGTATTGATCAGCTTTGAAGCCAATATGAAGCTTGCCATCGACTTTCAAGATAGGGCGCTTGATCATTGCTGGTTGTTCAACAAGCAGAATTACGGCTTTTTCTTCCGTTAATGTGTCTTTTTGCTCTTGAGAAAATTGGCGGTAAGTCGTACCACGTTTGTTTAACACAAGCTCCCACCCAAGATCTGAACAGAAGCTTGTTACCAACTCTTCGGTGATGCCTTGTTTACGATAATCGTGAAATTCGAACTCAATACCTTCAGCTTCGAGCCATTTTTTTGCTTTTTTGATGGTGTCGCAATTCGGAATGCCAAACATAGTGATAGTCATTATTCTTCCTTTGGGTGATTTTATTTCGTTGTTATGAGTTGAATCCTATCAGGAAGCGGCAATTCAGACAAAATAGAGTGAGGAATATTTCATAGAGTGAAAAAAAACAGTAAGAAAATGTCACTATTGGAGACTTATTGATCAGCCTCAACATGTTGTCAGCAAAAAAAGAAATAATTGAGTTGCACATATATAGGAGGTGTCAATGGAGTTGAGTCCTGTTTTTGCAAGGCGGCTATATTTAGCATTGTTAGTGGAAAGCCTTGATAGGCCAAATGTGCCTAAACTCATCGAAAAAACGGGGTGGCCTCGTCGTACTATTCAAGATGTACTCAAGGCGTTACCGGGGATCGGTATTGAACTTATGTTTGTTCAAGATGGGCGACGTCATAATGATGGCTATTACCAATTATCCGACTGGGGGCCATTTGACAGTCAATGGGTTATCCAGCGTAAAGGCGATATAGCAACAAGCCTTGGATTTAGTGCATAAGCCAGCGAAAGCTGGCTTTCTTCTTTCTTCTCCTTACCGATTAGCGATAAGTCGAATTAGCGACACCGATAAGCGGTGCCCAACATGGTTACGGAAGTCGCAAAATCTTGGGGAAGTGTGAAATTTACGGTGTCCGCACCTAATCCAATAGCATTGGACTTTAGCTCATTCATTGCGCCTTGAATCAGAGTGTCGTTCGGGTAAAACAGATAACTATACCAATGGCCTTCGCTGCCGGTGACTTCCCCTTTATATTCGCACTCGTTGATATCAATCAGTCCGTGGTAATCCATTTGTACTTGGTCAGATTTGCTATGTGGGACTGTTGTCGGTGTCGTGCACCCGACTAATATGCCTGTCATAGCTAAAGCGACTAATTCCTTTTTCATACATTTATCCTGCTATTTCATCAAATAAATCGCGAAACCTACCCAGCTTGCGATCAATAGTAACCACGGCAATTTGCTGGCGTGATTTGATGTTGTTTCAACAATTGTGTCTACATTGTTCTCTTCGTCTAGATTAGTTTGTTGAGTTTGCTTCTCTTTCTTTACGCGTTTTCTTGCTTTATCGGCTTGGCGGCTGCGTTCTTTTTGCTGTTTCTTGTAAAGTGCGATGCCTTTTTCGATACCTTGAGCAATTAATTTTGTTTGTTCTTTGGTTTGAGCTGGCTTTTGCGTCGCTTTGGCTATCTTCAGTGCTTCTTGTTGAGATTCAACAGACGGTGTATTAGTTTTCTTTTTCATACTGAGTTCGACAATTAAAACGGATTAACCAATAAGATAACGCAAACCTAGTTAAGTATGAATGATTTGCGTTAAAGTGTTGGTTTGAAAACAAGTGAAAGTGAGAGTTGTGCGGTACTCCATAGAACAATACGATAAACACGGCTTTTTGAAAGCCCCAATCTTATTATGGTTAGGTTGGCTGTTTCTTGCGAAAGCTTTGGTCGTTTTCATTGTTGCGGGCGCAAGCCGAGAGTCGGGAACGGATATTCTTGAGACCATCTATCCAGACCACCAGATGTTTTATGTCGGGATTGCGTTGAGTGTCCCTAGTTTGTTATTGATGTGGTTATTTGGACTAAGATCTCCAGATAGAAAGCGCCTTAACAAAGTCGTGTCATGGGGACGTTGGGTTACCATGATGGCTATCTTGGCACAGGGCTCCCACACAATTTATCTAATCTATTCGGATAACGGATGGTTCCGTTGGTCAAATGCTATCACCCTATTATTGCTCCTCTGGTTAGCGCTTTATTTAACCAATAGCCATGCCGCTAGGGATTGCTTTAAAGTGGTTGAGCACGAAGACTGATTCTCATCAAAACATTTGTACCATTCACAATTATACTTAGAAGCTAAAACTGGAAGGAATAATCTATGCTTAATGTTTCAAATGAGCAGCCTAACGTTCAAAGTGCTATTTTGCCTGAAGCTGGGCCTTTCGCTCTTTACGTTCAACTTAAAGTGAACGCTAATACTGCTAATGTACTAGCAGAAATTCAAAAGCTTCCGACTCTAATCGACGAGCTAAACCAAACTCAACCTGATGCGAACCTAACGGCGTCGGTAGCATTCTCAAAAGCTTTTTGGGATAAGTTCGAGCACGCTGCTCCCTCTGATCTAATTGATTTTCCTGCGCTTGGTGAAGGTGATATCACAGCACCGAGCACACTGTCTGATGTTCTGATTCACTGTCATTCAAACCGACATGACCTACACTTCTTCATCCTACGTAAATTGCTATCTGAAGTAGCGGCAGACGTTGAAGTAGTAGATGAAACTTACGGTTACCGTTTCCTAGACTCACGTGACATGACTGATTTCGTTGATGGCACTGAAAACCCGAAAGACGCGCAGCGTGCTGAAGTGGCGATTGTGCCTGAAGGTGAATTCGCAGGTGGTAGCTACGTAATGGTGCAGCGTTTTGTGCATAACCTGCCAGCTTGGAATAGATTAAACGTATCGGCACAAGAGAAAGTGGTTGGCCGTACCAAGCCAGATTCGATCGAGCTAGACGATGTTCCAGCGGCGTCTCACGTTGGTCGTGTGGATATCAAAGAAGAAGGCAAGGGCCTTAAAATTGTTCGTCATAGCCTACCTTACGGCACAGCAACAGGCGATCACGGTTTACTGTTCATCGCTTACTGTAATGTTCGTCATAATTTCGATGCGATGCTAGAGAGTATGTACGGCGAAACAGATGGCAAAACAGACCAACTGCTTCGCTTTACTAAAGCCGTTACTGGCGCTTACTACTTTGCTCCTTCAGCTGAGATGTTGAGTACACTAACGATTAAGTAAGTCGTCTCAAATAGAATAAACAAAGGGAGCCTCATGGCTCCTTTTTTTTAAAGTTTTATATAAATAGGTCGATACAAGAGCAATCGTAAGTTTTATTCATCTTTTTGTAAGTGAAGGTCTATGGCTATAACTGTGAATACGAATGTTTCAGCATTAGTGGCTCAGAGGAATCTCTCTAATGCCAATAACATGCTGAACCAATCTTTGGAGCGCTTGGCTTCAGGGAGTCGTATTAATAGTGCAAAAGACGATGCTGCTGGCTTACAAATCTCTAATCGATTAGAAGCACAGATGAGCGGCATCGATGTTGCGGTTCGAAATGCTAACGACGGTATCTCCATTATGCAGACAGCAGAAGGGGCGATGAATGAAACCACCAATATCATGCAACGCATGCGAGACCTGTCACTGCAAGCGACTAATGGTTCGAATAGCCAATCAGAAAGGACGGCTATTCAAGAAGAAGTAACCGCCTTAAATGATGAGTTGAACCGAATTGCGGAAACCACGTCATTTGGTGGGAAAAAGCTCCTTAACGGCAGCTTTGGTAGCTCGTCATTTCAAATCGGTGGCAGCTCTGGTGAGGCGGTGCATATAGGTTTGAAAAACATGCGCACCGATGATATCAACATGGGCGGCTTTAGCTATGTTGCCAATGGCATGGCAAGTGACTCGTGGGAAGTTAAATCCAACCAGACAGATATGACGATGGCGTTTACCGATCGTTTTGGTCAGCCTCAAGAGATCAACATTAATGCCAAGGCGGGCGATGACATTGAAGAGCTAGCGACTTATATCAATGGTCAAACGGATCTGGTTTCGGCTTCCGTCAATGATGAAGGGCAGCTTCAGATCTATATGTCAGGCGAAGACACGGCAGGCACGATCTCTTTCTCAGGCTCGTTAGCCAGTGAGCTTTCGATGTCGGCGGGTTATTACGAGTCAGTCGATGATATTAATGTCACTGATGTTGGTGGAGCACAGCGCGCCGTGTCTATTTTGGATACAGCGATGAAGTATGTTGATAGTCACCGTTCTGAACTCGGGGCGATGCAAAACCGCTTTGACCATGCGATTAATAACCTTGAAAATGTTCATGAGAACTTGGGGGCATCAAACAGTCGAATCAAAGATACAGACTACGCCAAAGAAACCACTCAAATGCTCAAACAACAAATACTGCAGCAAGTCAGTACCACTATTTTAGCTCAAGCTAAGCAAGCGCCGAACTTAGCTTTAACGCTGCTAGGCTAATAAATTAGGTTAATTCTTATAAAGGTATTCTCGGTTAACTAAAGTCCTTTGGTTAATTAAAACACAATATTTCCCCCGGCTGACGTTTCGACAACTTTAGCCTTTTTCTCATCTTTTTTTGATAATTTCACTGCCAGTCACGCTTTCTTATCCTTTCTCGCTATTTCTTTAATTTTGTTGCTTTTTTTCTAAAGGTTTCAGCATTCACGCCGTTATTAAAAGTAACTTAGAGATAACTACTTGGTTTTCCGAGACGTCGGAAGCCGCTATACCGGAAAATCAATTGGAGAAATCACCATGGCAGTGAATGTAAATACCAACGTATCAGCAATGACAGCACAACGTTACCTAAACAGTGCAAACAGCGCTCAACAAACATCAATGGAACGCCTATCTTCAGGCTCTAAAATCAACAGCGCAAAAGATGACGCTGCTGGCCTACAAATCTCGAACCGTTTGAACGTTCAGAGCCGCGGTCTTGATGTTGCTGTACGTAACGCGAACGATGGTATCTCTATCGCTCAAACAGCAGAAGGTGCGATGAATGAAACATCAAACATTCTACAACGTATGCGTGATTTGTCTTTGCAATCAACAAACGGTTCAAATACCAAATCTGACCGTGTAGCAATCCAAGAAGAAGTAACGGCGCTTAATGATGAACTAAATCGTATCGCTGAAACCACATCTTTTGGTGGCAACAAGCTGCTTAACGGTACTCACGGTACTAAGTCATTCCAAATTGGTGCAGACAATGGTGAGGCAGTAATGCTTCAACTGAAAGACATGCGTTCTGATAACGACCAAATGGGCGGCAGCAGCTACCAATTTACAGAAGCTAAAGGTAAAGATTGGGGCGTGAAAGCTGGCGCGAATGACTTAACCATGTCATTAAAAGACAGCTTCGGTGACCAACGAGAAATCAACATCTCTGCTAAAGCTGGCGATGACATTGAAGAGCTAGCGACTTACATTAACGGTCAACAAGACCTAGTAAAAGCATCAATTGATGAAGAAGGTAAACTGCAAATCTTCGCTGGCAACAATAAAGTTGATGGAGAAATTGCATTTTCTGGTGCTTTATCAGATGAATTAGGCATGCAAGCAGGTGCGAAACCTGAGGACCCAAAAACTCTAGAGGGTAAGCAAGTAACGGTTGATACTATCGACGTAACGTCTGTTGGTGGCGCTCAAGAATCTGTTGCTGTTATCGATGCGGCACTTAAATATGTAGATAGCCACCGTTCTGAGCTTGGTGCATTCCAAAACCGTTTTGACCACGCAATTAACAACTTAGATAACATCAACGAGAACGTTAATGCATCTAAGAGCCGTATCAAAGATACCGATTTCGCGAAAGAAACGACTAACATGACTAAGTCTCAAATTCTTTCACAAGCTTCAAGCTCGATTCTTGCACAAGCGAAGCAAGCTCCGAACTCGGCACTTAGCCTACTAGGTTAATCGGTTGAAAAGCCACGTTGACTTTAAGCGTTGTTGATCACAAGCGTCAACGTTAGGCTTCCACAAATTAGCTCGTGGTGAGAGATGAGCGCTAAACAGACCCAGCTTCGGCTGGGTTTTTTATTGCCTGTTATTTAGCGAAGGTATATTTGGAAAAGTGCAGTGCTGGTAAGCAGACGCAAAAGAGAGATTCCCTATCACGCTCGTTCCTCACTGTAGGGAATGACGACTATAGGCGGTATTGATCAATTGTTTACCTGAATCGAAGTCTTTAGTCGTCATCTCAGAATCGAGTAGAACGAGATATCAGAGATCTCTGTTTGTTAAAATTCACAAGTGTAATTTGATGTATAGGCGAAATGCCTTGAATAGCGCTTAACAACGTTTAGTAAAAAACTAGGTCGGATAGCAGGGGATAAACGGTCAGTGTAGTTGTCATTGGTTGAGGGAACTAGGAGAAGGGTTTCGGTGTGATAGTCAGTACTGCCTATCTGAGGTATTGAACAAATATAGCAGGCACAAAAAACGCTACCCTTAGGTAGCGTTTTAATTAAAGCAGATAAGTAATCGGGATTACTTAGTTACTTTAAGAACTGGAGTTTCGCCAACAGTTACAGAACCAGAAAGCTTGTTCAGCTCCTTGATTTCGTCCATGTTAGAGATAACAACTGGAGTAAGCGTAGATTTTGCTTTCTCTTCTAGAAGCGCAAGGTCGAAAGTGATGATTGTGTCACCAGCTTTAACAGATTGACCTTCTTCAGCTACACGAGTGAAGCCTTCGCCTTTAAGTTCAACAGTATCGATACCGAAGTGAACGAAAAGCTCAATACCGTCGTCAGACTCGATAGAGAATGCGTGGTTTGTTTCGAAGATTTTACCGATAGTACCGTTAACTGGAGCTACCATTTTATCGCCAGCTGGTTTGATAGCAATGCCATCACCAACGATTTTTTCAGCGAAAACTACATCTGGCACGTCTTCGATGTTTACGATTTCACCAGAAAGAGGTGCGATGATTTCGATTGCACCAGCATCAGCGCTGTCATCAGATACAAGCTTTTTCAGTTTGTCAAACAGACCCATTGTGTCATGCTCCTAACGTTTAGTTTTATTCTGTAGAATATACTATACCAATCTAACAAATTAGACGACTATTTTTAGCCGTCTAACTTCATTAAGCTCTTGGTGATTACTGAGTTTTCTCAGCGATGAACTTTTCTACACAAGCTTCAATTTCTGCAGCTGTAGGTAGAGATAGTGCTTCGTCAGCCATAGCTTTAACTTCAGCGAAGTTAGAGTTACGGATTACTTTCTTAACTTTAGGGATAGAGATACCGCTCATAGAGAACTCATCTAGACCCATACCAAGAAGAAGTAGAGTTGCACGCTCATCACCTGCTAGTTCGCCACACATACCTGTCCATTTACCTTCTTTGTGAGAAGCATCGATTACTTGCTTGATAACAAGAAGAACCGCTGGAGATAGTGGGTTGTATAGGTGAGAAATCATTTCGTTACCACGGTCTACCGCAAGAGTATATTGCGTTAGGTCGTTAGTACCGATAGAGAAGAAAGATACTTCTTTCGCTAGGTGGTGTGCGATTGCAGCTGCTGCTGGAGTCTCAACCATTACGCCGATTTCGATTTCTTCATCGAAAGCTAGGCCTTCAGCGCGAAGTTCAACTTTGTACTCTTCGATTGCTTTTTTCAGTTCACGGATCTCTTCAACAGAAATGATCATTGGGAACATGATGCGTAGTTTACCGTGTGCAGATGCACGTAGGATACCACGTAGTTGGTCACGTAGAATTTCACGACGATCCAAGCTGATACGTACTGCACGCCAGCCTAGGAAAGGGTTCATTTCTTGTGGAAGGTCCATGTATGGTAGGTCTTTATCGCCACCGATATCCATAGTACGGATAATCACTGACTCGCCTTCCATTGCTTCCGCTACTTCTTTGTAAGCAACGTATTGCTCTTCTTCAGTAGGAAGTGCAGTACGGTCCATGAATAGGAATTCAGTACGGTACAGACCAACGCCTTCACCGCCGTTACGCAGAATACCGTCACAGTCTTTTACTGTACCGATGTTGCCACAAACTTCTACACGGTGACCGTCTAGAGTTTCAGCATGTAAGTCTTTTAGTTTTGCTAGTTCAACTGCTTCTGCTTCGAAATCAGATTTGATTTTCTTAGCTTCTGCTAATTCAGCGTCAGAAGGGTTGATGATGATCTTGTTGTTCATCGCGTCTAGCACAAGCATGTCGCCGTTTTTAACTTGCTTAGTGATATCGTTAGTACCAACGATAGCTGGAAGCTCAAGTGAACGTGCCATGATTGAAGTATGAGATGTACGACCGCCGATGTCACAAGCAAAACCAAGAACGTAGTCTAGGTTGATTTGTGCCGTTTCAGATGGCGTTAAATCGTAAGCAACTAGGATAACTTCTTCATTGATATCTGCTAGAGATACAATGTTGATGCCTAGTGCATTTTTAACGAAGCGAGTACCGATATCACGGATATCAGTCGCACGTTCTTTTAGGTACTCATCATCAAGCGACTCAAGTGCAACAGCTTGCTCTTCGATCACTGTGTAGATCGCGTTGTCTGCGTGCATTTTGTCTTTCTTGATGAGTGCTAAAATCTCTTCTTCTAGCTCTTCATCTTCAAGCAGCATGATGTGGCCTTCAAAGATTGCTTCTTTTTCTTCGCCAAAAGTTTCAAGTGCTTTTTGCTTTACAACTTCAAGTTGTTGAGAAGATTTGTTACGAGCGTCAAAAAAACGCTGAACTTCTGCTTCAACTTGATCGTCTGAGATAGATTGAGTGTTTAGGACAATTTCATCTTCTTGAAGTAGTAGTGCTTTACCGAAAGCAATACCAGGAGATGCTAGGATGCCTGAAATCATAGCCTTACCTTAGTTGTTCAACTGTAAACGGGAGAATGTGTGACTTTAAGTCGTCGACTAATGTCGCGCTTATTGCTATCTATTTCGAATTGCTATCTATTTCGAATTGCTATCTATTTCGAACAAAGCCACTTTGCTGTGCAAAATGGCTTTGAAAGAAGGAGACCGTATTAGTGTAGTTGATCCATAAGAGCAACTAGGTGGTCTACAGCTTGCTGAGCTTGAGGGCCTTCAGCTGAAATAGTAACGTTAGTACCTTTTACTAGGCCTAAAGTTTGTAGTTTGAACAGGCTTTTCGCGCTAGCGCTTTTGCCGTTAGAAGTCACTGTGATGTCAGCGTCGAAAGATTTTGCTTCTTTAACAAACTGTGCAGCTGGACGAGTGTGAAGACCGTTTTCTGCTGTGATTTCTACTTGCTTCTCGTACATTTTATATACCCCAATTAATTTATTTTTTGTAAGTTTGTAACCAGATTTAGCTTAACTGCTTTAGCTCAAATGCGCTAGAGGCTAGTACGCCATGTTCGTGTTAGAACTTAGACTGGTTATAAATTTTTATCCAGCCATGGT
>NZ_CH902608.1:234708-269928 GCF_000153005.1 Vibrio sp. MED222 | reverse complement strand
CACTAGGTTTGCGCCAAGAGCTTTAAGCAGCTTACGACGTTCTAGGCTCATTGATTCAGGCATTGTTAGTGTTAGCTTGTAACCGCGCGCTGCAGCTACGAATGCAAGAGCAACACCTGTATTACCACTGGTAGGCTCAACAAGCTCGATACCTGGCTTAAGCGTACCTGCTTTTTCTGCTTCCCAGATCATGTTTGAACCGATACGACACTTAACGCTGAAGCTTGGGTTACGAGCTTCGATCTTAGCTAGGACGTTACCTTTGCTTACTTTGTTTAGGCGGACTAAAGGTGTGTTACCAATCGTTAGGGTGTTGTCTTCGTAGATCTTGCTCATGCGATATTCCTTCATTTAATGACAGAACTAAACGTAGTATATCTACCAATTTACCGTCTAGTGTCTTTCGATGTTTGTTTAGCTTGAATTTAGATTAAACAAGTTGAAAAAAAGGTAAAAGGATTAAAAAGTTATATCATATAGAGATGTCGCAGGATTCACGCCTATCTTTATTGAAATCAGAACTTCAAAAAGATAGGCGTTGTTAGAGCAGGCTGTAGAACTATAGGCGATAGCTATAGACGAGAGCGTAGGGCTTGGTCTTTAAACTCTGCAACCCACATTGCAGTAGCGCCGCAGACGGCAACTGGCATCACAATCAGGTTTAAAACTGGAATGGTAGTAAACACGGAAACAAGTGCGCCGAAGCTGTAGCTCTTACCTTGCTTTTGTTTCAAATTATTTCTCATGTCATCGAACTTGATTTTATGGTTGTCGAACGGGTAGTCAGCGTACTGAATAGCTAACATCCATGCAGTGAAAATGAACCATAAAAACGGTGCAACAGTTTGTCCTAGCGCTGGAATTAACAAAAGTAGGAACAAACCGATCGCTTTTGGCAGGATATAGACAAGCTTGCGCCATTCTCTTGCTAAAATACGAGGGGTGTCTTTAAGTACATCCAGTAAACCATCATCATTGACTTTTTTACCACTCAGCAGTTCTTCGACTTTTTCCGCGAGTAATCCGTTGAAAGGTGCGGCAATAAAGTTAGCGAGTGTACTGAAGAAATACGAAAACGTGGCCAAAACGGTTAACACAAGTAGTGGCCATAGGATATATGACAACCACGACAAGAAACTTGGCAATGCACCAATCCAGCCTGCAATCCAAGTGTTTAAGTTGGAGAAAATATAAAATAAAGCACCGCCCACAAGTAACACGTTAGCGATAAGAGGAAGCAGTACAAACTTACGGATACTCGGCGATAAGGCAATTTTTATTCCGAAAATAAAATAGCCAAAGCCAGAGCGAGGAACAGATTCAATAGTCATATTTAAATTGGGTCACATGTGAATTTGGTTAAATAGCAAACATCTCTAGTGTACTCGACCGAAATTAAGAAAAAAAGCGTGGTGAAAATCACACCAAGTAATGAACTAATTGTATTAAGTGGTTCTAAAACAGTGGCTACTTTTGATAGAGTAGTGAGATTAGCCAAATTAACCTAACTTAGTGACAGCGTTTTTATAGCTAGTTGACTAAGAAAGCTGAGAGCGAAAAATGCAGGAATTGCGATTTGTACTCATTATTGTTGGCGCATTAGCTATCGCCGCATTATTGTTCCATGGTCTATGGACGAGTAAGAAAGAAGGGAAAGCAAAGTTTGGAGATAAGCCGCTTGGTAAGCTTGATAATGACAGCTTAGATGAAGCTGAAACGATCCCAAACCGTTCATTCGCTCCTGAGGATGATTTTGAGATAATCCGAAAAGAGCGTAAAGAACCGGATTTTGCTGTCTCACCGTCTGCAACTGATCCGCTGATTGACTCAGATCCATTGTCAGCGCCACAGCAAAAAGAAGCTCACGAAGACGAAATAGAATTGAATGATCTTCCTTCTTTCAGTGTTGAAGACCCGATCGAAGTTAAAGGTGAGCTTGAACAGGTTGAGGAAGAGAAGGTTGTTGAACCTGAAGTTCCGAACTTTGAATTGACTGACGAGCAAAAACAAAATCACGCAGGCTTTAAAGAGCAGTACGGTTCGTTTGAAGAAGCCTCTGATGCGGTCGCTGATCCACTACTTTCTAGCGAAGGCTTAACGCCAAGCGAACCATTTATTGGGAAAGAAGTGGTTGCTGCACAAAGTGTTACTTCGGTTGAAGAAACTAAGTTAGATAAAGATGCTAACTTAGCTGGGGAAGCTCAGTTGGGTAACGAAGTTAATTTAGCTGACGAAAGTAAGTTAGATGAAAAAGCTCATTCAGATGAAGATCTTGGCCTTGAAGTCATTGTTCTTAATGTTCACTGTGCTGGGGAGATCCCATTTGTGGGTACTGAACTTTTCCGTAGCATGGAGAACAACGGCCTAGCTTATGGTGAAATGTCGATTTATCACTGCTTTGCACAAGCGAGCGATGAGCCAAAAGTTATTTTCAGCGTAGCAAATATGATGCAGCCAGGAACACTAGAACATGACGATCCTGCTGACTTTACCACAAAAGGTATTTCGTTCTTTATGACGCTGCCTTGTTATGGTCAAGCTGATCAAAACTTCAATGTGATGCTGAGTGCTGCACAGAAAATTGCCGACGATATGGGCGGAAACGTATTGGATGAGTCACGTAACTTAATGACGCCAAACCGTTTGTCTGATTACCGTAAGCAAATCCGAGACTTTATGACGGCAGCTAACGCCTAGCCGTATTGTTTAGCCTTGTAAATAATCTATATTTATAGAAAAGGGCTCCTAAGGGAGCCCTTTTTGATATTTCAATCACGACAGAGAATGATATGAAAGAATCGATTCAAGTTACCTTAGAGCAGTTAAGAGAAACTCTGCACTATCATGCCGTTCGTTATTACGTAGAAGATAGCCCTGAGATCCCTGATGTCGAGTACGATCGATTGATGCAACAACTGCTAAAGCTCGAAGAAGAGAACCCAGAACTTGTGACGGTAGATTCGCCGAGTCAGCGTGTCGGCGGTCAGCCTCTAGACGGCTTCACTCAAGTGACCCATGAGATCCCGATGCTTTCTTTAGATAATGCTTTCTCTGATGACGATTTAGATGCGTTCAATAAGCGCATGTCTGATCGAGCGCCAACTGCGAACCTAAAGACCTTCTGTTGTGAACCTAAGCTTGATGGTTTAGCGGTGAGCCTACTCTATGTAAAAGGCACCTTAGTACAGGCAGCGACGCGTGGTGATGGTGCGACTGGCGAAAATATTACCGAAAACGTGCGTACGATCAGCTCGATTCCGCTTAAGTTACAAGGTGAAGGTTGGCCGGAACGTATTGAAGTACGTGGCGAAGTGTTTATGCCAAAAGCGGGCTTCGACAAATTGAATGAGATGGCATTGAAGAAGGGCGAGAAGGTCTTTGTGAATCCACGTAATGCCGCCGCAGGTAGCTTACGTCAGCTTGATTCTCGTATTACAGCAAAACGCCCCTTGGCTTTCTACGCATACAGTGTCGGTGTTGTACAAGGCGCTGAGCTTTCAAATAGCCACTATCAACGATTCCTGCAGCTGAAAGCTTGGGGCTTGCCTATGTGCCCAGAGACAAAGCAGCTAAGTTCTCTTGAAGATGTAAAAGCCTATTACCAAGATATCATGACTCGTCGTGACACCTTGGCTTATGAAATTGATGGGGTGGTGATTAAGGTTGATGACATTGCCGCACAAGAAACTCTAGGTTTTGTTGCACGCGCACCTCGCTGGGCTATTGCTTATAAGTTCCCAGCTCAAGAAGAAATTACTCTGCTCAATGATGTTGAGTTTCAGGTCGGTCGTACAGGCGCTATTACGCCGGTTGCTAAGCTTGAACCTATTTTTGTTGGCGGCGTGACGGTGAGTAATGCAACGCTGCACAATGCTGATGAGATCGCTCGTTTAGGTGTGAAGGTCGGAGATAGCGTGATTATCCGCCGTGCTGGTGACGTCATTCCACAAATTGTAGCTGTTGTACAAGATCGTCGTCCTGAGACGGCTAAAGACATTGTGTTCCCGGACGCCTGCCCTGTATGTAATTCTGCAGTGGAGCGCGTAGAGGGCGAAGCTGTAGCGCGTTGTACTGGCGGTTTAGTGTGTCAGGCGCAGCGTAAAGAGGCACTTAAGCACTTTGTGTCTAGAAAGGCGCTGGATGTCGATGGCCTTGGCGTAAAGGTGATAGAACAGCTTGTGGATCGCGAAATGGTCGAAACGCCAGCGGACCTGTTTAAGTTGAGCGCGGGCGTGATTACGGTTCTTGATCGTATGGGACCTAAATCGGCACAGAATGTAGTGAGTGCGCTTAACAAAGCGAAAGACACGACATTGGCACGCTTCCTTTATTCTTTAGGAATTCGAGAAGTCGGTGAAGCGACGGCTATGAACTTAGCTCAGCACTTTAAAACGCTAGAGTTGGTTCAAGCTGCAACTCATGAGCAGTTGGTTGAAGTGTCAGATATTGGTGACATCGTAGCAAGTCACCTCACGAGCTTCTTCTCACAAGAGAAAAACAGAGCAGTAGTCGACCAACTTATCGAGCTTGGAGTTAACTGGCCTGCAATTGAAGCTGTTGCGGATGATCAAGAGCTACCGTTAGAAGGCAAAGTAGTTGTGTTGACTGGCTCACTTTCTAAATTAGGTCGCAGCGAAGCGAAAGCTGCTTTGCAAGCTTTAGGTGCAAAAGTAACCGGTAGCGTGTCTAAGAAAACGGATATCTTATTTGCTGGTGAAGCCGCTGGTTCTAAACTGACTAAAGCACAAGATTTAGGTATCGAAATAAGAACAGAAGAAGATCTAATAGCCCTTATTTCGTAAGTAAATACAGATAAAAAAAGCTCAAAGGCACTCCTTTCAAGGGAGTGCCTTTTTCGTTTCTGATATAAAAGTAATCACTTTTTAATTGTTGAGAAATTTGTTCCTATACGAACTATGAAATCAGGACAGTGATGACGCTCAACATTAATGAAATGTTGTTATAGTTGTTTGCTAAATGCGAGTGATATCAATTTTTAAGAGGCTGCTGTGTTAGTAAGTTTTTGTTTTTTAATGTTTTTACTCTTTTGCCCCTCGGTTTTTTCAATTAGTAGATCTGGATCACTAAGTACATGATAAATTTGCACCAACTCATATTTTTTTAGATGAAAATTAAGTTCTCATTGATCTTTTTTGGGGTGAAGTTAGTCTTATTGGCATGGATGCACATTGTGTATAACCAGAAAGGAAATCGAGAATTCGGTGTTTCAGGGTTCTCAAACAAGAAAAGGTATTTCTCTCTACGGCGGCCAACTTTAGGCGGGAAATATTCAAACAGCTATATCCATTTTTAGGAGTTTTATTCCATGGAAAACAAAATTTTCAAACGTACTTTACTTGGTGCTGCAGTTGCGATGATTTCAAGTGGTGCATTCGCATCTGAATCTTCTCAAGTTGGTGTTATCTCAGATTTTAACGTTCAGGCTTACGGTGTAGCAGCAATCTCTGTTGTTAACTACGATTCAGAAAAAACTAAAAACGGCGTAAAAACTGATACAGGTACGGGATACGATTACGAGAATGAATCTCGAATTGGTTTCCGTGCAAGTAAAGACATGTTCGAGAACGTGAACGTATTCATGCAAATTGAATCTGGTTACGTTGGTGAAAACGGTGACGGTGCGACACTAGGTAATCGTGATACGTTCTTAGGCCTGCAAGGTGACTGGGGTAAAGTACGTTTTGGTCGTATGCTGACGCCAATGTATGAAGTAATTGACTGGCCTTATGCTAACCCAGGTTTGGGCGCAGTATGGGACTGGGGCGGCGATGTTAAATACAACCGTGACCGTCATGGTGATATGGCTCGATACGATTCTGCTGACTTGAATGGTTTTACATTCAACCTAGCAACAGGTCGTGGTGACTCAAGTGTTAAAGATAACTACTTCTACGGCGCGGCTGCTCACTACCGTTTAGCTGATACGGTTACTTTCCACGCTGCTGTTGAATCAGAATCAGATCGTCAACTAACAGCTGCAACAGCTGGAACTGCTGCTGGTACATGTTTAGTTGCTACGGGTTGTGATGGCGTAAACTTTGGCGGTGCAACTCCTGCAGTTGCTGCAACTTCTGCTGAAATGGCTGATACATTTGGTTATCTAATCGGTTTTGAAGCGTCACTTCCAGCAGGTTTCGGTATTTCTGCAGCCTACAAAGCGGGTGAGTCAGATGTTCAAGGCGGCGCTAAGTCTGAACAGGCTTCATACTCTGTAATCGGTCAGTACTGGAACGGCCCTTGGGGCTTCAAACTAGGTTACGCAGCTAACCTAGAGTCTGAAACTGATGGTGTTAAAAACGCTGATGAAGATAGCGTAATCTCAGGTCAGCTAATGTACGTTCATAACGGCTTTGTTCCTTACATCCGTATTGCACAGCGTGATATCAAAGCTGACGATAAAGGTTCTATTGCTAACACAGATACGTTCGTTACACGTATTGGTTTAGAGTACGGCTTCTAATTGAAACCATGCTTTAAGTAAAGAGATGCGCTGACTAATTAGTCGGCGCATATTCATTTCTGGTCCAGCCTAAGAAAGAAAAGGCATCGAATAATATTATGGGGAAACCCTCGAGGTAGTTAATATGAAAAAAATAGTTTTAGCATCGATTCCTTTATTCTTAATTGGATGTACAACATTAGATTCTAATAGTGATTTTACAGATTCTGTTAAAAGAATAGAGAGTAAGCAAAATTACCAAATTGTCGTTGGTGAGTCGCTGTCTCCTGATGTGCTTGAAGTTAGACAAGGTCAGCTAGTTAACTCGTCTTTAGAGCTAAATTACGTTACCCCAAACAGTACTGTAACGGTACCTGATTCATACATAACGATGGAGCTTCAGTACTTTAAAAATTACAACGAGTATCGCTCTGTCTTAGTTCAAGGTTCTGAAGGTAAAGTGCCATTAAAACCTTATGCGGCTTCAGCTGAAACATGCAGCGATATATGTACTCAAACACAGTATGTGAAATTTCCTGTATCTAATGAAATCTTCAACGAAGCACCTTTTAAAGATCTAATTTTTGATGTCCAGGTTTCAAATGCGAACAGCATTTCGTTTTCTATTCCTGCTGGCTACATCGAAGCAATCGTAAATACGGGTGATAAAAACGCAACAGCTAAATCTGTTATGGCAGCACCTGTAGCCGCAGCCGCACCTGTAGTTGCAGTTCCCGCGCTTCAGCAAGAGCCGGTAAGCCAAGCTCAAGAGATGTCAAAATATTGGTTTGAACAAATTCCAACAGAACAAAGAGACTCCGTTATTAACTGGTCTGTAGCAAATCGAAATGGTGTTGTTGATTCTTTAGGTGATAATGTCAAAGAGATTGAAATGTTCGAATATTGGTTTAACAAAGCTTCCAAAGAAGAACGTAAAACGATAATCAAACAATTAATCGAGTTTTAAAGGAAAGGAGCCTAGGCTCCTTTTTTGTTAGTGTAGAACCTTACCATTACTATGCTTGCATATAACGATAGGCATATATTCTACAACACTACTTCCTAAGTCACATTTTATGATCGGTCCAGATGCAGTGCTTCCTACATTTTGGGCGGATACAGAGAAGCTTAAAACTAAGCTAAAAATTAACGCTAGATAACATTTCATAATGACACCTCACTAAAAATCTCTTCAAACAAGAGATATTCATTAGTATGTGAGGTATTTCTCAAAAATCAAAAAAATCAAAAAATTTCCTATGAAAAATAATGAATGCCTATTTTGCTATTTCAAACAGTAACTTGTTGATAGTTGGTGTTTGGGTTTGTTGGAAAATCTAAGCTACTCTCATCATTTGATGTAAAATAGCCATAAACAGCAGACTTTATTTTCGAACATTATATTGCTTCAATGTTTTTGTTTCGGTAGTTAGCATTCCTAGATGTTTGAATAATAGTCTTAGGTTTCTAAATAGTTTTTATGCGATATTTACTTGAGTAATATTATGAACATAAGCGAAGTTGCAAGCCTCACGCAGTTATCACCTAAGTCTATTCGTTTGTATGAAGACAAAGGGGTGATATCTGCACCGTTGCGTTCTGAAAATGGTTATCGGTCTTATGGTGAGAAGCAGATTAAAGAGCTCGGAATCGTAGCGAAAGCGAGAAGCGCTGGTTTTTCGCTTGATGAGTGTCGTGCGCTTGTTGAATTAGCCGACAACCCATGTCGCGAAAGTGCCGATGTTAAAGCAAAAGCGTTAAGTAAATTGGAAGAAGTGAATAAAAAAATTGAAGACTTACTGATCATTCAGAAGACATTGAAAGAGTGGGTTGAACAATGCCCTGGTGACTCAAATAGCCATTGCCCAATTATTGATTCACTTGTAGAGAAAAAGCCATAAGTTGGTTACTTATGGCTTTGACGGAGGGTTTTCTTGATTATTGTTTAGTAGGGCTTATAGTGAGAACAATGCCATCGACAGCAGTAATCACGACTTCCTCTCCCGCATCAATATCATGTGTACTCATCGCAGACCATGAGCTATCCCCTAGCTTTATCCTGCAGTTACCTTTTTGTACCGGCTCTAAGAGGCGAGTCTTTCTTCCAATCAGTTGCTTCTCTCGCTGATTAAGGTCTCGAGTAGAGTCAGATTGCTTGTCACTAGACAGCTGTCTTCTCCACCACAGCCAAGTGGTGATAAGCGAGAAGCTCGCAAAGGATAGCCATTGCATCTGCCAACCGATTGGTAGTGCGCCTAATAGGGCCCCGACTAGCATGGCAGATATGCCTATCCATAAAAAGTAACCAGCGGTTCCAATTAGCTCAAGCGCTAACAATGCTAGGCCAAACGCTAACCAATGCCAGTAGTTTACTTGTTCGAGCAATTCGACCATAAGTTAGTCCTTACTACCCTTGTCATTCTTATGTGCAAACATCTCTGCAATACCCGCAACAGAACCCATTAGTCCAGTCGCTTCGAGCGGTAGCATGATGATCTTACCGTTTTCTGCTTGGCCAATAGACTTCAGTGCGTCGGTGTAACCTTGTGCAATAAAGTAATTGACTGCTTGCATGTCACCTTGAGCAATCGCTGTTGATACCATTTCTGTCGCTTTAGCCTCAGCTTCGGCAGCCCGTTCACGAGCTTCAGCTTGAAGTATCGCGGCTTGCTTTTGGCCTTCTGCTTTTAAGATTTCTGATTGCTTGTGACCTTCTGCTTTCAATATCTCAGCTTGTCGTACACCCTCTGCCTCTAGGATATCTGCACGTTTGTTACGCTCGGCTTTCATCTGAGCATTCATCGCAGCGGTAAGGTCTGCTGGTGGCTGTACGTCTTTGATTTCGATACGTGTAACTTTGACACCCCAAGGGTTTGTCGCTTCATCAACGATATTCAATAATTTGGTGTTAATCATGTCTCGCTGGCTGAGCATTTCATCCAGTTCCATCGAGCCCAGTACAGTACGGATATTGGTGAGAGTTAAATTACGAATCGCGTGCTCAAGATCATTCACCTCATAAGCCGCTTTAGGCGCGTCGATCACTTGAACGAAACACACCGCATCAATAACCACATTTGCATTATCTTTGGAGATGACTTCTTGTGCCGGGATGTCGAGAACACGTTCCATCATACTGATGCGTTGTCCGATTTTATCGATAAATGGAATGATCAGGTTCAGACCTGGTTGGAGGGTTTGTGTATAACGGCCGAAGCGTTCTACGGTCCAGTTATTGCCTTGCGGAACCGTTTTTACTCCGGCGAAAATAAACAATATTGCGACGGCAGTAAAGACGCCGATAGTAATCAATGTATCAATAGCCATACAAAATCCTTTGCAAGTTTAAGTTTTTGATAGTTCAGTATTGATACTGGCTCATATTTAAATTCTGAGCAAATTTATAAATGAGAAATGGGCCATAAAATATTGATTTTATGGCCCATTTTACATTCTATTATTCGATAAACTAATTGATTGAATTGTCAATTTTCGATGAGATATACGATGCTTATCTTTAGTACTTTTAGGGTTTAGTTAGTAGAGCAGAGAGTACAGCTGTCGGCGGTACTTACTGGCAACTGGGTTACCTTGTCCAAGCGCACTTAAGATATCCATGAACTCTTTTTTCATATCGCCATTGCAAACATTTAGATCTTTTGCAAGGAAAGACCACAACAGTTCCATCGCTTCTTCGTTGCGATTCACTTGGTGATATTGCAATGCTAATTCAGATGCTGTCTTAGCGTCATATGGGTCTTGCTGAAGAGCGGTTTCTAATGCTTGTATTTCAGGGCTGTCTGCTGCTTGCTTGTGAAGCTCAAGCTTTGCGACTAAGCCTTTATAGTAATTATCTTGGTACTCTAGAGGAATGGTGGCTAGCTGAGTTTCAGCTAGATCAAACTGTTGCGTTTCTAGTAAACATTCTGCGATTGCCAGTTTTACCTCGCCTTTGCTCGTCAGCTCTATTGGCAATTGTTGCATTGCTGCGAGCGCTTGTGCGTGCTCGCCTGCTTGCATTTGCTCGAGAGCCTGACGCAGTGCGAGCTCGTCTTGGCTAGGAAGGTGTTTTCCTAACATTTCAACAATCGCTTGTATGCTTTGTGGGCCACCCAAACCATCAACAGGCTGACCGTTAACAAACAGTGCAATAGTAGGGAGTGCTTGTACGCCAAATTGGCTAGCAATTGCCTGCTCTTGTTCACAATTCAACAGAGCTAAAGTAAAAGCGCCGTTGTATTGCTGAGTTAATGTTTGCAGTTCAGGGATCACCTGAGCACTTTCTTGGCTCATTGGTGCCCAAAAGTGGATGAGTACAGGCGTCTGCATTGAGGTTTCTAATACTTGACGAAAGTTCTGCTCATTAAGTTCAACAATATGCGGAGATTGCATTTACGTTCCTTGAGGTGTGTTTTGTGGGTACGTTGCAAATATGGGGGGAGATGCTGGTAACTTCAAGATCTAACTTGGTTATCTCAAATAAAAAGAGCCAAAATAGAAAAACGCTATGCTTCTATGTTGATAGAGTGGTTATCTCAACAGGGAAGGCATAGCGTTATCATTGAGGTGGTCAGTGAGGCATAGCGTAAGATACTCAAAACAGAATAAACAACGTAATCGCCAGAGTCACACCGACCCAATTAAGGCGGTTTAAAGTCATGAAATATCCAGATTAGGTTCATCAATTGGGAATAATTGATGAGATAGGACAATCATGACATCTTATTGTTACGGAAAAATTACATCGTTACATTAAAGTTTGCGACTGTTGATGCAAAGTTAGTAATTTATGCAGCTTTTCTCAAAATAGGGTCTAGCAAGCGACTTGGTAGCATTCTTTTCAATACCGCGAAGACTTTAGTTGGGGTCGTCACTCGGTATCTGAGTTTGGGTTTATCGGCGGTGAGTGCGTGATAAACCGGTTCAATACAACTTTCAGGCGGAAGAACAAAAGCGTTGTTCGATGATTCTTTTTCGAGTCGGTCTTTTTGTTGTTGATAAGCTTCTTGATGAGCGCTGCCAGCAATGGTGATCCATTTATTGAAAGCTTTCAGGGCATTATTTCTAAATTGGGTTTCTATTGGACCTGGCTGCAATAACGAGATATGAATACCACTACCATGCAGTTCTAAACGTAACGTATCTGTCCAGCCTTCTAGAGCGAACTTTGAAGCGTTGTAAGCGCCACGATATTTCATGGCCGCAAAGCCTAATACGGAACTGTTTTGTACGATTCGACCTTCGCCGCGTTCGCGCATGTGCGGAAGTATCTGACAAACAAGATGATGCCAGCCAAAGAAGTTGGTTTCGAATTGCTCTTTGAGACCTTGGGTTGGTAAGTCTTCTAGCGCGCCAGCTTGACCATAAGCGCCGTTATTGAATAAACCATATAATCCGTTAGGCGCTAGCTCAATAGCAAGTTGTGCAGCTTGTTCAATGCTTTCTTGGTTAGAAAGGTCGAGCTGTATGCAGGTCAGTCCCTCATCTTGCAGACGCTGTACATCTTGCGGATGACGACACGATGCAATGACGTGGAAACCACGCTTTTGTAGTGCATGCGCACATGTATAGCCAATACCCGTTGAGCAACCGGTGATCAGAATCGACTTGTTCACGCTTAATCCTTCATTAGAGTCTTTATCGCTCTAGGGTAAAGAATTAATCTTGATGTTGTAACAAGTTTTTTAAGGCTGGTTCTATTCTTGAGTAACTAAAGATAAATCCCATTTCAGTGAGTTTCTTTGGTTTGGAACGAATGCTGTCAAAGAGCAGACAAGAAGATTCACCCATCAGAAGCGACATTGCCCATTTCGGAGTGAATAAGAAATGAGGTCGGCGTAGTTGCTTGGCGAGTGTACTGCTGAACAGTTTGTTGGTGACAGGGTGCGGGGCACACATATTAAATTCCCCTTGAGCGTGAGGAGTTGACAATAAGTGGTTGATGGCTCTCACCATATCAAGCATGTGAATCCAAGGCATGTACTGTTCGCCTGAACCAAGTGGTCCGCCTACTCCGAGTTTGTAGGGCATTAGCATCTTCTTTAGAGCACCACCATTTTCACCTAACACAATCCCCGTTCTTAGTAGTATCACACGCGTCTCATCGGACTGGGCTCTCTTGGCGATCTCTTCCCAGTGCGCGCAGACTTTGTGAGGAAAACTTTCGTCTTCTACTCGTAGTGATTCATCAAATGGGTGTTGCTGTTGATCGCCATAGTAACCCACGGCTGAGCCGCTAATGAAAGCCTGCGGTGGGTTGCTACTGGCATGAATTAACTCGACCAGTTTTTCAGTAATGTGCCAACGACTGTTACAGATCCTCTCTTTTTGCTCCGTACTCCAACGCTTGTCAGCGATCGGTTCGCCAGCAAGATTGACCACGACATCGAAGTCATTGAGATCGCTGAGTTCATCAAGAGATTGAATGTAATGAAGGTTATTCTGGTTCAGGTGATTTAGGTTTTGCTTCGCTTTTTCGGGGCTCCGTGTCAACAATGTCACATCGTCAGTATTCCAACTTTTGACCAATTCAGAACCAATAAATCCCGTACCACCAGTTAACAATATCTTCATACCAATCTCCCTATTAAACATAATTATAGACATGGCTTGTTTTTGAACGCCAATCAATACGAAAAAATCACTATAACGATCAGTTGGTTTCAATTGTGTGATACCCAAATTACGCCGTATCAATTTACGAAAGAATGAAATTAAATTAATCAGGTTAGGATGTATACCGCTATCACACTTATGCATTTTACTCCGATATGTTACCAACTGCGTAATATTTGTCACATAAGGAATGATAAGGATTTGCCATGATTATTAGTAATTAATAACCAGACACAATTTCAATGACTAGGAGTTGCGATGACAGCAGTGCTTGCTTTGTTTCGAGCCATGTTAGGTAGCCTAAGGGATCTCTTGCCGATCGTGGCGGTGATTGCTTTCTTCCAGCTTGCTGTTTTGCAAGAACCACTCCCTCATCTGTTGTCTATTCTAACTGGCTTAGTGCTGGTGGTTTTTGGACTGACTTTTTTTATCTTTGGCCTTGAGATGGGTCTGTTCCCAATCGGCGAGTCGATGGCTCAAGCTTTTGCTCGTAAGGGGAGCGTGTTTTGGTTATTGACCTTCGCTTTCTGTTTAGGGTTTGGTACCACCATTGCGGAACCCGCATTAACCGCAGTGGCCGCCGAAGCAGCAGAAGTGGCCGCTGAAGGTGGTGTTATTCCCAACTCTCTAGACGAAATGGAACAGTACGCCGATGGCTTGCGTTTCACCGTAGCATTGTCGGTGGGGATCGCCATCTTACTTGGGGTGCTGCGAATCTTAAAAGGTTGGCCAATTCAGTACATGATCATCGGAGGTTATATTGGAGTTGTGGTGCTCACTGCATTTGCCCCTGAAAACATCATTGGGATTGCGTACGACTCTGGCGGAGTGACTACATCGACCATTACCGTTCCGTTAGTGACCGCATTGGGCGTGGGTTTAGCCTCTGCGATTAAAGGGAGAAATCCGATGATTGATGGCTTTGGATTGATCGCCTTTGCTTCACTGCTGCCGATGATGTTTGTCATGGTCTACGGGATGGTGGTGACATGATCAGTGCTCAGCAATTTATCGACACCTTTCTTGGTACTGTCATGGATGTGATTCCGATTGCGGTGATCATCTTCGGTTTCCAATTAGCGGTGCTGCGCAAGCCAGTTAATAACTTAGGCAAAGTGCTGATAGGTTTCTTTTACGTCATTCTTGGGTTGTCGCTCTTTTTGATGGGGTTAGAGCTCGCGCTGTTTCCTTTAGGGGAGACTATGGCAATGCAACTCACCGAACCAAGTTTTTTGACTGAGTTCAAGGTCAGTTCAGGCCTTGCCTTAGTTTGGTTTGACTATTACTGGGTTTACCTTTTCGCGTTTTGTATTGGTTTCAGTACCACGATAGCCGAGCCCTCTTTGATCGCCGTTGCTATTAAGGCAAACCAAGTTTCCGGTGGCAGTATCAGTGTTAACGGGCTGAGGATCTCCGTGGCGTTAGGTGTAGCGATTGGCATATCGCTAGGTAGTTATCGCATCGTGGCTGGCGACCCTATTCATTACTACATCATTGCTGGCTATGTCATTGTGGTTATTCAGACCTTTTATGCGCCCAAATTGATTATTCCGTTAGCTTACGATTCTGGTGGGGTTACGACATCAACGGTGACGGTACCTTTAGTGACGGCACTTGGGTTGGGACTCGCGTCAACGGTGCCAGGAAGAAATCCGGTAATTGATGGCTTTGGGTTGATTGCTTTCGCGAGCTTATTTCCAATTATATCCGTGATGGGGTATGCCCAAATAACGCAATGGCTAAACCGATCACAATCATCTAAGGAGAGCAAAGATGCGCTTTAAACTTATCTTAGCGTTTGTAGAAGAAAGCAAGACCGATATCGTGCTCGACGCCGCGCGTGATGCGGGTGCAACAGGGGCAACCGTGATTAACAATGCCAGAGGGCAGGGGCTAAACCAAAAGCGCACCTTCTTTGGGTTAACGTTAGAGGTGCAAAAAGATGTGCTGCTGTTTGTCGTCGAGGAGCACCTAGCTAGGCATATTCTAGAAACTATCGGTGAAGTCGGGGAGTTTGACCAAGAGTCAGGGCAAGGGATAGCAGTGCAGATCGATGTCGAAGATGCAGTCGGGGTCGCGCACCAAGTTGAAACATTAACTAAGGTTGTGGAGGACGAGTTATGAGTGGCAGTGAAAAAATCCGAGTAAGCGATGTAATGGCTAATACGTATGTGATTATCGATGGGCTAACCACTGTGTTGGAAGCGATAGAGATGGCTAAGAAGCATAAAGTGAAAGCCATCATTGTCGATAAGCGCCACGAAGATGACGAATACGGCATCGTATTGATGAATGATATTGCTAAGAAAGTACTGGCTAAGAACCGTTCTCCGAAGCGAACCAATGTTTATGAGATCATGACCAAGCCAGCGCTAAGCGTGTCTGCCGATATGAATGTGAAGTACTGTGCACGCTTGTTTGAGCGTTTTGGTATCAGTCGTGCCCCTGTGGTCAGTGACCATAAAATAGTCGGTATGGTTAGTTACAATAATATCGTGATCAACGGTATGGCGAGAGATGACGTGTAGCTGTTAGATACGTACAATAGGCTCATAAATTTTATGGAGAAGTACGTGTGAAATTATTTTTTGCTTCAGACCTACACGGTTCGCTGCCAGCAACAGAAAGGGTATTAGAACTCTACCAAGCGTCTGGTGCGCAATATTTAGTGCTATTGGGTGACATTCTGAATCATGGTCCAAGAAACCCGATCCCTGAAGGATACAATCCGCCGGCGGTTGCAGAGAAGTTGAATGCGTTTTCTCAAGAGATCATTGCTGTTCGTGGTAACTGCGATAGCGAAGTGGATCAGATGTTGTTGTCTTTTCCAATGATGATGGATTACTCGTGGGTACTATTAGAATCAGGCCAACGTATTTTTCTAACTCATGGTCATTTGTACAACACCAATAAACGCCCCGAGCTAAAGGCGGGTGATATTATTGCCCATGGTCATACCCATATTCCTGTTGCTGAATACCAAGATGACATCTTTATCTTTAATCCTAGCTCGGTGACATTCCCACGAGATGGCCACGCAGCGAGCTATGGCATCTATGAAAATAATATCTTTAAAGTCATTAGCCTTGAAGGTGATGTTCTCGTGAGTGGCGAGCTTTAAATAAACTCAATCGGCGGCGTTAGAAAAGGCTCACTTTGAGTCTACGTGGCCGAGGTCTCTGTCTGGAGCAATGATGTTTCGTACTCTTTGCTTCAGAACTTTAGCCTCAGGAAAACCGTCGTCCGCTTTTCTTTCCCAAATCTGTATTCCATTACAAAAAACCTCAAATCGACCTCCGGTATCAGGGTGTAAACTCACTTGCTCTATCTCTTCACTGAAAGTATGCAGTAACTCTTGGCATAACCAACTAGAACGAAGCATCCAATTGCATTGACGACAATAGTGTATTGCGATGGTTGCCTTGGTGATTGATGCACTTACCGAGCTTGGTTCTGTATTCATAGATACCCCTAAAAATTCTAAAACAGTAGTTTGATGTCAACAGTTAATAAAAAAGGGGCATCATGCCCCTTTCTATTGGTATATCGTTTAATGATATACAGTAAATCACTGTTGAGTTTTAGCTTAATCTGATTTTAGTTTGAGACAGTATTAGTTTGAGAATAACACCGTAGAACCATGATTTAGGCTAGTGAGCAGCAGTGCTTTCTGATTAATAATATCAATGCGTCGGCTTTGTTCTGCATCCATTTTAATCACTTGAGTGATCAGCTCGAGTTGCTCCTCTGAAAAGTCTTGTCGCTCAGCAGAAGTGACATCTTTAAACTCCGTTGGTGAAATCAGTAAGTAATTATCGTTAATATCCCACTGACCGGTTTCGGAAATATTGATGACGTTTGCGGGTGCAGTCTGAGTGCCATACAGTTTAACTACAGCCATTCTCAGATACGTACCGTTTGGCAAATACTTCGCATTCGATGATAGCTCAACCTTACGCAGTGGCCCGATTGAATCCTCTTGCTTGATATCGCTAATCAGAGTCACCATTTTCGATTGCCATTCGTGTTGCGTAAGCAAGCGTTCTATCTTTGCATCGCTACCCCAGTATAACCAGCCGCTCAAGAAAGCAGAGATAACCAGTAAAATAATGGATAATTTTAATTTCATGTTACTGACCACCGTTACAAATGTCGTGTACATCCGACTGGTTTGCGTAAATTCTTAGAGTTACATTCTCGCTCGAGTAATCTTGAGGGTGAATATAGTTTAGAGCTAGATTGTTACCTTGTCCGCCTGTTGCAATCACCTCAGTTGGCTTTAGCATGCCAGTGTGGCTGGTGTTGTAACGCAATACACATTTCTCTATCGCTGGCAGCCAACTAGTCAGAGTTGGATGGTTGATTGGGGTTTGAACTTTGACACCATTAACCTCTGCTAATGTTCGAAACTCTGACTCTGCTGGGTTCTTTAACGTTAAAACGAGTATTGGCATAATGAAAGCGACAAGTAACATTCCAAACGTTAACCATTTATTCGAACTTTCATCTTTAGGTTTAACCTGATTGGTTACTGGCTCGACTTCGACATGATTTTCTTGAGCCTTTGCAGTTGGCTCTGGATCAATAGTTTCAGTGATGACCTCATCAGCTAATGTGGTATTAGCAAATGTTAAAATAGGCTCTACGTCACTTTCTGCAATTTCAGCTGTTGTTGGCTGATCGTTTGATGACAGTGGTGCTGAGCGCTCAACAGTCGCGATAAATTGATAACCACGTTTAGGAACGGTTTTTACAAATGCTGGAGATTTGGTTGAGTCTTTTAGCATTTTTCTGAGTGTCGATACCGCTTGCGTTAAGCTGGAGTCGTCCACCTCAAAGCCTTGGTCTCGCCAAACATATTCGTGTAATTCGTTACGAGTGATAACTTCATTGGGTCTTTCTGACAGCATCAGGAGAATGCGGCTTTCATTGCTGCCAAGACGTACGACTTCACCGTCGCTCATCTGATCAACAAGTGAGTTGCTATTTGGGTCAAATACGAACCGCTGTGCGAGAATAAACTTTGTGCCGATATTGCTCATTGAACTCTTCTATTTTGGATGATTTGGGGTGCGAAATAGACAAATCTCAGGTGAAGTTCTGTTAATTCTTCACCAAATCATGGCTTCTTTTATGTTCTTTTATATTTATAACACTCAAGGATAATAAAAACAGATCAAAAAAACAGTGTTTTTATGCTTTTTGACCTTGAATTTACATTTGTCATCCTCATGTTAATGAACATAAGAGAGGCATAATGTGCAACGCCCCTATGATTATTCAACATAAAGTATAGATGTTTTGGAGTAAAAATGAGCGAAACGGCAACGCAAAATAAAGAGACTCGTGGCTTTCAATCTGAAGTAAAACAACTACTTCACCTAATGATTCACTCACTGTATTCAAATAAAGAAATCTTCCTACGTGAGCTGATCTCTAACGCATCTGACGCGGCTGATAAGCTTCGTTTTCAAGCGCTATCAAATGGCGACCTTTACCAAGGCGATGCTGATTTAGGTGTGAAACTTTCGTTCAACGCTGAAGCAAATACTTTAACGATCTCTGATAACGGCATAGGTATGAGCCGCGACAACGTTATTGAGCATTTAGGTACTATTGCTAAGTCAGGCACAGCTGACTTTTTCTCAAAGCTGTCTGAAGACCAAAGCAAAGACTCTCAGCTTATTGGCCAATTTGGTGTTGGTTTCTATTCTGCATTTATCGTTGCAGACGCAGTGACTGTTCGCACTCGAGCAGCTGGACTTGCTAATGACCAAGCCGTGCAATGGCACTCTGCGGGTGAAGGTGATTACACTATCGAAGACATCACGAAAGAATCTCGTGGTACAGACATCATTCTTCATATGCGTGAAGACGGCAAAGAGTTCTTAAATGAATGGCGTCTGCGTGAAGTGATTGGTAAGTATTCTGATCACATCGGTATCCCTGTCTCTATCTTCACAGCGGTGAAAGATGACGAAGGTAAAGACACCGAAGAGAAGCATTGGGAGCAGATTAACAAGGCTCAAGCGCTTTGGACTCGTAACAAGTCTGATATCGAGAAAGAAGAGTACCAAGAGTTTTACAAGCACGTATCTCACGACTTTGCTGATCCACTAACGTGGAGCCATAACAAAGTTGAAGGTAAGAACGACTACACAAGCCTACTTTACATCCCAGCTAAAGCACCTTGGGATATGATGAATCGTGACCATAAGAGCGGCCTTAAGCTTTATGTACAGCGCGTATTCATCATGGATGATGCAGAGCAGTTCATGCCATCTTACATGCGTTTCGTTCGCGGCTTGATTGATTCAAACGATTTACCACTGAACGTGTCTCGTGAAATCCTGCAAGATAATAAGGTAACTCAGTCTCTTCGTGGCGCATGTACCAAGCGTGTACTCACTATGCTTGAGCGCATGGCGAAGAATGACAACGACAAGTACTTGGAGTTTTGGAAAGAGTTCGGCCTAGTACTGAAAGAAGGCCCTGCTGAAGACATGGCGAACAAAGAAAAAATCGCAGGTCTACTTCGTTTCTCATCAACGGAAGAGGATTCTGTTGAGCAAACCATCAGCCTCGCTTCTTACGTTGAACGTATGAAAGAAGGCCAAGACAAGATTTATTACCTAACGGCAGACAGCTATGCCGCGGCTAAGAACAGCCCACACTTGGAGCAGTTCAAAGCAAAAGGCATTGAAGTGGTTCTAATGTACGATCGTATCGATGAGTATGTGATGAATTACCTAACTGACTTCGACGGTAAGCAGTTCCAGTCGATCACAAAAGCAGGCTTAGATCTAAGCAAGTTTGAAGGTGAAGAAGAGAAAGAGAAGCAAAAAGAGACGGAAGAAGAGTTCAAGTCTGTTGTTGATCGCACTCAAGCTTACCTTGGTGATCGTGTTAAAGAGGTTCGCACGACATTCAAGTTAGCAACTACACCTGCTGTTGTTGTGACCGATGATTTCGAGATGGGCACTCAAATGGCTAAGCTTCTTGAAGCTGCGGGTCAAGCTGCACCTGAAGTTAAGTACATCTTTGAGATTAACCCTGAGCACGCACTTGTGAAACAGATGGCTGATGAAGCGGACGAACAAGCGTTTGGCCGTTGGGTTGAGCTACTACTTGGTCAAGCTATGCTGGCTGAAAAGGGCTCAATGGAAGATCCGTCACAATTCTTAGGTGCAATCAACGAACTACTGACAAAACGTTAGTCTTTCGACTTTGGGCTAAGCTCATAATTATAATTAAAAGCTCGCTAATGCGGGCTTTTTTTATGAACGTCGCTTAACTTCATCGAAATGTCGCTAAAGTTGCTAACAAGACGAACGCAAACGCTGTCGATACATTCTTTAGTCTTAATTTAAGCAAAATTGAATATTAATGTGATAGAATGCTCGACCTAATCAGCTGGTACTATGAACCTATCATCTCCAGTTGTATGATTTTTAAACGTTATACCGAAACTTACCGTTTTGCTTCTGTTTACAGTTGTGCTTAGCCTCAGTTGTTACCTAATCTCTCTTGTTCGACTTAAATTGAACCAGAAAGGCGGGATAGTGAGCTTCGGTATAAATCATAATTTTTATAAGAGGATTAAACATGCGCATCATTCTTCTAGGTGCTCCTGGCGCGGGTAAAGGTACTCAAGCTAACTTCATCATGAACAAATTTGGTATCCCTCAAATTTCAACTGGTGACATGCTACGTGCTGCTATCAAAGCGGGTACTGAGCTTGGTAAGCAAGCAAAATCAGTAATCGACGCTGGTCAGCTAGTTTCTGATGAAATTATCCTTGGTCTAATCAAAGAGCGTATCGCTCAAGATGACTGTGAGAAAGGTTTCCTACTAGACGGTTTCCCACGCACAATCCCTCAAGCTGATGGCCTAAAAGAAATGGGTATCGCAGTAGACTACGTTGTTGAATTCGACGTAGCTGACGATGTGATTGTTGAGCGTATGGCTGGTCGTCGTGCTCACCTTCCTTCTGGCCGTACATACCACAATGTGTACAACCCGCCTAAAGAAGAAGGTAAAGATGACATCACTGGCGAAGAGCTAGTGGTTCGTGATGACGACAAAGAAGAAACAGTTCGTGCACGTCTAGGTGTATACCACGATCAAACAGCTCCGCTTATCTCTTACTACGGTAAAGAAGCTGAAGCAGGTAACACTAAGTACCTTAAGTTCGACGGTACTAAGCAAGTTGCTGAAGTTAGTGCAGAACTTGAGAAAGCACTAGCATAATTGGCTAACAGCCAGTTTTAGAATTTGATATATTGGAAGCGACCTTAAGGTCGCTTTTTTTGTTTCAATTTTTAGTCATATACCAATCTAGATAAACTCGATTGTGCACTGTTTCCGTGGTACGGCTTAGATTCGCGCGGCTAACGATCAATGTGATGTTGTGATCACCTAGGTTAAGAACGATTATTCTTAAATTTAGTAGCACAACAATGATCTTAAACTTATGTAGATTAGTATATTACGTTCCAGAAAATCACATATTGGTCTCAGGTATCTATGGAAAATAATAAAAAGCAGGGCGTTTTACTGGTGAACTTAGGAACACCAGACTCAGCGACCCCAGCTGGCGTTCGTCGATTTTTGAGTGAATTCTTACACGACAAGCGAGTCGTAAACTTAACGCGTTGGTTGTGGTGTCCTATTTTACATGGGGTGATCTTACCGATTAGAGCGCCGAAAGTGGCTAAGCTGTATCAGTCTGTTTGGATGGATGAAGGCTCACCACTGCTTGTGTACTCTCAAAGACAAGCCGAAAAGCTCCAGAAAAAATTACAGATACCCGTAGCGCTGGGTATGACCTATGGTAACCCAAGCCTTAAAACGGGCGTTGAGCAATTAATGGGTCAGGGCGTTGAAGACATCATCGTATTGCCTTTATATCCTCAATACTCAGGCACAACCACAGCGGCCGTATCTGATGGCTTAACCAAGGCCTTTAAGCAGATGCCAGTGATTCCGAGCTATCGCTTTATTCGCGACTACTACGCGCACCCAAGCTACGCAAAAGCATTGGCTGAAAGCGTGCGTAGCCATTGGGATAAAAATGGTAGAGCCGATCATTTAGTTTGTTCTTTCCACGGTATTCCGAAACGATTGGCTGATGAAGGCGACATCTACCCACAGCATTGTGAAGCGACAACAAAGCTCCTTGCTGCTGAGTTAGGCTTATCAGCGGACGATATCACCATGACATACCAATCTCGATTTGGTCGAGAAGAGTGGTTGAAGCCATACACTGACGAGACACTTGAATCATTGCCAAGCAAAGGCATCAAAAAAATCGATATTATGGCGCCTGCATTTTCTGTGGATTGTTTAGAAACGTTAGAAGAGATTTCGGATCAGTGTAAAGAGACCTTCATTGACGCTGGTGGCTCAGACTTTAGCTACATTACGTGTCTGAATGATAGAGACTCGCACATCGATATGATGGCGGAGTTAGTGGCGCTGTATCGTTAAATACGACTTCGCCTAAATTGTCATGCATATCTAAAAATAGCAAAAGGGCTGCTCATTGAGCAGCCCTTTTTGATCTGGATGTTTCTTCTTGAAATAGGTCTAGATATTAAGCAACCGAAGTTTCTGCTTTTGGCTCTGCTTCAAGCATCATGTTGCTTTCTACGCCATGCATCCATGATACAAGCTTGCCAGCACAAAGAAGCAGTAAGACGCCACTTATTGTCGCTGTAATTGCGATACCACCGAAGATAGACATTGCGCCAAGCTCACCAACGTGAGAACCCACAAGGCCAGCTACGTAGTTTGCGACAGCGTTGAAGCCAAACCATGCCCCCATCATTAGTGATGCGAGACGAAGCGGAGCTAACTTAGTGACCAACGACAGGCCAATAGGAGATAGACAAAGTTCGCCAAGGGTATGGAAGAAGAAAGCACCGACTAGCCACAGCATTGATGTTTTCACTGTTAGGTCGCCACCTTGCTCCATTACAGCGCCCATCATGCACACAAAACCAAGAGCTAGGAAGAACAAAGCCATTGCAAATTTCACTGGAGAATTTGGTTCACGCTTACCAAGCTTAACCCAAAATGCAGCAATGATTGGTGCAAGTGTAATGATGAAGAATGGGTTCAGAGATTGGAACCACGCCGCTGGGACTTCAAAGCCACCAATCATGCGGTCAGTATATTGTTGAGTATAGATATTCATCAGACCGCCAGCTTGTTCAAAGCCCGCCCAGAAAACTATGACGAATAGACCCATAACCAGAATAACTTTTAATCGATCGAACTCTTCTTTGGTTAGTGGCGTTTTTTCTTTAGATTGGTTCAGTGCTTTTGCTCGCGCAGCTGCTGGCACTGAACCAATGTTACCTAACCAAGATTGAGCCATTGTCATTTGCATGATTAAGCTAATAACCATACCAATACCAGCGGCTAAGAAACCTGCTTTCCAGCCGAAAGAGTCGACAGCAGCGCCTGAAATCAAGCCACCTAATAATGCACCTAAGTTGATGCCCATGTAGAAAATGGTGAATGCACCGTCACGGCGGTTATCGCCTTCTTGGTATAGGTCGCCAACCATGGTCGAGATGTTTGGCTTAAACATACCGTTACCACTGATAAGGAGTGCTAAACCTAGATAAAGAGCATTTACTTGGTCTAAGCCAATAGCGCCGTTAGGAAGAGCGAGTGTAAATTGGCCGAGTGCCATTAATACACCACCCACTAGGATCGATTTACGTTGTCCTAAGTAGTTATCGGCAATCCAGCCACCGATCAATGGCGTGATGTAGACTAAGCCAGTGTAAATACCGTAGAGATCAAGTGCGTCTTTCGTTGACCAACCAAGCCCACCGTTGAGGGTCGTGTCAGTCAAAAATAAAACAAGGATGGCACGCATCGCGTAGTAGGAGAAACGTTCCCATAGCTCTGTGCTAAATAATAAAAATAGGCCTCTAGGGTGGCCAAAGATGTTGTGATTGCTTGGCATAAGTTTTACTAATTTTAGGTATTAAAAGATTTTATAGTCATTCATGTATACACAGTAGGGTAAAAGTCTGCAATAGGCGTATTTTGTGGTCACGATAACTTGGTTTTGCTAAAGTGTTGATATTAAATAAATTTACTTTTAATGTGGCCCATTCTGCTTGTGCTGCAAACTAATTTTCCATATTTGACCTGGTTGGTTAGTAACCTTTTTTAAGATCCTATCCAATAAAAATGTTTAGATCTATTGCCCTAGCCTATCGTTATGATCTTATAGGGAATGTTATTCATATTATCTGCGATATACATATGCTTACAGCAATGAGTCTTTTGATCTCTAAATGTTCCTTGTACAATGACTGACCAAATTTTTTACCTATGACTTTTTGGTTGATAAGTCTGTCTGTTGCGCGTAATTTCTCGCTTATCAGGACTCATTTATTAACGGCGACTAAACTGTTTTAGGCTGTGGTTAAATGTCCAAAGAACGAAGATGGCGAGTTAAATGAAACGTTGGTATTTACTTTACTGTAAGCGTGGTGATCAAAAACGCGCTCAACAGCACCTAGAAAATCAGGGGGTAGAGTGCTTTTACCCTCAAATAGAAGTCGAAAAGGTAGTGAGAGGGAAAGAGAAGCTGGTCCAAGAACCGCTGTTCCCATCCTATATCTTTGTCCGTTTTGATTATGAGCAAGGCCCAAGCTTTACTACCGTTCGTTCAACTCGTGGTGTTGTCGACTTTATTAAGTTCGGTGCAAGGCCGTATGAAGTCCAAGGTGATTTGGTTTTTGAGCTAAAAGAGTTCGAGAAGTGTTGCAGTAGCGAAGTTGAAGATTGCTGTGTTGAGTTTGAATCAGGGCAAGTTGTCAAAATTAATAGTGGCCAGTTTGCGGGTGTTGAAGCTATTTACCATCAGAAAGATGGCGAAGCTCGATCCATTATGCTCGTAAAAATGATCAGCCAAGTGGTTCCGATCAGTATTGAAAACGAAGCACTACAAGCTCACGTATAAGTGAAATATTAAAAAGTAAAAACTAGGCTTAAAACAAAAAGGCGCATAATGCGCCTTTTTTAGTATTTGATTTTTCAAACGCTTAAGCGTTATAGGCGTCGTTGTGAACGGCTTGTACCGCACGGCCTGATGGGTCTACACAGTTTTTGAATGACTCATCCCACTCGATCGCTTTTGCTGATGAACAGGCAACTGAAGGGCCGCCAGGTACACACTCTGCCGCCGATTCTAGAGGGAATAGCTCCTCAAAGATTTCACGGTAAGCATAACCTTCTTTGGTTGTTGGTGTGTTGTAAGGGAAACGGAACTGAGCAGCTTCCATTTGTTGATCCGTTACTTTTTCTTCAGCCGTTGCTTTCAATGTATCAATCCAGTCGTAGCCAACACCATCAGAGAACTGTTCTTTTTGGCGCCATGCGATTGAATCTGGTAAGTAGTCTTCAAAACACTCACGTAGGATGTGTTTCTCCATTTTACCGTTACCGCACATTTTGTCTTCAGGGTTTAAACGCATAGCCACATCGATGAACTCTTTATCCAAGAATGGTACACGACCTTCGACTCCCCATGCTGCAAGTGATTTGTTTGCACGAGCACAGTCAAACATGCTTAGAGCAAGAAGTTTACGTACCGTCTCTTCGTGGAACTCTTTTGCGTTTGGCGCTTTATGGAAGTACAGGTAGCCACCAAAGATTTCATCAGCACCTTCACCAGAAAGTACCATCTTGATACCCATTGCTTTGATCTTACGAGCTAGCAAGTACATCGGCGTTGAAGCACGGATGGTCGTAACATCATAAGTTTCGATGTGGTAGATAACATCACGGATTGCATCTAAGCCTTCCTGAATGGTGTAAGTCATCTCATGGTGTACAGTACCGATTTTGTCCGCAACTTCACGTGCAGCAATCAGATCGGGAGCATTTTCTAGGCCAACAGCAAATGAGTGTAGTTGTGGCCACCAAGCTTCTGATTGCTCGTCATCTTCGATACGCATTGCTGCAAAACGTTTAGCGACTGCAGAAGTGATTGATGAATCAAGGCCACCAGATAGAAGTACACCGTAAGGAACGTCAGTCATTAGTTGACGCTTAACAGCAGCTTCTAGCGCTTCAGTTAGCTCTTCTTTGCTTGTGCTGTTACCTTGAACGGCTGCGTATTCGTTCCAATCGCGGATGTAGTAGCGTTGAGGTTCTGTATCTTTAGAAGAGTAGAAGCTACCAGGAGGGAACTCACTGATCGTCTTACAAACTGGAACCAGTGCTTTCATCTCTGAAGCAACGTAATAGTTGCCGTGCTCATCGTAGCCTTGGTAAAGCGGGATGATGCCAATATGGTCGCGGCCGACTAGGTATTCGTCTTTCTCTTCGTCATATAAAACGAAAGCGAAAATACCGTTAAGTTCTTCTAAAAGGTCGGCACCCATCTCTTGGTAAAGCGCAAGAATGACTTCACAATCAGAGTCAGTTTGGAACTGGTATTTATCTTCATAGCGAGCGCGAAGTTCTTTGTGGTTATAGATTTCGCCATTGACTGCAAGAATGTGTTTTTTGTCTTGGCTATATAGTGGTTGAGCACCACTATTTAGGCCGACGATAGCTAGACGCTCGTGAGCAAGGATAGCTTTTTCACCAGCATAGATACCAGACCAGTCTGGGCCACGGTGACGAAGCTTTTTAGACATTTCTAAAGCAATAGGGCGAAGTGCTGCGGCATCACTTTTAATGTCGAGAATGCCAAATACTGAACACATAGAACTTCCTTTTAAATAATTTCTAAATCAACTGTATTCAATTTGCCATTCTGGCTAAAAAAAGCAACCGAATATGAGCAAAAAAATAATATAAAGGGGGTTATATTAGAAAGTATCTAATTTAAAGGTGGTTTTGGTGAGTGGTGTCTAATTGCGGTTGGTTTTTTGAACAAAAACCTCTCAAAAGTGCAAAAAAAGCGCAATTTTGAGAGGTTGAATGGAACATGTTGAATATTATATTATATTTTATTGATGTTCGGATTCAATTGTTCACAAACATGTCGGGCAAAACCGCTGCCAGCTTCGCTGTAAATGTTAAATGCCGCATCGACGCCATTCTCTTTCAGTGTTTCGAGCTGATCTGGATATTCGGCAATTGCCGCTATTTGACCTTTAAAGTTGCGTGATTTTAATTGTTCTAAGGCGGTTTGATTACCCTGGTGGTGAGGCATAGCCAAGATCACCAGTTTTACGTTTGCTGTGTCTAAAATTCGTTCCCAGAAATCCGGGTCAGTTGCGTCACCAGAAATAACGTTTCTGCCATGGCTTCTGTGGTTATGTGCCGCGTCTTCACGAACTTCTACACCTAAACTCACTTTGCCGTAGCGTGAGCGTAATTCGTCGTAGGCACCAGTACCAATGCGTCCCATGCCAAGAATTAGAACCTGAGCCCGACCTGGGTCAATTCGTTTGTCGCGTTGGTGGAGCTTCTCAGCAGCGTGCTCTTTTAACCAGCGACCTGATTGTTGATAAAGTTTGTGACCCGCTTTGTTGAGAGGTGCAGCGATTAAGAACGACAATGAAACGGCTATAGCCACTGCCACCAAGATGTCGCCAGACATCCAGCCCATCTTAAAAGCAAGGCCACCGACGATGAGGCCAAATTCACTGTAGTTAAACAGTGACAAAGAAGTGAGTAGGGAGGTTCGAACACGGAACTTGAATCGGTTTAGTACCAAGAAGTACAGAACGCCTTTCACTGGCAGTAACAATAAGAACAAGACTGCAAGCATAAAACCCTGAATAGTTGGCTGTTCTGACAAGCCAATATTCAAGAAGAAGCAGACGAGGAAAAGCTCTTTGAGGTTAAACAGCGACTTCGATAGCTCTGAAGCTTTTGGGTGACCGGCTAATAGCATACCTAGGATAAGGGCACCTAAGTCTGGTTTTACTCCTACAAACTGGAACAAGCCAGCACCAACAACTAATGCGAAGAAGATACCGAATAGCACCAACATTTCACCGTGCCCAACCCAATCGAGGACTTTGTAGAACAATGGGCGAAAGAAAGGCAAAGCGAACAGTGCGATCGCATACCACTCTGGAATTTTGCCCGTCGATGCAGTCAAGAATACGACAGCAAAGATATCTTGCATGACCAGAATGCCAATCGCTAGTGTGCCATAGGTAGCATTCATTTCCCCTTTCTCTTGTAGAGACTTGACCGCAAATACAGTACTAGAAAATGAAAGAGCAAAACCGAGTAGAACGATCTGTTCTATTGACATGGCTGCTAGAGATGAAATACCTAGAAACTTAAAACCAAATAGAGCGGCTGCAAAAAACAGAGTGGATAAAAGATTGTGGATTGTTGCGCCAGCCCAGATCTCTTTAGAGAGTAGGGTTTTGATGTCCAGCTTTAAGCCAATAGTAAATAAGAGAAGGGTGACACCAAGGTCAGCCAAAGTAATGATGGTGTCATTGGTTTCAAAGCCAAGGGCATAAAGCCCGAAACCTGCAACCAAAAAACCAACTAATGGGGGGAGGTGGCATTTTAAAGCAATAAATCCTGCGATAAACGCAGTGGATATTAATATAAGTTCCATAACTTGTTGTTGTAGTTCCCTAGCTTAAAAAAACGGGCCGTGTTTATACAAACACGGCCCGCGGAAAATCAGAATTGTTTTCTTTAGTCTTCAAGAAGCTTTTGCAGTAACACACCGTTGAGCATGGCGCGCTTAATCATGGCAAAGGCTCCCATCGTAGGATGTTTATCGATCTGTGATGCTACAATAGGCAGGCCGCTATGGAAAGTCGTTAACGACTGATTCTCTACATTGCGCTTAATTGCAGGGAAAACAATCTCTTGTGCCTTAGTAATATCACCAGCAATGATTACTTTCTGAGGGTTAAACAGGTTAATCGTCATCGCGATAGCCTTACCTAACTGGTTTCCTACTCGGACTAAGCTTTGCTTCGCGAGTTCATCGCCATTGATTGCGTGGTCACAAACATCTTGAATCGTAATATGTTCAAGTTCCGTTAAAGAAGATTCATAGCCTTGCTTAATGAGCTTCTGCACTCGATCAACGATGGCAGGGTTTGCCGCTACGGTTTCAAGACAACCGAAGTTACCACACTGGCATTGTTCCCCTAGCGGATCAATTTGGATATGACCAATTTCACCCACGTTACGGTTATGGCCTAAGAAAACCTGTCCATTAACGATAATACCAGCACCCGTACCACGGTGCACACTGACCAAAATAGAATCTTGACTGTCTTTACTTGCACCGAAGTAGTGCTCAGCAAGCGCCATTCCTCTAACGTCATTACCAACAAAACAAGCCACATGGAAAGTGTCGCGAATAATGTCGCTCAATGCGAGGTTATCGATGTCCGTGTTTGGCATGTACTCAACAACACCGGTCGTTGGGTTGACCAAGCCTGGAAGGGTGACACCAATGGCAATCAGTTGGTCGATCTTTGGCTGATGCTCAGCAATGAAAGCCTTGAGGTTATTGACCAAGCCTTGTGTAAGGTCTGATTGGTCTGAATAATCTAGGTCTTGTTGTTGGAAAGCCAATTCACGACCACCAAGGTCATGAAGGCTTATTTGAATATAGTCTCTACCTAAGCGTACAGCGACAGAATGAAAAGGGTCGACTTCTGTGGTTAGGGAGATCGCGCGTCTACCGCCAGTAGACGCTTGTTGCGCAACCTCTTTAATGAGGCCGCGCTCCAAAAGTTGGCGGGTAATTTTTGTAACACTTGCCGGTGCGAGTTGGCTTACATCAGCCACTTGTATACGACTGATAGGCCCTTGCTGGTCTATTAGTCGGTATACCGCCGCACTGTTTAGTTGTTTAACTAAGTCTACGTTACCTATTTGTCCGCCATTCATACTTAATTGTGCTCGTATTGTCCATTAACAACAGTCGCTTTAACGTTAAAGTCTCGGTCAAATACAGCTAGGTTTGCAACCATGCCTTTTTTGATTCGACCTAGCTTGCTTTCTACACCGATAGCCGTAGCTGGGTATAGCGTAGCCATGCGAAGAGCTTCGTCTAAAGCGATACCAGCGTGCTCAACTGTATTCTGAACTGCTTCAATCATAGTCAGAGCTGAGCCGCCCAGTGTGCCGTTTTCATCAACACACTTACCATCTCGGTAATATACTTTCTTACCGACAAAAATAAAGTATTCCATGTCAGCACCTGCAGGAGCTGTGGCATCCGTCACTAATACTAACTTTTCTCCCTTGATTTTGTGCGCAATTCTGATGTTTGCGTAATCAACGTGGAAGCCGTCGGCGATGATACCTGCATAAACTTCTGGCGTGTCGTAAATCGCGCCAACAACGCCAGGTTCACGACCAACCATAGGGGTCATTGCATTGAATAGGTGGGTAGCGAAAGTGATACCAGATTCGAAACTTTGTCGAGCTTCTGCGTAAGTCGCGTTTGTGTGGCCGATAGAAACGACAACGCCTGCTTTGTGTAGGCGCTCGATATGTTCTGGATCATTAAGCTCTGGTGCCAATGTTACTTTTGAAACTAGGTCGCTGTTCTCGCAAATCAGTTCAATCATTTCGCTGTCTGATTTACGAATGTGATCGACGCTGTGGATGCCTTTTTTTGCAACGTTTAGGTATGGACCTTCAAGGTGCAGACCTAGTGATTGGTTTTGGTACTGGTTGTGATATTCACGAGCTGCAGTAATAACTGCACGCATATCTTCGTCTGAAGAAGTGATGAGCGTTGGCAGGAAGCTAGTACAGCCTGATTTAAGGTTTGCTTCGTGCATGATCTGCATTGTTTCTGCCGTGATCTCATCGTTAAGCATTACACCGCCACAACCATTCAGTTGTAAGTCAATGAAACCTGGGCTTAGGTTTGCTCCGTTTAGATCGCGAACCTCGATTCCTTCTGGCAATTCAGAGATAGGACAGACTTTTTTGATCAGTTCATTTTCTATTACGACGGCATGATCGGTTAGAACATCACTACCAGTGTAAATTTTACAGTTACTTAGCGCGTACATAGTCAGCTAATCCTTATTTCGTGAGATCTTTTAAATTTGTTCGTTACCTAAATGTGGACTTAGTTTGCGAGCATCATTTACGTAACGATTTATCTTTTATGGGCGAACGGCTTCAAAATGGGAAGCTATTTAAGTTGTTGAAAAACATATGAACAATTGATCTTTATTATACATTTAGGTTCATTGTTAATGATTATTCATAGGGTAATCTAAAGTTAGGAATATCATGTTTTTGCCTAATGATTAGATTTGAATTTTATCTATAAACGCTCATTTTTTTGAATGATAAAATAAGTTTTATGATCTCGCTAGCAAAAACCTCTGGATTTGGTAAAAACTGGTGATTAGGATCACAAATGGTAAGGTTTTAATTTGCGGGGCAAAATTAATTGAATACACTGAATAGGACTAAATTGAGCGACTAAAATAAGTTTCTCAAATGAATTCTAAAAAATCCTATAGGGGGAAACAACTGGTGAATATTCTAGGATATGCACAGAAGCTAGGTAAGGCATTAATGCTACCTATCGCAACACTTCCGATTGCGGCGCTTCTACTACGTTTAGGTCAAGGCGATCTACTTGATATTCCATTCATGGCAGAAGCTGGTGGAGCGATCTTCGGTAACCTACCATTGCTATTTGGTCTAGGTATCGCGATTGGTCTTTCTAAAGACGGTAACGGCGCAGCAGGTCTTGCTGGTGCAGTTGCTTACTTCGTACTAACAGCGACAGCAACAACAATTAACGCTGACGTAAACATGTCATTCTTCGGCGGTATCTTCGCTGGTATCATCGCAGGTCACTCTTACAACGCTTTCCATGCAACACGTCTTCCTGAGTGGCTGGCTTTCTTTGCGGGTAAACGTTTAGTACCTATCATGGCTGGTCTATTTGCACTTGTTGCAGGTGCTGTGTCTGGTGTGGTTTGGCCTGGTGTTCAATCTGGTCTAGACGCACTGGCTCACGCAGTATCAACATCTGGCGCTATTGGTCAATTCGTTTACGGTACTCTTAACCGTGCACTTATCCCTGTAGGTCTACACCACGTATTGAACTCATACTTCTGGTTCGGTATGGGTACATGTCAAGAAATCATCGTTGCTGGTCAAGGCGCATTCGCTAACATCACTCAACTTTGTGTTGACCCATCACTAGCTAAAACTCTAGTTGTTGGCCAAGAGCACACATTCACATTCGCTAACTCTGTAACTCCAGAAATCACTACTGTAGTTAAAGAAGTGACTGAAACTGTTAAATCTGGCGACCTACACCGTTTCTTCGGTGGCGATAAAGGCGCTGGCGTGTTCATGAACGGTTTCTTCCCTGTAATGATGTTCGGTCTACCAGGTGCTGCACTTGCAATGTACCTAGCTGCTCCTGCTGAAAAACGCAGCCAAGTTGGTGGCGCACTGTTCTCAGTTGCATTCTGTTCATTCCTAACAGGTATCACAGAGCCGCTAGAATTCATGTTCGTATTCCTAGCTCCTGCTCTATACGCAATGCACGCTGTATTTACAGGTCTGTCTCTAGTAGTTGCAAACATGTTTGGTACTCTGCACGGTTTCGGCTTCTCTGCTGGTCTTATCGACTTCGTATTGAACTGGGGTCTAGCAACTAAACCATTCGTACTACTACTAATCGGTCTTGGTTTCGGTGCTTTATACTTCTTCACTTTCTCTTTCGCAATCCGCGCTTTCAACTTGAAATCGCCAGGTCGTGAAGATGATGACGAAGCTGTAGCAGCTCCTGCTGGCGACGCACCAAAAGGTGAAGTTGCACGTCAATACCTGAAAGCACTAGGTGGTCACGACAACCTAACTTCAATCGACGCTTGTATCACTCGTCTACGTCTAACTCTTAAAGACCGCTCTATCGCAGATGAAGCTGTTCTTAAGAAGCTTGGCGCTAAAGGTGTGGTTAAACTAGGTGAAAACAACCTACAGGTTATCCTAGGCCCACTAGCTGAAATCGTAGCTGGCGAAATGAAAGCTATAGGTGCAGGTGAAGACCTATCTGATGTAAAACTTCCATAGTGACGGAAGTACTTAATTAAGAAGTAAAGTTACTCTTAAGTAAGTTTCAAATTGAAAGCCTCCCAAACGGGAGGCTTTTTTGTGCCTACTGTTTAAGGTCAATGAACCCGGTTCGTTCTATTCTTCATCGAATAGCAGAAATAATCGCAATTAACGGACGGTTCTTATTGTGCAAAGGCGAAGAATTGTGGATGATTAGCAACAATGATCTTTCTATCTTTGACAGGCGCTGTAAGCGACCATTTTCATTGGTACAAAAGATAACTTTCTCTGACAATACTAAATACATAGAGGTGCTATAGATGAGTGAAGCTGAGGCTCGTCCATCGAATTTCATTCGCCAAATTATCGATAAAGATTTAGCGGATGGTACACACAGTAGCGTGCATACTCGTTTCCCGCCGGAGCCAAATGGCTACCTGCACATTGGTCACGCTAAATCTATTTGCTTGAACTTTGGTATTGCTCAGGACTACCAGGGACAATGTAATCTTCGTTTCGATGATACAAACCCTGAAAAAGAAGACGTTGAATACGTTGAGTCAATTAAGAATGATGTAAGCTGGTTAGGCTTTGAATGGTCTGGTGATATTTGTTACTCATCAAACTACTTCGATACGCTTTACGCTTATGCTGTGGAATTAATTAATAAAGGCTTAGCGTACGTTGACGAGCTAAGTCCTGATCAAATCCGTGAGTACCGTGGCACGCTAAAAGAGCCAGGTAAAGCGAGCCCATACCGTGATCGCAGCCCTGAAGAGAACTTAGCGTTGTTCGAAAAAATGCGTGACGGTGGCTTTGAAGAAGGTAAAGTGTGTCTACGTGCTAAGATCGACATGAGCTCTTCATTCATGGTTATGCGCGATCCTGTTATCTACCGTGTTCGTTTTGCTCACCACCATCAAACTGCTGATAAGTGGTGCATTTACCCAATGTACGACTTTACTCACTGTATCTCTGATGCGCTAGAGGGCATTACGCACTCTATCTGTACGCTTGAATTCCAAGATAACCGTCGTTTGTATGACTGGGTTCTAGACAACATCACGATTGATTGCCAACCTCGTCAGTACGAGTTTAGTCGTCTGAATCTTGAATACACGGTAATGTCGAAGCGTAAGCTGAACCAACTTGTGGTTGAAAACCTAGTTGAAGGTTGGGACGATCCACGTATGCCAACTATTTCTGGTTTGCGTCGTCGTGGCTTCACTTCAAGCTCGATTCGTGAATTCTGTAAACGTATTGGTGTGACTAAGCAAGAGAACATGATTGAGTTCGGTTCACTTGAATCTTGTATCCGTGATGACCTGAACGAAAATGCACCCCGTGCAATGGCTGTTCTTGATCCGATCAAGGTCGTGATTGAAAACTACGACGCTGATACAGTAGAAACATTAACGGTAGCAAACCACCCGAACAAGCCAGAAATGGGTACTCGTGAAGTACCATTTACACGAGAAGTTTGGATTGAGCGTGATGACTTCCGTGAAGAAGCAAACAAAAAGTACAAGCGTTTGGTTCTAGGTAAAGAAGTTCGTCTACGTGGTGCTTACGTGATCAAAGCTGAACGTATCGAAAAAGATGCAGAAGGCAACATTACGACTATCTTCTGTTCTTACGACAATGAAACATTGGGTAAGAACCCTACAGATGGGCGTAAAGTGAAAGGCGTTATTCACTGGGTATCTGCTGATAAAGCGTTGCCTGCTGAGATTCGTTTATACGATCGTCTATTCACAGTGCCAAACCCTGCCGCTGCTGATGATTTCGCTGCAACGCTAAACCCTGAATCACTTGTTACGCTAAACGGTTTTGTTGAACCTAGCCTAGGAGAAGGTGTGGCAGAGCAAGCGTACCAGTTTGAACGTACAGGTTATTTCTGTGTAGATTCGAAAGACTCTAAAGCAGACGCGCTAGTATTCAACCGCACGGTTGGTCTACGTGACACTTGGGGTAAAACTGAGGCTTAATGGCTTTGTTTTTCTCTACTCTATTTTTCCAAGCTCTGTTTCTCGGAGCTTAGTTTCTCAAGAGACGCTTAATAAAAAACCGGCTTAGAGCCGGTTTTTTTGTGTCTGGGAAATAACCAAATTGTGGGCCAAGCT
>NZ_CH902608.1:165247-234608 GCF_000153005.1 Vibrio sp. MED222 | reverse complement strand
CTGTGGTTAGTTAGCTGTACATTGTAGCGTTGAGCGATTTCTTTTTGTCTTTCTTCGATAAGATCATCAGAGAACTCGATAACTTCACCGCAGTCTAAACATACTAGGTGATCGTGGTGATGCTGTGTTGAAAGTTCGAATACAGACTTACCACCTTCAAAGTGGTGACGAGTTACAATGCCTGCATCATCGAATTGGTTTAGTACGCGATAAACGGTCGCAAGACCAATCTCTTCACCTAAGTCGATCAGCTTTTTATATAAATCTTCAGCACTAATATGTTGGCAGTCTGGTTGTTGTAATACTTCTAAAATTTTGAGCCGTGGGAGGGTCACTTTAAGACCAGCATCTTTTAGCGCTTGATTATTGTCTGACATATACTTTCCTGTTGATGATCTGCAGCAATTAACAGAATTCAATATTAATACCATTATAGTTTAGTCAGGCATAACAATAAACCACGAACTTCAAAGGGTTACTCACTGACATCACAATCTGTTTTGTAAATTGGAAGTATCTCACTTATAGTGGAGGTACGACCAGCCAGGTGGCGGTGTTTTTTGATATGAACATGGATTGTTGTTATGAATAAGCAACTCGCAAAAATATATAAACCTAATATTGTAAAATTTGCACTCAATATTTGGCCTCCCTTTTGGGGCTCGGGAATTCGAATAGCCCACATTAGCGCTGACTTTAGGGTTGTTAAGACTGTGCTCAAGTTGCGGTGGTGGAATAAGAACGCTAATCGGACTCAATATGGCGGCAGTATCTTTTCTCTTACCGATCCCGTTTACTCGTTAATGCTAATGGGGATTTTAGGTGAGCGATATTATGTTTGGGATAAAGAGGCGAGTATTAACTTTATCAAGCCTGGTCAATCCGACTTGTATGCAGACTTTGAGATAAGCCAAGGGCAACTTGAGGATATCTATCGTCAGACACAACTTGGTGAGAAGTGTTTCCCCGAATTTATCATCCACGTTAAAGATAAGCAGGGAAGTGTGGTTTCGGAAATTCAGCGAACTCTCTATGTGAGAAAGAAGCCACAATTTAGAGAGGATGACGAAGCATTAGAAGCTGAGTGTTGATTGATAAATATTGAATAGAAAAAAACCTCCTATAAGGAGGTTTTTTCATATCTACATAACGGTCATTAATTGTAACAATTAATGACCGCTAATGAATTAGTCTTCAAGCTCTGCTAGGCACATCTCTTCGTGGATTTGTTTAACCCAGTTAGATACACGCTCATCAGTCAGCTCAGGTTGACGGTCTTCATCGATACATAGACCAACGAACTGGCTGTCATCGCCTTCAACTAAACCTTTCGATGCTTCGAATTCGTAGCCTTCAGTTGACGTATGACCTAGGATAGTACCGCCTTTTGCTTCAACGATATCACGGATAGTACCCATAGCATCGCAGAAGTATTCTGCGTAATCTTCTTGGTCGCCACAACCAAAAATAGCAACAAGCTTAGTTGAGAAATCAATAGCTTCTAGCTCAGGGAAAAAGTCATCCCAATCACATTGTGCTTCGCCGTAGTACCACGTAGGGATACCAAGCAGCAGCAGATCGAAGTTATCGATATCTTCTTTGCTGCTTTTTGCAATGTCTTGAACTTGAACGAGCTGCTTGCCCAATTGCTTTTGAATCATCTTAGCAACAGCTTCAGTGTTACCTGTATCGCTACCAAAGAAGAGACCTACACTTGCCATAGAATCATTACCTTTCATTTTGTCTGTTGTCGGTGTAATAAAGTTCGGAGGAAATCGTTAGATTCCAGTTCCTTCCCAGCTTAGTTGGATTATCCCTTTTGCGATAAAGCCTGCGCAGCCAAGGAAAAGTACTAACCATACGATACGACGACCAAATGCAGGAACATTTCCCTGCTTTAGAACGTCTTTAATTGCCATTCCGATTAGAAAGAAAATCGCGGCAAACAGAAGATCTAAACCAACAGATTCAATGATGTTCATGTAGTCGTAAAGCATGGGAACCTTATATACCAAATTTGCTTGGGCGCACTATATCACTGTTGTGAGATAAAGTTAATCTGCTGTGATTACACAGCTCTCATTTATATCGACTAATCAACCTATCTAAGTGATGAATTTCCTTATTGCACGGAGCACTTCAGCGGGCTTTTCCGCGTGTAGCCAATGTCCAGTATTGGCGATAACATGTGCCTTTGCGTTGGAAAACTGCTGTTGAACGGCGGTTTGATGTTCAGCCGTCAGGTAATCTGAGTCACCACCCTTGATTAGCAAGGTTTTGACCGAGGTTTTGTCAATCGGTTCCCAACCAATAATCTGTGGGTAGTTGTTTAATAGCGAGGCAACATTGAAACGCCATTCCATGATGCCTTGTTCTGATTTGAACAAAGATTTCGTTAAGAACTGGCGAACCCCATCAATTTCGATATGTTTTGCGAGGACCTTAAGCGCCTCTGAGCGTGATGTCGGTTTTTCTTCTATCACAGCTTGTAGGCCTGCGAATACGTTGTCGTGACGATTTTGGGTGTACGCGACTGGTGCCATATCTAAGACAATCAATTTATGCAGCGTCAGATGTTGTGCCAGTGCCATCGCTACCTTGCCACCCATCGAGTGACCAATCACAGTGACACCTTCTAACTCAAGATCATTCAGCAGTTGAGCCACATCTTGTGCCATAGCTTGATAATTATGAGTGTCATTATGGAAAGATTGGCCGTGGTTACGTAGATCGATGCTAAGTACCTGATGATCGGTTTTTAGATCCCTAGCGAGCAAGCCAAGGTTGTCCAAATTTCCGAATAATCCATGGATCAAAACAATGGTGTGACCCTCACCTTCAATTTTATAGTTGAGCTGTACTGACATTTTTATCTTATTCATGGTGGGTTTGACGTAGAGTATCCGCGCGGATCTCGCTATAATCCCTCAGAGTTTAAACATTGAGATTGTGAAAAGCGAATGAAAACAATTGAGGTTGATGAGGACCTATACCGTTTTATTGCGGGTCAGACAGAACGTATTGGCGAAAGCGCTTCAGATATTCTGCGCCGCTTGTTACTGGTTGATAACCAAGGCACGGTTCCGATCGAAGAGATCGTTGAGCCAAAAGGTATCGTTGTTAGCAAAGAGGTAGGCTTTACTCCAGAGAAGTTCGATGGCGTTAAAGAAATGCGCTCACTACTAATATCAGATGAGTTTGCATCACTAAAGAAAGCCATTGATCGTTTCATGCTTGTGTTATCAACACTGCATAAAATCGACCCTTTAAGCTTTTCAGAAGCAACTCAAGTAAAAGGCCGTAAGCGTGTTTACTTTGCAGACAACGAAGCGACGTTGTTAGCAAACGGCAACACAACTAAGCCTAAAGCTATTCCACAAAGTCCTTTTTGGGTTATTACGAATAACAATACAAGCCGAAAAAGACAGATGGTTGAACAGCTTATGAGCCGCATGAGTTTCCAAGCAGAATTGATAGAAAAAGTAACAGGTTCAATTTAACGAAATCTGATTTAAACCTCATAATATCCATGGCTAAGAAGATATTATGAGGTTTTTTTGTTTTTAAATTTTATATAAGGATGTCGATAATGGCTATGCACCCTCGTGCCGGGCAGAAAGCTCTGCAGGAAGATCTTCATAATATCCCGGCTTTAGTTGCAAACTATTTCTTACAGCAACCGGATGCTACTAACCCAGATCATAAAGTACTGTTCGGTACTTCAGGTCACCGCGGTACAGCAGACAAATCAACATTTAATGAAAACCACATTCTAGCGATCGCACAAGCGGTTGCTGAGGTTCGTGCCGATCAAGGTACAACAGGCCCACTTTTCTTAGGCAAAGATACTCACGCTCTATCTGAACCTGCTTTTTCTACGGTTATTGAAGTGCTAGTTGCAAACGGCGTTGAGGTTATCGTTCAAGAAAACAATGGCTTTACTCCAACTCCAGGTATCTCGCACGCGATTCTTACGCACAATCTAGTGAATGATAAAAAAGCTGACGGCATTGTTATCACGCCTTCACATAACCCACCTCAAGACGGGGGCATTAAATACAACCCGACACACGGTGGCCCTGCTGAAGCTGAACTGACTCAAGCGATTGAAGATCGTGCGAATGTGATTATTGCTGAGCAAATGCAAGGCGTTAAGCGCACTCCTATCGCACAGGCTAAACAGTCTGAGCTGGTGAAAGAAGTTGATTTAGTTGCTCCTTACGTTGCTGACTTGGTTAACGTGGTTGATATGGAAGCAATCCAGAAAGCAAACATCAAGATTGGTGTTGATCCACTGGGTGGTAGCGGTATTGATTACTGGCGTCAAATTGGCAAAGCGTACAACCTAGACCTGACTCTGGTCAGTGAAGCTGTTGATCCTTCGTTCCAATTTATGTCTCTAGACAAAGATGGTGTGGTTCGTATGGACTGTTCTTCTCCATACGCAATGGCAGGCTTACTGGCACTTAAAGACGACTATCAATTAGCGTTTGGCAACGACCCAGACTACGATCGCCACGGCATTGTTACGCCAAAAGGCTTGATGAATCCAAACCACTTCCTAGCGGTGTGTATTGACTACTTATACCGTAACCGTGAAGGTTGGGGTAAAGACGTTGCAGTGGGTAAAACATTGGTATCAAGTGCTCTGATTGACCGCGTTGTTGCTGACTTAGGTCGCGAGCTTTGCGAAGTGCCAGTGGGATTCAAATGGTTCGTTGATGGTCTTTATAACGGTCAGTTTGGTTTCGGTGGTGAAGAGAGTGCGGGGGCATCTTTCTTACGTAAAGACGGTACGCCTTGGTCAACAGATAAAGATGGCCTGATTCTTTGCCTACTTGCCGCTGAGATCACAGCAGTAACGGGCAAGAACCCACAAGAATACTACGAAGAACTTGCCGCTAAACATGGCGAATCTAAGTACAACCGTATTCAAGCAGTAGCTAACGGCGCACAAAAAGACGTGCTTAAGAAGCTATCTCCAGAGATGGTTTCAGCTGAGACGCTTGCTGGTGATGCGATTACTGCTCGCTTAACACACGCCCCAGGTAATGGCGCTGCGATTGGCGGCCTAAAAGTGACAACTGAGAACGGTTGGTTTGCCGCTCGTCCATCAGGCACTGAAGACATCTACAAGATCTACTGTGAAAGCTTTAAAGGTGAAGAGCACCTAAAAGCAATCGAAGCAGAAGCTCAAGAGATTGTTAACCAAGTATTTGCAGCCGCTGGTCTATAATCGAATACAGATTAGTAGAGTCATCAAGTAAATAGTGAAAGGGTTGATGTGAAAGCATCAGCCCTTTTTATTTGTCTGTGAGTAAGTGGCTAAGACTAAATCAACTCAATGGCTGAATAGATTAGCCGTGTGGCCAGCTTTGTGGCATCACAAACCAAAACTGCCCTGATTTGGTTTGCCCATGAACGAAGCGATCACCAAACTCGGTGATAGGCTCGCAGGTGAAATCATCAGTGCCCGCTGCCCATTGCTCTTTGGTGAGAGGGTAGAGCACTTCAGGAATTAAATGAGCTTGGTTTTGATAGCACCAAAAACCGTTTACTTGGCTTGGATTAATGTCGTAACTCAAACATTCAGTCGGTACTTTTTGATCTAAGAAGGGGTTGGTATATAGACGCCCCTGCATGAGGAGATGTTTTGAGTCGACATCGGTCTCTGGATACTGTTCAATAAAGGCGGCTGAAGATGACATACCAAGCTGGTGGCTTAGCATCCTATCGAGCTTCTTATCCAATTGATCATGAGAGTTTGGCCCAAACCATGTTTGTTCATGGAGCAGATAGAACTTAATCGCCACTTCCCAATGTTGCAGCTTTTGGCTGCTCTCCTCTTCAAGAATAAAGTCGATTGCACCTAGCGTTCTGCCATCCACATTAATCTGAATTTCATCGTACTTGATCGAATAATCAGGTGAAGCTTCGATGACTTGTTCACATAGGTGCTGGTAGAGGAAACCTAACCTAGGATTACCATTGTATGTATGTGATGCATCTATGGTATGAGGGCTTGAGAATGCACTGAGATCCGAAATCGGTGGCTTGATTTCTAGTAATGGCGGTGAGTCGATGACCCATTGGTAAAAACATTGCAGTGCTGTCATCTCTTCCTCATAAACTAGCTCTTTATAAACATAACCCTGGGGCTTTCGACATTCTACCCGTAAATTGATATAACGACGTTATTATAAAGGTAAGCTGGAAATAAAAATGAATAACTTACAATTAGAAAAGCTACTTAACGAAAAACTGCAGCCACAGCAAATTAAAGATTACTGTCCTAATGGTCTTCAAGTTGAAGGCGTAACAGAAGTGAAGCGAATCGTTACTGGTGTGACAGCTTCTCAAGCCTTGATTGATAAAGCGGTAGAACTGAACGCAGACGCTTTATTAGTCCATCACGGCTTCTTCTGGAAAGGTGAATCAGAAGCAATTCGTGGCATGAAGGGTAAGCGCATTCGTACCCTGATTAAAAATGACATCAACCTTTTAGGATACCATCTCCCTCTTGATATCCACCCTGAGCTTGGTAACAACGCTAAGCTTGCAGAGTTGCTTGATATCGAAGTCGAAGGCGGTTTAGAAGGGCACCCACAATCTGTTGCGATGTTTGGCAAGTTGAGTGCGCCAATGACGGGTGCAGAGTTTGCTGCAAAAATTGACCAAGTTCTAAATCGTAAACCACTGCATATCGCTCCAGAAAACCAAGACAAAATGATTACTACTGTCGGTTGGTGCACCGGTGGTGGTCAAGATTACATTGAGTTAGCGGCTTCTCAAGGTATTGATGCATTTATCTCTGGTGAAATTTCAGAGCGCACTACGTACTCAGCACGTGAACAAGACATTCATTACTTTGCCGCAGGCCACCATGCAACAGAACGCTATGGGGTGAAAGCGCTAGGTGAATGGCTAACGAAAGAACATGGCTTAGACGTAGAATTTATCGATATTGATAATCCAGTGTAGCCACGTTTAGAGGTTATGACTTTCTGGATATTTGTACCTTCATTGAAGTGATACGAAATACTGGAAGATAAAAAAGGGTTGATGTTAATACATCAACCCTTTTTGATTTTAATCGATTAGAAAAGTCGAAACTTTACTATTCGCGCTCGTGTAGAGCTTGGAAATCACGCTGTTCTTCACCAGTGTACAACTGACGAGGGCGACCGATGCGGTTCGTCGGATCGCTGTGCATTTCGTTCCAGTGTGCAATCCAACCGATAGTACGAGACATCGCGAAGATTACTGTGAACATTGATACCGGAATACCGATCGCTTTCAGAATGATACCTGAGTAGAAATCTACGTTCGGGTATAGTTTCTTCGATACAAAGTACTCATCAGAAAGAGCGATGCGCTCAAGCTCCATTGCAACGTCAAGTAGTGGATCTTGAATGTTCAGCTCTTTAAGTACTTCGTGGCACGCTTCGCGCATTACCGTTGCACGCGGATCGTAGTTCTTGTAAACACGGTGACCGAAGCCCATTAAACGGAACGGGTCATCTTTGTCTTTTGCTTTTGCTACGTACTCTTCAATGTTGTCTACGCTACCGATCTCTTCAAGCATCATTAGACAAGCTTCGTTAGCACCGCCGTGAGCAGGACCCCACAAAGAAGCGATACCAGCAGCAATACAAGCAAATGGGTTTGCGCCCGAAGAGCCTGCTAAACGAACCGTTGACGTTGAAGCATTTTGTTCGTGATCTGCGTGTAACGTAAAGATTTTGTCCATTGCGCGAGCAACAACAGGGTTTACTTCATATTCTTCACATGGATTTGCATACATCATGTGCAGGAAGTTTTCTGCGTAGCCTAGGTCATTGCGTGGGTAGATAAACGGTTGACCGATAGAATATTTGTAACACATTGCAGCCAGTGTTGGCATTTTTGAAATTAGGCGGTATGCCGCAATTTCACGGTGTGTGTCGTTATTAACATCTAATGAATCATGATAGAACGCAGCAAGCGCACCTACCACACCACACATAACAGCCATTGGGTGAGCATCACGGCGGAAGCCGTGGAAGAAACTAGCAATTTGCTCATGAACCATGGTGTGACGCGTGACAGTCGTCTTGAACTCTTCGTATTGAGCTCGAGAAGGAGCTTCGCCGTATAAAAGAATGTAACAAACTTCTAAGTAATCAGCATTATTGGCCAGTTGATCAATTGGATAACCACGGTGTAGAAGGATACCTTTTCCACCGTCAATATAAGTGATTTGCGATTCACAAGATGCAGTGGCAAGAAAACCAGGATCAAAAGTGAAAAAACCATTAGAACCCAGTGTACGAACGTCGATGACTGGAGTACCAAGTACACCTTCTGTAATCGGCAATTCGATCGGCGCTTGACCTTCAATATGAAGGGTAGCTTTCTTATCCGCCATAACAATCTCCTTTGTTATTATTAATCCGTCCAGGATGTTTATGTGCCATTTTTTTACTGGTCTTACGTCAGAAAGTCAATTTTTCTGCAGCTTTGTGTGCACTTGTTAGTGTTTTTTACATTAAATTCGTTAAAAGTCTGTGCTGTGTAGCATTATTTGTTGCATCAATTGTATTAGAATGTTGCCAGCCGTATAGTGGCGCTGAAAAGTTTGGTTAAAACCTTATAAATGCAAGGCTAAGAAGAAATGTGAGGTGTCTTCGGAAATCTAGCTGTTAACAATTATTTTACAATTATCTAAGGCTCAACTTATGTTATTTGTTAAGTTAATGTTAAATTTTGAGGGTTTGCAATCAAATTTTGTCCATAACAATACATAAGGTTATTTAATGACCATCATGCTCAATGGAGCTGAGTGAGCGAGCCCGTGAAAGAAAGAAAGACAAGACCTGTTAATTTAGATTTACAGACCATCCACTTTCCTATCACAGCAATAGCTTCCATCCTACACCGTGTGTCTGGGGTGATTACTTTTGTTGCGATCGGAATTCTGCTTTGGTTACTATCCATTTCCCTCTCTTCCCCTGTAGGCTTTATGGAAGCTAGCGACATTGTCGACGGTTTCTTCGTGAAGTTTATTCTGTGGGGCATTTTAACCGCTTTGGCTTACCACATTGCTGGTGGTATTCGTCACCTTCTTATGGACCTTGGTCACTTTGAAGAGCTGGAATCTGGCGCTAAGAGCGCGAAGGTTGCATTCGCAGCAACAGCGGTATTGTCTCTACTAGCGGGGATCTTAGTATGGTAAACAACGTTTCTACTTTTGGTCGTAATGGTGTGCATGATTATCTATTGATTCGTGCAACAGCCATCATTATGACGCTTTACACTATCTACCTAGTGAGCTTTTGTGCTTTCTCCGGTGATATTTCTTACGCATCTTGGACGCAATTCTTTGGTGGTACTTTCACTAAAGTCTTCACCATGTTAGCGCTTACTTCAATTTTGGTTCACGCGTGGATCGGCTTGTGGCAAGTACTAACTGACTACATCAAATGTGCAAAATTGCGCGTTGGTCTTCAAGTCGGTGTTGTTGCGGTTCTTCTAGGATATTTCTTCTCTGGTCTGTTTATTTTGTGGGGTGCGTAAGTGACTATTCCTGTTCGTGAGTTTGATGCTGTAGTAATTGGCGCTGGTGGTGCTGGTATGCGCGCCGCGCTACAAATTTCTGAGCAAGGCCTATCTTGTGCGTTGCTTTCTAAAGTTTTCCCAACTCGTTCTCATACTGTATCTGCGCAAGGTGGTATCACCGTTGCTCTTGGTAATGCGCATGAAGATCACTGGGAACAACACATGTACGATACGGTAAAAGGTTCCGATTACATCGGCGACCAAGATGCTATCGAATACATGTGTAAAAATGGTCCTGAGTCGGTTATCGAACTAGAAAAAATGGGTCTTCCATTTTCTCGTTTTGATAACGGCAGTATTTACCAACGTCCGTTTGGTGGCCAATCTAAGAATTTTGGTGGTGAGCAAGCGGCTCGTACCGCAGCGGCAGCCGACCGTACTGGTCACGCACTGTTACACACGCTTTACCAACAAAACATTAAACACAAAACGACGGTTTTCTCTGAGTGGTATGCACTGGATCTTGTTAAAAACGAAGATGGTGCAATCTTAGGTACTACCGCGCTTTGTATGGAGACGGGTGAGGTTTGCTACTTCAAAGCGAAGGCAACAATCCTTGCTACTGGTGGTGCTGGTCGTATTTACGCATCAACAACCAATGCTCACATTAACACTGGTGACGGTGTTGGCATGGCGATTCGTGCTGGCGTTCCAATGCAAGACATCGAAATGTGGCAGTTCCACCCAACGGGTATCGCTGGCGCAGGTGTTTTGGTAACAGAAGGTTGTCGTGGTGAAGGTGGTTACCTTCTCAATAAAGACGGCGAGCGCTTCATGGAACGTTATGCTCCGAATGCTAAAGATTTAGCTGGTCGTGATGTTGTAGCTCGTTCGATGATGGTTGAGATTCGTGAAGGTCGTGGTTGTGATGGTCCATGGGGTCCACACATCAAGCTGAAACTCGATCACCTAGGTAAAGAGACGCTTGAATCTCGTCTACCGGGTGTATGTGAGCTTTCTCGTACGTTCGCTCACGTTGATCCTGTTAAAGAACCAATTCCTGTAATCCCAACGTGTCACTACATGATGGGTGGTGTTCCTACACAGGTTTCTGGTCAAGCAATTAAACAAACTGAAGACGGTACAGACGTTGAAATTCAAGGTCTATTCGCTTGTGGCGAAATCGCTTCAGTATCAGTACACGGTGCAAACCGTCTAGGTGGCAACTCGCTACTTGATTTGGTTGTGTTCGGTCGTGCGACAGGTCTTCACCTTGGTGAGACTTTGAACAAACAAGCTGAAGCAAAACCTGCAACTGAAGCTGACATTGAACGTTCACTAGAGCGCTACAATCGTTGGGAAAACAGTACTGACGGTGAAGATCCTGCGGTAATTCGTAAAGACCTTCAGCAATGTATGCAGAACAACTTCTCTGTATTCCGTGAAGGTAAAGCGATGGCTGACGGCTTAGAAGAGCTGAAAGTGATTCGTGAGCGTCTTAAAAATGCACACCTTTCAGACAAGTCGACTGAGTTCAACACGCAACGTATTGAGTGTTTAGAGCTGGAAAACTTGATGGAAACGGCATTTGCAACCGCGGTTGCAGCAAACTTCCGTACAGAGAGTCGTGGAGCGCATGCTCGTTTTGACTTCCCAGATCGTGATGATGAGCAATGGCTATGCCACTCACTTTACAACCCTGAATCAGAAAGTATGACTAAGCGTGGCGTGAACATGGAACCTATCCATCGTGAAGCATTCCCGCCGAAAGCACGTACGTACTAAGGAGATATGACCATGAAACTGAATTTCTCTTTATACCGTTACAACCCAGACGTGGACCAGAAACCTTACATGAAAGAGTACACCCTAGAGGTGGAAGAAGGTTCTGACATGATGCTTTTGGACGCGCTTATTCTTTTGAAAGAGCAAGATCCAACGATTTCATTCCGTCGCTCATGCCGTGAAGGTGTATGTGGTTCTGATGGTTTGAACATGAATGGTAAAAATGGATTGGCGTGTATCACGCCACTGTCTGCACTTTCTGGCCAAGATAAAATCGTAATTCGCCCACTTCCAGGTTTGCCTGTCGTGCGTGATTTGATCGTAGACATGACTCAGTTCTACGATAACTACGAAAAAGTTAAGCCGTTCTTAGTGTCTGATGGCAATGTGCCACCGGCTCGTGAAAACCTACAAAGCCCTGATGAGCGTGCTCATTTAGATGGTTTGTATGAATGTATTATGTGTGCATGTTGTACGACTTCATGCCCATCATTCTGGTGGAATCCAGATAAGTTCATCGGACCAGCAGGCCTACTTGCAGCATACCGTTGGCTAATAGATAGCCGAGATACGGCGACAGACGAACGTCTGTCCGATCTTGATGATGCATTTAGCGTTTTTCGTTGCCATGGCATCATGAATTGTGTAAGTGTTTGTCCTAAGGGATTAAATCCGACGAAAGCGATTGGTCACATTAAGACCATGCTAGTGAATCGTTCGGTTTAAGTTATATAAAAATTGCCGCCCTAGAAGTTTTGGGGCGGCCTTTTAATAGCTCGGCATAGACCGCAGCAAACGTGAAAACTACTGGTTAAGGGAAAATATGCACAACGGCGTGATGAAGGCATGGCTCGAGTCTTCACACTTGGCTGGCGCCAATGCAACGTACGTAGAAGAACTCTATGAACTGTATCTAAGTGACCCCGATTCGGTAAGTGACGAATGGAGAAGTGTTTTTGAAGAACTGCCTGTGCAAGCTTCAGAAGCAGTGGAACAACCACACTCTCGTGTTCGTGAATACTTCCGTCGACTCGCTCAAGAAACAAAGCATTACAGTGTCCAAGTTAGTGATCCAGATGTCGATGCGAAACAAGTAAAGGTTCTGCAACTTATTAATGCCTATCGATTCCGAGGGCATCAATCAGCAAATCTAGACCCCCTAGGTTTATGGGAAAGAGATACAGTCGCTGAACTGGATCCTTCTTTCCACACTCTTACCGAAGATGACCTCAATGAGACGTTTAACGTCGGCTCTTACGCTATTGGCCAAGAGACGATGGTGCTTCGAGATTTGTACAAATCTTTAAAGCAAACTTATTGTGGTTCGATTGGTGCTGAATACATGCACATGACTAACACAGAGCAAAAGCGTTGGATCCAACAACGTTTAGAGTCTGTTTCTGGTCAACCCTCTTTCGATAAAGAAGAAAAGCAAGCTTTCCTAGAAGAGCTAACGGCTGCTGAAGGTCTTGAGCGCTATCTTGGTGCTAAATTCCCTGGTGCAAAACGCTTCTCTTTGGAAGGTGGTGATGCTCTTATCCCAATGACGAAAGAAATCATTCGTCATGCCGGTGGACAAGGCATGCGTGAAGTTGTTGTTGGTATGGCTCACCGTGGTCGTCTAAACATGCTGGTCAATGTGCTTGGTAAAAAGCCACAAGACCTGTTTGACGAATTTGCGGGCAAGCACAGCGATGATTCATGGGGTACTGGTGATGTGAAATATCACCAAGGTTTCTCTGCGGATTTCGCAACCCCAGGCGGCAACGTTCACTTAGCACTTGCATTTAACCCATCTCACTTAGAAATCGTAAACCCGGTAGTTATCGGTTCAGTACGTGCTCGACAAGATCGTCTAGACGATAAAGACGGCAGCCGTGTACTTCCAATTACTATCCACGGTGATTCAGCTATCGCTGGCCAGGGTGTAGTGCAAGAGACGTTTAACATGTCTCAAGCGCGTGGTTTCTGTGTCGGTGGTACGGTTCGTATCGTTGTAAACAACCAAGTTGGTTTTACGACGTCTAACCCTCGCGATACACGTTCTACGATGTACTGTACAGATATCGCGAAGATGGTTCAGGCTCCGATTTTCCACGTTAATTCTGATGATCCAGAAGCGGTTGCGTTCGTAGCGCGTCTTGCATTGGATTACCGTAATACCTTTAAGCGTGATGTTGTTATTGATTTGGTTTGTTACCGTCGCCACGGTCACAATGAAGCCGATGAGCCGAATGCAACACAGCCTTTGATGTACCAAAAAATCAAGAAGCATCCAACACCACGTAAGCTTTATGCTGATGTGTTAATGGAGCGCGGTGAGTTTGGTATTGATACGGCAACTCAACTGGTTAACGAATATCGTGATGCACTTGATCACGGTGAAGTTGTGGTTAAAGAGTGGCGCCCAATGGCACTTCACTCTGTGGATTGGTCTCCTTACCTAGGTCACGACTGGAACATTGAGTGGGACAATAAGATTGATATCGAGCGCCTGAAAGAGCTTGGTACTAAACTTTGCCAATACCCAGACAGCCACAAGCTGCAAAGCCGAGTAAATAAACTGTACAACGATCGAACTGCCATGGTGAATGGTGAGAAACAAGTCGATTGGGGTATGGCTGAAACACTGGCTTATGCAACACTTGTTGACGACGGTAAGCGTATTCGTATCTCTGGCCAAGATTCAGGTCGTGGTACGTTCTTCCACCGTCACTCAGTACTGCACAATCAATCAGATGCAAGCACGTATGTTCCTCTTGCGAACATTCATGATAAACAAGGGCCATTCCAAGTGTTTGACTCTGTGTTATCTGAAGAAGCGGTACTCGCATTTGAGTATGGCTATGCGACAGCAGAGCCAAGCGGTCTCACCCTTTGGGAAGCACAATTTGGTGATTTCGCAAACGGTGCACAAGTTGTTATCGACCAATTCATTTCATCAGGTGAGCAAAAGTGGGCACGTCTATGTGGTCTAACTATGTTGCTTCCTCACGGTTATGAAGGCCAAGGCCCTGAGCACTCTTCTGCGCGTCTTGAGCGTTACCTTCAGTTGTGTGCTGAACAAAACATGCAGGTTGTTGTTCCTTCAACGCCAGCTCAGGTTTATCACATGATTCGCCGTCAGGTTGTTCGACCAATGCGTCGTCCACTGATTGTAATGTCACCTAAGTCATTGCTTCGTCACCCTTTGTGTACATCTTCTCTTGAAGATTTGGCAGAAGGCACGTTCCAACCAGCTATCGCAGAAATTGATGATCTGGCTCCTGAGAACGTAAAACGCGTCGTGTTCTGTTCAGGTAAGGTTTACTTTGACCTGCTTGACCAAAGACGTAAGAACGAGCAAGACGATGTCGCTATTGTACGTATTGAGCAACTTTACCCGTTCCCTTATGAGGACGTGAGAGCTGCAATCGCACAATACACAAATGTAGTCGATTACGTTTGGTGTCAAGAAGAGCCACAAAACCAAGGTGCTTGGTACAGTAGCCAACATAATTTCCGAGCTGCTATCCCAGTAGGTGCTGATATTCAATACGCAGGTCGTCCTGCATCAGCGTCACCAGCTGTTGGCTATATGTCGGTACACTTGAAACAACAAAAAGCGTTAGTAGACGACGCTTTGACCCTACTTAAGAACTAGAAGTAAAAGGAAAATACAGACATGACAATTGAAATTCTGGTTCCAGATTTACCTGAATCTGTGGCTGACGCAACAGTAGCGACTTGGCACAAAAAACCAGGCGAAGCCGTTGCACGTGATGAAGTCATTGTAGACATCGAAACAGATAAAGTAGTTCTAGAAGTACCGGCTCCTGAAGCGGGTGTTCTGGAAGCTATCATCGAAGAAGAGGGTGCTACGGTACTTTCTAAGCAGCTTCTGGCTAAAATTAAGCCTGGTGCTGTCGCTGGTGAACCAACGAAAGACACCACTGAAGATACAGAAGCTTCTCCTGACAAACGCCACAAAGCGGCGCTAACAGAAGAAAGCAACGATGCACTAAGCCCTGCTGTTCGTCGTCTTCTTGCAGAGCACAACCTACAACCAGCTGACGTTAAAGGCACTGGTGTTGGTGGTCGTATTACTCGTGAAGACATTGACGCACACCTAGCAGCAGCGAAAGCGGCTCCGGCAGCAGCATCTGCACCAGCAGTTGAAGCGCCAGCAGCGGCTCGCAGCCAAAAACGCGTGCCTATGACTCGCCTACGTAAGACAGTTGCAAACCGTCTTCTAGAAGCGAAGAACAGCACTGCAATGCTGACTACTTTCAACGAAGTGAACATGAAGCCAATCATGGACCTTCGTAAGCAGTACAAAGACCAATTCGAGAAGCGTCACGATACGCGTCTTGGTTTCATGTCTTTCTACGTGAAAGCAGTAACAGAAGCACTGAAGCGTTTCCCAGAAGTTAACGCTTCTATCGATGGTACAGATATCGTTTACCACAACTACTTCGACATCAGCATGGCGGTATCTACGCCACGTGGTTTAGTGACTCCAGTACTGAAAGACTGTGACACACTAGGTTTCGCAGATATTGAAAAAGGCATCAAAGAGCTAGCAATCAAAGGCCGTGACGGCAAGCTAACTGTTGATGAGTTGATGGGCGGTAACTTTACTATCACGAACGGTGGTGTATTTGGCTCTCTAATGTCTACGCCAATCATCAACCCGCCTCAAGCGGCAATTTTGGGTATGCACAAAATCCAAGATCGTCCAATGGCTGTTGATGGCAAGGTTGAGATCTTACCAATGATGTACCTAGCGCTTTCTTACGATCACCGCCTAATCGACGGCCGTGAATCAGTTGGCTTCCTAGTGACCATCAAAGAGCTTCTAGAAGATCCTGCACGTCTGCTATTAGACGTTTAGTATCTCTAAAACGTCTAGTTAACCCGGTTAGCTAGACGTAAAAAGTTTCAAAGGCTAGGCTGCTCAACGTCTGGCCTTCACTTGAACTGTAAAGCCATTAGAAAATGGACAGCAGTTGATTTGAGAAGACCCTACAGACGTACCACAGGAAACTGTGTCGTTATGGAAATAATAATCCCTTAAGGGAAAATAAACGGAATATCAAAATGAATTTGCATGAATACCAAGCCAAACAGCTGTTTGCAGAATTCGGTTTGCCTGTACCAGAAGGTTTCGCATGTGATACTGCACAAGAAGCTTTCGAAGCTGCAGGTCGTATCAGTACAGCCAAGAAAGTCGTTAAGTGTCAAGTACACGCTGGTGGTCGCGGTAAAGCGGGCGGCGTAGAGCTACATGACACCAAAGAAGGCGTTAAAGAGTTTGCACAAAAGTGGCTAGGTAAAAACCTTGTGACTTACCAAACAGACGCTAATGGTCAACCTGTAACAAAGATCCTAGTTGAAGAAGCATCGAACATTGCTAACGAACTTTACCTAGGTGCTGTTGTTGACCGTGCAACGCGCAAAATTGTATTCATGGCGTCAACTGAAGGCGGCGTGGACATTGAGAAAATCGCTGAAGAAACTCCAGAGTTGATTCACCAATCAGCGATCGATCCTCTAGTGGGCCCTCAAGCTTACCAAGGCCGTGAACTTGCGTTCAAACTTGGTCTAGTTGGCGATCAAATTAAACAGTTCGTTAAGATCTTCATGGGTCTTGGCCAAATGTTCTCTCAGTACGACCTAGCTCTACTAGAAATCAACCCGCTTGTAATTACCGGCGAAGGCAACCTGCTTTGTCTAGACGGCAAGATCAACATTGACTCAAACGCAATGTACCGTCAGCCAAAGCTTCGTGAAATGCACGATCCTTCACAAGAAGACGAGCGTGAAGCGCACGCAGCTCAGTGGGAACTGAACTACGTAGCACTTGATGGCAACGTTGGCTGTATGGTTAACGGTGCAGGCCTTGCGATGGGTACGATGGATATCGTAAACCTACACGGCGGCAAACCAGCAAACTTCCTTGATGTAGGCGGCGGCGCGACAAAAGAGCGTGTAGCTGAAGCATTCAAGATCATCCTTTCTGATGACAATGTTAAAGCAGTACTCGTAAACATTTTCGGTGGCATCGTTCGTTGTGACATGATCGCTGAAGGTATTATCGGTGCAGTTAAAGAAGTAGGCGTAACAGTTCCAGTAGTTGTTCGTCTAGAAGGTACAAACGCAGACCTAGGTCGCGAAGTACTTGCTAATTCTGATGTTGATATCATTGCTGCTGTATCTCTAACAGATGCTGCTCAGAAAGTTGTTGCTGCTGCGGAGGCTAAATAATGTCTGTATTAATTAACAAAGACACTAAAGTAATCTGTCAGGGTTTCACTGGCGGTCAAGGTACATTCCACTCAGACCAAGCTATCGCATACGGTACGCAAATGGTTGGTGGTGTTTCACCTGGTAAAGGTGGTCAAACTCACCTAGGCCTTCCAGTATTCAACACAGTACGTGAAGCAGTAGAAGCGACTGGCGCAACAGCAACAGTTATCTACGTACCAGCACCTTTCTGTAAAGATGCAATCCTAGAAGCGATTGATGCAGGTATCGAACTGATCGTAACAATCACTGAAGGTATCCCTACTATAGATATGATCGATGTTAAAGTGAAGCTAGAAGAAACTGGCGTTCGCATGATCGGTCCTAACTGTCCAGGTCTTATCACTCCGGACGAGTGTAAGATTGGTATCATGCCTGGCCATATCCACAAGAAGGGTAAAGTAGGTATCGTATCTCGTTCAGGAACTCTGACGTACGAAGCAGTTAAGCAAACAACAGATGAAGGCTTTGGTCAGTCTACATGTGTTGGTATCGGTGGTGACCCTATTCCAGGTTCAAACTTCATTGATATCCTAAAACTTTTCCAAGAAGACCCAGAGACTGAAGCAATCGTAATGATTGGTGAGATCGGTGGTACTGCGGAAGAAGAAGCGGCTGAGTTCATCAAAGCAAACGTAACTAAGCCAGTTGTATCTTACATCGCTGGTGTTACGGCTCCTCCGGGTAAACGTATGGGCCACGCAGGCGCAATCATCTCTGGCGGTAAAGGTACTGCTGAAGATAAATTCGCAGCACTGGAAGCAGCAGGCGTTAAGACTGTTAAGTCTCTTGCTGACATCGGTAAAGGCCTACGTGAAATCACGGGTTGGTAATCAGCTGGATTTTATCTAATGAGATAGAAGTTAACTGAACGATATTAAAAAGGCTTGGTCACTGACCAAGCCTTTTTTGTATGTTTTCAATGATACGAGATACGAGATACGAGATACGAGATACGAGATACGAGATCGTACTGATAAGTGCTAAGCTCGGCTTCTAACCATTTGAGATAACATAAACATTGCCGCAGCACTGATAACAACAGAAGGGCCGGCCGGTGTGTCATAGAACCAAGACAAGCTCAATCCTCCGAACACAGCGATAGAACCAATTACCGATGCAAGGAATGCCATTTGTTCGGGTGTATTGGCGAATTTTCTTGCCGTTGCTGCCGGAATGATAAGTAGTGAGGTCATGATTAACGCACCAACAAACTTCATACCTACTGCAATCACGATCCCAACCAATAGCATCAAAATAAGACGCATTAAATCAATGTTGATGCCATCAACCGCTGCGAGATCTTCGTTAACGGTCGTCGACAATAGTGGTCGCCAAAAGATAGCAAGTACCACTCCAATCACGGCAGCACCCGCATAGATGAATACCAAATCTGTCGGAGACACTGCAAGCAAGTCACCAAATAGGTAGCTCATTAGGTCAACGCGAACGTTATCTAAGAAACTCACGGCGACAAGACCCAAAGACAGAGCGCTGTGCGCCAAAATACCGAGTAGGGTATCGGTCGCGACCAGCTTTTGTTTTTGTAAAGTCACTAGCAACACAGCCAGCATCAAACAACAAATCAGCAGCGCGAAATACAAGTTAATGTTGAACAGAAAGCCAAGTGCTAAGCCCATCAAAGAAGCGTGAGCAAGCGTGTCACCAAAGTAAGCCATCTTGCGCCACACCACGAATGAACCTAGTGGCCCCGCGATTAGAGCAATGCCCAAGCCAGCTAAAATAGAGGGAAGAAGAAACTCAAGCATTAGTGGTGTCCGTGTCTATGGTTTGAACATTCATGCACGTCGCCTTCGACAGGCTGTCCTGCGAGATCATGATGGTGATGTTCGTGTTGGTGGTGATAAAAGGCTAAGGTCTCTTGGGTCGCGGTGCCAAAAAGTGCGATATAAGAGGGGTGGTGTTTGATGTCTGCAGGTGCGCCTGAACAGCAGATATGGTGATGCAAACAGATAACATCGTCTGTTTTTGCCATCACTAAATGCAGATCGTGTGAAACCATAAATACGGCACAACCAAAGCGGTGACGAATGGTGTCAATTAGGTCATACAGGTCTATTTGCCCTTGTACATCAACGCCTTGAGCAGGTTCATCAAGAACCAGTAGATCGGGTCTTCTTAGCAATGAACGAGCAATCAGCACACGTTGGTTTTCACCGCCAGATAGCTGGTGCATGTTACTCTTTTGCAGATGTTCAGCACCAACGAGCTTCAATGCTTCGAGGATCTCTTGCTGACTGAACTTGCCAGTGAGCTTTAGAAAACGTTCTACATTGAGCGGTAGTGAATCATTGAGCTTTAATTTTTGTGGTACATAGCCAATTTTCAGTTTTTTAGCTTTTGTTATTGTGCCTGAAAATTTGGTCTGTAAACCTAATACCACTTTTACTAATGTCGACTTTCCTGCACCGTTTGGCCCAATCAGGGTGGTGATTCTGCCGCGCTCTAAATTTAGAGAGATGTTATCTAGAACTTTTCGACCGTCAAATTCGACGCTCACAGAATCTAGTTGGATTAAATTATCCATGAATAGAACTCATTTGCAATTCGCTAATGTTATAATGTAACATTTACCTCAAGCCTAAGCTACTTTTCTATTAACGAGGAATTATGTCACGTTCATCTTTTATACTTGCTACTTTGCTTTTAGCGCCAAGTGTTGCAAGTGCCAATACTATTCTAACAAGCTTCAAACCAATTCAAATGATTGTGACAGAATTAACGCAGGGCGTTAGTGAACCGGATGTGTTGATGAACAGCAATGCTTCGCCGCACGATTATGCGCTTAAGCCATCAGATGTCAAAAAAGTTCATAGTGCCGATATGGTGATCTGGTTTGGCCCTGACCTAGAAGCTTTTTTGACCAAGGTGATTGGTTCTAAAGAAAACGTTATCAAGATCAGTGAGATTCCGGGGATTAACTTGAGAGAGTTTGGACATGAAGACCACGATGCTCATGAAGGGCACAACCATGGTAGCCATGACCCGCATTTTTGGTTGGGTATCGATCAAGTCGAGGTAGCGGCAAAATATATCTCAGCTAAGCTAATTGAGTCAGACTCTGATAACGCCATGGCGTATCAAGAGAACCTAGATTCATTCTTGATTGCTTTGAAAGAGAAACAGCAGGCGATTCATGAACAACTCGCGCCAGTGAAAGACAAAGGCTACTACGTATTCCATGACGCGTATGGCTACTTCGAACAAGAATTTAAGTTGAATAATCTAGGTCACTTTACGGTTAGCCCTGAGCGTAAACCTGGCGCAAAAAGTCTGATAGCTATCAAGAAGACTTTGGTGCGTGAAAATGTTCAATGCGTATTTTCAGAGCCTCAATTTACACCAGCGGTGATTGAATCGGTGACTCGTGGAAGTAACGCTAAACAAGGGCAACTTGATCCTGTCGGTTCGCAGGTTGAAGTGAAGAGTGGAAGCTATTTTGATTTTCTTCAGCAGCTTACAGATAGTTACACAAGTTGCTTAAGTGGAATGTAATCAATATTGAGTATTCTTTACGACACTTTGCTCTCGTTAATTGATGAATCATGCCGCTTTTTGCGGCATTTTCGTGACCGCTAAGATAAAACCTTCCAACAAATATCAAACCTCCTTTCTCCTTTGTCAATTTCAGCTAAAATAGAAAGATAATAATAAGCACAAAAAAACTCACTTTTTGGTTAATCAGCAACAAGCGTTGTGAGAACCAATATTTCATGTGTTGTTGCTGTTCAGGATTAAAAGTTGTATCGAATTATTTTCAAAATGTTCATCTTAATGAGCATTTCATTTAGCGTTCTTGCGGTAAATACATCACCCTCCGTTTTCTACCCTTTGCCCGTTCAAGCACAAGGGAACTTCCTTGCGGCAAAAAATCTGTACTTAGGTGAAGGTGGCGGACTCTGGGTTCATGATGTGCATGGAAAAATACTTTTTTATGATGGCAGAACCCTATTCCCTCGAAAAGGTAGCCTTTTGCAATTTTCTTCAGAGAAAGTCGCGTTTCTTAACGATGAGTTTTGGACTTTCTTTGATAATGAGGTGTACCGACATAGCCCAGGAATCGGCAACGCACTTGCATTTAGTTTAAGCCCAGGGGCTGAGATCGCGAATATCGGTGCTTCCGGTGATTATATTTGGGTTACAGATGGCAGTAATTTCTATACGTACAATACTCAATCTTTAGAATTTAGCACTTACTCGCTTCTAAAATTGTATCGGCATAACAATAGCAGCGATATTGCGATTAACGATGCTGAGCGGGTGCTGTCAAAATGGGTGCTTGCGACCAGTTCCGGAGTGTACCTTTCTGATAGCCAAGAATTTACTCATATCGGTGCATCAGAAAAAAATCATATAGAGACGCTGTATTTTTCGATGGCAAGACGTGAGTTAGTCATTGGTACATTGAATGGTGCAGTGATTATAGATCTTGCAAATCCTAAGAAAGAAAGGTGGGTGCGTGGTTCGCATGTTCTTTCTCTCGCTGAAACAACCGATCAATACTGGATTGGGACTGAGCATGGTCTTATCAGCTACAACTTTATTACAGGGAAAATTACACGATTTGAACAAGCCGATAATCAAGACTTTTCGTTACCGGGTGAAAAAATATATTCGTTAATTAACGACCATGCTGGTGGAATGTGGGTCGCGACCAATAACGGAATTCGATACTTTTCACTGTTCAGCAGGACATTCTCAAGAACGCCATTAACGGGAATGGGGATGCATTCGAGTAGTGTGGTGATAAACAAAGTACAGCTTGTTCGCGATCAACTGTCTTGGGTTGCTTCTTCCAGGGGGCTCTATTTGGTTGATTCTCAAAGTGAAGATAACCCCGTTCGTGTTTACTCTAACCCAGTACAGGATTTTGAGATCTTTGGTTCTTCAATTTGGTTGGCGACTGCAGAAGGTATTCTTAGTTTCAATACTGATACGTTAGAGGCTGAAAAGGTCGATCTACCAAGAGCGATTGAAGGTGTACCCGTTGAAAACTTTGCATTTGAAGCGGATAACATGCTTTGGATGACCTCGGGACAAAACCTTTATTCGTTATCTATCGAAACCAATAAGTTGACCAGTTATGGCACCGACTGGTTAGTTGATAAATTTTTGCCAGCAAAGATCACCGCTCTCAATATAGGTTTACAAGGTCGTATTTATGTTGGTACTGATCACGGATTCTACTCTTTTCTTGATGAGAGAATTAGCTTTAGTCATTCAAGCGAGCGGCTTGGCAAAGTGGTCGATATTGAAAAAGCAAAAGATGGATCCCAGTGGTTTGCGAGTAGCTATGGTGTGTATCGAATCCCTAATAACAGTTCTATTATTCAAGAGGTCACTCTTGTTGAGGAAAATATCAGTCCTAAATGTTTAATTAGCGACGATAATGGGATGTGGTTAGGCTCTTCGAAAGGTATTAGCTATTACGGATTGGATGGGCAACTGCATAAACATATCGGCTCACCATTTGGCTTGATCACCAATGAATTGGCTGCAGGTGCGTGTGCTCCGTTTTACAGCGAAGGTAGCCAGTCTACTAGGCTTATCTTCGGCTCAAGATATGGCGTGGTGAGTGCATTAGCTAATGAGCTATTGGTATCAACAACACCTCATAGCCGTGCATTGCTGAGCAAGATAAGTGTCGACCATCAGATAGTATCACTTGGTGGCAAGACGGCTGATTTAGATGAAATTCCTTATGGCTCATCAATCGGTTTTAAGATTGGAATTTTACCAGCGACATACACGCCTGCAATGGAGTATCGACTAAGCGACAATGAACCTTGGAGTGAGTTTGAAGGGGGGGTACTAACACTCGATCACCTTCTTCCTGGGGACTATACGTTGGAAGTGAAACCCGTTAAGGACTCCCATTATCGCTTTACGTCAACGAACCAAAGCTTCTCTATTGCGGAACCTTGGTATCTGAGTAATTGGGCAGCAGCAAGCTCTCTTATATTACTTATCTGTGTAGTGACTGCTTTGGTTTTTTGGCGATCACGTTACGTCACTTTCGCCAACAGGCACTTAAAGGCGCAAGTTGCATTAAAGACAGATCAACTGAGGCATCAAAGCCGAATACTACTAACGACTAATCAACAGCTTAAAAAACAGTTGTCAGTTAAGAGTGCTCTTGTCACACATACTGCTAATGAACTCTCTTCTGAAGTTAATCATATCGCAGCTATGATCCCAAATTGGAATGATGAACAAGGTAAGTCGCCAATATTGACATTGAAAAATGGCTTGGCTCAGTTGAGTAACACGCCACAAGGGAAGGGAAAGGTTTGTTACGATATAATTTTAATCTTAGAAGCTGTACTCAAAGCTTGGCAGGACGATTTAGCCAAAGCTGGTATTGAACTGGATATTAAAGTTGACACTAAACAACGACACGTCTCCTTGCTGTATTTTAATCTTGATATTATTTTCAACAGTCTAGTCGCTAGCATCATTAAGAGAAATTTTAAGTCACAGAGTATGGTGGTATTGGTTGAAGAGGTTAAAGGGCACCTTGTTGTGACGATCCGAGACCATGGAATGCCTTTCCCTAAATTGACTTCAAGCATTAATGACAATACTGGAAAATCGACCGACCTAAACATCGAAAAGTTGCCATTATTGATGAACCAGAGCGGTGGTGAACTGAATGCTTTTGTCTCGGACTCTCAAAATAAGGTGCAGCTTTCGTGGCCGATTGAATATCAAGTGTTAGATAATTTGGAAGCTAGCACAATTGAACAGATTGAGACCATTAAACTTACAGTTTCAGCGACGGAGCAACAAAGGTTAAGTGCTGAGCAAGAGTGGAAAAACAGAGTGTCACAGCTTGTAAGTGAAAACTACGCCGATGCAGAGTTCAGTACTGCAAATGCTGCTAAGTACTTGTTCATGTCAGAGAGAAGCTTACAGAGACGTTTTAAATCGGCTTATAACAAGACCTTTAAAGAGCATTTGAATGAAGTACGTTTGGAGCATGCGTGCGAGCGGCTACTTGCGGGAGAGAGGATTTCAGACGTCGCGTTTGATTCTGGTTTCAATGACCCTTCCTATTTCAGTCAAAGGTTTAAACATCACTTTGGCATGTCGCCATCTAAGTTTGCTGAAAACAACGAAGAGCAGTGAGCTAGGGACGTCCAGTAACAATATAGATAAAGATACTTTGAGCCTCGACATTCGTGTTGGGGCTTTTTTATGCTTCTACGAGATACGAGATACGAGATACGAGATACGAGATACGAGATACGAGATACGAGATACGAGATACGAGATACGAGATATAACGATAGTTGGGGGAGTTTAAAAAGGTTTTTGGGTTAAAACAAAAGGAAGAAAAAAAATATCGTGGTATAGCCGGGGGGACTATACCACGGGTGCCAATGACACCTTCGCTTGCTGCCGGAGTGATATGGCAAGCCACATCACCTCTGGAATAAAATTAAAGAGAAAGAGTTTCTCTTCGATGGAGTAACTATACGGGTAGCGACTTGTTTTGCTTATAAAATTAACGACAGATGACTGTGAGAAAACCGACATTATTATAAGTTGTTGATTATTATTGTCTTATTGTTTTCTGGTTGACGCGTACTAGTAAGGTAGTCCCCACTAATTGTTGAAAGTGACGTTTTTGACGTAAACGTTTTTAACGAAATTTACGAGAGTGTATTTTCGAAAACATTGATTTCACACAATAGAATTGTGGGTATGTGCGTGTATTATGTCGGTAATAACAATCTTTCTCATTATCAATCTCGAACTGGGTACTTATGAAACTCTCACAACTAGAGCAAGGAAAAGCGGCTTCTATTGTTGCACTTACAGGTTTAACACCAGACGTTAGAAAAAAACTAATGGTTATGGGCATGTTGCCAAAAACCGAGGTGACACTTATCCGTCGTGCACCTATGGGTGATCCGCTTCAAGTTGAAGTGAGAGGTGTTTCTATAGCCATTCGTGAAAGCATTGCAGAACAAATCGAGGTTATCTAAATGGATTATCAAGTTCTTACTGTTGGTAACCCTAATAGTGGTAAAACAACATTATTTAACGCATTAACTGGCGCAAAACAGCACGTTGGTAACTGGGTTGGTGTGACCGTAGAAAAGAAAACCGGTTTATATTCGCACGCTGGTGATCAATTTCAGTTAACGGATTTACCAGGCATTTATGCACTAGACAGTGGCAATGATGCAAACAGTATCGATGAGTCGATTGCATCACGCGCCGTGCTTACTCACCCAGCGGACGTGATCATCAATGTTGTTGATGCTAGCTGTTTGGAAAGAAGCTTATACATGACATTACAATTGCGAGAGTTGGGTCGCCCAATGATCGTTGTATTGAACAAAATGGATGTATTAAAGCGTGAGCGTCAGGTGATTAATCTTAAGGCTCTAGAAAAAGAGCTAGGTTGCCCGGTTCTAAGCTTGTCAGCAAACGATAAAGGGCAAGTGGTTCGTTTTAAAGAGCGTTTGCATAAGCTTCTGGTTCAAGGGGTGAGTCTTGATCCTATCTCTATTGATTACGATGCCGCGTTAGAAGCTCTTATTCCTTCTGTTGATTCACAATTTGATGATGCTGACGTATCTCACCGAGCGCTAGCGATTCGTGCTTTAGAAAATGATTACTTGGTATTGAATGGTTTGGCCCCACAAACTCGCACTCAAATTGATAGTGTGCGTCTTGGTGCCGATTTCGATATTGATCTTGCTGTTGCTGACGCTAAATACACTTTCTTACATGAACTTTGTAAACGAGTTCGTCGCAGCGAAGGCAAACTGAGCCGTAATTTCACAGAGAAAGCCGATCAATTCATTTTGAATAAATGGGTCGGGATTCCTTTCTTCTTCGTCATCATGTACCTAATGTTTATGTTCTCTATCAATATCGGTAGCGCGTTTATCGACTTCTTCGATATTGGTGTTGGCGCAATATTAGTTGATGGCGGACATCACTTATTAGATGGTCACTTACCGGTTTGGCTAGTCACCGTTCTTGCTGATGGTATTGGTGGCGGTATCCAAACGGTTGCGACCTTTATTCCGGTAATCGCTGCTCTTTACCTATTCTTAGCGGTACTAGAAAGTTCAGGCTACATGGCGCGTGCCGCATTTGTACTGGATAAAGTGATGCAGAAGATTGGCTTACCGGGCAAAGCATTTGTACCACTTGTTCTGGGTTTTGGCTGTAACGTACCTTCTATCATGGCAACTCGTACTCTTGACCAAGAGCGCGAACGTAAACTCGCCGCATCAATGGCACCGTTTATGTCATGTGGTGCTCGTCTACCTGTATACGCACTGTTTGCTGCTGCATTCTTTCCTGGTGCTGGACAAAACGTTGTGTTCGCTCTGTACATCATGGGTATTCTGGCTTCTGTGTTTACGGGCTTGTTCCTTAAAAATACTATCTATCCTGGTAGCAGCGATAGCTTGGTTATGGAAATGCCGGATTACGAATTGCCGACCGTGCAAAACGTGATGCTGAAAACTTGGCAGAAGCTGAAACGTTTCGTGCTTGGCGCAGGTAAAACCATTGTAATGGTTGTGGCAATTCTGAGTTTCTTGAATTCATTAGGTATGGACGGCAGTTTTGGTAACGAAGACAGTGAAAGTTCTGTGCTATCTAAAGCGGCTCAAGTTGTAACTCCAGTGTTCCAACCGATTGGAATTACTGAAGAGAACTGGCCTGCAACGGTTGGTATCATTACCGGTATTTTTGCGAAAGAAGCTGTGGTTGGTACGCTAAATAGCTTATACACTACACCTTCTGATGAAGAAGCGGCTGAGTTTGATCTAGCGGCAAGTTTAGAAGAAGCTGTAATGACCATTCCTGAAAACCTTGCTGGTTTGAGCTATTCAGATCCATTAGGAATTGAAGTTGGTGACTTGTCTGACTCTAGTTCTGTGGCTGCTGATCAAGAGGTTGATACTTCGATCTTTGGTAACTTGAAAGATAAGTTTGTATCAGGCCACGCTGCGTTTGCTTACTTAATCCTAATCTTGCTTTACACACCTTGTGTGGCAGCGATGGGTGCTTATGTTCGTGAATTTGGTCAGACGTTTGCCCGCTTCATCGCAGTTTGGACAATGGCACTTGGTTACTTCGGTGCGACCTTCTATTACCAAGCAGCAAACTTCGCTGTACACCCAGTAAGTAGTGCTGTGTGGATGGTGGCAATTGCTGGTGGTTTTGTGGTGACGTATCGCATCTTCAAGAAAATCGGCAGTAAGCAAAAAGCACTTGAGGTGCAAGTAGTATGATTTTAACTGAACTTCATCAATACATTGATAACGAAGGTGTTGCTGCTCGTAGTGAGCTTGCATCTAAGTTTGGGGTAAGTGAAGACGGTATCGATGCTATGCTGGGAGTGTGGGTCAAGAAAGGCAAGATATCTCGCTTGGTCGACACCAATAAGCATGGCCATACAACACGTATTCGCTACACCATCAGCAAACAAGATGGTTTGTCACTGAATGTGATGATGTAGTTCAGGTCTCATACTCTCGTTGAAAGCGACGAGATTAGACAATAAAAAAGCCGCTCACCTATTTTAGGTGAGCGGCTTTTTGTTATGTGTCTTATCTGAACTGTCTTGTTTTAAAGCTCAATGAGACCAACTCAAATTACGCCTTCTTGAAGATAGAACTCAGCGACAAAACGTTTTGGATACGAGTATGGATTGCAGCTTGTTCTTCTTCCGTACGCTGCTCACCTTTAGTGTTTCCCCATACTGGTCCTGGCCATGCGATGTCATTTTTGAAACGCGCAATATGGTGAATGTGCAGTTGTGGCACCATGTTACCTAGCGCGCCTAGGTTTAATTTGTCTGGTTGGAATGTCGCTTCTAATGCTTGGCTTACCGCTTGAGACTCAAGCAAGAACTGCTGTTGTTCTTTCATTGGTAGATGGTGCAACTCTTTTAGGTTGGCGCGTTTGGGTACCAAGATAACCCAAGGCACTGCACTGTCTTTGCTTAGCAGCGCCAAGCTTAGTGGAAATTCGCCAATAAGCGTGGTGTCTTTTGCTAACTGTGGGTGAAGTTCAAAGCTCATTATTATTATCCATTTCGATTTCTTGAATTCAGTATACGTTAGATAAAACAAAAGGTTGATGCTCTCACATCAACCTTTGTATTTATTCATTGTAACCCGAAGGGGATTACATACGCTCTAGAGTTTCGATACCTAGAAGCGACAGACCTTGCTTGATAGTCTTAGCTGTCAGTGCAGCAAGCTTCAGGCGGCTCTGTTTAACGGTTTCATCTTCAGCCACAAGGATAGGGCATGCTTCGTAGAAGCTAGAGAATTGACCAGCAAGTTCGAACAGGTAGCTACACATGATGTGTGGTTGACCTTCACGAGCAACAGACTGTACCGCTTCTTCAAATTGTAGAAGTTTCGCGATAAGGGCTTTCTCTTTCTCTTCAGTGATTTTGATTTCACCTTCTAGAGAGTCCATAGAAATGCCTGCTTTAGCAAAGATTGAAGCGACACGAGTGTATGCGTACTGCATGTACGGTGCTGTGTTGCCTTCAAATGCCAGCATGTTTTCCCAGTCGAACACGTAATCAGTGGTACGGTGCTTAGAAAGGTCTGCGTATTTAACTGCTGCCATTGCTACTGTGTTCGCAATGGTTTTCTTCTCGTCTTCTGCTAGCTCAGGGTTTTTAGATTCAATCAGCTGAGTTGCACGTACTTCTGCTTCGTCCAGAAGGTCAGCAAGACGCACTGTACCGCCAGCACGAGTTTTAAATGGCTTACCATCTTTACCTAGCATCATGCCGAACGCGTGGTGCTCAAGAGATACAGACTCAGGAACATAACCCGCTTTACGAACGATAGTCCAAGCTTGCATTAGGTGTTGGTGCTGACGAGAGTCGATGAAGTAAAGTACGCGATCTGCGCCCAGTTCTTCAAAACGATATTTAGCACAGGCAATATCGGTGGTGGTGTATAGGAAGCCACCGTCACGTTTTTGCACGATAACGCCCATAGGGTCGCCATCTTTGTTTTTGTATTCGTCTAGGAATACAACTTGTGCGCCGTCAGACTCTTTTGCTAGACCTTGTGTTTGTAGGTCAGAAACGATGTTTGAAAGCATATGGTTGTACATACTTTCACCCATCACATCATCACGTGTTAGTGATACGTTCAGGCGATCGTAGTTACGTTGGTTTTGAACCATGGTTACGTCAACAAGCTTTTTCCACATTTCAGCACAGTATGCGTCGCCACCTTGCAGTTTCACTACGTAGCCACGAGCTTTCACAGCGAATTCTTCGTCTTCGTCGTAAAGCTTTTTAGATTCACGGTAGAACTGCTCAAGATCTGACAGTTCCATTGAAACTTCACCAGTTTCAGCTTGGATGCGCTCAAGGTTTGCGATAAGCATACCGAATTGAGTACCCCAGTCACCAATGTGGTTAGCACGGATAACTTTGTGACCTAAGAACTCAAGTGTACGAACAACAGCATCACCGATGATCGTTGAACGTAAGTGGCCTACGTGCATTTCTTTTGCAACGTTTGGAGCTGAGTAGTCAGCAACAATCGTTTGTGCTTCTGCGGCTGAAACACCAAGGCGAGAGTCAGCAAGCGCTGCGTCTGCTTGTTGTGCCAGGAACGTTTCATCTAGGAAGATGTTTAGGAAACCTGGACCTGCGATTTCAACTTTAGAAGCGATACCGTCTAGGTTTAGAACGTCCAATACTTTTTGAGCAAATTCTCGAGGGTTAGTGCCTAGTCGTTTAGCAACACCCATAATGCCGTTTGCTTGGTAGTCACCAAATTGTGGTTTTGCAGATTGACGGACAGCCGCAGGAGAGCCTGCAGGTGCGCCAGCGGCTTCTAGAGCCTGAGATACTTTGTCATTAATCAGTGCTTGGATATTCACACGCGTTTCCTTCAATTCAAGGATGAATAAGAGTAGCCGTTATTTCGTGGGCATTAAATTTGGCTAATTATGCTTCTAGTTAACGATTTAATGCTGAAATGAACAACAGACTCTGTTTAAGTTCACAAAAATGGCGTTAATCATACCAATTTTGTGGGCTTTCTTATAGGTCGAATTGATAGAAAATTAACATTTCCTGAGGGGTTTTTGACAATCAACTTTGACCAAGCCAAGTTTGTCTATTTAGGAAAGTAAGACACGGTACTTTTTGAGTGTTTTTTGTCAAAGCAGCGCTTGTTGCTGGAAGTAAAACTGATACCATGCTGCCATTATTTGGAGAACATAGACAATGACGATGAGCCTGAAGCAAGCAGAACTAGAACCACAACAAATGATTGCACGCCTTGATACGTTTATGACGAAAATTGAGAACCTCGGAAATGTGCTGGGTTTGGATTTAAGCTTTGCTCAAGCGGATCATATTGCATTAAGAATCAATGAAACTGAGCTTGCGAAATCAGCACATCAAGCATGGTCTGAATACGGCTCTACGATTTCAGAAGCGATGATCAATGGTCGTCCCATTGTGGTGTTGGCTTTCGATAAACCATTGCAAAGCCTTGGTTGGAAGATTGAATGTTTAGAGCTTCCATACCCAGCTGAAGGCAAGATTTACCCGAGCCAAGATTGGGAGCATGTAGAGTTTGTGATTCCTTCTCACGCACAAACGGCCGATGAGTATCTAGCAGACCTTAAAGAGACTTACCCGCAGTTCGCTGCTAAGTTTGAAAATTTGGCAGATCAAGGCATTAAGATAAAACTCTCTAGCCCGAAAGGTGAGGGGGAACGTTTGAATAATCCAACGGTTGCATTCAAGCATCAAGGGATTTGCATTAAGCTGCATCCACACTCTTTGAAGAAGATTGTTGAGTCAGAACAGGCCTAATTTGATTGGATAGTTGCTGGGAATAGATTCCTGAACTCACCAAGGCTCGTCGGAATTACGGGGTGTTTGATGGTGTTTGCCAGGTCTATCTTTAGATGCTGACAGTCTGAGCGTTCGAGGGCGTATGTCAGAGTCTACGGTTAGAAGGTTCTTACCGAATTCGTCATTCCCGATAGCGACGAAGGAGCGTAGTCGGGAATCTCATAAAGCTAGTCAGATCATCAGATACAAAAAACGCGCAATGGATTAACCCTATTGCGCGTTTTTTATTGGGTTCTAACTGGAAGTCTTACCTGAAATCGAACCTCCGATCTACAGAATCACGGTCTTGTTGCCGTAAACAAACACGTGATCATTGATCACTTTGTTTAAAGCCTTACTCAACACGTTCTTCTCTACGTCACGACCCGCTTGTGCCATGTCTTTCGCGCTGAAATTGTGATCCACTGGGATAACATCTTGCTTGATGATTGGACCTTCATCGAGATCGTTTGTCACAAAGTGTGCCGTTGCACCAATGATCTTCACACCGCGCTCGTAAGCTTGCTGGTATGGCTTAGCACCAATGAATGCAGGCAAGAAACTGTGGTGAATGTTGATGATTTTGTGGTTGTACTTCTCAACAAACCCCGGCGTCAGCACTCGCATGTATTTAGCAAGCACTAGATAGTCCGCCTCATACTGGTCAATGACTTCCAACATCTTCTTCTCATGCTCTTCACGGTTTAATCCTTCGTGAGAAACATGGTGGTAAGGGATATCAAAACGCTCGGTTAGGCTTTGCAGTGTATCGTAGTTACCAACTACTGCCGCAATATCAACATCTAAACTGCCATCGAAGTTCTTCATCAGAATATCGCCAAGGCAGTGTGCTTCTTTAGTTACCAGAATCACAACACGCTTACGAGATGAATCAACCAGCTTACGTTTTGTGTTTTCTGGCAGGGCTTGGTCTAAATCGGCGAGTAAGGTTTCGTCATTGAAGTAGCCCTCTAGCTCTGTGCGCATAAAGAAGTGGCCACTTGTGTTATCAACGAACTCATTATTGTGAATAATATTGAGTTGGTGCTTATAACAAATGTTGGTGATCTTTGAGATGAGGCCTGGGGCGTCAGTACAATGTGTTAATAAAGTTTTTCTTTCCATTTGCATCTTACTTCCATGAATGTTGCACTTATTATATGAAATCGGGATTCTTCAAAATTTAATGCAGGCCGTCGAACGGTGAACTGAGCCGCAGTATCACCGTTATAATTAATCTATTATCAAGTTGGTTTCAACAAATTCTGCTGCTCATTTATCGCATCGATAAATTGTTTTATATAGAAATATCAGTTTTTCGATAGAAAAAAAGGCAGAAGCTTCATTTTTCAAGTTTTGACCGTAGTACGCATTTGAACTTCAACCGAGGCATTGACGCTTTGGCCAAAAATAGAGGTGATACTTATGGATAAAGAGTTACTAGCAAAAAAACTGTACTGCAAACGAGTGAATTCATTAGCGGGAAGTACAGAGTTAGATGGTAATGTTCTAGATGAAATGTGGGAAAGTAAAACCTCACCAACCGATGCAGTGAAAGCCATGCAGCCTTGCGATAATCATTTTGAAGGCGCCCCTTGGTTGTCGCGTTATCTCAGCCGAAAATAATAACGATTCTTTGATTTTTATTTCTTCAATTCTTACCTTCTAGGTAGCTTAACCCAAACCAAACACCTCCGGTGCGAAGTCATTCTTGATTCGCGCCGGCTCACTAAACCTGCCATAATTCGCCTTCTATTTTTCTAAACTTCGTACTCTATGATATCTAAAACGTTTTCTGCTGATGGTGCTTTGGGTAAAGCGATCCCTGGGTTCCAACCTCGACAAGCTCAGCTAGACATGGCTGAAGCGGTTTCACAGGCTATTGAACAACAGAGCCAATTGGTCGTTGAAGCGGGAACGGGAACAGGTAAGACGTTTGCTTATCTAGTGCCAGCACTGCTGAGTGGTAAGAAAACGATCATCAGTACGGGGTCTAAAAACCTTCAAGAACAGCTGTTTCACCGAGATTTACCATTGATGGTCGATGCGCTTGGTTTTTATGGTCAGGTTGCGTTACTCAAAGGCCGTTCAAACTATTTGTGCTTGGACAGGCTCAGTCGTCAAATGATCGAGAGCCATGGCACTCACACCGATCCAACGCTGTTAGCTCAGTTGGTGAAAGTGCGCAGCTGGTCGTCCGCGACTCAAACTGGCGATTTAGGTGACTGTGATGATATTGCTGAAGATAGCCCGGTCATTCCAACCATTACCTCGACTAACGACAACTGCTTAGGCAAAGAGTGCCCAAGCTACACCGATTGCTTTGTGCTGAAGGCGCGTAAAAAAGCGATGGATTCTGATGTTGTTGTAGTGAACCACCACTTGTTTCTCGCGGATTTAGCGATCAAAGAAACCGGGTTTGGTGAGCTGATACCTGAAGCCGATGTGTTTATCTTCGATGAAGCGCACCAACTTCCCGATATCGCTAGCCAATACTTCGGACAATCGGTTTCCAGCCGACAGATCCAAGAGCTAGCCAAGGACATTGAAATTGCTTACCGAACTGAAGCCAAAGACATGCGCCAACTGCAGAAAGTAGGGGATAGGCTCGTTCAATCGTCAGCCGATCTACGCATTGTGCTTGGCGATACGGGCTTTCGCGGTAACTGGCGTGAAGCATTGAAGTCAGAGTCGATTGCGAGAGAGTTAGTTCGCTTACAAGATGCGTTGCAATTGGCCGTTGATGTATTGAAATTAGCATTGGGTCGAAGCCAGTTGTTAGACACGGCTTTCGAGCGTGCAACCATGATTAAGTCGCGTATCGAACGTGTATGTGACGTGTCGATTACTGGTTATTCGTATTGGTATGACACCACGCCACGACACTTTGCTTTGCACATCACGCCACTCTCAGTCGCCGACAAATTCCATGAGAAGATTGAGCTAAAACCGGGTGCTTGGGTGTTTACCTCTGCAACTTTGGCGGTGTCGGACGATTTCGACCATTTCACCTCACGGCTTGGGCTAAAACCGTCAGCACAATTTTCACTACCGAGCCCGTTTGATTACCCAAATCAGGCGCGTTTGTGCGTGCCTCGCTATCTACCAGAACCGAATAGCCCGGGCTTAGCGGACAAGCTAGTAAGAATGCTGACCCCTGTGATTGAGCAAAACCAAGGTCGCTGTTTCTTCTTATGTACCTCACACAGCATGATGAAAGAGTTGGGTGAACGGTTCCGCGAAACGCTCTCGGTTCCAGTTCTGCTGCAAGGTGAGACAAGTAAGCAAAAAACCTTAGCCGAATTCATGGAATTAGGTAACGCATTGCTGGTGGCTACTGGCGCTTTCTGGGAGGGGATAGATGTTAGGGGCGACGCATTAAGCTGTGTTATCATCGATAAATTGCCCTTTACAGCCCCTGATGACCCTTTACTTAAGGCTCGAATCGAGGACTGTAAGTTAAAAGGGGGTGATCCTTTTGCACAAGTACAGTTACCAGACGCAGTGATTACCTTGAAACAAGGTGTTGGCCGATTAATACGTGATAAACGTGACAATGGCGCTTTAATTATTTGCGATAACCGCTTGGTGACCCGCGATTACGGTGGTGTGTTTTTGGCGAGTTTACCGCCTATCCCACGTACCCGTGACTTAGGGATCATTAAAGAATTCTTAGCTAAAGACCATTCAACCGCTGCTGAGTAATTGGCATTGTTGAGCTTAGCCATTATTTTAGATTAGATAACGAATATTTGAGACACAAATGAGCGCGAAAATTCTTGCAGTAGATACCGCAACTGAAAACTGTTCAGTTGCACTAGTAATTGGTGACCAGGTGTTCGCACGTAGCGAAGAGGCACCTCGAGACCATACGAAAAAAATTCTACCTATGGTTGATGAAGTACTGAAAGAAGCGAATATTGCTTTAACCGATATCGACGCGATCGCGTTTGGCCAAGGCCCGGGCAGTTTCACGGGTGTACGTATTGGCATTGGTATTGCTCAAGGCTTAGCTTTTGGTGCTGATTTGCCGATGATCGGTGTGTCTACACTGGCAGCGATGGCGCAAGGCAGCTACCGTAAATTTGGCGAAACTCATGTTGCAACAGCAATTGATGCTCGCATGAGTGAAGTTTACTGGGCTCGTTACAGCCGTGAAGATGATGGTCGTTGGACTGCGGTCGATGCGGAATGTGTAACGCCTCCAAGCGAATTGGCTGAACAGCTTGAAGCGGACTCCAACACATGGGCAAAAGTAGGCACAGGTTGGGAAGCATATGCAGAGCACATGGACACACTAGCGATCAACACCAAAGTGTGTGAAGTGCTATTCCCAGAAGCTCAAGACATGGCGTTCCTTGCTCAATTTGCTTATGCTGAAGGCAAAGCGGTTGCTGCTGAAGAGTCTGAGCCGGTTTACCTACGTGATAAAGTGACTTGGAAAAAACTGCCTGGTCGCGAGTAAATACGTATTACTTTGGCTCTGCAGTTTATTTTGTAGAGCCGTTATTAAAATTAGATACACAATCATTAAAGTCAGGTAATAAACTCTTTAAGCATGGTTTCAATCAACGGCTTACCTCCTTCTTCGATAGGCAATACATCTAAAACCAATCGAACCAACAAAAAGAATGAGGTAAAAAAAGGCGATGCAAAGACCTCTGTTGGTCAGCCAACTAAGGTTGCGAATGCTGTCTCGCATTCTATTCGCCAGGTCAAAGAGTCTGAGATTCACAAGGCTCAGATTCAATATGATCTTCCAGAAGGGCGCGGACGACGTGCGATGGAGGAGTATATGGATGTGATGAATCAAGCTAAAAAAGAGGAACTTGCAAAGCTAATTGGGGTCGATATTTATATCTAGCTTTGTGTTTTCATTTATCCTGCTCTAAGGAGCTGCATTATGTATTCTCTCATATCTAAATCTCGCTTATTTTTCCTTGTCGCTTTCTCTACGATGGTGATGGGGTGCTCCTCTTTACCTAAAGAACTTAATGCAAACTCAGAACAGGTGGTAACTGACTACCAAGAGTGGGTAAACACACTACCGGATGCCGGTGATGTTCGTTTGGGTGGCGTGATTGCTAAAGTCACTAATCTGAAAGATAAAACGCGTGTTGAAGTGGTGAACTTACCTATCTCTAGTAGTGGTAAGCCTGATATTGATGCCGAACCAAAAGGACGTTTTGTTGGTTACATTGACGGCTATGTTGAACCATTGAGCTTTGCTGAGGGTCGTTTAGTTACTTTAGTTGGCACATCAAATAGCACTGAAGACGGTATGGTTGGTGAATACCCTTACACTTTCCCAGTCATGAATGTCTACAATCAACGTTTATGGCAGATCACTGAAAGAGTGGTTATTAATGACTTTGCGCCAACTTACTACTCTTGCCGCAGTTTACATTGTCGCAGTTTTCAAACCATGCCTAAGTCAGGGCGTGTGATTCAAGATGTGCAATAGTCGAACCTTAACTCGACATACCCAATGACAGGGACACCATACTATCAATGATTGAACAGTCATATTCCCTTGCGAGCGGGACACTTGCAACACAACAGATTGGCAACCCACAAACGACCGTAACGACGGTCGTTTTTATTCATGGCTGGCTAGATAATTCCGCAAGTTTTACTCAGGTCATGCAGCAAGTCTCTAAGCTTTCTCCAGATACTCACTTGGTTGCGATCGATCTTTTTGGGCACGGTTTCTCGTCGCATAAGTCGGGGAGTTACTACCCATTTCACGACTATATTGATGATTTACACCAGCTAGTGACCAAATTATCGCCAAACAGACTGGTGCTGGTAGGACATTCACTTGGTGCATTGATAGCAAGTTGCTATAGTGCCGCCTTTCCTGAAAATGTGTCAGGATTAATTCAAATTGAAGGTCACGGACCTCTTTCTGAAGCTCCCCACGAAACAGTCTCTCGCTTGAGGGATGGGGTACTTAGTCGTCTTCGACAGCGAAGAAAGCCTTCACGTCCTCTGGCAAGTCTTGAGGATGCTATTAAGCTGAGAGCTCACGCCAACCAAATTAATGCTGAATTAATCGCTCCTATTGTTGAGCGAGGTATTGTCGAGTTTGAGAACTCTTGGCAATGGCGATGCGACCCTAATCTAAAATGTGACTCGTTATATCGAATGTCACAGGCGCACGCTGAAGCGATTATGGCGGCTATTGAATGCCCTCAATTAATAATCCTAGGGAATGATGGATACCGACATTTGCAGCATAATCGCTACAAATCAGCGCATAGTCCTCTGAATATAGAGACGATTCCTGGCGGACATCATTGTCATTTAGAGAGCCCAGAGCTAGTTTCAGAGCTAATTCTTGGTGTAGTTAACAAAATTTAAACAAGTGTTTGAGCCTTTTAGTGCTCATGCACTAAAGCTGTGCTGTAATACCGCAATGATAAAAAGCGGCGAAGCAGTCGTCAGCTGATAAACGAGGAGTAACATCGTGGATAAACCTTGGCTTTCACGTTATCCAAGTGACGTACCAGAAACGATCAACCCAGATCAGTACCAATCTCTCATTGAAATGTTTGAACAGTCGGTACAGAAGTTCGCCGACCAACCTGCATTCGAGAACATGGGATCGATTATGACATTCCGTAAGCTTGAAGAGCGCAGTCGTGCTTTTGCTGCTTACTTGCAGAATGATCTAAAACTGAAGAAAGGCGATCGTGTCGCGCTGATGATGCCAAACTTGCTGCAATACCCAATTGCACTGTTTGGTGTACTGCGTGCAGGTATGATTGCTGTGAACGTCAACCCACTGTACACGCCTCGCGAACTTGAACACCAACTGAATGACTCTGGCGCAAAGGCGATTGTTATCGTTTCTAACTTTGCGAGCACACTAGAGAAAGTCGTTGATAAAACTCCGGTTAAACACGTTGTACTCACTAGCCTTGGGCAAATGTTGCCACGAGCGAAAGGTACGATTGTCGACTTCGTAGTGAAATACGTAAAAGGTATGGTGCCTAAGTACGATCTACCGGGTGCCATTTCATTCAGAAAGGCACTTTACAAAGGCCGTCGTCTTCAATATGTGAAGCCGTTTATGGCGGGTGATGACATCGCATTCCTACAGTACACAGGTGGTACAACGGGTGTAGCGAAGGGCGCAATTCTAACGCACCGCAATATGATTGCGAACGTACTTCAAGCTAAAGGGGCATACAGCCCTGTGCTACAAGAAGGCCGTGAATTGGTGGTAACGGCATTGCCGCTTTACCACGTATTTGCATTGACAGTGAACTGCTTACTGTTTGTTGAGATGGGTGGTCGTAACCTTTTGATTACTAACCCTCGTGACATTCCTGGCTTTATTAAAGAACTACAAAAAGTTCCGTTTACCGCGATTACTGGCGTAAACACCTTGTTCAATGCGCTAGTGAATAACGAAGATTTCCACGAGTTGGATTTCAGTAACATGCGTTTATCTGTTGGCGGCGGTATGGCGGTTCAACGCGCTGTTGCTGAGCAATGGAAGAAAGCGACAGGTGTCCACCTACTTGAAGGCTATGGTTTAACTGAATGTGCTCCTTTGGTCACAGGTAACCCATACGATTTGAAAGACTATACGGGTGCAATCGGCCTGCCAGTACCATCAACAGAAGTTCGTATTGTTGATGATGAAGGTAAAGTGGTTGGCAATGACCAAGTGGGTGAATTGCAGGTCCGTGGTCCTCAAGTGATGCAAGGTTACTGGCAGCGTCCAGAAGCGACCAAAGAAGTGATCGATCAAGACGGTTGGCTATCGACAGGTGACATCGTTAAGTTTGATGATGAAGGCTTGTTGTACATCGTTGACCGTAAGAAAGACATGATTCTAGTGTCGGGCTTCAACGTTTACCCGAACGAGATTGAAGATGTTGTGGCTCTGCATGGCAAAGTGTTAGAAGTTGCGGCTATCGGTCAACCTCATGAAGTGTCAGGTGAGTTGGTTAAGATTTACGTTGTGAAACGTGACCCGAGCCTAACCAAAGAAGACATTATCGCGCACTGTCGTGAGCACCTAACGGGCTACAAGATCCCTAAATTGATTGAGTTCCGTGAAGAACTACCAAAAACCAATGTAGGTAAGATCTTACGCCGAGTGCTTCGTGAAGAGAACGATGCTGAGCTTGCTAAACGCGCAAGCGAGTAACGAGCTCATTTACGAGAAGATGATGCACCATAAGCCATAGCAGCGCTTAATCTAAGCGAGCGCTGAAAAATGGTGTTAGAATGCCGACAGTTAATGTCGGCATTTTTGTATCCGGCGATCAAAGTAAAATCAGTGAGAGTTTTTGTGGATTATCAAATCATTACCCAAGTGAAAGACCTTGAGCGAGTTTGCCAACAAGCACGTGAAGCCGATGTTGTTATGCTTGATACAGAGTTCGTTCGTACAAGAACCTATTACCCTCAATTAGGCTTAATTCAGTTATTTGATGGTGAAACGCTGTCACTGATTGATCCTATTGCTCTTGATGAAATGACCCCGTTTGTTGGGTTATTGAAAGACACTTCAGTACTGAAAGTTTTGCACGCGTGTGGCGAAGATCTAGAAGTGTTCCAGAACGCATTTGGCTGTACGCCAACGCCAATGGTTGATACGCAGATCATGGCAGCCTTCTTAGGTCATGGTCTTTCAACTGGCTTTGCAGCTCTCGTTTCAGAGTTTGTAGGCGTTGACCTAGATAAGAGTGAATCTCGCACCGACTGGCTAGCGCGTCCGCTTTCTCAAAAGCAACTCGACTACGCAGCAGCAGACGTTCACTACTTGATGCCAATGTACAACAAGATTCTAGAAAAAGTGATGGAAGCGGGCTGGTGGGAAGCGGCACAGCAAGAGTCTGATTTACAAGTGGCTAAGCGCATCCGTAAAGCAAACCCAGATAACGCTTACCTTGATATTAAAGGCGCGTGGCAGCTAAAGCCTCAGCAGCTAGCTATTTTAAGACCGCTAGCAACTTGGCGTTTAAAAGAAGCGATTAAGCGTGACTTAGCGCTGAACTTTGTTTTCAAAGAACAAGACCTATGGGCTGTGGCGCGTTTTGCGATGAAAGACCCTAAGCACATGGAGCAAGAAGGTTTTGATTACCGCTCTGTACGTCGCCATGGCGCTAAAATCAGTTCAATCGTTAAGTTAGCTGAGCATACGCCAGAAGAAGAGTACCCTGCGCCAGTAGAACGTCTAATGGACTACCCAGGTTACAAGCAACTCTTCAAAGTGTTGAAAGATGAAGTGAAAACAGCATCGCAACACAGTGGTTTAGCGACTGAGTTTTTGGCGTCGAAGAAGCAACTTAATCAAGTGTTAAGCTGGATTTGGAAGTACGATCGTAATCCTGAAAAGCTGCCAGATGTTATGCAAGGTTGGCGTTTAGATGTGGTTGGCGAGAAGCTAAATAAAGCGATCAAATAACCAACGACTGCAATGACATTTCGATGATTCAAAGAAAAGCGACCCGTTAAGGTCGCTTTTTTTATTCGTTGAGCTTAATTAACCGCTGTATTGAAATGCCTAGGCCATTCTTTGCGTTGGCTTCCAGCGTGCTAGTTCCGGATCAAGCTTGATACCTTGCGAAGTCAGCAGGTTAACACGAGCCAAGTAGGCTGCGCCGTGCATTAGGTGTTTTGCTAGGTCGACTGCATTACGCTGCTGGTAATCATCTAGGTAGCTGTCTTTCGCCCATGCGTTGAATGCGCCAAGTGCCGGGCCAGCCCATACTTGATAATCCATCTCACGACCTTGTTCGCCGGTGTTTGACCAACGGCTAGAAAGACCCAAGTACCAACGGAAAATCAACGCCATTTTACGTTTCGGGTTACCTTCAGCACGCTCGATCTGTTTAGGATCGCGCTCGTTAAAGTGCGCCACAGTCCCTGCCCAAATGTCATCCAGTGTTGAACGGAATACTTGCTTCTCAAGCTTCAGACGCTCTTCTACTGGAATCGCTTCAATTGAGTCGTAGCGAGTGTAAAGTTCATACAACTTGTTCGCACGCATTGGGAATAAAGTGCCGCGCTTAACCACTTGCAGTTTCACGCCCATTTCGAACATGTCTGCTGCCGGAGCCATAGTCACGTCAGCCATTTCAGTTGTCGAAAGCAGCTTACGTGTGTGTTCGCTCGCGCCAGCCTCAACACACGCTTGGTTGATTGAACCGGTAACAATGTAAGCAGCACCCATGTTAAACGTCGCTAGAGCCGCGTCAGGCGTGCCTACGCCACCACCACAACCGACACGTAGCGGAGTTTTGAATTGGTACTGTGCTTGGGTTTGTTCTTTCAGTGCAAGAATCGTTGGCAGCAGGGTAACCAGTGGACGGTTATCGGTATGACCACCAGAATCGGCTTCTGCGGTAATGTCATCAGCCATAGGAACCAGCTGTGCCAGTTCCATCTGTTCTGCTGTGATTCGACCTTCATCAACCAAAGCTTGCAGCATTTTAACTGGAGCTGGTTGCATGAACTTACTTGCAACTTCAGTACGGCTTACCTTAGCAATAACCTTGTTGCCAATCTGAATCTCACCTTGTGCATCGCGGCTAAGGCCCGCGGCACGGTAGTGAACGATCTGCGGTGTTAGGCCTAAGAAGGCAGAAGCCTCAACCGTTTTCACTTTGTGTTTCAAAAATAGCTCTACACTGCCGCGCTCTAGAGCGGGTTCGCTTGGGCTGTGAATCAGGTTAAACGCATAAGGACCGTTTGGCAGTGCTGCTTGAATACGGTTGATCGCTTGCTCAACGCGAGACGGGATTAAGCCCGCCGCGCCAAATGAACAAAGAATGCCAGCTTGGCCAAGCGCAATCACTAACTCTTCAGATGAAATGCCGTTTGCCATTGCGCCCGCATAGTAAGCGTATTTCACGCCGTGACAGCGACGAAAATCTTCGTCGCCTAGGCTTTGTGTACCAAGTGCAGGAGCAAAGGCGCTAACAGGTTGGCTGTTCGCTGAGCTTGCTGAATCGCCCGATGCAATCTCTGCTTGTTGGCTAACACCTAACCCTTTTTCTGGGTGGTTCACGACGTAACAAGCAAGGCTTAAGTCTTTCAATATTGTCGACATTGCTGCGTTATCAAAGCGAGTTGTGCTCTCTTCGATCTGCCAAGGCCACGGAGATAGCTTTTCGTTATTGATTGTAGTTTGAGTTGTCATACTAAATTCTTTCCTAGTTCTCTGTCAGGCTTATGCTTCTTCGATACAAATCGCGATGTCTTTCACTTCGTAAATACGTAGACCATCTTTGCTCAGGTTTGCGTCGCCAACGATGATGCGTTTGCCGTCTTCGTCTTTGATTGCAGTGATGTGTACATCCAGTGACATCTGTTTGTTCAGAGGGTTAATCTGACCACGGTATTTCCATTTCACTTCAGATTGGATTTGACCAAACTTAGGATTGCGGAAGCCAGCACCAAGATCTTTATTTAGCGCATAGGTTTGCATCAGTTCGATGATCGCTTCGACACCTAGAGAACCTGGCATTACCGGATCTTGATGGAAGTGGAACTGGAAGAACCAATCGCTTGGGTCAATCGTACGCTCAGCGTATAGGTAACCCAGACCGTCTTTACCACCATCGCTGGTGATCTGCACCGTATCGATAAAGTTCAAGCGACCGCCAGCCAGTTGGTAGTGCTCTTGCACTTCACCAGTAGCAGAAACAGGTGCATTGAAGTAACGCGTCGTTTTGTCTAGTAGGTTGATGTTTACATCCGGCGTGCGGTTGTTATCAACATGCCAAGGGTGAGTCACTTTACCGTTGTCCAAACCAAGCTGGTCTTTCAGTGCTGCGCCCTTGAAGTAACCGAATACCGCTGTACCTTGGTAGAACGGCACGCCGTCAGTGCTCAGTTCGAAGCTGAAGCTCTGAACGATGTTGGTGCCCATCATTACTGTTGAAAGCAGACGAGAATCGTTGGTGATCGTTTTGCCGCGCAAGTCGACGTTACGCAACATTTTGCCGCTGCCATCTAGGTTGCGGAAAAACAGTTCTTCACCTGGGAAACCCAGTGTTGTTCCCATGTAGCCAGAGATGAAGCCGTTTGGCTGCAGTGAAATCTCCATCAATACCGAGTAAGGCATTAGGGTCTGGTGGCTGTTTTCATCAAAGTACCATGCATTTTCTGGCACTTCGTACTCTGCGATACACGATGAAGGCTTCTTGAAGTCGCCACGCTTACCGTCGATCTCAACCACACGAGTGGTTAGCTGCAAGTCGCCACACGGAGTACGTGGTGGAATCATTCCACGGTAGATAGAGAAATCAGGACCGAAACACTTCTCGATATCGCCAGTCGCGAATTCGAACATGTGGTAAGGCGTGAATGGAACCGTATCGGGTGTGCGGTTTGGGTAATCTGGAGTTGCCGGAGCTTCAACGTGTTGAAGAGGAACCACACCTTTGTTTGGTGCAGTTTCTAGGTCTTCAATTTGAGCCATCAATGGCGCATTCGCTGAAGCCTGTTGGTTCACTTCTGGTGTATGGCCCAAGCTTTTATGGTCCAAGCTTTCGATAACAGGGGTCGCGACAGCTGATTCTAAAGAAGGCAGATAACGAGTACATTCGTCGTCTTCTTTGATCATCACACCCAAGTTTTGGAAATCAACAATCACTTTGCCATTCAGCAAAATATCGATGTTAGCTTTCGCGTATGGGCGAGGGCTTAGACCAATCTCAGTCACTTCCATGCGGTAAGTCAGTTCTGCCGATTGTGGTAGAACTTGACCACGGCAACGTACTTGTTGAGGCGCATTTTCAAGCGGTTGGAAACGACCATTTTGAACAAGCGTGTGCATGCCAAGGTGCATCATGAAGAACTGAAGCAGTTGACCACAACCTTCTGCCATCAAAGAACCAGCCATTACCGAGTCATCTTTGAAGTGACAAGGGAAGTACCAATGCTCAGGCTCTAGCTGCTTATGACCTTCAATCAGACCAAGTCCCCATGTGCCACCTTGTGGTTCAACACGACTAACCTTTTCGATCATCATGAACTTCTCTGAGCTGAAGCATAAAGAAGGCTGGTGGCTATTGGATTGGTGAGTTGGACCAAAACATTCTGCAATGTTGGCAGTCAGTAGATGACGCAATTCTTGGTGGTTAAACTGAGTTTTAGGGCAGTGCAACATAGGATCGAAGCGTTGCTTAGTTGCAAGCTTACGAGCCTTGATTTCATCTTCAGTGTGAATCACACCCTTGCCATCTGCCAACTCTTCATCGGTGAAGAAGCCCGCACAGCCGTTATCCATTTTCAGGATCATCTTGTCGCCAACGAAACATTCGTACGAGAAGAAGAACAGCAGCGTGTCGCCATTGCGAGCAAAGTTGTTGATTGAGATGTCGTAACGCAGTGTATCGCCACCACGAGGCAAGTCGCCAAGGAAGGTCAGCGTGCAATCAAGCAGGCGATAAACACGCTCACCTTTGTTTTCGAAATCAATACCTAAGTAGCTGATTAGCATTAGGTCACACTGACCAGATTCAACTGCAACAGCCCAAGGGATCTGACCATCAACAAGATACGGCGCATCAACTGGGATGTCGTATTCTGTGGTCATTGTGCTTGGCTTGTACTCGTTAACGGTCGCGTTTAGCTTGGTTACACGAGATACCAGTAGGTAGTCCGTGGTTGGCAAGCGAACGCGACGCGAGTAGCTATCGATGATCGCGTAATCAGGGCCAAATACGTTCGCAATATCGCCTTCAGCGTATTCAACCAGATCATCGTAATCCCAGATACATGGCTTACGGATAGGTTTTACTGGTGCTGGCGTCGCAAGTACGTTGACTGGCGTTGACGAAACCTGAGCCGGTTGAGCTTGAACAGGCTGAGCTGGCGTTTGTTGACCAGTCGTTTGTTGGCTGGTCGTTTGTTGAATCAGGGCATTGCTATCTAAACCAGATGTCACTGCGTTTAGCTGTGCTTTTAATAACGCATCAGCCATCTGCATGCCTTGGGCACGTGTGTGCAGGAATGCTTTGTGTACCTGTTGAGCCGCTTGCTGGTTTTGAGCAAAAGCTTGGTTTTGGCTTAGATTTTGCGGCTGCTGTGAAGCTGCGTCGATTTGAGACGCGCCATTTTTAGCGGATAGGACATGAGTCATATTGCTGTGGTTACCTGTTAGCTGACTGTGGCGAGTTGGCGCCAGAGTAGGAGATACTGATGTAGGAGTTTCGATGACTGGCTCTATCGCGTTTTGCGCTAATGCATTCTTCTCTAACTCTTTTTGTGCAAGGGCTGCTTGAATGCTTGCTGTCGTTGGAACCGACGCCACTCTTGCTGCTTGTTTACCAGAAGCTTTCTGTTGAATCGTTGCCAAGTTGGTCACTGGGGTTTGGGCAATATGTTGATAGATATCACGACCACCAAGAGTCACTTGCTTAACTAATTGACGTTTAGCATCGCTCGCCAGTTCATTGCTTAAACGAACGGAAAGTGATTGAGATTCAACACTCGATTGGCTTAGTAGCAGCTGTGAACATTGTCCTTCGCTGATGTTGGCAACAATCGCGCTCTTAGAACTGACATTCGGATTCAGAGGTGCAAGGTTCAGGTTGAGCAGACCGTGTAGCAGGCTTGCCATACCAGAAGCAGCAGAGCAATGACCCACACGTTGACTTGCTTGAGTAGTCTTTGTGTTCCCTAAACTTAGAGACGAAAACTGATGAGATGAAGATTCTGGTGCATGGTTAAGCTCAAGCAGAGAAACATCGTTCGAGCTCATACCGACTTGAGTCAGTAACTCATCAACAACGGCGTTGTTATTCTCGCTTGAACCAAAAGCTAAGGCGTTGATGCTGCCGTAAGCCGCATCTTGGTTGCTCGCTACTTGGTTTTCTTCAACAAGAACAATCGCACCTGCACCTTCACCGACATTCCAACTGCCATCTTGCAGCTGTCCGAATTTTGGAGCTAGCGTCACTGGGCTTACGCTGTTCTTCAGAATCACATGTTCTGCACTGCCGCTTAGGTCGACGGCTGCAATCACAACGGCATCCATCGATTCTTGTGACATCAAGTTTTGTGCAACATCAATACAACGAGCAACCGACTGTTCAGCAGCTGAAATCGTAAAGGCAGGGCCATTAAAGTCCCACAATGAAGAGATACGCGAAGCCATGATATTGCCGATGAAACTGGTGTATTGGTTCAGCTTGGCTGCGTCCATCACACTGTCCATCGCGATGGTTTCTAGCGCTTGGTATTCGTCTTGAGTTAGTTCGATACCCATGTTGGCAAAGCTGTCAGCCAATTGGCTATGCAGGTTTACGCGTCCACGGAATTGGTGCATCTCAAGCTCTGTTTCCATCGCAACTAAAACCGCAACCTTTTGGCCTGCAACAAGCTTGGCATCTTTGATGGCTTCGTCTGCAACTTTCATCAGTAGCAACTGCTGAGAGATCAAACGGTCATCTTCATTTGGCGGCACTTTGAAGCGCAGGAAATCGAGATCGAATTGATCGATGTACGCGCCATTTGGAATACCGTGTAAACCAAACTGATTCAGTAGTTCTGGATGTTGGTCTAAGCCTTTCCAGCGCTTCTTAGGCAAGGCAATGAAAGCATCGTTGTTGGTCTCAATCGCAGTGCTTAGCGCGTTGATGCTCTGCAGAGAACCAAAGTGAGACGCTAGACCAGTAATGCTTAAATTAGATGGTTGTAGGCTTGGAGACGCTGACTCTTGAGTCGGGTTTACATGACTGGTGTCTGAATACGCTTCAAGCAGTAAGTGAGCGTTACAGCCACCGAAACCAAAGACAGAAACACCCGCACAGCGCTCTGAGTTGCCCGCTTTACTTGGCCAAGATTGAACCTGCGTTGGCAGAGTCTGTGAGCCAAATAAACCTTCTGGCGACGATAGTGGCTTATCCAAGTTAATACTTGGCGGAAGCACACCTTCTTTCATCGCAAAGATCATTTTCATGATCCCTGGCATACCCGCCGCAGTCAGCAAGTGACCGAGGTTGGACTTAGCAGAGCCAATCAATGGCGGGTTCGAACCATTCAATTTGTCAGCAAAGAAACGCTCCATTGAGGTTAACTCAACCTTGTCACCTAATGGTGTACCGGTTGCGTGACACTCAATCACTTCAATGCTGTCTGGTGATAAGTTCGAAGCCTCGTAAGCGCGTTCAAAGGCTTGGACTTGTCCTTTGCTGTTTGGGCTTAATACGAACTGGCCTCGGCCATCGTTCGACAAGCCAATACCGCTGACGACTGCGTAAATATTGTCGCCATCACGCTCTGCATCAGCTAAGCGTTTTAGGACTAAAACCCCCGCACCTTCGCCAGCAAACAGACCTTTACTGTTGCTATCAAACGGAACCGACACACCGTGATCAGGGTAAGCGTGGAAGATCGAAAAACCCATATTGATAAAGAATGGGTCAGCACCGGATACCGCGCCTGCCAACATCATGTCGGCTTTGCCTGTATTCAAGTAATCACACGCTAACTTCAATGAATACACAGAGCTTGCACATGCGGCATCTAGACTCAGTTGTACGTTACCTAAACCCAATGCATCAGCCACTAACTTAGAGGCGTTGTGTGCCGCTGCACCATTGATAGGGTTGAGGTCTTGCGCGGTTTCATTGGTTGGTAGCAATGAAAATTGGTCATTAGCTAATTTATCTTTAAATGCTTTCTCGACCACCGAGTGATAAATCGGTAGAAACAGGTCGTTTGAACGTGTGGTTGGGAACGAAAGGGCACCCATGATCACGCCTGTGCGCTCTAAAACATCGGCATTCAGATCAATGCCAGCGTCGACTAACGCCTTACGACTGGTATCCAAAGCCCATAGGAAACTTTGGTCAACACCGTTGAACGATTCTGCTGTTAAGCGGTAGCCATTGCTATCGAAATTGAAGTTTTCGATGTAACCGCCTTTGTCACAGTAAAAGCGGTCTGACTCACCTTGCACGCCCTGATAGTTTTCAGGTTTAGCTCCTAACTTTTCAGCGCTTAATGTGGTTCGAGAATCTTTTTTATCCAGCAAGTTTTGCCAAAAGTCTTTTGGCGTATCAGCTTCTGGGTATTGGTTTGCAATACCAACAATCGCGATCTTATTGCACTTTACTTGTTGTTTGTTCTGAGCCTGATACTGGTTCGATTGAGAACTCATACTAGCTCTCCTTGATGATTCACTGCGCTGCCTTGAGACACACCACTTAATTGCTTAGCGGTGGTGATCTGTTGTTTTAGCCCTTGAATAAGTGGCTCGACAGACAGTGGAATTTGATGAGTAATGAGCTGACCAATGCATTTGATGAGCGTGACAACATCGTCACCGCCTTTGGCATTGGAAGCGATTGTGCAGTACTGGTCTGCTACGTTGTCGCTACGATTGATCTTGTCGATCAATGTGCTGGTTTGACGATCGGCACCTACTTCTACAAACAGACGAGCACCTTGTTGACGCGCACTCTGGATCAACGCGGTGAAATCCAGCGTTGAACAGAAAGTGTCGGCAATCGAAAGGGCGATGCTGTCACTGTCGATATTGATTGGTGCGCCAGTCGGTAGACCTGCTGCGCTGATAAAGCGGATATGCTTTGGCAACTCGTCGAACAGTGATTGCGTGTAAAACTCACGCACTTGGCTATGCTGACTCAGCGCTGGTGTGGTGTGCATCGCAGTAACACGGTTCGCGGCAATGCCACGTTTACCAAGCTTTTTGAGCAGAGCTCGACATGTGCTTTCACAACCGGCCAGTACGCAAGTATCACCTTGGATGATAGCGAGATAAGCGCGCGGAAACTCTGGTAACAGAGCTTCAATCGCTTGCGCATCACTGCGAACCACAAAGCTGTTCCATTGGATGCTTTCGTCGCTGTTCAACTGCCAATCTTGACGCACTGCGGTGAGTTCACCAGAAATAGCCGTCGTGAAGATAGGACTGGTTTGAGTCATCTCAATCAGCGCATGTGGGTTTTTCCAAACATTTAAGCTGGCCCACATGGAGGCTTCACCTTTGGAGTAACCCAAAGCGAAATCTGGCTGCACTTTGAATTCATCACACAAGAGCTGCGTTAGTAAATAACTACTGCCGACACCTGCAATGGCCAATTCACTGAGCGACATTTCTTGCGCGTCGTCTGCGTAGGTTTTTTCTGCCTGCAGCATCTCTTTCAAGTTACCTTCGCGCTCTAAACGAGCAAATAACTGTGGGAAATGTTGGTGAAATTCGCGCAACATGCCGGGATAAACCGTGCCAACACCAGGGTAAACAAATGCAACGCCACCTTTGCTTTGAGGCTTCGGTGAGAAACAACTGCCCGCTGGCGTTTTGTAGTGGCTATTGTCACCCATTACTTTTGGCAACGCATTTTCTATCGCGGTGATCTCTTGTAGTGCAGCCTCAATTGAAGCCGCCTGAATCACGATGTTTGCACCACGGCCAGCATTGTGTTGAACGCTTTGAAAGTGGCTTAGGTTTGAATGCATCAAGGTGGCGATAGCAAGTTCGCTGTCCGTTGAATCACTAACGCATTTTAGCTCTTCTCTTAACGAGGTTAGCTGAGAAACCAATTCAGTTTGCTCGCAGCCAAAAACCACAAACATCAAACGTTCGCTGGATAGCAAGGTTTTTGGTTCGTGCAAACCGGTCGCTTGAGTCAATATCAGGCTGGTGGCTTTTGGGCTATCGTCACTGAAAGTTAACGCAGCAACACGTGCTTTGTTTGGCTCAGTGAACCAGTAATGGTTAGGTAATGAATGGCTCGGTAATGAACGGCTCGATATCGCATTAATTATATTCAACAATTCATCAAACTGCTGCGAAGCCGATAAGTCAGAGTGTTGCTGTTGATGACTTAAATCTGAAGCGGGGCGGCGTGCAATATCCAGAGCTAGCTGAATGCTATTTCCGGTAGCTGTATCTACAAAGCTCGCCAAATTCGCGTGTGGGTGAATCTTATTCTGAGCAGCATTCAGCGCACTTAACATCAACAATGATGGTGAGTGATGATCCAAACAGAGCTTAACGACATTACCTTGATTGACTGTCTCGATGGCGTGAGCAAGTGCTTGATTAAAATTGCCATCAACCACAACAGTTATCATCTCTGGGAACGAGGGAAATAAGTCGGCAGAAAGCTCAGCCGCGTTTGCTGGCTGAGCTAAAAGAGCGATGCGCAATGGCATCGCTTTATTAGTAGGAACAGTCACTATGACAATTGCTCCTTTTCTGGGTTCTTAGTAGTCTCTTTCTTCGACACTGCTGAGCTAGACTTCGGCAAAAATGCGTCGTTTAAGCTTTTGCTGATGGTGACTTTTGCACCTTTCATTACCGCGCTTAAACGACCATCTTGGTGGTAAAGCGAGATATCAGCTTGAAGCGAACGAGCCGTACTTTTTATCACGCTCAGATCTAGCCAACCTTGGTCACCATCGTGCATCGGTGCGTAACAAATAAACTCACCGATTGCAGACGGTAGGCTTGCCGCGCCGTATTTCAATCGAGCCCATACCAACATGGCTTGCAATAGATAATCTTCAGCAAATGGCTGGCTATCACCAAAACCTTGCTTCGGAATAAATGATCCGCAGTCGCTGTTTTCAATCTGAGGTAGTTGGCACTGAGCCAATAAACCTAAGTCGTCAAAGCATTCGACTGAGGTAATACCTTGCAATCTTGGTCCATGAAACAGAGTGCCGTCACTGTATAGAGCTTGTGCCGTTGTTACAGGAGCTGAAGTGTTGGCTTCAAAGCGCTTTGTCGACGCTTGTTGAACATCTTCAGAAACTTGCACAGAGGCAACTTGCAACTGAGCTTGATACTGTGGTCGTCCTTGGCAACTGATCACTGCTTTTAGCTGACCTTTTGATTTAGCATCAGAGGAAAGAACCAGTCTTAGCTCTTGCACTTCATCAGTATCAAAAATCACACCTTTCAGCAGTTTGTAGTTGTGAACGCTAACGTTCACCCCTAACAGTTGCTCAGCGATTTCACGCATCCATTGGATGGCACACACTGTCGGTAACACTGGGTTACCGGCAATGCAGTGATCTTGAATGAAAGGCAATGCCTTAGGATCAAGATGACGTGTCACAGTAATGCTTGTATTCAGCGGACTCTCTGCAAGATGCACAGACTCCGCATTAAGCTTTTTTACAGCAGCTTCCTTGTTGTCAGAACCTTGCATGCTCGTGCCAACCAGCAGTTGAATGCCAGTTTCGTTCAGTAGTTGAGAGCTAAATAGCTCTGCACCCGCTTGAAGAGGAATTACGTACACACCGCGCTCTGTAAACATACGCTTCAGCGCTGCGTTTACCATGCCGCCGTCCCACGGTCCCCAGTTGAAGCTCATCACTTTCGCTTGAGGGTTACGAGCAGACAATTGCAGAGCCGCTTTGTTTAGGATTTCGTTAGACATCGAGTAATCGCTTTGGCCTGTGTTTCCGTAGAAACCCGCCGCCGAAGAGAACATCGCAATCAGTTTTAGCTTGCTGCTATCAAGACCACCAAGAACCGCTTCTAGTCCGCCCACTTTCGTGCCGTAAACCATGTTCAGTTCATCAAGTGTTTTGTCTTGAATGTGTTTGTCAGCCAGTACACCAGCGCCGTGGATAAGACCTGTGATGCCTTCGAAATTCGCCAGTGTTTTCGCTACTGACTCATGGTTCGATACATCTAGGCTTAGGTATTCAGCGCTCGCGCCAATCTCGTTGAAAGCGGCAAGTGCTGCGTTGATTTCAAGGCTGCTCAATACAGGTTTTAGCAAGGTATCTACTTTCTTAGGCGTTGGTTTGTCACCTGTTGCTTGTAGGTGAGCGATAGCCGCTGGTTTTAGCTCTTTCTCTTGCTTACCTTGTGCCCACTGAGGTAGCTCAGCTGAAGTAATATGCTTACTACGACCTGCAAGAATGAAATGAGATTTACATTGCTTAGCAAGCGTCAGTGCACATTCAAACGTCACGCCTTTAGCGCCACCAGTTACGAGAACTTTGTCGCTCTTGGTGAGTTGAGCGCCTGTGTTTTTAGTTTGTGCAGCGCCTGGTGTTGTCGCAATCAGTGTTGCACGACCAGATTCACCGTTTTCCGCATGGCTAAGGCCGATTTCAACCGTGTTGGTATCGATATCGAACAGTTCGCCTGTGATAGCTTCAGCTAGGTGACGAGCATCAATAGAAGCGTCAGCATCCAATGCACGGCAGAACACGTTTGACCATTCATGGCTCAGTGTCTTAGTTAGACCAGACAACGCGGCTTGGTTAAGTTCTGCATTCGCTAGTTGCTTAGTATCTAGGTAACCAAAGCCACCATCGATACGGCTTAGTGTGAAGAACACACTACGACCAGAAACGGCATTCAGTTGGCCATTTAGGTGCTTGGCGAATAAGAACGCTGTCGTCAGTGAAGCTCTGGAGTCTGCATTCAAGTTAACCGCTTGCTCGTTGCTTTGTTTCGCATCAACGATAGCTTGTAAATGAATGAAGCCAGCAATCACTTTGTTCGACGTTTTAAGGTCTGCTTCGATGCCGTTAATAACCGCAGTGACACCAGCATCATCGACGCTGTTGAGTGTGTAGCTTGCGATTTCACTGTTTAAAGGTGACGCGGCAGAAAGAGCACTACGCACTACAGCCACTTGAATGCCGTTAGCGGTCAACTTTTCTGCTAGAACACCGGCGTTGTGACCATCATCTGTGATCACGACACAAGCGTCTTTTGAGAAACAATCGACGAGTTTATCTGCCGCTGGTAGCTTTTTTAGCGCTACCTCATTGTGTGGAGGAAGTTCCGCTGTCGCTGTTTCTGCGATAGGCGTTACTGATTCAGCTTTTGGAGTTGCTGCGGGTGCAGCAGCGGATAGCTTGCTTTGCATGTAGGTAACGATTTCACCAAGCGTACGACACTCAGCTAGGTCTTCAGGGTTTAGCTCTGGCAGCGTTGGTAGCTGGTCTTGAACCGTACCCAGGATCTCGACGCGTTTAATCGAATCGATACCAAGGTCTGCTTCCATGTCCATCGCTAGGTCGAGCATTTCTGCTGGGTAGCCAGTTTTATCGGCAACCACTTCCATCATTGTTGATTGAACATGAGCAGGATTTAGGTCATTGCTCGTGCTTTCTGTAGCAGGAGCTACTGTCGCTGCTTCCGAACTAGGAGCTAACTTGCTGTTCATGCCTTTAGTATTCATGTAAGCAACGATTTCACCCAGAGTACGGCACTCCGCTAGGTCTTCAGGGTTCAGCTCTGGCAGTGTTGGTAGCTGGTCTTGAACCGTACCAAGGATCTCAACACGTTTGATTGAGTCGATGCCAAGGTCTGCTTCCATGTCCATTGCTAGGTCTAGCATTTCTGTTGGGTAGCCCGTTTTATCAGCCACTACGCTCAGCATTGTGCTTTGAACTTGTTCTGCGTTTAAACCGTTTGATACTGCTTGCGCTGGTGCAGATGCTTGAGTTGCTACTGGAGCAGAAGCTGGAAGTTTGCTGTTCATGTACTCGACTATCTCGCCTAGAGTACGGCACTCAGCGAGGTCTTCAGGGTTTAGCTCTGGAAGAGTCGGTAGCTCGTCTTGAACCGTACCTAGAATTTCAACACGCTTGATTGAGTCGATACCAAGGTCTGCTTCCATATCCATTGCTAGGTCGAGCATTTCAGTCGGGTAGCCCGTCTTTTCTGCTACCACTTCTAGCATCGTCTTCTGAACGACAGCGGCATCTAAACCGCTAGCTGCTTGAACTGAAGTTGCTGCAGTTTGAGCGACTACAGGAGCAGAAGCCGGAAGCTTGCTGTTCATGTAAGCAACGATTTCGCCAAGAGTGCGACACTCAGCTAAGTCTTCAGGGTTTAGCTCTGGAAGAGTAGGCAGTTCATCTTGAACCGTACCAAGAATCTCAACACGCTTGATTGAGTCGATACCAAGGTCTGCTTCCATATCCATTTCTAGATCAAGCATTTCCGTTGGGTAACCTGTCTTCTCAGCAACCACTTCTAGCATGGTTTGTTGAACGACTTTTGCATCAAGACCGTTAGCGGCTTGAACAGCAGCAGTTGCGCTTGGCTGTGCTGCCACAGGCGCTGATGCTGGCATCTTGCTGTTCATGTAAGTAACGATTTCACCAAGAGTACGACACTCAGCTAAATCTTCAGGGTTCAGCTCAGGTAGGTTTGGCATTTCGTCTTGAACGGTACCAAGGATCTCTACGCGCTTGATTGAGTCGATACCAAGGTCTGCTTCCATGTCCATTTCTAGATCAAGCATCTCCGTTGGGTAACCCGTTTTCTCGGCAACGACTTCTAGCATCACTTTTTCAGCGTCGGCTGTTTGTACTGCTACTGGTGCAGCCACAGGAGCTGGTTGCGCTTTAACTGGCACAGGTTGAGCTGCAACAGGCGCTGCCGCTTGAGCCGCTACTTGTGGTGCAGGAACGGCTTTCTGTACTGGCGTAACTTGAACAGACTGAGCTTGAACTGGCGCGGCTTGTACAGGAGTCGCTTGTACTTGAGCTACAGGCTGTTGGACGGTAGCTGCTGGAGTCGTTGGAGTAGCTGTAGCTTGAATCACTGGCTGAACATTTACTGGCGCAACGAAGGTTTGTTGTGCCGTTTGTGCTGAACCTTGCGTTAGCATATTAAGTGCTGAGTTGTTGCTGTGCGCTTGCATTTCTAGGTAATGAGCGTGCGCTTTTAGCGTTTCAGCTTGGTGCTGGTGGAACATTTCCATAGAACGTTGCAGGTTCTCAGGAATTGCTACGCCTGCTGTTGCCATTTTCGCTTGCTCAGACATTAAGGTGTTGAACGTGTCACCGTATTGCTGAGGAATCGCCAAGAATTGCTGATGTACTTCTGCTGCTTGTTGTTGAGCATTGAAGAACGACTGCAATGAAGACTCATCTACCGTTACTTGAGCTGTTGGCTGACTAGTCGCTGGGGCTGTTTGAACCACTTGAGGCTGCTGAGCTGTTGTTGCTACTTGTGCGCTTGGTGCTGGAGCAGCTGACTGTTGTACATTTGAAGCTTGAGGAGCAGCCACAGGTACTTCAACGATTTCTGTTTTAATCACTTCTTTTTCCACGATTTTCTCGACTTCAATTTTCACTTCAACAATCTCAGTCTTTTCGGTGACGTTGCCCGAAGCCAATGATTGATCCATTTTCTTACGAGTAGCAGGGCTGATGTAGTTGGTTGCATTCAGCTTGATGTTCATTGGTGATGCCTTCGCAGGTTCAGCAATGTCAGCTTGGTAAGGGTCAATGTTGTCTAATGAAATACCTGCCACGCACAGTTGAACCGCAGCTAAGCGAAGCTGTTGGTCACTGTCGCCTTTAGGGCTTGGGTTGATGCTGATTGCGTAAAGCTCTTCGTTCTTATCAGCCAATGTTTTCTCAACCAGCTTTTGAAGAATGTTTTTCGGACCGAACTCAACGAATACGCGCGCGCCTGCTTCATACATCGCTTCAATTTGCTCGCTGAAACGAACCGATTGCAGCATGTGTTGCTTGAACGCTTTCTTGATCGCTTTAGCGTCTTTGCTGTGCAGTTTGCCCGTTGCGTTCGAGTAAAGCGGCAGCGTTGGAGCGCTGAATGAAGCTTTATCAATTGCAGAAGCAAATGGTTTTTGAGCGTGAGCAACAAGCGGTGTGTGGAAAGCACCAGACACTGGCAGAGCAATCGCTTTGAAGCCTTGTTCTGTTAGCGCTTGTGCTGCTTGTTGAACCGTTGCAGTTGGACCTGCAATAACCAGTTGAGTCGGAGCGTTGTAGTTGGCAATGCTCACGCCTTCGAATTGGCTGATGCAGCTTTCAACGGCTGGAAGTTTGTCTGCGTCTAGGATGACCGCAAACATCGTACCGCTGTCACCTTGTTCTGGTGTTGCAGCCATCGCATCGCCACGAGCGAAAGCTAGCTGGTAGTAATCGTCTTGCGAGATAACACCCGATGCACATAACGCGCTTAGCTCACCAAAGCTGTGGCCTGCGACCATGTCTGCTTTGAAGCCAGCTTGAGTCATGATGTCGAACTGACCCATAGACACAGTACCAATCGCACTTTGAGCATTGGCCGTGTTGGTTAACACCGCTTCTTGAGCTTTGGTTGCTTCTGGTGTGAAGGTTGGAATTGGGAACAGAATTTGCGACAGAGCTGTTTTCTTGTGCTGACCAAATACTTGATCCGCTTGAGCAAGCTGTTGGCGCATTTCAGGGTAGTGACATGCAAGCTCGCGACCCATGTTTAGGTATTGCGAACCTTGACCTGCAAACAGAGCTGCTACTTTACCCGCACCATTTTCTGCAATCAGTGCCGACTCACGGTAGCTAGCACCGTTTGGCATCTGCCAATGTGTTTTGGTTTGGCTCTCAAGCATAGAAATCGCTTGAGTCAGTTGCGCTTGCAGGTCTGCTTGGTCAGTGACAACTAAACCAAGACGAGCGTGCTTAGCGTCTACTTCGCGTAGAGCGTGCTGCTCAGCAAGCGCTTCCAGTTTGAACGCGGCGTCTGCAGCTTGAGTTGAAACTTGTTTTAGCTCATTGATCAATGCTTGACGAGATTCTGCGCTGAATAACAGAGTTTGCGGTACTTGGCGCTGACGGTATTTATCACCGCGAGCGTGCTCTGGCGTGTACTCTTCCAATACAACGTGGAAGTTAGTGCCACCAAAACCGAATGAGCTGATACCTGCACGGCGTGGTGTGCCGTCGACACGTTTCATCCAAGGACGCGTTTGTGTATTTAGGTAGAACGGTGAGTTCTCGATATCCAACTTAGGATTCGGAGCCGATACGTTAATCGTTGGCGGCAGTACTTTGTGGTGCAGTGCTAATGCAGCTTTGATTAAACCGGCAGTACCCGCGGTTGATTTAGTGTGACCAATTTGAGATTTCACAGAGCCTAACGCAATGTGTTGCTTCTCTTCGTTGTTCTCACTGAATACTGAGTTTAAGCCACCAAATTCAGCAACATCACCCGCAGCAGTACCAGTACCGTGCGCTTCTAGTAAGCCAAGCGTGTGCGGTGCAAAACCTGCATCATCGTAAGCACGTTTCAGTGCTTTAGCTTGCCCTTCAGGGCGAGGCGCGTAAATACTCTTGAACTTACCATCCGACGAAGAACCCACACCTTTAATTACCGAGTAGATTCTGTCGCCGTCACGCTCTGCATCTTCAAGACGCTTAAGAGCAACCATGCCGATGCCTTCACCAATCATCATGCCTTTTGAATCGATGTCGAAAGGTTGAATGGTTTCGTTTGTAGTGAATGCTGGGGTTTTAGAGAAGCTCATGTACATGGTTGGTGAGTTATCAGTACACACACCACCAGTGATCATCATTTCACTGCGGCCTTCAACCAGCTCACTCAGAGCCATACGCATTGCAGCCAGAGAACCAGCACATGCAGCGTCTACTACACAGTTGATGCCACCAAGGTCAAAGCGGTTAGCAATACGACCTGAAATTACGTTACCCAATGAACCAGGGAACGAGTTCTCTTCCCAGTGGATGTATTGGTCTTGGAACTTTTTGATCAGCATTTCGCTGTCTTCGTCGTTGATGCCACTGCTCTTGAAGACTTTTTTCAAAACAGGGTATTGAAGACGAGCATTCAGGCTTTGAGCAATCTTCTGACCACCGCCTACACCAAGCGTAATACCGATCTTGTCGCGATCGTAACCTTCAGGCAGTTTGGCATCTTCAAGTACTTCTTTTGCCACGATCAGAGAAAGTAGCTGTGACGTATCCGTCAGTTCAAGGATATTTGGCGGAAGGCCGAACTCCATAGGGTTGAAGTCAACTTCTGGGATGAAACCACCGCGCTTACAGTAAGATTTGTCTGGCGTGGTACGATCTGAATCGTAGTAATCTTCTGGACGCCAGTGTGTATCAGGCACTTCGGTAATTGCATCGATCTTTTCGCTGATCAAATCCCAAAACTTGTTTAAGTAACGAGAGTTCGCAAACATGCTTGCCATTCCAACGATAGCAATAGGCATGTCTTTAAGACGTTTATTAAGTCGAGTGTCGTCGACTGATTCCGGTGTGTTTTTTTCGGGTTGGCTCATTATGAGTCTCCACTAGAAATCACAGAAAGTGATGTCGTGTTTTGAGGCTGCGCTTTTAAAGCTATAGAAAGAAAATCTGAAACAGACTTAGGGAAGCGCAGCTGAAAATTCAGGTTGCTGAGTGGCGGCAACCAGATAGAAATTAGTTTTACGAAGTGCGTTGACTTACGAGAGTAGGGGAGGTGTTTCATGCGCGACGGTGGCATTCAAATGTTGAGGCGATGTCCATTAAAATCCTGTTCAAAGTCTGACTAAACGACAAGTCGGTATCCGCAAAGAAAACGTGTGAATTTGTTTAATGGTTGAGCAGGCTACCCGAGGTGAGTGGCCGATACAATGCTCCCAGAGGCCACTATGATCTGTTCAGACCAGATGATTTTGCTGAACTTTTGTTTTTTGTATTTTTAATGGAATTAACTTATTGATAATTAATGGATATGGGTGGTTTTTTAGTGTTTATACTCTATTTCTTGACTTGGTGGGATCTATGTCAGATTTTTGTAAGTAACATTTAATAGATGCCTGTTCTGTAAGGTGGAGTGTGATCTGTGTTTTAATTTGTTATTATTTTAAAAGTTAGTTTTAAGTCCCTATATGAAGGGTGTTTCCCTCCCGTATTCTCTAGGTTCCACTTAATTTATAGGTGAGTTAAATTTGTTCGATTGGGTTGTTCCAATCGTGTTTTGAAGAGTGATTTATAGAAGTGAGTTCGAGTTAAATGAAAACTCCCGTTGTTGATTTGTGGCTATGTTCTCTGAGTAATTTAAATGACCAGCCAAACAATGTATCGCAGCTCAAAAAGAGACTGACAGCCGATGAGATTGCCAAAGTTGAGCGTTATCGAATGCCCTCATCTCAGATTCAAGCTTTGTATGTACGAAATTATCTGAGAAAGGTGCTGTCTAGCTATTCTGATTTGATGCCTGAAGCGTGGCGCTTTGAATATGGTGAGAAAGGGAAGCCGAGATTAATAGAGAAACAACAAATAGAAACCGGCCTGAATTTCAATATCAGTCATAGCAAAGAACATTTGTTGATTGCAGTTTGCCAGAGAAAAGGGAAGCAAGTTCAATTGGGTGTTGATATTGAACACGCAAGAAGTTCGACCAATATCGACTCGATCATGAAGCACTACTTTTCAGATAAAGAATTGGCGGATTTACTTGAGCTCAGCAAAGAAGAACACAGAGAGCGTTTTTTCGATCTGTGGGCGTTGAAAGAGTCGTACATCAAAGCGACGGGGAAGGGGCTAGCCACATCGTTGCGAAGCTTTTCGTTCGATTTCTCCAATCTGACGGAGCAAACATTGCCAATTCACGCTTCGGATTTTCAACCAAACTTGCAGGATGAAATTAGATTGTATCGCGAAATCAGGCTAGATAGCGGGATTGGGTTGGATTTGGATTCTTATCAACAAGACGATATTTCTACAGATTGGCAATGTTGCTTGGGTCGATTAGATGACCAGTATCGTTTCGCCGTGACTCTTGGTGGGAATTTGCTACCCATGCAGATAGAGATGAGAACCTTTTCGTCGTCTCATCTCCTTTAAGCGAGTTTGGTGAGGTGAGGTAAGATGAGGTTAACTCGTTTCGCCAAGCATCGCTTTTAAGACTTCAGCAGGCACTGGCTGAAGTTGTTTGTCTTTATCTAAACAGACCATTTCGATATCACCAATCACTGCGGGTTTGGTTGCATCTTTACGCCACACTTCTTGTCGCCATAGCGTTTTGTATTTGCCATCGAGTTCAAAAGAGGTGCGGATGTCGCAGATCTCAGCGAACTCAACCCCATCTTGAAAAGTCATGTTGGCTTTATATACCGCAAAACCTAATCCATGTTCATTCCACAATGTTGCCAGTTTATCGCTACCCAAGACATGTTCGCGTGCACGCTCAAAGTACTTTAGAAAGTTAGGGTGATAAACCACACCTGAGTGATCGGTATCTTCATAGTAAATTTGTACTGGGTGATGGTAGATCTGGCTCATTGATATCAACTCTTATTAAGTAGCGTTGTAGTAAATCTGACTAAGTTGTGCAGCACTCTACAGGATAGGTCGAAATTACTTCAAGGTATCATCGGCAATCGAGCTTTTGGTCAGACCTCATTTATCACCGATGCTTTGGTCAGCTTCCACCCATTTACAAATATTCTATGTGTCACTTTCCACCCATTGATTTTTGCAGCGAGTTAGTGACTGCTGCAGGCAGATATCATGAAGCCTTACGGTTAAAGGGTTGTTAATGATTTGTGTCAATGTGGCGCGCTAATTGCCTTAGTGAAAGCACGCAGTTCCCATTGAAGGGCTGCTTTGTTTACTAAGGAGAATAATAATGTTTAAGCCTCTTACCCTGCTGTCTGTATCTGCTCTGGTGCTCACAAGTTTTAATGCTGCTGCAAACTGTGACCCAGGTGAAATCGTGATTAAATTCAGTCATGTAACCAATACCGATAAGCACCCGAAAGGCATTGCCGCTTCTTTACTGGAAGAGCGAGTAAACACGGAAATGAATGGCAAAGCTTGTATGCAAGTTTTCCCTAACTCAACACTCTACGATGATAATAAAGTACTGGAAGCCCTGTTAAATGGTGATGTTCAAATGGCGGCTCCTTCGCTGTCTAAATTTGAGAAGTTCACTAAGAAATACCGCATTTTTGACCTTCCTTTCCTATTTGAAGACGTAGAAGCTGTTGACCGTTTCCAAAACTCAGAGTCTGGCGAAAAGCTGAAGAACGCGATGAAGCGTCGTGGCCTTCAAGGCCTAGCGTTTTGGCACAATGGCATGAAACAGATGTCAGCAAACAAACCTCTTATCAATCCTGAAGACGCGGAAGGCTTGAAATTCCGTGTTCAAGCATCAGACGTATTGGTTGCTCAGTTTGAACAGCTAGGTGCTAACCCACAGAAGATGTCTTTCAAAGAAGTATACGGTGGCCTACAGACTAAGGTTATCGATGGCCAAGAGAACACATGGTCAAACATCTACGGTAAGAAGTTCTTTGAAGTACAAGACGGCGTGACAGAAACTAACCACGGTATTCTTGATTACCTCGTAGTAACGTCGAACGACTTCTGGAAAGACCTACCTGAAGATGTACGTACGCAACTTGGCACAATCGTTCAAGAAGTGTCTGAGACTCGTAACGCAGAATCTTCAAAAGTTAACCTAGCGAACAAAAACAACATCATCGAAGCGGGTGGTGAAGTTCGTACGCTTACGCCTGAACAGCGTGAAGCATGGGTAACTGCGCTTCAACCAGTATGGAAGAAGTTTGAAAAAGACATCGGTTCAGATCTTATCGATGCAGCGTTAGCTTCAAACCAATAACACCGCTAAGGGAGTGGCGTGAATTTCGCCACTCCTCATTAAAATAACTATAAGCGGAGTCAATTATGGATAATCCTCAAATGGAACAGCCAAATTCTAGCGAATCAGCACTGGAAACCTCTTTTTTTTCCAAAGTCGGAAGAGTTACGGATGTGATTGAAGAGTCATTAATCGCATTTTTCCTTGGCGCAATGACGCTACTTACTTTTGCCAATGTGGTATTTCGATACGCATTCAATGGCAATATCTTATGGGCACTAGAACTGACGGTGTTCATGTTCGCTTGGATGGTGTTAGTGGGCGCATCTTATGGCGTTAAAAAACACTTCCACATTGGTGTTGATGTGATCATCAACCTTGCCCCAGAAAAGCTACGCAAAGTGTATGCGTTAATCGCCGTCACAAGCTGCCTAGCATTCTCAATCTTACTTCTTATAGGTTCTTGGAATTACTGGTACCCGTTCGCGACTGAGCGCGCTTGGTACGAGACCGATGATATTCCAATGCCAGAGATGCTTCAGTTCCTTGCCGACTGGATGAATGAAGGCGAGCGATACGAGAAACTGCCACGTTTTATTCCTTACATGGCACTGCCTATTGGTATGGCAATGCTGACGTTCCGTTTTGCCCAAGTTGCTTACCAAGTAGTCACAGGCAAGCTTGATCGCATGATAGCGGGGCATGAAGCCGAAGAAGAGCTGGATGCATTGAAAGCTGATGTGTTAGCGGGTTCTGATGAAGACGCGACAGCGGTATTGGATTCGACTAAGCAAAACAAGGCGAACGAGTCGGGTACAAAATCTAACGGTAAGGAAGACTAATCATGGCAATGTTATTTCTATTTTTAATGGTAATTGCTTTCATGTTGGTCGGTGTACCAATTGCGATTTCCCTTGGTTTATCGAGCGTCATATTCTTGTTGATGCACTCTGATGCGTCACTAGCTTCGGTTGCACAAACGCTGTTTAATGCATTTGCAGGCCACTACACACTCTTAGCGATCCCTTTCTTTATCTTGGCCTCTAGCTTTATGTCTACTGGTGGTGTGGCGAAACGTATTATCCGTTTTGCTATTGCAATGGTGGGTTGGTTCCGCGGCGGTTTAGCAATGGCATCGGTTGTGGCGTGTATGATGTTCGCAGCGTTATCTGGGTCGTCTCCAGCAACGGTAGTGGCAATCGGTAGTATTGTTATCGCTGGTATGATCAAAAACGGCTACACAAAAGAGTTCGCGGCAGGGGTTATCTGTAACGCGGGTACGTTGGGTATCTTGATTCCACCATCCATCGTTATGGTGGTTTACGCTGCGGCGACGGATGTATCTGTCGGTCGTATGTTCTTAGGCGGTGTGATTCCTGGCCTGTTGGCGGGCGTGATGTTGATGATAGCTATCTACATTGCAGCACGTATTAAGAAAATTCCTGCACAACCATTTGTAGGCTGGGGTGAGATGTTCGCAGCCGCGAAGGATGCGAGCTGGGGCTTGTTGCTGATTGTTATCATTTTAGGTGGTATCTACGGCGGTATCTTTACTCCGACAGAAGCGGCGGCTGTTGCAGCGGTTTACGCGTTCTTCATTGCCAACTTTATCTACAAAGATATGGGGCCGTTTGCGGAGAAGAAAAATACAAAGCCTGCTTTGGTGAAAGTGTTCCAAACGTTTTTCCATAAAGACACCAAAGACACGCTCTATGATGCGGGCAAGCTGACCATCATGTTGCTGTTTATCATTGCCAATGCTCTGATTCTTAAGCATGTACTGACAGAAGAACGTATTCCTCAGATGATCACGGAATCGATGTTGTCTGCAGGTTTAGGGCCGATCACCTTCTTGATTGTGGTGAACGTTCTACTCTTGATTGGTGGGCAGTTCATGGAGCCATCAGGCTTGCTGATCATCGTTGCGCCGTTGGTATTCCCAATTGCAATTGCACTGGGTATCGACCCTATTCACCTAGGTATCATGATGGTTGTGAACATGGAGATAGGGATGATAACACCGCCTGTGGGGCTCAACTTGTTTGTGACCGCAGGGGTTGCCAAGATGTCGATGATGAACGTAGTAAAAGCCGCACTGCCATGGGTTGGCGTGATGTTCTTATTTCTGATTATCGTAACCTACGTACCTTGGGTATCAACATGGTTACCGACTACCTTGATGGGGCCGGAGATCATCACGAAATAGATAGTGAAATCATAGCGAAGTGATGGGGAGGGTTAAACCTCCTCATCAATGATTTTTCCATATCGAGAGCTAGATTCAATCGGATCATACAGCGCTCTTTTTGCCTCTAATTCTGGAGTGTCTAAGTTGACATGATTGTCAGTATAAAAAATACCGTCAATTTCAAACGTATCGGTGATCGAGGGAACTTTTGTTTTCTCACCCATAATGATCTCCTTACCACCTTGGTTGCATAACATCCTGTTGTGAAATAAGTATAGGTGATCTTGCTCCCAAATTTAATTTAGTTTTCGCTCTGTCGGTATGACTCTTTAACTAGTTGGTGTTTTTGCATTTTATCGTAGAGGGTTTTACGTGGAAGTTGCAGTCTATCCATAGTCTGTTTAATGCTGCCATTACACTCAATAAGCGCTTGTTTTAACGTGTTTTTCTCAAATTCAGACACCAGTTCTGCCAAAGACAGTTCTTGAGTGACTTGATTGGTGTTGTCTGATAAGTGAGAAAGCTTACCTAAAAGTACAAACCGCTCAGCTGTATTACGCAATTCTCGTACATTTCCCGGCCAATCATGGGCTAAAAGCGCGTGCAGCTCCTTTTGGGGAAGTGCTGGTGCTGTCTTGCCATAACGTGCAGCAGCGACCAGTAAGAAGTGGTGGAAGAGTGCAGGGATGTCTTCTTGACGGCTTCTTAACGGCGGTAAATCTAGGGTCACAACGTTGAGTCGATAATAGAGGTCTTGGCGGAAAACGCCTTCTTCAGCCGCCTTCTTTAGGTCGACTTTGGTTGCAGCGATTACTCGAATATCGAGAGGCACTAAACCGTTTGAGCCAACCCTTTCAATAACGCGCTCTTGTAAGACGCGCAACAGGCGAATTTGTGCCTGCATCGGCATGGACTCAATTTCATCTAAGAATAGAGTTCCGCCTTGAGCAAATTCAAATTTACCCACTCGCTTGCTTTCTGCGCCAGTGAACGCACCTTTCTCATGACCATACAGTTCACTCTCTATCAGGTTTTCAGGTACCGCACCGCAATTGACGGCGACGAAGTTTTGTTCTCGCCGGCTGCTTTGTTCATGTAGAGAGCGTGCGACCAACTCTTTGCCTGTGCCAGTTTCACCAAAGAGTAAAATGTCAGCGTTAGTATCTGCCACATGAGTGATGATAGAACGCAGGTCGGTCATTGATTGCGTGTCACCAATGATTCTCGGCCCAAGCGCTTTACTGGCCTTTAAAGAGCGCTTCAATTCAAGATTCTCGAGTGTGAGTTGACGTTTTTCTATTGCTCGTTTGGTGGTTTCGATTAAACGTTCATTGGCGAACGGCTTTTCGATGAAGTCATAGGCGCCATCTTGGATCGCTTGTACCGCCATCGAAATATCGCCGTGACCAGTAATCATAATCACGGGGATTTCTTTGTCTTTGTGCATCACGGTGTTGAGTAGGTCATGCCCGGAAAGGCCCGGTAGACAGATATCAGTGATGATTACGTGAGGTAAGCCGTTCTCTTGAATTGCGAGCAGAGCAGACTCCGCATCGGGAAAGAATTCGGCATCAATATCGGCGAGCTCAAAGCTCTGTTCAATAGCCATTCTTAGATCGGATTCATCATCAATGAAATAGACGTGACACATAGTTATTCCTTTAATCTTTTATTTTTATTGTTGGTGAAGGTGTACTGGTTTGTTTAGCGACTAATCTGATTCTTTTGTTGGAACTATGGGTAACTCGATACTAAATCGAGCACCACCTTGTGGGCTGTGATTGGTAACTAGCTTGCCATTTATTCCGCTGATTATTTGTTGAGAAATCGATAGCCCAAGTCCAAGTCCATTTTTCTTGGTGGTATGGAAGGGTTCAAAAAAATTTCCGTTAGAAGGGGAGGTGAAGCCTGGGCCATTGTCATCGACATGAATCAGCAAGGTCTTGGCTTGTTGATGGTCGGGCTTCCTAATCTCTAACAGAATAGCTAATTGTTTGTCGTCTTGTTGTTCCATCGCCTGAATCGCGTTAGTCAGCAAATTAATGATCACTTGTTCCAATTGAATGGCGTTGGCGAGCACGCAAGCATCAAAGGTTTCAGGAAGTTCGTTGACCTTTACTCGTTCACTCTTGAGTTGTGGTTTCATCAGTTCTTTTGACGAGTGCAATACTGGCAGTATCTGTAACGTGTGCAGCTCTTCCGCAGTGGATTTCTTTGCAAAGGAACGAAGCTGGTGGCTTATCTTAGCCATACGGTCAGTGAGCGCCGAGATTCGCGATAGGTTGTCATCGACACGCTCGGTTTTTTCTTTGGCAAGAAACAGTCGGCCGTTGTCGGCATAACTGCGAATCGCAGCAAGCGGGTTATTCAGTTCATGGCTGATGCTTGCTGACATTTGCCCCAACACTGCCAGTTTGGCGGCTTGGATGAGTTCGTCTTGTGTCTGCCTCAGTACATGTTCAGTTTCGATTCGGTGCTTAATCTCGACATGCAACTCTGATGTTCGTTCAAGCACTTGAAATTCTAGCTTTTGCTTGGCTTCGGATTGCAGTCTGTCTATCTGAGCTCGTCTTTGTTGTCGATGGTGATTGAGTTGCATCGTTAGATAAATAATCGCAAAAATAAGGCTCAAAACCACAAGGTAAGCAACCAAGTCCCACCAAACTAAGTGGGTCGGAGAAAATACTCGTATGGTGAGTTTTGGCTCGGCTAGGAAGCGTGAGGAGTTAAAGAACTGCTCTTGGACGAGCTTGTGGGGAGACTCAATATTGCTAGTAGCACTCTCTAAGTCACCGGAGAAGTGCAGGCTTTCTATTTTTGTATCGAGATACTGCCTGCTTTCTTGAATTCGAGTGTGTTGTTCTTCGCTTAATGGTTGAAGGCTTTTGAACAGCCACTCAGGATTACTCGACATAAATACGATCTGGTCTTTATCGTCAGCAACAAAAAAACTCTGTTTGCCTTTCCAACTTGCTTCAATCAGCGATAAATCCATCTTTACGACAATGACGCCAATAATCTCGGCGGCATAGGCGACGGGGTAAGAATAATAATAGCCTCGTTTCCCAGAGGTTGAACCTAGCGCAAAATATTGATTTTCATTGCCAAGAATCGCTTCTTGAAAGTAGGGACGGAAAGCGAAATTTCGCCGAATAAAAGAACGCGGTAGATTCCAGTTACTGGCTGCTATGGTGGTGCCAATGCTATCTAACAGATAGGTGTCCGATGCTTGAATCACCGAGTTTACGTGTTCTAGGTAGCGATTGGTGAGTTCGATTTGCGCAGAGTTACTTGGAGAGTGAAGAGCATCGACCAACTCTTTGTCTTTTGAAAGCAGCTCGGGAATGTGCGCGAACTTGTCGAGTTGGCTTGAAATATGAACCGAAAATCGGTCTAGCTTAGATTGATGATCATTTAACAAACTTTCATGGCTTGTGTTCCACACCCAATGACCGCCGAACACCATTAGTAAACTGTATGTGGCCATTAATAGGATTGGGATTCTCAAAGCTTGAAACATGAAGGCTCTCCGCTCATTTCTTTGGTAAATAATCAAGCCTGTCTTCTCTCGTTTATGGTAGCAAATAGCGGTAGTGTTTGCTGAAAGTAGACAGTCGCCAGATGGATGTAGGTTAAGGGTTTGTAACGGGGATTGTTGAAAAAGTTATCGACTCTGAGGGGTAAAACAAGAGCAAGATCTCTTTTTAAGGTTTTTAGCAAAAAAAGCCCTCGATTCCCTTGAAAAAGTCGCTATTGTCCCCATTTCTGTTGTGCTAAGTGATGATTTGATCGTTTTTGTATCATTTAGTTGGACGAATTTAGAGCATTCATCATCATGCAGAGGTGAACGGCTCGACAGAGATTAAACAGATCGCTAGAATGTCGCGTCTAAAATTTCTGTCCTGAGGCTAATCGGAGATACCTTTCTTGTTTTCGAAAACAAGCTTTATTGCGTTTTAATCGACGCGTGAAGAACGAAGATATCGCTGATTAGTCTGGTGTTTGGTTGAATAATCAATTCAGACATCAATGCTCGATTTTAAATTAGGTGTTCGGATAGAGCACTACACAAGGATGCAGCCAACAACGTCGGCTTTTGAATTAAAGCTAAGTTACGGCTCATATGCTCAGATTACTGAGCCAGTTTTGAGGTTTATATAATGCAAGTTACTGTTGAAACGCTAGAAGGCCTAGAGCGCCGTCTTAATATTACTGTTCCTGCTGCTAACATCGAAGATGCAGTTACAGCTGAACTACGCAACATCGCGAAAAACCGTCGTTTCGATGGCTTCCGTAAAGGCAAAGTGCCAATGAAGATGGTTGCTAAAATGTACGGCAAAGCAGTACGTCAAGACGTGATGGGCGAAGTAATGCAACGTCACTTCATCGAAGCGATCGTTAAAGAGAAAATCAACCCAGCTGGCGCACCTACTTTCGCACCAGTTGAAAACAACGAAGGCGCTGACCTAGTATTCAACGCAACTTTTGAAGTTTACCCAGAAGTTGAGCTGAAAGGTCTAGAAAACATCACTGTTGAGAAACCAGCAGTAGAAGTTAAAGAAGCTGACGTTGAAGAGATGATCGAAACTCTACGTAAGCAACAAGCGACTTGGACTGAAGTTGAAGCTGCTGCTGACGCTGGTTCTCGTGCAACTATCGACTTCGTTGGTTCTATCGACGGTGAAGAGTTTGAAGGCGGCAAAGCTGAGAACTTCCCACTAGAGATGGGCGCTGGTCGCATGATCCCTGGTTTTGAAGACGGTATCGTTGGTAAAACAGCAGGTATGGAATTCGAAATCGAAGTAAACTTCCCAGAAGATTACCACGCTGAAAACCTAAAAGGTAAAGCTGCTAAGTTCTCTATCAAGCTGAACAAAGTTGAAGCTCGTGAGCTTCCAGAACTAAACGAAGAATTCGTTTCTAAGTTCGGCGCAGCTGAAGGCGTTGAAGGCCTTAAAGCTGAAGTTCGTAAGAACATGGAGCGTGAGCTTAAGCAAGCAGTTAAGAACCGCATCAAAGAGCAAGCAATCGACGGTCTAGTTAACGAAAACAACATCGACGTACCTTCTGCTCTAATCGATCAAGAGATCGGTGTTCTACGTCAACAAGCTGCTCAACGTTTCGGTGGTAACACTGAAGCTGCTGACCAACTTCCACGTGAGCTGTTCGAAGAGCAAGCTAAACGTCGCGTAGTTGTAGGTCTTCTTCTTGGTGAAGTAATCAAGACTGAAGAGCTAAAAGCTGATGACGAGAAAGTTAAAGCTATCATCGAAGAGATGGCTACAGCATACGAAGATCCAACAGAAGTTATTGCTTACTACGAGCAAAACGAGCAAATGATGAACAA
>NZ_CH902608.1:163125-165147 GCF_000153005.1 Vibrio sp. MED222 | reverse complement strand
ATCGATTATGGACGCACTAGTTCCTATGGTGGTTGAACAGACTTCCCGTGGTGAACGTTCTTACGATATTTATTCTCGTCTATTAAAAGAACGTATCATTTTCTTAACAGGTCAAGTGGAAGACCACATGGCAAATCTTGTCGTGGCTCAACTGCTTTTCTTGGAATCAGAAAACCCAGACAAAGATATCTATCTTTACATCAACTCACCTGGCGGTAGCGTAACAGCGGGCATGTCTATCTATGACACAATGCAGTTCATCAAGCCAAACGTGAGCACAGTATGTATGGGTCAAGCTTGCTCTATGGGTGCATTCTTACTAGCGGGTGGTACTCCGGGTAAGCGTCACGTGCTTCCAAACTCACGTGTAATGATTCACCAGCCACTTGGCGGCTTCCAAGGCCAAGCGTCTGATATTCAAATTCACGCGCAAGAGATCCTAACGATCAAGCAAAAGCTAAACAAACTATTGGCAGAGCACACAGGTCAGCCTCTAGAGGTTGTTGAGCGTGATACAGATCGTGACAATTTCATGTCTGCTGATCAGGCTGTAGAATACGGTTTGGTGGATTCAGTTCTTAATCACCGCGGTCAATAATTGCAGGGCAATTGTTTAACGCAAAGTGATTCAAATTGATATACACTCAAACATAGAGAGTAAAGGCTAAGAGGTTAGCGAATGACAGATAAAAGCAAAGAGGGTGGTAGCGGTAAATTGCTTTACTGCTCTTTCTGTGGCAAAAGCCAGCACGAAGTTCGCAAGTTAATCGCAGGTCCTTCTGTTTACATTTGTGATGAATGTGTCGATCTTTGTAACGACATTATTCGTGAAGAAATTAAAGATGTTCTTCCAAAGAAAGAATCGGAATCGCTGCCAACGCCGCGTGAGATTCGTGAGCATCTTGACGACTATGTAATCGGTCAAGAATACGCGAAAAAAGTGCTAGCAGTTGCAGTATATAACCACTACAAGCGTTTACGTAATGGTGATACGACGGCTGAAGGCGTAGAGCTAGGTAAGAGTAACATTCTTCTTATCGGTCCTACTGGTAGTGGTAAAACCCTACTGGCTGAAACACTGGCTCGTTTCCTAGACGTTCCTTTCACAATGGCAGATGCAACAACACTAACCGAAGCGGGTTATGTGGGCGAAGATGTTGAAAACATCATCCAGAAGTTGCTTCAGAAATGTGATTACGACGTAGCGAAAGCGGAACGCGGCATTGTTTACATCGATGAAATCGATAAGATTTCTCGTAAAGCTGAAAACCCATCGATCACGCGTGACGTGTCTGGTGAAGGTGTACAGCAAGCTCTATTAAAACTTGTTGAAGGTACAGTGGCTTCAGTTCCACCTCAAGGTGGTCGTAAGCATCCACAGCAAGAGTTCTTGCAAGTGGACACGTCTAAGATCCTATTTATCTGTGGTGGTGCGTTTGCCGGCCTAGATAAAGTGATTGAGCAACGTGTAGAAACAGGTTCAGGTATCGGCTTTGGCGCAGAAGTGCGTTCAAAAGACGAAACCAAAACTATCGGTGAACTGTTCACTCAAGTAGAACCTGAAGATCTAGTGAAGTATGGTTTGATTCCAGAATTCATTGGTCGTCTACCTGTTACAACAACACTGACAGAGCTTGATGAAGAAGCGCTAATCCAAATCCTTTGTGAGCCAAAGAATGCACTGACAAAACAGTACGCTGCATTATTTGAACTTGAGGATACAGAGTTAGAATTCCGTGAAGACGCCCTACGCGCAATTGCGAAGAAAGCAATGAACCGTAAAACGGGTGCTCGTGGTCTACGCTCTATCTTGGAAGGTGTTCTACTAGAAACTATGTACGAACTGCCATCTTCAACTGATGTAAGCAAGGTTGTGATTGATGAGTCGGTAATTAATGGTGAGTCAGAACCACTATTGATTTACAGTAACTCAGATAACCAAGCAGCTGTTGCAGAGTAGGTCTTTTTAAGACTACACACTCAAATTGAAAAAGGAGGTAAGCAATTACCTCCTTTTTTTTT
>NZ_CH902608.1:139061-163025 GCF_000153005.1 Vibrio sp. MED222 | reverse complement strand
CCCCATATACTGCTTTATAAGTTAAAGCGGAAGAGAGAAATATATGAACTTGGAACGTTCCGAGCGTATCGAAATCCCCGTGCTACCTCTACGTGATGTAGTGGTTTACCCACACATGGTTATTCCATTGTTTGTTGGTCGTGAAAAATCGATTACTTGCCTTGAATCGGCAATGGAAGCTAACAAACAAGTACTACTTGTAGCGCAGAAAGAAGCGGACACTGATGAGCCTTCAATCGACGACCTATTTAACGTAGGTACAGTCGCTACTATTCTTCAGTTGCTAAAGCTGCCAGATGGTACCGTAAAAGTACTTGTCGAAGGTCAGCAGCGTGCAAAAATTCACCAGTTCAAAGAGAGTGAGTTTTTCTTAGCGGATGCCGAATACGTTGTAACCTCAGAACTTGACGAAAAAGAACAAGAAGTGGTTGTTCGCAGTGCGATCAATCAATTCGAAGGCTTTATTAAGCTGAACAAAAAGATTCCACCAGAGGTTCTAACCTCGCTGAACGGTATTGATGAGGCTGCTCGCCTTGCTGATACGATTGCTGCGCACATGCCACTTAAACTGGTAGATAAGCAGCACGTTCTAGAAATTTCAGATGTGACGGAACGCCTGGAATTCTTGATGGGCCAAATGGAGTCAGAAATTGATATCCTGCAAGTTGAAAAACGCATCCGTGGCCGCGTTAAGAAACAGATGGAAAAGTCTCAGCGTGAGTACTATCTGAATGAGCAAATGAAAGCGATTCAGAAAGAACTGGGCGAGATGGACGACGCGCCTGATGAATTCGAGACTCTGAAGAAGAAGATCGAAGATTCTAAGATGCCTCAAGAAGCTCGTGAAAAAACTGAGCAAGAACTGCAAAAACTGAAAATGATGTCGCCAATGTCTGCTGAAGCAACAGTAGTACGTAGTTACATTGATTGGATGGTAGGCGTTCCTTGGGCTAAGCGTTCAAAAGTTAAAAAGAATTTAGCGAAAGCGGAAGAGATCTTAAACGAAGATCACTACGGCTTAGAACGTGTTAAAGAACGTATTCTCGAATACTTGGCAGTACAAAACCGTATCAACAAACTTAAAGGTCCAATCCTTTGTCTTGTTGGTCCTCCTGGTGTTGGTAAAACTTCACTAGGCCGTTCGATTGCCGCGGCAACGGGTCGTAAGTACACACGTATGGCGCTAGGCGGCGTTCGTGATGAAGCTGAGATTCGTGGTCACCGTCGTACGTACATCGGTTCACTTCCGGGTAAATTAATCCAGAAGATGTCTAAAGTTGGTGTTAAGAACCCACTGTTCCTATTAGATGAAATCGATAAGATGTCTTCTGATATGCGTGGCGACCCATCTTCTGCGCTTCTAGAAGTACTAGACCCTGAGCAAAACAACGCATTTAACGATCACTACCTAGAAGTCGATTACGATTTATCTGATGTGATGTTTGTTGCAACGTCTAACTCGATGGATATTCCGGGCCCACTATTGGACCGTATGGAAGTGATTCGCCTGTCGGGTTACACAGAAGATGAAAAGCTGAACATTGCCAAGAGCCACCTATTGGACAAGCAAGTTCAACGCAACGGTCTTAAGCCTCATGAGATTGAGATTGAAGACTCTGCAATCATCGGCATCATTCGTTACTACACGCGTGAAGCGGGTGTGCGTAGCCTAGAGCGTGAAATCTCTAAGATCTGTCGTAAAGCAGTGAAGAATATCTTGTTAGGCAGCGACCTTAAATCTGTAACGGTTAACATTGATAACCTGAAAGAGTACTTAGGTGTGCAACGTCATGACTTCGGTAAAGCGGATGAAAGCAACCGTATCGGCCAAGTAACTGGCTTAGCATGGACGCAAGTAGGTGGCGATCTACTGACCATCGAAACTGAATCAATGCCAGGTAAAGGTAAGCTAACGCAAACCGGTTCACTAGGCGATGTGATGAAAGAGTCGATTCAAGCGGCAATGACAGTGGTTCGCTCTCGTGCGGAAAATTTGGGTATTAACACCGATTTCTACGAGAAACGTGACATTCATGTTCACGTACCGGAAGGTGCAACGCCAAAAGATGGCCCGAGTGCGGGTATCGCAATGTGTACTGCATTGGTCTCTAGCTTAACGGGTAACCCTGTAAAAGCAGAGGTTGGTATGACCGGTGAAATTACCCTTCGTGGTGAAGTTTTACCTATCGGTGGCTTGAAAGAAAAGCTGCTTGCAGCGCACCGCGGTGGTATTAAAACGGTCTTGATTCCTAAAGACAATGAACGTGATTTGGAAGAGATTCCAGACAACGTAATCGCTGACTTGAAGGTGATTCCGGTTCAATGGATTGATGAAGTACTGAAAGTCGCACTAGAACGAGATCCGTCAGGGGTCGAGTTCGACGTGAAAAAATAGTGATGCATAGCAAAAATAAGTAAAGAATTACGCTGATAGACCCGAAAAGGCTTGTCAGCGTTTTTTTTGGACGCTAAGTTATTCGACTAAAGCGGCAGCCCTTTTGTAATAAGGCTTGCGGCTAAATTAAAACCAAAATGGAACGTACAGTCATCGAGAAGTAGTCACAGATGACACATAGGGGAAAAACAGTGAATAAAACACAACTAGTAGAATCAATCGCAGAAAACGCAGACATCTCTAAAGCTTCAGCTGGTCGCGCTCTAGACGCTTTCATCGAAGCAGTTGGCACAACGCTACAATCAGGCGACCAAGTTGCACTTGTTGGCTTTGGTACTTTCAGTGTTCGTACTCGTGCTGCTCGTACAGGTCGTAACCCAAAAACTGGTGAAGAGATCCAAATCGCAGAAGCTAAAGTACCTGGCTTCAAAGCGGGTAAAGCACTTAAAGACGCATGTAACTAATTTTTGTTGCTGAAACCTCGAGTTTTGTGAGGGGAAGGCAGTAATATGCGTTTACTGTTTGAACAATGATGTTTCATTTTTAAACAGTATATGTGCAAAGCACATTGAACTTATTTAAATTATGCGCATCCTACTGATGCGCATTTCTTTTTCTGATAATATCGCGTGAATAGATTTTTATTTTGAAGCCAATGCTTCATATCCGGAGAGCACTTAAATTATGATGGATCGATTACGCGAAGGCGTGAATAGCATCGCGGTAAAAATTATCCTTGGGTTGATTATCCTGTCATTCGTATTCGCAGGTGTAGGCAGCTACATCACCGGTGGCGGTAACAACGCAGCAGCTAAAGTTGGCAACACAGAAATTGCTCGTGGTGAGTTCGAACAAGCTTACCAAAACGAACGTAATCGCATGCAATCTCAACTTGGCGATTACTTCGCTCAAATGCTTGCAGACCCTACATACGTTGAGTCTTTCCGTAAGTCAGTACTTGATCGCATGATCAACGATGTTCTACTTGAGCAGCAAGCAGAGTCTCTAGGCCTACGAATCAGTGATTCTCAAATCCGTACCATGATTCTAGAAATGCCTCAGTTCCAAACGGCTGGTCAATTTGACCAAGAAGTTTACCAATCGGCATTACGTCGTGCAGGTTTCAGCGCAGAAAGCTTCGCTGAATACATGCGTCGTGACCTAATGCGTAACCAGCTTGTTACTGCACTTCAAGGCAGTGAATTTGTTCTTCAAGGCGAAATTGATATTCAGAGCAAGCTTATTGCTCAAACTCGTGACATTCGTACAGTGACACTGTCTGTTGCTGACCTAGCGAAAAATATCGAGTTAACTGACGAGCAAATCGAACTGTACTACCAAGAGAACCCTGCGGCTTACACTCGTCCAGAGCAGGCCAAGGTGTCTTACATCGAACTTTCTGCTGAAGCTCTTAAATCGCAGCTTGAAGTTAGCGATGAGGAAGCACAGAAATACTACCAAGAGCACCTAGACAAGTACTCTACTGAAGAGCAACGCAAAGTTAGTCACATCCTAGTTCAAGGTGATGACGAAGCGAAAGCACAGTCTATCTTAGACGAGCTAAATGCAGGCGCTGATTTTGCTACGCTAGCAGAAGAGAAATCTGACGACTTCGGTAGTGCAGACGTTGGCGGTGACCTAGGTTGGATTGAACGTGATGTTATGGACCCAGCATTCGAAGACGCGGCTTTCGCTCTTGTGAATATTGGCGATACAACTGGCCTAGTTAAATCTGATTTTGGCTACCACATCATCAAGCTAGATGAACTAAAAGCATCTCAAGCTCAGCCTTACACTGAAGTAGCGGCAGAGATTAAGACAGAGCTTCTAGACCAACACGCAGTTGATCAGTTCTACGAGCAACAGACTGAACTTGAAAAAGTAGCGTTTGAATTCCCAGATTCTCTAGACGACTCTGCTGAAGCTATCAACGCAAAGATCACGACGACTGATTTCATCTCTCAAGCTGATGCTCCAGAAGTTCTGATGACGCCTGCAGTAATGCAAGCTATCTTGAGCCCTGAAGTGAAAGAAGACGGTTTGAACTCTGAAGTTATCGAAGTGGCTCCTGAGCACGTTATTGTTGTACGTGTAGAAGAGACTCGCGACGAAACAGTTCTTCCTTTAGCAGAAGTGAAAGATCAAGTTGTAGCTGCATTGTCTGCTGTAAAAGCAGAGCAACAAGCGGTAGAGCTAGGTGTTTCTCTAGTGAACGAACTCAAGCAAGGTAATGAAGCGGTACTGGCGGATAACAGCCTTGAGTTTACTGAACTTGAAACCATTGACCGTAATTCTCCATTAGCTGCATCTGTATTCGCTCTAGTGAAACCAGAAGCCGGCCAAGCTGTGTTCGGACAATCTAAAGACCAAGACGGTAACATCGTTGTTGTTGAGCTTTCTAAAGTAACGGCTGAAATCAACCCTGCTTACAGCACACAACTTGGTGCACAGTTAGAGCGCGTTGGTAATCAACAAGACCTTACTAATGTACTAAACGTACTGCGTAAAAATGCAGACGTTGAATACTACATCGTTGGTCAAGCTCAATAAGCTTTGAATTTACTCGGTAGTCTTCTGCCGAGTAATGCAACTTGAGAATACAACTTGAAAGTAGTGCAGCAACTCGGTTTGCGAGCTAGCTAACAAATTGATGAAAATTAGATGTATAACGAAGCGGGTCACTTAGGTGACCCGCTTTATTTTTGTCTGGTGAGTGTTTTATCTAGCGCAGCAAATGCATAAGTTACGTTTTTTGAACAAAGGAACGGTTTATGCGCACGATATATTCAACATTATTTCTTACATTTCTGATTCTGTTAAGCCCCGCAGCGTATGCAGACAGCCCAACTAAGGCAGAGCTTTACGATGGCATTGAGATTACGGTCAATATCAATACCGCGACAGCTGAAGAGCTGTCAGCGCTATTGGTTGGTGTGGGGGATAAGAAAGCTCAAGAGATCGTCGATTACAGGGATCAAAACGGGGCATTTACGACTGCTGATGATTTGGTGAGTGTGAAAGGTATAGGTGAAGCCACAGTTAACAAGAACCGCGAAAGAATTCAACTTTAATCCGTTTGTCTACTTGTTAGAAATGAAGCGATAGATATGAAGCCTCCGGCCAATGCACCTGCTAGGTGGGCTTCAATCGCGACACGAGCATTAATCAGTTCACCAGTTGTGCTAGAAGGGCCAACAAGCTGCTCCCAAGCGATTTTAGCGATTAATCCCAACACTAACAGCCAACTTGATCTCCTACCGTTTAAAGCCTCACTGAGCGCGAATAAGCCAAATAACCCATGCAAAGAGCCTGATAGGCCAACATAGATCTGAATACTCGAAAACAACAGGGCGATCCCAGTCACTAAACTAATCACAAGCAGAGCAAGAACAAGCTGTTTTTTACTCGGTTGAAACAGATAGCTGATGATCCATAAGCCTGCTAGATTCATCAGAAGGTGCGAGTAGTTGGTATGTGAAAAATTTCCTGTTAGGATCCGCCACCATTGCCCCTCGGCAATCGCATTGCTATCCCATACGACCCAAGCTTGTATTGGCTCAAATTGGAATAAGACGCATAAAAGTGAAGTGAAAATTAAAACAGGGTACACATTAAATCCATGTCTCGTTATTGCCCCCAATGCAGCAAGGCTTTGAAAGCTTGTATTTGTCAGTGGGTTACACCACTCGAATCGAATGTTGAGCTTATCATTCTTCAGCACCCATCAGAAGAGCATCGCCCGATGGGTACTGCGCGTATCCTCTCGTTATCCCTAAATAACAGCGTGACGCTTGTCGGTGAAGATTTTTCAGACAACGAACAATTGAACGCATTGCTGGCCAATGAACATTACCAACATGTGATTTTATACCCAAGTGAAAACTCTGTTTCAGTTGAGTCGGCAACATCTCCAAATAAGAAGCTGCGTGTGATTTTATTGGATGGCACGTGGAAGAAGGCGTTCAAAATGTGGCAAGTATCGAGTAACTTGCATGCGCTGAATACGGTTCACTTGCCGAAAGATCTCAAGGGTAATTACCGAATTCGCAAAGCGCCAAGTGAAAACAGCCTTTCGACAGTAGAGGCGGGTTATCATCTGTTGAGCTTGTTAGAAAATGATCGAGACTTTAGCCCTCTGCTAACGGCATTTGACCGAATGATTCAGTTTCAAATCAATCAAATGCCACCGGGCGTGTTTGAGAAAAACTACTTAGATTAAGCTGTTTCAGTAAAGTGAGCCAGGAATTAAAACTCGGTATGAGCTGAGAACAGTTGCTGATGCATTTTCTGCGCAAGATCATCGGTCATTGATGAAATGTAATCCGCAATCACGCGCATTTTTCGAGACTCATCTTGATGTTGTAGCCATTGCTTCTTGATAGGTAGTGGCAGCAAGCGTTCAGGATCTGCGCTGAATGCTTCAAACATATCCATGATAATCTGCTGACCTTTATATTCTATCACTTGAACCTGTGGCACTTGAATCACGAACTCGCTGACAAAATGTTTCAGTTTGTCGAGTGTGGCGTCCATGCTCGGTTCAAGCACCGCATTGTAAGCAAGCAGTACATTCTCAAATCTAGCATCTACTCGTTCAATCGAAATACTGGTCAACAGAGCGTTGACTATCCCACCAATCGCATCCTTTCGACGATACTGCTCACCAGAGAAAAGCATCTCTGTGATTGAATCTAGGTGTTCACAAACCCAAGGGTCGGCCATCTCTTTAAGTTGAGGGTAAGCCGACTCGACCCATTGAGATTTGGTGACAGAGCCAAGCACAATCGCATCTTCTAAATCGTGCACGCCATACGCGATGTCATCAGCCAGCTCCATGATTGAACAATCAAGTGACTTATATTTGGTCTTATTGTGCTCAAGTGGCTCTGTATGCGTTTTTCTTTTCTGTTTTAGAAGCTGTTGGTCGCTGCTTGAAAGCGGCTCCATTACCCAGTTAAAAAGCTCTTCATCATGATCGTAGATGCCTTTTGCTGGCATCCAATCTTTGGCTCGGAGCTGTCGTTGATGCTTAACAGGCTCAGACTGTAATTTAGCTTGAACCTCACTAAGCAGAGAAGGGTACTTAATCAGACCTAACAGAGTTCGTCGAGACAGGTTCATCCCGTGATGTTCAGTGTAAGGTTCTAGCTGCGTGACAATGCGAAATGTTTGAGCATTGCCCTCAAAGCCACCATGATCGCGCATCATATAGTTCAACGCGACTTCGCCACCGTGCCCATAAGGTGGGTGGCCAATGTCGTGAGCAAGACACAATGAATCAATCAAACTGTCTGAAGGCAACAAATCTCGAAACTCGGGCTGCTTTTTTTTCAGCTGGGCAACGATACCGGTACCTAGCTGAGCGGCTTCTAGCGAATGAGTAAGGCGAGTTCGGTGGAAATCGTTTACCGTGGTGCCATGAACTTGGGTTTTTGCTTGGAGGCGGCGAAAAGCGGCAGAGTGAAGCACCCGCGCACGATCGCGTTGATACGGGCTACGGTGGTCATCACGCCTTATTTTATGTTCATCGTCATTTCGATGTTGCCATTCTTGTTCGAGTTCAAAGGGTGGTTCGAGTGGAGAATTCAAAATAGCACCTATCAAATTGATTTATTTAGCTAATTACATTCAACTTATACCCAGCTAGCTTATCTCGTCTAGTGATAATTCAAAGCTCGGCGCAAATGTGGTGAGAAAGTAGTCCATTTCCGGGCTTTTACGCTGTTCGAGAGTCTCTTCTAGTCGGCGTTTCGCTTGTTCGTACTCATGGTTGCCCGCACTGAGTTCCTCCAAACACTTGAGGTAAGCGCAGATAGTGTCGGCTTGCTTAACGATGCTTTGCTCTTCTTTGTTTGCTGTTCCAGATATCAAAAACGGGGAGAAGTCGTCTCGGAACTCTTCTGGCAGCATTGAAAGCAGTCTTTGCTCTGCTGCCGCTTCTATCTTCTTATACTCTTGTGCGATGTCTGGATTGTAGTATTTAACTGGCGTCGGCAAATCACCTGTTAGCACTTCACTGGTATCGTGGTACATGCCAAGCAGAGCAATGTGTTCTGGGTTGAGTTTGCCATCAAACTTCTTGTTTTTGATAAGCGCCAAGGCGTGGGCGACGAAAGCGACCTGTAGGCTATGCTCTGAAATGTTCTCGCTTGAGACTGAGCGCATCAGGGGCCAGCGTTGAATCAGCTTCATACGGGCAAGATGGGCAAAGAAATGGCTTTGTTTCATAAGAGTCCTTTTAGTACCAATCGTAGTAAATAACTGGTCATCCTAGCTTGTTAAAAAACTCGATAACTTTGTTAGAATTTTTGATTGTAGAATAACTACTTACCAAAAAAATCTGCCTTGTTCTCAAGTTTTTTCCCTGCGCTATTTCTGAAAACTTACTTACTGTGATTGGTATAAGCAATGCTCCACTCGTATCTTGTGTTTGCACAGGGACACGAGACAGCGGATACAAAAAAGGCTCCTAAATAGGAGCCTTTTAAGCATAGAAGTGAATGAATACAAGTTAAAGTCTTTTAAAACAGCAAATTGTAGCCATCTTTCTTTGTGCTTATTAACCTTCGATGAGGTCGTCTTGGCTGTAGGTCTGTAAGAAGCGCTCTAGACGACCAATCGCGATTTCTAGATCTTCGATATGTGGCAGAGTCACGATGCGGAAGTGATCCGGTTTTGGCCAGTTGAAGCCAGTACCTTGAACCAATAGCACCTTCTCTTGCTTAAGGAAGTCGAGCACAAACTTCTGATCGTCTTTGATGTTGTACATCTTGGTGTCGATCTTAGGGAACAGGTACATCGCGCCTTTCGGTTTAACACAAGAAACGCCAGGGATCTTGTTGATTAGCTCCCATGCGCGGTCGCGTTGCTCAAGTAGTCGGCCGCCTGGCAGAATCAGTTCATTAATACTCTGATAGCCGCCGAGCGCGGTTTGGATCGCGTGTTGCATTGGCACGTTGGCACACAAACGCATCGAGGCGAGCATTTCTAGCCCTTCGACATAGCCTTTCGCGATGTGTTTCGGACCCGTTAAGAACATCCAACCACCACGGAACCCACATACACGGTAAGCCTTAGACAGACCGTTGAATGTCACCATGAGTACGTCTTCGGCAAGCGTTGCAACTGAAGTGTGTACCGCACCGTCGTAAAGTACTTTGTCGTAGATTTCATCAGCGAAGATGATCAAACCGTGCTCACGAGCAATCTCAACAACTTGTAATAGGAAATCACGGCTGTATACCGCGCCCGTTGGGTTGTTCGGATTGATAAGAACGATGCCGCGAGTCTTTGGTGAGATCTTCGCTCGCATGTCGTCTAGATCTGGATACCAATCAGCATCTTCATCACACATGTAGTGAACCGGCGTGCCGCCAGAAAGCGCAACAGACGCTGTCCATAGTGGGTAGTCCGGAGCGGGAACTAAGATTTCATCACCATTATCCAGTAGCGCCTGCATAGACATAACGATAAGCTCTGATGCGCCGTTACCAATGTAAACATCTTCTACATCAAGGTTACGGAGGCCTTTTTTCTGGTAGTGCTGAACAACCGCTTTGCGGGCTGAATAGATGCCTTTTGAGTCACAGTAACCTTGAGATGTCGGTAGGTTACGGATTACATCAACAAGGATTTCATCAGGGGCGTCAAAACCAAATGGGGCGGGGTTACCGATATTAAGCTTCAGTATTTTATGCCCTTCTTCTTCCATGCGCTTAGCATGTTTGAGTACAGGCCCCCTGATTTCGTAGCATACGCTGTTGAGTTTTGACGACATCCCGATATTTTGCATTGCCGATTTCCTGAAATTAATTTAAATACTTTATTAAAGTACCGCAAAACGGGGTTTGATAGAATAAAAATCTGATGAATGTCGTATTTCAGTGTCACGTTTGGTCTTTTTGTTGTCACTCTTTTCTAAATTTTAATTAATCGCTTGTTTGTTGTTGGCTAAGATGAATAAAGAGGCGGGATCGCTTAAAATCACACGAATGTTCGAAAGATATCGTACATTCTTGATCTAAGTTGGTGCTGCCCATAAAGTATCAAACTAATATAATAATAATTTAGATGTGAACGAGGTCGATTTGTCACATTTCCAGCAAACTGTCTCCGCTTTGATTGAGCGAGTACAAAATGCCCAAGCAAGCGAAGTGCGTTGTGTTGAAGTTCTAACGCAAAAACCATCGTTTGCATTTATTGAATGGCTTCATGCTCAACCACTCTTTCCTAAGTTTTATTGGCAGTCACGTGATACTCGTGAAGAGGTCGTTGCGCTCGGGCAATTACATACTTTTTCTGATCCCGCTCCCGCGTACGCAATTCTTGGTGAAGACCAACGAATCTGGGGTGGGCGCTCGTTTGACGGGCACACCGCAAAAAACCGTCGTTGCATGGAATCGTTTTTCTTCCTTCCTCAGGTTGAACTGATCCGCTTTGACAAGACTTGGTCGTTAGCCGTCAACTTATCTCCTGATCGCGTTGCTTCTATTAATGCTCTAAATAAGCTTTCTGTCGAAGCGGCGATATTGGCCCCTTTGTCAGCGCACATTGAGCAGATTAACCACGTTCCAGAACGAGAGCTGTGGGGCAACCTTGTCGATAAAGTGCTGAAAGGCATTAGCGACGAAGAGTACAAGAAAGTCGTTTTAGCGCGTAAAACCACATTGCAATTGGATGCGCCAATCTGCGCGGCTCAGTTGCTTAAAGCCAGCTATTTGCAAAATCATCACAGTTTCCACTTTATGTTGGTACTGGACTCTAAACACAGTTTCATTGGTTCGACGCCTGAGCGCTTATATAGCCGATATGGTAGTGAGCTTGATACGGAAGCGCTTGCAGGAACCATTGGCCGAGGAGAAAACTCGACCGAGGATATGGAACTAGCAAACTGGCTTTCACAAGACACTAAAAACCTCAATGAGAACCAGTATGTGGTTGACGACATCATTGAGCGCCTCACTCCTCATTCTCAAACGGTTCATGTTGAAAAGGATACGCGTCTTGTGCGCTTGCGTAAGGTGCAGCATCTTAAGCGTAATATCCACGCCCAGCTTAACAATGGCGTTAACGGTGTACAGTTGCTTGCTGCATTACAGCCGACGGCTGCGGTGGCTGGTTTACCGCGTAAAGAGGCGATGGATTTCATTCTTGAACACGAACCGTTTGCTCGAGGGTGGTATGCAGGCTCTGTTGGCTATATTAGCCATCAACGCGCTGAATTCTGTGTCGCGATTCGAAGTGCCTTGATTGTAAACGATCAAGTACAACTGTTTGCGGGTGCCGGGATCGTACCGGGATCGGTTGCTGAACATGAGTGGCAAGAGTTGAATAAGAAAATGTCGACTCTGCTCAGCCTAATTTCAGACCATCCATTACTGGGTGTCGCATCATGAATCATGACCAAGCCGTATTAAATAGAGTTTGGTGTAAGACGTTACTGGAGGAGCTTGCACGCAGCGGTATTGAACATGTTTGTGTTGCACCGGGTTCTCGCTCAACACCATTGACACTCGAAGCCGAAGCCAATCCAAAGTTAACTTTACACACGCACTTTGACGAGCGTGGTCTCGGTTTTTTTGCTCTAGGTTTAGCTAAAGCGAGTGATAAGCCAGTTGCCGTGATTGTTACCTCTGGTACAGCCGTTGCGAACCTTCTTCCTGCGACGGCTGAATCGGGTTTGACACGAGAGAAGCTGATCTTGCTGACGTCTGATCGACCAATAGACTTGGTTGGTTGTGGGGCGAATCAAGCAATTCAGCAACAGGGTATCTTTTCGTCTCATGTTGAAAGCTCTTTAAATCTGCCCAGCCCAACAACACAGACTTCTTTGAATTGGCTTCTGACATCGGTTGATAGCGTACTTGCGAACCAACAAAGTGTTGGCGGTGCGATTCATATCAACTGTCCATTTCCTGAGCCTTTGTATTCAACAAGTAGCGCTGAAATGTATGCACAGTACACATCCAGTATCTCTGGGTGGAAATCGGGAACAGGTTGTTACAGCCAAACGTTTTTACCTAATCAAGTGAATACACAACCGATTGCTCCAGGTGAGTATCTTGGACGTAAGGGTGTGGTTATTCTCGGTTCGCTCGATATTGAACAAGCGACAAAAGCTCAGCAGTTTGCCACTGCATTAGGCTGGCCAGTTTTTTGCGATCCTCAATCAGGTGTCACAAGTGATTGGAAGCATTATGATCTGTGGATGCAGAGTGACGTAGCTAAAGCGCAACTCAATCAATGTGATTTCATCCTTCAGTTCGGTGAGCGTGTTGTTTCTAAGCGCCTTAATCATTGGATAAAGTCGCAAGCTTCATCATTCTGCTCGTCACAATACATTGTTGTGTCACCAGATACGCACCGAATCAACCAAGATCATCTGCCTCAAACCCATATCGTTGCTGATATCGAGTCATGGGTGTCAGAACAGCATTTACCTACCTTGTTAGGTCAACATGCAGGTTGGGCTGCACCTTTGGTCGAAATCGCGAATACGGTTCAACAATTGGCATTGGCACAAATATCCAATAATGACCAACTGACCGAGTTGAGCGTTGCAGTTGACTTGTCGACTAGACTTAAAGACAGAGAGTTGTTTGTGGGAAACAGCTTGATGGTAAGGCTGGTGGATATGCTGTCATCAATATCTGCGAATCAAGTTTACAGTAATCGTGGTGCATCGGGCATTGATGGCTTGGTGGCGACGGCTGCGGGCGTGGTGAAAGCTAATCAAAACCCTTTATTGATGTTGCTCGGTGATACCTCTTTGTTGTACGACCTCAACTCACTGGCCCTGCTTACTCACAATATAACGCCGATGGTGATTGTTGTGAGCAACAATGATGGCGGTGCGATCTTTGACTTGTTGCCTGTTCCTGAGCAACAAAAACAATCTCTATATCAAATGCCCCATGGTTTCGGTTTTGAACATGCCGCTGCGCAATTCCAGCTTGGTTATGCTGCGCCAGAAACCTTGAACGGCTACCAAACTATTATCGAACAACATTTCGAGCAGGGTCAGGGCACCTTGCTCGTTGAAGTTAAGACGCCTCCCGAACAAGCGGCTACTTTGTTGAAACAATTCAGTGCAATGCTCATCGAGGCATTAGCCTAAGGACTTAACATGCTTTACTCCAATTATTACCCAGCTGTACAAGAATCTTCTGACAAACCTTTGCTTGTTTTTCTACATGGTTTACTCGGAAGCGGGGATGATTGGAGCGCATGTCATCCATATCTAGAGGAGTTTCCTCGTCTTTGCATAGATTTGCCCGGGCACGGACAAAGTCGCTTTATCGATCCGGTAGGCTTTGATCATTGCTGCAAGAAAATCGTTCAGTGCATCACTTCTCAACTTGCGCTCAACGATCTTCCTGCGGATTATCCTATCGTGGTGATTGGCTACTCTATGGGTGGTAGGCTTGCCATGTATGGGGTGACAAGCCCTTGCTTCGAAACGCTCAATCTTAAGAAAGTCATTATTGAAGGTGGCAACTTTGGTCTGGAGCGTGATGAAGAACGAGCACAAAGGTTAGTACATGATACGCAATGGGCTGTCCGTTTTGCGCAGCAGTCGATTGAAGATGTTTTAGACGATTGGTATCAACAAAGCGTCTTTTCTTCACTAAATCATGAGCAAAGACAAACTTTGGTCATAAAGCGTAGTGGTAACCTTGGAGTATCCGTAGCAAATATGTTGTTATCTACTTCGTTAGCTAAGCAACCGGATTTACGTGCCACATTGAAATCTCATGAGCATCAATTGCATTATGTGTGTGGTGAAAAAGATCGTAAATTCATGGAGCTAGCTGAGAATAGTGGCTTTGAATATAGTCAGGTTGATTACGCTGGTCATAATGTTCATTTTGAGCAACCAGAGTTGTTTTCCAACCTGATCATCCAATGTATCGCCAGTCGCCGCTAAACTGACTGAGCGGTTCTCTCGTATCAAGCACTATCAAAAGCAGAGCAACACCGTCACGACTATTCGTTAGTCGTGGTCTCTAATAGAACAATGGGAATCACCATGGCTAAAACAGTAGGCATCACAGAAGAAGAACTTTACGCAGCAGTTAACTGGCGCGATGAAAGCAGTCAATTTGAAGATATTCAGTACCACAAGTCTGACGACGGTATTGCGAAAATCACGATTGCTCGTCCTCAAGTCCACAATGCGTTCCGTCCACAAACCGTAAAAGAGATGATCAATGCATTGGCTGATGCTCGTTATGACGAGAAGGTTGGCGTAATCATTTTGACGGGTCTTGGTGAGAAGGCGTTCTGTTCTGGTGGTGACCAAAGTATCCGTGGTGATTACGGCGGTTATCAAGATGATTCAGGTACACATCACCTGAACGTGCTTGATTTCCAACGTCAAATTCGTACTTGTCCAAAACCCGTTATCGCAGCGGTATCGGGGTGGGCAGTCGGTGGCGGTCATGTACTTCACATGATGGCAGACCTTACTATCGCAGCTGAAAACGCTCAGTTCGGTCAGACGGGTCCTAAAGTAGGTTCATTCGATGGCGGTTGGGGTGCTTCTTACATGGCTCGTATCGTTGGTCAGAAGAAAGCACGTGAAATTTGGTTCTTGTGTCGTTTCTACGATGCTAAAGAAGCATTGGACATGGGCCTGGTAAACACCGTAGTGCCTGTTGCCGACCTAGAAAAAGAAACCGTTCGTTGGTGTCGTGAAGTGCTTCAACATAGCCCAATGGCGCTGCGTTGCTTGAAAGCTGCACTAAACGCAGACTGTGATGGCCAAGCCGGCCTACAAGAGTTGGCGGGTAACGCAACCATGATGTTCTACATGACAGAAGAAGGCCAAGAAGGCCGAAACGCATTCAACGAGAAGCGTCGACCTGATTTCGACAAATTTCCGCGTAACCCATAGTCTTTCTCTTCTTTAAAGTGAGTCGCTAATAGCGGCTCGTTTTGTTTTGATGTTCCCCGTTTTTTAGGAAACTTTATGAACTCAGTGAATTCTCAGCGTCACGCTAAACTCTACCGTTATCAATTGCCTATGGATAATGGTGTGATTCTTCGTGACAATAAGTTGAACGAACGCGTTGGCTATATCATCCAACTAGAGTGTGATGGTAAAACTGGTTTTGGCGAAGTCGCACCTTTGCCAGGTTTTAGCCAAGAAAATGCCGAACAAGCTGGCATTCAGCTTCAACACGAATTAGAGCTTTGGAGCCACAATAACCCTCAAACGCCTTTTGATGAGCTATATCCTTCTGTTGCGTTTGGCTTTTCGATGGCGATGTTGGAATTACGAGGCGAACTCAATGCTGAAGGTAACTACCAAGCCGCGCCGTTGTGTACAGGAGACCCAGATGAACTGATCCCTGTGCTGAATGAGATGAAAGGCGAGAAGGTCGCGAAAGTGAAAGTCGGTCTCTACGAAGCGATTCGCGATGGCATGTTGGTTAGCTTATTTCTTGAGTCGATCCCTGATTTGACCCTAAGACTTGATGCTAACCGTGCTTGGAAGCCAGAGAAAGCGAAGCAGTTCATTAAGTACATTTCGCCGTCACTGCGTCAGCGTATTAGCTTTATTGAAGAGCCTTGCCAAAAACCAGAAGACAGCTTGGCATTTGCCATTGACCATGGCGTAGCGATTGCGTGGGACGAAACATTGCAAGAAGCGGTGCGTAGTCCAGAGTTTGATCTTAGCGACCTCACAGGTGTTAAAGCTGTTGTGATCAAGCCAACTCTTATTGGTTCTGTAGCGCGTTGTGTGGCAATCATTGAGCGTGCACAACAACTCGGTATCAAACCAGTACTAAGCTCAAGCATAGAGTCTAGCCTTGGCTTAACTCAGATTGCTCGATTAGCACAACAATACTTACCTAATGAAGTGCCGGGGCTTGATACTATTGGTTTGTATCAACAACAACTCGAAGTCTCTTGGCCGGGTTGTCAGCTTCCGGTTTCTACTCTTGAACAGCAACAATTGATTTGGTCTTCTTAAGCTGATCGTTCGATTGGCTTAGACCGTTTTCAATCTATAACTTGGTTATCTTATGATGCGCCCACAATCTAATCATCACCCGCTTTGGGTACAGTGGGCGCAGCAAAACCCACATCAGACAGCGTTAGTGACTACTCACCACACTTATACTTGGCAGCAAGTGTCTGTGCTAGTGAGTGAGTACCAACAACAGCTATCTCATCAAGGTCTATCTGAAGGTGATGTACTGACGATTGTTGGTAAGAATCAAGCTGAAGTGATTTCTGCTTATCTTGCCGCACTTAATTTGGGTGTTATTTGCGCTTTAACCATGCCTCAACCTCGCTTACGCCTGAAGAAAAAGCTCGATTCCTTATATCAAGCGGGTCAACAAAGCTACCTTTGGCTTTTGGACAGTAGCGGGATAGAGCAATCAGAGACTGTTGATTTAAATACTCAGTTGGTGACCTTGTCTTGCTTAAATGAAGTGAAGGTCGATGGTGATGATAATCGGATAACGACATCTCAAGACTCCAGCTTCAATCCTCAAAACCTTGCAAGCATCGTATTCACTTCTGGCTCTACCGGAAACCCGAAAGCGGTGGCTCACACGTTGCAGCAACACTTATGTTCAGCTCAGGGGTTACTAGATGTTTTCAACTTTGAACAAGCTGACACATGGTTACTGAGTTTACCGATGTACCATGTGTCGGGATTGGCGATTGTCCATCGTTGGTTGGCGGCTGGTGGCTGCATCAAAATAGGGTCAGGTAAGCTTGAGTCAGACATCGAAGGTTGCAGTCATGCCTCTTTAGTGGCGACTCAACTACATAGGTTATTGCAGAGTAAGCAAGCACTTACTTTAACTCATGTGCTTTTAGGCGGTAGCCATATCCCAGAAGCGCTAGGGTTTGAAGCTCAACAAATGGGCATTGAAACTTGGCTTGGATACGGCATGACAGAAGCGGCTTCAACAGTGACCGCGAAGCCAGTCGATTCTAGTAATACTGCAGGTTTTGTTCTCGACCAACGCCAGTTAAAAATTGAAGACCAACGTATCTTTATTGGCGGTAATACGCTTGCTTCAGGTTATTACTATCAGGGCGAGTTAACACCGTTGGTGGATGAGAACGGTTGGTTCGACAGTAAAGATCTCGGCGAATGGGATGGCGAACAAGTGTCGATTATTGGTCGCGCTGATAATCAGTTTATTTCTGGGGGAGAGAATATCCACTGTGAAGAAATTGAACGAGCACTGAATCAGTTATCTTTAATCAATCAGGCGTTTATCGTTCCAATTGAAGATGATGAGTTCGGGTTTCGACCTGTCGCTATTGTGGATTGTACGGAGTTACCAACCAAAGAATGGTTTGCCGAGCAATTAAATGGCCGTCTTGAACGGTTCAAATTTCCTGTCGAGTACTATCGAATGCCTCATCAAGAACAGCTAGGTATTAAGGTTTCACGCGCAGGGTTGGCACAATGGTTACAGCAGATACGTTCTAAATAGAGCTGAGAACAATAAAACGAAGCGCAATACACGGTGACTAGTCGTAATTGCGCTTCAGGGGGTTGTGATGGTGGTGAAACCATCACAAATTCTTAATATTCTATCTGGTCATTAAGGCTTTTATCTTTGCATCTGGCTGTTTAGCTTAAGCGAGTGCCTTCTTCATTTGTTCAGCAACCTTATCTACCTTACCTAAACCGATAATGACTTGTAGGCCACCTTTTCCAATAGGCACGACGCCTGCAGCACCTAGTTTTTTCAGTTTGTCACTGTCTGCTACTGACGAGTCTTTTACTGTTAAGCGTAAGCGAGTAATACAGTTGTCCACTTCTAGAATGTTGTCTGCACCACCAATAGCTTCGATGTAGTTGTTGGTTAGGCTAACTAACGCTTCTGGAGATTTTGTCTCGCCTTCTGCTTCCATCTCTTCACCGCGACCCGGAGTACGTAGATTAAACTTGATGATAGCGAAACGGAAAATACCGTAGTAAAGCGCGAAGAACACTACACCTTGAACTAATAACATGTACCAGTTAGTCGCTAACGGGTTTTGGCTTGATAGCACCAAGTCAACAAAGCCTGCAGAGAAGCCAAAACCTGCCATCCATTCCATGCTTGCTGCAATGTAAAGCGACAGACCTGTTAACACAGCGTGCACTAGGAACAATACAGGTGCTAGAAACATAAAGCTGAACTCTAGAGGCTCAGTGATGCCTGTGAAGAACGAAGCCATTGCTGCGGCAAGCATGATTGCGAATACTTGGTTCTTGTTTTTCGCGTCAGCGCAGTGGTACATAGCTAATGCAGCTGCAGGTAAACCAAACATCATGATAGGGAAGAAGCCCGCTTGGTACATGCCTGTTTTACCCGGAATACCCGTACCGTTAGCGATAGATTGTGCACCGCCGAGGAAGTTTGGAATATCGTTAATACCTACAACGTCGAACCAGAACACAGGGTAAAGTGCGTGGTGCATACCAACGGATAGGAACAAACGGTTGAAGAAACCAAACAGACCGGCACCCACAGCGCCCATGCTTTCTAGTTTAATGCCTAGAACGATCAGAGCATCGTAAACAGCAGGCCAGATGTATAGCAGAGCAAAAGAGAGCGCCATACCTGCGATTGAGGTAAGGATAGGAACCAAACGCTTACCGCTGAAGAAAGCTAAAGCTTGAGGAAGCTCAACGGTGGAGTAGCGGTTATAGATTTCAGCGGAAATAATACCGACAATGATACCCACGAATTGGTTGCTGATTTTTCCGAATGCCGCTGGTACTTCACTTAACTCAACATCCATCAATTGAGCAACTGAGCCGGGAGCAAGTAGCGTGGTCACGACTAGGAACATCACAAAACCAGACAGTGCCGCAGAACCATTCTTATCACGGCTTAAACCAAAGGCAACACCCACCGCGAACAGAACCGCCATGTTGTCGATGATCGCACCACCAGATTTGATCAAGAATGAGGCTAAGATACTTTCAGAGCCCCAACCAACAGGATCCAACCAGTAGCCGATCCCCATAAGGATTGCTGCAGCTGGCAGTGTGGCTACGGGAACCATCAATGCCTTACCTACTTTTTGCATATACCCAAGTATATTCATACGTGCCCCTAAGTTTGTAATTAATTTTTTTAATGTTTCTGCTCGTCAACGTATGGAGTTAAATATTGATCGAGGCAGGGTTTTAAGTAACTGCGGCTATTAGAAACTTATTTCTTAATGCAAACAAACGAAACGGGTAGTACTATGAATTAAAATTTTTAATGCATGAGTTCGTATGGCTAACCATCAATCTTTACTGAGAAATCTTCATACATTTAATGTCGCCGCCGAGAAGATGAGCTTTACGCTAGCAGCGAAAAAGTTGCATCTGACTCAGGGAGCCGTTAGCCATCGAATCAAAGTGTTGGAAGGAGAGCTTGGGTTTAATTTGTTTGTACGAGGGACTCGTAAGCTGGAGCTGACCGAAGAAGGGCAACGCTTTCAACGCACGTTATCCAAGTCGTTGAGCTCTATTTTTGGCGAAATCGAAGACATTACCAACACCGACTTGTACGGGCAGATCAATATTGGTACCAGTCCTGCATTTGCTAACAGTTGGTTACTGCCAAGGCTAGCTGATTTCAAACAGCGATATCCAAAGTTCAACCTCAATATTTTCTCTCAAGAAGAGCAAGACTTTCATCAAAATCACCTCGATGTCGCAATTTACTATGGTGCTGAAGATCTAAAAGACATGCATCGACAGCGTCTGTTTGGTGAAAAGTATATTCCGGTATGTACGCCGAGTTATGCCGCTGAACACGATATCTTTGATGATGGTTTAGAGTCGTTACACCGGATTAATTTCATTCATGCGCTAGGCTCTGATGTGTGGCAGCGTTGGATCAAGCACAATCAACTCGATGTAAATCTGTTTGAGCAGTTTTATTGTGTGAGTCATCGCGATATGGGCGTACAGAGTGCTCTGCATAATATCGGCGTGGCAATGGGGCGCTATCATTTTGTAAAGCCGTACATTGAGACTGGTGAGCTCATAACGCCTTATCCAAGTATGGATACTGATAAAGGATACGAATTGATCTGTCCGTTAGGCACTGAAAAGCGACCTAAGGTAAGAACCTTTATTAAGTGACTAGAGGGGCAGTTACGCTAGGTTAGTTAATTTAGCAATTAGATAGCTCAAAACAGAATTTATTATCTTTATAACCATCCATCATAATAAGCTCTATAAATAACGGATTATAGAATAAGGTCTTATTATGAAAGTTGCCCTCATCATTGCGGTTTTGCTGCAGATAGGCCAAGCGCTCGTTTCGTCAGGACTGACTCGTTCATTGGCTGAACTTACTGCATTTGTGCTGGTTGTGGTACTTGTTTTAATGAAAAGAGAGAGCAAGAAGAGTGATAAGCCCCTGTTTGATTTGTGATTGTTGCAATAAAGAAAATCTTTACCAAATACGATAAAGGCAAAGCCCATTTGAGCTTTGCCTTTTTGTTTTGTTGCTCGTTAATCTGAGTGTCTAGGTAACCAAACACCACCTAAAGCGTTTCTTTACGTATTAGGTGTAATTAGGCGGATTAAGCGAGAGTTAACCACGCTAATGAGCCTGTCGAAATCATCGTCCACATTGTAATACCAAACATCAATGGCTTCGGCCCTGCAGCTTTAAGCTTCTCTACTGAAATACCGCAACCAATCAAGAATAGACACACCACCAATGCACGCTTAGACACATCAAAGATACCTTGATAGACCATCTCAAATTGTGGCAGCAAGTCACTAACAGCAATAGCAGCGCAGTAGAAGAAAATGAAGTAAGGAATCGTAATCTTCTTTTGATCGTTCTTGAAGATCATCGCGCTGACTAACGCGATTGGGATAATCCAAAGTGCGCGAGCGAGCTTCAATGTGGTTGCTGTGGTCAGTGCTTCTTCGCCATATGCTGATGCTGCGCCGACTACAGAAGAGGTATCATGAATCGCGATGGCAGCCCATGTTCCGAAAGTTTGTTGGCTTAACTCTAGTGCATGGCCAATCATAGGGAACAAGAAAAGGGCGACCGAGTTCAACACAAATACAGTGGCTAACGCCAAGCCAATCTGTTCATCATCAGCTTTGATGGCCGGTGCTACGGCGGCAATGGCGCTACCACCACAAATTGCGGTACCAGAAGAGATAAGGTAACCCGTGGTGCGATCTAATCCCATGCGTTTTGCCAAGAACCAACCAATGACCAAGGTACCAATAATCGTCGTTACAATGAGGCCAATACCATCGCCTGTTACCGCTAATGCTTTCTCAAACTGAATGCCAAAGCCTAAGCCGACAATCGAGTAGGCCAGTAGCTTCTTGGTGAGTTTGCCTACTTCTAGATGGTCAGGGACTAAACTTAAGCTCGCAAGAAGGAAACCGATCACGAGGGCGGTCGGTGAGCTTACCCATGGCGTTAAGCAAAACAGAGCAGCAAGATAAAATGGAACAGACTTTTTTAGATTCATTATATTTAATTCGTCGCGTCTAGTATTGGCAGCGTAGTGGAAGACTATACGCTTAACGCAATGGTAAGTAAGTCTAAATGAATTGAACAAACGTTAAGTAAAACTAAACGTTTGTTCCGCTGATATGAATAAAGGCTTGGTTATTTAGCGTAGTGAGCCGCGAAGATCAGAGACTGACTGTCGAAGAGTGTCGCATGAAGCTTCCTTGGCTAGCATAGGTTCGGCAGCTTCTATCTCTAACTTAGCCCTGAAACGGGTGGGTAGCCCCTTGAAAGCTTGACCTTTATAACGACTGAAGTAACTGCCCCATAACCCTTTAAGTGCCATTGGAATCACAGGCACGGGAGAACGTTTGATAATCAGCTCCATGCCACGCATGAATTCGGCTACTTCGCCATCAGCGGTTAGCTTGCCTTCAGGGAAAATACAGACGATGTGCCCTTCATCTAGGGCTCGTTCAACTTCTTTGAAAGCGTTTCTAATCGAGTTTCGGTTGGTTGCGGAGATTGGAATAACTCCTGCTCTTTTTAAGAATCGACGTAGTGGAGGAAGTTTGGCGTAATCCTCTTCCATCACAAACCGAATCAAGCGAGGGCAAACCGCACTCAGAAGCAGTGCATCCATATAACTCACATGGTTGCAAACGATCAATGCACCGCCATTCTCTGGAAGATGGTGTAAGTTCTTGTGCTTAACTCGGTACATGGTGTGAGTGACCACCCATGTAAAGAAACGGAAAGCGTAGATAGGAACCTGATAAAACAGGTACAGCATAACCAAAGTATTCCCTATCGCGAGCAACACAAACAGCTGTGGAATAGAAAGATCGAGAACACTCAGGCAAACAATACCCAAAACGGCGCTTCCCACCATGAATAGTGAATTGTAAATGTTGAGCCCGGCAATCACTTGAGCGCGTTCATCTGGTTTCGCTCGTAACTGCATCAGAGAATACAGAGGAACAATGAAGATACCGCCAGAGACACCTAAGAGCAGAAGATAAGCAAACAGCGGCCACAGCTCTGAATACGTCACGAATTGATGGAAAGAGGTAAATTCAGGCAAGGACTCAGGAATGGATATCGCCATCAATAGCCCAAAAATCGACATACCTAGGCTACCCATTGGTACGATGCCGATTTCAATTCTGTGATTTGACAACTTATCGCAAGCCAAAGAACCTATCGCAATACCGACCGAGAATAGAGCTAACAAAAAGGCAACCGAGCTTTCAGTGCCGTTCAAGTGGAGCTTTGTGAAGTTTGGAAACTGAGTTAGATAAGCAGCGCCAAGGAACCAGAACCAGCTGATAGACATCAGTGCTTGAAACGTTGGGCGATCTTTTTTTGCAATCGCCAGTGTCGCGCGGGTTAGCTTTACTGGCTGCCACTTCACTTTCAGATCTGGTGCGTTACTAGGCGCTTGTGGAATAAAGCAGCTTGATACATAGCCAAGCAGGGCGAAAGAAACAATACATACCGCAGCAATGAGCTTCGCGCTTTCTTCAGATGCAATAATACCGGCGCCTAAAGTACCAATAAGGATGGCTAAGAATGTGCCGGTTTCGACTAAAGCGTTGCCGGATACCAGTTCTTTTGTTTCTAACTGTTGTGGAAGCAGTGCGTATTTCACCGGGCCAAAGAAGGCACTTTGCGTTCCCATTAGGAACAGAAGTAGGAGTAGTATCCCATAGCTTTCGTAGATAAACCCGATCGCACCCAGTGACATGATCGCTACTTCAAGGAGCTTAACTTTACGTATAAACCAAGATTTTTCGTATTTGTCAGCCAGTACACCAGCCAAAGCAGAAAACAGGAAGAAGGGCAGAATGAAAAGACCAGCGGCCAAATTAATGAATAGGTTGCTGGAAATAGGCAGCGTATCTACGCTGGTGAAAGCAACAAACAGTAACAGAACATTTTTGAATATGTTGTCATTAAAGGCGCCTAGAAATTGAGTAATAAAGTAGGGTAGGAACCTTTTTTGCGTTAACAGCGAAGATTGGCTGCTGTTGTTCATTGTCTTTCCTTGGATGATTACCAGTTGGTTAAGTAGTTTGAGATTAGGTTATTGATCAACTCTTTACCATCGAT
>NZ_CH902608.1:123375-138957 GCF_000153005.1 Vibrio sp. MED222 | reverse complement strand
GCGCAATAGCTACCAGCAATTGCTCTAACATACCTGTCATTCTATCAATACGGTTCGATTGCCATTCAGGAAGGTTTTCACCATTCATGTTGTGCTCAAAGATAAGCTGCCAACGGTGAGGGTGTTTTTGTGCAAAATCGTGATAGCAGTATGCAAGATTGAAAAGAGCCTGTTGAGGGTTGCTCGATTGTTCAACCGCAGAAGCAGATTGGGACGACAGTTCATCTAATGTTTGAGCAACAACGTGTAAAAGGAGTAGGTTGTAGTTACCAAATACATTCACCAAGGTGCTAGGGACATAACCAATCATATTGGCAATTTTACGTAGACTTAGCTCGTGATAAGAGTGCTCTTCTAAGAAGTCGGTTACCGTCTTTAAGGTTAATTGCACTAATTGTTCGCGAGTATGATCGTTTCGTCGTGCCATGAGTACTTTCTATTAAATGAACATCGTTCAATATTTTAATGCTGCCCCAGAGTGCCGTCAATCCCTTCGCTAGTTTAGTAATCAATTAATAGCCGCAATATTATGATACATGTGTAAACGTCGTGAATATTTCATTGTTCTTTGTTAACGAGTATGATTAAGGTGTCGAAAGATAAAAAAACCTATAAAGGATAATAATGAAACGATTTTTCTCACTAGTCGCGATCCTGTTGGTAACAGTCGCGGTGACGCCAATCGCGGAAGCGAAAAAGTTTGGTGGTGGTAAGTCATTTGGCAAAAGCTTTAAAACGGCTCCAGCACCAAAACAACAAAACACAAATTCGATCCGACAAGATCAAACTGGCAAGAAAACAGCAGCAGCTAACTCTAGCAAGAAAGGCCTTATGGGCGGTCTGCTAGGTGGTTTACTTGCTGGTGGTCTTTTAGCTGCATTCTTTGGTGGCGCATTTGAAGGTATCCAGTTCATGGATATTCTGATCATGGGTCTGATTGCTTTCCTAGCGTTTAAATTCCTACGCGGAATGTTGGGCGCGAAGCAGGGCTCAATGAATCAGCAGAATGCACGCGGCCAACAGCCAGCATTCGGCGGCATGGGTCAGAACAAGTTTGAACAACCTAAGCAACAACCAAATGTTCATAACTTCGAGCAAGCACAGCCTCAATCACAACCTCATTCGCAAAATAGCGCTGGTGGTTTCGGTTTTGGTGCACAAAGCGATGTTCCACATAACTACCCACCAGGTTTTGATCAAGCGGCATTCATCAACGGTTCTCGTGAGCACTACCGTACACTGCAAGGTGCATGGAATCACAACGAGCTAAACACGATTGAAGAATACGTATCTCCAAGCCTATTTGAAGACCTTAAAGCTGAGCGTAACAAGCTAGACGGTGATCAGCACACAGACGTAATGTACGTTGATGCTGAAATCGTTCGCGCAGACCACGATGGTAGTAAAGCACAGCTAAGCCTTCAGTTTAGCGGTCGCTACCGTGACACCGCAGACGGCATTGAAGAAGATATCACTGATATCTGGCACTTAGAGCGTGACCTAACGACTCAAAATGCACCTTGGTTAATTGTTGGTATTCAAGGTTAATTCCACGATTTAACTAAACATCAATATGATGTAGTTATTCGGAATAACGGCAAATAATTCAAAGCCCCTGCTGAGAAATCAGCAGGGGCTTTTTTGTGTCTAATGATAGGTATCTGTAAGTCGCAGCAGGGAAATTGGCTTTGAGCTTTTTTTGGGAGGGAGGGGAGAAGTGTTTTAGATTCACGGAGCAATGCCAATATGACTAACACGTGGTGAACCGACAAAGAACATGTATCGACCAATTGCTTAGGCTGCGTTGCTTATCTGGTTTGTGAGCGTCATGTTGAAGTGTGGGATCACTGATGTTTGAATAGGCTAGTTCGCTTAGTCTTTTTTGCAGTATTGGGTTGGTGTTTAGTAAGTTGAGGGCGGTGTTTAGAAAGATAAGTTTAGAAGGATACAGAGCTCAGAAACGAAAAAAGCCAACTCAATGAGTTGGCTTTTCGATTTTCCAATTAAGGAGAATATGGTGGAGGGAGACGGATTCGAACCATCGAAGGCAGTGCCGGCAGATTTACAGTCTGCTCCCTTTGGCCACTCGGGAACCCCTCCAGGGTGTGTCTTACTTTTCACAAAGTAAGCCTAAATTGATGTTTTCCCATAAGCCCATCAACTAGGTTGTTCTCTTAACTCTCGAAAGAGGTAAGAAGAATATGGTGGAGGGAGACGGATTCGAACCATCGAAGGCAGTGCCGGCAGATTTACAGTCTGCTCCCTTTGGCCACTCGGGAACCCCTCCAGGGTGTGTCTTACTTTTCACAAAGTAAGCCTAAATTGATGTTTTCCCATAAGCCCATCAATCAGGTTGTTCTCTTAACTCTCGAAAGAGGTAAGAAGAATATGGTGGAGGGAGACGGATTCGAACCATCGAAGGCAGTGCCGGCAGATTTACAGTCTGCTCCCTTTGGCCACTCGGGAACCCCTCCAGGGTGTGTCTTACTTTTCACAAAGTAAGCCTAAATTGATGTTTTCCCATAAGCCCATCAACTAGGTTGTTCTCTTAACTCTCGAAAGAGGTAAGAAGAATATGGTGGAGGGAGACGGATTCGAACCATCGAAGGCAGTGCCGGCAGATTTACAGTCTGCTCCCTTTGGCCACTCGGGAACCCCTCCAGGGTGTGTCTTACTTTTCACAAAGTAAGCCTAAATTGATGTTTTCCCATAAGCCCATCAATCAGGTTGTTCTCTTAACTCTCGAAAGAGGTAAGAAGAAATATGGTGGAGGGAGACGGATTCGAACCATCGAAGGCAGTGCCGGCAGATTTACAGTCTGCTCCCTTTGGCCACTCGGGAACCCCTCCAGGGTGTTTTTCCTAACTCATAATGGATAGGCTAAAGAGATGTTTTTCCCAACGCATCTCTCAAGTGCGGAGCGCATCATAGCAAACACGTTAAACCTGTAAAGGGTTTTTCTTATGGTTTTGTGTTAAATGCTGCCTTTTTGGGCAAAGATGGCGAAAAGTACGCATATTGCTCGTGAAGTGAACATCTGTATTAAGATTTACGTACTGATAGGTAACACCTTGAGGTAATTAGCTTTATGTTTCGTGTTTGGTTCGTGTCATTAGTCATGAAACGTCAATTGAATTTAACTTAGATTTACACTTCTTGACGTTACAGCATTCATCAGTTGATAGAATACGGTTAATTTCATTTATAGATAATAATACCAATCGTAGTAAGTAATTTGTCATTCTAGCTTGTTAAAATACTCGAGAACAGCGTCAACAATTTTGATTGTAGAATAACTACTTATCGAAACTATCTGTTGAAAAGAGCTGCCTTGTTCTCAAGTCTTTTCCCTGCGCTATTTCTGACCGCTTACCTATTGTGATTGGTATAAACCTTACTTGCAGACCATTATTATGAAGCATAAAACTGTTTTAACCCTGCTTAGCTTGTCTATCATTATGGCGTCTCCAGCCGCACTAGCGAAACGTATGGGCCCTAGCACGGTCACTGTTGTTACCGAGCAAGTTGATATTCACCAAGTTAGCCAGTCTCTTTCTTTGGTCGGTAAGTTAGAAGCCGAGCGATCTGTAATGATCACTTCTGAAGTGGCTGGCAGAGTGAACTCTATTAACATAAAAGCCAATCAAGATGTCACCAAAGGGCAGATGTTGGTTCAACTCGATGACGACAAAGCAAAAGCAGCAGTTGCAGAAGCACAAGCATATTTAAAAGATGAAAAGCGTAAGCTTGCAGAATTTCAACGACTAGTGAAACGTAACGCGATCACTCAAACTGAAATTGACGCTCAGAAAACTAACGTAGAGATCGCCAATGCTCGTCTAGCTGCCGCTAATGCCAACCTGAAAGATCTACATATCAGTGCACCTTTCTCTGGTACGGTCGGTTTTATCGACTTTAGCCGCGGCAAAATGGTGACATCGGGTACAGAGCTCGTGACGTTAGATGACTTGTCTGTGATGCAGTTAGATCTTCAGATTCCTGAGCGCTACCTTTCTAAACTGTCTAAAGGTATGACAGTAACGGCTCGCACCAGTGCGTGGGGCGATACTCAGTTCACGGGAACTGTGGTGGGTATTGATTCTCGCATTAACGCCGAAACTTTGAACCTTCGAGTTCGAATCCACTTCGATAACAACAATGATTACCTAAAACCGGGCATGTTAGTGGCGGCTGATATGGACTTCCCACCAGTAGAAGCCCCAATCATTCCAGTTCAAGCGCTTGAGTATTCAGGCACTAAGCGTTTCGTTTATGTTATTGGCGAAGATAACAAAGCGACTCGTACCGAAGTATTCCTCGGGGCTCGTCTTGATAACGAAGTCGTGATCGAAAAAGGTATCGAGATTGGTCAGAAGATCGTAGTGCAAGGTATCGTGAACATGCGTGACGGTGTTTTGGTTCAAGAGCTTGCCGTCAATCGCCCTGCTAAGCTTGACGGCGATACAGCTAATCTTGATGGAAATACAGCAGCACAAGAAGGTGCTAACTAATGTTGTTATCTGATGTTTCTGTGAAGAGACCAGTAGCGGCTGTTGTATTGAGCCTGCTTTTGGTTGTGTTTGGTATTGTCTCTTTCAATAAGCTCGCAGTTCGTGAAATGCCCGATATTGAAAGCCCGGTGGTATCGATCAGTACTCGTTATGAAGGTGCATCTGCCACCATCATTGAAAGCCAAATTACCTCCAACCTTGAAGATCAGTTATCCGGCATCAGTGGTATCGATGAAATCGAATCTACGACACGAAACGGATCGTCACGAATCACCATCACCTTTGAACTTGGTTATGACCTTAATACCGGTGTCAGTGATGTGCGTGATGCGGTAGCGCGTGCTCAGCGTTCGTTGCCTGATGAAGCCGATGACCCGATTGTTTATAAGAACAATGGTAGTGGTGAAGCGTCGGTTTACATCAATCTCAGCTCGACGGAGATGGACCGAACGCAGTTAACCGATTACACCGAACGTGTGTTGATTGACCGCTTTAGTTTGATCTCTGGTGTGAGCTCGGTGGATATTTCTGGCGGTTTGTACAAAGTCATGTACGTGAAGCTGAAACCTGCGTTAATGGCGGGTCGTGGTGTTACCGCCTCTGATATTACACAAGCCCTACGTAACGAGAACATTGAAAGCCCGGGTGGCGAAGTGCGTAACGATGCGATTGTGATGTCGGTCCGTACTGCTCGTTCATATACTGAAGCCAAAGATTTCGAATACTTAGTGGTGAAACGTGCCTCTGATAACGCACCTATCTACTTGAAAGATGTAGCGGATGTTTACATTGGCGCAGAAAACGAGAACTCGACCTTTAAGAGTGACGGCGTTGTTAACGTCAGTATGGGCATTGTGCCTCAGTCTGATGCCAACCCACTTGAGGTGGCTGACTTAGTTCATAAAGAAGTAGAGGCCATTCAAAAGTTCTTGCCGGATGGAACTCGCTTGGCTGTCGACTATGACTCCACTGTCTTTATCGACCGTTCGATCTCAGAGGTTTACAGCACACTCTTTATTACGGGTGGTTTGGTTATCCTCGTGCTTTACGTCTTCATTGGCCAAGCGCGTGCAACGCTAATTCCAGCCGTGACCGTTCCTGTATCGCTAATCTCGTCGTTTATTGCGGCGTACTACTTTGGCTTCTCTATCAACCTCATCACCTTGATGGCACTTATCCTGTCTATCGGTTTGGTGGTTGATGATGCGATTGTGGTGGTTGAGAATATTTTCCACCACATTGAACGTGGTGAATCACCATTGCTTGCGGCTTATAAAGGGACACGTGAAGTAGGCTTTGCAGTAATCGCAACCACGCTAGTATTGGTCATGGTGTTCCTACCCATCTCGTTTATGGACGGTATGGTAGGCCTTCTGTTTACTGAGTTCTCAGTGCTATTGGCGATGTCGGTGATCTTTTCATCTGTCATAGCATTAACCTTGACGCCGGTTTTGGGCAGTAAAATCCTAAAAGCGAACGTGAAACCTAATCGCTTCAATCACTTTGTTGAACGTGTGTTTGGTAAGTTAGAAGGTGGGTACAAATCGGTATTGCGCCGTGCTCTAAACTGGCGTTGGGCAGCTCCAATCATCATTATTTCTTGTATGGGCGGTAGTTATGGTTTGATGCAACAAGTGCCTTCGCAACTGACGCCACAAGAAGACCGTGGTGTTATCTTTGCGTTTGTTCGTGGTGCCGATGCAACCAGTTACAACCGTATGTCTGCCAACATGGACATCGTTGAAGAGCGCCTAATGCCGCTGCTTGGTCAAGGATTCTTAAAGTCATTCAGCATTCAATCGCCAGCATTTGGTGGTAATGCGGGCGACCAAACGGGCTTCGTTATCATGATCCTGGAAGATTGGGACGAACGTGAAGAGACAGCACAACAAGCCTTGGGTGAGGTGCGTAAGTCTTTAGCGGGTATTCCTGATGTACGTGTGTTCCCGTTCATGCCAGGCTTCCGTGGTGGTTCGAGTGAGCCTGTGCAATTTGTACTGGGTGGCTCTGATTACTCTGAGCTTCAGAAATGGGGCGAACTGTTAAAGCAAGCAGCTGAAGACTCTCCAATGATGGAAGGTGCGGACATCGATTACTCTGAGAAAACACCAGAGTTGTTGGTAACCGTAGATAAGCAACGCGCAGCCGAGTTAGGTGTGAGTGTTTCGGATATTTCAGATACGTTAGAAATCATGCTTGGCGGTAAGAGTGAAACGACGTTCGTTGAACGTGGTGAAGAGTACGACGTTTACCTGCGTGGCGATGAGAACAGCTTTAACAATGCGAATGACTTAAGCCAAATCTACATGCGAACTCAGTCTGGTGAATTGGTGACACTCGATACTCTAACGCATATTGAAGAAGTAGCGTCTTCGATTCGTTTGTCGCACTACAACAAGCAGAAATCGGTGACCATCAAAGCGAACCTAATGGAAGGTTATACGCTGGGCGATGCTTTGGATTTCCTTGATGAACAAGCTATTGAGCAGCTACCGGGTGATATTTCAGTGAGTTACTCAGGTGAGTCTAAAGACTTCAAAGAGAACCAATCGAGCATCTTAGTGGTGTTTGCGTTAGCGATGTTGGTGGCGTACTTGGTACTCGCGGCGCAGTTTGAGAGCTTCATTAACCCGCTGGTGGTGATGTTCACCGTACCTATGGGTATCTTTGGTGGCTTCTTAGGCTTGGTGTTAATGAGTCAAGGGCTCAACGTTTACAGCCAGATTGGTATGATCATGTTGATCGGTATGGTGACCAAAAACGGTATCTTAATCGTAGAGTTTGCTAACCAACTTCGTGACCGTGGTATTGAGTTTGAAAAGGCGATCATTGATGCTTCAGCTCGACGTCTACGTCCAATATTGATGACGGCGTTCACCACATTAGCCGGTGCAATCCCATTGATTACTTCAACGGGCGCAGGCTATGAAAGCCGAGTGGCAGTGGGTACAGTTATCTTCTTCGGTATGGGCTTCGCTACACTGGTCACTCTGTTCGTGATCCCTGCGATGTACCGACTGATTTCCGGATCAACACGCTCTCCGGGTCACGTGGAAGCGGAGCTTAATAAAGAGCTGAGCCATGATAACGTGGGAAGAACTTCTCATGGTTAATGAACACGCACGCTCAATGAACATGCACGGTTAATGAACATGGAATAGTGTAACAATATTGAAAAGCCTGCGTTTGCTCCTAGCGAATGGCAGGCTTTTTTTGTATAACACCCATAGCTCAATGAATTAATACAAGAAAACAAATACCAAAGGAAAGTAAAGTGGCTGAATTTAAATACAAAGATCTTTCTCAAGAAGAACAAGACAAGCTGGATGCAGCAACCTTTCGTCGTCTGCTAGCACACTTAGACAATAATAAGGATGTGCAGAACATCGACCTTATGATCTTGGCGGGCTTCTGCCGTAACTGTTTCAGCAAGTGGTATAAAGCGGAAGCTGAGCAACAAGGCCTAGACTTGGATATCGATGACGCTCGTGAGCGCGTATATGGCATGACTTACGATGAGTGGAAACAAAATCACCAACCAAAAGCGACACCTGAGCAACTAGCGGCGTTTGAAGCGAAGCAGAAGCCAGAATAATTTGTTCTCGCTAGAAATTGATGAATAGAACAAACCAAAAAAGAGCCCATCAGGGCTCTTTTTATTTTTGCGTCGGTGTTTGTTCTGTGGTTAAGCCAACTCACCCGTTTGCGAGAAAGCTTCTAACTTCGCCGCGTACGGTTGTAGGTCACCAATATTCAGATTTACCCACTCGTCATTGAAGTAAGTGTCTAGGTAACGCTCACCGCTGTCACATAGCAAAGTCACAATAGAACCTGTTTCGCCACGTGCTTTCATTTCACTGGCTAACTGAAGCACACCGTACATGTTGGTACCGGTTGATGCGCCAACCTTGCGACCAAGAATGTCAGATAACCAATGTGTCGTTGCGATACTTGCTGCATCTGGAATTTTGCGCATTTCGTCAACCACACCAGGAATGAAGCTTGGCTCTGCTCGTGGGCGACCAATGCCTTCAATTTTGCTGAATGTGTTGCCTTTCACGTTCGCATTGCCGGTTTGGAAGTATTCGTGGAATACTGAGTTCTCAGGGTCGACAACACAAAGCTTAGTTTCATGCTGTTGGTAGCGAATGAAGCGGCCGATAGTTGCAGACGTACCGCCAGTACCTGGGCTCATGACTACCCACGCTGGAACTGGGTGATCTTCCATCTGCATTTGATTGAAAATGGAGTTCGCGATGTTGTTGTTACCACGCCAGTCGGTTGCGCGCTCAGCGTAGGTAAATTGGTCCATGTAGTGACCATTCAGTTCTTCTGCTAAGCGACGAGACTCATCGTAAATTTCATCTGAGCGGTCAACAAGATGCGCTTGGCCGCCGTAGAATTCAATCTGCTCAATCTTCTTCTTCGCTGTGCATTTCGGCATTACCGCAATAAACGGTAGGCCAAGTAGGCGAGCGAAGTACGCTTCAGATACTGCAGTACTGCCTGATGAAGATTCAATGATCGTTGTTTCTGGGCCAACCCAACCGTTACAGATAGCGTATAAGAACAGAGAACGCGCTAAGCGGTGCTTTAAAGAGCCTGTAGGGTGTGTGCTTTCATCTTTAAGGTAAACATCAATGCCTTCGATACTTGGTAGATCGAGCTTGATAAGGTGCGTATCCGCTGAGCGTTGGTAGTCCGCTTCAATTTTACGAATCGCGTTGTTAATCCATTGATGGTCAGTGCACATAAGCGTTCTCCTGATCGAGTGTAGGAATTCTTTGTAATTGGTATGCTTCCAATTTAGCTAGAATTTGAGAGAAAAACTTTGCCATATTTGCTTTGTTTTGCTTAAATTGTAGAAAATTATTCTCTTTAAATTCGATTTGGTGAAAGTGTGATAGATGCCGTAGATAAAAAAATATTAAGGCTGTTACAAGAAGACAGCACATTGTCATTGAACGACATTTCAGAAGCGGTCAATCTCACCACGACACCTTGTTGGAAAAGGCTTAAACGCCTCGAAGAAAACGGCATTATTGAAAAAAAAGTGGCGTTATTGAACCCTGAAAAGCTCGAACTTGCTTTTACCGCGTTCGTATTGGTGAAAACCAGTGATCATTCTCATGAGTGGTATGGTCGTTTTGTAAACACCGTATCGGAATTTCCAGAAGTGATGGAGTTTTATCGCATGGCTGGCGAATATGATTATATGATGAAGGTTCAGGTGAAAGACATGAAGTGCTTTGATGATTTCTACAAGCGCTTGGTGAATAGCATTGATGGTATCTCTAATGTGACCTCGACGTTTGCGATGGAGCCATTGAAGTACACGACGGCATTGCCTCTTTAAGCTACACCTAGCTAAAGTTAACTATCGTTTCAGTTTAGATATATTCTCAGTTTAGATCTCGCCTCTGCGATAAAGAAAAGGAATATTCATGTTTGCAAAAGTATCTACTGCTATCCAATTGGTACTGGCCGTTGCCATTTTCTATTTGGGTTACACCATCTATTCGTTTACCAATAAAATCGGTGAAATCGTTGATACTTATCCGCAGGTGATCGAGGATTTATCCGGTCTTACCAAAGGGCTAAAAGTAGAAGAGCTATTAGCGTTTGCTGAACATGTTAATGAGCTTGCTCCTCAGGTGTTAGATACCGTTGAAGACGTTAGAAAGACCGTCGAAAAAGTGAATCAAACCGTTTCATCGGTCGATAATAAAATCCCTGCGATATTAGATGAAGTTAAAAATGTCCGAACGGAAGTCGGGCAGGTAAGAACCGATGTCATCCCGCCCACATTGACTGAATTAAAACGATACCGTGTTGATGTGATGCCACCGATGCTCGCTGAAAGTAAATCTTACCGCGAACAAACTATCCCCACTGTTGTTGCCGAATCTGAAATGCTACGAGCGGAAGTTCCGGGAATTTTGGCACAAGCGAATTTACTGGCAGATAAGAGTAAAGAGTTAGCTCAGGGCGCTGCAGAGGGCGCAGTGAAAGGCGTGGTGTTATCGCCATTTAATCTACTGCGAGACGCTGGTGATGGAATTAAAACTCGAGTACAAGGTGAATTCGAACCCTTGCTAGAGGCTGAATAGAGATTACGGACTGTTACGTGACAGCTTGTCGTTAGCATCATTAAAAAGAGAGGCTAGGTATTAAACCTAGCCTCTCTTTTTGTTTTCTCGTACATATTTGGGGCTTGTAAAAAGCGTTTATTCGCTATTTATACCAATCACAGTAAGTAAGTGTTCAGGAATAGCGCAGGAAAAAAGCTTGAGAACAAGGCAGAATTTTCTGATAAGTAGTTATTCTACAATCAAAAATTCTAACGAAGTTATCGAGGTTTTTAACAAGCTAGGATGACCAGTTATTTACTACGATTGGTATTACTTGATCGCTATTTAGTAAAACGCATCACACCTTCTTGAACGGCTGTCGCTACTAGCTCACCTTTCTGATTAAAAATTTCGCCGCGCACTAGGCCACGAGTGTTCGCTGCCGTTGGGCTTTCAATCGCATAAAGCAACCACTCATCCATTTTGAATGGGCGGTGGAACCAGATAGAGTGGTCAATCGTTGCTACTTGGAAGTTCGGCGTCATGATAGAAACTTCATGAGGGTGAAGCGCCGTCACCAAGAATCCCCAATCCGATGCGTAAGCAAGCAGGTATTGGTGAATCAATTGGTTGTCTGGCATCGCGCCATTTGCTCTCACCCAAAGGTATTGTTTTGGGTCGGCTTTCTTAGGGTTAAGCGGGTTCACTATTGTTACCGGGCGCATCTCAATCGGCTTTTCGCCACAGAAAGTCTTACGCAGTTTCTCAGGCAAAAATTCAGCAATGTGACTCGCTAACTCAGTTTCTGATGCAAAATTTTCTGGCCCAGGGATATTTGGCATTTCATTCTGGTGTTCAAAGCCGGGTGCGTCACCATGATAAGAAGCCGTAAGATAGAAAATAGGGCGGCCATTTTGAATCGCTTTCACGCGGCGTGTACTAAAGCTGCGTCCATCTCTTAGGTTCTCAACATCGTAAATAATGGGTTTTTCAGGGTCGCCGGGAAATAGAAAGTAACTGTGGAACGAGTGAACACTGCGGTCGTCTTGAACCGTATAACGAGCAGCAGAAAGCGCTTGCCCTAATACTTGACCGCCGTATACCTGTGGCAGACCTAGGTTCTCACTTTGCCCGCGGAACAGGCCTTCCTCTAGTTTCTCTAGCTGAAGTAAATTGAGTAATTCATTTAAAGGTTGACTCATCGCCAGCATGCCTCTTGGTAAAATAGGTGTCAGATTATGGTGTTAATCATTCAGCTTAGTCAGATATCTGTCAATAAATCATAGGGTTTCGAGACAGAATATGAAAGCTCTCTTATAATTGGTGAGTAGATTTGCCGAGTCCGGCAAACATGTTGAGAGAAATTGAATATGAAAAAGGCTCTAATTCTTATTACGTCTTTAGTATCGTTTGGCCTACTTGTGGGTTGCCAAGCAACATCAGAAACCAGTGCTTCTCAGGAAGTGGTTGCAGAGAACACTCAAGTGATTTCAGGAACAGTAAGCTATCGTGAAAGAATTGCATTGCCAGAGAATGCAGTAGTGACTGTTACGCTAGAAGACATCTCACTGGCTGACGCACCATCGACCGTTATCGCGACTCAAGAGTTCACCACTGACGGTAAGCAAGTACCGTTCGCATTCGAGCTGAGCTACGACAACAACAAGATTAAAGCTAACCACCGTTACAACATGCGCGCAACGATTCACGTTGACGGCAAATTACGTTTCACTACTGACACCATTAAGTCAGTGATTACTGACGTAGAAAACACGCAACAAGCAGACCTACGTTTGGTTGGTGTCCGTTAATTCGAAATCGATGCCACTGTTAAGGCATCTTGATTAAGCTTAATTTAGTCAGTTGAATAGACGATTAGTGGCAGCTCTAGGGCTGCCATTTATATATTCTGAGTTTAACTTTTCCCGCGTCACTCACTTCAATCCCTTCTTCTTGCAAATGCTTTTTCTGACGATCAAAGGAATCCCCTTTCAAAGAGATCTCACCTTTACTATTGATCACCCGATACCAAGGCAGTTTGCTTCCTTCTGGTAGGTTACCCAGCGCTTTACCCACATGGCGCGCATAACCCGGAAATCCTGAAAAACGTGCGATGTCTCCATAAGTTGTTACTTTCCCATATGGAATTTGGTGAATCACAGCAAAGATTTGGGGCAAAAATTGGTCCATACTAAATGTTCCTAGTTCATTAATACCACGGATCGGTAGAAGGAGAGGGCTATGGTATTTTCAACGTTTCAGTTCTTGATCACCACATTATTAGCGGTTGTTTGCGCGAGAGCAATCAGTTTAAGTGAGGGAGATATCCCAGTACTTGCAATGGTCATTCCTGCATTATGGATTCTACCGCAGGGCGGTATCGCAGGTTTAGCTTTGCTTGCTGCCATGACCACTTACGGTCTAACCCTTCCTTTGCAACCCATCACGCTCTCTGTCAGTGTATGGGTGTTATTCCCACTATTGATGGTGGTCTTTTCAAAACGCAGCAGTTTGTCGGTCGTGATTATTTCTGGCTTGATCGTCGCAACGCTACAAGTCGGGATCATGGTGACGCAATCTGCAGGAAAGCTTGATGGCGTTCCGTGGGTTACTACGCTGCAAACCTTGTCGATCATCGTGATTTGGTGGGCGGCCAATCATCTTAAACCAGCCAGTCGACACAGCTGGTGGTCATTAGGCTTAATACTTCCATTATGGATGGCCGATTTACCTTATGCCGCTTTGGTTGCTTTGTGTGTCACGGGTATCATGGCATCGATGGAAACACTGACGCGCTTGAAAACTTTCCGTTGGAATAAGCTGTTGTGTTGGACATTGCCAACAGTCGGTTTTGCGGCTTTGGTGATCACCCCAAGTATCGAAGTGCCTAGTCCCGTTTTTGTGGTGTGGTTATGTTTGTTGGGCACCGCTTGGATGACAGACTACATCCTTCGCACCGAAGATAATGAAGACATCGATATTTAGCTCTTCTGTAACCAAACCTTTCAACTGCAGGTAAATGGCGAATTTACCTGCGATTTGCGAATGGGTTGAATAAAGGATAAGCACTTAGAACGCAATTGTTCAAAAATAGGGTGGAAGGGCTTGCAATGGTTGCTGCGATGCTTAATAATCCAATCACTCTTTGAGGCAAGCCTCTTAGAAAAAGAATCTATGGAGGCTCTGGTCCTCCCGCAACACTAACTTGTGAACTCGGTCAGGCCTGGAAGGGAGCAGCCGCAGCAGGCGACGTGTGTGCCGGGATGTGGCTGGGGCTTCCACCCATTAAAAAAGCCGCTCTTAATGAGCGGCTTTTTGCTATCTGCACTATGAGTTTTCAGAATCGACTTTTACTGTAGAGTCACAATAAAAGTGACTTTACTATGTTCGACCAAACTAAGAAATTATCCCACCCCTATAAGTTCGTTAGTTTACTATTGCTACTGCAGACTCGGAGCTTCGTGAGTTGATATCTGCCGCTTGCGATATGACTTGAGTTAGCTTTTCCAAATTTCTCCGTCTACGAGAACTGCTTGTGTATGATAGCTATCATTTAGAATTGTTGCTGCTGCAATATATCCTTCTTTCAAGTAACCAAGAGAGCTCCCACTTCGCAACGCATGTGCAGGGTAAGTCGATGCCATTTTAAAAGCTTCTTCTTCATCAATTCCCCATGCAATAATATTAGCAACAGATTGATCCATACCAATATGTGCACCAGCTAGGTTGCCATTCGAATTGACCAATTTGTTCTCAACAACTTTGATAATTTCGTTGTTGAGAACGAAGCTATTGTCTGCGCTACCGACTGAGCCCATAGCATCTGAGACAATTAGCAATTTCCCTTTCGGTTTTGCTCGGTGGGCAAGCTTGATGTTTGTAGGGGCAACGTGAATCCCATCGGTAATAATTGAGCACCACGCGTGATCAGTCATTAACGCTGTGCCAACAACGCCCGGTTCTCTGCCGTTTAGAGGAGACATTGCGTTGTATAGGTGTGTGAAGCCATCAATATGGGATAAGGTTTCTTCGCTTAGTTGCTGCTCTGTTGCATTACTATGGCCACAAGACACCAATACCCCTTTACGAGAAAGCCAGTCAATAGCGGCCGAATTTACAGCTTCAGGAGCTAAAGTAATAAGCGTTTTTCCCTGAGTTAGCCAAGGAAGGTCGAGGAGTCCGGCGACGGTAGGGTCGTAAAAATGACTGGTATCATGAGCGCCTTTTTTTTCCGGGCTTAACCATGGTCCTTCTAAGTGGACACCCAATACGCCCTTAGTTTTATTTTCTAGAGCGGAACGAGTAGCCAACAAGGCTTGTTTGATCTTTTCTGAACTGTCGCTGATTAACGTAGGTAGCAAGTAAGCAGTACCATGTTTTCTATGGGCATGGCAGATGGTTTCAATGCCTTTGACGTCGGTTTGTTGGTTGAACATGACACCGCCGCCACCGTTTACTTGGAGGTCGATAAACCCTGGTGTAAGCGTAGATGAAGGGTAGCGTATGACTTCGGCTTGCGCAGGAATACGATTCTCAGGCACGATTGAGACGATGTGGTTTTCCTGCCAAAGTAATGCGGATTCGTAGTGCATCTTCTCACCATCAAAAATACGCAGCGCTGAGATTGCTTTGAGTGTCATGAATAGTCCTTTCGCTCTTAATTGAAGAGCAGTCTTGATAAAATACGTGGTATATACAGAGCCCAAATACACTTAAACTCAGTGTTCAAAAAGAGCGGCGGCCCCTAATAGGCAAGCATCATGATTGCCCTTTGCTGGTGCTAACTTGACTTGAAATGGACGCGGACGCATCTCAATGTGCTGTGCTACCCGCTCTAAATAACCAGCCGCAAGACCCACTCCCCCCCCGATTACGATCACATCTAAATCAAGGGTGGCTTTTAAATTACAACATAACGTGGCGATAGCTTGGGCGCTTTGCTGAATAATGTGTTCGGCAGAGGGGTTAAGGTGCGCTTGCTCAAAAAGTTCGACGTTAGA
>NZ_CH902608.1:122095-123272 GCF_000153005.1 Vibrio sp. MED222 | reverse complement strand
AACTTATACAGACGAGGCCCATCGTGAGAAATAAAGCAATTTGTATCAATGACTTAAAAGGTATTTTACACGGACAAACCATTGTCTCTATTCAACCAGTTGAACTCAGCCCACTTGCGAAAACTGAGATTATTGTCGCAATGGCACAAGCCGCAGAACAAGCTGGAGCGAAAGCACTCCGCATTGAAAGTATTAACAATGTGAAGGCGGTTTCTGAACATGTCAGCATACCAATTATTGGAATTGTGAAGCGTGATTTAGAGAATAGTCCGGTAAGAATTACGCCTTATTGCAGCGATGTCACTGCACTGGCAGAGGCTGGGGCAACCATCATAGCGTTTGACGCAACTGACCGAATTCGACCAGAAAGCCGCGATGCAATCGTCACCGCAATTAAGGAAACAGGTTGCTTTGCGATGGCGGACAGTTCATGTTTTGAAGACGGTCTTTGGGCCCATCAGCATGGCGTCGAGATCATTGGCTCAACGTTGTCAGGTTATGTTGGAGAAAGTGAACCAACTGAACCAGACTTTGAACTGGTTAAACAGTTTTCTAAAGCGGGTTTCTTTACAATGGCAGAAGGCAGGTACAACACACCTGAACTTGCCGCCAAAGCCATTGAGTGTGGTGCAACAGCGGTAACCGTTGGTTCAGCCTTGACACGATTAGAGGTCGTAACGAACTGGTTTAATAAAGCAACTCAAGCAGTAGAGGCGTAATAATGAACATCCTAGCCATTGACATTGGCGGCACAAAAATCGCGCTGGGGTTTGTCTCAAATGGCAAGCTCTGTGAGCGAATGCAAATCCCGACCATTGACGTAACTTCTGCAAATCAATTTGCAAACCATATCCTGCAGCACTGCGAACCTTGGTTAGAAGATGTGGATCAAATTGGCATCTCCACTACGGGGTTGGTTACAGAACAAGGGATCAGCGCCATTAATCCAGACACATTGGCCTTTCCCACTCCTTTCCCACTCCATACTGAAATCAAAGTACAAACAGGCAAGCCAGTCGCAATGCTAAACGATGCGCAGGCAGCGGCATGGTATGAATACTTGCACTTAACCGATCAAGAAAAAAACATGGCCTATCTAACGGTATCAACCGGTGTCGGTGGCGGCTTGATTCTTGATGGGAAGCTTCATCGCGGACAAAACAACTTTGCCGGACAT
>NZ_CH902608.1:103396-119669 GCF_000153005.1 Vibrio sp. MED222 | reverse complement strand
CCGCGCAATGTTGCAACAGCTAAGCCTAGGTGATTTGGATATCACTTACGCAGAGTTCGGTCGTATGGGTCTTTGGATTCCTCGCGCAGAAGCCGTAACATTGCCATACGTTGCGAAAGATTATGAACATCTACGCCGTATGTTCGAATCTGATTTTGGCCAAGGCATTCGTGAGGAAATGTTGACTAAGTTCAATTGGCGAGCGCTAGATACTTGGTACAACGGAACGCGTGAAACAACGTCTAACCGCCCTCTTGAATCAATCTCAGACTTTAAAGGCTTGAAGCTTCGTGTTCCAAACGCTAAACCAAACTTAAACTACGCAAAACTGTCTGGTGCATCTCCGACACCAATGGCATTTTCTGAAGTGTACCTAGCACTGCAAACCAACGCCGTTGATGGCCAAGAAAACCCATTGCCGACCATTAAAACAATGAAGTTCTATGAAGTTCAGAAGAACCTCGCGATCACAAACCACATTGTGAACGATCAAATGGTGATCATTTCTGAGACAACTTGGCAAAAACTGTCTGAGGCTGATCGTAAGATCGTGACTGCCGCGGTAGCGAAAGCGGGCGCTGCTCATACTGCTTCAGTGAAAAAACAAGAAGCTGAGTTAGTTGCTTTCTTTGAGTCTCAAGGCGTGAATGTTACTTACCCCGACCTTGCTCCTTTCCGTCAAGCGATGGAGCCGCTATACACGAAGTTTGAAGACAAAATTGGTCAGCCAATTGTGAAAAAACTGGCGAGCATGTAAGCCATCGCCTATTGGTAGTAAATAAGCTTGGCTGGCTATTAGAGGCCAGCCTTGGAGCTAAAAAATGTTACGTAAGATTATTGATAATATCGAAGAGATCATCACCGTGCCTTTAATGGCCATTCTGCTCCTAGTACTGACTTGGCAGATCGGAACCCGTTGGTTATTGAATGATCCTTCGCTTTGGAGTGAAGAGCTCGCACGAGTTCTTTTTATGTATATGTCGTTAATTGGTTGTGCGATGGCCATCAAAACGGGCTCGCACGTCAAAATTACTTTTTTCTCAGATAAATTACCCAACAAAATACGCTTTTCGTTAGCGTTTACTTTGGAGCTAGCTGTACTCGTGTCTATTTTTGCCATCATTTATTTAGGCTACCAGCACGTTCAACGTACCGCTTTTTTTGAACTGATCACGTTAGAAATTTCGAGTAAGTGGATGAATTACAGTTTACCACTTGCGGGGCTGTTTATGGTGGCACGTCAACTGGAAAAAATGGTTCAGTTAGTCGGTGAGTTTCGTGTAAGTACAGCTAAGTCATCTGAACAATCATCTCAAACAGTCGTTAGGTAGGAGTCATTATGGCAGGTTCAATTTTTGGCTGGTTAGCACTTCTGTTTGCAGGGATGCCCGTCGGTTTTTCACTTATTTTCGTTGCACTCGTATTTTTGGTATTGACTCAAAGTACCGGAATTAACTTCGCGGCTCAGCAAATGCTGGGTGGCATCAACAACTTCACCTTGTTGTCGGTTCCGTTTTTTGTATTAACTGGGCACTTAATGAACAGTGCTGGTATTACAGAACGTATTTTTAACTTTGCTAAATCCATGGTCGGGCACATTACCGGTAGCTTGGGCCATGTAAATATTATGGCAAGTTTACTTTTCTCTGGCATGTCTGGATCGGCGCTTGCGGATGCGGGTGGCCTTGGGCAACTTGAAATCAAATCAATGCGAGATGCAAAGTATGATGATGACTTTGCTGGTGGATTAACCGCCGCTTCTTGCATTATTGGTCCTTTGGTTCCACCTTCTGTGCCGCTTGTTATTTATGGTGTGGTTTCAAATACATCAATCGGTGCTTTGTTTTTAGCGGGAGCCATCCCTGGATTGATGTGTGCAGCCTCATTAATGGTAATGAGCTATTTCATCTGTAAAAAACGTGGCTACATGACCTTACCTAAAGCGACTCGTGGTGAGCGATTTAAATCACTAAAAGAAGCTTTCTTGTCTTTGTTGACGCCAGTTATCATCATTGGTGGCATTTTCTCCGGGAAATTCACTCCAACAGAAGCGGCCGTTGTTTCTTCTTTATACGCTTTGTTCTTAGGTGTTGTGGTTTACCGTCAAGTTACGCTTACAAGCTTTGTCGGTATTTTAAAAGAAACCGTTAATACCACTGCCGTTGTCGCGTTGATGGTCATGGGGGTAACGGTATTTGGTTGGATTGTGGCTCGAGAACAATTGCCTCAAATGATGGCTGACTATTTCTTAACAATCAGTGATAACCCGCTTGTACTCTTGCTACTGATTAACTTACTGCTCCTGTTTTTGGGCACATTTATCGAATCGCTAGCCTTGCTTCTTTTATTGGTTCCGTTCCTTGTACCTGTTGCCGCGGCTGTGGGTATTGATCCGGTTCACTTCGGTGTAATGGCTATTTTGAACTTAATGATTGGTATTTTAACTCCGCCAATGGGCATGGCTTTGTATGTGGTTTCGAAGGTTGGAGACATTCCGTTCCATACCTTGACCAAAGGGGTCATTCCACTTTTGGTGCCATTATTTATCGTGCTGGCACTTATTGCGGTATTCCCTCAATTCACGCTTTTCCTTCCAGAATTGATGCTTGATTACGGAAAGTAGCCGCAGATCAAATAAACGACTAAGTAGATGGAATGGATTCCGGTTTATTCCATATTTAAGACAATATAATTAAGGTAAGAAGATGAAAAAGTTATCTGGACTAATTGCAGCGCCACACACACCGTTTGATGCCGCTAACAGAGTCAATTTTGGTGCGATTGACCAAATTGCAGAACTGTTGGTTGATCAAGGAGTAACGGGCGCTTACGTATGTGGAACAACGGGAGAGGGGATTCATTGCTCGGTAGAAGAACGTAAAGCAATCGCGCAGCATTGGGTTAAGGCTGCTGCTGGTAAATTAGATCTCATTATTCATACTGGTGCGCTAAGCATTATTGATACGTTAGAGCTTACTCGCCACGCAGAGGGTTTGGATATTCTCGCGACATCGGCTATTGGCCCGTGTTTCTTTAAACCAGGCAATGTTGAAGATTTGGTCGAATACTGTGCGCAAGTTGCGGCCGCCGCGCCTTCAAAAGGATTTTATTATTACCACTCTGGTATGTCTGGCGTAAATGTCGATTTGGAACAGTTTCTAATTCAAGCCGATGATGGTATTCCTAACTTATCGGGAGCAAAATTTAACAACGTCGATTTGTATGAATATCAACGTTGTGTACGTGTAGCCAATGGTAAGTTTGATATCCCGTTTGGTGTTGATGAGTTTTTGCCCGCTGGTTTGGCTGTTGGGGCTGTGAGTGCTGTCGGTAGTACTTATAACTACGCTGCACCACTTTACTTGAAGATCATTGAAGCATTTAACAAGGGCGATCAAGTTCAAGTCGTAGCGTTAATGGACAAAGTAATTGCGCTTATTCGTGTGTTGGTAGAATACGGCGGCGTAGCAGCGGGTAAAGCCGCGATGGAATTGCATGGTATTGATGCCGGTAATCCTCGCTCCCCAATTCGCCCGTTAACGGCAGTACAAAAAGCCGATGTTGTAGCAAAAATGCGAGACGCTGACTTCTTGTAACAATAAAAGGGGGGGAATCCCCCTTATAATGCGCTTTAAGGTGGGGTGCTATGTCATTGTTTTATGGAGTCTGTTATTTTGGCTCAAGCATTAAGTATTTAAAGGGGCCAATGTGAATACGCCTAAAAATTTATTAGTCAGAATGCGTTCAAATATAGAACCCTTGAGTAAAAAACTCACTATTGTGGCTAATTACATTATTGAAAATGCACACGATGTGCAATTTCAAACAATCACGGAACTTGCCAAAAATACTCAAACCAGTGAAGCGACAGTAGTCCGTCTGTGTCGTGATATGGGATATAAAGGGTATTCCGACTTCCGTATGGGGTTGGCTATCGATTTAAGCCAAACGGCTAGCCAAAATGCGCCAGAAATTGAAGGCGATATTTGCGACGTTTCCGCTCAGAATGCGGTAGCAAGTTTGAATGATACCGCCAAGCTAATTGACAGAAAATCGTTAGAGAGGATCTGTACGCTTGTTCATAACTCTAGTTTTATCAGCTGTGTTGGCGTTGGTGCATCGAGTATTGTAGGGCGATATCTTTCTTTTCGTTTGTTAAGAATTGGTAAAAAAGTCACTATGTATGAGGACACTCACCTTGCCGCAATGAATGCAGTTCGTTGTACTGAAGGTGATTTGTGGATATCTGTGTCCAGTTCCGGTTCGACCAAAGAGGTAGTCCACGCGGCGACGCAAGCGTATAAGCGCGGAGTACCTGTCGTCTCTTTAACAAACATTAGTCACAGCCCTTTGTCTGCCATATCTACTGAAATGTTAGTGGCAGCAAGGCCTGAAGGCCCACTGACTGGAGGCGCGTTTTCCTCTAAAGTTGGTGCTCTGCTGCTCGTTGACGTAATGGTTAATACCTTGCTCGACATTTATCCAGAATACTCTGAGTCCGTTTTGGAAACAGCTGAAGTTGTCATGCCACTTATGACAACTTAATAAGCTAAAACTCATTTCTACCCAAAGCCTGCAATCGCAGGCTTTTATTTTATTTCTATATGAAAATAATTTTTTTGTTAACTTGATCTTATAAAAATAATTTCCTTCGATCAATACTGTGTATGAATCATAAACAAGAGAGTCATACGTATTCTCATTAACTGAATGACTGATTAGGGCCATTCAAATAAGGAAATTAATATAATGAATAAACGACACTTCAATCGCTTGGTTATGCCACTTTTGGCTGCTTCGGTATGCCTTAGTACAGCGTCTTTTGCAAAAGACCAATGGCCTGATTTACCTGTTGGTATGAAAAGCGGGATCAGCGCTCAAGTAGGGAGCAAGCTTTACGTGGGCTTAGGGTCTACCGGGCAAGACTTCTACATGTTGGATCTGGAGAATGTAAAGAAAGGCTGGCAAAAGAAAGCGGATTTCTCAGGGCCTGCGCGAAGTGGTGCAACAGCAAGTGTCGTTGGTGAAAATATTTATGTTTTTGGTGGCTCTGGTAAGAACGCATCCAGTGATGCGGCTCCTGTCCTTTTTGATACCGTTTACCGCTATGACGCTGGCGACAATAGTTGGGCCCGTGTGAATACTCAGACGCCAGTAGGGTTACTCGGGGCGGCTTCGTATTCGCCTGATAACAAACAAGTGCTGTTTTTTGGCGGCTACAACAAAGGTTACTTTGATAAATACTTGGCAGACATTAATACGACAAGCAGAAAAGATCAGCCTGAAAAATGGCAAAAAATCGTCGATGACTACATGGGAATGAAGCCACTAGATTACAAATGGAATTCAAACGTTGTTAGCTATACACCTGAAACCGGGACATGGAAAGAGTTAGGCTCTTCTCCTTACCTGCCTAACTGTGGTTCCGCTTTGGTTAAGCAAGGTGCTAAGGCGACGTTGGTGAGCGGTGAGATAAAGCCAGGACTAAGAACTTCTGAAGTGAAGCAGTTTGCTTTTGGTGCGTCTCAACCTTGGATGAGCTTACATGACTTGCCTAAGCCATCAAACCAACAGACTCAAGAAGGCGTTGCAGGCGCGTTCGCCGGAGAAAGTAACGGTGTTGTGATCGTGGCGGGTGGCGCTAACTTCCATGGCGCGAAAGGGGCATTCGAACAAGGAAAAATGTTTGCGCATAACGGTTTTGGTAAAGCGTTTAATCCTGAAACGTATGTGTTGATAAATGGGCTTTGGGCGCAATCTACCGATTTACCATATGGCCTGGCTTATGGGGCTTCTTTTACCACTGATGAGGGTGTATTGGTGATTGGCGGAGAAGATAGTAAGCGTGCGGCACGTAAAGAAGTGTATTTGCTTTCTTGGGACGGCAAAGCTGTTCAAGTCACTCATTAATTTACGGGATTAAGTATGTCACTTTCTATCGTTACGTATCCTGACTTTCCCGTTGAAATTAAAAACGCTGTCGGTGCTCGAATTGGCGACCGAATCTTCGTAGGGTTGGGCAGTGCAGGAACGCAGTTTTATAGTCTAGATTTGAACGCAACTGAACGTGGTTGGAAATTGATGGCAGCGTTTACTGGTGTGGTTAGGAATGATGCCGTCATGGTCGCGAGTGGTAGTGCCATTTGGGTGTTCTCTGGCGCCGGATTACAGGAAGGTTGTGAGAGCGTCCAAGTGCTTACGGATATTCACTGGTTTGATATTGAAAACGACGAATGGCAAACGGTCGAATCGGAGATCCCAGTCGGTTTACTCGGTGCTAGCGGTTGTGAAATCGCACCTGGAAAAATCGCGTTTTGGGGAGGATATAACAAGCCCTTATTTGATGACTTTCTAGCGAAGCTAAGCAAGATAGACTCAGCGCTTGAACCCGAAAAACATCAAGCCGCTTTGGTTGAATTTATGTCGATGCTACCGGATCAGTACGGTTGGAATCAGGACATTTGGTTGTTCGATTGCGAAACGTTGCAATGGCGAATCCTAACAGAAAATCCATTTCCAGCTAACTGTGGTGCGAGCCTAATACAAGATGACAATCAGGTGGTGTTGGTAAACGGAGAAATCAAACCTGGGCTGCGCAGTACCCAAGTAAAACAATTTACTTTTTTGTCCATAGAAGAAGTGAAGAGCACTACGTTGCCGAGCATTCAAGACTCCCCCCAAGAGCATGAAGGTTTAGCCGGCGCGTATGCCGGGCTGGTGAAAGGCCAGTATTTGGTTGCCGGAGGCGCATTTTTCATCGGTAGCCAGAAGAAAGCGAGAGAAAAGCAGTGGTATACCCATCAAGGGTTAAGCAAGCATTATGCTGGTGATGTTTGGTGTTTACAGGAGCAACAATGGCGGCGGGTAGGTGAACTGCCCACAGGCCAAGCTTATGGCATCTCGATTTCCAGTGAACAAGGTCTAATTATCATTGGAGGTGAAAACGCAAAAGGACAAGGACTACAAAGTTGTTATTTGATTAATTGGCGCGCATAAGCCGCTCCCCCTATAGGTGACTTACGCGTAAAGAGCCGACCCTAAACGTTATTTAATGGGTTCGGTTTGATTTAGGACCAATTGAACAGCAAACACTTTGATGGTTTACCTCAGAGGCGTGAAGCCTCTGAGGTTATTGTCTATTGATAGTAAACATCAGCAGTTGGTGCTTGTTGTTCTCCGTTCTATTTAAGGAGAATTAAAGTGAAAAATAGAGAACATTGTTTAAAAGGAATTAACCTGTTAGCGAGCGTTGCAATTGCTTCATCTTTACTCGTAACTTTTCAAGCTAACGCCGTTGCTCCTAACATTCGCGATACCATCGTTTTTAAAGGTGGAGAAGGTGGCAGTAGCCATTATCGTATTCCGTCTATGGTCGTCGCGGCCGATGGGTCTTTAGTCGCTTTTGCGGAAGGAAGAGGAACATCCGGAGATCCCGGAAATGGTGCTCCAACAAGTATAAAGAGCCGTCGTTCGACAGATAATGGCCAGACATGGTCTGCGTACCAAGTGATCCAAGAAAATTCAGCCGAGGCATACTCTGACCCTCGCCCTATGTTAGATGCCAGTAATGGCAGAATATTCATCTTTTATACGAAGTGGGACATAGATTGTGCCCAAAACGGCAGTTGTGTTCCATTTGATGATCCAAACCATAAGCTATTGTTCAAAACCAGTGACGACAATGGACAAACGTGGTCGACAGAAACGGATGTTTTAGATCAAGTCCGCGATGTGAACTGGTTTGCAAATGGTGATTCGACTCATAACGGCAGAGCCACATGGTCTTATACACCAAGCGCTAGCCAAGTAGCGCAGGCAGCAGCCTCCGGTTGGCAACTCGATTGGAACTCTAGAGTCGCGAATGGAGCATGTAACGTCCAATATTATGGTGATGGCAATACTCGTTACCTTGTTGATTTGGTCGTAAATGATGATAAATCAGTCAAAGCGGTTTTATATGGAAATGGGAGCAACATCGAATACCCACTTAATTTTGATATTGGTGGCTACCATGATTATCAAATTGTCGGTAGTGGCAGTAGTGCGAGCTTTTACGTCGATGGGACGCTGATTGCGAGTGGTTGGGGCGGTCAGTCTCATAGCGGTAAAACGGTCACGTGGGGTAATGGGTGCTCGTCGACTTCGGGCAGTTCAGCTTATAAAACCATCGACTTTTCTATTGCTAACACTGCAGTGGCTCAGTTTGATGCTTCTTTAATGCGCCGAGTCGACGGTAGTGTGATTAACCACCCTGCGGAACAAGGTTGGGCTAAGACTGGGGCCAATGGTGGGCATGGTGACCCAGGTTGGAAGAGTATTAATGCAGGCCCGGGGCAAGGGATTCAACTGAATTCGGGTCGTTTGATTTTCCCTGCAATTGTTCTAGATGCGTTTGAACAATTGTCGGTTGTTTCTATTTACAGCGATGATCATGGGGTTTCGTGGCAGGCAGGCCAACAAACACCGACCTACGCCCAAGAACCAAGTGAAGCCGATATGGTTCAGCTTAACGATGGACGCATTTTACTTTCAGCACGTAACGATGGAGTCACGGGAACGGGTAATTTTAATCGCTACCACTATATCAGCGAAGATAACGGTATTAGCTGGAAAGTGATTGAAGAAACCAGAAACTCAGTGAATGGCGCTTTGTTTTTTAAACTTGACCAAGTTGATATTGGATTAGTGAAATACGGTAACGACCGCGTACTGATGTCTGGCCCACAAGGCAATGGCGCCGTTAGTTCAGATCGCAATGATTTGGCTATTTGGAGTGCGACGGATAACGGCAGTGGTGTGTACAACTTTACCCAGCGAACTCAGTTTCGTGATGGATACAGCGCTTATTCTGACATTGTCATACTTCCTTATAAAGGAGCGGCAGGCAACGAAGACTTGGGGGTTATTTATGAAGCTAAATCGAGCACTGAAATTCGAGTGATGGTGATGGACATTAATAGCGTCAATTGATTGGAACAGATGCCAGAGCCTTATTTACGCTAGGGCTCTGGCGTATTAATTCAATGAGATGTTTTCATTAACTATAACTTTGGATAAGGGGGAGAGAGTGTTTTCTACATGGATGAACAATATCGGGTTTAAGCAAAAAATAATCATTGGATCCATCATGTTAATGGTGGCCGGTATTGCGGTTAGCAATATGGTTTTGTTTAGTAAATACCAGCAAGATTTAGAGAAAAATCTGATTGAGAAAATAGAGCTGGGCTTGAGCTTAGAGTCTTACAAGATAGAGCAATGGCTTGCGTCTAATGTTGGTAATTTGGAACGTTCGGCAGAGTACTTCCAAACAAGGCGCAGCCCCAAAGAGATGGTGACAGCGTTAGGCTTAATGGCAGAAACAGACAGCGTGGACGATGTGGTTATCGCGTTTGTTGATGGCACTGGGTTTTCTGCAAAAAATGGCATGTTAGACGTGACCGAGAGCGACCCGCGTAAGACGCAATGGTTTACTCTTGTGATGGAAACGAAACAAACCAGCGTGACCGATTTTTATCAAGATCCGAAAACGGGAAAATCGACGGTCAGTATTGCAGCTCCAGTCAAATACGGCGTGCTGACGCTAAATATACACTTAGAACGTTTTAGTACATTTCTTAAAAAATCCAATATCGAGACGGCAGAAGAAACCATCTATAACCAACAGCAGCAGGTTTTATTTTCAACGTCTTCGTCTGACATTCTAGGGCAGTCACTGCAAAATAGGTTCGTTGCGGATGCTATTGGTGACCGCTTTCTGGAACAATTACAGGGGGTGTTTAAATACACCAAAGACGACAATGTATCCCTTTTCTTATCTCAAAGCTTTAGAGTGCTTGGTGAACAAAAGTGGCACCTTACACTAGAAGCTAATGAACAAATTATTGATGAAGCGTTGAAAGATGCTTGGCAGCAGTTATTGATTGGGGGAGGGGTTTCTGTCGTTATTGCAGCCATGATTTTAATTGCAACTCTAGGGTATTTGTTCCGTCCCATTGTCGCACTTAAAAAAGTCGTGATTAGCCTGTCGTCCGGGGATTGTGACCTCACTCAGAGATTACCTGTAAAAAATAATGATGACTTAGGGCAAATAGCGAAGGCCATCAACGAGTTTATTTCTAATCTGCAATTGATGATGAAAGAGGTCTCGGAGTCATCAGATCAAATTACACACTCTCTTAATCTTGTACACGATCAAGCGGACTCAAACCTGAATAAGCTCAATAGCCATGCGTTAGAAACGGAACAAGTGGTGACCGCCATGACTGAAATGACGGCTTCTTCTGAATCGGTCGCACAAAGCACGGTTTCCGCATCGGAGTTTACTCAGACCGTCATCGGTGACATGACGCAATCGCAACAGGTGGTTGGTGAAGCGGTGATTTGTGTTGAAGCTTTCGTTGATCAATTTGAGGTAATGGCTGAGCGCGTGACTCAAATGAGTGATGGAGCATCTCGAATCAACGAGGTATTAACCGTGATCGGTGGCGTTGCAGAGCAAACCAATTTATTGGCACTTAATGCCGCGATTGAGGCGGCAAGGGCTGGGGAGCAAGGAAGAGGTTTTGCGGTTGTCGCTGATGAAGTCAGGGCATTGGCGGCTCGTACTCAAACAAGTACCAATGAAATAGATGCGATGCTGTCAGAGTTAACGTCCCTTTCGCTTGGAGTGGCCAATAGTATGGGCAAAACGAGTGAAGCAAGTCGTTCTACTGTAGAGCGAACAGCTAAAATATCTCAACGTTTGGTGTCGATGGAACATTCGGTAAATAACGTTGCTAGTTTAACCTCGCAGGTGGCGGTTGCCTCGCAACAGCAAAGCCTTGTAGCAGAGGAGATTAACGGCAACATTAGTACCATTAACCTCATCGCTGGCGAACTTATCGTGAGTGCTAAGGCTACACAATCTAACATTGGCAATTTACTGGGTTCCAATGAAAAGTTGAAAAACGTGGTGCGGAAATTTCGTGTATGAAACGGATTCATGTAAGAAAAATAAATAATTCTATAGGTTAGGCATGATTAGCTTTGCCGCTTGAGGACTGAATAGCTATGTACCAAAAATTCTCTTTTTCTTTCAATGTGCCGAAACAAGTCATTCTATTTTTTGTGGTATTACTACAAGCTTGTTTGGGAGGAACGTACTCATGGTCTGTCTATGATGCCGTATTCATTAAGCAATACGATGTGCCTGCCGCGTTAGCCTCAGCCCCTTTTAACCTATTTTACGTTGTGTTCCCAATTATGCTGCTTTTTGCCAGTAAGCTGATTGATCGCTTTGGCCCTAGACAATGCGCAATATTAGGTGGGGCTCTATTCGGATGCGGCTGGATGCTTGCGAGTTTGGGGGCGCACAATTTCTACTACATTCTAGCGGGCGTAGGAGTGTTAAGTGGCTTAGGCGTCGGGATCGCTTATTTGATTCCAATTACTGTAGGGGTCGCTTGGTATCCAGAACAGCGTGGGCTCGTTACTGGTCTTGCCGTTGCAGGGTTTGCTGGTGGGGCGGCATTGGTGAGTCAACTCGCGCAGTATTTTCTTACTGCTGGAGTGTCTCCATATGAGTTACTTGGCGGTGTTGGTGTAGGTTACATTTTCATTGCTATTTTTTCTGGGTTGTTCATGTCCTACCCCGCAATCATGGCTTCAGGATCAGCCGGGAAGGTGCGCCTAACTTCCGTTGTTCAAGGACGGTTGTTCCAAACGTTGTTTTTTGCCATGACAGCAGGTTTAACTGCCGGTTTTTTTATTAATAGTAAGCTTGCCCTTTTAAGTAATGATTATGGAATAGAACTGATCATCTCTGCTGTTGCTATGTTTGCCTTAAGCAATGCCGTGGGGCGTGTCGTTTGGGGTTATCTGAGCGATAAGTGGCTCCCTAGTAAGGCCATTAAGTTAAATTTGTTTATTCAGGCACTGGTACTTTCTATTAGTCCTTTGCTATTGCAATCAAATTTGGGGACGGCGTTTTTGGCTGTGGTCACTGGTTTTAATTACGGTGGTGTCTTGGTGTTATACGCGTCGACAGTGGGCTATTACTGGGGAAACAATGAGATGAAAAATGTCTATGCTGTTTTGTTCCTATCTAACATTTTGGCTGCGTTGATTAATATTGTGTTGGGAATCTTGTATTCTTCGATAGGGCTTAATATACCGATTGTATCGGTACTGTTGTTACTGGGCATCGCCTATGTATTAACTGGGCAGTATTTGAAAATCAAAGCCAGCGCAACACCCCCTACAATGGCAAATGATGCGCAGTAAAAGGAGGCGATAGAGTATATGCCGACATGGAAAATCGCCGGCTAACCCTCAGCCAGATGAGCTTAGTTAAGCCTATCGCCTTAAAATAGTTGCTATGGAGCGATTGAGCTTAAGACATTACAACGCACAGGTGGAAGAAACTTGCGTGATGATAAAAGTGTTGAACAAACTTGCTGGGTTAGGAATACCTGAAACTTGTCGTATTGATTAAGAATCACTCGAAGCATAGCGACTCTGTCTCTAAAGTGAGTTGCGCAACAACGTTGGGTGTCACTGGCATATATTTTATTGAGCCAATTGTTAATCCAGAGGCTCATCCAAGCAGATAAGTTACGCGAGAGTATTTAAAACATAAAATCCGATACAGCGCCGTCGATGCCATAGTCTTGATTTGATTTTGCTGGTATTTTGGTTTCTTTCAAAATGAGCTCGTCATCTTTAAGTTGTAAGTAAATATCTTCTCCAGATTTAAGCTGTAGCTTATAACCAACAATCACGGAAGAGTTCATGCCATTGACCTCAAAGTGCTGTTCATCAGCAATAAAGTTAGAAACAGTTCGTAAGTGAATTCCATCATTTAGCTGGTATGTCGTTTTATTCGGAAATGTTTCATGTCTCAGTAAATTGCAAATTGACTCAATTGATTCGGTTGTAAATGTGATCATCGTCTTGTTTCTCCTTTTTTTTCAATTGTATGGCTTATATAAAAGAGCTAAAACTCTAATCTTAAATGTGCGTATGCGTGCGCATGTTGTGGGGTTCATATTGATTTAAGGAATGGGAGTGATTATCACTCTTAATTTCTGTGTTTGATGCTAATTAACACTCTAGGTTTGCAATTTTCGAAATCTAAGTTTTCATAATTAGGGTGTTGGCTTATTTAAGAAAAAGAAAAGGATTCGCGTTTTTTGATGATGTATCAGCCAGATTGCTGATGATTTGAAGAGCGCGTTGGCATGTATGGTTAATTTATCGCCCTTTTCATATCAAGACTTTCCTCCCAGTTAGAAAGCGTTATTAAGGCAACGACAAAAACGGAATTAACAAACAAAAGCGCAATTTTGTACAAAAGCTGAAAGAGACTATAGAGTAGACTGATAAGTCGCTCGATAATTAACAGGCTTGGAAATTGTTATGGAGAACAAGAAGCGCTCTAAAGAAAAGGCCGAATATAAGATAACGGAAGAGCTCGGTGGCCTTGAAATTCTTGATGCTGAATACGAAAAGCAGAACTTCTCACGCCACAGCCATGAGGGCTACACGCTTGGGGTTATTGAGCAGGGGGCGCAGCGCTTTTATCGAACAGGCGGGCATCATATCGCGCCACAAAATGCGATTATTCTGGTCAATGCCGACGAAGTTCATAGCGGTCACTCTGCCACTGAAGGCGGTTGGGCGTATCGAGCCATGTATCCACTCCCAGAGCAACTTGCCAAGATCACTCAAGAGCTTAACCTACCGAACTACGGTGCGCCTTACTTCCCAAGAGCGGTGGTTGAAGACCCTGAACTCGCTAATCAATTGAGGTTGGTCTTTAACACGATCGATGAATCCGACAATCGCCTGTTAAGAGAGACCTTGATGTATGGGATGTTGGTTAAGCTGATTAGTCGACATGGAAAATCGCCGCTTAACCCTCAACTCGATGGGAAAACTCAGCGCCAGCTTGTGTTGGTGAAAGAGTTTTTAGATGATTTCCCACAAGCCGATGTGTCGCTAGACGAACTATCTAAGTTAGCGGCATTGAGCCCGTTTCACTTAGTGCGTTCTTTTCAGAAAGAATTTGGTCTTCCGCCGCATGCGTATCAAATCCAATCTCGGTTAAGGCTTTCGCGTAAGTTATTGAAACAAGGACATACCATTTCTGATACCGCGCAAGAGTGTGGTTTTCATGATCAAAGCCATTTTCATCGACACTTCAAAAAGGCCAATGGATACACGCCGGGGCAATACATCAAAATGCTCTAAACTTGCGTGGCTAAGGCATGGCTAACTTGTGTTAAGTGCGGTTAAGTGCGGTTAAGTGCGGTTAAGTGCGGTTAAGTGTGGCTAAGGTACGGTGAATTGGGGCATGAAATCGAGCAAGTTTGTACAATCGAACCGACTCAACTCCTCTTACATTGAATAGCCAATGTGAAGAGAGAAAAGAATGATATGGATAGTGAAACAATGGATAGACGAACACAGTTATGGAAGGGCGTTTTAGCGGGAATGCCCTTGAGCATTGCGGTAATCCCTTGGGGAATTCTAGCGGGCTCATATGCGATAGATGCTGGATTGAGTCAGCTTCAAGCGCAAGCGATGTCGGCTATTCTATTTGCTGGCTCAGCACAACTTGTCGCTGCGGGCATGTTTAAAGCGGGTATTGGTCTAGGCACCATGTTGTTGACTACCTTATTCATCACGTCTAGACACTTTCTGTATAGCGTATCGATGCGTGACAAAATCAGCCATCTTCCTACGCGTTGGCGTCTATTACTCGGATTTTGGCTCACCGACGAGTTGTTTGCGATTTGTAGTGGGCAGTCTCAGAAAGAATTTAATCGCTGGTATGCTGCGGGTGTAGGCGGCGGTTTTTATCTCGTTTGGAATATTGCGAGCTTTGCTGGCATTGTCGCGGGAAGCCAAATTCCTTCACTCAATGAAATTGGGCTCGACTTTGCGGTCGCAGCAACCTTTATCGCCTTGGTGTTCCCATTAATCCGAACTCTACCCGTCGTTGTGTGTGTGGTGGTTTCACTGGTCACTTCGGTTGCCATGTCGGTTAACAATATTGAGGGCGGGCTAATGATTGCAGCGATTGCCGGTATGTTAGCGGGCTTTATCAGCGAATCGTTCCAAGAGCGAAACAACGGTAACAAGACAATCGTGGAGGGGAAATAGAGATGATTTGGTTAACGATATTACTTATGACGGCGATTGTTTTCTTTAGTCGGTATTTGTTTCTTGAGCCTGCAATCCCGCTTCGACTCAATCAAACCGCAAGGCGCCTATTGCGTTATTCAAGCCCTGCGGTACTGACTGCGATTTGGGGGCCAATTGTATTTGCACCAGAACAAACATTTTGGCCAAGCCTTGAAAACCCATACTTGATAGGCGCGGTGGTCACAGGTCTGTTGATTTGGAAAACAGGCAATGTGCTGCTAACGATTGGCGTCAGTATGGGCGTGTTTTTGTTCTATAACCTCGTTGCGGTTGATTACCTTTTTTCTTGAGCTTCAACGTCAACTTCGGCTTTGTGTTTCTCCTATTATTTAAGGGCTGAATAACTATGATTACTTGTTATGTTCGATATGTAATTGATCCTAAAAAGGTAAGTGAGTTTGAGGCATACGCAAAAATGTGGATTCCTCTGGTCGCTAAATTCGGAGGTCAACACAACGGTTATTTCTTACCGTCGGAAGGGGCGAACAATATTGCATTGGCGTTGTTTACCTTTGAAAGTTTGACTGCCTACGAAGAATATCGGGTTAAGTCGCTGAGCGATGCTGAGTGCATTAAAGCGTTTGAATTTGCAGACGAATTTGATTGCATCGTGAGTTATGAACGCAGCTTTTTTAGACCTGTTTTAGAGTGATAGACCTTGCAACGTATAGCTTGGTGGCATCTAATGTACTGATTCACTATTTGTGTGTTTAGGTTTTGGTAAGGAGTTAGTTTGGCTAAGAAGTATTATGTGGTTTGGAAAGGTCGCACACCGGGTATTTTTACTACTTGGAATGAGTGTAAGTCGCAAGTTGATGGTTTTGCTGGTGCGAGATATAAATCGTTTCCAACACTAGGCGAGGCCGAGTCTGCTTTCGGTGGTAAAACGTCGTCTGCGTCAGGTTCTACTGCGACAAAGCCAAGCTCTGCGGGTAAGTCGACGAAAGCTAAGGTGCCGCCTCTTTCGGAGCAGCAAATCACAGATATGCATTTTGATATCAAGATCTTTACCGATGGTGCGTGTGAACCAAACCCTGGTGAAGCGGGGACGGGTTTAGCGGTATACCAAAACAACCAATTAACCGAA
>NZ_CH902608.1:0-101440 GCF_000153005.1 Vibrio sp. MED222 | reverse complement strand
TTATTGTGACTCTAAGTACTCAATTGATTGTATTACTAAGTGGGCAACGGGTTGGGAGAAAAAGGGCTGGACTAAGTCGGGCGGCGAGATCAAAAACCTCGATATTATTAAGCCTGCGTATGCTCTCTACCAAGAACTGGCTTCAAAAATCACCATCTACCATGTGAACGGACACGTTGGTATTGAAGGTAACGAATTGGCCGATAGAATGTCGATTGTGGCTATTTCATCGAAAGAGCAGGAGCTAGCTCAATATCGTGACATCGAAGATCTTGAGTCTATTTTGGCACTTCGAGCAGGTTAGCTAGGCTTCTTAATGAAAAGCTAATGAAAAGCTAATGAAAGTTACTGAAAGCATAAGTCGCCATCATTAGGCAGTGCTAAGTTGAGCGTTACATTTCAAATGGATGTAGCGCTCTTTTGTTCTTGTGGTGCTCAGTTGTTTTTATGTGCTTAGTAGCTCTTGTGATGCTTAGCCGTTCTTGCGATGCTTAGCTGTCTGAGTTAATCCTTATTGAGCTGGGTTCTCTATCCAACGAGATAATTGCTGAGCTTGTTTGATCGAATTAAAACTGTCTTTCACTCTCTCACGTGCCTTTAAACCCATCGATGTTTTATCGTTACTGCTCAGCTGCGCGAAACGCTCAATCGCTTCTCTTAATTCTTCCACGTTTTTTTCGCTAACCACAAAACCTGTCTCTGGTGAGACGATCTCTTTGCATCCCATGATGTTGGTGGTAATGACGGGTGTTCCCACGGCCATCGCTTCTTTTAAAACCAGTGGCCCTGTATCCACACACCCGGTTTCGGAAAAACAGAAGGGCGCGATTAGGCTGTCATAGTTCGATAGTTTCTCTTTCACCCACTCGTGAGGTTTCGCGCCAAGAAAGGTCACGTTTCGAGCAAGTCCTTTTTCTTTGACCTGCAATTTTAATTGTTGCTCTAAATCGCCAGTACCGATGATATCGAGATGAATGTCGAGAGGTTCGGCAATCGGTGCCAATGCATCAATAAGATGGTGGATACCTTTTTGCTCCACTAATCGACCAAGAAAAACAAAGCGAAGTTGCTTCGTTTCGGTTTTGGGGGTGAGTTGGAATTGTTTGGTATTCACTCCGCAGTGCAGGAGCTTAATGTTTCCCTTAGCCATGGTGTTGAAATCAGTGAGCATGTCTTTGCACACTGCGACCACAAAATCACTCGACGAAATCTTCTGTTCAATATCATAAGCGAACTCGTAAACATCATGACCGTGAGCAACGAACGAGCAGGTGATATTCAGTAGCTTTGCCGCGACGATGGCGTGAGCTGTAGTGTGCTGACAGAAATGCGCATGAACGTGTTCGACGTCGTTCTCGGCGAGTTGCAGCGCCAGTTTGAATCCATAAGCGAACAGTGATTTTTTTGGCATGCTGGTTTGCTTAGAAATAAATGAGATAGCCTTGATGAAACCTATCCAATTAATGCTGGCGACTTTACCCATCCGAACATTATTGCCTATTTCGACAATGTCGTAGTCGAACTGTTTTTCGCTGTTTTCAATTTCGAACGTCATTACACAAACATCGTGCCCACACGCTTTCACAGAGTCGACTTCTGTTTGAATGAAGGTCTCACTGAGTACAGGGTAGGTTGGTGCCACAAATGCTACTTTCTTCATTCCTTACTCCTCAAATCCATATGACTAAAGCTATCAAGCCAAGTTAATAACCAATAAAGCAAGATACGAACCAAGATCGAATCTTAGCTTTAGAGGGCTTTCTGAAGGTTATCCCTAAAGAAGTCGCTCGTTTTCTCAAATTGATAATCAAATTGGAGGTGCAGTTTTTTTGAACATCTGTGTTTGGTCGTCATTTTGAGAATAGGCGTGTAGGTGACTGATATAGAGCTGATTTCGTAGCAAGACGCTCTCGGCATAGAACGTGCAACGTTAGCCATATAACGTATAAATCTGAGGGCGTCATTATGGCTAAAGTAAGTGTTGTTATTCCTACCTACAATTGTTTGGATTACCTGCCGAAGGCAATTGGCAGCGTACTGAAGCAGACTCATCAAGATGTTGAGCTCATTGTCATTGACGATAACAGCAACGATGGAACGTCGACGTATCTCGCTTCGATAGAAGATGAACGCATTATTACGTTATCCACTTTGGGTGTTGGCGCGCCTCAAGCGAGAAACCTAGGGATTGAAAAGGCGACCGGAGAATACATCGCTTTTTTAGACGCGGACGACTTCTGGTTTCCAGAAAAAATTGAGCGCCAACTCGAATTTCATCAACGATACCCAGATCTTGCGATGAGCTTTACTAACTACGAACACCTTACTGAAGACTATCAAGTGATAGTTGATTGCTTTAGTTATTGGTCGCAGTTTCAAGACCAAGATGAAGCGTTTATCAATATAGAAAACCCATTAGAGTTCATCATTGAAAACAATGTTATTGGAACATCAACGGTGATGGTGAAAGCGGATGTGTTTTCTCAAACAGACAGTTTCAATGCTGACATTAAGTATGGGGAAGATTGGGAGCTGTGGCTTCGAATGAGTGAAAGCCATCAGATCGGTGTGTTGAACTCCGTGCAGGTTGGTTACTTGATGAGAGCGAGCTCTGTTACCCAAACTGAAAGTCTTAAATTGAGAAATTTGCAGTCTATAGAGGCCATTCTCCAGCGTTACCAAAATGACAATCAACGATGGAACCTACCGACGTCCAGTTTCAAAATTGCAAAGGCAAGAATACTAGAAGGTTACGCCGACTATTACAGAGGCTTACAACAGAACCGACGGGCCATCTCTTATAGCATCCGCTCGTTAGCGTTGGCTCCTCAAAAAAGAACCTTACGACATCTTCTTGGGGACTGTAAAAGTTTCCTAATGCCTGCATTGTAAGGAATAGGTGTCTGCTATGGGGTCACTAAAACAGTCCGCCTATTACGCCATTGGTATCGTGATGATGAAAGGGATCTCGCTCGTGATGATCCCCTATATCACCCATAAGATGACGTTGGTTGAATACGGTTCTTTAGAAGCCATCGTCTTGTTGGCTGACATCGGGACAATCCTATTTAGCTTTGGGATTGTTGAGGCAATGTACCGTTATGTGGGCGTCGCTGAGGGTGAAGAAAAGAGAAAGCTGGCCTCTAACTGTTTCACGTTGAGTGTCTTGGTCTGTGTGTTAGGCGGTTCTTTAATTGCTCTTAGTATGCCGTTGTTGTTATTGATGCTGCCCGTCGAGTTTCAGCCCTATCAAATATTACTTCTTCTGATACCGACCATGTTAGATGGTGCGATTTCTATCCCGTTAACACTGATGCGAATGAATGCGTTAGCTAAGCGCTTTTGCATGCTCAATGTATTGAAGGCAACGGTGCAAGCTGCAATGACCTTTGTGTTGCTTGAAGCGGGTTATGGCATTGATGGTGTTCTGATCTCTTCCGCTGTTTCGAGTGTGTTGTTGATGCTGTGTTTACTGCGTTATCAATGGCAGGAGATGGGCTCATTTGGCAGCCTAAAATACTCCGCTAAGATCCTAAAGTTTGGATTACCCACGTTAGTCGGTGGTGCTTCTATTTACATGATTACAGGCCTAGACCGTTGGGTGATGGCAAGCTTTGTGGGTGTTGAAGAACTTGCAATCTATGCGGTCAGTGGCAAGTTTGCGTTGCTGCTTGGCTTGTTACTGCAGCCTTATGCTCTGTGGTGGTTTCCAAATCGGGTGGCCATGCTACAACAGCCTGGCGGTAAAAAAGTCTGTGCGGATAGAGCGCTAGTCGGCGTGAATCTGGCCATAGTGTTGGGTTGTTTGATGATCCTTACGGTGCCTGGTTTTATTGCTTTGATTCTGCCCAGCAGTTATCAGTATGCAGGTACTATTGTTGTCGCACTCTTGGCGATTGGTGTGATTAAGAATGCAGGGGATTACCTCAACCTTGGTTGTTTCAGCGGTGACTCAAGCCAATCGCAAATGTGGATACAAGGCGGGTGTGCGATTGTAGCAACCATTGGCTATCTTGTTGTGACACCGATTTATGGCGTGTGGGGCGTGGTGGTGGTGCTTTGTGGTACTTATGCCGTGAGGCTGTCACTGCTTTATATTGTGAGCCAAAAGATGGAGTACTTGCCTTACGATCATCGTAAATGGATGGCTGCGGTGAGTATCGCCATACTTGCGATTACCAGTCACAGGCTTCTTGGTTGGGCGCTGGTTGATGTTCATGACTTTGTTTTAGGCAGTTTTGTGGCAATAGTGACGTTAGTCGTCTTTGTTCGATACTCTGTTATTCCTGTTCCACAAGTGTTGCTCGATAAGCTCACGTTAGGCAAACATTCCCACGTAAGTTGAACCGATTTCACCCAGAGCGCGGGTATTCTGATAAGCGTCTAGGGAAATATGAATTAATGATAATAAAACGCTGTTCATAATTATTTTAATTAGATAGTATTTATAAATCTAGTGAATGCTAACTATGGAAAGATATATGAATAAGTGGATGCTGCTCCTCTCTCTGTTTTCAGCTGCCTCATACAGTGATTCTCATTTTGCAACCGAGAGTGTTGATACTCCCGACTTCAATTCATCGGGTTTCAAGCCGCCTGAGGTTTCTCGACAGGAACAAAACAATATCGTTTGTGAAAGTGTCGTTTGTAATTCAATCTCGCGATCGCAGCCCGTTCCTGAAGTGGGCGAAGTACCGGATCGAGAGCCGAATAAAACATTAGAAACGATAGCGAGTGCGATTTTCATCGCGGGCGAAATTGGTATTGCAGACAATTTGATTGAACCAGACGAAGAGCATTATATTGTCGAGTAATGATTAATTAAAATGGCGGCATGTGAAGCTGAAATACAGAGCTTTCTGCATTCGTTCATTGATTAAATATTTACGAAGTTTTTAACAAGGACGAAAAATGGAAATCTGGAAGTTAATGCTATTCATCCCCGCTTGTTTCGCGCTCAACATGACACCGGGCCCAAACAATTTGTTATCAATGAACAACGCCCGTTGTTACGGATTTCAGGCCGCCTTTGTCCCTGGTCTAGGAAGAATCCTTGCTTTTTCCGGCATGATTGCTTTGGCTGCATCTGGTTTAGCGGTTGTGCTTTATACTTCTGAAACGCTGTTTTTCCTGATCAAATTATTTGGTGCAATGTATCTGTTGTGGATCGCGTTTAACCTATGGCGATCTCAAGCCAGCCCGGTCGCGGATATCGAGCGAAATAAGAACTGGTTTGGTCTTGTTAAACAAGAGTTCGCACTCGCTGCGGGCAATCCAAAAGCGATACTCATTTTCACTGCATTCCTTCCTCAATTTGTCGATGTTTCTGCGAACGTAAATACTCAATTCTTTGTTTTGGGAAGTACGTTTCTTGTATTAGAAATGCTCGCAATTTCTATCTATGCAGCCTTTGGCTTATATCTACGACATTGGTTTTCAAAACCTCAGATGGCCAAGCGTTTCAATAAAGCATGTTCTGTGTTTCTTGCCTTGTCTGGTGCGAATTTATTGGTGAGTCGTCAGTAGGAATTGACTGGTTTGTGAGTTGTATTTGTCGATGGTTTTGGTGCCATTAAAGAAGAGAGTGCCTATCTAGAGCCCGCATCTTGATGCCGGTTTAAATATGGGCGTACGCACGCCTAGGTCAACATCACGATACCGTGCATTAATACGACACTAGAGGTCAGTCGGGTTCGCATATCAAAGTAGCCGTCGGGGCCTTCACTTTGATTCTCTTCTCTCATTGACCTTTCCGCTCGCCAAACCGCAATGTAGCCTAAGATCAGAATCAGAGTGGTGAGGAACTCTTGTTGCTCACCGAGTAGCACCGCTAGCCACGCTGCCAACACAATAACATTGCTAAGAATCAGAGCCTTGTTGCTGGATTGGCTTTCGAAGTTCTCTATCCCATTGCCCCACAAGATGCCCGACAAAAAGCTCAAGATAACCACGCTGTAGGTGATGAAGAGTGTTTCGCCGCTCAAGCTAAAGAATTGCCTGTCGGTGAGTGATAACAGTAGGCCGAATAAAAAGGGGATTAAACCCATATAACCGAGCTTGGCCATGGTGTTGCGTGTTTGAGTTGTCTCCATGTAATCTAACCTCATAACTGCTGCTCTATTGCATTTTTGAGGGTGCTACTGGTTGGCGATGTAGAACTCGGGAAGGTTGCTATCACTTTGCCTTCTTTGCTGACCAAGAACTTGTAGAAATTCCATTTCGGTTTGATACCGGCTTGTTGTTGGATTTCGGCAAAGACTGGATTTGCGTTTGGCCCAGAGAGTGACGCGCGCGCCATCATTGGAAAGGTGACGCCATAATCTAGGTAGCAGATTTTTGCGGATTGCTTCTCGCTTCCTCTGTCTTGGCGAAAATCATTACTTGGGAAACCAACAACCGTGAACCCTTCATCTTTATACGTTTGGTGAAGCTGCTCTAGTTGCTCGAACTGAGGCGTGAAACCGCATTGGCTTGCCGTATTCACGATTAATAAAGTCTTACCTTGGAACTCTTCACACAGCTCAATTTCTTCGTTTGAATTTAGCAGCCTTTGTTTGCCGTTGAGTATCTCAGGGCAGCTTGCTGAAAATGCGAATGAACTTGTTAGGCTTGCGATTAGGGCGGTGGAGCACAGCAGTGAATGTTTCATAAGTCTGACTCATTTTAGTTGGCGTAACTGTTATTACTGTTCAGCGACTTGAAATGATCACTTTGCTAATCATTAACCGTCACTATTTAAGAACTAATCAAGTGTCATCGCTGATGAGATATGGAGCGACCAAACGACTTATGTTCACCCTTGCTCCAAGGCGAGATGCCAGTAGGTACATGCCTCCAATCTTTCGGTGGAGGAATAGAGCGTCTGCTGGTGGCGTATGCCAATACTCTTGCTCCATGCTGAGTATGGTTCCCGCTTCACGAAGCCTTTGTGCTAAACCACTGGCTTTGAAGTTGTAATCTTCGTCGACAAGCATGGGCTCACACGCCATAGTCACTAAGTTAAGAATGGCTTGGCGCTGATCGGGCAGTATGACTTCGCTAAAGAATCCAATCTGTTCGAGTGCTTGATTGAGCCCTGATTCGTCTTTATTAACAACAGAAGTAAAGGCCAAACGATAGCCATCACTGAAGCGGTCGCTGTATTCACGGGTGGCACCGAAATCCAATAAGCCAATCTGTCGTGTTTGTTCTACATACAAGTAATTGGCGAAGTTGGGGTCGGTCTGTACCATCCTAAAATCGAACAATTCCCTGAACATGAGTTCGAGCAAGCTGTGCATCACAAAATCTCGAGTACTTTGATCATAACCTTCAATTTGCTCTATCGAGATGCCCTCAATGAAGTCCATGGCGAGCACCGATTCTGATGAGATTTGCGCATGAATCTTAGGCACGACGAAGTGAGAGTGCTCTTTTAATGCATTTTGATAACGAGTCGCATAGTCGGCCTCGCGAGCATAGTCGGCTTCATCATGTAGTTGTTTTTTTGCCTCTTCTAACAAGCCTTTGTAATCGACTGACTTGGGTATCAACCCAACAATATTGAGCAATGTACCAACGTTATCCACATCACTGTCGATGCTTTTTCGAATGCCTGGGTATTGGACTTTTATGGCAAGTTTGTCTCCAGAGTCGCTATACGCTTGGTGAACCTGACCGATGGACGCACTGGCGATGGGCTTAAAGTTGAAGGAGATAAACTCCACCTTCCAGTTGATTCCGAGTGAATTTTCCAACACTTGGCTGAGCTGTTTGGCTGGCAGTGGGTCAGCGTCTGAACGTAGGCGAGAAAGAATATCGGCTAATTCAGGTTCTAAGACATCGCCTGCATCCATTGATAGCATCTGCCCCAGTTTCATTGCTGCACCGCGCAGGTGTGCGAGTTGATCGGTGAGCCGAGCAATGTTTTGTGGCGTTAGCAGTAAGTCTTTTGCTGTCGGCCTATTGCCCTGTGCGAGTTGCTTGGTGCCTTCCGTCAGCACATTACCCGCGACCCTTGTTGCCAGCGAGGCGAACTTACTGAATCTTGAAATACGATGGGTAGGTAGATTTCTTTCTTTTGCCGACATAAAGGTTCTCACTTAGTTATCAAGATTGATACCAATCGTAGTAAATAACTGTTCACCCTAGCTTGTTAAAAATCTCGATAACGTCGTTAGATTTTTTGATTGTAGAATAACTACTTATCGAAACTTCTTGTCGAAAAGAGCCGCCTTGTTCTCCAGCTTTTTCCCTGCGCTATTTTTGACCACTTACTTACTGTGATTGGTATGACTACAAAGTTCTATAAATCATTACCCAACCGAATGTTTTGTTGTGGTAACTTGTCTCGCGAAACAGTAAACAGAATTTAGAGGACAAAACATGAAGTTTATTTGGTTAAAAGTCGCGGTTACCGTTTTAGTTTTTGCTGCGCTGTTTGGTGTGGTGTATTACAAAGTCGCGAGTGGTATGTCTTAATACCAATGCAATTTAGTACAGCTATTTAGTGCAGCTGTTACCGTTGCAACGTGACTTTCCAGTTAGCCAGAAAGAGACTTTGTATCGGTTCTTGGCAAACCGCAGATAACACCAGTCGGCCATTGGCCTAAATATCGCCCAGCGCAATGGGGTATAAAGCCAACCTTTACCAACCAGCTTCCACGCTTGGTAAGTCACGTCCAAACCCAGCAGCAGTTTTCCATTCTCATCGAGTGCATGCAAAATCGTGTTGGCTGCCTCTGCATCTATCTGCGGGTAATCTGTAAACGCCTCACTGTAGATATCGATGGTTTGAATCTGATTTTTGGTATCAGATTTAGCCAGTGCCGCCATCTCTTTTGCACAAAGTGGACAGGTGCCATCGTAAAATATCGTTAATGCAGTCATTGTTTCCCTAACTATTTTTGCTAATTTTAAATTGTACGCAATCACCAACTAGGTGGATCATTTTACTCAGTTATCCGACACTGTAATTGTGACGACTATTTTACAGTACCATTACAAGGTAAATTCCGCGCTAATAACTAACGATAAAGAGTTGGTATTGATGATAATTAACGTAGCAAAAAAGTTTATTTTGGCAGCTTCTGTGCTGGTGCTAAGTGGTTGTGTTAGCTACAGCGTGACTGAGCAAGAAATGATGAACTACCTGCAAGATTCGGTGATGTTAGAACAAGAAGTCGGTGTGCAAAACGTTATGTATGCGCAAGTCGCTGTTGATGATTTAGCGGTGCAGATTGGTAGAGCTGATACCGAGCGTGTGTCTGTTTTAGCGAACACCAATGCAAAAGTTCAGGTGTTCAATATGCCGAATATGGGGTTGGACTTGGATATCGAGTTCAGTGCGATTCCTGAATACGACAAAGAGAGCGGCGAGATTTATTTGAAATCACTGCGTTTAGAGCGCTTTGAAGAAAAAGATAAACAGCTTTCGCCAGAGATTGCCAAACTACTTAAGCCTGCCGTTTCTATGATTGGTTTTGCTTTGTCCCAGTCTCCAGTTTACAAGCTCGACAGCAATAAAGTGCAAGAGTCGTTGATCAAGTCATCGGAACCCAATCTAGTGATTAAAGACAACAAGCTGGTCATCGAGTTATTCGATTAACCTTTCACGTTTAGCTTAGACTCAGATTTAAAACACAATGGCTGCCGATTTGGTGGCCATTTTTGTTTGTGTTGAATCAGTAAGATTTCTGTTTTTAGACTGTCTATTCAGCTTGTTTTCTCTGGCTTATTTATTGAATTAGCCGCGTATCTCACCTTTACTTTACTCTTGTGAGCAAGTCATCGCTTCAGTCATCAAATCATAAGAAAGAAAAGGTGAGCGAACTATGAAGAATCCAGTGATAGCGGATACCAAGCCAGTCAAAGTGGAGCTAACAGAAGGGGAGGAGTATTACTTCTGTACCTGTGGGAAATCGAAAAACCAACCGTTTTGTGATGGTTCTCATGCAGGAACGGGCTTCAAACCGAAGAGTTTCGTGGCCGAGGAAACCGGCGACGCTTACCTGTGCCGCTGTAAGTATTCGAACAATCTCCCTTTCTGTGATGGCACCCATAAACAGTTTACGGCTGAGCAAGTGGGCCAAGAAGGCCCCGATGTTCACATCCAAGCGGCAACGCCCGATCTCTCACCTGCGGCTTCTGCAACCAAAGAGGAGCCCACGGTTGAGTTCATTCATCAATTAGCACGAGATGGCTTATCCAAAGTGGGGCATCACGGGCCAATGATTTCAATGGGCGTTCCAAGATATCTATTGCCTCACTGGGATGATATTCAAGTGATGGTTGCACAAATGGCGACCAAACCGTTATTGGAACATGTGCCAGTTGGTACTGAGCTTATTATTGGGCCAAAAGCGAAAAAGCCACTCAAGTTGAACATATCTTTGTTTGTTTCTGATATGAGTTTTGGGTCGTTGTCTGAAGAAGCGAAAATCTCTTTAGCGACAGGCGCGGAGCTTGCGGGAACGGGAATTTGCTCGGGTGAGGGAGGCATGTTGCCCGAAGAGCAAGCGGCAAACTCACGTTACTTTTATGAATTAGCTAGCGCACAATTTGGTTACGATGAATCTAAGCTCAAAAATGTCCAAGCCTTCCATTTTAAAGGTGGGCAGGGTGCTAAAACCGGAACTGGCGGTCACCTACCGGGTGCGAAGAACATTGGCAAGATAGCAGAGGTGCGTGGCATTGAAGCGGGTACCGCCGCGATTTCTCCACCCACCTTTGTTGATCTAAAAACCGTCGAGGATTTCAAAAAGTTCGCCGACCGAGTTCGAGAGGTGACTGGCGGGATCCCAATTGGCTTCAAGTTGAGTGCCAATCATATTGAAGAGGATATTCAGTTCGCATTGGATGCCAGTGCCGATTACATCATCTTGGATGGTCGAGGCGGTGGCACAGGTGCGGCGCCAGAAATGTTCCGTGACCATATTAGCGTGCCAACTATTCCAGCGCTTGCTCGTGCCAGAGCCTATCTAGACAAGCAAGGCGTAAGTGGCAGAGTCACCTTAATCATTACTGGTGGGCTTCGTGTTCCAATGGACTTTGTAAAAGCGATGGCGCTTGGTGCAGATGGTGTCGCTATCTCGAACAGTGCCATGCAGTCGATAGGGTGTGTTGCCGCCCGAATGTGTAACACCAATAATTGCCCGGCGGGCATCGCGACTCAAAAAGCCGATTTACGCCAACGGTTAAATGTCGAGAAGGCATCGAATCAATTGAAGAACTTCTTCGAAGCCTCGACTGAATTGATGCAAGTGATGGCGAGAGCGTGTGGTCATGATCATTTGAATCAGTTTAATCCTCACGATTTGGCAACATGGAATCGCGAAATGGCCGAGCTATCCGGAGTCGCTTACTCTGGTGTCAGTCCATTAAATCAACTTAAGTAAATAGTATTTCGATCAAGCACACTCACTGTATTTTGGGTGTGCTTATTTTTGTCTGTGTAATACTAATCTATGTTTAACCTTTCGTAATTAACTGCTTTATAAGTGTTTTTAAATTATTTCCTATTTTTTGAAAATATCGCTTTACCTCAAGTTAACTTGAAGTTCTATCATCGTCCCCAATCTAAAAACACAATCTATCACCTTGTCGCCTAGTGCAGGTTTTGATGTTATCAAACAGACGTTACGAATCTTCAGTTATGAACTTTGAGCTCCGTAATTGAAGTCATGAGTGCAAAAAGGTGAGAAAAATGAACAAGGATCAACAATGAAAGTATTAGCGATTGGCGCGACCAACAGTAAAGCATCGATTAACCAACAATTGGCAGCGTACACCGCAAGCTTAGTTGAGGGCGCGCAAGTAGAGGTGCTCGATCTTAATGATTTCGAGATGCCCATTTACAGTGAAGACAGAGAAAAAGAGTCCGGTGTCCATCAACATGCGCAGCGCTTTTTTAGCAAGATTGGCGAAGCAGATGCTGTCGTCATCTCTTTTGCAGAGTACAACGGTTCATACACCGCAGCCTTTAAGAATGTGTTTGATTGGACATCACGAATCGACATGAAAGTGTACCAAGGCAAACCTGTTGTGATGCTCTCCACATCACCAGGCCCAGGTGGCGCCAGCTCTGTGTTGTCGTCTGCGGTACATTCTGCACCTTACTTTGATGCTGATGTGAAGGGCTCGATGTCGGTACCAAGTTTCTACGATAACTTTAATGTAGAAACGGGAGAAATCATCAATGCCGAAATAGCAGAGAGCCTGAAATCGATCATGAGTCAGATTTAGAGAGCGAGAACACCACAATAAAACAAAGTAGCTATTTGCGTGGTTTCTTTTCATTGCGCCCGTTATCAAAGTTTAAGGACATTAATTAGTTAAGATGAGAATTGGTCGTTATTATAAAGTTAAAGTAAGCTTTAAATATTTATGATCTCAAGGATAGTGTCGTAATGAGAAACATCGTATATCTCACCATAGGCCAATTGGCGGAGCGAAGTGGTGTGGCACCTTCAGCGCTGCGCTTTTATGAAACCAAAGGGTTGATTGCTTCGATTCGTACTAACGGAAATCAACGCCGGTATCAGTCGGCGATGTTGAGACGAATTGCGTTGATACAAGTCGCGCAGTCGATAGGCTTCACGCTCGAAGAGATCACCGAAGAGTTATCAACACTGCCAATGAACCATACCGCGACTAAGCGAGATTGGGAACGCGTTGCGAAGAAATGGCAGGGGCAACTGGACAGCAAGATGGCGCAGATTAAATCTCTACAAGAAAACCTAACTGGTTGTATCGGTTGCGGGTGTTTGAGTATGCAGAAATGCCAATTGTTGAACCCTGAAGATATTCTGCATGACCAAGGACAGGGCGCACAACGCATTGTTGATTAGACTAACTGAGTTCCTGAAAAACATGGAGCAACGGGCTAAGTTTTAGCTTTTACTCAATGGGTTAAGCAACAGTTGTGGCCGAATAGCGTGCCTAGACAATCACGAATTATAGGTCTAGTTTAGGTGGTTCTTTCAATAAAAGAAGAGGTTAGTTATGTTCAGCCATGTTTTTCTCGGTACCAAAGATATTGAACGCGCGAAGGCTTTTTATGACCCAATCATGAAAGTGCTTGGTTATAGCGAAGGTTCTGTTGATCCCAAAGGGCGCTGTGTTTACGTTAGCCAAACGGGTGTGTTGGGTTTAACGAAGCCGATTGATGGTCAGCCTGCGACTCACGGCAACGGTATGACGGTGGGTTTTCTTGCATCCTCCCCAGAAGTTGTAGATGAGTGGCATCGTGTTGGCGTCGAAAATGGCGGTACCAGTATTGAAAATGGCCCCGGAGCGAGAGGTTCTGACGAGCGTCGCTTGTACATGGCTTATTTGCGAGATCCTGATGGAAACAAGATCTGTGCAACTCACTTTATGCCATAGTGGCGTATACTTAGATGACATGGACTGTTAAGGATCGCTGGCGAATGCGAAGAACCAACAAAATGACACCTAATGAACTGTTTTATGAAAGCTTTGAGCGTTGCAGGATCGATGAAGAATTTCTAGAAACATTTTTGGCGGACTTCTGCGAACACAACCCTAGGTTTTCAGAGCGATTTGAAAACATAGGGTTAGAGCAACAAACCAAGATGCTTAAAGCTTCAATCATCCTTATCTATAACTCTGCAGGTCTGCCGAGCGTACGAAACTCGGTGAGAAAGCTTGGGAAGCGACATAAAGATTTAGGCATGGATATTTCTGAGCAAGAGCTCAACGAGTGGTTTAATTCCTTGCTCAATACGGTTAAAAAATACGATCCACTTTATGATGAAAATATCGAACAAGCTTGGGCACATACCTTGGAAACAGGACTTGCTATCATGAAGAAAGAGTGTGTAGTCTGAATCAAAAAATGTACAAAGTAAGCCCCACACAACAAGAGGCTTACTTTTTTATCGACTCAATTAAAAGGTAAAGCCTGCTTGGATATTCAGTACCGACTCAGCGGTATACCAACCAGTACTTCCGCCGAACTCATACCAATCAAATCCAGCTCGAGTCACAAACTTGGAGTGGCCGAAAACTGGTTTTAGTGACTTGTATTCTGCGCCGATGCCGTAAGTTAAGCCAAAATCACCATGGGACCCTTTGTGGACTTCATTATTATCGCTAGATCGGAACACCAATTTGGTATCTGAGTGTGCGTAAAACGCGCCCGCCTTACCATAAACAGCGAAGTTTTCGCTGAAGCTGTGCTTATACATAGGTGTTAATGAAAGCATTAAAGAATCGAACTCTTGCTCTGTTTGAAGCACCTTGTCACCATTATAGCTAGTAGACTTATCGTCAGTGCTGATAACAAGTAACGTCGATTCAATATACCAATTGCTTTGAACGATCTGGCTACCTAACGTGAATTGAGCGCCAACGTCACCGCTATCCATACCTACACCACCTAATGTGTACATTTCGTTTGATGCGAAAGCTGAAGTTGATGCGATCCCCGTAACTGAGGCAATCGTAAGAGCCGCTAAGACTAATTTTTTCATTGTTTTTACTCTGGTTTGTAAATTTCGGGAGAGGATTTTAGCGGCATTTTCAAAATAAAAAACACTGTTCGAATGGGCGATGGTAAGATTAAATGAAGATTAAATATCTCAAAACATAAGCCTGTATTTCCATGACCTAAAATTACAATTTTTTAGATGGATCAAATGCGCGGTGTGCGAGAGTTAGTCTATGATTTAATGGGTTTTCTATGAGGGAGGGCGGTGCATGTTTCACGCAGAAAAACCTCTGGCGACGGAGGTCATCACCAGAGATAAGAATCATTCGAGGCTTACGTTTTAATTGAAATTAAATCCAAATGACCAATGTTGGGTTGGCATTGGATTGGCCGAGGGTTCTAACACGTTACGATAATCGGATTAAAAGTGAGCAGCCCAACCAATCAGGAACCCTTGCGATGCGGTATCGTATTCAAAGGTACCTTTGTTTTCGTAATCAACCCAAGTGGATTTATACGCCAGATTTAAATCCGACCAGTCGTTAATTTGATAGCGAGCGCCGGTTAACAGAGATGAGGTAAAGTCGGTATCGCTTCCAAGGCCCATATCTAAGCTCGTGTGCACAGTCCAATTTTTGTTGAGTTCCTTGGTCCAACGAACGCCTATCAGATAATCAATCCAATCTTCTTCTAAAGATCTTGAATTCAGGGTTGTCCCGCTGTTTGTGTAGAGTTTGGAATCAATATCGTTATCCCACCAGCGTAATCCAACCATATAATCAATGGCACCAATGTCGTATTGGTAGCGTTTAAAGCCTTTTGCTTCTAAAACGCCTTGTCTGATCTCAAGCTTGCCATTAAGAATACCTGTGTTGCCGATGATTGAATCTGACTTTCCGCTCAGTTTCATGTAGCTGTAGTCAACGTAATAACCCCACTGATTGTTATAGATCCCCTCTAGTCGAAGCATCGCTCCCATATCCAAATGACCCATGATGAATGCAGGGTCGACATCAACATCGCTAGAAATATCACCAATTGTTGTATTACCACGGATATTTAAAGCAAGCGCATAAATTTCTATGCTGTGTTGCCACTTTTTCGTGTCCGATTGTGAACTTGCTTCTTGTGCATTTACGGTTGAACTAACAGCCAACGCTGATGCGAGTAGGTAATGCCATTTAGCCATATTGATATCCTTATCTTCGATGTGAAATAGCACGAATGTGAATGTGTGTTTTAACTATCCATTTTTCACATATGCAACTTGTATATTGCTGATTGTAGACTATGTTTTTTGAAAAGAGCCAAATTAAAAGAGTAAGGATATGAAGCCACAAAGCATTTTTTTGTTCGTTGCTGTTTTGGGTTTAACACCGATTGCGTTGTCGTACGGTTATGCCCCCGTTGTCTCCCTTGATTATCTTTTCGGAATTGATGCTAGCCCTATCAATGTCACTCATATCTTTCGTGCTGTGATGGGGTTGTACTTAGCGTTGGCTCTGTTTTGGATAGTAGGGGCGTTACTAAAGAAATACCGACTGCCAGCACTCTACAGTTTGGTGGTCTTCATGTTGGGTTTGGCTGCCGGCCGAGTCATTAGCTTGTTGATAGATGGCATGCCTCACTGGCTACTTGTCGTCTATCTACTATTGGAGCTTGGCTTTGGTTTGGTAGGAATAAAAATGGTTCACAAAGAGCAATCTGAAACAGTATAAGGACATTCTATGAAAAGGATTTTCCACCTTGTTGTGATGAGTGTGTTGAGTAGCTTTTCGCTATCAGCATGGTCAGCACAAGAGCAACCGAATATTTTTGTTATCTTCACGGATGATATTGGAATATCAAACCTGAGTGCTTATCACAATGGTGTGATGAGCAGCGAAACACCGAACATCGATAGTATTGCTGAAAAGGGCATGCTATTAACGGATTACTATGCTCAACCTTCTTGTACGGCGGGTCGTTCTGCATTCTTAACGGGTCAACTCCCTGTTCGAACAGGCATGCACTCAGTTGGGTTACCGGGTGGCCCAGTTGGTTTAAGTGCCGACACGCCAACGCTTCCTGAAATCCTTAAAACCATGGGTTATGTCACGGGGCAGTTTGGCAAAAACCACCTTGGTGATAGAGATGAATTCTTACCGACAATGCACGGTTTTGATGAGTATTGGGGTTGGTTGTATCACTTGAATGCAATGGAATACACAGAAGATCCAGATTGGCCAAAAGATGGATCTTTGGATGCGTTTGCACCTCGTAATGTTATTTATGCAAGATCAGACGGTAAAGGTGGTCAAACGATTGAAGACGATGGTGCATTGTCGATCGAGCGTATGCGTACACTCGACGATGAAGTAAATAAACATGCGATCAACTTCATCGAAAGGGCGGTTGAAGCGGATAAGCCATTCTTCACTTGGTACTGTCCATCACGTGGTCACGTTTGGACGCACCTGTCACCTGAATACGAAGCTATGCTTGGCCAAAACGGTTGGGGACTTCAAGAAGTGGTCATGAAAGATCTTGATGACCATGTTGGTGAAATGATGGCCAAAATGGAAGAACTCGGTATTGCCGATAACACCATCATCATTTTCACTGCGGATAATGGTCCTGAGATCATGACTTGGCCAGATGGCGGTATGACACCTTATCACGGTGAGAAAGGCACAACTTGGGAAGGTGGCGTAAGAGCCCCTGCACTGGTTAGCTGGCCGGGTAAAATCCCAGCGGGTACTGTAGGCAATGGCATCTTTGATGGTATGGATTGGTTACCCACTCTTGTCGCTGCGGCTGGTGGTCCAACGGATCTAAAAGAAAAACTGCTGAAAGGTCACGATGGCTTTAAAGCGCACCTTGATGGTTACAACCAAGTGGATATGCTGACTGAGAAAGGTGAGTCAAACCGTAAAGAGATCTACTACTACGAACGAGACAAGCTGCAAGCGGTTCGTGTTGGTGATTGGAAGGCGCACTTTGTGGTCCAAAATCATGGCTGGAGTGGTCCGAAAGAGGAGCTAAATGCACCATTACTGTTTAACTTACGTCGTGACCCATACGAGAGAGCGGCGGAAGAGTCGGGCATGTACTTGAAGTGGATGGGGCAAAAAATGTGGGCATTTGGTCCTGCTCAAGCTGCTGTACAACAACATCTAGCAACCTTCCAAGAGTGGCCCCCAGTGACACCAGATTTACCAGCTGAAAAAACAGGTGGTGTGGGTAACTAATACGCACTTGTAAAAACTAAGTGCCCGGTTAACAAACCGTTGACTGGGCATTTTTTGTTTGGTCTATCAATCTTTTCTTTGAGTAAAAATAAGCCCGAGTTAATAGAGTTCTGAGTAGATGGTAGCGCAAGCTAATCCCCAAGAGGCAACTTATAGCTGTTTTTCAACTCTTTAACCGAGATATTCGACTGAATCGCACTTACACCTTTTACTCGTCTGATCGAGCTAATACGCTCAAAGTACTCTTCTAAATCTTTCGCTAGCACTTGAATCATATAGTCGGCGCCGCCTGCAATACAGTGACACATAGGAATCCAATCGGTTACTTCGACAAACTCTTCAAACGGTTCTGTGTTTTCTACTTCATGGTTACCTAAGGTCACAAGAGTAAAACCAGCCACATGAAAACCAAGCTTTTTGCGGTTTAGCTTCGCGGCGTAACCATCGATATAACCCGTCTCTTCCATGCGTTTCCAACGGCGCCAACATGGGGTTTCGCTGAGGTTCACTTTCTCTGCGAGCTTGCTGTTGCTCATGCGTCCGTCTTGTTGGATATGTTCTAAGATGGCGATATCTGTGTCATCTAACACTTCTTTGGTGGATTCTTTCTGTTTCATGGTGTTTTTAGGAAGGTCTTGCTCAAATTTGCATTAATATTAGCCTATATAGCAATTTAATTCCTAGTCGAATCTGTAAACTCTCTCCGTATAAATACTTTACTTATTAGGAGTGAGAGGAAATGAGCTCTCAATTAATGCTGGCGTTCTTGCTATTTTCAACATCAATTGCAATTACACCTGGGGCAGGCAATATCGCATTACTTGGGATTTCAAGTCGTTATGGATTTGCTGCGACTTTACCTTTTATCTCTGGGAACGCTGTTGGCATCATCATCGTACTGGCAGGATCCAGTGTCGGATTGGTGAGTCTATTTACCCTTTACCCAGATCTTTATAACATTTTGAAATACGTGGGTGCGGCTTACTTGCTGTTTATGGCGTGGTCGATTGCGAACATGCAAATCGAAGAAAGCACCACAGATAAACGTTCAGGTTTTATGTCAGGTGTGTTGGTGCAGGTGTTAAACCCTAAAGGTTGGATAGCTTCATTAACCGTGTTTTCGCAATTCATTACTCCGAATGCAGATTACTTGATTCAAGTAGTGACCATTATCGCGGGTATGGTGATTACCGGTGTGCCGTGCATGTTGGTGTGGGCGTATTGCGGCACCATGCTGAAAAAATTACTGCAATCACCAAAACAGATGATGTTTGTGAACCGTTGCTTGGGTGGAAGCTTAGCGATGGTGGTTGCCTTTATGCTTTATCAACCGGCATAAATCACAAGGAAAAAAACCACTCCTAAATCCATAGGAGTGGTGTCTAAATGTCGACTAAGTCGTTAACAGTAAAGAATTAAGTTAACAAATATTTAAGGAACTTGAGTTAAAAGCTTTTATGCCTAGAAGCTTTTAAGTTTTAAGTTTTAAGTTTTAAGTTTTAGGTTTAAAGATTAAGCCGTTTCAGCCTCTTTAACTGGAGCTGAGTTACGGATTAGGTGGTCAAATGCACCTAAGCTTGCTTTTGCACCTTCACCCATTGCAATGATGATCTGTTTGTAAGGTACGGTTGTTACGTCACCCGCTGCGAATACACCTTTCATTGATGTTGCGCCATGAGCGTTAATTTCAATTTCACCGCGTGGTGAAAGCTCTACCTTCGAACCCTTCAACCATTCGCTGTTTGGCATCAGGCCGATTTGAACAAAGATACCTGCTAGTTCAATCTGTTTAAGTTCATCGGTGTTGCGGTCTTTGTATTCCAGACCGGTTACGCGGTTGCCATCACCAATCACTTGCGTTGTTTGCGCCATCTTGATGATTTCGATGTTTGGTGTTGCGTTCGCTTTGTCGATAAGCACTTGGTCTGCACGCAGTGTGTCTGCAAATTCAAGTACGGTTACGTGTTCAACGATACCCGCTAAATCAATTGCCGCTTCGATACCTGAGTTACCACCACCGATAACCGCTGTTTTCTTACCTTTGAATAAAGGACCGTCACAGTGTGGGCAGTAAGCGACGCCTTTATTGCGGTAATCTTGCTCACCCGGAACATTCATTTCACGCCAGCGAGCACCGGTACTGGTGATAACCGTGCGAGATCGTAATGTTGCGCCGCTCTCTAGTTCGACGTGGATGTAACCGTCGCCTGTGTCTTCGGCTGCGATGATGTTTGCAGCGCGCTGCTCAGTCATTATCTCAACACCGTACTCTTTTACGTGCTCTTCAAGGCTTGCCACTAATTTAGGACCTGTTGTCGCTTTCACGGAGATAAAGTTCTCAATCGCCATGGTATCCATAACTTGGCCACCGAATCGGTCTGCAACCACACCGGTACGAATGCCTTTACGTGCTGCGTAGATAGCCGCTGAAGATCCTGCAGGGCCGCCACCGACAACCAATACATCAAACGGTGCTTGTTCGTTTAGGTTAGCCGCTTTCTTTTCTGCTGCGCCTGAGTCAACTTTGTTCAGGATCTCAGCCAGAGACATACGGCCTTGACCAAATAGCTCACCGTTAATAAACACGCTTGGTACTGCCATGATGTCGCGAGACTTCACTTCGTCTTGGAATGCTGCGCCGTCGATCATGGTTGTCTTAACCAGAGGGTTAATCGCCGACATCATGTTGAATGCCTGAACCACTTCTGGACAGTTTTGGCATGAGAGTGAGATAAAAATCTCTACATTAAGCTCTTGATCGAGTTCTTTAATTTGCTCGATTACGTCCGCTTCAAGCTTGATAGGGTGACCACCACTATGAAGCAGTGCAAGTACCAGTGATGTGAACTCGTGGCCCATTGGCAAACCGGCAAAACCGATCGCGGTGCCTTTCTCTTGGTTCACTACCTGCATGATAGGACTGCGAGTGCTTGCGCTGTCATCTCGAATCACTTCAATTTTGTCAGTGAGAGAAGCTATATCATTCGCCAGATCTTGAAGTTTGTTCGCGGTGTCGCTGTCATCTAGGCTAAGGACTAACTGAACATTGGTTTTTAGGTTTTCTAGGTATGCTTTTAGCTGCTGCTTCATTGCTTGATCTAACATAATCGTGCCTGCTCTTAAATTCTGTGTCTTGGTATTGACCAATACCTTCTTGCTGAAAAAGGAAAATAAAAAGGGGGCGCAAGTCGGCAAATATTGTGGTGTTGATGTTTTGAAAGGGTGGCGCGCAACTGCCCTTTAGGAGGGAGGCCGAAGCGCGCCTGTAGAACCGTTTAACTGTTCTGTTTTACTTGTTCTTTCTTAGCTGTTCTTGTTTGAACTAGGCTTAGATTAAATCTTGCCTACTAGGTCTAGAGATGGCGCTAGAGTCTCTTCGCCTTCTTTCCATTTAGCTGGGCAAACTTCACCTGGGTGAGCGGCTACGTATTGTGCTGCTTTAACCTTGCGTAGTAGGTCTTCTGCGTCACGTCCGATGCCTTCAGCTGTGATTTCCATTGCTTGGATAACGCCTTCAGGGTCGATTAGGAACGTTGCACGGTCTGCAAGGCCTTGACCTTCACGCATAACGTTGAAGTTGTTTGTGATGTTGCCTGTTTGGTCGCCGACCATGAAGTATTCGATAGTGCCGATTTTGTCAGAAGTATCGTGCCATGCTTTGTGAGAGAAGTGCGTGTCAGTTGATACTGAGAAAACTTCTACGCCGCGAGATTGAAGCTCTGCGTATTTGTCTTGTAGGTCAACTAGCTCAGTTGGACATACAAACGTGAAGTCTGCTGGGTAGAAGAAGAATACAGCCCACTTGCCTTTAACGTCTTGCTCAGTGATTTCTACGAATTCGCCGTTTTTGAATGCTGTTGCGTTGAATGGTTTGATTTCTGTGTTGATCATGATTCGACTCTCTTTCTAATTTGTAGTGTTTAACGCTATCCCGCGTCGATGGAGCTATATTGCATTCGCACCGAAAATTAGTGAAATCGGACATTTCTATAGATTCAATAGGCAAATCCTATCTTCGTAAGAAGATCGCTATCGACAAAAACTATCGATAAAAGTTATCAAACTAGGGCTACGTTCTATTTCGGCTTATCTCTATTCACGTAAGCCTCTATGTATCTATGTATCTATGTATCTAAGTAGGCAAGGGCAGGCGTGGCTTCTTTAAGCGAGCTGGGATTTGATGCTAAATCTGTAAATAACAAAAAATTATCATTAATATAATTAATGATAATTTCATTTAATCGTTACATCTCCATATACTCTCTCCATCGAAACGAAACATCGAAGCCAGTCTTCGAAACGCACAGAATTAAAAACGAATTTGGAGTAAGTTATGAAAATGAATCACGTAGGCATCATGGTGGGTGACATGGATCAAGCAGTCGAGTTTTACACGAAAGCGCTGGGTCTAAGAATCGTAATGAACAACACTAAGGTTATGGAAGAGCGTGAATCAGCAATCGGCCGTATGTGTATCGCAGTATTTGGCGAAGGCTTCAAAGGCTTCAACATTGCACACCTAGTCACATCTGATGGCATCGGTGTTGAACTGTTCGAAATGAAAGAACGTCAAGAGCGTCACGAAGTAGACTTCTCTCGTCTAGGCATCTTCCACTTCTGTCTGCAACTTCCAAAAGAGCAGTTTCATTCAGCTATTAAGCGTGTTGAAGAGTATGGCGGTAAGGTTCGTATGGACATCATGCGTTACCACCCAGAAGACGAACTAAAACAAGCGCAAATGGTTTATCTAGAAGACCCGTTTGGCAACCTATTCGAATTCTACTCGCACACATACGAAGACACGTACGCGACTGATTACGAGTAATCGCGTTACCTGCCTGTCATAAGGTAGAAAACCGAACCCCCCCTAAAGAGGATTGGTAGAGATACCAATCCTTTTTGTATTTGGATCGACTTCGATTGGCCTGACACATAAGAATGCCGTCGAGAAGAAGCTTCCGCTGAAGCGTATAACTCGCCGGAAAGTGACCTTACGATTTTAGTTCGGTAGGAGAGTGCCCAGTCCAATTTTTGAATGCTCGGCTGAATGCGCTCGAATCTGAGAAGCCAAGTTCGTGAGCGACATAAGTAATATTACCGTCGTTTTGGTTAAGTAAGGTCAGGCTCAGTTCAAGTCGATACTTATCAAACAAACGACGGAAACTCACACTTTCTTGTTTAAGTTTACGGTTCAAGGTTCGAGGGCTTATGTGCAGGTTGCTTGCTACGCTATCTAGGTTTGTGTCTTTCACTGCAAGCACCTTGAACGTTTCATTCACTTTGTAGATTAAGTTGGTTTTTAACACCTTTTCCATCTGTTGGTCAGCAATTCGTACTAACTCTGCATGAAAATCAGGTTGGAATTGGCGAGGCTTTCTCTGTGCCAGTTCGTTAGAGAAAAGGAGATATCGGGCAGGGTAACCTTCTTTCATTTCTATATTGAATACGCGCTCGAAGATAGCCAAGAACTCATCGCCAATGGTGCTCTTGTTGATATGAATGGTAAGTTTTTGCTTGGGCGCATTGAGGTACTTTCGAATGAGCTTGAGAATAATACTGAAATAGAGCCCCAAGCTAATGTGTGTCATTAGCGTTGACTCATCAATGTATTCGGGTGTCACTGTCCAAAGTTCCAGTTCACCGTTATCGGTTTCACGACTGAATATCTTCAATAGTGGGTGTATATGAATTGAATATCGACTCAGTAGTTCACAAAAGCTGGAGATATTGGGGGCGGTTAGCATGGCCATGACCGGAGCGCCCATTTCAAGCTCATCAAAGTAACGGGCTGATTCATCAAACAAGTCGATCAGTTCATGATCAAAACGTTGGTAGATATTGGTGATCCCGGTTTGAAGCTGATGGGCCGAAATCGTTTCGGCGGAGCAAAGTTGTTCATATACCTCTGCCCCTGACCAGATGTCACTGCTGTCTCCAATTCTAGCTTGGATCGCTGAATCTAAAGTTTTAAACCAAAATATGGGCAACTGAGTACTAAAACTTTCCACCATAACTTCCTGTTATTGCTGGTTGTTGAAGAGTGTTCTCCTCGTTAATGTGCCTCAAATTATAGGATTTTTTTACTGGTTACAAGCAGTGAAAAGCTCAGTTAGACCTTAGAACTTGTAATCAACACCTACTGAAACTACATATTGTGACGATTGGTAATATTCAATATTCGATGTGGTTGTTTTTGCACCTAATAGTGATACTAGAGACCAGTTTTTTGCATCAAAGATATTGGCATATTCATAGGCGATAAATGCACCGAAATCTTTGTCTTCACGCGTCTTATTGAAAATAGGGTTCTCTTTATCATAGTCGCGTTTTGCTGCGTTGATCGTGAAAGCCAGACCATGATTGCCGAATCTTTTCGCTAAGTTCACCTCTGCTCCAACACTCAGGAATGATAACGCATTACCCTCAGAGTTCGACGAGAAAACATTGATTGAAGGCGTGAGAATGCCAGACCCATCTTTTAAGAAGTACTGGTAACCCGACTTTAGGTAAAAATACTCTCGCTCTCGCGTCATTAATGCTCGCTCTTCGTCCGTTAAATCAAGTCCTTTTAATCCTGTGTTTTCTTTTTTCACATCGGACTCGCCAAAAGCCATATCGATATTAAAGTTAGTCCCCATCATTTTAGACAGCTGCATTCGAACCACGTTGCCGGTTAGGTCGGTTTCTTCTCTCTTCGAATCAACGGCATAAGGGTCATCCCACACTTCGCCAGAGATCAGCGTTGGTAAGATGGAAAAGTCGATAACCATCCCGCTCTCCAGTTGCTGTCTATAGCCCACTTCAAATGCCAACGTACCTGTAATGATGTCGTCTCTAGAGGTGCCTAAGAAAATTTGCTTGTGATTCAAAGCGCCAAAGGTGTACTGCATCGAACCTAAAATAGCGACCATTCCATTGGCTTCAGTTGCACCAGACGACATTAAATCGGTTTGAGATTGATGATTACTTTGGCCAACATCTAAGTTGCTTGAGTTTGCGGTGAAGCCGGTTAGGAAGGTCATGTTGCCACTGAAACCTTCGCTTGGTGCTAAAGCTGCGTATGAAGGAGAAGCAAGCATCATAGTTGCCAAAAATAGGGAGATAATATGTTTCATCAATAGACTCGTACTTGAATGGTTTTTAATCGAACTGATTTCGAAATCGAATAGCTCTTGAAAATAAATAGCTCTTGAAAGTGAATTGCTTTTTAAAGTGCATTGCTTCTTAAAGTGCTATTGGGGCTTTTTTATTTGCCCAAGGCTTGGCGCTTTCTAGTTGATAGGCCAATTCAAATAAGAGGCGGTCGTTGCCTCTTGCTGCGGAAAAGTGGCTGCCGACTGGAAGGTTCTGCTTGTTCCAATAAGAGGGAGGCGACTTGATGGGAGAACACGCAATATTCGCTAAAGTAGGAAGAGAGTTCGTTGCAGCTGAAGGCGCAACTTTACCCATGGCTTCGAAAAAATATCGATATTTCAATTCACTGACAGTCATCATTTCTATCCCAAGTTAGAAAGTCACTATCCTTGTTTCGAAATCTAGCTTGCTAGATCTATCTTCACTCCGTGTGCTGATTTATGGGAGTAGAATAAAGATCAGGGTGTTGGTTTGCAGTGCAAATATCGCCAATGCTCATACTATTTACGCCAACTGGATTGTCGGGTTATGTGTAGGTAAGCGTTATTACTACACAAAAAAGTAGCCATCGTCGTTCTGAATAGAATGATAAAGAAACAAACAACATTAAGACGTTGTTAAAGTTGACGTTTTAAGGATAAAACCTTTCATGAAAATGACGGAAGAAAGCGTAGTTTATGGAAATATTGCGGGCTCATACCGAATGGTAGCCTTGACTGAGCTGTGACTATACTCAGCACAATATTACTAACCAACAACAACGAAAATAGAGAAACATGCAGAGATTAGCGTTCCCAAATCACATGAAAAAACGACATATCATCTTTACCGCTCTTATTCTTATGATATTAGCTGGATGCACCTCAACGTCGGCTGTCGGCAGTTCTAAAACAAAGGACTATGCCAAGTCACATGCTCTTGTGGGTAAAGCTTCTTGGTATGGCGATAAATTCCATGGAAAACTCACAGCAAGTGGTGAGACATACAACATGAATGCCTACACAGCGGCTCATAAAACCTTGCCCTTTGGGACGATCGTGAGAGTGACCAATACAGACAATGGCAAGTCGGTCGATGTGAAAATTAACGATCGAGGCCCTTACGTAAAAGGCCGAGTTATCGACCTTTCTCACAAGGCATTTGCACAAATAGGTAACGTTAAGCAAGGCACTGTGCCTGTCAAAATTGAGATTGTTGATGACAGTAATACCTTTAGGTATAAGCACTAACCAACTTCAAGTATTCCTTTGAATTGTCAACCACTACTATAAACGGTGCTAAGAGCTAGGCCGGTACTGGTTAGTAATCAAAAGTGAAATTGTATTCGTTAAGCAGGCTCACATCTTACTAAACTTGTGAGACATAAAATGGCCGACGGTTAAGTTGGGAATATAGAATTGAGTCGCTCCGCCAGGTAGGCCTTGCGAATTACCTCTCATTTCAAGAGCTGTATTTCTTTTGGATTGTGAGCCTGCATCAATACGGTCCATCCCTTTAAAACCGCCAAACCAAGCATAAACCGGAGATTTTAGTCTCATCTCCAATAAGTAATCCAATGAACTCCAGTTCTCTTTGATAACTGAGGTCAAACGTCCCCATTCTCTAAGAGATACGCCATTACGCTGCGCAATTTTTTTCTTTTGTTCTAGTCCTGCATCATGTTGGAAAGGGTCGGTTGGTGACCACCATGGTGAGAGTGTGGTCTCATCTGTAATTTCGCCTCGCCCTAAAGTTGGATAACCATTAAATTTATATATCGATGTCCCAGCTGGAAGGAGTTCTCTAGTGGGTTGGCCATATTGTAATTGAAAGGCATCTCTTACAAATGTTCCAGGGCCAGTTGGTATAGCGCCAACAATACTCCAGTCTAAATTATGATTTAGTATCACTTTAATACTCCTGCGTGATTCATTATAAATAATTGAATTTGCGAATCGAATAACTGTCTGAAAAATATCTATTATTATTTTCTTACAATATCACCACCAAGCATTACCTAGCAATATTACTCAGTGTTCATATATGTTCGGTTTTAATGTATTTGACAAGTGCGCAGGAGGCATGAGTTGATTCGCTATGTCTATATTTCCCCGTCGAAAATCTACATATAGGGTGAGGATGATTAGGGGCAAAAATAAGTGAACTTAGGTGAATTAAGGAGATTAAAAAATCGGCTTTCAATGCTGAACCAACAAGTGACATGCTGACTTTGGAGGGCGTCACTTCTCGTAAGCGCCAGATTGGCCCTGCAGTGCAAAAGGCAATTGAGAGCTTGTAAGTAGAAAGAGATTTTTGGGAGAGGGATTGGTATAGATCCCCCCCCCTTCTTTTTGATAAGCTAATTAACTTGGACTTTAGGACTAAATTCACCAGTGTTTTCGTTGGCAAAATACTAATACTCGCATTGTATAAATATGGTAAAAAGTAGAGTTTGGTTGTTTATATGAAGTGTATAAATAAAAATTTCTTTTTATTTGAGTAGAAATGCATTTTCTGTTGTCCAAAACACACAATGTTTCTACCTAAAGGATTTTGTTCTGTATGAGAAAACTAATAATAACCGCTCTTTGTCTTTATATATCTGGCTGTGCAACCAACGGTGCTGTCTGCATTCCTACAGGAGTTAGTATTTACTGTGGTAGTGGTGTCTAAATAAGCAATATCAATTGTGGACAACCAGCAGTCAATTAATCTTAAAAATTATTTTCATTGGCATTATAGCCTTGTTCGGTTCTCAACCAAAACTCAGAAAGATCTTCAAACAAGTCGTCGTTGTCTAAGATACTTAAATGATTTTCGTCGTAACCAAAAATTTGGTCGGCGTTTAATTGAGCTGGGCGCGAAAGCTGGCTTGATAGGTCAATTACGCCATCATTACTGTTGGTATTAAATAACTCCCCTGAATTGTATCCAAACGCTAAAAAGTGCGGGGTATGGTTTTTAGTCTTACTACCAAATAACTCGGCGATAAATTTTCCGTCTGGATTTAAATCTACCCAGGCTGGCATCACGATAGGGGAGTATTCAACTCCTTGCTTGGCGGATGCCACACCCCCAAACGGGGAAGATATGGTGGTGATGCTGCTGACAAAATTGCACAACTGCCCGATTTGGCACTGACGAACACTGTTTGCCACGATCAGCCCGCCCATGCTGTGTGCCACCACGTGTAATTGTTGGATCTTGTATTCCGTCACTATGGTATGCAGCAGGTTATTTAAGCCTTTCGAGCTTAAAACCAGAGATAAGCCAGAAGGGTAGTTGAATACCCATATTTGGTATTTAGATTGATCGATTTTTTCGATTAATGGAGCAAAATCTAAAGCGGTCGCATTGATACCATGTACAAATAGGATAGGGATTTTAGTTGGGTCGTATTCCGACAAAAAGTAGAGTCCAGCATTCCCTTCAAAAAAGAATGTTACTGGCTGCCACATGCCGAGCTTAGCGTTTTCTCGCTTAAAGGGCGGATCCGTTAAACTCACAACAGTGCCTATATCGACAAGATCCAATTCCACTTTCAGTAAAGAGGACAGTGAGTGATTAACAAAGGCTCTGGGCGCTTTGTTTTCGTCAATGGCGAGTGAAATTCTTACTGTAGAATTGTCTTGGTGATCGTGCAGATTAACGACACTGAATGGTTCGTCAGCTTGTAGGGTTAAATCTTGGTTTTTATCATCAAAGACAAGTAGGTAGTGTATTTTTCTAGATAGCTGCAATTGAATACTGTCGCTATCTATTATGCCGTCGTAGCCATCAACTTCGCTTTTATTGATATCTTTTATCTGTTGAATAACGACGGCTGAGCCCGACGCTGGTTCGGTCAAAATGATTTGGTACTGGTCGGTATAGGCATCAATTGCGTCTATCTCATTCGATAGGTTTCTAAAATTACTGCACCCTGATAGCACTGAACTGAGTAACAATGCTGAACTGAAAAATATTGCAGTAAGTAATCGCCTCATTCTAATTTCATCCCCATATCAACAAGCTTCGTCATTCAATCAATAATTTTTATACATAAACAAACAGCATGAGTTTAATACTAGCAAGAAAACAGAGAGTTAGGTCATACGTTGTTCTTGAGCATGTATTGTCTTGGTCCGAGTTTACTTAGTTCACGCTGCTCGACCGCGGTATGGCTGATGTCGATTGTCTTTTCGATACTGATTGTCTTTCCGACCCTGATTGTTGGTATATGATTTTTACGATTCTCAATCGCTTTGATTCATGAAAATTATCGACATTAAGAAAAAAATTGAACTTTATTATTTTAGTTAAGTCGTAATGCTACGTTTACCATAACAAGACATCTGCAGTTTAGATATGATCTCAAGTCGAAACACACATCAGCTAACTCGTAGCGCACTATTATTAGTGGGTTGGGTTATCTGTTTCTGTCTCGCCAGTAATATGAGTTTTATCCAAGGCTGCAAAGTAAATTATGACAACAGTGATTCTGCTATTTCTACTGCCGTGCAGGCAAACAAGATTAGCGATGGTGGCGTTTTTATTGATGGGGCATCTCAATCCCAAGACGGCCAATCCGTCCAAAAATGTGAGTTATCAGAACATCTGATAAATTTTGATCACCACCAAGTCAATGATCAAGCAATATTCACGTACTTCATACTCGTTGTCGTCGTATTGTGGCTGCTAAGTACTGTCCCGTATTTCCCTCCCTTCACTGAGCCAATCCTCCACAAAGGTAGGCGCATCCATCTCAAGGTCTGTGTCTTTAAAGAATGAGAATAAGAGCGTTTAACTAACACTCATATTATTCATTTTTTAAGGAAAAATTAGACATGCCTAAAAGCAAAATGTCATTGCGCTTTGTTGTGCTTTGGCTATTCGTTGCGCTGTGTTCAACATTCACTGTGAACGCAAGTGCGAGCGAATCGATGACTCCTGTTACAACGGGTTGGATGCAAGACAAGTTACATCCGTATGTAGAAACGCGTTTTGTCATGACAGGACAAATTAATAAAGAAGATAAAACCGCGGCGGGTTATCTGGAAGTGAACCTTTCTGATGAATGGAAAACTTACTGGAGAAGTCCTGGCGAAGGAGGCATTGCGCCCAAAATTAAATGGGCCGACTCTAAGAACGTTTCGCAACTGCAATGGTTTTGGAAGTTTCCTCAACGCTTCAACTTGCTCGGCATAGATACGCTGGGCTACAAGCACAACATCATCTTTCCGATGAATCTTCATATTGATGATATGAACAAACCTGTTGAGCTCCATGCAGTGCTGACGATGTCTTCATGCACCACCATATGTATTCTCACGGATTTTGACATCAACTTGGTGTTTAACCCAAGTGAGATGACCGTGAATAACGACGCGATGCTTGTCTACGCAAAAGCAATGAGCGAAGTGCCGAAAGACTCACCGCTTGTAGAGGGTACATCTACGATTTGGGATGCTCACAAGTCGCAACTTCAAGTTATTGCTACACATAAAATTGGTTGGACTGCACCCGATATAATCGTGGATGGTGATTCAGATGAAATGCAAGATGCTGAATTTGGTATTCCTCATATTGAAATTGAAGGTAACCAAGCCATTGCGACTTATGACGTAAGCAGCTGGATGGGCACACCCGATCTCAACAACCAACACATTCGTGTCAGCATCAAAGACAAAGACTTCATTACAGAATACCCAGCCACTGTTACCAACGGCATAGTGGGTAATAGCTCTATGATAAGTATGGTGCTTTTGGCGCTATTAGGTGGGTTGATTCTCAATATCATGCCCTGTGTATTCCCTGTACTTGGAATGAAACTGAGTGGGGTTATTTCTGCTCAAGGCATGGCAAGAAAACAGGTTAGGTTCCAATTCCTTGCATCTGCGAGTGGCATCCTCGCATCCTTCTGGTTAATCGCCACTTTCTTGGCTGTGTTAAAAATATCAGGCAGCGTTATCGGTTGGGGAATTCAGTTCCAAAACGGTTGGTTTATCGGAGGGATGTTTATCGTCACAGCCCTTTTCAGCGCCAACATGTTAGGGCTTTTCGAGATCCGTCTTTCATCGAATACCAATACGTGGATGGCAACCAAGGGAGACAGTAGTTACGTCGGACACTTTACACAAGGCATGTTCGCAACGCTATTGGCTACGCCATGTTCTGCTCCATTTCTTGGGACAGCCGTTGCATTTGCTCTTGCCACGACTATCCCGACGATGTTTGGTATTTTCACCGCACTTGCCGTTGGTATGGCACTTCCATGGATCATCGTTGCTGCATTCCCATCGATAGCTTTGGCGCTGCCTAAACCAGGAGCATGGATGAACCGTGTTAAATACCTGTTCGGCGGAATGATGCTAATCACTAGCGTTTGGCTCTTTAGCTTGCTTCGACCTCACGTCCCTCAATTGTGGTTATACGCAATATTGGCAGTCAGTGTTTGCTTATTGCTTGTCCGGTTGGTTCAAGTGCATGGAATCAAGACTGCGGGTGCTGTTGCCTTGCTGCTGTTGAGTGTTATCTCTGCCTCGTTATTTGTCGAGAAGGCAACATCCAAAATTCTGCCACCAGAACCTGAGTGGGAAGCTTTGTCGACCGTAGCCATTGATGATCATGTTGCTAACGACAAAGTAGTTTTCGTTGATGTTACCGCTGATTGGTGCGTGACTTGTAAAGCAAACAAGATCGGGGTTCTCTTACAAGATCCTGTTTACAGCGTATTGACTGAAGGTGATGTAGTGCCGATGGAGGGCGATTGGACAGTCCCAAGTGATAGTGTCACGTCATACCTACAAGATCACAACCGTTTCGGTGTTCCGTTCAACATGGTTTATGGCCCTAACGCTCCGGAAGGTATTGAGCTTCCTGTCATCTTAACCAGTGATGCGGTGATGGAAGCCATTGAGAAAGCAAAAGGTGGTGACGAATGATGAGAAAAAAAGCTAAGGCAAAACCTCAGTCCAAAAAGCAGAAGTTGAGATCGGCATTACTGTATACCTTGTTCGCATTGGTCGTGGTCTTTGGTGTTGATTATTGGCGTACAAAAGACGTTCCAATGCAGAACGTTCCGCCAATGGTTGGGATGTCGTTATCCGGTAAACCGATAGATGTAATAGAGATGAGTAAGAAAGAGCCGGTATTAGTTTATTTTTGGACGACATGGTGCGTCGCCTGCAAATTTGTGACGCCAGTGGTTGATTGGTTTTCATCGAGCTATCCCGTCGTTGGTGTATCACTGACTTCGGGTAAAGATGAAAGAGTTCAACGCTATATGAATGCTAAAGGGTATAGCTACGACAACATTAATGACACTCAAGGTAAAATTGCACGCGATTGGGGAATCTCCTTAACGCCAACACTCATTGTTATTAATGATGGAAAAGTAACAAGTGTTACTTCAGGAATTACTACGCCAATAGGTATCGCAGCCCGACTTTGGTTAGCTAAGTATTAATGGGAAAAATATGAAATTCATTACAAAAAGCATCATCACACTATTGGTTACTCTGGCTTTCTCACCCGTCACTTTCGCAATGACAAAACAAGAAAAAATTGCCGAGATAACGCAAATGCTAGAAACGAACGAAGGTATTATCGATTCAGTTCACGACAGTCTAGCTGCTTACATAGATCAACAAAGTAGCTTTGATAAAACGTTAGTTGAGAGTCATGACTTTATTTATAACAACCCACATCACCCTTGGTATGGTTCCGAACATCCAAAACTGACGATCGTAAATATGACTGATTTTAGTTGCCCGTGGTGTAAAAAATTAGACCCTGTTCTTCGAAAAATAGCGGATGAGTTCCCTAATGACATCAAGGTGATAAATATTTATATCCCTCTAAAGGAGAGAGATTCGCCATTGAACTCAGCAACTTTTGGACTCAATGTCTGGAACAATGACAAAGAAAAATACAAAGCAGTTGAAGAGATGTTGATCAGTAAGCCTGGTATTCACAACGTTCGTTCGATAATGAAAGTAGCGAAGAAGAACAAAGCCACCGATTATGTTTCTTCAGACAGTGAAATAGCGATTGAAGTTGCTGAAAACTATAACTTATTTACGAGGCTGGGTGTTCGGGGTACACCAGCGATGCTAATTGATGGAACATTGCTCCCCGGCTACTTGCCATACGAAAAACTATATCCAATAGTAAAGGCTAAGCTAGAAGAGAAAAGTAAATAGAATAAATTTACGATAACTTAAGTATTATCTTTGATGGATAAAAAGCCCTATTGATTAGGGCTTTCTATCATTTAAATATTAATTGTAAAAGTAGATTACAAATTAATAAACAATATACAACGCAGCTAGTCCAAATATGCCTAGAAAACTCAGAACACCACATGTCGAGTACAACAACAGTCTCATTGTTAATTCCTGATTACAAAAAATGATTAATAGTATTTATTTTATAAATTGTCTTATGTGCAATTTAAGGGCGAGGGGTTGACAAGGTTATATTAAAATAGCACCTCCAGATAAATTATCATTTAACATTTAGTTAGAGTTTTCCATGCTGAAATAATTCCCTTTACTCTGTGTTTTTTACGAAGTAATTAGAGGTTGTTTATGTTTAATTTTTACAGGTTGCTATTCCATTTCATTTCTTGTGTGGTTGTTATTTGGGTGGGTAATACGTGAATGTAAATTAATTCATAGAGTGGGAATTAACTCGAAAAACGGAAACTAACTCGTAGAATGGAAGTTAATTTCTCTAATCTGGGTGATCAAGTTATCCTCGATGAGGACTGATACGCTCTCGATTAAGTTGTTATCAACACCGTTAAATTCGTTCACGTTAGTGATTAGCTTTTTCATAGTCTGCACCTTTTGGAAATGAGTGTGTGTCGCTGATGGAGTCATCATATGGGGGCAGCATTTGAAGAATGGCCATTTGGTGACAGTGATGAATTGGGTGTGTTTTTGCTATTGCTATAAGAGAAGGAAGGGAGATTTCTGTCGAATCATTAATTTGAATAATGATTATTGGTGGTGTCACAAAATGGTAAGTTTTGCTCCTTTTCGAGCGCTAAGATGTATTTCAAATCAAGGCGACTTATCAAATTAGAGAGAGACAGAATGACTAAATCAGACAAAGTTTACGGGTTCAACACACCACAACGTCTATTTGTAGGTTACACGTTAGCTGTGCTGGTGGACTTAGTGGTACTTAACTTTTTCGATGAGTACTGGGACTTCGTCAACATTGAGTCTTTCACTATTTCTTTGATAGCAGCGTTATTACTGCAGTTATTGTTGAAGCTCTCTATTGGCTTAGAGCACAAGATTGCTGAGCACTTCAAAAGTAAACCGGGTACCGGGCCTAAGGTTTATCGCGCCATCACTACTTACATCATCTTGGTGGGTTCAAAGTTCGTGATGCTAGAAGCGATTAACTTATTGTTCGGCGAGAAGGTGAGCTTTACAGGCCCTTGGAATGGTGTAGTGGCGTTCTTCGCCGTGGTATTTACGATTCTCATTGCTGAAGTAATTGTATCGAAGATCTACTTTGCGCTTGATGATAAACAAGAATCAAACTTGAAAGAAAAGACAGCTTAAGCATAAGTAGAGTTAAACATAGGGGAGTTCGGAATGAACCCTCAATTGAAAAGGGTTGGCATGTTTGCCAACCCTTTTTGTCTTTTAGCTATCCCACACTTTAGAGTAAGCGACTAATTCAGCTTATGCAGACCGATTAATTAGTACTTAACTTGGTAGTTCAGAGTGTAAGTACGGCCGCGGCCTTTGTAGTCATACGCTGCTGAGTCGTAATGAGACGAGTAAAGGATTTGAGCACGTTGACCCCAAACAGTGGTGTAGTCTTTGTTCAGTAAGTTTTGAATACCAAAACCTAGACTACCGACAGGAAGCTGATACGTACTCACTAGATCAAACACGGTGTAGCCATCAAGTTTGTTTTTGTCGTCTTCGTAATCAAACATAGTTTGGCTTTGTACTTTTACAGATAGGTCTGTGTCATACCAACCTGCCCAAGCACTTGCTTTAGAAGTACTTGCACTTCCTGCAGATACATCTTTCCAACCGTCGTTACCTTTCACTTCAGAGGTGACGTAGTGACCAGAAGCGCCCAGTTGAATGTTGTCATGTACCCAGTAAGAAGCCATCGCCTCTAGCCCGTACACTCGCTTTTTGTCATTGATGTTTTCAATCAGCAATGTCTTTCTGTTGTACTTCACTGATTTGTCAGATTGTGAGTAATAAGCCGCGGTTTGCAAGCTTAGCTCGCCAGTATCAAGGCGGTAACCTAACTCGAAACTGTTGGTTTTGATACCAGACATTTTTGAGTCATTAACGTTGATGCTGTCGTTGAGTTTCCAGTGATCACCAACGAGCTTGTAGCTGCCTTGTCCGTAGTATTTAGCTGGGTCAGCAAGGTCGAAACCTTGCGAGAAGTTTGCCCAAACTTGAGACTCGCTATTAAGGTGGTAGATCGTACCTAGGTTAAATAAGCCAACACCGTAATCAGTTTCACCACCTGGTACTGCGTCTGCTGTTTTCCCTTTACCGGCAGCAATTTTCTTCTGCTGGCTGTAGCCGACAAAATCATCAATCTTGTTAGAGATGTATTGGTAGCGGAATCCACCTTCCACCGTCCAATCATCGGTGATCGCATAGTCAGATTGTACAAAGCCCGCGATAGAGCTGACTTTAACACCGGCATAGCGACCCACTTGTGCATAGGTCTTGTTGACTAAGTTGCCTGAATTGTTCGCAATGGTGCGATCGTAAAGCGCTTGATTGCTATCAAGCTGATCTTGATACGCATCGATACCATAAACAATATTGAACTTATTGAAGCTCTTAGCCAGTGCTGTTTTTAATGAAATAACATCGGTAATTTGTTGACCAGAAGATTGGAAGTAAGGCGTGTAAGTTTGGTCTTCTTTACGGTATGAAGCTTCAGCAATAAACTGATGCCCAAGGAATTGATCATCGACGTAAGAGGCACTCAGCATGATGCGCTCAGTTCCGTGTTCGCGATCCGAGTAAAACCCTTTACGTACGTCAACAAAATCGCGCCCGGTGATGTATAGACCGTAAGGAGAGTTTTGCTGGCTATCGTAATATTGTGCTAGGAAGTTGAGCTTTTTGGTCTCAGACAGGTTCACGCCAACAGTTGTCAGGAAATCTACCGTCTTGTTGAACTGCAGTGAGCCTTGTGAAATGTCAGGAGTAACAATATCGCCATCAGCATCAAATACACCTTGTGTCTCGGTGTAAACCACGGAAGAGCGAGCTTGAACTTTGTCGTTACCGCCAGAGATAGATTGACCGACTTTGTAATCGAAATCTTCACCTGAATTAAAGCCCGATGAGCCACCGACATAAGATTCGAATTCTAACTCTTCACCTTGTGCTTTTTTGGTGATGATGTTAATGACACCACCAGAAGCACCGGCACCGTAGATAGACGTTGCACCCGATAACACTTCGATGCGATCAATGTTAAATGGGTCGATTGAATCTAAGTGGCGGCTGATTTGGCGAGAGGATTGCAATGATACGCCATCAATCATAACGAGCATTTTACGGCCACGTAGATTTTGACCATAGTTAGTACGAGCGCCGCTGCTTACATCTAAAGAGGGAATACTCGCCGATAGAATTTCACCTAATGATTTACCGCCACGGTATTCCTGTTCGATTTTATCTGCGTCGATGTACCAAACTGTTCCCGGAATATCGCTGATCGCTTTAGGCGTTCGGCTTGCGACAACCACCATGTTTTCTTCGGTTGTGTATTCTTGTGCTTGGGCTGTAAACACTGTGCTTGCTGCGACAATCGCTAGCGTAACGGTGGAAAGCTTGAAACTTCCTTTTTCGGTTTTCATTTTGTTCTCAATCTTGATCAATAAAAGGCTGCACAAAGACTCATATTTGTGCGATGACTTTGTTTTTTATAAGTAAACAAGCGTTCATCTTTACTGGTTAGTAATAAATGAAGCCTCCTAAATTAGAAAAGAGGTTAACGTGGTCACTTACTTATGGCCCCAAACATATTCATCTCGATATCTTTCAAGCTTGTATACGTTCGCATTCACGCCACCTAAGCGGTTACTACTTCCATAGTTAAAGTACGAAGTATTATCGTTAAGTTTATCAATTCTAAATAAGAATCATTATTATTGTGTTTTTGTTGCGAAAATACAATATGAAAATGCAATTTTCTTTTATAGATTTGGAAACACTTGTTTGCCGGGGGGTTAGTCACTCGGGCGGAACAGAGCCAGTGCCTTGTTCCGCAAGTGTTTAGGCGGGTGTGATACGTATAATTCAGAAGGTGTGAAAGTGCAGGTATTAGGGCCTGTTGATCTTTTGAACAAAATTTAACAACGAAAGGTAAACAGGCCTCGTGTGTTCGTGAAGTCAGAATGGTATTTTCGATGGTAGAAGGACACGATAAGGGCAGCCATGATTTGACTGCTCACGTAGTTAACTGTTTTTTGCCATGATGCTGTTGATTAAACTTTCTCGCTGCTCCATAGAGACCGTCATTACGTCGTTGTAGGTGCGTTTCATGACTCGAATGTCATTTTCCAGTAGCTGAGCTAATTTTGTCGAGGCCGTTTGGTTGTCACCTTCTAGCACCAATTCGATGATCTCTAGGCGACGCTGGCACGATTTAGTGACCGAAGATTGAATGTGCATCGAGACGAGATCGGTCGCTTTACGTAGGCGATTATGTTGTTGCATGGTGCTCAATAAGAAGCGATTTCCTGAACATGCGGCAAGTTGCTCGTGAAACTCGGCACTGAGGCTAAAGAGTTGACTGGCGTTGACTGATTCTGGGGCGTTAATCGCTTGAGCATGGCGATCTCGGCAGCTTTCAATTGCACTGTTATCAAGTGTCCATGTTGGTTCGAGTAGGCCTGCAGGCTCGAAAATGAGTCGACAGCGATAACTTTCGGTGTGTCTTTCTAAGGTGTTCAACACACCATCAAGCTGCCATTTGTATCCTGGACTGCGACGAAAAATACCATCGCTTTCTAACAGGCGCAGTACGCTTTGCATCTCACCACGGTTGGCATCATAACGTTGTTGCAGGTCTTTCTCGGAAAACGACTGACCTAACTCACTAAAAAATAAATCCATGAGTACGCGCAGGTATAATTGTTCTTGGCGAGGTTGTTGGTCGTTGTCTTGGCCTGAAATTTCGATATCTGCCGCATCGGTTTGTAATACAGACCCTTTATAAGGGACGACTTTAGTGATGCCTTGCGCTGACAAGTGTTTTAGCACCGCTCGAATAGGGCTTCTTGATACTTCGAATTGCTGCGCCAAAGATGATTCATTTAGGCTGCTTCCCGCTTTCGCGTTGTCGGCTTTTAGCCTCGCGATGACCTTGAATAACAAATTTTGTTGGAGCTTTGTAATTGTCGTTATGTCCATGACGCTCAGAGTATGTGTTTAATCTTGATTCCATGGTAAACACAAAAAGGCTTAAATACCATAAATTGTGTTTTTGTAACCAAAAGACAATGTTAATCGACCTGTTGCAATGGATAGATTGGTTGGTAATTTAGCGGTTGATTGGGAATTGATCGGTTATTGATAGCTTTGTTGGCAAGTGTGTCAATGAGTAAGAAGAGAGCCCGCTTAAAGCCTCGACTGCAAATGGAGGCTTCAAACGGGGGCTTTAAGCGGAGAAAGTGACTTCTCGTGTGTGCTTATTTTCTCATTAGATAGAGGAAGTAGCCGCCACCAATCAGAGAGGCTAATAGACCTGCCGGGAACTGCCAAGGGAACCATAGCGTACGACCAATCCAGTCTGCAGCCACCATGATGATAGCGCCTAATAATGCTGCTGTGAGCATTTGAGGAATCGCGCGATATTGGTGAAGCGAACGCGCCATGTGTGGCGCCAATAATCCAATGAAACTTAATGGCCCAATGACGATGGTGCACAGAGTTGTTAGTGCCGCGACTAGCAAAAGCAAAGCCAATCGAACAGCGGTTGTGTTCATACCTAGGCTGCTTGTGGTGACGTCGCCTAAGTTAATCAGCTCTATCCAGCGATTCAAAGACAGCGCCACTGCACTTATGATGGCAACCCCAACGGCGAGCAAAATGACATCTTGATTAGCGACTAAATAAGTCGAGCCTGAAAGCCAAGTGAGGAGCGCGGTTGCATTCTCATTACCCGAGCTCATTGTGATGCGCAATAGAGCGTCGAGCCCTGCACTTAGCGCGATGCCTGTTAACAAGGTTTGCGTTGGGGCGAAATTGTGTTTTCTTCCCATTAACCAAACCACGGCAGTCACTGAAGTTGCACCGAGTGTACCAAGCAGCATTTGCTCTTCTCGGCCGACTGCAGTGCCAAATAGTGTGCCGAGCACTAACGCCAGAGCAGCCCCTGAGCTGATCCCCAATACTTCGGGGCTCGCCATTGGGTTGTTTGAGATGCGTTGAATAATCGTGCCTGCAAACGCAAGCCCGATCCCTGCCAATAGCGCGACTAATACACGCGGTAGACGCAGATCGAATAGCGATGAGTTGAGTTCAAGATTCCAACCGAACTGGTTTTTACCTACTGTAAGAGCAAGAACACACATTACCATCAACAGCACTGACATCGCGGCCAGTACTTTACGCGTACTGACGAATTTGTAGTGCTCAATGGTTTCACTGCGGTTTTTGAGATCGGACTGCAGCTTGGTACGTTGCAGTAACCACAATAAGAAAGGAGCACCCAGTAGCGCCGTCATTGCGCCGGTAGGGAGCAGTTCGCCACCGAAGCCAGAGAAGGGCTGAATCAATAAATCCACAATCAATAGAATGAAGCTGCCTACCAACCCGCTGACCAGAATCTGTTTCGCGAGTGCTCTTATACCGATAAGCCTAGCGATAGCTGGAGCCACAATGCCAACGAATCCGATTAAGCCTACTTCACTGACTACGGCTGCAGTAATAAAAATCGCCAACGATAAGCAAAGCAATTTGATTTGTTTGATGTTTACACCAAGCGAAGTGGCGACATTATCGCCAAATTGCAGCGCTGATAATGGACGCTGCAAAACCAGTAATAACAGCGTCGGGATCGAGACTAAAGGTATGAGAACCTGCACGCTTGACCAATCATTCTGATTCAGTACACCGGCACCCCAAACAAAAATACTGGTAAGCCGTTGTTCATGCAGCATGAGCAACATGGTGTTGAGTGAGCCTAAAAATAGGCTGACCACCATACCGGCTAACACCATGTGTAATGGTGAAAAGCCTCGTGAAGAACTTAAGGTAAAAACTAAGCCTGTTGCAAGGCAGCCCCCAATGAAAGCGGGAATAAACCCTGGGATAGCTAGGTTAGCAGGAATTAAAAGGATCCCTAATACCATGCCGAGTTCTGCGCCCGCAGCAACACCCAATGTGGTAGGTGAGGCAATGGGGTTACGCAGTACAAATTGCATCACACACCCAGCGACTGCCAGTGCAAAACCACAAATGAGAGCGACGGTAAGCCTAGGTAAATAGGTGAGGTGAGTAATCAGATGCTGATAATTTGAAGAATCAAAGTGAAACAGCGTATCCCAAATCAAGCCAACCCCTTGCGAGTAAGGAGCGGTAATTTGCAGTAGCGAGCTGATCAACAAAACAGCAGCGACAGGTAGTGCCGCTGCCTTGATATTGAATCGCCCGGTGACGGTTTTTTCGATCTTTGCGGTAGCCATTATTTTTGGATAAGCAGTTCGGTAATGTGGTCACTAAACCTTTGAGCGGCGATTAGCCCACCGAAGGTCCAGATGGTAGGAAGTTCGTAAACGGAGTCTGTACGCGTAAACGCCATCGCTTGCCAAAGAGGGGATTGAGTCAGTTTCTTATGCTCTTCTTCCGTTAGCGGGCCAAAGATCATCACATTCGTCTGTTGGTGTTCAGCGAGCCTTTCAGTACCTGTAGTGGTAAAACCCCAGAGGTTTGTCTGCTCTTGCCAGTCGTTTTTAAGACCCATGCTGCTTATGGTGGCTTGCGCTAATGAACCTTGGCTATGAATGCGTAAGGTTTTGTCGTTGATAAAGCGTGCAAAAATCAGTGGTTTGTCTGAGTTGCCTGCGGTACGTATTTTTTCACCGTTATCGCTTAGTCTCTTATTTGTCTCATCAATCACTTGTTGGGCGCGTTGTGCTTTGTTAAATAGCTTGCCTAAAGAGAGGGTAACCGAAGTTGCGGATTCAAGTGGTTGTTTCTTTTTGCTGTAGACACTGTAAACCAAGACAGGTGCGATTTTATTGAGCTGGTGGTAGGCCGCCGCCATATGCTCACTGATTAAAATGACGTCAGGTTTGAGTTCTGTTAGTAGCTCTAGGTTTGGTTCTCTTCGAGATCCCACATCTGTCACGTCTGCATTTAACGCAGGTTTTACCACCCATTGCTGATAACCTTGTGCGTCTGCCACACCTTGCAACTCAACGCCTAGGCTTAATACGGTTTCGGTGAGTGCCCAATCTAAAGCCACCACTTTTTTAGGTGTAGCATCGAAAGAGACACTGCCCATTTCATGTTTGATTTCTAGTGCGTGAACGCTCTCTAGAGCAAGGGCGTTGAAAGCTAATACTGTGAACAGCATGGTGATGAACTTTTTCACAACAGGTTCCTTTTGATTTAAGGGATGTAGCTGATAGGTTGCCCTGTCTCAGGGTGTTTAAAGAGCGCAAGCTCCATTCCGTAGATTTGCATTAGTGTTTCTGGCGTCATCAAATCTTTAGGCGAACCGGAAGCGATCACTTTCCCAGAATGAAGCGCAATCAAATGATCACTGAATTTGGCGGCCATGTTCACATCATGAAGCACCATGATCACGGTTAAGCCGAGTGACTGATTAAGCTCTCTGATTAAAGCGAGCAATTCATGCTGGTGCGCGACATCGAGTGCTGAGGTTGGTTCATCAAGCAAAATACATTGGCTTTGCTGAGCAAGCAGCATGGCGACCCAAGCTCTTTGTCTTTCTCCGCCGGAAAGTGTTGCGACAAATCGGTCAGAAAAGGCATTAAGGCCAACTTTCTCAATCGCTTCGTCTACGATGGCATAATCATCTTTGCTGTAACGTCCAAATGCGCCTTTCCATGGATAACGGCCAAAGCAAACCAGTTCACGAACGGTCACGCCATCAGTAATCGGTGGGTGCTGCGGCAAGTAGGCGACTTGGTGTGCAAATTCAAGGTTACTGTATGAGGTGAGTGGTTGCTCATTGAAGAAAACGTCACCTTCTGTTGGCGTGTTTTGTCGACTTAACAGTTTAATGAGTGTCGATTTGCCACATCCATTATGGCCAAGCAAGGTGGTGATCTTCTTTGGTTCAAAGGTCAAAGTCGTTGGCGAAAGGATTTTCTTACTGTCGATTTCGAACGAGGCATTGGTAAGTGTGTACATAATGCAATATGAAGTTGAGTTATGGGCTGCTAGCCGCTAATGTAACACAGTGAAATCAAAATGATAATTATTCGCTAAATCAATCTATTTATCATTGTAATGTGCTCGTGCCCACTACGAACCTACCAACCTTATCTAGCGCCTTCGAGTTTATGTCTGTGATACAAAATAAAAAATTTCAACTATTGGCTATTGGTCTTGCTTCGGCTCTTATGGGAATTGGGCAAAACGGCTTACTCGTTTCCCTGCCTTTTCTTGTGGAACAGTCTTCATTTAGCTTGCCTACGTGGTCGATTCTTATCGCAATAGGAAGCATATTATTTCTGCCATCTGCGCCGTTTTGGGGAAGGCAGAGCGACAAATATGGCCCTAAAAAAGTAGTCATTCAAGCACTGATAGGCATGGCTATCAGCTTTGCTTTGTTGTGTTTTTTCGCCATGTTTAGCAAACAGGGGCAGGCATTCGTGTTTTGTTTGATTGGGCTGGTGGTCGCGCGAATTATTTATGGTTGTACGGTGTCTGGAATGGTGCCTGCGAGTCAGCATTGGGCGATATTATTGTGTGGTGAGAAGAACCGTTTACAGGCTATTACATCAGTGAGTCTTGGCCTAAGTGTTGGTCGATTAATTGGGCCTTTGGTCTCCATTTTAGCGTTAAAGTTATCGCCTTTTGCTCCCCTGATCGTGATGATCTTTTTGCCGTGTGTTGCTTTACTTGTCACGATGTTGTTACCAACCCCTAAAGAAGAAACTCGGAAGGCTGAAGGAATAGGGCAAGCACCTTGGTTACCGAATAAAACATTACTGCCTTTTTTATCTTGCGGGTTGTTGTTGTGTGCCGCAGTCGCGTTGTTGCAATACAGTTTTTCTCCACTTATCTATTCGATCACCCGTTGGCCTACCGATCAAATAAGTGACACGATCGGGATTCTTTTGACTATCAGTGCTGCCTGTATTTTTGCTACTCAACTCTTGGTTATCAAAAAAGAAAAGCTGACACCGTTTGTTATGTACCGTTGGGGGGCATTGGGTTTGCTTGTCGGCTTTGGAGTGTTCTTGATTCCCAGTATGTGGGCGTTAGCTGTGGCGATGGTACTGACAGCGATTGGCGCAGCGTTGCTTGTTCCTGCTTACACGTTGTTTGCCACTGAAAAGCAAAGTGGTACACCGGGTGCAGCCGCAGGGTACATCGCCATGTCTCATACTCTAGGCTATGGCGTTGCTTCATTGCTTGCATTTACTTCAACCTTGAACCCTATGTATCCCATCTACTTATGTGTACTGTGTTCAGCACTGATCTTTGTAACGAGCTACATTGTTAAAAGAGAGGGAAATATCAAGGTCGCTGAGCAAGCTTAACCTTGTATTTCCCTGATACTTTTTAGCGAGCCAATTGGAAGTGAGCTAACGGATAGCATATTAACTAGTAGCAAACGGCTTTGTGTCGAACGTTGGTTTGCTAATTTATGTCTTTGAAAGCAGCGTCTTCGAAAACCACATCTCCTCTTAACACTGTCATCAACACCTGAGTCTTGGCTATTTGTCTTGCCGATACTGTAGTGATGTCTTTGTTGAGAATCGCGAAGTCCGCTGATTTTCCTACCTCAATAGATCCAGTGACGTCGTCGATGCCCAAGCTAGAAGCTGCATTAATCGTGTAAGCGTCGATAGCCGTGTAGATATCAGTTAGGCCCGTTTTACCCATGATTAAACTGTTCGCGATGCCGACCAATGGGTTGATGTCGTGTACGTTCCAATCACTGCTTAATGTGATGTTGGCATCAGTCTTAAGTATCGCGTCTAAGTTCATCATGGCTTTGGCACGGCGAGCACCAAGGAAAGCTTCGGCCCATTGGTGTTGATGCCTTGCAACGTAATCAGAGCCGACTTGGAAATCTGCGGTCACGTCTAATTGGCGAAAACGTGGCACATCTTCATCATTGATTAATTCGACATGGGTTAGGGTGTAGGGCTTGGTTGAACCTTGTTTGCGAATGCTTTCTATCGCATCAAGCGATTCACGAACGGCACCATCACCAATGGCATGAATGTGGGCGCTAAAACCTATTTTTTCGAGCGCAGTTAGCCACTCTTTCATTTGTTCTGGTGGAATATAGTTCAAGCCATTAGGAGACTGGGGCAGATAAGTATCTAAGTAGGGTGCGAGCGTTTTGGCGGTGCCATTGATGAAGATGCCATCGCTGTACATTTTCACCTGATCGACAAGTAACAGACGGCTTTTATCGTCGGAATACATCTTCTCAAAGACTTCTAATTGAGAAGGTATTGCCATCGATGGGTATACCCAAGGGCGCAGCGACACGCGCGCCGTTAAGTCTTGATTTTGCTCGGCCTCTAGCCAAACGTCATACCAACCTCGTTTCCAATACATGCGACCGTCGCCAATGGTGGTGATGCCGTGCGCAGCGGCTTCTTCAAGACCGAACATTAACCCTTGGTAGCTTTGTTCAAAGAGCTCGCTTTGGCTGTTCCACGCCATCTCCATAATTTGGTCGCCAGCGTTATCTAATAAGATGCCATTGAGCTTGCCGCTGTCTTGGTCTTTTAAATAAGCGCCACCTTGTGGGTCAGGAGATTGTTGGCTGATTCTGGCTATTTTTAAGGCTTTCGAGTTGACCCACATCGAGTGAGAAGTTTGCTCCATAAACACCACGGGGCGATCAGGGAAGATGCTGTCGATGATCTCAAGTGGTGTGTATTCAGAGTCGCTGTCGAGTGTCGATTCCAAAGAAAAGCCATAACCCATCAACCAGCCTCGACCATTGGTTTCGGCATTGATTTTACACGCCTCTAAGTAAGGGATTTGCTCTTCTAATGTGGCTTCAGAATCCAGTTCGCAATTGCCACCCAGCTCTGAGGCGGCTTCAAACACATGGTTATGATTATCAATGAACCCCGGCAAAACAAAGGCATTCTCCAAGTCGATGACATCGGTACTCTGACCTTGAAAAGATTGCGCCTGAGTGTGGTCACCGATGAAGATGATCTTGCCTTTATGGGTAACGATCGAGTCTGACTCGCGATGCCCATATATGTCGGCATTGGTAAAGATCTGGTCTGCGGTTAGGCTTTGAGAAAAAGCCGATGGCACAGAGACTAGGCTAGCGAATAATGCAATCCATGCAGTGCGTGGCAAAGTGAGCTTATTGTTCATTGTTATTTATTCCATGTTCCACTGTTTAGTAAGTATAGAAAGCGAGTGGTAAGAATCATATCGCGGATTTTTAATAATAAAGTGTCCATAGTTGCTCTCCTGATTAAGTTAACTTGCCGTATATTTTGTGGTGACTCCGACTCAATATCGAACATCAATGAAACACCATTGATTCATTCGCAGACTAAACAATTCACATAAGATTCTGAATAAATTACAGTTAGGTGAACTTTAAAAATGGATTTAACGTATTACCAAGGATGTAAGTTTATGTTTTCACAAGGCTTACTCGCATTACTAATAAAAACAAGCCGAGGTTAGGATGAAAAAAATATTATTGCTGCTTAGTGTGATTCTATTGGGTGGTTGCGTGGGCATGCCTGAAACAGTAAAGCCCGTTCAACAGTTTGAATTGGATAGATACTTGGGCAAATGGTACGAAGTGGCTCGTTTAGACCACTCGTTTGAGCGTGGCTTAGATAACATCAGCGCGGAATACAGCTTGCGTGATGATGGTGGCGTTAAGGTGATTAACCGCGGCTATTCGGCGGAAGATGGCGAATGGAACGAAGCGGAAGGTAAGGCGTACTTTGTCGAAGGCAGCGATCAGGGTTATCTAAAAGTGTCGTTCTTTGGCCCCTTCTACGGAGCTTATGTGGTGTTTGAGTTGGACAAAGAGAATTACCAATACGCGTTTGTTTCGGGCCCAGATACCGACTACTTGTGGTTACTTTCAAGAACACCAGAGGTTGCACCAGGAGTGATGGAGAAGTTCAAAGCGATGTCTAAAGAGCGTGGCTTCAATACTGATGAATTGATTTACGTTGAGCACGGTAAATAAGCTGAGCGCGCTAGGTTAACGACAGTTGATTGAGAAAAAGGAGCAGATGATGAGTGCATCTGTTCCTTTTTTATTGGTTTGGTTTGGTTTTGTATGAACTAGCCTTGTCGACGAACCTGCAACACGCTGAGCACCGATAGTGAAAGGAAGAACGCCGGATCACTCCAGCCGAAGCCAACAAATATTCCTGTAAATGCCGCATACAATGTGATGATGGCGCCGAGCATATTTGTAACCACCAAGCCTTGGATGAGCTTTTTAGCGGACAAGCCAGGTTCAATGTCTCTAAGCAGCCAGCTTATTGCAGCGATACCACCCAAAAATATACTGGTGTGTTGAGAGAGAAAGTACGCGTACTTATCATTGATCTCTACGCCGTACATGGGCCACATTACCGTTGGGATAAAAAACAGTGCGATGGCAAACCCTGCGTAAATAATGCCGTGTAGGCTAAGAAAAGTTTTGTTGTTCATTACGTATCTCTCTATTTATTACTTAGCTATTCAGTATCTTTGTTGTCATTCAGCGAATGAACAAGTTTGATTAACCGTTGATTGGGCCTTTATTAATGGTAGTTAATGGCTGATTGACGTCAAAAATCACACCACGTACTTCGTCGACACCCATCTGTTTAAGGCGAGCGCTATGCATCGCTAGGTACGTCTCTGCACTGAGTTGGTCTTCAAAAAGATAGACACCACCGCCCAGTTTTTCAGCTTCGTTTTCTGTCCAGATTTTCCAGATCATACCCGGTTCGTTGTTAATAGACTTTGCTAGGTCAACGAGCGCGTTCGACATCTCTTCACCAAATGGGCCTGAAAATTCAAAATCGACTTGTAATAATTTCATGGTTATTTCTCCAAACAGTTACTTGGTATTGCGCTGAGACTCATGGTCATTTCGCAAAACATAGGGGGCTTGATTGCCTGTTGGAATAGATATTACCTGTAAAAAACAGACAGAAAAGTTCATAATATTGCCATTAACTGTCAGGATTTTAGACCGATGAGATTAAAGACCACCCTAGACCAATGGCAAACGCTTTACGAAATTGACCGTGCAGGCAGCATTCAGGCGGCGGCAGTGCAATTGAATAAGAGCCATACCACGCTGATTTATGCTTTGAGAAAATTGGAGGATCAATTGGGTGTGTCTTTGGTGCAAGTTGAAGGGCGTCGGGCGGTGCTATCGGAAGATGGCAAATCACTGTTGCGTCGTGCAAGCAGCATGTTGGAACAGGCGAGAGAGTTGGAACTTATCAGTGAACAGCTGGCGAAAGGCGTCGAGTCTGAAATCGTGGTCGCCGTGGATCATTTGTGTTGTCTTGAACGTCTATACAAACCCATGGCTGACTTTATGGCAGAGAACAGCACAACATCGATTCAAGTGATGGAAACGTCATTGTCTAAGACGACTGAAATGGTCACTCAAGAGCTCGCCGACGTTGCCATCATCAATCTGCCTGTCACTAATTATTCTGCTGAGGCTTTTGGTTTTACTATGATGGAGCCTGTTGTCGCGAGTTCACATCCGTTAGCAAGTGCTGCTTCTGTGTCGTTGAATCAACTGTCGTCTTTGCCACAAATTGTGGTGCGAGATTTAGGTACACGATCTAATCAAGGCACTAAAAGCCAAGGTAACAAACAGGATGTGGGTTGGTTGAAGTCGAGTCAGCGTATTACGGTGGATAATTTCGACCATGCGTTTGGCGCGGTAGAGCAGGGAGTCGGGTATTGTCGACTACCAAAGCACATTGTTGAAAGTCGAGGTTGCGACAAGCTCACTGTGTTGAATGTCGAAAATGGCAGTGGGTATCACGTTCCGCTGCACCTGACTTTACCAAAAGGAGCCAAGACAGGCCCTGCTGCTAAACGTTTCTATGAGTTACTTCTTGAGTCAGCTTCTAATGCGATCTAACGGCGACATGAACCTTGAACCTTGAACGATTAACTATGGGTCTCGAACGATTAACGAGGCTGATTGCCGTTTAAGAACAGCGCGACACATTCGCGAGTGTAGTGAAGTCTTTCTTCTTCAGATTCTCCGCTATCGTGTCCGAAGAATCCCCAATACGCTGACTTACCATGGAACATAAGCAGCAGTTGTCTGGCTGCAATGACTGGCGAGCTTGATGTCGACAGTGTGAGATCACCAGAGTCTATTTTCGACTGCAAATAATCAGCAAGTAACTTGGTGGTTTTCTGAGGGCCAGTTTCTAAATAGATAGAGGCGATCTCTGGATGCGTATTCGCTTGGCTAATGGCATTTTGGAAGGTTTGTCTAGATTGCTCATCAAGTAATAAATCCTGAAACTTCACACCAAATTTCACCAACTCATCACCCACCGCAGCATCCATATCAAAGGCAGCAGGACTGAGTTCTCGCTCCGCACACTTGGTTTGCATGCAGGTTTCGAAAAGTTCGTCTTTGTTTTTAAAGTGAGAGTAGACCGTTTGCTTGGAAACGTTCGCTGCTTTGGCTATCTGATCCATATTGATCTTGAAGCCATGTTCAGAGAAAAGTTGGCTGGCTGCGGTTAAGATCTGCGATCTCTTCTGTTCACTCTTGATGATTTTAGTCACGTGCTTGCTTCTCGTTACTTAGTGTTGTCTCGTTACCTAGTTTGTCTCGTTGCTTGGTGCCTGTTGGTGCTCAGTTCTATGTGTCTCGTTTACGCTAAGCATTATGCTTTTTGTGATGGTTTTATCAATCATTAACGATGAAACTTATTTTTAACACAATCAAACTAGACAGTCTAGTTTGATTTGGTTAGTCTAAAAAAAGAACATAATTGAGTACCGCATAGGAATAGTACGTATGTATAAATTGATGAAGGGAAGCGCAGTGGCAGTGGCGTTGTCGGCTTTTCTTGTCGGGTGTGGTGAAAATACACAAGCCGAGACAGCATCCGATGCAGATAATGCTGCAGCGGAATCGAATAGTGCAGCGTCGACAGTCTTAACAGTGGAAACTGTCGCTTTGGAACGCTCTCCATCGTATGCAGTACAACGTGAATATGTCGGTGTGGTAAAGGCGGGTCAACAGGCTAATTTGGGTTTTGAATTGGCGGGCAAGGTCAATGAGATTCTGGTGGATGTCGGTGACACAGTCACAACGGGTCAGCCGTTGATTCGATTGGATACCCAACTTTTGGAAACCGAGTCTAGCCAACTGAAAGCGCAGGCTGAAGAAGTCAAAGCTCAATTGAGTTTGGTGGCTGCGAACCTTAAACGTCAACGTTCATTGAAAGCGAAAGGCTTCAGTGCCGAAGCTGAGATTGATTCGTTAACCAGTGAGCAACGCGTATTGCAGGCGAACTTGCTGCGTATTGATGCCTCGGTAAAAGGCAATCAATTGAAGCTGGTGAAATCGACAATTCGTGCGCCATATTCAGGGACCATCGCAACACGCTTTGTCTCGCTTGGAGATGTAGTAAATGTAGGGAATCCAACTCTTACACTGCTTGCCTCTGAAGGGAAAGAGGCCTTCATCGGTATCCCTGCCCATCAAATGAAAAAGGTTACTTCACTTTCCGCACCAAGTATTCGCGTCGGGCGAGATGAATTCGCTGTGAGCCTGTTGAATCCGGGCGCAATGGTCGACACACAGTCTCGCAGTGTCGGTTTGCGTTATCTTTTTCCTGAACAATCGTCGGTGTTAGAAGGACAACTTGCCTATCTGAAATTTGACGAACAGATTGACGACCAAGGCTACTGGGTGCCATTAACGGGTTTGATTGACGGCCTACGCGGTGTGTGGAACATCTTTGTGATTGGTGAAGACAACAAAGTTGAGCGCCGCAGTGTTCAAGTGTTGTTTGCCAACAATCAACAAGCGTACGTGAGTGGGGCGATTGAAGACGGTGAACAAGTGATTGCCAGTGGCTTACATCGTTTAGTTCCAGGACAAACCGTAAAGCCAGCTAGCGTTACTGCTGAATAGGAAATAGCATGAAAATCATAGAGACTATTTCCAACACTCGACTGCTTATCTTAATGACCGCACTGCTGATGGTGAGTGGTATTTCTGCGTTCATGACGTTGCCGCGTGCAGAAGATCCGGTGATCATCAACCGTTACGCAAACATTACTACCAGTTTCCCCGGAGCCAGTGCCGAGCGTGTTGAAACCTTAGTTACTGAGGTTATCGAGAACAAGCTGCGTGAGCTGAGTGAAGTTAAACTCGTGAGCTCAACCTCAAGGCCGGGCGTGTCAATTGTTACGCTAGAGCTTAACGACACCATCACCGAACCAGAGCCGGTTTGGTCTCAAGCTCGCGACAAGCTATCTGACATCGAATCCATTTTTCCTGCGGGCTCTCACTCTCCCGATCTCGATAGTGACCATACCTATGCTTTCACAACCATCGCATCTCTAACCTGGTCTGGTGCAGGTGAACCTGACCGATTAACACTCGGGCGTTATGCCAAAGAACTCGCTAAGCGATTAAGAACTTTGTCGGGTACCGAATTCGTTGATGAATACGGGATGCCACAAGAAGAGATTCAAATCAGTTTACGTACCGCAGATGCAGCCGCGTTGGGGCGCTCAAGTGCTAATATTGCTGAGTCGCTAGAAGGGGCGGACGCCAAGAACTCCGCCGGCGAGTTAGTGAGTGCTTATTCTCGCTTTGGCTTAGAAATTAAATCTGAACTCGATTCTATTGAACGCATTAAGCAAGTGCCAATAGCCACTGATAGCAAAGGTCACATCATCCGTATGGAAGACATTGCTTCGGTGAAACGTGGTGAGAAAACCCCACAAGACCAGATTGCTATTATTGATGGTGAGCCAGGTGTGATTGTCGCGGCAAGAATGCATCCTGATCTGCGAGTCGACAACTGGACGTCGCGAGCTAATGCTCTGATTGGTAAATTTGAGCAAGAGTTACCAAGTAACGTTAAGGTGACGGTGCTCTTTAATCAGCAAGGTTATACCGAAACTCGCTTAGACGATTTAGGCAAAAGCTTGATGATCGGTTTCGGTCTGATTTTGATTGTGTTGTTTGTCACTTTAGGCGTGCGTGCCGCGATCTTAGTGGCCATTTCTCTGCCGTTAACCTCATTATTGACCCTGTCGATCATGAAAATGACCGGTGTGCCGATTAACCAAATGTCGGTGACGGGCCTAATTGTGGCGCTCGGGATCATGGTTGATAACGCGGTGGTGATGGTCGATACCATTCAGGCGTATCGTTTGAAAGGGCAACAACGAGCAGAAGCGACCATGAATGCGTTGAAGCATTTATGGGTGCCGTTATTAGGCTCAACCTTAACTACCGTGTTGGCGTTTGCCCCGATTATCTTGATGCCGGGAGCATCGGGTGAATTTGTCGGTGGTATTGCGATTACCGTTTCTTTCTCGTTGATCGGCTCTTACATTATCTCGCATACCTTAATTGCGGGTTTAGCGACCAAACTACTGCCCAAGCAACTCAGCGACGTTGATAAGAAAGGCCAGCACCATTGGTACATGACAGGCTTAAGAATTCCTGCTTTAACACGCTGGTTCTCGTCTTCTGTCCGCTTTGGTGTCACGCATCCAATCATCACTATAGCTCTTGTGTTATTGGTACCGTTTACCGGTTACTGGAGTATGTCTCAGCTGACTGAGCAATTCTTCCCGCCATCAGATAGAGACATGTTTGAGATTCAGGTTTACATGCCACCTCAAGCAAGCATTTATGCGACGAAAAATACCTCGGAAAAAATAGACGACATCATTCATCGTTACCCTGAAGTGGAGCGTATCGATTGGCTCGTGGGTGCAAACTTCCCATCCTTCTATTACAACCTGCAAGCAAGGCAAAATAATGCGCCATACTTCTCGCAAGCCATGGTGAAAACAGAGAACTTTGACCAAGCCAATGCGTTAATTCCACAGTTGCAAAAGGTGTTGGATGAAGAGGTTCCGGAAGCACAGATCTTGGTACGTAAGCTTAACCAAGGGCCTCCATTTACTGCGCCCGTTGAACTGCGAGTGTATGGTGAAAACCTCGATACGTTGAAAGCGATTGGTGAGGATGTGCGATTGATTTTGGCGGGTGTTCCTCATGTGACGCACACAAGGGAAACACTGCAACCGGGTACACCTAAGGTGTGGTTGAAGGTCGATGAAGACACCGCAAAGCTGAATGGTATTTCATTGAACCAGTTCGCAGGTATGCTGCAAACTACGCTGACAGGTCGTGAAAGTGGCTCTGTGATTGAAGGCAGTGAATCGGTGCCAATCCGTGTTCGTGTGGCAGATGAGGCGCGTGAGAACTTAGCGCATTTAAGCAATATCCGTTTACCAATCAGCTCTGATGTCTACTCAACGGGGATCAATGTTTCGACTCTGGCAGAACTGGAATTGACGACCAGCCGCGGTGCGATTACTCGTCGTAACGGGCAGCGTGTGAATACCATTGAGGGCTACATTGAAGCGGGTGTCTTACCTCAAACTGTGCTCAATGAATTCCAAAAACGCCTAGAAAACTATCAGATGCCATCAGGCTACACGATTGGTTTTGGTGGTGAATCCGCTGAACGAGACAATTCAGTCAACAGCCTGATCTCGAATGTCGCAGTCGTGGTGGTATTGATGGTGTTGGTGGTGGTGATGTCGTTCAACTCGTTCCGAATGAGTAGCATCATCTTCATGGTAGCAGGATTGGCGGGTGGGCTAGGGTTGTTGTCGGTGTGGACTTTCGGTTATCCGTTTGGCTTTACGGTGATCATCGCGATGCTCGGCATTGCAGGTTTGGCGATCAACGCGGCCATTGTCATTCTGACGGAATTGAAACTCGATAAGCAAGCCTCATCAGGCAATGTGGACGCGGTCGTTGAGGCAGTGATGTCGTGTACTCGCCATATCAGTTCAACCACAATCACAACTGTTGGTGGCTTCATGCCGTTGATCATCGCTGGTGGCGGTTTTTGGCCTCCATTTGCAGTCGCGATTGTGGGCGGTACCGTGTTAACCACGCTTATTTCGTTTTACTTTGTGCCGGTGGTTTATCATTTGATGACTAAAAATCAGCGAAAAACCATCGCGACTCAAGCTGCGTAACTGTTTTTCAATTTAACTGCTCTTCAATTACCCATAATCGAGCCGTATCTGGTTCGATTATGGCGTTGTTCTCTCACTAAATTCATTCCAACTACCCTTCAAAAATATCACTAAGCCAATCTTCAAGCTGCTCTCGTTTATCTTGTGGGCCATTGATGATCACTAAGCCGTTTAGTGTCGCGTGATCCCAAGAGATGGTGCCAGTTGCTAGCGCATCGAACACATCGAGTTCCGTAATCAGTAATAGATCTTCCTCGGTAGGCAAAGTATCTCTGCCTGAGACATCGACCCCCTTCTCAAATTTCACTTGGCTGTAATGACCTTTGATTGCTTCGAACAAGTTGAACTCAATTTTGCTTGGGTGGGGTTTCGCAAGCGCGGCCTTGATGGCAAAGACTCGAAAGTGATCCGGCTTATTGAGGTTGTTGAATTCATCGTCTTGTCTGGCTGTAATGACGTTGCCAAATACCTCGAGTGAACCGGGCTCTGTCACCAAACTAAATCCGGTATCTTGGTGAAGACCACAGGCAAACGTGAGTGAAGAGGTAAGTGAAAGAATCAGAGCAAATCGTTTTAACATAATGGTTATCGAGACCTATAACAGGGTTAAGAATCTGACGGCAGAAGCCGAGCCTGACGATAAAAAAAGGGACCACAAAGGGTCCCTGTATTTGTTTGTCGTCCATGTGAAGCGGTCAGCGTATTGGTTGATAGTGTGTTAGTGATTGTTTACTAACACGCTATCGTCGAAGAGCTATCATCGAAGAGCTATCGCCGAAGAGCGACCGTTCGAACTCGCTATTAGCGAACGATGAGCATGATCTCTTCTGGAGTCATTGGCTTGTCGAAGTAGCTCATGAATTGACCGAAGCCTTTGATGTCGCCATTCGAGAACTTGAATGCACCAGACTGTAGGTTGGTACCAATCACTTGTTGAGCGTTTGGACCCGCAATCAAGATTTGGTTCAATACTGCGCGAGTGGTGTTGATTTGAACATCTGCGCCTTTCACTGCCTCTTCGTGTAACTGAGCAATGCCGTTACGAATTTCGATAGTGAATGCTTCGTTAGTATCAGAGAAGTTGTACGTTAGCATCATGTTTACGTCTAACGAGTTTTCTGCGATTAGCGTCGACGTCATCATATCGAAGATTTGCTTACTTGGTAGCGCAGTTAGTACGTCTACAGAAGCGAAGCTGATCATGTTAGAGAAATCACGAGTACCTTCTAGTTCAGCTGCAGCATTCAATGCCCAGTTGCGCCAGTTGATGTTCACTTGATCGGCAGACCATGCTTTGTAAGCTTGTGCTTTCAGTAAGCGTGCTTCCATGTCATCTTTATTTACCGTGATTGGGTAAGAAAGAATCTCTGCTGCAAAGGTGTAGTTCTCTGCTTTCATCGCCGCTTTTGCTGTGTCGATGATGTTGTCACGACCGCCCATGATCTCTACGAATGCTTTAGCGCGTTGCTCGTAAGCCATTGGCTCTAGCTGCCATGGATCCGCTTCGAAGAAACCGTTGTAACCTACGTAAATCTGACGCACGGCGTGTGCAACAGTGCCGTAGTGCTCACCTAACCAAGGGTGTTCTGCAAGGTGCTTAGGTAGTTTAACTACTTCAACTAGCTCGTCTGGCGTCATACCTTTGTTCATGTAACGGATTGTTTGGTCATGCGTGTATTGAATCGCATCACGATAAGCCGTTAATACGTCAGATACAGCTTCTTTACCTTCAACAGGACGACCGTGAGAGTTAATCATGATCTCAGTGTCGAACTTACGCATTACGTCGATGCCCTTGAACCACATTGATGGGTCACGGAATTTAGTACCACGGATGGTGTGAAGGTTAGGGAAGTTCTCACCTTGAAGTACTTCAGCCGCGTGCAGGATTTTCTGCTCTGGGAAGTAAACCACTAACTCATCTTTAGTTTCAGATGGCACGTTCTCGATGTGCATCTTAACGCCAGCAATTTCAATTTCGATGTGGCTTTGGCTTGGTACAAGCAGGTTTGGTTCAATGAACGAGATAGCACCTTGCATGAAACGTGGACCAAGGCCGTCGTTTACTGTGCCGTGCTCACCTTCTTCTACGTGCTTAGCACCTGTGTAAGAAGTACGGTGACCAAATAGAGTACCTAGGTTTGAAGACCAGTTAGCCACTGCTGCGGTTAGGCCTTCTTCAGCGATGATTTTTACTTCGCCTGATGCTACTTCTTCATCAGTCACCCATGCACGCACACCAGAGATGTGGTCGATGTGGTTGTGAGAATAGATGATGGCTTTAACCGGCTTGTCTGTGATTTGACGGAACTGTTCTTTAACCGATTGAGCCATTTCTACCGACTCGCCTGGATCAACAATGATGATGCCGTCCGTACCTTCGATCATGACAGGAGTGTCTAGACCGAAGCCGTAACCAAGATAAATATTGTCATCCACTTTGATGATTGCTTGGTCCATTTTACGACCGTGCTTGGTGAGAATTGGATGAACGTGATCAGATTCTTCTGTGTAAGCAAGAGAGTCGCCCGTTTTCGAAACAACTTGGATGCGCTCGCCTTTGCCCCAGAATAGGTTTGACTTGTGTTCGAATAGAACCTCGCTCTTGTAGCGAGCATCAAGGTCAATGTTTTGGTATTGCGCAGCATTTGCTGTTTGAAGTTCTTGGCCTACTTTCGATGTCGCTTCTACAGTTGGCGTTGCAGATGCAAAACCAGAAGCAAATAGAGCGCTCGCGATAGCAACAGGAAGCGCCATTTTTTTGAATGTATTAGTCATGGTAGTGACCTTATATTTGGATACAGGAATTGGATTTCTTGAGTCAAATAATAGAGGTGGGAGAGGTCGCTATCTACGCGCTAATAGGATATCGATATATCGTTTTTTCGATGATTTATTTATCTAATGATTGTATTGGCGATTTATCTTGATCTAAATCAATTAGTAAGTGGGGGCTTGTGACAGATACAAAAATGCCCTGAAATTCAGGGCATTTAATTTGGAACTAATGACTGTTATATAAGTGTTTACCGAGAATCTTAATACTTACCGAGAACCTCAGTACTTACCAAGCACCTAAGTAAGACTTGTAAGATTGTAGGCGAACCGTTGCTGCGCCGATTACGTCGATGAAGCCCCAGAACGGATGCGGCTTCTCAGCCGAGATCCAAGCCGCGCCAGTTGAACCAATAGGGATGTTGTAACCTTCTGGTTCGATGATCTCAAGTACGATAGTACGACCTAAAGCATTACCGTTTCTTACTACGTGTTGACCGACACTTTGTGGCCCCTGAAGTGGAGAAATACTCGACTCACCGGTACCTGCGTTAAAGCTGTGTACTTTTGCTCGGAACACGTGGCCTGGGTATGCATCAACGAAGAACTCAGCGAAGTCTCCTACTTGAACATAGCCATAAGTTTGGTCTGAAATACGCATCTCAAGAAACTTTTTGCTGGTGTTGTAGAGGTGCATGTTACCCATGACAGAACCTTCAGCAATATTCACTATCGATACCTGACCGTCAAATTCCGCTCTAATGGTTTTCTTTTCTTGCGCCCAATTTACTTTTTGTAGATCGGCTTTTAGCGACATAAGTTCAGCGTGCAGCACTCGAAGATCGGAGTCGTACTTTTCTACGTCACGCATATTGAAGATTTCAGGTGACGTTTCAGCACGCTCTAAGTCGCGATTCATTTGCTTGATCTCTTCTTCTTTCTGAACAATTGAAGATTCGATCTTCGCTTTGTCTGCGGCAGAATCGATGTCGACGAGCGTGTAGATTATGTCGCCTTCTTTAACCATTTGGTTGTGATCAACAAGCACTTTGTCGATCTGTTGGCCGAAGATAGGTGACATAACCGCGTGTGGTGCTTTCACTGTGGTTGAGTTCGTTAAATCAACGGGTGCCCACAAGCGAGAGATAACCGCTAATACCGCAAGAATCGTTACACCGCCAATGGCAGCCCAGGTATAGTTTTTGAAGTTCTTCTTAAGTGCGCCTGTCGCAAACAGTGACCATACAATTAGGATGTATGGAATCATCATCTCTTTCATTATGCGACCTCTTTTTCTGTAGGGGATGGTTTTGTTGGAGCCTTTTCTTCTGAAGCCTGTTCTTTTGAAGGCTGAGCTTCTGAAGACGGTTCTACTGGAGACTGTTGTGTTTGAGACGGCTCTGTTACCGATTGTTCAGGTGATACGTGGACAGCGGCTGTCTCTGTACTGGTCGTGTCTTGTTTAGGCTGTACACCACGGCGAATCACATCACTCAGTGATTGACCAATATGCTTCCAGTTCGCCAATGCGATAACCAAAGCGATAACCCAGAATGTTTTGCTGATGAAGAGCCCGCAAAGTGACAGTGCAAACACGATTTGTACGTGAGCGCTTTTGTGCTCTTTTGCTTTATGCACACCCAGTTCATGCAACTGCCACATGCCGTAAACACCGGCTAATACCACAGCAATGGTCACCGAGAACAAGTAACCAGAGAAGTACTCCATCTGGAAGAAGTTCATCATCATTTCATTGGGATGATTGTTGAATTGAGACATGTCGATGTCTTTAGAATGGATAGTGCCTAACGGTGCAAGAGCCCATGCACCAGCAAACATCACCGCCATAAACAGGCAGAATTTAATCAAGACCATAGCAACGGCCCAGATCTTCTGGAAAACGATTTTTATAAAGTTCATATCTCAACCTACATCAATAAGAAGAGAGAATTTGCAGCCTAGAAGTCACCTTTAATGACATCTTAAAAAGTAGATGTCTATTATGTGGAGAGATTGGTGCTCATAATAAACAAAAGTAATAGATGATATTTAAAGTGATATTGCTCAGTCCAGACAACCGATTCTCGGTATCAAGAAGCGAATATGCTTCTCTACAAATCAATCTTTATTATTTGTCAGCAGACGTAAATGAAATGGCTATGAAGCGTTCGAATTAATATTCGCGCGGCTTTCTAGCGACTGTTTTTATTACGTGTATTACCTCTACAATCGAGGGGCTCTTCCATGACAATTGACATACCAAAGTAAAACATTTGTCAGTTTTCTATTTGGGCTGGTGATTGATTTGTTAGCAGGATAATAGGAAGAGTTTTGACCAGTATCTACCCAGAATTACGATTTGATAATATCGTAATTACGATTAGTAGTTATAACTCTAAATCGGTAAAGTGATTTATTTGAAAAGGCTCATATACAGATAGAAAACATTGTTCATTAACTTGGTTTGGATCATAGAAGTCGATGAAAAGTACTAAAAAGGCTGGCCTAAAATATTGAATAAATTAGACCAGCTCTAGGGAGGATTTTAATCGATTATTTGAACGGGTTTAATGTAACAGGAGCAATAAAGAATTTTAGGTTCCAATCTGGTGCATATGGCACATACTCAGCTGGATTGGTCGTATTAACATTTGCGTCTGGTTTCATTACGTAATATTGAAGTTCTACACCCCAACGAACAGGCATCGGTCCAATCTTAAACATATCGATATAGCCTAACCCGACAGGTACAGTAAATTGGTCGGAACCATCTTTTGTCCAATCAATTTGAATATTAGGCGTCATACCAATTAACGCGGTGTTGCTGACACGATAGTTTAAGAAGTACTGGATGTCCGCTTGATTGGTTGATTCAGTAACGCTGTTGCTACCGCCTACATCCCACCATTGCTGAGCTAAGAAACCAACGTTCCAGCTTTCAATACTTGCTGGGTTACCGGTTTCTTTACCAAGGCGAGCGACCATTGCCGCAGGGCCTACTTGCCATTTATCTTGGGTTAAACCATCAGTACCAGTTGGCATGATCACCGTTGGACCAACACCCCAAATCCAGCCGTCATCACGGTTAGGCGCTGCCATTGATAGAAAGACGGTGTCTCCCATGCCATTTGTACGACCTTCAAAGAAATCACCGTCTTCACGGTCACCTGGTGAACTGTAGTGGTTGGCTACCAGACGGTTCACCAAGTTCCATTCGCCATCCATGATAGGAACAGGCATTACTGGTTGAAAGCTGAAACGGTTTTGCATTTCATGGTGGCCATCTTCTTTCTCAAGAAAGGTGTAATCATTCTGAGTGATTAGCATCCATACGTCAGATACCGGGTTAGCCGATTTTTTTGCGGCTTCCTGAACTGAGAGTTGTTCCTTTTCAGCCAGCGCAGAACCAGAGTAAGCGATAGCCGCACCGCTTAAGAGTAGGGAAATTATTTTAGTGTTTTTCATATTGATACCGAGGGTCATTATTTTGGTGCCATTGTAGTATTCACAAAAGGAATGTATATGTACCGAACGGAAACTCAGTGTCATGTAATTTGAGACAATGTTGTGGTTTCAAAGCGCGTTGCATGAAGTACGCCCCATTATTAAAGGGCTTACGGAGAAGGGAGGGCTTTATTGTCTCAATATATGAAGATTTATTGAGGGTTGATGAGTGTGAGTAAAGTCTGGTTAATATGCTATTTATTAGCAAAATAATCGATGCGTTATACCTTTAATAAATGTTTTTATTGACGATATTTAATCGTTTTTACGATAGCATGGTGTTTATGGTCGCCTAACGAGTAATGATATATGAGCAACGAAATCCCCAATTTCAACCTACTTGCTGTGTTTTCTGCGGTGATGGAGCAGGGCAGTTTAAGTAAGGCTGCGGATCAACTCAGTACCAACCAATCGACCATCAGTACCGCGTTAGCCCGCCTAAAAAAAGAGATTGGCCAAGAGCTTTTTGTTCGTAAAGGAAGAGGTGTTACGCCTACTTCTTATGCTCAAAGTTTGTATGAACAAATAAAAACGCCGATTCATGAATTGAATGATGTATTTCAGTCGATGGCTAATTTTGATGAGCAATCCTCTGAACGTAAGTTTGTGATTTCTTCACCTGAGCACTTACAGTGGATTTTACTCAATAGTTTTGCTGCGCTTCCTAATCAAAATCTATCGCTAGAAGTCTTTGACCAACCAGACAGTGATGAGCGTATTTACGAAGACCTTTTGACTCAAGAGTTTGATGCAATGATCGATATTGTGGTACCTGAACATCCAAGCATCGTTAGTGAAACTCTATATGAAGGGGAGTTTGTGATCGTGTGTCGAGCTGATCACCCGAGAATCCAAGGTGAAATCAGCGAAGCGCAATTCATGAATGAAAAGCATGCCGTATTAGATAGAACACGGCGGAAAGTTCGCAGTTTAAATCACTACACATCATTGGATTTATCTAAGCGTAAAATCGTGTTTCACGGGCGCTCACTGTTCAGTAATATCTTGCTATGTAGCCAATCGGATTACATCACCGTAGTGCCTTTATCTATGGCTGTCCAGTTTCAAGAAAGGCTGGGTTTACAGTTGTTTAAACCACCTTTTGAATATCAGCCTATATCCCACTATTTGATTTGGTTAAAGAAGCAGAATAATGACCCTGCTCATAAATGGTTCCGAGAACAAGTCATCAGTACATCAGATGCGATGTCGAAGACGCTTAAAGATAGGCGTTTGCGGTTTTAATTGAGAGTCTAACTCGAAGGGAAGCATTGGCTTCCCTTTTTTGTGTCATTGAGTTCGTGCTAGTCATAAAGTTCATAACAAAAAGTTATCACATTGAGAATTTTTGATAATTTCCTTAATTCCTCGCTGAATCGTATTATTTCACTCAGAGATTAGTGGATAACCTCCACTCAAAATAATAACGGCGCCATGCTTGTGGTGCTAATAAGGGTGAAATATGAAATTCCTACACACAATGATCCGAGTTACTGATTTAGACAAGTCTATCGAGTTCTACACCAAGGTATTGGGAATGAAGGAACTTGAACGCCATGAAAACAAAGACTACCGCTACACATTGGTTTTTGTTGCCTACGAACAAGGCGGCACGACTATCGAGCTAACGTACAACTGGGATACGAATGAGTACGAGATGGGCAGCGCGTTTGGTCATCTGGCATTGGGTGTAGACGATATTTACGCAGCATGCGACAAGATCAAATCGCTAGGTGGCAACGTCACTCGCGAAGCAGGTCCAGTGAAAGGCGGTTCAACACACATTGCTTTCATTACTGACCCAGACGGCTACCAAATCGAACTGATTCAACTAGGTTAATCGAGGATATAACAATGACAAACGCACTATTTCAACCAATTCAACTTGGTAATATCGAGCTTAAAAACCGTATTGTTATGCCACCGATGACGCGTTCTCGCGCAACGCAACCTGGCAATTCAGCAAACGATATGATGGCGGCTTACTACGCTCAACGCGCTTCTGCAGGTTTGATTATCGCTGAAGGCACACAAATTTCACCTATGGGTCAAGGTTACGCTTGGACTCCGGGTATCTACTCTGATGAGCAGATTGCGGGTTGGAAAAAAGTCACCGATGCAGTACATGAAAAAGAGGGCGTTATCTTCGCTCAACTTTGGCATGTAGGCCGTGTAACACACCCAGACAACATTGGTGGTGAACAACCAATTTCGTCTTCTGCACTTAAAGCAGAAAACGTAAAAGTATTCATCGATAATGGCACTGATGAGCCGGGTTTTGTGGATGTGGTTGAACCTCGTGAGATGACGAAAGAAGACATCAAAAACGTGGTTGGTCAATACCGCCAAGCGGCTTTGAACGCGATTGAAGCGGGCTTTGATGGTATCGAACTTCACGCCGCGAATGGTTACTTGATTAACCAATTCATCGACTCTGAAGCAAACAACCGCACTGACGAATACGGTGGCTCAATTGAAAACCGTTTACGTTTCCTAGGTGAAGTGGTTGAAGCTATGGTCGAAGCGATTGGTGCTGACCGTGTAGGTGTTCGCCTTGCTCCGTTCACATCGTTGAATGGTACGGTTGACGCTACGCCAGTAGAGACTTACACAGCGGCGGCGGTGCTACTTAACCTATACAACATTGTTTATCTGCACCTGGCAGAAGTCGATTGGGACGACGCACCTGAAACGCCAATAGCGTTTAAAGCAGCGGTTCGTAAAGCTTACAATGGCGTGTTGATTTACGCAGGTAAATACGACAGCGAGCGCGGCGAAAAAGCGGTTGCTGAAGGCGTAACTGATATGGTTGGTTTCGGTCGTCCATTCGTCGCAAACCCAGATCTACCCGCTCGTATTCAAAATGGTTACCCATTAGCAGCGCATGATCCAAACACATTGTTTGGTGGTGCTGAAAAAGGTTTAACGGATTACCCAAAATACGCAGGCTAAAAATAGCTGCCTGAAGCAGAGTATTGAGATAATATCTCGATCCTGTTGAATGTTTATAAAAAGCAACCTTGCAGAGTCGGGTTGCTTTTTTTGTTATTGGACCAAGTAAGATGATGAAAGCGATGCGCGGAGAGCTTTATCTCCTATTTGCTACCTTGTTAGCTGGGATTGGATGGATTGCATCTAAGCTGGTGGTGTTAGAAATGCCTGGGCCAGTGTTCATTGGTGTGCGATTCTTCGTCGCGAGTTTGATTCTTTTGCCATTTTGTATTCATCACATTCGTAAGCTTTCGCTTAAGCAGATATTTTCTCTTTGCGGCGTTGGCTTGTTGCTGTCTGCTTCATTGCAAGTATGGGTATTTGCGGTATCAATGACGGAAAGTTTGTCGGAAGGAGCGTTTATCATGAGCTTAGCCATGATCATCGCGCCGTTTGTCTCTTGGGTTATATTTCGAGTTAAGCCTAATCGTGCCTTCTGGATGTCATTTCCAATTGCGATTATCGGTATGTTGCTACTGACCCTAACTAATGGCTGGCACGTCGAGCAGAGTCAGATCTATTTCCTATTAGCATCGATGTTGCTTTCGGTTCACTTTGTGATGAATAAGCGAGTGATTACTAATATCAAACCTATAGCTTCAATCTGCGTGCAGCTTTTTGTGGTGGGTGTTAGTGGGTTAGCGTTTGCTTCGATGACTACTCAACCAGAGTTTGAAATAACTCAAACCTTAATATTCTGGTTTATCGTATCAGCGGTTGTCGCGACATCGATCCGTTACTTATTGCAAACTGTCGGTCAGCACTCCGTGAACATGGAAGTGGCGGCATTGATCATGATTCTTGAGCCAGTGTGGACATTGTTATTGAGTGTCAGCGTGTTGGGTGAAACGGTTGAGATGCAAAAGCTACTTGGCGGGGCGGTGATTATTGGTTCGCTATTTTGTTATATCAAATGGTCTAGACGAAAATAAAACACTCGGCGCAAGGCCGAGTATTGGTTGTTGGTTCGTGCAAGTTTAGAACTCATTAAGCATGTACTAACAGTAAGCTCCGGTCACAGTAAGATCAGATCGCTGCGACCATCTTTTGAAGTAGCTTGATCATCTGCTGTTGTTCTTTAGCGTCCAACTCGTTCATTAGCTCTTTGTTTAAACGAATAGGGATTGGAACGAGTTGTTCTTCGAGTGCTTTCCCTTTTTCCGTTAAGTAGATTCTGAAAGAACGACGACTGTTTGGATCGGCTCTGCGTTCAACCAGTTCAAGCTTTTCTAACTTGTCTAATGTTCGTGTCGTTGTCGAATTCTCGACTTTGGACTTTGCCGCGATATCACGCTGAGTAATACCTTCCTCTTCCCATAGGCACATCAAGGTTGGCCAGAGCGCAATGGTTAAGCCATGTTCTTTCAATTCTGTGTCGAAATCTTTGCTCGCTTTATTGGCGATCACGTTGATCATCCAACCAAAGCTATTTTGCCTATCAAATTCTTGTGACATCCGTCAGTACCTAATTCTTACGATGACATTACAACTATTGTCATCGTAACTAATACCGATGCAATTAGCACCAACATTGCTTCGTTATTTGATAAAAAAGCGAATTGACTGCTAATTTTGAATTAATCGCGAATCGTGACCTTGGTAATCATAATATCTTCGCAAGGTACATCTTCGTGTCCCCAGCGAGTGGTCGTTGGAGCGACAGCAATCTTGTTGACCACGTCCATGCCTGCCGATACTTTGCCAAACACTGCGTAACCCCAACCTGCGTTGCTGGTCGCGGTATGGTCAAGGAAATCATTGTCGTCAAGGTTGATAAAGAACTGCGCCGTTGCTGAGTGTGGTGCGTCTGTACGAGCCATTGCCACTGAGCCAATCACGTTCTTTAGTCCACGATTTGCTTCATTGACGATAGGTGCGTGTGTTGGCTTCTCTGTCATGTCTATAGTGTGTCCACCACCTTGAATCATGAAACCCTCAATTACACGGTGAAATGTGGTGCCTTCATAGAAGCCTTCTTGGCAGTATCTAAGGAAGTTTTTTGAACTTACTGGCGCTTTCTCAAGGTTAAGTTCAATTTCGATGTCGCCAAAGTTAGTGGTCAGAATAATCATAAAGGTGCCCAATGTTCGAGTACTAATATTTTGAGTACTACAGAGTAGTGTAGGGTGCAGTATATGAGAAATAACGACGGATGCCAGTGAACAGTGATTCTGACGTGTATTCAAGGGCGATCTGAATGATCTTCGAGCGTGCCATCGCGCGTTCACTTCATTCGTATAGACAAGAAAGCCAGCGAACAGGTCGCTGGCTTTGGAGGTTTTAAAGATTATTGCTTTTGATTAAAGCGTTAGAAGGTAATTCACCAGTTGGTTGTACTCTTCGTAGCTCTTGATTTGATCCGGTTTTACGATGTATTTGTTGTTAACTAATACGCCTGGAACGCCAGTTAATGTGCTCGCATCAAACTGCTTATCAAAACGCTTCTGCATTGAGTTAACTGCGAAACCGTTGTAGGCCGCATCAAACTTCTTCGCATCGATACCGTTATCAATGAAGATCTGGCGCAGTTCCGCTTCGTTTCTTGGAGTCTGTTGCTTCTCGTGAATTTTGGCGAACATTGCTGGAACCATATTGTCTTCAGCGTCGAGTGCAATCATGGTCGCGTAAGCTTTTGCCATAGGCACAGCCATGTCGTTTCCCATAAACGCTACGTGCACTTTTTGAAAGCTTGCTGATTCTGGTAGATCTTGTTTAAGGAACTCAATGACGCCTTCAAATTTGTAGCAATGAGGGCAGTAAAACGAGAAGAACTCGGTAACGACAGGCTTATCTGCTTTCGCTACGTCGAGGATCTTGTAGTGAGTACCTTCTTCAAACTGAGCGGCATTAATTGAAGCGCTCATGATCAGAGCTGCGAATAGGCTAAATAGCTTTTTCATGTGTTATTTCCTAAATTTGGATGTCATTGTTTACAGCGATAGAGCTGTATTAGTAATACGTTGGCAAGCGTTGCCAAACAGGGACAAACAATTAAGAAATAGGAGGGCGATAAGGAGCTTGTGGCGACATGATTGCCTTGTGTGAAGGCTCTTTCTCGATCAAAGCCAATGAACCAGTTTGGGTATCAAAATACTCTGACACAATCAACGGTGGCATTTTAAGTAAGCATACAGAGCCACAGCAGTGGTGTTCTACATTGGGTTGCGCGCTGGAATATGGGAATGAGTCACTGGTGTCGAATGAGGAATCGGTGTTCAGCGATAAGGTTGATAGATTTTGAGTTACCTGCATAGCATTGGCGTTCGCGATACTGTCCACACTGACGGTGGCCACTAACATAGCGAATAGCATAAAAGCATGTACCCAAATTTTGCTTATCAACTTTGGCATGGAATATTGGTCTTTGTGTCCGAATTAAGGTTGGTATGAATCACATTCTGCAACCGCTAAACAGGAAAGCGTAGAACGAGCGCATGATACATCACTCGTTTACGCATCTCTAATTAAACCCAACAAAACTTAGCAGAGCTCAACTTTTATTACGCTTGGTACTGTTTAAGGAACATCTCGACGCTGGAATTAATGATTATTTGCTTGTGCTGCTTATCAGGAGAGGGCGCATGACCAATGATCTGTGGCCAAAATGCAAAAGATTTCAGCAGGGCGATAAACTGAGTGGATGCAAACAATGGGTCGAGTTCAACCAAACGCCCATCAGCCAATGCCGCTTTGATCCAAGTCGTCAGGCCGCTTTCTGCTTGAGAATATTTTTCCATCGCTTGATGCGCGAGTTCTGCGTTATGAAAATATTCAGAGAACAGTACGCGAGATAAGTCGATGAAACCTTCAGACTCGAGAAGCTCAAGTTCTTGGTTGGCTATAGAGGTAAGTTGTTCATCTAGCGGTTGTTCGGCTTGATAGGGGAACTGAGTCGCTGCGAGTGTTTTGCTCCAAATGCTGTCTAAAATCTCATCCAGTAGCAGTTCTTTACTCGCAAAGTGATTGTAAACCGTGCGCTTTGATACTTCCGCGCGGCTCGATATTTTATCCATGCTGGTGGCTTTATAGCCATGCTCGGTAAACTCTGCGATGGCAGCGGCCACGATAGATTCGCGTTTTCTTTGGCTTAGTGTTTTTTTTACCGTCATCTGGATATTACTCAATATGTCGCGGTTAGCATTGCATACTCTAATTTTACACCAGTAAGTTTACTTTTAGAATACCAATCAGTGTCTTGGTAATTAGCACGCTAGCACCTGAATCGCTTTGCAATGAACTGCGGGTGTCATAGAATCGAAAACGTATTCGAATTTTATTGATATCAACGGAAGAGAATAAACAATCAATGAGTAGTATTTTAGAGTGTATTCGTACAGTTGGACGAGGGGAAAGAGGTCGTAAGCCTTTGTCGTTCGAACAAGCCTACCGCATCATGGATGAGTATTTAAGCGGAGAGGTCGGTGACGACCAAATGGCTATGCTACTGATGTTGATTCGTGTGCAGAATGAAACCAATGAAGAGATCGCAGGCTTTGTAAAAGCGTTTCAATCTCGAGTGCCAGACTTAGGTGCTGATATCGATTGGCCGTGTTATGCAGGTAAGCGTAACGACAACGGCAGTGGAAAGCCTTGGAACCTGTTGGCAGCAAAAATTCTAGCTGACAACGGCTATAAAGTATTAATGCATGGCTACATGGACAAACCCAGTGGTCGTACGCATGCCGAAACGCATTTAGAATGTGTCGGCGTTCGCAGCGCGCAAGATCCGCAAGACGCAAAGCAGATTCTAGAAGCCGATGGTATTGCTTACTTGCCTTTGGCGAACTTCGCCCCACAAGCTCAAACTATGATTGGTTGGAAACATCGTTATGGACTGAGAACTCCGATTAATACCGTTGTTCGTGCATTGAACCCTGGTGGTGGACGTTTAGGCTTGCGTGGCAGCTTTCACCCTGGATTCCCACAGCTTCATGCAGAAGTTGAGCATGTGATTGGCAATAAATCCCACTCGGTGATTTCATTTAAAGGCATGAATGGCGAATCAGAATACAACCCCAAGGTAAGCCAAACTGTCTGGATGAGTTCTCCTGAAAAGGTGGAATCTTTCTACTGGGAAGGCACGATGAATGCTGAGCTGCCTCTACCTTCTGAATGTGTACTGGGTACACCGGAAGATGAGATGGAGCTGATGGCGAATAGTGTTGTGGATAGTATGACGGCAATTTTATTCGCAGAAACGCACGATAAGGCTGAAGCTTACTCAAAGGCAGCGCGTTTGTGGGAAGCCTATTGCACTCGTTAGTAGCTACTAGCCAGTCGTTAAGAGCTAGCAAATAACGTATAGCGATTGAAATCGTGAATGAGAAGGTCAGCGAATGCTGGCCTTTTTCGTATATTTACCGTGGTAGGTATTCGCTGTTGAATTAAGTAGGCAATCATTGTCAAGGTGATTGCCTACTCATAACATGTTATTCAACGGTGTTCTGTGCTGTTGACCATGCAGCTTAAGCTTGCCGAACAAGAAATGCGTTATGACTGCGCTATTTTAGGAATAGGTCGAAGTCGATCTCTTGTTCTCTTCCGTATTTAACCAGTTTCACTTTCAAGTTGTGTTCTGCTGCAAGATCAATAGCTAAGTTAGACATGCGCTTTATCTCATTAAAACAGCTTGAGATTAGGGGCTTTTCTTGGTTGTCGACAGTAGCGATAAGTGTGTTCTCTGTACCTTCGTTGTCTGCATAAACATACGCGTACATGTTGTTGTGTTGCATAAATTACCTAAGCTGAGCTTTTTATTATTAGTGTGATGAAGGTTACAGTATTTATGTATTCAGGCTAGCTTATGGGAGGAATCAAAGGTAAGAGTTTGTAAGCGGTGTTTAAATTTTTGCTTCATAGGCATGCGTGCAAGCCTTTTGTTACCTCGTTTTTTGCTTTGGTAGGTTTTGCCTATCAATAAAATTGTTGAAATCCATTTAGTAAAATCAAGATTTTAGACAACAATTAAGGTAACACGATAGAAAAATCGATAACAAAACGTATTTTAGGGAGAACGCAATGCATTCTATTAAAGTGAAAGATTACATGACGCCGCAGGTTGTGACATTCACTCCTGACATGCCGTTAAGTCTCGCGTTAGACAGAGTAATGCGCAGCCATCATATGGGTGGTCCAGTCATTGATGATAATGAACAAGTGATTGGTTTCCTTTCTGAACAAGATTTACTCGAGAAGTTAGTGAAGGTGAGCTATTTCTGCCAAGACACGCATATTGTAGGTGATTGTATGTACCAAGAAGTTCTCTCGGTATCACCTGAGTTATCCATTATTGAATTGGCAGATATGATGCAAGTTGGAAAACCCAAAGCTTATCCGGTACTCGATAACAAAAAGCTAGTGGGTATGATTACTCGAACCGATGTTTTGAGAGCAATCGGCAAGAACTTAGATGAATGCTTTAAACATCAGGTATAGTTTTAAACATCATGTATAGTGGTGTGTTAAGAACGATTATTTTTCTCAATACCCTCAATTGAAAAGGCGCACTAGCGCCTTTTTTCTTTGTAGAGCTTTTCTTGGTGGATCTTTTTTGTAGATCCCTAGTTTGTGGCTGACTAGCTTATAGAGCTTTATTTTGTGGTGTTCCAACTTTTGGAGGTTTCATGTCAAATCAAACTGCGAAGTTTGTAGAAGGTTCAACGATGCGCCACATATTGGTGATGTCGGGGGCTGGCTCTGTTGGTTTGATGGCGTTATTCGTGGTCGATTTACTCGATATGTTGTTCATCAGTATGTTGGGACAAGTCGAATTGGCCGCGGCTGTTGGTTTTGCAGGCACACTGACATTTTTCTCTACCTCCGTTTCGATCGGTACTTCTATTGCTATGGGTGCGTTGGTTTCCAAAGCTATTGGTTCAAAGAATCAAGAACACGCTCGAAACCTCGCTACTAGTATTATGCTGACTGCTTTTGTCATCAGTTTGACGATTACTGCGGTGATGTTCGCCTATATCCCAGAGCTACTTGCTGCGATTGGTGCAAAGGGGGTTGCCGCAGAGCGGGCGCAAGCTTACCTGCAAATCTTATTGCCAAGCGGGCCATTTCTAGCGCTAGCGATGGCTGCGGGTGCAGGCTTGAGAGCTGCAGGTGATGCCAAACGTTCGATGTGGGCGACCTTGTCGGGCGGTATTGTTAACGCGATTCTCGACCCTTTGTTTATTTTTGGTTTTGGTTGGAACATCGAAGGGGCGGCTATCGCTTCTGTCTTTGCTCGTTTTTCGGTGCTCTTTTTCTCGCTTTACCCTTTGATTCGCAGTCACCAACTGGTGGCTCCCCCTTCTCTTGTACAATGGCGCATTAATATTCGACCAATATTGGCTATTGCGCTGCCTGCTATTATCACCAATACCGCAACGCCTATCGGTAATGCGATTGTAACGACGGGGATTGCACAATACGGAGAGGATTTTGTCGCGGGCTTTGCTGTGATAGGTCGTCTGACGCCGGTTTGTTTTGCGGTTATCTTTGCTTTGTCTGGCGCTGTGGGCCCTATCATTGGGCAAAACTTTGGTGCAGAACGAATGGATAGAGTAAAAGAAACACTCAACAACTCATTGTTGGTTACTACGGCGTACACCATCGCCGTTTGTATTCTCTTATACTTTGTCCAAGACTATGTGATCCAAGGCTTTAGTCTACAAGGTGATGCAGCAATTATTGTTGCCGCATTCTGTACCTATGTAGCGTTGACCTTCACCTTCAACGGCGCACTGTTTGTTGCCAACACGTCTTTTAATAACTTAGGTAAACCGCTTTACTCGACAGCACTGAATCTGGGTAAAGCCACTCTCGGTACATTGCCGTTCGTTTACTTAGGCTCGCAATGGTATGGCGCATTGGGTGTGCTGTATGGGCAAGCCTTGGGCAATGTTTTGTTCGGAATACTCGGTACCCTAGTGCTTCGCTATCATATTGCCGAGCTTATGCAAGGTTCCCAAGTTGATCCTGTAGAAGACGATGTGTCGATAGTCAGCTTGAATACACAACCATTCTGTTCACATGATGCAGTTCTTATTGATGATGTATCGGCGAACAGAGAAGAGTGTAAAGAGCTCAAGTCGCAATAACAGCGACACTCCAATATAGATTAGTTGGTTTGTAAATTTCTTCTTGGTTTTGGACAATTTGTTCTTGACCTTGGAGTAGTCTCCAAGGTTTATACTTTTGTTGTACTTAAGGTTCTGTTGCTCATGAGTGAGCAATAACCTCAAGGCTTTTGAGTATTAAGGAGATACATTATGTGCGCAAAACACGCAGCGTGCCGCTCAACAAAAGTGGACGTTCAACCACAAGCGACTGGAGCAAGTTGCTCTAGCCCTAAAATTTCAAGCATTACCGCAGCAGGTACTTCATCTTCATGTTGCAGCTCTTCTGCTACTGCGTCTTCATCGTCAGGAGATGATTGTTGTGGTTCAGACAGTGGAGAAGAAGACAGTCAGTCCTCTACTCAAACTTTAAATGCCCAATTTTCTAAAAGTTGGTTGGTCTCAGGAATGGACTGCCCAGCTTGTGCTAAAAAAATAGAGAAAGCTGTTAGTAACATTGAAGGTGTTATTCAAGCCAAAGTTCTCTTTGCCACCGAAAAGCTAGTTGTGAAATTCGACAATGAAAGTCTTGCCGACACCATTGAACAGGTCTCTATCAAAACGGGCTTCCCTCTTTCGGAAGTTGGTTCTAAAAAAGAAAAACAGCACCCCGAGACTTTTTGGCAAGCTCATATCCAACCTAATTTACAAATTATAGCGATTGCAGCCGCAATGCTCTTCGCAGCACTGTTGAAAAGTACTTCTCCTCAACTAAGTGAAGGTTTGTTTACCGTAACCTGTTTGCTTGGTTTGTATCCAGTGGCCAAGAAAGCAGTTCAATTGGCACGTTCAGGTACGCCGTTTGCAATCGAAACCTTAATGAGTGTTGCCGCGCTCGGTGCTTTATACCTTGGCGAAACAGCTGAAGCTGCGATGGTTCTGTTACTGTTTTTGATTGGTGAGCGTCTAGAGGCATTTGCTTCATCAAGAGCAAGAAGTGGTGTTCAAGCCTTAATGGCATTGGTGCCAGAAAATGCCACCAAGATTATCAACGGCGAACGTGTTGACGTTGCAGTAAGTGAACTTGCTCCTGGTGACGTGATTGAAGTGGCGGCGGGTTCTCGTTTACCTGCTGATGGTCAACTTATTACCGACGCTGCGAGCTTTGATGAAAGTGCGCTAACGGGTGAGTCTGTTCCTGTCGAACATATCGAAGGCAACAGCATTATGGCTGGTGCTGTGGTGGTCGATAAAGTCGTTCGTATCACCATCACGTCAAAACAGGGTGAGAACGCGATTGACCGTATTCTTCACTTGATTGAAGAAGCAGAATCTCGTAAAGCACCGCTTGAACGTTTCCTCGATAAGTTTAGCCGCTGGTACACACCACTAATGATGTTGGTGGCTCTGTTGGTCATCATCACCCCACCATTGCTGTTCGCGCAGCCTTGGGAAACCTGGGTTTACCGAGGTCTAGCTCTATTGTTGATTGCTTGTCCGTGTGCGTTGGTTATCTCGACACCTGCTGCAATTACTTCTGGTTTAGCAGCCGCAGCGAAACGTGGCGCATTAATTAAAGGCGGCGCGGCACTCGAGCAGTTAGGGAAAATTCAAACGATTGCCTTTGATAAGACAGGTACGCTGACTGAAGGTAAGCCTCAGGTTACGGATATTCAACCTCTATCAGGTTGGAAACAAGACGTGATGCTTCGTGTAGTTGGGGCGATTGAAGTTGGTTCGACTCATCCTTTGGCGCAATCGCTTGTCGCTAAAGTTAAAGAGCTGAATGTTGAGATCCCTGAGTCACACAACAAGAAAGCGCTCATTGGTAGCGGTGTTGAAGGCGATGTCGATGGTGTTAAGTATCAGGTTTTATCACCGTCTAAAGTCACGTTCGCTCTTGGACCCGATGTGGTTTCTCAGGTAGAAGCATTAGAAGGCGAGGGCAAGACGGTTGTGGTTGCTCTTGAGCTTAAAGATCTAGAAGAGTCAACAGAACAAGCTACGACTGTGATTGGTTTGATTGCTTGGCAAGATACGTTACGTAGTGACGCTAAGCTTGCGATTGAACGACTTAATGACTTGGGTATTCAATCAATCATGCTCACAGGGGATAACCCACGAAGCGCAGCAGCGATCAGCAGCAAAATTGGTATGCAATATAAAGCGAGCCTGCTTCCAAGTGACAAGGTGTCTTATGTTGAAGAGTTATCTCAACAGTCACATGTTGCTATGGTCGGTGATGGCATCAACGATGCGCCAGCAATGAAAACGGCGAATGTCGGTATTGCTATGGGTGGTGGTACTGATGTTGCGCTTGAAACGGCAGATTCAGCACTGACTCACAACCGTTTAACTGAGCTGCCCGCGATGATTGAATTGTCGCAAGCGACTATGAATAACATTCGTCAAAACGTAGCACTAGCGCTCGGTTTGAAAGGTGTGTTCTTGGTGACCAGTTTGCTTGGTATTACCGGGCTTTGGGTTGCCGTTCTTGCAGATAGTGGCGCGACAGCTCTGGTGACACTCAACGCACTGCGCCTGCTTCGATTCAAGTCTAAAGCGGATTAAGTTCAGCTCTCAGACATAGACACTCTTAATTTTAAAAGCGTCTTATATAAGAAGCATCTCGCATAAAAGCGCCTTTAGCGGTCATACGTTAAAGGCGTTTTTTGTCTCATTAGTATGCAACGCAGCCGTTCGGATTGCTTATTTTTGTGATGCCAATCGGTTTTTCGTGAAACCTGAAATATTGTTGCGATCATTGGTGTGATGTTCGTCACTTCATTTCATTATGAGCTTGGTTAGAGTGTGTTCGTACCCCACGAATTTACTATGAGCTTAAATAAGGGTAAAAAGCCCAATAAGCCAAAAGGAGCGAACTATGTCTCAAGCTGTTTTCCACTTAGGTGTTACTGAAGCAGATCTTAACGGTGCTACTCTTGCGATCATTCCTGGTGATCCTGCTCGTGTGCAAAAAATTGCAGAAGAGATGGAGAATCCCGTATTTCTTGCGAGTCACCGTGAATACACGCTTTACCGCGCAGAGCTAGACGGTAAGCCAGTTGTTGTATGTTCAACAGGTATCGGCGGCCCATCTACTTCTATCGCAGTTGAAGAGCTTGCTCAGCTTGGTGTTCGTACTTTCCTACGTGTTGGGACTACTGGTGCGATCCAACCTCACGTAAACGTGGGTGACATGATTGTTTCTACGGGTTCTGTTCGTCTAGACGGCGCTAGCCTGCACTTCGCTCCTATGGAGTTCCCAGCAGTTGCTGATTTCGAAGTTGCTACAGCAATGAAAGCAGCAGTTGAAGAATCAGGCGCAGCAGTTCACATGGGCGTAACCGCTTCAAGTGACACTTTCTACCCAGGTCAAGAGCGCTACGACACGTTCTCTGGTCGCGTGGTTAAGCGTTTCCAAGGTTCTATGCAAGAATGGCAAGACATGGGTGTTCTTAACTTCGAAATGGAATCTGCAACGCTACTAACAATGTGTGCAAGTTCTGGTTTGAAAGCAGGTTGTGTTGCTGGTGTGATCATCAACCGTACTCAAAAAGAGATACCTGATCACGAGACACTAAAAGTAACGGAAGCGCGCTCAATCAAAGTGGTTGTAGAAGCTGCTCGTAAAATGCTTTAAGTTTTCAAGTGCTTTAAGTCTTAAAACGACTTCAAATTTTGAAAATGGCCACATCGAATGATGTGGCCATTTTTTTGCTTGTTTACAAGTCCTTTGAGCTTTTTACCTTGCGAGCTTTAGACTTTGCAAACGTAGACCTTGTGAGCTCTAAACCTTGTGAACATCTAGATGCTGTAAAGTTTAGACCTTGTTAATACGGGCGGGGTAGTGGATATAAGTCATTTACTACGATTGGCATAATCGTTACGGGTACAAAAAAGGCGAGTGACTTAAGTGGTCATTCGCCTTTTTGTTTTTTGAGAATTCGATATGTTCGAGTTTCTTAAATTAGCACTCTAAATCTTCATCACCACCGGCAGCGGTAAACCATGCCGCGAGATGTGTTTTAAGATCTTTTAATTCGTCAGGGCCAATCAATGCTAGGCCAAGATCTTCTGCTCGTGTGATGTCATTATGACGAAGAGGGCGGAAGCTCACCAACATTGCACGGGCCTGTAGGCCACCTAGCAGGTCTCTGAGCGATTCCAGCTTGTACAAGGTATCATCGCCATCATCTCGCATACCTTTGGTCTTACACTCGATGATGTGCAGCTTATTGTTCACTACAGAAGCAACATCAAGCTCATTACGAACTTCGCGCTCACCGAGCTGACGATAAACCTGAACATTCAAAGAGCGATCTTGAATGGTCGGCATGTCATCTTGGATCTGCTTAACGGTGCTATGAACCAATGTCTCAAGCCATTCGCCGTTTGAGAAGCGTCGCGCGTCTTCATTGGCAAACGTCAAAATACCATTGTCATAAGTGGCAATCTTAGCTTCAACCAAATCGCTCAACAGCATGTTCAGCTCGCGATAACCTTGTTGCTTCTCAGACAAACCCACATCAAGTCTCTGTTCTTTACGGCAGGTCGTTGCAAGGTAGTTCAATGTAGCAAGGCCTGGGCCTAATTCTAATGCGTTACTTGCCCAACGCTCACCCAGTTCATAAAGTTTTTGGTCAAGTTGCGGAGACAGTTGTACATCGCTGAATTCACCACGAGCACCGAATACCGTTAAGTAGTCATCGATAGTGATGCGGTCTTGAACTTGTGCGTCTTCTTTACCATTCGGGTAAAGCCAGCACAGTTTGTCACTGTTTGGTTCAACAACAAAGATTGGCCAGTGGTAAGTACGAAATACTTCGTAGACAGACAGTAGGCGGTGACGAAGGCCACAACTTGCGTTGAGCTTCACTTCTTGTCCCCGAGCTTTTAAGTCTTCTGCAAGGTTTTGGATCGATTCTTTAATTGCAGAGGTGTTTACGATAGTTGGAATCTCGAAAAATTCACTCGTAATATCACGCTTCTGCAAAACGCTGTCTAAGCGTTGATAGATACTGATTTGATTTTTGTCACCGATGAACACGATGTGAGTGCTGATCGTTCGGTTGTCGAGTAGTGGGGTGATCAACCGAATGGGGTCTTGATCGATAATGCCAACATGAACAGCCATATAAATTCCTTAATAGCGGCTCGCTCATAAAGGTGAAAGAAAAACGGGAAGCAGCAAGCCTTTATAATCATATAATGACAAAGCTCATAAAAAACAAGGGCAACCCTTGATAAAAGTTGCCCTTGTTCAATTAGTTATCACTATTGGGTGAGATATCCCAACATTTCAGGTGAATATCTATTGGTTCTTCGTTTACTTATAGCTTGAATTGATGAACTAAATCGCCTTGCTGGTTTGCCAGAATTGTTAGGTTTTGGCTTGCCTCTGCAATTGATGACATCGCTTGATAACTCTTATCAGCAATCTGGTTGATGTCTTCAATGTTACGCGCGATATCACCCGAAGTTTCACTCTGCTCAGCCGCGGCTTGAGAAATGTGCGTACTCATTCGACTGATTTCTAGAATCAATGCCTGAATTTCTTCCATAGCACTATTAGCACTTGAAGCTTGTTGAACCGACATATCCATATCGCTCATGCAGCTTTCAATCACATTGCTTGCTGTTTTAGAACTTGATTGTAGGTTACTGATCATGGTCTCAATTTCAGACGTCGATTGAGTTGTCTTTTGTGCCAGTACTCGGACTTCATCTGCAACTACAGCAAATCCACGGCCTTGTTCACCTGCGCGCGCGGCTTCGATTGCTGCGTTGAGTGCAAGTAGGTTGGTTTGATCTGCAATACCACGAATAACATCGAGGATAGAGCCAATCTGGCTACTCATTTGTTGTAGCTCGCCTACAGCACCCACGGATTCAGTCAGGCGCACCTCAAGTTGATTAATGGTACTGATGTTGGTGTTCATGACCTGACGACCTGATTCAGAAGCCGATTCTACTTGTTGAACCATAGTTAACGAGCTTTGCGCGCTGTTTGCTACTTCTTGTACAGAGTGAGACATTTGTGTCATTGCCGTTGCGACAGTTGCTGTTTGTTCACGCTGGCTGTTCAATTGAGCCTGTGTCTCAGAAGAGGTTTTTTGGTTTACGCTTGCAGTATTGGTTAGGTCATCTGAAGCGTCATTCAGTTTCACCAGAATATTGTGCAGGTTGTCGGCTAAGGTATTGATGTGACGGCTTACTCGGCTGAATTCGTTGTCGTATCGAATATCGATACGCTGAGTCATATCTCCTTCAGTCAGGCCTTCTAATGTACCGAGGATACGCGTTAGTGGCTCTCTTACACTATGTGCAATGTGGTAACCAATTGCTGCAGCGAATACGGTGACAACAATGCCAATTGCAATCGCTTTGAATAGACCGTTGTCGTAGATGCTGCTCGCATCTGCTAATGATGAGTTGAGTTGCTCTTCCGCTGTGACGTTGAAAGAATCCAGTACCGCCATTGCTTGGTCGACTTCAACGGCTAGATTAGCAATGTTGATGTACAAGGCTTCTTTCGCTTTCAGATAGTTATTATGTTTATCTAAAACACCGCCTTTTTGTCCCACGTCTTTGGTGAAGTTTTTAACCGATTCATCGAAAACATTTTTTATCGCAGGCAATTGTGTCGCTAAGCCACGGTACGCGTAGTTTAGGTGGGTAACGGCCTTTTTGTTTTGGTTGACGGCTTTTTGTACGAAGGCAACATCAGAACTTGCTAGTGCATCAGAGGTAATCACCTCGGCGTCTTGTAGTTTAATAAAGTAGCTCTTTGCCATCACTTTTACAGAGATGCTTTTTTGGTCGGCAACGTACTCTTTCATGCCAACGGTCAATTCTGAATGTAAGCGTTGGAAATCACGTGATGCTTTTTGTACTTGCTCTTGCGCCTCAAACATAGCGATATAATTGTTCATCGCTTCATCTGCTTCGGTGAAGTAACGTTCTTCCATCGCTCTTAATTGCGTGATGCGCTCAGTGAGCGAGGTATTGTCTTGGCTTGCTGTTTCTAGGCTACCTAGAACTTCAGAAAAAGCGTTTTGTGATGCAGCAAACTCTGTACGCATTGCAGACATACGCTCAGAATTTTGTGTGGTTAAGAAGTCTTTAAATGACTTGTCAGCGGAAAGTAATTGGACACTTGTTTGGTTTGAAAGCGCAACCAGCGGCAATGAGACTTTTGAGACGCTCTCAAAATTGCTATGTATCTGATTCATGCTGCTCATCATGATGGTTATCGTGACTGCGAACATGATGATGATCAGTGCGAAACCAGCGTACATACGCTTGATCACAGATCCCTTCATGACTTTCTCCCTAAATAAATGTGGACCTAATACCAGGTCAAAACAAAACTAACAAAATTATCAGGATTCTATTGAGCTCGGCTTACGCATTTTATGACGCACACGTCAAAAATAGTCCTTTGTCCTAGCCAATATGCCGTTCTTGAGAGGTAAGGCGTGTTTTTTTTGATTTGAACGGTGTTTTTTATTATGCTTTAAAGCAGGTTTATTGTGGTTTGATGCGGCATAGCGCATACTCAAAGCATTAAAAAATAAATGTTTTATCGGAGAGACACATGGCTGAAGAAACCATTTTTAGTAAGATCATCAATAAAGAAATCCCAGCAGATCTACTATACCAAGACGATTTAGTAACCGCATTTCGCGATATTAACCCTCGTGCTCCTAGTCATATTCTAATTATTCCTAACAAGCTGATTCCAACAACGAATGATGTTGAAGCGGAAGATGAAGCAATGATGGGACGTATGTTTACTGTTGCTCGTAAGTTAGCAAAAGAAGAAGGCATTGCAGAAGACGGCTATCGTCTTATTGTGAATTGCAATTCTCACGGTGGCCAAGAGGTTTACCATATTCACATGCATTTGGTTGGTGGCCGCCCGCTTGGCCCGCTTTTAATGAGTTAATTAAAAGGCTAATAAGCTAACGAAACAGTTAATGATCTCGTTAATACAAGTTAATGGTTAATTAACATAAACAGCGAGTTGGAAAATTTGTTGTTTGTATGCCAACTTTTATTTTTATCTGTTGTCTGAATATCGGCATCGATTAGGTAGAGCCTAAAAAGCAAGGTATCCACTTGCTTAAGATCCTTTTAACAAAGTTGGCATTTTAAACATGCACGGAGACGATAAGTGAAGCACCAGTTTAGATTCGCTTCCATTGCCCTGTTATCGGCGTTGACAGCGGGTTGTGCGAATATGTCGGCAGGGAGCCTGTTCAGTCATTACAGCGCGCAAAACAAAGAAATTTACCAAGCAGTCAAGTCTGGGGATTATTCAACGGCTCAACAAGAGTTACCAGATTACGTAGCAGGTGACATTCTTGATAACTTTGAAAAAGGTAGAATTAATCTACTTGATCAAAAATATCCTGAGAGTAAGTCGTCGCTCGAACTGGCCGATCAGGCAGTAAAAGATCAGCAAAGTAAAGCGGTGATCTCTGTATCAGACAGTGCAACCAGTGTCGGCGCGTTGGCTGTGAATGACAATATTACCGAGTATGTGCCTGCTGACTATGAGTTGGGTTTTCTGCATTTATATCTTGGTTTGAATTATTTAAAGAAAAACGACTTAGAAGGTGCGGTGATCGAAATGCGTCGCGCTAACCAAGTTCAGGAACAAGCCAAGAAACAACGTGAAGCTGAGTTAGAAAGTGCTGCTAGCGACGCAAAATCTCAAGGGTTGTCTGCCAACGTGGGTAGTATTCTTGCGAATTATCCTGATGCGGGTAAAAAGCTGCAATCTGTGCAAAATGCGTATCTGATGTTTTTGTCTGGCCTGCTTTACGAAGCATCTAACGATCTGAACAGCGCTTATGTGGACTATCGACGTGCTTTGGCCATCATGCCTGATAACCAAGAAATCATCGATAGAACCATGGCAACAGCTGCTCGCTTAGGCATGCGACAAGATTTAGCAACACTGAAAAAGCGCTACAAACAGTCATCTAAGTTAGGGGCAAGCGAAGGGCGAGTAATTGTGCTTCAAGAACAAAGTGCAGTTCAAGCGATGGACAGTTGGCGATTAGATTTGCCTATTTATGACAGTCGCGATCAGGGCGCAATATATTCTCTGGCGCTGCCATATTACCCGCGCCAAAACGTAGAACGTTTTTCTGCGCTACGAATCAGTGGGCAACCGTTGTCTGAGCATTTGATTACGGATGTGAATGCGATGGCGCAGAATGATTTATCTGAACGTATGACGAGCATTGTTATTCGCCAAGCGTTACGTGTGGTCGCGAAAGATCGCATCCGTAAAGAAGCAACTCAAGGTAACGATGTCGGTAACATTTTGTTCAATGTCTGGAATGCATTCACGGAACAACCAGACACTCGAAGCTGGCAATCTTTGCCTGCGGAAATAAAGACCAGCACGTTTGTAGCAAACAGTGGTCAATATACGTTAGAAGCGGGCGCTAAAACGTATGACTTTGATATTCGAGAAGGGCAGACCACTTTGGTGTGGATTTCTCGACAAGGAAACAATGCAACAATGTGGCATAAACAGCTAGGGAGGCTGTAATGAAAAAGTGGTTAGTGAGCTTAGCAGCGGTTATGGCTCTGGCTGGTTGTGCTGATAATACAGCTGGCGTAAGGGTAGATAGTCAAACTCAGAACGTTTTCTTTGGTGATAAGGTATTGGGTAGCCGCTTACAGGTTGAAGATATCCGAACTGACCTCGTCGACGGTCATACGCGAGGAATCGTGCGTTTAAACAGTAACTATAAAGGCGATCAACATATCCTTTATCGCTTTTACTGGTACGACGATGCTGGTCTTGAGGTCAACCTAAAGCAAGGCCCTTGGAAGCAAGCAATTGTTCGTGGCTTTGAAAGTATTTCGTTGTCGGAAGTGTCGGTAAATCCGAAAGCGACTCAGTTCAGAGTTCAGTTCAGAGAGCAGTAAACTTTCGTTTGGAACCGCTCATATTTAGAGTGGTTCCAAGCTTTATAGCAAAGACGAGATAGAACGGGTCTAAGGATTCGAAAATACAAAAATTTAAGAGAGTGGGTAACCCCGCTTAGTGATTAGTTAAGGAAACAAAATGAAAAAGAGTGTCATTGCGCTACTAGGTTTAGCGGTTATTTTAGGCGGTTGTTCAAACAAGGTAAGCTACGGTGATGCACAATCAGTAGAAACCACGACAATCGATTTCGGTTCAACTGACCTTCAAACGATTGCGGGCGAAATGGTCGATAGCATGATGGCGTCTGGTTCTGTGTCTTATATTACTCGTGAGCAACGTCCAATCGTGTTCGTAGAGCGAATCAAGAACAAAACAAGTGAGCACATCGATACTGAGTCAATCACTGATACCATCAGTACTAAAATGCTGAACTCTGGTAAGTTCCGTTTCGTTGATATGGACCGTGTAGAGTCTGTTCGTGAACAATTGAATTTCCAAAATAACGATGAGCTTGTAAATCAAAGCTCAGCAATCCAATTTGGTAAAATGGTTGGTGCTCAGTACATGTTGTACGGCAACCTATCAAGCATCGTTAAGAAAGCGGGCAGCGACGAAGACGTATACTACAAAATGACCATGCGCCTAATGGATCTTGAGTCTGGCTTGATTGAATGGGCTGACGAGACTGAAATCCGTAAGCAACAATCTAAGAGCTTGCTGGGCTTTTAATTAAGTTTACTTGGCTTAGTCATGCCTCAACGCAGTACATGTTATTTGCTGTGATTGGTATTAATGAAGAGGCACTGGCTTTTGGTCAGTGCCTTTTTTGTAGGGAAATTAAGACGTTTATAGGGCAGTTAAGACGTTTATAGGGAGTAAATATGGCGATTTTTTCTTGGTCTGAAGCAAAGCTTCTTGATACCAGTTTGAGTTCTCTTGATGGCTACTTTTCTGAGCCTCCAATCAGAGCACAGACACTGACAGGTGGGTTGACTAATCGATGTTGGAAATTGGTTTTAGCCGATGGCACCGCGTATGTTTGGCGTCCAATTACCCCCATCACCAAAGCGTTCTTCATCTCTCGCCATGAAGAGTATCAAGTACTGTCTGCTATTGAGCGTCTAGATATCGGACCAAGTCCGATAGTGGTCAATGAGCAAGGCTTACTGGTTGAATGGATCGCGGGTGAGACGTTGTACGAAGGACTCGAGCAGGATGATTTACTGAAGACGCTGATCTCAGTGCATTTGGTTAATACTGCGCGACTGCCGCTCCAACCGTTCAGCTATACGGCTCGAGTTGACCACTACTGGCTTCAGCTTGATGCGGTTCATAAGACTGAAACCTGCACCAAGATTTATCAAGAGTGGCGCGTGGCTCCAAGTATCCCAAGTGTAGGCCTGTCTTTGTGTCATTTTGATCTCGGTGGCTATAACCTTGTGAAGAATCAAGATGGGATTAAGATCATTGACTGGGAATACGCAGCGCTAGCAGACCCAAGGCTTGATCTTACGCTGACTATTGCTGTTGCCCGATTACCAGTTATAGAAGCTGTTAATAAGTACTGTCAGCTAAGAGGTATCCATGATCCCCAATCTTGGCTTGACGGAGTAGAAGCCTGGTTACCAAGAAGCCAAATGATGGCAATGCTGTGGTATTTACTTGCTCATCAGCTATGGGGCGATGACAGTTATCTGCGTGAAGCAGAGGCTCTTAGTCACACTTTATGTAGCTATGATCACGTTTAGGAAGTGAAAAATATAATTTCAGAGGTCTTCCCTTTAAAACCTTGTTTTTCGTGTTAGATTGATCAAAACGTACCAATATTCAATGGGGGAGGTACAATGATTATCTATCTACACGGCTTCGACTCAACAAGCCCGGGCAATCACGAAAAAATACTGCAGTTGCAATTCATTGATGATGACGTTCGTTTCATCAACTACAGTACTTTGCATCCAAAACACGATATGCAGCATCTGCTTAAAGAAGTGCATAAGGTGATAGAGCAATCCGATGATCCGCATCCCATTATTTGTGGTGTAGGTTTAGGTGGTTTTTGGTCTGAGCGTATTGGTTTCTTATGTGGAATTAAGCAGGTGGTGTTCAACCCTAATCTGCATCCTGAGAATAACATGGTGGGTCGAATTGACCGTCCAGAAGAATACGAAGACATCGCAACTAAATGTGTTGCTCAGTATCGTATGAAAAACAAAGGACGCTGTTTGGTAGTGTTGTCTCGTGAAGATGAAATCCACGACAATACCAAAACCGCTGCCGCGCTAGAAGATTACTACGACGTAATCTGGGATGAGAAAGAGAGTCATAAATTCAAAAAGATCTCTCAACATCTTCAAGCAATGAAAGCGTTCAAAAACGCTTAATCAATCTGGATGCTTTATAAAAGCAGTGCTCAATGAGTGCTGCTTTTTTACATCTGAACTTTTGCGTTCGTGTTTCATAAAGCGGTTATCGCTGTTTTATCTGTGAGTTTGCGCATTTATAGATCAGTTTGCGCAAACGTTAACTAATTAGTCGCGAATCCTCATTGAGGGTAAGGATTTTTTTGTTGCGGTCATCTTTTTGCTATATATAATGTTCCAAAGCAAAATATTTTGACAAATATCAAAAAAAATTGAGAGCGAGTGAAAAAACTTGTCCATAATTTGTGTTCTGCCTCTCAGGTAGTCACCTTTTTTATCCATGTGAGCAAAACAACAAACCAATACTTGTTGTTTGTAACCCCTCTAACTACTCGGTGAGCTGTCGTTATTCTTTTTCGCGGTAATCCAATTTGTAACAGCCTTCGCATTCAAGGCCGAGTAGATACATAGAATTTATCGGTTGGAGTAATCGAGCCGAACCCCATTTATTCATTTTGTAGAGGATTGTCACTGTGACAAAAATTATCGTAGTAGGCGGTGGTGCTGGTGGTTTAGAACTAGCAACTAAGCTAGGCCGCACTTTAGGTCGTAAGAAACGTGCCCAGATTACTCTGGTAGACCGTAAAGCAAGCCACCTATGGAAACCATTACTTCATGAAGTAGCAACGGGCTCACTGGATGAAGGTGTTGATGCATTAAGCTACCGTGCGCACGCAAAAAACCATTACTTCGATTTCCAAATGGGCAGCCTGAACGACATCGATCGTGAGCGTAAAGTGATTGCACTAAGCGAGCTTACAGACGAGCACGGTGAACTGCTGATGCCAAGCCGTGAACTTGAATACGATATTCTTGTGATGGCGCTAGGCTCAACGTCAAACGACTTCAACACTCCAGGCGTTCGTGACAACTGTATTTTCCTTGATAGCCCAGAGCAAGCACACCGTTTCCGTACAGAAATGAACAACCAGTTCTTAAAGCTTCACGCTAAGAACGGTCAAGGCACGGTAGACATCGCGATTGTTGGTGCTGGTGCAACAGGTGTTGAGCTTTCTGCAGAGCTACACAACGCAGTTAAAGAGCTTCGTACTTACGGCTTCGGCGACCTAGATTCAAGCAAGCTGAACGTAAACCTAGTTGAAGCGGGTGAGCGTATTCTTCCAGCTCTACCTCCTCGTATTTCAAGTGCAGCACACTCTGAGCTAACCAAGCTTGGTGTGAACGTTCGTACGAATACGATGGTGACTCAGGCGGATTCTGACGGCCTAACAACCAAAGATGGCGACAAGATCCCAGCTCAAATCATGGTATGGGCAGCAGGTATCAAAGCACCAGATTTCATGAAAGATATCGGTGGTCTTGAGACCAACCGTATCAACCAGTTGGTTGTGAAGAACACGCTGCAAACAACTTTGGATGACAACATCTTTGCTATCGGTGACTTGGCGCAATGTACACAAGCAGATGGTTCATTCGTTCCGCCACGTGCACAAGCGGCTCACCAAATGGCAAGCTGTGCATTTAGCAACATCATTGCTAAGTTGAACGGTCGTGACCTGAAAGATTACATCTACAAAGATAAAGGCTCGCTAGTTTCACTAAGCCGTTTCTCTACGGTAGGTAGCTTGATGGGTAACCTGACGAAAGGTTCGATGATGGTTGAAGGTCGTATTGCTCGTGTGGTGTACATCTCTTTGTACCGCATGCACCAGATGGCGCTTCACGGCTTAATCAAAACATCACTGATGATGCTGGTTGGTCGTATTAACCGTGTACTTCGTCCAAACCTAAAGCTTCACTAATCAGGTAAGCCTTTAAGGTCATTACGCTGATAATAAAAAAAGAGCTCTTTGGAGCTCTTTTTTGATCGTGTCGCTTACGTGCTATCGCAGGTGTTGAACTCATTTCTGCTGTTAAGACGTTGGAGGCAGCACAGAATAAACCACGCCATCTTTGGGCTTACCGTTAAACAGAAATCGATTCTTGGCAATGGTTTCTCGCTCAGCGCCACACTTCTCTATCAACTTTTGGCTGGGTAGGTTCTCGGTATCGCAGACAATCTCCAAACGCGTTAACTTGAGTTGCGCGAAACAAAATTCAAATAGGGCGAGCATCGCTTCTTTGGCGATCCCTCTCCTTTGAAAGTCATCACCCACCCAATAACCTAAACTCGCCATATTAAAGGTGTGGTAAAGCTCATTAATCGCAACCATACCGACTAACTTATCGCTTTTTCGTTCAAAGATGCCAAAGCCAAACGCATCGGCTTTCACCCAGTTTAAGCGAGTCGCCAGAATAAACTTCTCGGCTTCGACGATAGAAAACTCGCTATGACACCAGTCGACCCATGGCAACAAGCTAGGGGAGGACTTAACCAGTTGAGAAAATTCTTGAGCATCTGAGGCCTCAATGATTTTAAGGCTAAGATTTTGTGTGTTGATCTGAAATTCAGGGCTCATAAGACGTACCAAGTAACGTGTAAGTACTGAACAAAGAGAGTCAGTACAGAATAAAGATAGATAGCACTTAATAAAACGCCCTCACTAGGAGGGCGGATTGAATTATTTATATAATTATAGCCGAATCGGCAAGTAACTTACTGCGCTACACGTCTAACTTGAATTACCATTCCAAGAAGTGGGTGGTCAAGGTAGTGAGTTTCTGTGCTGCGCATACGACGTTTCTGGTCCATGCGGTAGCTCTTAAGGAACTCTTGGACTTCAACCGTCGGAGAAATCTCAGTTAGGTTGCCCACTTGGACGTTGCTTTCTGCGCCACTTACTGGTGAATCTAGCTCGATTTGTTGCTCTTGTAGAGTTACTTCACGAACGCTTGGCGCTTTTAAATCTAATGTCGTTTCAGCGTATAGGTAGTGCTGAACGTAGATTTGCAGCTTGCCGTCTAATTCGTAGAGTGGCTTATCAATGGTCTCTTCTTGGAACCCATCAGCGCTGCCTGTAGTGATTGCGCCTTTTTCAGAGCCATCAGCATTAAACTGTTTAGAGAAATCTTTACCTGCTTGAATATGGAAAACAGGTGCAGAGCTCTTACCTTGGTCGCCTTGACGCCAAGCGGTATGCATCAGAACTTCAAAGCCAGCGTGTTTACGTAGCTTGTCTTTCTGAGGCGTTAACTTGTATTCCGAGTAAGGTAGCATTTGAACGCCTTTCTTTGCTCGGTATTGGGTATCTTGAAATGAACCAACGCGTTCAAGTGAAATCTTAGGCTGTGTATTTGGCCAAGATTCGTTCACCTTCTCTGCATCAACAGCGCGCTTAAAAATGATCACTTCTATATCAAATTGTCTCTGCGCCAAACTTGGCAGTGAGACGAACAATAGTAGCAGTGGGATCAGTCTTTTCATTTTTACTCCGTCTTCCAGCCGAACTACCGGCTGGATAATTTATATGTGCAAGTGGATTGGGTCTTATGCTGAAGGCAGCAAGTTTTGTCTGAATTCGCCCAATAAATCACTAACAAATTGAATTCGTTTCCGTCTGTCGACCAATGGTATCGTAAACTTGAACTTTGTTGGTCCTTCCATTGAAAACTTTTGCGGTTGAGATTGCAACAGTTTAACAAGGTAGGCCGGGTTTATGTCAGCATCCGGGTAGAATTCTAAGAATCCCCCCTTATCGTGAGCTTCAATTTTCTTCGCTTTGATAGACGCTGCGGCTAATTTTAGCTCAGAAACTGATAACAAGTTCTTGGTTGCGTCAGGCAGAAGGCCGAAGCGATCAATCAGCTCGACTTTCAACTCTGCCAATTCGTCGGTGTCACTCACACTCGCAATACGTTTGTACGTTGATAAGCGCGTGTTGATGTCTGGGATGTAGTCATCTGGCAATAGTGCTGGCAAACGCATCTCAATTTCAGTTTGTTCACTCAGTAGGTCATCAAGCGATGGCTCTCGACCTTCCTTCAATGCTTCAACCGCTTGTTCAAGCATCTCCATGTACAAGGTGAAACCAACTGACTGGATTTGACCACTCTGTTCATCACCTAACAGCTCACCCGCACCACGAATCTCTAAATCGTGAGTTGCTAAGGTAAAGCCTGCGCCCAAGTCTTCGAGCGAAGCAATCGCATCCAATCGCTTGATCGCATCTTTGGTCATTGCTTTAGGGTGTGGCGTTAACAAGTAAGCATAAGCTTGGTGGTGAGAACGACCGACACGACCACGCAATTGGTGCAGCTGTGCTAAACCAAGGTTATCGGCTCTATCCATCAAGATGGTATTTGCCGTTGGTACGTCGATACCGGTTTCGATGATGGTTGTACACACCAACAAGTTAAAGCGCTGGTGGTAGAAGTCATTCATGATGCGTTCTAGTTCGCGCTCACGCATCTGGCCATGAGCCACAGTAACGCGTGCTTCTGGAATCAACTTCTGTAGTGACTCTGCTGTTTTCTCAATCGTGTCGACTTGGTTGTGCAGGAAGTAAACCTGACCACCACGCATGATTTCACGCAGCACCGCTTCTCTGACGATGGCATCATCACTTTCGCGAACGAAGGTTTTAATTGCCAAGCGTCGTGCGGGTGGTGTAGCGATGATCGAAAGGTCACGCATGCCACTCATTGCCATGTTCAGCGTTCGCGGGATCGGTGTCGCAGTAAGCGTTAGGATGTCGACATCCGCACGCATCGCTTTCACTTTCTCTTTCTGACGCACACCAAATCGGTGTTCTTCATCGACAACCAGCAGGCCTAGGTCTTTAAACTTAATATCGCTCGAAAGCAGCTTGTGAGTCCCTACCAAGATATCGACCTTACCGTCGGCGACATCTTGCATGATCAACTTCTGCTCTTTAGCTGATTTGAATCGGGATAGAACCTCAACACGAATCGGCAAGTTGGCGAAACGGTCACGGAAGTTCTCGAAGTGTTGCTGAGCAAGTAGGGTAGTTGGTACTAACACCGCCACTTGTTTGCTGTTGTCGGTACAAACGAATGCTGCACGCATCGCGACTTCGGTTTTACCAAAGCCAACATCACCACACACCAAACGATCCATGGCTTTTGCTTGACACATATCAGACATAACAGCATTGATGGCCATCGCTTGGTCATCGGTTTCTTCAAACGGGAAACCAGACTTGAAAGTCGCGTATTGGCCGCGGTCGAGCACAAACTTGTAGCCAGGTTTTAGCTCTCGCTTGGCGTAAACATCAAGTAGCTCTGCTGCAACGTCACGGACTTTCTCTGCGGCGCGCTTACGAGCTTTCTGCCATGCTTCACCGCCAAGTTTGTGTAGCGGTGCAGAATCTTCAGCGCCACCAGAGTAGCGGCCAATTAAGTTCAAAGAGGCAACAGGCACGTATAACTTGGCATCGTGTTGATACTCAAGTGTTACGTATTCGGTTTTCATCCCACCCGCTTCAAGTGTTTGCAAGCCGATATAGCGGCCAATACCGTGGTCAATGTGAACAACGGGTTGGCCCGGTTTAAGTTCCGCAAGGTGACGGATTACGGTGTCGCTGTTTACGCTTTTTTTGTCTTTTTTACGACGCTGAATAACGCGATCACCCAATAGATCACTTTCACAGACAAGGGCGATGTTTTGCTCTTCGTGGATAAAGCCATGCTCAGCAGAACCTAGGATCAGGGTGAACTTATCTTTACCTTTAATTGCCGCGTCGAGGTTTTCAACTTCGCTTGGACGAACTTTGATGCCTCGAAGCAATTCACTCAGAGCTTCACGGCGGCCTTCAGACTCAACCGAAAAAACAACCTTGCCATCGAAGGCTTCAGTGAACTTTCTTAAGTTAGACAACGGTTCTTTATTCTGATGCTGAACGCTGAGATCAGGCAGAGGCATAACCGGAAGGTTTGTACGCCCAGCTTTTTCTTCAATCGTGTCTAAGCTTAGGTTGACCTGTGGCTTCTGTTTGAAGTGTGCGAACAGCTCGTCTTTCTTTAGCCACAGTTGTTCAGGTGTCAGCAGCGGTCGTAACGGGTCAACACCGCGTTGCTCGTATCGGTGAGAAACGTCCGTTAGGAACGAATCTACTGCAGTCTCGACATCACCTAGAATCAGGAGTTGCGCTTCATCGGCAACATAATCAAACAAGGTTTCGGTGTGCTCGAAGAACAGCGGTTGCCAATACTCAATACCAGCAGGCCACGTGCCTTTAGAAACGTGCATATAAACCGATTCTGGTTCACGGCGCGCATCAAACTGTTGGCGCCAACGAATACGGAAATCTTCAATCGCTGTTTCCGAGGTTGGGAATTCGTGAGCAGGCAGCAGTCGAATCTCAGAGATGTCTTCGATAGAGCGCTGGTTTTCAGGTTCGAAAGTACGGATCGTGTCGATCTCGTCATCGAAGAAGTCGATACGATACGGGTCTTTGCTGCCCATTGGGAACAGGTCGAGAATAGAACCACGGCTAGCGTATTCACCCGGGCCAAACACTTGGTCAACATAGCGATAGCCCGACTTTTCGAGTTGCAGACGTAATTTCTCTAGTGAATAGAGATCGCCTGTTTTCACCATTAACGTGTGTTGTAGTAAGAAGTCGCGCGGTGACTGGCGTTGCAATAACGTGCTGATCGGAACGATCGTGATGCCATCTTTTAGCGTTGGCAGTGCGTAAAGGCGTGCTATACGATCTGAGATGATCTCTTGGTGCGGCGAGAAGCTATCGTATGGCAGCGTCTCCCAGTCAGGAAATAACGCAACTTCATGTGCCGTAAACTGTTCAATTTCAGATTGAAGCTTGAGTGCGATCTGAGGATCAGGCACTGCAAGTAAAGTATGGCTGTTATGCTGCTCCGCTAGTTTAGCGATAGTAAGCGCGAGAGATGAACCAACTAGGTTACCGATGTGCTTTTTGTCACCGGCACCTTTGAGCTTAGGTAGTGTGAAAATGGATTGTTTTGTCATGTCTATTTACTTGTTATCTCGTTCTAGAGAGCGTTGACGTAAGAGCTTTTGTTGTTGATGGAGCGCAGCCTTGATCAACAAGTCTTGGTCAGTATCACGAAGATGAGCATATTTGAATTTGATTTCGAAGCCTGAATCTTTAGGTTCGCTAGCGAAGACCTCCGCGTAGCAATAGATAGCGGCGGCAGGGTGCTCGATAAAGAGCTTTGCTTTAACTAAGCGACCCGCTTCGATATCTGTTTTGGAAAAACACGAGAACTGACTCGCGCCAAATGAATACGTATGGGTACGAAATTGTTCATCATCTTGTTGCGATAACATAAAGCTCAACAAGAGGTTTAATTTAGAGTTCTGTGCATCCAATAAACTGATGACATTCTTCAAGTCGCTGTTTTTCAGTTCGTTGCGAGCACTGTCAGCTAATAGATCCAATTGGCTAAATTCACTTGCCACTACAAAAGGGGCAGGGATCTCCGATTCGAACTGAATCTGAGAAGGTAAAGCGAAGTTACTGTCCATTGGCTCAATATTAGCGGTAAGGCTGTGGTGAACGGTAAAAAACTCTTGTTCTGTCATGCGTTAGTTCCTTGAAGTGATCTATTGATTATCGCTATGTGGCCGCAGTAATCAAGGTCAGTTAATTGAAAGTCTCAAATAGTTGTTTGAAAGTTAGCTATTTGACAAGGTTCTGTTTTTCAAGCCTAACTAATTGAGTTAATTCACTCTATATTTTCAATTAACCCCTACACAGTAACGGCAATACCCGTTACATTAACCCGCATCTCCTTTAGATGGTTCAAAGTATGTTTCATCCTATTTCATTGTTTGTTGGCCTGCGTTATTTGAAAGGCCGTTCCGGTGATCGCTTTAGCCGTTTTGTTTCTTATATGTCGACAGCCGGAATTACCATTGGTGTGCTGTCTCTGGTTACTGTTTTGTCGGTAATGAATGGATTCGAAGCGCAGTTAAAAGACCGAATTCTTGGTGTCCTTCCTCAAGCCGTCGTTTACGAGCAAGGAGGCACAACGTCACTTTCTGCTCAAGCACCTAGCTTTGCGGAGCAAATGTCGCTCAATGGCCACGTAGAACCTATTGTTCGCAGTGAAGCGGTGATCCAAAGTCCTGCTCAGTTATCTGCGGGCTTGTTAATCGGTATTGAGCCAAATTCAGATGACCCTCTTCAGAATCATTTAATTGCTGGCAGACTGTCTTCACTCAAAGCTGGTCAGTATCAGCTTTTCCTTGGTCATACCTTGGCAAGAAACTTGAAAGTGTCTATGGGCGACAAAGTTCGCTTAATGGTCACCAGTGCCAGCCAATACACACCGTTAGGGCGCATACCTAGCCAACGAAATTTTACCGTAGCTGGCATTTTTAACACGGGTTCGGATATCGATGCTCAATTGATGGTGACAGATATCAACGATGCTGGGCGTTTGATGCGCTATAAATCAGACACCATTTCAGGCTGGCGACTGTTTTTTGATGACCCATTTGAAGTGGCAGAACTATCAAACCAACCGCTACCGGAAGGTTGGGTGTGGAGCGATTGGCGAGACCAACGTGGCGAGCTATTCCAAGCCGTTCGAATGGAAAAAAACATGATGGGTTTGATGCTTGGGCTGATCATTGGTGTTGCTGCGTTTAACATTATTTCTGCGCTTATTATGGTGGTGATGGAGAAACAGTCCGAAGTCGCCATCTTAAAAACCCAAGGTATGCGTGATGGTCAAGTCATGGGGATCTTTATGGTTCAAGGTGCAAGCAGTGGTGTGATCGGCGCATTATCTGGTGGCATCCTGGGCGTGATTTTAGCTTCGAACCTCAATACTATTTTAGAGGCGATGGGTGTTGCTCTGTTTTCATTTGGTGGACAGTTGCCAATATTGATTAATCCAATCCAAATTGCGGTTGTTGTGGTTCTGGCTATTGCACTTAGCTTGATTGCCACTGTATTCCCTTCTTATCGTGCATCGTCTGTAAAACCTGCTGAGGCCCTTCGTTATGAGTAATTTCCTTCAATGTAATGATATCCGTAAAACGTACCGTGAAGGCTCGTTAGATACTGAGGTTCTCAAGGGCGTCAGCTTTGAAATCGAAAAGGGTGAGCTAGTCGCTATCATTGGTACCTCTGGTTCCGGTAAAAGTACGTTATTGCATATTTTAGGGGCACTGGATGATGCGTCTGATGGCAGCGTAAGCTTTCTCGGACAAGACTTAGCGTCTTTGAGTTCGAATAAGCAGGCCAAGCTTCGCAACCAGCATCTTGGCTTTGTGTATCAATTCCATCATCTTCTTTCTGATTTCTCAGCGTTAGAAAACGTAGCAATGCCGTTGTTGATAGGTGGAGAGAAGCCAGCGAAAGCTAAACAAGAAGCACAGTTGTTACTTGATAAAGTGGGGCTAAGTCATCGTGTTGACCACCGACCTTCAGAACTTTCAGGTGGTGAGAGGCAACGAGTGGCAATTGCTCGTGCATTGGTGAACAAGCCTGCGCTAGTGTTGGCGGATGAGCCGACTGGTAACCTAGACCACAACACAGCACTTTCTATTTACGACTTAATGCGCGAACTGAACCGTGAGTACGATACTGCCTTTTTGGTTGTGACTCACGATGGTGAACTTGCCGGTAAGATGGATCGCCAACTTCACATGCAAGATGGTTTACTGGTCAACGTAGAAAAAGAGGAGAGCTAAGTGTTTTCTTCTTTATCTCTATTGATAGGCGGCCGATTTAGCCGGGCGAAACAACGAGACAAAATGGTGTCGTTCATCTCCTTGTCTTCGACAATTGGTATTGCTGTTGGTGTCGCGGTAATCATTATCGGCTTATCTGCAATGAATGGTTTTGAGCGAGAGCTTCAATCACGAGTACTTTCTGTCATTCCTCACGGTGAGTTTGAGGGCGTCAATGAACCTGTAACACGTTGGGAGCATGTGATCGAACAAGCGACCCAACATGAAGACGTTGTCGCAGCTGCGCCTTATGTGAAAATTACCGCGCTTGCCGAAAAAGGCAAAGAGCTGAAAGCAATTGAAGTTCGCGGTGTTGATCCACAACTTGAGCAACAAGTATCGAGCCTATCGAGTTTTATCGATAAGAAAGCTTGGAGCGATTTTAAGGCAGGGCAACAACAGATTATCCTGGGCTCTGGCGTGGCCAATGTACTTGGCGCGAAAGTCGGTGATTACTTAACTCTGATGATCCCGACGGTGAATGGTTCGCTTAAGGTTCAAGCACCTAAACGTGTTCGAGTCAAAGTCGTTGGCTTGCTGACGCTTAATGGCCAAATTGACCACAGCTTAGCTTTGATCCCGATCGGCGATGCGCAAGTTTACGCAAACCTAGGTGAGGCTGTGACAGGGGTTTCTTTAAAAGTGACCGATGTTCTGAACGCGAACTCTATTGTGCGTGAGGTGGGTAACCAGCTTGATGTGTATGTGTATCTACGAAGCTGGCAACAGAAGTTTGGCTTCTTGTATCGAGATATTCAGTTGGTTCGCACCATTATGTATCTGGTGATGGTACTGGTTATTGGTGTTGCTTGTTTCAATATTGTCTCGACATTAATGATGGCAGTAAAAGACAGAGCATCAGAGATCGCGATTTTAAGAACCATGGGCGCATCGGACGGCCTTGTGAAACGCATTTTCGTTTGGCAGGGCGTATTCTCCGGTGTGTTAGGTAGTTTGGTGGGCAGTGTAATAGGCGTGTTAGTGGCGCTTAATCTCACGACACTTATCAAAGGGCTTGAAAGGCTAGTTGATCACCAGTTCTTGTCCGGTGACATCTATTTTGTCGACTTCTTGCCATCACAACTCGATATGACGGATGTTGTTGTGGTTTCCGGTACAGCGATTGTATTGAGCCTATTGGCGACATGGTACCCAGCATCACGAGCAGCCAAGTTAAACCCTGCCTCGGTGCTTAGCTCGAAGTAATGCGCTTAGTAATACTTCATGTAGCATGATAGACAAATGGCATACACAAAAAAGGATCCCTGATGGGATCCTTTTTTTTGAATTCAATCTGCATTCTTTACGACTGTGGTTACATCCCAATATTGCAGAGTTCTGCGGTTCATCTGACTTTAACTTGTGTGCGGTTTAAGTGAAGCGCATACAAGGATAGATTGAACGACAAGGAAAAGTTGTCAGTACCTTGCTTGACGCTTCTTCCAACTTCTTACTACTGAGTAACGCCATAACCCGCGAATACCAAAGTAGCCAATCATTGCTGAAACCACGCCACAAATCAGGCAACCCAGTAAGAAAGGAGGCCCGATTGTATTCATTTGCGCCAAGATGAAGTCCCAAGACAATTCGAAATGGAAGGCTTGAGGTGGTACATGCATAACAAACGCCCCGACTTTATAAGCAAAGTAGAAGAGAACGGGCATAGTGACCGGGTTACTGATCCAAACAAGTGCGACAGCCAAAGGTAGGTTAACGCCACATGCGACAGCAAGGCCTGCAGACATAATCATTTGGCTTGGTAGAGGGACAAACGCCATGAATAACCCAACAGCGAATGCGCCTGCCGCAGAGCGACGATTAAGGCACCATAAGTTGGGGTTGTACAAAACATTGCCAAAAACTTTCAATGCTTTCTGACGCTTGATTAGCTCATGGTCAGGCATAAATCGTTTGATAAACTTTCTTGGCATAGGAGGAAGCTACTCTCTTGTTTAACACTTGGTTCTTGATTTCATTTGCTGCGACAGTTGTGTCTGCCAGCTTCTGGCCTGTGATGCCTCATTGGGTTTGGGCACCATTGATGCTGTTGTTACTACTAGCATCAACAAAGTATAGCGTTTTCCGGAGTGCAAGAGGTCTAGCAACAGCATTGATACTAGTTATCTGCCTAGGGAATGTAATTGAAATACAAACGAGTCGCTTATTTCAATCAGGGCAGAATACTACCATAAATGCTTCGGTTGTTAGCCTTTTTAGTGAAAATAGCCACGGTTTTGAAAGCGTAATAGTAGCTAGATCAATTGGCGGCGAAAAATTAATCTTTCCTCAATTAATAAAATTACGTTTGTTTACTCCTTTTAAGTTAACACTCGGAGATGATGTCAATTTATCTGTGTATATAAAGCCTGTATGGGGCAAACTCAATGAAGCAGGCTTTGATTTAGAAAAGTATCTGTTTAGCGCAGGTGTGGTTGCCAATGCAATTTACAGATCTAATACAAAGTATCGCATTCATACCAATAGCAACTTACGGTCCTATTGGTTTGAAAACAGTCTTGAAAGGTTAAGTCAACTGGCAAATCAAGACCTCATTATGGCTTTGAGTTTTGGTTATCGAGACCTTATTCACTCTCAGCGTTGGGACTTACTTAAAAGCAGTGGTTTGATTCACTTGATGGCTATTTCGGGGCTGCATATTGGGATTGCCTTTGGTATCGGCTATCAAGTAGGAAAGGTATTCAGGTTACTATCATCTTCACTTCTTTGGTTGCCCACAATATTCGGAGTCGGCTTAGCCTATTTCTACAGTTGGTTTGCTGGGTTCACGCTGCCCACCTTGAGAGCTTTGGTGATGTGTATTATCGCCAGCTATTTCTTGTGGCGTGGGCAAAATATCAGTTTGTTTCGGTATGTCGCCTTAAGTCTGTGCGTGGTTCTGCTAATTTGGCCATTTTCAGCATTATCGAGTAGCTTCTGGTTGTCTTTTGGTGCGTTAGGTGCCGTTCTTTACATTGCGTTAAATAGTCAGTCATCCGATTCAAACTCAACATTTATCGACCGAGCACTGCAGCTCTTCAGATTCAGTTAATGCTGACATTCCTGATTGCTCCCTTTTCGATGCTGTTCTTTAATGGGGTCAGCTTAGTCTCTGTTTTCTACAACTTGCTCCTTTTACCTTGGGTGTCGATGGTGGTTATTCCACTATTGTTCCTGGCAATGTTCTTTAGCTTAATATTGGCGCCAGTATCAGGTGGCGTTGGCTTAACTACATTCAACAATGGTTTGTCTGAACAATTATGGATGTTGGTCGACTTATCGCTTGAGCCTCTCGTATTTAGTCTTCCTTTCTCTGAACGATTTTGGTTTCAAGTGGATAATCACACGATTGAGTTGTCTGTATTCCTCATCTTGTTTTTCGGTTTTGTCAGTCGATATTTCAAGCGAGCACTATCTATATTGATTATTACCGTGTTTGTACTGTGGTGGGAGTTCGGCAAGCCTCAACAAGACAAACTAACTATCGATATCTTGGATGTTGGTCACGGGTTGTCTTTGCTCTTAGAAAAGAACAATCAGATTGTTATTTACGATCTTGGTAACGCATGGCCAGGAGGTTCCATTGTCGAATCCTTACTTATTCCTACTTTGAATCAGAGGGGAATTCATGAGTTGGAGGGTATAATAGTGAGTCATTTCGATTCTGACCACGCTGGTGGCTATCCGTCGTTACTTGAAAATTACAACCCTAAGTGGGTAAGAGCCAGTCAGAATATCAGTCAACAAGGACAATCTACGATTCAAGAATCGTCAAATATTCAAGCATGTATTTTAGGAGAAGTATGGACTTGGCAAGGGGTTGCTTTTGAGGTCTTGTGGCCTCCCAAACAAGTGAAGAGGGCGTATAACCCACATTCGTGCGTGGTCAGGCTTTTTGACCCCGATCTAGAGTTCTCGATGTTACTTACTGGTGATATTGAATTGGTCAGTGAGTGGTTACTTGCACGCGAAGGCGAACGGCTTCGAAGTGACGTAATGCTTGTTCCTCATCATGGTAGCAATACGTCTTCGATCGCCAGTTTTATTGAGGCCGTTTCACCTCAGTTAGCGATCGCTTCTTTGGGCAAAGGCAATCAATGGGGGATGCCGAGTGAATCCGTTATTGAACGTTATCACGACGCAGGGAGTGCTTGGCTTGATACTGGAGAAAGCGGCCAAATAACCATCAGTATTGGTCAAGAAGGTTGGCAATATCATGAGATTAGAGAACAACAAGGCAGACAGTGGTATAGGCAGATGCTTCGTAAGGGAGTAGAATAGGAAGATTATTGTGAGAAAATTAAGCGATTCTATGTCAACACAAACAGATGAAACTACCTGGGTCACATTTAAAAGACTTTGGACTTATATTCGACTATATAAGGCCGGCCTTGGTGTTGCGGTTATTGCGCTTATTATAAATGCTGTCACTGATACCTACATGATTTCCTTACTAAAGCCGTTACTTGATGAAGGCTTTGGTAATGCAGAATCTGACTTTTTACGTACGCTCCCTCTCATTATCTTTGTCATGATGTTCGTTCGTGGCATCAGTGGCTTTGTTTCAACTTATTGTTTGAGCTGGGTTTCAGGCAATGTGGTCATGGAAATTCGACGTAAAATATTCAGCCATTTTATGCATATGCCAGTTTCTTTTTTTGATAAAGAACAGACTGGTGCGCTGCTATCTCGAATTACTTACGATTCAGAGCAAGTCTCTGCGGCAACCAGTAAAGCATTAGTCAGTATTGTCCGTGAAGGTGCAAGTATTATTGGCCTGTTGACGCTGATGTTCTGGAATAGTTGGCAGTTGTCTTTGGTGTTGTTCGCTGTCGCCCCTCTTGTCGCGTGGGCAATCAGTATCGTATCGAAGCGATTCAGAAAGATCTCTAAGAACATGCAAACCAGTATGGGTCACGTCGCCTCTTCTGCAGAACAAATGCTGAAAGGACATAAAGTCGTTCTAACGTATGGCGGACAAGATCTAGAAAAACACCGCTTTGACCAAGTTAGTAACCAAATGCGCCAACAAAGCATGAAGCTAATCACTGCTCAAGCGGCCGCTAACCCAATTATTCAGATGATTGCATCACTTGCAATCGTAGTTGTTCTATTTCTTGCTAGTGTTGATTCAATTAAAGCAGAGCTTACTCCTGGTACGTTCACTGTTGTGTTCTCGGCGATGTTTGGTTTACTACGCCCACTAAAAGCTCTGACTAACGTAACGTCTGAATTCCAACGTGGTATGGCAGCGAGTACGACCCTATTTGGTTTGATGGATCTAGATACGGAACAAAATAAAGGTACGTTGAAGCCTGAAACCGTAGCGGGTGAAGTTGAAGTAAAAGATGTGACATTTACTTACCAAGGAGCAGAGAAAGCAGCGCTTGATAAGGTCAGTTTTAATATACCGAAAGGCAAGACAGTCGCACTTGTCGGCCGTTCAGGTTCGGGTAAGAGTACCATTGCGAACCTGTTTACTCGCTTTTATGACGTAGACTCTGGCTCTATTGAGCTTGATGGTCACGACATTCGTGATTATGAATTAAGAAATCTACGTGAGCACTTCGCTCTTGTTTCCCAGAATGTGCACCTATTTAACGATACGGTTGCGAACAACATCGCTTACGCAGCTGAAGAACAGTATTCACGTGAACAGATCGAACACGCGGCTAAACTTGCGCATGCAAGCGAGTTTATCGAAGGCATGGAAAATGGCATCGATACGGTTGTTGGCGAAAATGGCGCGAGCCTGTCTGGCGGTCAAAGACAGCGTATCGCGATTGCACGTGCTCTATTGAGAGATGCACCTGTTCTGATCCTTGATGAGGCGACATCTGCATTGGATACCGAGTCAGAAAGAGCGATTCAATCTGCGTTAGAAGAGCTGCAGAAAGACAAAACAGTACTTGTTATCGCACACCGACTTTCTACTATCGAGCAAGCTGATGAGATTCTAGTGGTTGATGATGGGCATATTGTAGAAAGAGGTGCACATGCCGAGCTCATCGCCCTTGATGGCGCTTATGCACAACTACACCGAATTCAGTTCAGCGGATAAGATTAGGTCTTGTTGTGATCGAAAAAATTTGGTTTAACAATCACCCATTAAAATACTTTCTCTGGCCGCTATTGTGGCCATTGAGTCAGCTGTTCAAAATGATCAGCGGTCAACGTCGTGATGCTTATCTATCGGGGAAAAAAGAGACCTATCGCCCGCTTTTACCCGTGATTGTTGTTGGTAATATCACCGCTGGCGGCAATGGCAAAACACCGGTTGTGATTTGGTTGGTAGAGATGCTTCAGGCTCACGGTTTTAAGCCAGGTGTTGTTTCTCGAGGTTATGGGGCGAAAGCACCAAACTATCCGTTAGTGTTGGATGAAAACACGCCAGCAGAGCACTCTGGTGATGAGCCTCGTTTGATTCGTAAGCGAACTGGTGCGCCTGTAGCGGTTGACCCTGTGCGCGCAAACGCAGTAAAGGCTTTGCTGAGCGAAGGGGTTAATGTCATCATCACTGACGACGGCCTTCAGCATTATGCACTTGAACGCGATATTGAATTTGCTGTTATCGACGGTGCGAGACGCTTTGGTAGTGAGTGCCTAATTCCTTTGGGCCCATTAAGAGAGCCTATATCTCGTTTAGATGACGTAGACTTTTTGGTTAATAATGGCGGTAAAGCGCACGGGCGAGAGTTCTCGATGTCTTTGCTTCCAAGCCAAGCGGTTAACCTGAAGACGGGTCAGAAAAGGTCTGTGGCAGAATTACAGAAGCTGGTGGCTTTTGCTGGTATCGGTCACCCACCACGCTTTTTCAAAACATTGGAAAACCTTGATGGTGACGTGGTTTACACGCAGGGCTTCGCTGACCATCAAGATTTTGATAAAGATGAACTTCATGCCTTGGCAAAAAAAGGTATGAATATGATTATGACAGAAAAAGACGCTGTAAAATGCGAAGAATATGCGCAAGATAACTGGTGGTATCTTCCAGTTTCTGCGCAGTTTGATGAAGATTCGCAACAGCAAATTTTAAAAAGAATAAAAGAGGTTATGGAATACTATGGATCACCGTCTACTTGAGATCGTTGCTTGCCCTGTATGTAAAGGTAAACTAACTTTTGACAAGGATAAGCAAGAGCTTGTTTGTAAAATTGATCGCCTTGCTTACCCAATTAAAGAGGGTATTCCTGTTCTTTTGGAACCTGAAGCTCGCACCGTTTCAATGGATGAGGGTAAGTAATGTCTTATACGGTTGTTATACCTGCAAGATACCAATCGAGCCGTTTACCAGGGAAGCCACTTGCTGACATTGGTGGAAAGCCGATGATTCAATGGGTATACGAACAGTCAATGAAGGCGGGTGCCGATAACGTTATTATCGCTACCGACGACGCTCGAGTTGAAAAAGCGGCCAAAGCATTTGGCGCGACCGTTTGTATGACATCACCGAATCATGAGTCAGGCACTGAGCGCCTCGCTGAAGTGATTGAAGTTATGAAGATTCCAGATGATCATATTATCGTGAATGTTCAAGGTGATGAGCCACTTATCCCACCTGCGATCATTAATCAGGTCGCGAACAACCTTGCGAACAGTACAGCTCCGATGGCAACACTCGGTGTGGAAATTACTCATGCTGACGAAGTGTTTAATCCTAACGCCGTAAAAGTTGTGACCGACAAAGATGGGTATGCCCTGTACTTTAGCCGAGCTACTATTCCTTGGGATCGCGATGCTTACGCGAACAATGGTACAGCTGCTGAATCTCCACTGCTTCGTCACATTGGCATTTACGCTTACCGTGCGGGTTTTATTAATACCTATATCAATTGGGAACCAAGTACCCTTGAGCGTATTGAGTGCCTAGAGCAGCTACGTGTACTTTGGTACGGTGAAAAAATCCATGTAGACGTTGCGGCAGAAGCACCTGCAGCTGGTGTTGATACGCCAGAAGACCTAGAAGCGGTTCGAGCTATTATTGGCTAAGCGTCTTTTAGCGACTACTTCTTTGCTCTACAAAAATGCAAAATCATGAGCCTTGCTTATCGCGAGGCTTTTTTATGCCTAAAGAGAAGCGGATGACAGCCTTATTTATCTAAGTTAACGGATATTGAGTTGGTTGCATGGGTTTCTGTAGCATCACCCCGGAATTATCTGAGATTTACCTCGCTCGACTTGCAAATTTTCTCTATAATATGCCGCCTATAAAGTAGTGGCGAATCGCTAGTACAGAATAAAACTTACGACAAAACGTGGAGTAAAAGATGCCTTCTCAAAGCCCAGTGATTACGGTTGATGGACCAAGTGGTGCAGGTAAAGGTACCCTGTGTATGTTACTAGCAGATAAGCTAGGCTTTCATCTTCTAGACTCAGGCGCGATCTATCGCGTATTGGCTTTAGCGGCAATTCACCATGGCGTGGATACTGAATCAGAAGATGCTTTAGTACCGCTTGCAACTCACTTAGATGTTCAGTTTATCGCTGAAGGTGAGCTAGTGAAGGTTATCTTAGAAGGCGAAGATGTGTCTGGTGAACTTCGTAAAGAAGAGACGGGCATGGCGGCTTCAAAAGTCGCTGCTTTACCTCGCGTTCGTGAAGCACTGTTACGTCGTCAACGTGCTTTTAGCGCAGCTCCTGGTTTAGTTGCAGACGGTCGTGACATGGGAACCGTTGTATTTGTTGAAGCTGAAGCGAAAATATTTTTAGATGCAAGTGCTGAAGAGCGCGCGAGTCGTCGCCTTAAACAGTTGCAACAGAAGGGGTTAGATGTTAAATTTGACGACCTTTTGAGCGAGATCCAAGAGCGAGACGATCGAGATCGTAATCGCCCAGTGGCGCCACTTCGCCCTGCAGAGGATGCTCTAGTGCTTGATTCCACCTCAATGAATATTGAGCAGGTAGTCGAAAAAGCACTACACTATATTGAATCGAAACTGGCTGGG
>NZ_CH902609.1:577990-596222 GCF_000153005.1 Vibrio sp. MED222 | reverse complement strand
TCTTATTCTCTACCGATTTCGCAGCGTGACTTTCGTCTCACTCCTTGTCGGTGAGGCGGCATTATAGAGAGTTCGATATAGAGCACAAGAGCTTTTTTAAATAAAAGTTTTGTTCGCCTAAAAAGCCACCACATCCGCATTTTTCGAATAAAAACTAAACATTTGAGACGTATCACAGCAATACATTGGCAAAATGGAAGCCATGAACGTAAGATTCATGTGTCTATTTTGTTAATGGTAGATGCGTATATTTCGTTTATTAATATGTAGTATTCCGATATGAACTCAAAAAAATCGATGTTGTTAATTGTCGCGCTAGCTGTATTGGGCGGCATTGTTTTCTCTCAGGTAGATATATCGCCTGCAATTACCTTTATCCTTGGTGTCTTGGCTTCCGCTTTTGTTGTTAATTTTTCAAGCACCAACTCAAAATCAGAGTCAGAACCTAAGGCTTCAACAAAAACACTTTATGTGGGTAACCTTCCATACAAAGCGAATGAATCACATGTACGTGAATTGTTCTCTGAATATGGTGAAGTATTTGCTGTACGTTTAATGAAAGACAAACGTACTGGTAAAAGAAGAGGTTTTGGATTTGTTGTTATGGCAAGTAATGATGTGAATCATGCTATTTCAGAACTTAACGATAAAGATTACATGCAACGTACTTTAAAAGTACGCGTTGCAAACGATCCTAAACATCCAGAAACGGACGAAGCTGAGCTGAGCTAAACCCTAACCGCTTCAGCATACTATTTAGTGCACTTTCTTTTTTAGGAAGTGCACTACAAAAAGCCTCACGCACTCCCCCTTCTTCAGTACTGCTCTCTAAATCCAATAAATCTTGAACCCGCTTAGCAATAGCCTTACCTGAATCAATCAACATCACGTTTTTACCTAGCACTTGCTGAATCTCTGATTTGATCAGTGGGAAATGAGTACACCCTAAAACAGCCACATCAATTGTGTTGATCATTGGTTGAAGGATTTGCTGCAGCTCTTCAAGGTTAATCGCCTCTCCTCGGAGTTTATCTTCGGCCATATCCACCAGCTGAGTAGAACCTAAAAGCTCAACTCTTTTATTACTAGAGAAGTTTTTGATGAGCTCGTGTGTGTATTCACGAGTAATCGTTGCGGGTGTTGCAATAAGACCAACGGCTTTATTGGCAAGTAGCGATGCTGGCTTGATTGCCGGAACAACCCCGACAATAGGGATTGGGTTATTAGCCCTTAGTGTAGGTAACACAATTGTACTTGCTGTATTGCAGGCTATCACCACAATATCAATAGCGTGGCTAGCCACAAAACTGGCGACGATGCTTTGAACTCTGTGGATAAGGACTTGCTGGTCGAGCTCACCGTATGGGTAAGCCTCGTTATCGAATACATAAGTATAGTTATGATTCGGTAGTAAGTGGCTTATCTCTTTATATACGGACAGACCGCCAACTCCAGAATCAAAAATCAATATGTTTTTTTGTATGCTTTCCGACACAACCATTACCTGTAATAAGTTCCGTTGCAATGATACCCCTTCACTTAGTTTTCGCCAATCATCACTCTACATAATGCAGGCTCGGTAGCGTTGATGCACAAAGCGCTCACCCTGATCTACATTTTCCAGCTCTATCTTAAGCCTTCCTTTAAAGCATGGCGCTGACGTTACTAAAGTATGGAACTCACCATCTTCGCCGCATGGGTCGACGTGACTCGGTAAACTGTCGATTAGCTCAAACGTGTATTCTTTCCCGCAATAGCTCATGTCTAATGCATCGGTATCGACCGTGACGAGAAAGGTTTCGATTCCTCTGTCTATTATTTCACTCGCAAGTACCTGACTGCTCTCTCCCATTAGGGGAAACACACACTCCCAACCAGCTGGCTCTATATAACTTCTTCGGTAATCGGCAATGCCATTACAGAACATATCTCCAAACGCGACCGCATCGATTGATAAACTAGAATCTTTAAGTACCGAGACAATCGTACTTTGATAAACCTCATTACTTGGGAAGACTTCCGGTAGCTCAATCATGATTAATGGTAAACCGACCAATCGAGCTTGCATTGCAACTACCTCAATAGGAGTGACCTGGAAAGGAACTTCATCTCCAACATACGTAGTATACAGAGCAACAACTTCATACTCGGTGCTTTCAAGTAGGCGCTCTAACGTTAACGTAGAGTCTTTTCCTGACGACCAACTCATGACGACTTTCTTTTTCATTGATATATCCAATAAGAAGAAACCGCCCGAAGGCGGTTTAGTTGTTAATTAGAACTGGTAGTCAGCGTTTATAAAGAAACTTCTTTCTTGTGTTTCATACCCTTTGGCTAACGTGTAATCTTTATCAAAAAGGTTAGCAATACGCCCTCTCATTGTGAAATGATCCGTCACAAAGTAGCTCGCAGCTATATCTACTAGCGAGTACTCATCTAACTCAGCATTGCCGCTATCCATACGTTTACCTTGATATAAATAACTCAAGTCCGCCTGCCAGTTGTCCGCAAAATACGTCACGTTCCACTTAGCATTTTGTTTCGCTCTACGTAAAAGTTGAGACCCATCGCTTTTATCTGTCGGGTCCATAAAGTCAAGGCTAACTTGGTGAGAAAAACTTCCTGTATCGAATTCTCCCGATAGCTCTAAGCCTTTAATTTCAGCGACACCAATGTTTTTTGAAGGCCATCCAACTATCATGTTTTTAATATCATTTTTGTAAGCCGATACTCTCCAATCAACCAATGATTGATGGGCTTCGAACGCGACTTCATAGTTTTTTGACTCTTCAGGTTTCAGCGTTGGAACACCTGAGCCCGGCCAATATAGTTGATTAAATGTAGGTGCTTTAAATGCCGTACCAGCATTAGCCGTCACGCGATAATTAGCTGCTAACCAATATCCTAAACCCGCTTGCCATGTCGTATTCTTGCCGTAGCGTTGGTTATCGTCACCGCGTAAAGCTAATTCAGCTTGTACGGCTTGGTTGTCATAAAAGCCACTAACATATAGCGAGTTATTCGTACGAGATTTCTCGGCATAGTCTTTTGAGGACTCTGATACGTCATCTTTAGACCAATCAAGACCCGCACCAATAGAAACTTCATTGTTCACAGTGAATAAATTTGTGAAAGCAACGGCCTGGTGGTCCGTTTGATAAGTACTTTTGTAGTAATAATCTTTACTAGAATCTTGAGCTTTACTTAAAGAAAAGTTGCTCGACAACGTTTCTCCAGTATAACTAAGACGGCCAATTGCACTGTAAAGTGTCTGATCTTTTGTAGCATTTTTCGGATCGTACTCTGTTTCACCATCCGAGTAAGTAGAATTAAACTTAAGCTTAAACTCGTCATTCAGCTTATGAGTTATCGCAAGTGCTAGCTCAGTCACTTCATGTCCATCTGCGTCTTGATCACCTGCTGAGTTTTGAACAGAAAACCCATCAGTCTCTGCTCGCTTTACAGCTACAGAACCACTTGTCGAGTCTGTAATATTACCAGACACTGCCACACTGCCTTTTTTGTATGAATCAGATCCAAACCCTACGCTAACTTTTGCTTCTGAACTTGATGTGTCTGTAATAATATTAATTACACCACCAATCGCATCGGCTCCATAAATTGCTGCTCGAGGACCACGCACAAACTCAATGCGCTGAACACCAACTAGTGGAATAGCAGCAAAATTTGCTCCTCCTGATGTTGCACTTGCTGTTTTTACACCATCAATAAGTACTAAGATGTGGTCAGAGTTAGTACCTCTAACAAAAACACTCTGCTTTTGTCCGTAACCGCCGTTGCTCGCTACCTGAATACCAGGTAAACGACGTAGTACTTCGTAAATATCATTAGCTTGAATCGCTTCAATCTCTGCTCGAGTAACAACTACAACAGGTAACGTTGTACTTTGAGTGCTTTGCTCAAAACGGTTAGCCGTAACGACCATGGTTTCGTCAGCAGATGCTTCTTGTGCGTGTAAATTGGAGATAGGTGAAAGCAGCGATGCTACAGCAACCGCTAAAAGGGATTTGTTCATGTTGTGATCCTAAATCGCGTAAAGTCCTACCAAACCACATTGTATGGCTTAGCCGCTGGCAGGTATTCGGACTTAAGAGCACAACCTTTCGGTTACCTAATATTCGACTTCCCACAAAATGCTATTTGCAGTGTCTATGAATACTCGTTCTCTTTTACCGCTGCGCGTCAGTTCTGGATTTTCACCAGATTCCCTCTTCAGCCATCTATACATCCACATGGCACCAGCTTGCCGGAAATAGTATTGACCTATGAATCATTTGTCTAGTCTAAGATAGTTATAAGCTATAGTTTTCGTCGTCTATTTAGACTGAATGGCTCTCAACACTGGACAAGCGCCTGTGATTGAATAAAATCTGCGCTCTTGATTTAAAAGCACGATAGCAAAAGGCATAACAATGGCGAATTTAGAAGTAAACCCGCAACGCTACCAAGAACAACTGGCAGAAAAGACTGAGCGTCTTACTGAAATGTTCTCAGAATATAATGTGCCTGAGCTGGAAGTGTATGAATCTCCAGAACAACACTACCGCATGCGTGCAGAGTTCCGCGTGTGGCATGAAGGTGACGATATGTATTACGTCATGTTCAATCAAGAGACCAAAGAAAAATACCGCGTAGACCAGTTCCCAGCGGCTAGCCGCCTGATCAACGACCTAATGCCTCTATTAACGGATGCAATGAAGGACAACCACTCTCTACGCCACAAACTATTCCAAGTAGACTTCCTTTCTACATTAAGCGGCGAGATTTTGGTGTCACTGCTTTACCACCGCCAATTGGGTGAACAGTGGATTCAAGATGCTAAAGCACTTAAACAGCAATTAAACGATGAAGGTTTTAACCTAAACCTGATCGGCCGTGCGCGTAAGATGAAAATCGTACTGGACCGCGACTACGTTATCGAAAAGCTAGATGTGAATGGTGATAGCTACATCTACCAGCAAGTTGAGAACAGCTTTACTCAACCAAACGGTAAAGTAGCAGAGAAAATGCTGGAGTGGGCTGTCGACTGTACTCAAGACAGCAAAGGCGACTTGCTTGAACTTTACTGTGGTAACGGTAACTTCTCACTAGCACTGGCACAGAACTTCGAACGTGTACTGGCAACAGAACTAGCGAAGCCGTCAGTAGAATCTGCGCAATACAACATCGCAGCCAACAAGATTGAAAATGTTCAGATCATCCGCATGTCTGCGGAAGATTTTACCGTAGCAATGGAAGGCAAGCGTGAATTCCGTCGTCTACAGCAAGCGAACATCGATCTTAAGAGCTACAACTGCAACACTATCTTTGTTGATCCACCGCGTTCAGGTATGGATGTCGATACTTGTAAGATGGTTCAAGGCTACGAGCGTATCATGTACATCTCTTGTAACCCTGAGACATTGAAAGAGAACCTAGACATTCTAAGCGAAACACACGACATAACTCGTTTTGCTCTATTTGACCAGTTCCCTTATACGCACCACATGGAAGCCGGTGTATTCCTAGAGCGTAAAGCGTAAGCCTAGCTCTCTAGGTCGAAGTCGAAGCAGCAGATACAAAAAAACGAGCCAATTGGCTCGTTTTTTTTATTTATAGATTGATTTAAGCGGTTTTACCGATAAAGCCTAGCTTCTTACCTACCCAAGCGAGCAGTAGCATCGCAACGATAATCGCAAAGAAGTTTGACCCGGCATCAGGGTGTTGTGCTTTCACAAAAGCCGAGTGGCCAAATGCACCTACAAAGAAACAAGCTAAACCCACTAACGGAATATCTTCAGATACTGGATTTGTTAGGTATTCTTGGTATAGCGCTTGTACAGCCAACACTAAAGCAATCAGCGGGAAAATAGAGAAGCCCACTTCGCTCATTGTTACCCAAGATAGCAGTGCATCACCACACACACCTGCTACAACAGCAAGTACGAGTGTCTTTCTTTCAGAACCACGGTTTACAGTATTATTTTCATTCGACATTATTCAATCCCGCCTTTTAATCGGTTACGTTCACGTTCTTTACGATACCAAAAAGCCCCTTTGGCCATCATTCGCAATTGCATGATCAAACGCTCAGCCAATTCATCTCGCTGACGTCGATCTAAATCTAATGCTTCTGCCCCTGAGTTAAAAACCAAGATGACGGAGGCTTCCGCTTGAGTAAAAGCTTCGTCTCTTGTCATGCCAGTCGTTATCAAATATTCGGTTAACTCAGCAGAGAAGTGCTGTATCTCACGAGCTACCGCTGCACGAAACTCAAATGAAGTTCCTGAGCGCTCCCGCAATAACAGTCTGAATACGTTTGGGCTGCTTTCAATGAATTCCATAAAGGTTTCAACCGATGTGCGAATCACGCTGCCTTCTTTTACTATGCGTTGCCTAGCTTGACGCATCAACTGACGCAACAATAAGCCACCTTCATCGACCATGGTTAAGCCAAGCTCATCCATGTCTTTGAAATGGCGATAAAAGGAAGTCGGAGCTATTCCAGCCTCACGAGCGACTTCTCTCAAGCTTAGATTAGAAAAACTACGATCGGCACTGAGTTGGCTAAATGCCGCATCAACTAAGCTACGACGAGTCTTTTCTTTTTGCTGTGCGCGAATGCCCATTGGTTTCATACTTTATCAACATCTTCTTTTACAGCCTAAACAGGCATGTCTAATACTCTATTCAATATAACGCGAATCACTTACTTATATAAGGCACTCTGGTTATATAAGACACTAAACACACCTCTTTGTTCACGTATCGAAGTAAATACGTTCAAAGAAAACATTTCAATATCCGCACCGTCATTTGGAGACATACGACATACCAAATATTATTTTTTCAGTAGCATGACGTGATCTCACCGACTCTCTGATGCCCTTTTCATGTACCCAAGAACAGAATCAGTTAAAATCTCGCTAAAGCAATGTTAATCAAATATAACAAGGAAGATATCTATGTCGCACTCCAACCACTTTGATGTAATCGTAATTGGTAGTGGCCCCGGAGGAGAAGGGGCAGCGATGGGATTAACCAAAGCCGGGTTGAACGTTGCTATCATTGAAAAAGAGAGCAGCGTTGGTGGTGGTTGTACCCACTGGGGGACTATTCCTTCCAAAGCACTGCGTCATGCCGTAAGTCGTATTATTGAATTCAACAGTAACCCTCTGTTTTGTCAGAACAATAAAAGTATCCACTCAACATTTTCCAATATTCTGGGGCATGCTAAATCGGTCATCGACAAACAGACTCGCTTGCGCCAAGGTTTCTACGATCGCAACCAATGCACGTTAGTCTTCGGTACTGCACGTTTTATCGATACCCACACGATCTCCGTAATGCAAAGCGACGGTACTGAAGAACACTACAGCGCAGACAAATTTGTTATCGCGACAGGTTCTCGTCCTTATCAGCCAGACAACGTCGACTTCATGCATGAACGTGTCTACGACAGCGATTCAATTCTTTCTCTTAAACACGATCCTCAGCACATCATCATCTATGGTGCTGGTGTTATCGGCTGTGAATATGCCTCTATATTTCGCGGTTTAGGCGTTAAAACCGATCTCATTAATACTCGCGATCGCCTGTTGTCCTTCTTAGATAACGAAACCTCAGATGCACTTTCTTACCACTTCTGGAACAGTGGTGTTGTTATTCGTAACGATGAGACCTTTGAGAAAATTGAAGGAACAGATGATGGTGTAATCATTCATCTCGAGTCAGGTAAAAAAATGCGTGCCGATTGCCTACTGTATGCCAATGGTCGAACGGGTAATACTGATAAACTGAACCTTGGTGCGGTTGGCTTAGAAGCGGACTCTCGTGGACAAGTATCAGTCAACAGCAACTACCAAACCAGTGTTGAACATGTTTACGCTGTCGGTGATGTGATTGGGTATCCTAGCCTAGCAAGTGCTGCTTATGACCAAGGTCGATTTGTGGCCCAAGCAGTGGTGAAAGGTGAAGCAGAACGACACCTTATCGAAGACATCCCAACAGGTATCTACACCATTCCTGAGATCAGCTCTGTCGGTAAAACCGAGCAAGAGCTTACTGCAGCTAAAGTACCGTATGAAGTGGGACGTTCTTCATTCAAGCACTTAGCTCGCGCTCAAATTGCAGGTAAAGATATTGGTAGCTTGAAGATACTTTTCCATCGTGAAACTAAAGAGATTTTAGGTATCCACGTGTTTGGTGAACGTGCCGCTGAAATCATTCACATTGGCCAGGCGATCATGGAACAAAAAGGCGAAGCCAACACCATCGAATACTTTGTGAATACCACCTTTAACTATCCGACGATGGCCGAGGCGTATCGCGTAGCAGCGCTTAACGGACTTAACCGTTTGTTCTAAACAAAGAACCAACAGGACTATTTGACCACCTGTAGGCCAAATACATAAACAGCAAGCCATGAGCTTGCTGTTTTATTTTTCGTTCTCTGAACTAAGCTAGGCGAGAAACTCACCTTTCTTCCACTGAGAAATAAATAAAACACCGAGACCGATGCCACGCACCGCCATAAAGCTCAACATTGCTAGCCACAGCGCATGGTTATCAAAACCTGATGCTAAGTAGAAAATTACGAAGAAACTGCAGGTCGCAACAAACATACTGTTACGCATATCTTTGCCTTTGGTTGCGCCTACGAAGATACCGTCCAGCAAGAAGCACCACATTGAAACCAGTGGCATTGCGATCAACCAAGGCAGATACACCTCAGCTTGGCTTTTTACATCTGGGATAGTGGTGATCATATTAATTAAATTAGACCCAGCGATCGCGAATACTGTGGTCAGCACCAAACAAATATTAAAGCTCCAGAAGAAAGTACCAATTAAAGACTGATTAAGCTCTTCTTTATCTTTCGCGCCTATCGCCTTACCAACCATAGCTTCCATTGCATAGGCAAAACCATCCATCCCATAAGAGATGATCATCAAGAAACTCATTAACACTGCATTGGCCGCAACAACATCATCGCCAAAGCTTGCACCTTGGAAGGTCATGAAAGTGAAAGTCGTTTGTAGGCATAGTGAACGAAGGAAGATATCGCGATTCAGTTTTACGAAACGACTCAAACCTTGACTGGTTTTCTTAAGCAGATCCCATGGCGATGGTAACTGCTTCTTCACCCAGATTCGGTAAACACAAATCAGGCCAAATGTTAAACCGGCATAATCAGCCATTACAGATGCCAATGCTGCGCCTTCCACTTGCCAGCCGAGGCCAATCACAAATACGATATCTAAAACGATGTTGGTGATATTAGTAATGATCACCATCCACATGGGTGCTTTGGCATTTTGGGTTCCGAGTAACCAACCTAACAGCACAAAGTTAGTCAACGCAGCAGGCGCACTCCATGCTCGGATAGAGAAATATTGCTGACCATAGTGTTTCACTTGGTCACTGGCACTACTCAGAGAGAAAACCGCATCCGCAACAAAGCTATGCAATAGCAAGAAGAAACCAGCAAACCCTAGTGCCATGGTCACGCCTTGCACAAAGACTAAACCAAGTTGCTTGCCATCGTTCGCCCCATAAGATTGCGCGGCCAGTCCCGTCGTCGACATTCGTAGGAAACCAAGCAACCAAAAGGTCACGCTGATCATAGTCCCACCCAAAGCGACACCACCTAAATACCAAGAATGCTCTAAGTGACCGATAACCGCAGCATCGACTAAGCCCAACAGTGGAACCGTAATATTAGAAAGAACCATCGGGATCGCGAGCAACAGCACTTTTTTGTGCATCGCCTGATTGGATAACGTTTGAAAAATAGTTTGGGGATTAAATAACTTCACGATCACCTCTTAGATTAGAGGCGATAGTTTAACCTAGTGAGTGGGCTTTCACTATGGTGTGGGGAGGCGCTTGCCTTTTATCGATAACGAATAGCTATAACGAGGCAAGTATTCAGATACCTGCCAACAGAACCGCTAGCACTACCACTTAACAAGCACTAACTGCGGCGTTAAACGCTTTTTGACCTGAGAGATTTTACAAAGAAGTCGCTGCCACAATTTCCAACGATTACACTGCTGGTCAAGTGGAGAAAACGCTTTTACCCACTGAGCCCATGGCAGCCAATTAAGGACGCTGTCTATCGGAGAAGATAAGCCATGTGCGTATTTTCCAGAACCGAGCTTTTGCCCCAGAGCACTAGAGCTTTTATCTCCAGCTAACACTAAACACGCATGTGCGTGGGTAAAATAACGACTCAAAGATTGAATAAAGTTCGCCGTCTGTTGTTCATTACAATCCAGCAGAGCATGTTCACACACCACCATCACTGAGGCTTGTTCTGGAATATTAAGTTCATCCAACCAGGTCAGGTCATCCACCGAGCCACACTCTAGACGGTAGCGTTCATTCTTGTGGAACAGGCGTTGTCGCCAAACTAAGTTCTCGGTTACATCTAGCTCAACCCAATGACAGCGGCCATTATCTAAACGGTAGAAACGGGTATCGAGCCCTGCTCCCACGTTAATAATCCAAGCATCTGGGTTATGAGATAAAAACTGTTGAACTTGAGAGTCACAAAGTTGAGTCAGTGTCGCGTAAAGGAGTTGTTGCTGGTCGAGTTCACCGGTAAGGCATTCAGGTGCGAGTTGGCAACGCTTGCAGGCTTGTGCTGCAATAGGGTCATAAACAAGACCGTCATCGGCTAGGCTTTCGCGGCTGCGAAACCAAAGGTGTTGAACAAGATTCGTCGGTACTTGGAATTCTTGATGTGCTGACCCGAGATCAGAAGAAGCCTTTTGATCATAGGTGTGCGACTTACGAATAAGCGGCTTCATTTGAGGTTTGGTTGGGTTTGGCATCATCATCTTCCTTGTATCTCGACAAAGAAGATGATAATGAATATCAATTACAATAACAAGTTATTGAGAGTAAATATCAATAAGCTGTTTGCACTGACTACATCCAGTCCGTGTTACGAATAATACCAACCGCAAGTCCTTCAATAGACAAGTGTTGGGATTCTAAGTCCACGTGAATTGGAGAAAACTCTTCATTTTCAGCATGCAACAGAACGGTAGAACCTTTGCGCTCTAGGCGTTTTACCGTTACATCATCGTCGACACGAGCCACGACAACTTGTCCATCACGCACGTCTTGTGTTTTATGCACGGCCAGTAAATCGCCATCCATAATACCGATGTCTTTCATACTTTCGCCATTTACGCGAAGTAAGAAGTCAGCTTGTGGCTTAAACATACCTGGGTCAACTTGGTAATGCATTTCTACATGCTCTTGAGCCAAAATAGGCTCGCCAGCGGCAACCTGACCGATTAATGGTAACCCTTGCTCTTCATTCGCTGCATCTTCAAGCAAAATACGAATACCGCGAGACGCACCCGGGATAATCTCAATCGCTTCTTTACGAGCAAGAGCTTTCAAATGTTCTTCTGCAGCATTTGCAGAGCGGAAACCAAGTTCACGTGCGATTTCTGCACGAGTCGGTGGCATACCGCAATCTTCGATCTTACTTTTGATAAGGTCAAAAACTTGTTGCTGGCGGGGCGTTAACGGCTTCATGATTCACCTGTCTTTTTATACAGTTGACTGTGAGTATATCCAGTAACTGAACAAAAGCAAAGCAATTGGTTGTTTTTAGTTCATTTTTAGCGAATTACAAAAATAAGATCTCTAACCACACGTAACCAGCTAATACTAAACAGATAAAAACGGCAGCTGAGCCAACATCTTTCGCCATCCCAGAAAGCTCATGATGTTCGCTACCGATTCGGTCAACGACCGCTTCAATCGCGGTATTAATCAACTCGACAACCATCACCAACACGACGGCTGAAATCATTAATATTCGCTCAACTTGGTTTACATTTAAGTAGAACGCCAACGGAATAAGCACTGCGGCCATGAAGACTTCTTGTCGAAATGCAGCCTCGTTTTTAAACGAGCTCGTGATGCCTTGCCACGAAAAGCCCGCAGCTTTGACGATACGTTTGAATCCGGTGTTTGATTTTTTGGTCATTTTTAACTCTATACTCAATCAGTCGATGAATGATTTTCCACAAACTTAACGGCAATATGACTATTTCCATTAAAAGGTTAGACCAGTTTCTGGTATTCTTGCATCGATTAAATTTACGCCTAGGCTTATCCCTATTTCACTCATAGGATTTATCCTCTCATTATAGAAATAGAGATACGCTTGAGCACATTGAAATAACTATTGAGGCAGTGAACCTATATGTCTTCTGGACAATCTTTTTCACGTTCATTAATGAAGCTACCTTTATCCCTATTGGTAAAGAGCACATCAATCCCTTCAAACCCTGTAGAGGATTTGAACATTGATTTGAGCAAACCGATTGTATACGCCTTACCGTTTCGCTCAAGTGTAGACATTCTTACATTGCAAAAACATGCACTTGAACTAGGGTTGCCTGATCCATTGAGCAAACTTGAAATCAATGGCAAATCACTGCAACGCTACGTTTTTATCTCTTCTCGCAAAACTCTGCTGCAAGACGATGATTATGTACCAAGCTCATCAATTGAAGTCTTCTCTGAACTGCTTTCACTGCATGCTGAAGACTCTGAGCTCGACGTTCAAGTTATCCCTGCCACCGTATTGTGGGGTCGTAAACCTGGTAAAGAGAATAACCAGAAGCCTTACCTACAAGCAATGAACGGCTTAGAGAAATCGAAAGCTGTATTGCTAGCAGGTCGTGACTGTCTGGTTCGCTTTAGCCCAGTGGTATCTCTACGATACATGGCTAACTCACACGGTACCGACAGCACCATCGCGCATAAACTGGCGCGCGTGGCACGCATTCACTTCTCTCGTCAAAAGCTTGCAGCATCGGGTCCAAACCTACCAAGCCGCCAAGCTCTGTTCGACCGCCTGCTAAAGTCAGAAGCAATCAAAAAGGCGATAGAAGATGAAGCTGAATCAAAAAATATTTCCATAGAGAAAGCGAGCAAAGAAGCTCAAGACATCATGGATGAGATCGCAGCTAACTTCTCTTACTCGCTGATTAAACGCGGTGAGAAGATTCTTGGTTGGTTGTGGAATAAGTTGTACCAAGGCCTGCATATCAGCAACGCTTCAACCGTTCGTAAGCTGGCTCAAGATGGTCACGAGATCGTTTATGTACCTTGTCATCGTAGTCACATGGATTACTTACTGCTTTCTTATGTGCTTTATCATGAAGGCATGGTGCCTCCGCACATCGCAGCAGGTATCAACCTGAACTTCTTCCCTGCCGGTCCTATTTTCCGTCACGGCGGTGCGTTCTTTATTCGTCGTAGCTTCAAAGGCAACAAGTTGTACTCGACTATTTTCCGCGAATACCTAGCGGAATTATTCGCTAAAGGTTACTCGGTAGAATACTTCAGTGAAGGTGGTCGCTCTCGTACAGGTCGTCTATTGCAGGCGAAAACCGGCATGCTAGCGATGACAATCCAAGCCATGCTGCGCGGCATGAACCGTCCGGTGACTTTGGTTCCTGTATACATCGGCTATGAGCACGTAATGGAAGTCGCGACCTACGCGAAAGAACTTCGTGGTAAGCGTAAAGAGAAAGAAAACGCGAGTCTAGTGATTCGTACAATTCGTAAGCTGCGTAACTTTGGTAAAGGCTACGTGAACTTCGGTGAGCCAATTCAGCTTAACCAATATCTGAACGAACATGCTCCTGAGTGGACTAAAGATATCGACCCAATGGGAACCAGCAAACCACAATGGATGAACCCGGTGGTTAATGACTTGGCAACCAAAATGATGACGCACATTAACGATGCGGCAGCGACCAATGCCCTGACTCTTTGTGCAACGGCACTATTGGCTTCAAGACAGCGCGCATTGTCTCGTGACTCTTTGGTTTCTCAGATCAACTGCTACCTGTCTTTACTTAAGAATGTGCCTTATTCAGGTACATTCACAGTGCCTAAAGACAGCGCTGAAGACTTAGTAAAACACGCAGAGTCATTGAACAAGTTCTTAATTGAATCAGACACTATGGGCGACATCATTTCGCTTGATCGTCACCAATCGATTCTGATGACCTACTATCGTAATAACATCATTCACTTGTTTGCATTGCCATCATTGATCGCTCAGATGACCATTCGTCAGCACGGTTTATCAATCGACGCTATTCAAGAAAATGTTGCAGCTATCTACCCATTCTTAAAGAAAGAGTTATTTTTAAGCTACGACGAAGATCAGCTTGAAAGCGTGGTTGCGAACATCATTGATGAGCTAGTCGGTCAAGGCATGCTTGTTGTGTCGAACAACCAAGTAACGATCAACCAGTCAAACAGCCAAGCACTGATGCTACTAGGCCGTACGATTTCAGAAACGCTCCAGCGCTACTCAATTGCTCTGAACCTATTGGCAGAGAATCCTGATCTAGATAAGTCAGACCTTGAGCAGAAGAGCCAAGACATCGCACAGCGACTGGGTCGCCTACAAGGTATCAACGCACCGGAGTTCTTCGATAAAGGCGTGTTTGCGTCGATGTTCGCAACTCTGAAACAGCAGCAATATCTGGATAACGATGGTAACTGTGATTTAGAAAAGACTCAGCAATTCGCTAAACTTCTCTACTCAATGCTTTACCCTGAAGTACGTTTGACGATTCAAGAGAGTATCCACCAAGCAGAATAATCTCTTGGTTAGCATTCACTTTAATCACTAGACTGAACACGATCAAAAAAGGCACCCAATGGGTGCCTTTTTCTTTAGCGTTCGTTTACTTGTAAAGTTGATGCTTACCAGAAGGTAATGAACAAGCCTACAGTCACCGCCATTCCAACATAGTTATTGTTCAAGAAGGCTTGGAAGCAAAGGTCTCGATCGCGGTGACGCATCAGATGCTGTTGATACACGAACAAGCTTCCCGAAACTAACAGTGCCCAGTAGAAAGTATCACCGAGTTGGTAGTGCATGCCCAATGCAATCAACATCGCCAGTGTAACTAACTGCAGCGCGCCAACCATAAGCTTATCAAAACGACCAAACAGAATAGCCGTCGACTTGATGCCAATCTTCAAGTCATCATCTCGGTCAACCATCGCATATTGCGTGTCGTAGGCTATCGTCCACAACGCATTAATCACGAAGATAAACCACACAATGCTTGGCAGTTCATTGGTTTGCGCCGCCCAAGCCATTGGTATTGCCCAACTGAAAGCCAATCCGAGAAACAACTGTGGAAGGTGTGTAAAACGCTTCATGAAAGGATAAATGAACGCGAGACCAACCCCAATAAAAGAGAGCTTAATAGTCAGCGGGTTCATGGTGAGTACCAACAAAAAAGAAACCACAGCTAACACTAGAAAGAGCACAATGGCTTCCTTGCTGGAAACCAAACCTGAAGGTAATGGACGTTGCTTGGTGCGTTTGACATGACCATCAACTTTACGGTCAGCAAAATCATTAATCACACAGCCAGCCGATCGCATTAACACCACACCGAGTATGAAAACAACCAAGACATCAAAATCAGGCATGCCTTTCGCAGCAATAATCAGCGACCACAAGGTCGGCCAAAGGAGTAACAGAGTACCAATCGGGCGATTCATTCGCGTCAATTGCCAGTACGCCTTCGCTTTGGTGGCAAGCATTTACACACTCTCCTTAGAGTAAATGGGGGATGTTGGTAAAAAAAGTTCGGCCACAAGCATCGGTTTATGATTCATCCATAATCGAGAACGACGCGCGAGTAATCGCTCATCGCCAGCGATAACCCAACCGACTTGAAGCGCATCTCGATCCACGTTCTCAGCACTGAAAACCGTTAACCCAAGCGGGACATCCCCTTGTTGAGAAAGGTCAGAATGCTGATGATCTTCTAGGGTAATTCGAGGTATTAAGGTTCGACCTAACACCCACGGCTCATCATCACCCTTTAAAATCACTTTACGCAGTAAGCAATCATGTGATGATAAAAGGCGTTCTTCGTCCTGTTGCAGAATTGATCGTTCCACAACTTGATTATGAAGCAACTCAACAGACAGGTGCTTGCAGCACTTGCCCAACTTACGGGAAAGCGATCCTTGTTCCATAAGCCACTCTTTGGTGGTTTCATTAGGAAAATTAAATTTTTCTGTGCTTTGCCAATCTACATTCATTAATGAATTTAGATACAATGATATTGACTGATTCATACTAGTATTCAATAGGTGACTTTACACGTACAATAAAGCTTCAACTTTCGAATAAAATTAAAGCGTCCTTCGAATTGTAAACGTATTTAGATTTAGACCGCTCATTGTAACAAGACTAATGCGTTTCGAATATCGCGAATAAACTAAAGAAAAGTCTCAAATATGCACAAACGTTATGTAGCCCAACTATTTATTGCGATTAATCTACTATTTTCAGCATCAAGTTTCGCTGAAGAAGAATCGACACCCAAACTAGCCTACTTCACGCTAGAGCCCGATCTCACCACCAATTTTTACACTAAAGGTAAAAAACTGGGCTATATTCAGGTCCGTCTAGACATAATGGTCGCAAATAGTAATGACTTAGAAGCCATTGAGCATCATCAGCCATTGATTCGTGATGCGGTGATTGAATTACTCGGCAAGCAAAATGAAGAGACAATTAAGTCTCTATCCGGTCGTGAAGATTTGAGAAAGTCCTTAGTTGAGCACCTCAATAAGATTTTACTTCCTGAAACAGGTAAAACTCTCATTGCTGACTTATTGTTTACCAAATATCTTTACCAGTAACGATGTAAAAACGAATCCCAATAAAAAAGCGGCTCATCTGGCCGCTTTTTTGTTTCTATCGTTTGGCTACTCACTAAAAAAAATGAGTTAGCTTCTTGCCGAGCTCGGTGCTTTCATCGCATCGATAAAGCCAATAATGACACCAGCGGCTAGGCCAGCTAAATGCGCTGTATTGGCGATCGCCATAAATGGCTGCATGTACCCAAGCACTAACCACACCAACATAAAGCCGACAATCTGTCTTGGGATACCTAAACCAAGTTGTGGCGCCTTCGCACCGACAACCCATAAGTAACCAACCAAAGCATACACAACACCAGACAAACCACCGAAGTTCGCCCCTTCAACCCAATACTGACCAGCACCTGAAAGCGCAGAAGAGACAGCAAAGATCTGAAGTAGCTTGAGGCTGCCTAGTTTCTTCTCAATATCCCCACCTAGCTGCCACCACCACAAAATATTGAATGCGATGTGCATAACAGAGAAATGCAGAACAGCATGGCTCAACCAACGCCACAGCTGCCATTGCTGTCCATCAACCGCTGGGAAATGCAGGGCATTGAAAATAGCTTGGCCAAAACCAATCTGTTGCAGCGCAAAAATCACCACACACACCAACATTAGGCTCAGTGTCACAGGACCTGCTTTTGCTTTGATCATGCCCAAAAAGCTTGGTGTGTGGTAATGGAAATGACTCTTTCTAGACTCAGCCATATCCCAAGACGCCGCTTGATAGCGTTTATGATTGGGTTCAGCAAGAAAACGATTCAGCTCAGCTTCGGTTTCAACCTGAAATTGACCATCAAGAAGCCACAAAGCAAAACGCCCTTCTCCCTCTGGAGACATGTGAATAGAGATCTGACGAGAGGCCATATAATCAATAAATGCTTGAGCAAGACGTGGGTTGTCTAACACCATCAATCTAATCATTGTTACTTCCTATTCATACTATGGAGATGCTTGAAGCGTTTAAGTGATAAAGCTATTAACCCGCAATCACCGGAAGTTCAGCACGATGCCAAGCTTCGAAACCGCCATCAACACTATATACCTCTTCAAAGCCTTGGTTCACTAAATATTGTGCCGCGCCTTGGCTACTAATACCGTGGTAACACATCACTAAGATAGGCTGTTCGAACTCAACCTCATCCATAAACGACACCATTGTATCGTTAGTCAGGTGGTAGGCGGTTTCTGAATGGGCTACCGCAAAAGATTGCGGATCTCGTATATCGACAAGTCGAGCTTCACTTTGTTCAATAAGGGCTTGAGCGCCTTTAACGTCGATATGTTTAAACTGGTCCATGACTTTCTCTTTTTATACTGATTTACTTTGCTGCCATTGTAACCTATCCCAAGGCTAACAATCACACCCACTTAATAAGGTTATCCACCAGCGATCACTTTTACACCATTTGTGGATAAATCTGTGAATTGCGTGAATAAAGTGCCTTTTTAAAAATAGATCCACAACATGTAGTAATGATCCTGATCTAACTGTGGG
>NZ_CH902609.1:535630-577265 GCF_000153005.1 Vibrio sp. MED222 | reverse complement strand
GTTACCTTCTTGGACAAGGTCAGCCATTGGCAGCCCGTAGCCAGAGTAGCCTCTTGCAACGTGCACCACGAATCGTAGGTGTGAAAGGATCAAGCCTTTCGCAGCGTCGATCTCACCTTTGTAATGTAATCGCTCTGCAAGTCCACGTTCCTCGTCAGGCGTCAGCATTGGGTAACTGTTCGCTGAGCGGATATAGCTATCTAAACTATCTTGTGTGACTAAAGCCATTTGATACGCTTGGTTTGCCATTCGGTTCCTCATCAATCTCTGATCTGGAGTAATACATCTATTAAAACCCGACAATCTTGAACCTAAAATGAACAGGTTTCAAGGAGGGGGAAGTAATTATGCATAATCAATTCGTCTATACAAGGCAAAAACTGGTTAAGAACTGCCTATTTTTCGTATAAATATGACTCTATTCACCTAAACTGGTTCAATTTCTTTGAGATGACGCTGTGCAGAAAGCTTCGCAGCTACACTACCAAGCAAGGTTCCGACGATCAAAAGCAGTAAAGATTCATCCCAACTCAGGCCAATTAAGCGGAAGTGGCTATCGTACAGCTGAGCCAAGTCATCCACAGCACTGTTCAGTAATACGGTAATCAATGCCGTCATTACCCACGCGCTAATCGAACCTAAAACACCAAACCACATTCCAGCATAGAGGTATGGTCGAAGAATGTAGCTGTCGGTAGCACCAATCAGCTTCATGGTTTGAATCTCTTCTTTATGCGCCAACACATTAAATCGTAATGTGTTGCCGATAATCAGAAATACTGCGCCCAGCATCAGCACAGTTAAGGTAATCACGATGACGGCTGCAAGTGCTTTGATAGCATCCAGTCGAGCTAACCAGTCTTCATCTAAACGAACATCGGTGACTAACTTTTGCTTCTTAACCTTGCCTGCCAGTTCTTTAATTAACGTGTCGCTGTGTACGCTTGGCGTAATCACCAAAACACCTGGCAATGAATAATCATCTAGGATAGTTAGGGCGTCCTCAAAACCAGAATACTGGCTAAGATCTTCAAGACCTTGCTGCGGAGAAATGTACTCAACCAGATCGACTTGGTCCCAACTTTCGATTTCATCCTTAAGCACCATGACTCTCGGCTCAGGGATACCATCCTCTACATAGGCACTAATTTGTGACGGGCTGGTGACATCTTGCGCCACTTCACCAACGTTCTTGCCCAGTAGGTACAAACAAGCGGGCATAGCTAAAGCCATTGAAATCACCGCAAGCGTCAGCAAGTTACCCAACGGACGCTGCCACATTTGCGAGAACGATGACTTGGCTTGTTTCCAATGAACAACAAAGAAACCGTCGCTTGAAGCCCGGTTTACTGCTCGATTGGATTGAGGTTTCTTAATGCGCTTATTCGCGGCCATAATCTTCAACCTCACTCAAAAAGCCTTGGTTTAATTCCAGATGTCGATATTGAGGGCGAGTGTTCACTAACCCGATATCGTGCGTCGCTAGCATGATCGTGACACCCGCACGGTTGAACTCTTCAAACAAGCGTAATACACGACTCGATAGTTCAGGATCTAGGTTACCAGTTGGTTCATCCGCTAAAAGCAGAGTTGGACGGTTAACCACAGCGCGAGCAATACCGACCCGTTGTTGTTCACCCCCAGAGAGCTGGCTTGGCAAACAACGGGCTTTATCTAATAAACCGGTTTTGTCCAACGCAGCGCTGACTCGACGTTTAATTTCGTTTTCAGAAATAGATTCTATACGCATAGGCAGAGCGACGTTATCGAAGATCGAGCGATCCATAAGTAGGCGGTGATCTTGAAAGACAATCCCGATGTTACGGCGTAAAAAGGGAATGTCTTTGGCTGGGATACGAGTAATATCGTGATCGTTAAACCAAACACGTCCGTCAGTTGGACGCTCTATCGCGCAGATCAACTTCAGCAAGGTACTTTTACCAGCACCAGAGTGCCCGCCTAAAAATGCCATCTCTCCTCGTTTGAGATGAAAGTCCACTTTTTGGAGCGCTTGTCGTCCGCCTCGGTAGGCTTTGCTCACTTGCTGAAATTTGATCACCGAAAATTCCTCTTACGATCACTCATATCAAATTTAAAACGGTAGCAGGTTAAGAATAAACCACTTTGCTACACGCGTTACTCTTCGCGGCTAAATAGTGCTTCAATAAAGTCTTTCGACTCAAATGGACGCAGGTCGTCAATGCCTTCACCCACGCCAATGTAGCGGATTGGAATCTGGAACAGGTCAGCAATTGAGAAAATTACGCCACCTTTCGCTGTACCATCTAGCTTAGTTAGCGTAATGCCCGTTACTGGTGCCACGTCACTAAACAACTTCGCTTGGCTAATCGCATTCTGACCGGTACCTGCATCTAGCGTTAACATGATTTCGTGCGGTGCAGAATCATCGATCTTCTTCATTACACGAACAATCTTGCGTAGCTCTTCCATCAAGTTGCTCTTGTTCTGCAAACGGCCTGCAGTATCTGCAATCACAACATCAACACCACGCGCTTTCGCCGCTTCAATCGCATCGTAGATAACAGACGCGCTATCGGCACCAGTGTGCTGAGCGATAACCGGAACATCATTACGCTGCCCCCAAACCTGAAGTTGTTCAACCGCTGCCGCACGGAAGGTATCACCCGCCGCCAGCATCACTTTCTTGCCTTCACTTTGGAATTGTTTCGCCAGCTTACCGATAGTGGTTGTTTTGCCCACGCCATTCACACCCACCATTAAGATAACATAAGGTGTTTTAGTGGTATCAACAACCAGTGGCTGTTCCACTTGGCTCAAGATTTCTGACATCTCTTCTTTAAGCAGACCATAAAGCGCTTCACCGTCTTTTAGGTCATTACGGGATGCTTTTTCTGTTAGGTTTTCAATGATCTTCACGGTGGTATTCATACCCACGTCGGCGATCAGAAGTTGCTCTTCTAATTCTTCAAACAGGTCTTCATCGATTTGCTTGCCTTTGAACAAACCAAAGAAGCCAGCACCAATGTTTGCTTTAGTACGGCTTAGGCTACGCTTAAGTCGTGCAAAGAAGCTTTCTGTCGGCTTCTCTTGAACTTCTTCAACCTTAGATTGAGAAGCAATCACTTCTTCCTGTTCTGCTTCTGCTTCTGCTTCTGCTTCTGCTTCTGCTGCGACAGGCTGCTGATCTTGTTGAGCCTCTTCAAGCGTTTGCTCTGACTCCGCAAGTTCAGATTCAACAGACTTAGGTTCCGTTGATTTAGCGTCTTCAACTTCAGGTGCGACCTGTTCAGCCTCAACTTGTGATTCAACTTCAGTTTGATCTTCAACGTTTTCTACGTTCGCTTCATTCTGAGTTTTTGGGCTTTGTTCTTCTTCACCAAAACCAAGCCACGATAATAATCCGCGCTTCTTTTTTTCCGTCATCAGAGGAGTTTCCTAGATCTACTAATTAGCTGTATTGACTTAATACACGTCGACTCTTTGCTATTGTTATACAATACAAGCTTGTACAAACGAATAGTAAAGAAAAATGACAAAGCAGTGATAAGTTTGCTTTTAGCTTGATACACTTTGTCATTGTAAATTTATTTAATACTCGAACCCACTTAAATTGGGCTCGGTATAGTATCACTTTATTAGCGGTCAAAAAATCTATGGTAAGACGTCGCCAGCAAAACACATCACAAAAAAAGCCATCCGGAGGCTTTGTTCGAATTATTAGTGGCTCATGGAGAGGTAGAAAGCTGCCTGTTCATGATTTAGAAGGATTACGCCCAACCATTGACCGAGTCAAAGAAACACTCTTTAACTGGGTGGCACAAGATATCCCACATTCGACCTGCTTGGATGTATTCGCCGGTTCTGGTGGTCTAGGTTTTGAAGCCGCTTCTCGCCAAGCAAAAATGGTGACACTGCTCGAAATGAATCAAAAAGCGGCCAAACAGCTTTCTGATAACGCGAAAGAGCTCAAAGCAGACAACATCAATGTAGTCAACACTGATGCTATCTCTTTTCTTAAGCAGCCAGGCACTCCTTACGATATGGTCTTTCTCGATCCTCCATTTCGTAAAGGCTTACTCGCAGAAACAGTACAACTGCTTGAGAGCAACGGTTGGCTTGCCGACAACGCCATCATTTACGTCGAGACAGAGAAAGAGCTAAAACTCGAAGCTATGCCAGAAAACTGGGAATTACACCGCGATAAGACCACTGGCCAGTCGAGCTACCGACTGTTCAATCGAATCACTGAAGAATAGGAGTTATTGAATGAAGTTCTTGCTTCCACTAGCAAAAGCAGCCATCGCCTTTGTTTGGTTTATCTTAATCGCCAATATTTTCTACCCATTCCCGGGTAATGCTGCGATTGCGCTTTATATCATGACAGCATTCTTATTCTTCATGCACGGCCTGCAAATGCTGATTTTCATCGGTGCTTTTGGCGATAAGATCGAAATGTCACGTTGGGAGAAGTGGTCCATATTGATTTTCGGCGTCTTTGCCCTACTCGATATCCGACGCAAACACATGATGTAATAAAGCTTAAGCTTAGATATAAAACGCTTAGCGACAGAAAACATCATGACAGAAACAGTTGATACAAAAGCGCCGCTCATTTGAGCGGCGTTTTTTTATTCAGCGATGATACTGATGTTAGCCCATGTAGCCCTTTACACCATCTAGGAACATTTGCGTCGACAGCATAACCAACAACAGGCCCATCAAGCGTTCGATGGCTTTAAGGCCTCTCTCACCTAGTACTCGTAGGAAGAAGCCATTAAACATCAGAATAAAGAAGGTGGCGCCCCAAGCCAGCATCACTGCGCCTGAAAGCTCTAACATGTTGTCAGGGTGCTGTGTCGACAACAGAATCAATGCCGCAATCACTGAAGGGCCAGCAATCATAGGGATCGCCATCGGCACAATAAACGGTTCTTCACCCGCCGCGAGGCCAGTAATACTACCCGCACTTGGGAAAATCATCTTAATCGCGATGATAAACAGAATAATACCGCCAGAGATACTCAAGGTTTCAGGCTGCACATGCAGGAAGTTCATGATGCTTTGACCAGCAAACAAGAACAGCAGCAGGATAATCAGCGCAAACATGAGTTCACGAACAAGAACAATACGGCGACGCTTCGGATCAATATGCTTAAGGATAGAAAGCACGATTGGTAAGTTGCCAAGCGGATCCATAATAAGAAACAGCATGGTCGCTGCAGATAAAATTTCCATAAGTTTGTCTCGAAATCGTAAGTGCGCGGAGTATAGCAGCCTCAAGATTGATTTTCGAACACAGTAACAAACTTAGGAATTTACGTTATTGGAAGGGTATTTATGAGAGCCAAACGAGGGAGAAATGGTCGGAGTGGAGCCGAGAATATCGCATCCACTCGCTAATCACAGTTCACTGTTCACCGGCGACAAGAACTGATGGTCATTCAAGATCAGTGATTACAAACACGTTCGCGATTAGTGCAAAGCTTGTCATCAATGATCACGACCTTTTCCATTTTCAGGAAAAACTTCAGTAGGCCATCCAAATCCAGACCGTTCAGCTTACACGTATGAAAGCGAGCTTCAGCGCCATAGGTTTGAGCAAGCTCTTGCGTCAACTCTTCACGAGTCAGTGGCTTTTCACTCAGTAAGTTTAAAACGTTGTGTGCATGAATTTCGGTAGTCATAAGTCTATCTCATGTTAAATGAAGTAGACGTAGAGTACCTACTTTCATCTGAGCTGCCTTGATGTAGCTCAGAGTTAAGCTAGCTCTACCCTAAATGGTGAGGGAAGCAACGATGAGAGCGTGTGCAAGAAAGTAACTGCCCGTTACCCAAAAATAAGCGCCCTTAATTGGGCTGCGATAGAAATTTAGGGCGTACGCCAATGCGGAAAGCAGCAGCACGCAGCAACCAACAAAACCAACAGCATGTGATAGCTGAGGCTCAAGTAACCAGACTTCACCAGAAGCCCAAGCAAGCTGAATGAGTACAATACCCATGATAACCACTGGAAAAACGAGTTTGTCTAAGCGAGGGAGTAATAGGAAGAAAGCAACGATACATGCAGCTAACAGCAGCGCGAACAACCACCAGACCATTTCTCCTGATAGCTGTAACCAAAATGCTTTGCTGTAACAAAGTTGAGCCAACAGGAAACACACAAAATGCAGAAGACGTTTTTGAGTAACAGTATGAAGCACATCTGCGATCGCGGATATAGCTAACCCAGCGACTACCCAATAGGTAAAATCAACGACAACAGATTGAGTTAGAGCAATAATCGCCAATAATACAAAGGTAAAGACCTTATACAATAAAGCCTGACCGATATGCCCATGTTTCGTTCCTGTTATTGCTCCAATACCAGACAAGGAAACCGCCAACCAACTCCACATATCATTTGCCCTATTGCTTTTAATCGTCGCCAGTCTAGGCACACGGATGTTGATGTAAAGCCTCAGCCCTTCAAAATTGGATCTTGATTACGCTTCCACTAAAAAGAGCATCTTTAGATTGAAGTCGTCACAATACCTGCAGCGATAGTGATTATTCCTTTTAAAATAGACTCATTGTTCGGAAAACTCATATAAATTGACGCTAGAGAACCCAAACTTAAATTCCAATCACTTCTATCCTGCCAACGCCACAATATGTCGCTATATATTGCAAATACCACATAACTAAAAGTTCAAAATCAAATACACAAAAATATTAAAAACAAACACTTAAAATCAAAAAACAGACTTACATAGAACTTTCCAACACTATACAAACCTAGACTTACAAAGTGCGTAAATTACCTTTATAAAAACCACTTTGTCAGGTTTCGCTAAGCTTCCTGTCAAAAAACCATCACAAAAATTAAACCTAAAACCTATAAAGCTTAATTAAACAAACCTAGACACCACCAAGCCCTATTAATACAGTTTAACAACCTTTAACAATATAAATTACACAAAATGACCATTACAAAACAACAACTTAAACCAAATGAGAACAAAAATAAATCACAACGAACAAAATAAAAGCTCCCCAAAATACACAGTAAAACATAGCAAAAGTGATAGAAAACCCAATAGTTTTCTATCACTTTTAAAGGCTTCGAAAGTAATTCTTGATCTAAAGCCATAAGTAGTGCTATTCTTTAAAACATAGCGAGAGACAACCAAATTTAGGAGTAGTGTTATGATTTCATCTTCGCAAAGACAAGGACTTGTAATGATCGCGGTAGTTGTAGGTCTAATGACACTACCGATGATGTACTAAGCAAGTTACAGATAAAAAAAGGGACGCCATTAGCGTCCCTTTTTTTGTTCAATTTTTTCATTTCGAAAACAGATGCAGTGTTAACACATCCCAGTTCGCATAATAGAAACCAGCAGCAGCTAAAGTCATTGCCATCATCAGTAAGATTGCAACTCGCCAAATAAAACGACCACTACGTGGAGTCAACTCCTTCTCACAGTCGTTACACATCATGATGAACTTATGCTGGTCTTCCAACTTAGCCTCATGCTCATTGACTACCTTATTACGACACGTTGCGATATAACGCAGCTTACTCACCGTATCGTGCGGTAGCCTTTCTTCACAGCTTGACACAAGCTCATGCAATCCTTCGCCTTCGGCATGATATTGAAGCCTCAATAATTTCTCTATATTACGAGTTCTTGTCACCACTTTTTCAATATCGGTCATATTAGCCCTCCCACTCCACACTATAATTCTAGTCGAGCATTTCCCTATTCTTATACAAAATCACTGTTATTTACGAGAGAAAGAGACAATAAATAACAATGCTTTATCCCAAACTGGCCTCTAAATGTGATGTCTGCCGAAAAATAATCAGCTTGGCTTACAACAGTTCACGAATAACGGCTTGAAACACATATCCCTATTGCTTGAAAGATTAGAATAACCATCACGACTACATGGAGGTTACATGCCTAATTCACTCTTTTTTGCCATCTTTGCACTCGCCGGTCTAGCGGCTTGGGTATTTCTTGGTTTCTATCGAAAGCACTCACAAGGTGAAAATGCGCCAGAAAAGAAAGTGAACGTCACTGTGTTGGACAAACAATCCATCGACCTTCCTGATGCAGAACCTGGCCAAGAAGATCAAGAGTATTGGATTTACGTTCAACGTGGTGTGGTTGGTCCAAAACGAGAGTTCCAAGTCGGAATCCACTACTTCCACGCCCTGAACCCTGGCGACAAAGGTACCTTAACCTACCAAGGCGATAAGTTCTTACACTTTGCATTGAAGCGCTAAACATTAGGTACTTCAACTGTATCTTCTAAGCAATCCATCAGAAAGCCTTAGCACCCACCGCTAAGGCAATAACCAACGTGTTTTCTCTGACTTAGAGACCAACCAGCTCATCCATAACGCGCCAGCTCCGCTGATCACGATCCATAATGGAATAACCCAAGCAGGGTGGCCTTGGTACCAACCGAACTCTTTCATTGGCCATAAGAAAATCGGGTGCAGCAGATAAATACCTAAGCTGTGTTTACTGATAAAACCAACCACTTGATTGCTCTTCTCAGACAAGCCTTCACCATAGTAACGGCACACCATGAACACCATGCTCGCCGCTAATACGGTGTTCAACGTCTTGTAAGATAACCAACGCCCTACCGTGTACTCTTCTGCGACCAAACTTGCATCAACCACCATATAAACCGTGGTCAGTAACGCTAATCCACCAAGTAACACACTCACGCCGACAGTCATCTTGTTAAGTGGAACCATCTTATACAGCAGGTAACCCAACGGTAAGTACCCGGTGTACAACCACAACTCGTGACTCCAAGGGCCATCGATTTTCAATAAGAACAATAGCGTTGTGAACAACCATACAGCCGTAAAGGCATAGACAGATCTATCACCGTACTTTCTGACCATGATCTGTAAAAAAGGAATCACAAAGTAGAGTGGGATGAAGTAATAGAAGAAACCAAGGTGATAGTACGTGTAGTGATGATAACTATTGAGCAAAACCTCCCAACTCACGCCCGCATCAAAACCCATTAGCGACCAACCTGATAGGTAGGTATAGAAAAGCGACCAAACAATGAATGGGATCAGTACCTTACCCAGACGGCGCTTGAGGTAGTATTTAGCATCAAACGGGCGCTGATCACTCAGCATCAATGCACCAGAAATCAAGATGAACACAGGCACTGCCCATCGGCTGAAACCATTCACCGTAATGGCAGTCAGCCACTCACCGAAAGGAATGGTGCTTAATTCATTACGATAAGGCGCCAAAACATGAATCGCGATAACAGCTATGGCCGCGACACATCGTGCTAAATCAAAAAAGAGAATTCGCTGCTTCATGTAAATGCCTGATTAATATTCAATCATTCTACTATAGCAATAAAAAAGCTGACCGGAATAAATACCAAGTCAGCTTATTGTTAAAGGAGATGCTTATCGCGAATTTAGCTCATTCGACTCTAGGTTATGCGACTTTAACTCTTACAAATGAGGCTCATGCAGTTGATGTTTCAGGCACTTTAGGTAAACGCAGAGAGATCACCGTCGTTATCGCTAAGAATGCGAAGGATACCCACAGACACGCAGACAAACCGGCCATCTGGAATACCAAGCCCGACAATATCGTGCCAATCAAGCGACCCATCGCGTTTGCCATGTAGTAGAAACCAACATCAAGAGAAACCCCATCGCCTTTCGCGTAACTCACAATCAGGTATGAGTGAAGTGATGAGTTCACCGCAAAGATGGCACCAAATACCATCAATCCACCGATGATAACTAGCTCTGGTTGCCAGCCAATTTGCACCGCATAGGCAATACCGGCAGTCACAATAGCCAATGCACCCGCCCATAGTAGCGCTGCATGTCCATCAGGCACCTTGCCTTGTGCTTTACCAGTAATCTTAGGTGCAATGCCCTGCACAAAACCGTATGCGATGGTCCAAGCCGCTAAGAAGCCACCCACCCATGAGTGGTCCCAACCAAACACACTGCCTAGATAAATCGGCAAAGCAATCACAAACCACACATCACGAGCACCAAACAGGAACATACGCGCAGCCGACAAGATATTGATGGATTCAGACTTAGAGAAGATTTGTTTAAACTTCGGTTTGGTTTTCGCTTTGCCCATGTCTGCTTCTAAGCTCACTAAACTGCCAATGAAGACCAAGGTCAGCACAGCAGCCATCGCGAGCACTGCGTATTGGAAACCAATCGTCGAAAGCAGTAAGCCACCGATAAAGAACCCGGCACCTTTCAGTGCATTCTTAGATCCGGTTAGAATCGCAATCCACTTATAAAGCGCACCTTGCTGCTCATCTGGGACTAAGGTTTTAATCGAGCTTTTAGCACTCATCTTATTGAGATCTTTAGCGATACCAGACAAGGCCTGCGCCGCCATTACCCAAGGAATGGTCAACATTACGGTTGGCACCGCGAGCATGCCCAAGGCGACAACTTGCATCCCTAAGCCGATATTCATGGTCTTATTGAGGCCAAGACGCGCCCCTAACCAACCACCGATTAGGTTAGTCACCACACCAAAGAATTCATAAAAAAGGAACAGTGAGGCGATCTCTAACGAACTGTAGCCAAGGTCATAGAAATACAAGACCACCAGCATACGAAGTGCACCATCAGTAATGGTGAAGTTCCAGTAATTGAAGGTCACCAGCATGTATTGGCGAACGCTCTTACTTAGATTTGAAAACATAACGCTATCTCTGCAATCTAAACAAAAAGAGCTTTTAGATCATAGGTGTCCAAAAGCTCTAATTCTTACTTTCCACTTAACTTATACTCAAAATAATTGGAGTTGCAGCTAGGCAACAAGCAAGTTCAGCCCTATGAGCATAGGTGTTCTATGTGATTAGGGCGGCCGGCGATCCGGTGAACTTGCGCAGTTAACAACGCTGCAGGTTCAAGAATGAAGAGCTACGCAGAAGCTACGCCATTAATGTATTCAACCTGAATGGCTTTAGTGAATGCGCCCGGACGCAGTGCCTGCACCTCTTGAACAATCTTATTCATGTCCCAGCTCTTCTCTAACAACAGGTGTGCAGCCAGCAAACCAGTACGGCCAGAGCCGCCCATGCAGTGCATTGCTACCTTGCCGCCGTTATCCACGACTTGGTGTAGTGCAGGGCTCGCCGCCTGCCATTTCGCAGCAAAATCGGCACCCGGTGCACAGTCGTCTTCGATTTCGATTTGAAACCATTGCATGCCTAGCGCACGTGTCTTCTCACCAAGTGCCGCAACGTCTTTGCTTGCAAGCTCATGGTCATCAAGTGCTGTCACGATAGCTTCAACGCCTTGTGCTTTCAGTTGCGTTAACGATGCATCTAGGTCAGCGTCTTTAGTGCCTGGGCACGGAGTAAGCACTAACGCACCAGTTTCTAGATCTAGTTGCCATGTTGGGTGTACTTGAGAGTTTGTCATCATCATCATCTATCTCTTAAAAATCTTATAAATTAAGCCAGACCAACGGTACGAACTAGCTCAGCAGTACGTGTTGCGTAGCCCATCTCGTTGTCGTACCAAGCGTAGATCTTAACCATGCGCTTACCAACTAGCATGGTTGATAGCGCATCTACGATAGTTGAGCGTTGGTCGCCTTTGTAATCGATAGAAACCAGGGGACGCTCTTCAAAGCCAAGAATGCCTTTCAGTTCATTCTCAGACGCTTCTTTCAGCATCGCGTTGACTTCTTCAGCTGTGGTGTCTTGCTTCACTTCGAAGATGATGTCGGTCAGAGAAGCGTTCGCTAGTGGTACACGAACCGCGTGGCCATTAATACGATTTTCAAGCTCCGGGAAAATCTCAACAATCGCTTTTGCACTGCCCGTTGTTGTCGGGATAAGACTCATGCCACATGCACGTGCACGGCGTAAGTCTTTATGGGGCGCATCAAGAATAGTTTGCGTATTGGTGAGATCGTGAATAGTGGTAAAGGCTGCGTTCTCGATGCCTAACTTCTCGTTAATCACCTTCACAACAGGCGCAAGACAGTTAGTCGTACAAGATGCCGCAGTCACAATCTTATGTACCGCTGGATCGAAGATAGCGTCATTCACACCGACAACGATGTTTGCAATGCCTTCTTCTTTCACTGGCGCCGATACCACAACACGCTTCACACCTTGCTCAAGGTATTTGTTTAGGAAAGATGCCTTACGGTGAACACCGGTCGCTTCAAGGACAACATCGCAACCAGACCAATCGATCGCATCGATATCGCGCTCTTGCGTAGTTCTAATGCGTTGACCGTTGATGATCATCTCATCGCCTTCAACCATGACTTCGTGGTTCCAGCGACCTTGAACCGAATCGAACTCAAGAAGATGCGCCAATGTCGCGGTGTCGCCAGCCACATCGTTAATCTGTACGAACTCAATTTCCGCCCAATCAAACGCTGCGCGAAGTGCTAAACGGCCGATACGGCCAAAACCATTAATACCTACTTTGACTGTCATACTCTTTTCTCTCAGTTAATTGCCTTCATGTTTGAAGCCGCAGTGTTGTTGACTATGCCTAACTGCAATCTCAACGATTTTGGCAATAAATTTAAATGTATTTAAACGCAACATTGAGGGCGTGAAGTCATGGCTTCTAGGCGCTCAATATCCTGTTGGTATTCAGTTTTCAAACAGTTCGATGCGATAAGGTCATCAATTAACTTTAGCATCCAACCCGGTAAATCTTGTGACAGACGGTAGAACACCCACTGCCCTTGGCGAACGTCAGTTAAAATTCCGTTTGAACGCAACTGCGCAAGATGGCGGGAAATCTTTGGCTGACTTTCTTGTAATGCCTGAGTCAACTCACCAACAGATAGGCACTCTTGGCGCACAATCAACATTAAGCAACGCACTCGCGTTTCATCAGACAGTAATTTAAAAAATTGGTGAGGAAGCATAACTACATACTCATATATGGATGTGCATATATATTAGTTGTAAAAAAACGCACGTCAAGGCGTGCGTTTTCATTGTCATAAAAGTTTAACGAAGAATATCAGAGCTTGTTGGTAACAATATGGCTCCAACGTCGAGCTTCAGTGAGTTCTGTTTTCACTTGTTCCACGTTCAACCCTAGATCAGCACAGTGATCATCAATCTTTTGCCAATCAGCATGTTCGAAACTTTCTTCAAGTGCTAATAATGCGCCATATGGACCTTCTCTGCGCAGCAAGGCGACCTTAATACTTGTGCATAACGGTAATTGTTCAATTAAGTTCTCTAACGACAGATCGAGCAACGCATCAAGTAATGAGAACAAACCAATCATAAAGGCTTGTTCAGTATGCCCTTTAAATACTTGGTAACGAGACATCCGTTGGCAAAACTGCGCACGCTGCAAAGACAGGCCATACAGCTCTTTGGGCTTTTTATCAGAGACATAAGACGCTACTGCTAGCGAGACAAACATTTTCAATTTCTCTTGCCCTAAATAAACCAAGGCCTGACGAAATGAAGAGATGGTGACCTCAAGGCGGGGTGACATAGTATTCACAAAGCGCAGAAGCTTATAGGATAAGGCAATATCTTTCGCGACGATGCTTTCAACACGTTGGAAGTCGACATCCGGCTTACAGACCTCTTGGAATAGCTCCATCGCTATCACTTGCTCTGGGCTAATATACTTAGTCTTTATGATTTCTGGCTTACTAAAGAAATAGCCTTGGAAAAACTTAAACCCTGCTTCTTTCGCTTGTTGGAACTCTTGTTCCGTTTCAACCCGCTCAGCAAGAAAACTATACTTCTTCCCTTCGTGCTTTTTGACTAACTCACACGCCGCATCCAACCCCATCTGCATGATATCAAGCTTAACAATATGCGTATATTGAAGGAAACGTTCCCACTCAGGTGTCGAAGTAAAGTCATCTAGGGCAATCATATACCCTGCTTGATAAAGCTCTTTGATTACCTCTAATAGCTCATCGGTCGGTTGGCAGGTTTCAAGAATCTCAACTACGACCTTATCTTTCGGTAAGCTCATTGGAAGACGGCGAATCAAGCTCTGATACGGAAAATTAATAAAGCAGCGTGAAGATGGGATCGAAGGGTTAAGCCCAACGGACAAGAAGTTTTCAACGATCAGGCGATACGTTGCTCGATTAGATTCAATATGCGCGGGGTAGGCATTCCTATCACCGTCACGAAACAGCAGCTCATAACCAAGCGTGTTCTTGTTACGGTTTAAGATAGGTTGTCGAGCAACGTACGTAGCGGTCATTTATTGATAACTCTAATTGATTTAACTATAACTCTATTACTTTCATTAAGCTTTGGCAGCAGCCAGCAAAGCGCCGCAACCCATGAACATACCACCAAATATTTTATTTATCTTACCCATTATGCGATCTGAGCGAATAAAACGTCCCATTTGTGAAGCTAATGAGGTGTAACCCAACATAACCACGCTATCAATAAATACAGTGGTCACTCCAAGCACCAACAACTGCGGTGCTTGCGGTTGTGTCGGATCGATAAATTGCGGAAACAGAGCAACTAAGAACACGATAGATTTTGGGTTAGTCAAATTGATAAGCACTGCATTTCTGAGCAGCTTGCCACTCGATAGCGTTGATTTTTCTTCTGAAGCCACCAAGCTAGACTTATCACGCCACTTTTGAATGCCTAACCATAGAAGATAAACCACGCCTACCCATTTGATGATGGTAAATGCCAAGGCGGACTTTGCCACTAGTGCACCAATACCCGCTCCCACCAGCATAATATGAAATGCAAGACCGAGCTGTAAGCCTACGATCGACGCAAGTGACTTCTTGGTGCCATAGCTGAGCCCATTGCTGATTGAGTTAACGGTACCTGAGCCCGGTGCCAAACTAAACAAAATCGCCGTGACGACATAAGCAAGCCAAACATGAGTATCCATTTGCATTTCCTTACTAGTTCTTTAATCTAACAACATTAGTAGCGATGACGCTCTCACATGCATCAGTTCAGGTAATTTCCCATGGAAAACCACAGTGCCACCCTGTTTTCATACACGCAAGAACCTGAGTTCGAGCAAGCGATTAAACACCCGATCTCCACCCTTTGGCAACAACGAAAGGATGGTTATGTCACATCATCTGGTAAAAAAAGGTTGTACTGGTGTAGCTTAACTTCTCCGACACACACCAAAGCTATTGTTATTTCAAATGGTCGCATCGAGTGCTGCTTAAAATACCAAGAGCTCTTTTATGATTTCTATCAGCAAGGTTATGACGTTTATTCATTTGACCACCAAGGTCAAGGTCAGTCGGAACGTATGGTAACAGACTCTGACATTGGTCACATTCACGAGTTTGATGATTACGTATCAGATATGTCTGACATTATTGCCAGTTTTGATCTTAGCAAGTATTCCAATCGCTACCTGCTCGCACATTCGATGGGCAGTACAATCGCCACTCGCTACTTGCAAACTCATCCCAACCACCCGTTTGACAAAGTCACTCTGTGCGCTCCGATGTTTGGGATAAATACTGAATGGTACTTCAAGCCTATCGCAATGCTTGTTGGGCAAGCTCTCACCGCTTTCTATGCCAAGCCGACTTATGCCCCCGGGCAACAGGCGTATTACTCTAAGCCCTTCGAAAATAACTTATTAAGCCACAGTAAGGTGCGCTATCAGTGGTTCCGTTGCTTATATGACGGTTCCCCTTCTTTGCAGGTTGGCGGACCAAGTACTCGCTGGGTATGGCAAGGGTTAATGGCCGCCAAGCAGGCAATACAACAAACTCGTCAAATCAAGATCCCACTGCTATTGATTCAGGCAGGGGAAGAGAAGATTGTGAGTAACGATGCTCAAGTGAAGTTCATCAATAAGCTGAAAAAAACCAACTCTGATTGCCAGTTTAAGGTGATTGAGGGTTCTAGGCATGAGGTACTGTTTGAGCAAGATGAATACCGTAATCACACACTGGATGCTATCAATCAGTTTTTTGCCTAGATCGAATAAGCTAATAGGCTAAGTAACCGACCAAGAAGATAAGCGCTAAAGAGGAAGAGAAGTAAGTGAGCTTTGCCCTCTTTTCTTGCATGAAATTGGCATACAATTTCCACCTAGAGATATTGTGGTTAAAACGATGCTAGCGTTGGCTAGTATTGATATTTGCTAAGCATTTTGCAATGAGGGTTAAATGACTATTCCTGCACTTAAAGATTCCGTGAAAATTGTTGCTTCTGATTTAGATGGTACGCTTTTGGCTCCCAACCATCAGCTAAGCGACTTTACCAAACTAACGCTTAAGAAGTTACACGAGCAAGGTTACACCTTTATCTTCGCTACGGGTCGCCATCACGTCGACGTAGCAGGGATTCGTCAAATTGCAGGGATTCCGGCATACATGATCACGTCAAACGGTGCTCGCGTACACGACCAGAACGATCAACTGATGTATAGCCAGGACGTCCCTCAGAAATTAGTTCAACCGGTTATTGATATTGTTCGCCAAGATCCAAATATCTTTATTCATATGTACCAGAATGAAGATTGGCTACTCGACCGTGAAGACGAAATGCTCGCTAAGTTCCATAGTGAGTCTGGCTTTAGCTACAAGCGATTTGAAGCTGATAATGCCCCAAGCGACGGCATTGCTAAAGTCTTCTTCACACATCCAGAGCAAGACCACGAATATCTGGTCACGTTTGAGCAAAAGCTAAAAGATGCGTTTGGAGACAAACTGAACATCGCCTTCTCAACACCTTGGTGTTTAGAAGTGATGGCCGCTGAAGTATCTAAAGGCCACGCCTTAGACGCTGTTGCGAAATCATTGAACCTAACACTGGATAACTGTGTTGCCTTTGGTGATGGCATGAATGACGCAGAGATGCTGGCGATGGCGGGTAAAGGTCTAATCATGGGCACATCACATGAAAAAGTGATGAAAGCTCTACCAGACAATGAAGTGATTGGCAGCAACGCAGACGACGCCGTTGCTCACTATCTAGAAAAGCACCTGCTCTAATCTCGTCTCGTCGAAGAGATCTGAATAAATAAAAAGGCAGCCAACTAGCTGCCTTTTTTGAACCTTACGTAAAAAGCTCTCTCTAACGCTATCGAGAACCCTGTATTTCTTTGCTTAATATTGCCTGCCACTCTTGTTCGGTAACCGGCATGATCGATAATCGGTTGCCCCGTTTAACCAGTGGCATTTCTGACAGTTCAGGCATGGCTTTAAGTGTTGCCAAAGGAACCAAGCGTTCAGTCACTCGCACAAACTCAACATCAACCATTATCCAGCGTGGATTATCGGGCGAAGACTTAGGGTCGTAGTAATCACTCTCTGGGTCGAACTGAAAGTGGTCTGGGTAGGCTTCTCTGGTTACTTTCGCGATCCCCGCCACGCCAACTTTTTTACATGATGAATGGTATATCATCACCAAGTCTCCAAGCTTGACGTCATCACGCATCATGTTTCGAGCCTGATAGTTGCGTACACCCTCCCAACAAGAGGTTTTTTGTACTCTCAGAGTCTGAATAGAAAAGGTGTCGGGTTCTGTTTTAAATAACCAATATGCCATAATAAATCCAATTAACGGTTGCTCCGAGGAAGATATAACATGAAGGTAATGAAAAACCCAGTGACATGGCTAGTCGCATTCACTCTACAAGGCTGTGTCACAGCGCCAGATGCTCCCCAAAAGCCAGAACTACCACCAGCAACCTTGGATGAGCCACTGAGCATTCAACCGCAAACCTTCATCATGCGTGGTCAGGTTGTGGTTGGCCATGAAAGCCGAACCTTCACCCCTTGCGGTAGCCAACAACAATACTGGTTAAACTTATCTCCAGAGTTAGCGCTAGAAGCACAAGGGCTCTCAACGAGACCTTACCAAGCTTTATATGGCGAGCTGATTGGTCACCTAACCGTACCGAGCCAAACCGGGTATAACGCAGATTTCACGGCACGTTTCGTGGTTGATCAAGTGAATATCCTAACCGCAGAAAACCCTAATCGTTGTGACCAACCACTGCGTTCAACACGAGTATTCGGTAACGAACCCTTTTGGTCAGCAACCTTCGATAAAGACCAGCTCAAATACACCAAGATGGGCGAACAGCCACAGCTCCTTGATATTGAATCGAGCCGCACCACACCAAGCAGTCGTGATTACCAATTAGAGGGTAAAACAGCACAAGGCAAACTCAACCTTACGAAGGAGAGCTGTAGCGACGGTATGAGTGATTCTATCTATGGATGGCATGCCAAGCTTAACCTCAATGACAGTAACTATAATGGCTGTGCAACGGTCTCTAACCAAGACTCAACACTGGACTGGAGTGGGCTCTACTTCGCGAGCTCAACGCAGAACACTGGATTCTCTATCAACCTTGAACTCAACGATGACCACAGTGCTATCACGACTTATTCATACAGCAATGGAGACCCTTCTATTGTTGAACAGGGCTTCTGGCAGCAACTGAATCAAAATCAGGTACAAGTGGTTATGACTCGCCACCAGCAACAGTATTTGATCTCTGAGCGCATCTTCACGCTCGATAACGGTAAGCTCGTCGCTGAAAAAGAGAAAGTGGGCAACGTTGTCTACCCGATTGCCAATGGCGGTCTGGTGCTATTCGAAGCTAAGAATGCACAAGCGCAAGTAAACACCACCGCTAACGTTGATCTAACCGCAAAGCAGGTGAACTCCAGTGATCAACTTGATCTAAAAGTCGACCAAGCGATCCGTGAGTATTTTAAGATCAACAACAGCTCACCTGACGATACCAAGTACCGCTGGTTAACCTACGACTTAAATGGCGATGGTAAGGAAGAACTGCTTGCCCAGCTCGATTGGTGTGGCTCTGGTGGCTGTACATTGCTAATTTTCGAAAACCATCAAGATAACTGGCGCTTCAATAGCCGAGTGACACTGGTTAAGGGCGACATACGCTTAGGTAAATCGCAAAACCACGGCTGGCAGGATCTGATCTTCAATGTCAGTGGCGGCGGTGCTACACCTGCAAAACACACCCTGTCATACTCAGGTGTCAGCTACCCGCTAAACCCAAGTGTCGCTCCAGTTGCAGATGATGCTGATATCAGCGACGTGGTTTTGTTTGCTGATGGTATCTCACCCGCACAAAGTGGAGTAAAGCTGTAAACATGAGTAACCAACAAGCTTGCCCCGGTTGTGGCTTCACTCACCAGTGCGTTTGTCATCTAATACCGACGGTTGAAAGCCAAACTGATCTTGTACTATTGACTCATGAGAATGAGCTGTCGCGAGACACCAACACCGGAAAGCTGCTTCAGCAATCTCTTGAGCAGTGTCAGTCCTTGGTATGGCAAAGGAAAACACCACCAGCGGAGCTAATGGCACTGCTTGAAGATGAAACACGACAACCGTTTCTGTTATTCCCAAGTGATCAAAGCATCGAGTGTCAGCAAGCTGTGATGACCCAAGCCCAGAATCGTAAACCGCTATTCATCATCTTGGATGGCACATGGCAAGAAGCGAAGAAGATGCTTAACAAGAGCTCGTGGTTACAAGCAGTCCCACAAGTTCATCTCGACATCACCAGTGAATCCTCTTACACCTTGCGCCGCAATCAAGACAGTGGCCATTTGTGTACTTGCGAAGTGGGCATTGAGTTGCTCAAATCTTTAGGTGAAAGCGAACCTGCCAAGCTCATTGATGACTACTACCAACAGTATCTAAAAGTATTCCACGCCGACAAATGTGGCCATGCTCTCAAATAGATCAAGCAAGAGCACGGGAAGGCAATAAGCACATTTTAGGGCGGGACAGATACTGAAAACAAAAAGGGTGAGCCATGAGCTCACCCTTTTTACATCGTACTTTAATCTATTGAACCATTTAGTGTTTCACGTGAAACGCACACTCTAGCTGTTCCTTGAAAAGAGATTCTACTCTCCCTATCAGAATAAGCGTTGAGGCTGACCAAAGTAGTAACCTTGCAGGTAATCGATACCCATGTCTTCCGCAATACGGCACACTTGTTCGTTATGAACAAATTCAGCCACCGTCTTAGCATTCAGAATCTGACATAAACTCACCAGTTGCTGAGCGATCTTGCGCTGTTTCTTATCTTTATCGATATTGCGAATCAAACTGCCATCAAGCTTTATGACTTGTGGTTCTAACTTCAATATCTCATCAATGTTCGAATAGCCGGAACCAAAGTCATCAACAATAATATTCACACCAAGGTCGCGGAAGTGATTACACACCTCGATCAAGCGACCGTAATCCTGAATTTGTTCCGTTTCTAACACCTCTAAGCCAATACGCTGTGGGTGACTGATTTTCTTGATGGCTTGCTCAAGGTGAAGAATGGTTTTCTCATTGCTAAAATCTTGTGGCGCCAAGTTAATTGAGAACGAATCGGTTCGCTGACTCATAAAATCAAAGGTACGCGTTATCATCTGGCGACTCAGGCGCGTATAGAGATGCGTTCCTTCTATGATTGGCAAGAACTTACCCGGTGCAATCAACTGACCGTCCTCTTCAATTCGGACCAAGCACTCATAGCTTTCTACCTGATGGCTGTGTGCCGAGACAATAGGTTGGGAACACGCCACAATATTCTGATTAAGCACCGCGCGACTGACACACGACAGCCAGCCAAGCTGCTCTTGGCGATGCTTCTCCAATTGAATGAGCGTCTTGGCGCTCACTAGATGCTTGTTCTGACTCACGGCGCTGCGCCTAGCATCAATCGCCTTCAACAACAAATCATCAATCGAGGTCGTAGGAAAATCTCGACGGCTGGCTATACCCGCACAGATGGATACCGACAGGTAATCAATATCAGGCAACCCCGTTGGTTCAAAATTCACATGTTCCGTTTGGTCTGCAAATTCAGAAAAACGCTGATGAATATGTTCTTGCCCCACCCAGCTATCAAACACCACCGCCCACTCACCGATACCAATGCTATAGAGCTGACACCCCTCATCAAAGAACTGCCACAGCGCCTTTTGAAAATACTCGCTTAAATCATGCAGAAGCTTGTCACCGACTCGATAGCCATACTTCTCATTGATTTGGCCAAATGTCGTGACTTTCAAAGCCAACAAATGACTATCGGTACTCATTTTTGACAGCTTTTCACGCAATACGCTTCGGTTAGGTAAGCCTGTACGGCGATCAATTCGGTAGCTCGCGGTCAATGCGGTCGCTTGCTGTTGAATCTTACTCGCCATGCTGTTGTTCATGTCATCGACATCAAGCAGAGCATTTCGTATCAATGAAAACAGAGGGGAAATATTGGTCGCGGGTTGTGTCTCTAATGGCAATACCGCCTTGCCCTCACCTTCCCTAAGCGCAAGATAAGTGAGGCTATGATGCAAAATTCGTTGCTGGCCATTATCTTGATAGAGCTCTCCCATGCAGTAAACGCCATAGGTGTCCGCTAATGCTTGGAAAACCTCAACCTCTTGGTTGCCATCAATGAAATCAATGCGAGAGGTACAGTTGTAGATAAAAAACTGTTCTGGCTTATGGGAAGCAATCTGTTGAACGCCCAATCGGATTTGCTCTAGGGTCAATGAAGGATGGTCATAACAAAACCGCACCTCATCACCAACCTGAAACGACCCACTGAATTCGATCTCTCCGCCCTCTGTCACCTTGAGCGGTAAGTGAGTGTTCTGGTCTTTGGGTTCACCGACCATCAAGGGGAAGTTATACAGTTGCTCAAAAGGGATTTCGAGACCGTCAGCGAGGTAACGATTATAGACTTCTCGGACAGGTATACCGTCCAATTCAGCTAGCCGATTATCTTGAGCATCAGTCACTCGGAAGGTACGACCAATGGGGTTCCATTCGCAGTAATACCCCTTAGTAATTGAGAGTTCAACACTGTGCAGTGCTAACATGACATAGGCATTTTCATAGCAAATACCATCGAGCATCACCCATCGTCCATGCTCTGTAATGGTCGATGCACCGCCACAAACAGGTAATGAATATATCGACTGCTCAAACGCTGAAAATAGATCTTGGTTATTTATCTGCAAGCGATCGGCGAAACAGATAATGCTTTGAGTATCAGCATTACATTCAAGCTGCTGCCACATCGCTTGGCTATCCCGTCGAGGCTGCTCGCTATATTCGACAACCCCACAAGTGTAAGACGTCGCTTCAAAGCGAGTAACAATAACATAGAGACCTTTATGCAGGATTACACCTTGGCTGATGTAGTGATTAGCACTACAACCAATCAATTTGGCGTTGGGGAAAGTCGACTGGATTACTTGGCAGGCAGCCAACACCGAATCTTTCTCGAAAGAAGAAAACACCTGAATCAGTAGATTGTCATGTGGATGAAAATCTATCTTTTGCAATTCACGCTGGGTGTACTTAATGTCTTGTATCTGGAAAGAGGTCGATTGCATATTCACATTAATCGTTACGTTAATGATTTGTTATTGTGCTTATTATAGATAAAGCTTGCACGGAATACTTACAATCGTCTGATAAATAATGTGACGCTAGTTAGACATCATTCATTCTACTAAAGAGCCATCATCAGTGCCAGTGAAGCACTTTAAAAGCAAGTGACGTTAAGGTCTGAGGGCTTTAATAACTAAAACAGTCGCTTAGGCTCACCAAAGTAATAACCTTGCAGATAATCGACACCCATTTGCTCTGCAATTTCACAAACCTGTTGGTTATGGACAAATTCGGCAACTGTTTTGGCGTTAAACACCTGACACAAGCGTACTAATTGAGAGGCGATATTCCTTTGCTTTGGGTCTTTGTCGATATTGCGAATCAAGCTACCGTCGAGCTTTATGATCTGCGGCTCAAGTTTAATGATCTCATCAATATTGGAATAACCAGAACCAAAGTCATCAACAATGATTCTCGCCCCAAGAGCACGGAAGTGATCACACACTTCTATCATGCGGCCATAATCTTTGATCTGTTCAGACTCGAGAACCTCTAGACCAAGTCGAGTAGGGTCGTTCATACCACTAATCGCTGACTCGAGAACCTCAAGCGTCTTATCGCTCAGTAAGTCTTGTGGGGATAGGTTGATTGAAAAAGAACTCTGCTTATTTGCCATGTAGCCAATGGTGTTTCGAATCATGTGCCGGCTAAGGCGAGTATAGAGATGCGTGTCAGCAATAATGGGTAAGAACTTACCAGGGAGTACAATGGTACCGTCCGACTCCATGATTCTGACCAAACACTCTTGGCCAATCATTTCGTGAGTACCAGACGCCACAATCGGCTGTGAGTAGGTGATAATGTTCTGATCTAAGATTGCGCGGCTTACACAGCTCAGCCAGCCTAGTTGTTCTTTACGATCTTCCTCACTCACCTGAATGTTTTTGGCATTAGTGATGTGAGTATTGTTCCGCACCCCGTAGCGTCGAGCTTCAATCGCTTTCAACAAGATCTCATCACCGCTATCAGCTAAGAAATCACAGCGACTAGCGAAACCACCACACAGAGAAACCGAAAGGTAGTCTATGTCGGTTAATCCATATGGCTCAAAATTAATATGCTCAATACCATCAGCAAACTCGACGAAACGTTGCTCTATCTTCACGCTATCGACACTCGCGTTAAAGATAATTGCCCACTCACCGACACCAATACTGAACAGTTCAACCTTTACCTTGGATTCCGTAGCCACACTAAGGTGCAATCGGTTGACAAAATGATTCGACAGATCAAGCAGTAATTGGTCACCCACTTGATAACCGTATTTTTCGTTAACTTGATGAAAATTAGTCAGCTTCAGCGTCAACAGATGTTCATTGAATAAAATCGTATTGAGGCGTTCTTTTAATACAATACGGTTAGGTAGCCCAGTGCGAGAGTCAATACGGTAGCTTTCAGTTAAGCGACGTGCTTGTTGATGGAGTTTGTTCTCCATCTGAGTATTCATACTGTCAAGATCTGCGACCGCATTTCTGACTAAGTTGAGTAGTGGCGATACCGTTGAGTCTCGCTTAAAATCTTCGCAACGAAACTCATTAATCTCGTCCGACTCTCTCATCGCAATATAGGTAAGGCTGTGATGCAGTATCTCTTGGCGATCGTCGTTGCGATATAGTTCGCCCATGCAGTATGCACCACACGCGTTTACTATCCCTTCAAATGGTTTGAGCTCAAGTTTACTGTCGATAAATTCTAGTCGAGATACACAGTTATAGATGATCACAGATTCAGGCTGATGCACGGCAAGCATCTCAGCGCCGTGACGCACTTTTTCTGCGGTCAAAGAAGGATGGTTATAACAAAACTGGGCCTCTTCGCCGACATGCCAAGGGCTATCAAACTCAATACTACCATCATCATTAATACGTAGAGGCGTCGAGATGCACTTCTTTCTGCCGAGCTCTCGATACAGGGGGAAGCTCATCAACTGACTAAAAGGGAGATCTTTACCATCAGCAAGGTAATGTTTGAACACCTCGATAGCCGGCTTGTCATTCAACGCATATAAACGATTTCCAACTGCGTGTGTCACTCGCAATTTCATCCCAATAGGATTCCACTCAGAATACGCGTCCGACCAAATCTTTAAGCTAGGGTTAGTCAATGCAACCGCAACACAAGCATGTTGGTAGGTTTGCTCATTATGCATAACCCAACGGCCATATCCATTCTCGTGGCACAGCCCACCAGCAACTGGTAATGCGTAAGGTAAACTCTCAAAGGCGCTATAAATAGGATAGTCACGCCCTTCAACCTGATCGCACAAGCTGATAACCGTTTTGGTTTCTTCTGTAAGGTTTAATTGAGAAGCGAGATCTTGGCTGTCTTGATTTGGGTTTCCGGTAAACGTCTGAACTGTAGACGTTAAATGGGTATCGTTAAATTCACTGACGACGACTAAGGTACATTCATGCTTCAGGCTGTTATCACAGATAACATAACGGGCGCTCTGACCGATTAACGTCGCATGCCCTATGCGATTGAGGGCTGCATTGGCAATTCGACGAGCGATATCAGAGGACTGAGCAGAGAAAATTTGAATAAGGTACTGTTTGCTGTCACACCACTCTCGCTGATCAAATTGAGACTTAAATAACTCCTCAGTATTTGCGAGAAATGTAAATGTTTGCATGCCAACCCTTGTTCGAAATCGAGTGAAATGAGAACCCGTACTACTATGAATCAAAAATTCCGATCAAAAGTAGTCGCCAATTATCCTAGCCTAAACAGGCATTTAATTGTGACTAATGTAACAATTCAATATCATAAATGCGACACATTAAGCTTACTACGGCCATTAAGTTAATCGCATAAGATCACTAAGTTGCTCTATTTCAACATCAGGCAGCACTGTTGCCTTAGGGGAATCATATAAATTGGAACCAGTATCATTAAACCAGCATGCTTGGAAACCATTTGTCTTCGCTCCACAGACATCGGTTCTAAGATGGTCACCAACATGGAGAATATTCTCAGCGTCACAATTTAGGTATTGCTGAGCTCTATCAAACATATCTGGGTAGGGTTTTGCTCTGCCGTCAGGACCGGCTTTAAGGATTAATTGGAAGTACTGCCCCAAGCCAATTTTATGTGGGTCGACATTGCCATTAGTAATCGCAACTAAAGGAATACGTTGGCTCAGCTCAGCCATCACTCGATGCGTTTCTTGTGGCACATCCACCTGATTTCGCAGCCACAAGGCGTGTTCTATGCCTTCACGAGCCGCTTGTTCTGCTTGCTGCTGAGAATACCCCAGTTGTAACAAACCACGCTTAATCTGTGTTTCTCGCCACACGGTGACATCATGCTTTAACGCTGGGTTTTCAGAGGCGACTTGCTGTTTGATACCTTGCCACTCTTCTAACGAAAGAGAAGCAGACACAGGATGCTTTTGATAAAGCCACTGCGCCATCTCTTTCTCAACCTTCATGATCACAGGCCAGTTGTCGTACAAGGTATCATCCAAATCAAAGGTCATGGCTTTGATGGGCTTTAACCCTCGATAAATTCGCATAGTTAAACCTTTAATCTAATCTTTATTCTTCTTACGAGCTCTTGGATGAGCTTGGTCATAAGCTTGTGCTAAATGTTGGAAATCTAAGTGAGTGTACACTTGGGTTGTCGAGATGTTTTCATGCCCGAGCAACTCTTGAACCGCACGAAGGTTTTGGCTCGACTCCAGTACATGCGTTGCAAAGGAGTGGCGCAGTTTATGCGGGCTGATGTGACTCGCGACAGATTGCTTCTTGCCCCACTCTTCCATGCGCTTTTGCACGCTGCGATGAGAGATACGAGTCCCTAACTTCGAGACAAACAGTGCTGGCTCACCCGGCGAAGCTAGTTCACCACGAACTTTGAGCCATTTCTCAACCCACTCTTTCGCTAAACCAGAAAAAGGCGCTTTGCGTTCTTTGTCGCCTTTACCAATCACTCGGATTTCGCCTTGTCGACCCAATACATCTTTAAGATTGATACCGACCAGCTCAGCCAAACGTAATCCAGCACCATACATCACTTCCATCATCGCTCGGTCGCGAATTGACAGTGGGTCGTCCTCATTCACATCAAGCAACTGACCGACTTCATCAACATCGAGGTTTTTAGGCAAAGGACGTTGTTTACGAGGTGCTGAAACCCCTTTGGCTGGATTGGCGGTCATTTCGCCACGCAAGACAAGGAAATCAAAGAAGCTGCGCAGTGACGATAAGCGAGTCGCAATACTGCTCGCTTTCATTCCTTCGCGCATGCCTTTACTTGCAAGTTGTCTTACCCACGCCGCATCGACTTGAGACCAATCCTTTAGTCCAAGAGTGACTAAATGAGCGGCCATGGTTTCAAGTTGTTGTTTGTAGTTACGTTGGGTGTGTAAGCTGAGTCCCTTCTCACTTCTAAGATATTCATAGAAGCGAGAAAGCGGCTTTTGAAGGCTATTAGGAAGAGGTATTTTGGGCTCTAGGCTCATTATTTATCTGCCAAGGTAAGGTGTCCGCCAAATGAGCGACAACAAGTGCTAAATGGCGTAAAAAGAGCGTGTCCATATGAGGCTGGAAGTGTCCGCCATCTTCACTAGAAAAAGCGAGTACACCCAGTGGAGTTCGCTTAGCAAGGGGTAGCACTACATAAGAGCCTAGCTCTGGAACTGGATAATCACCAAACAAATCGTGTCTGTCTGCCTTTCTCAATCGCCCTAGATAAGCATCTTTGCCATTGAAATGGTTAAGTGAAAATTTCGAGTAACGCTCTTCATTCAGCTGATAAAAACCTAATTGTGAGAGAACTCGTACATGAGCCTTAAGCCCTAGTTCCAACGCTTTTTGTTCAACAGCCTTGATAACCTGAATGAAGTCACTGCATTTCAACACTTGAGTTTGCAGATCCATGAATTCATAGAAAGTTTTATCGTTATTCGCCGCTAGTGACATCAGGCCAGTGATCTCTTCTTCCAGCTCTTCGATTCTATGACGCTGACGTTTAAGCTGAATCTCAACCAGAGAAACAGCGCCCTGCTCAACATTATTAATAGCAAGGCGATCAACCAAATCTTTCCTGTTTTGAAAGAAATCTGGGTTATCACGTAAATATTCCGCAACCACCTCTGCAGTCAGAGTGTCGCCTTCAACGTAAGACAAAACCTATCCTTTATTTTTTATAAATCTATTTGTTATATCGTTATTAGCAAGAAAGCTGACCATCAAACACATGCGTTGCTGGGCCAGTCATCAACAGAGGTTTCCCAGGGCCTTGCCAGCTAATGTGTAAGTCACCACCAGGTAGACGAACCTTCACATTCTCAGCCAGTAAGCCTTGTGTTATACCAACAGCAACTGCACCACATGCGCCACTGCCACACGCCTGAGTTTCACCCGCACCACGTTCGTAGACGCGCAAGCGAACCTCTTCACGGTTAACCACTTGCATAAAGCCAGCATTAACACGCTCAGGAAAACGTTCGTGAGATTCAAGCAGCGGACCTAAGGTATCCACATCTGCTGTATCGACGTCATCAACTACGGTAACCACATGTGGGTTACCCATGCTAACAGCACCACAGAACAAGGTGTGTACATCCGTTCTTAGGATATACGTCTTTTCTGGCTGCTTCGCCTTAAATGGAATCTTGCCCGGTTCGAACTCAGGAATACCCATGTTGACAGTGATTAAATCATTGTCTTCAATCTTAAGAACCATTTTCCCTTTCTTGGTGCTCACGTTGATGCTGTACTTATTCGTTAAGCCTTTCATGCGAACGAATCGAGCAAAACAACGTGCACCATTGCCACACTGCTCAACTTCACTGCCATCTGCATTAAATATGCGATAATGGAAGTCAGTTTCAGGATCATAGGGAGCTTCAACTACAAGTAGCTGGTCAAAACCCACACCAGTGTGACGATCCGCCAAACGACGGATCAAATCTGGAGAAAAGAAAATATTTTGAGTAATGCAGTCCACGACCATGAAATCATTGCCCAAACCATGCATTTTAGAAAAGTGGAAGTGCATAACGCTTAAAATTACTCCGGAAGAATGTTTTCAAGTTCCCACAGACTCGTAAGCTCTTCACGCTGACGAACCAAATGAGTTTTATCGCCATCAACCATCACTTCTGCCGCACGCGAACGAGTGTTGTAGTTAGATGACATAGCGAAGCCATAAGCACCTGCTGAACGAACAGCCAATAAATCGCCCTCTTCAAGAACAAGGTCACGATCTTTACCTAGGAAGTCACCCGTTTCACATATAGGGCCAACTAAATCGTAAGTCACAGCTTCACCCTGACGCGGGCTAACTGGAACAATATCTTGCCAAGCTTGGTAAAGTGCAGGGCGCATCAGGTCGTTCATTGCCGCATCGATAATGGCAAAGTTCTTATGCTCTGTTGGCTTAAGGAACTCGACTTTTGTTAATAATACACCAGCGTTAGCCGCAATCGCTCTTCCAGGCTCGAAAATCAGCTCTAGATCAGAATGATTGTCTAGGCGAGCCAACAAGGCTTTCGCGTAGTCAGAAGGCTGTGGTGGTAATTCATCACGATAAACCACCCCCAAACCACCGCCAACATCAAGATGCTTGATGTTGATATCGTTAGCTCGTAGTTGGTCGATCAACGCAAGCAAGCGATCAGTGGCATCGATGAAAGGTTCGATATCGGTTAACTGAGAGCCGATGTGGCAATCAATACCATGGATAGACAAGTTATCGAGTGTTTTAGCAAACGCATAAACAGCAGGAGCACGATCGAAGGCGATACCAAACTTGTTATCACGCAGACCCGTAGAGATATAAGGGTGAGTATTGGCATCAACATCAGGGTTGATTCTCAGTGAAATCGGCGCTTTAACTCCAAGTTCACCGGCCACTTTATTCAGTCGCTCCAGTTCTGGCTCAGACTCTACGTTGAAACATTTAATGTTCAACTCAAGCGCTCGCTTCATTTCTGCGGCTGTTTTGCCGACACCAGAGAAAACAACTTTCGCCGGATCGCCACCTGCAGCAACCACACGCTCTAGCTCACCACCAGAAACGATGTCAAAACCAGAACCCAAACGAGCTAAGGTATTCAACACGCCTAGATTCGAGTTAGCTTTAACGGCGTAACACACCAAATGCGGGTGCTCACCTACCGATGAGTCAAATGCGTTCCAGTGACGTTCTAATGTGGCACGAGAATATACATACAGCGGTGTACCATATTGCTCTGCTAGTTGTGAAAGTGCGACGTCCTCAGCCCAAAGCTGGCCATCTTCCTGATAGTTGAAGTAATCCAAAGTTCTTATCCCTTATAAATAACGATTTCTGCGTTTTTCACTTATTGTGATTGTTCAGTCTGTTGAACTTCATCAGGATCATACAAAGGACCCGTTTGACCACAACCAGAAAGTCCAATAACGGACACCATAAACAGAGCTGTAATTAGTTTTTTCATTTTGCACATCGTGATTATTAACTCAATGCCCCCTATAATCGCACCACACTCAGGAAAAGCAATAGGATAGAAAGGATGAACGAGACTGAATTTCATAAGCTGGTCGATATACAGATGCAAAACATCGAAGAAGCGATCGATGAATCAGAGGCAGATATTGATTATGAAGTGACTGGTAACGTAATGACGTTGGAGTTTGAAAACCGCAGCCAAATTATCATCAATCGCCAAGAACCAATGCGTGAGATCTGGTTAGCGTCTAAATCTGGCGGCTTTCACTTCAAGCTAGTTGACGACAAGTGGACATGTTCAAAGACGGGCATGGCGTTGTTTGAGATGGTCAAAGAAGAGTGCGAAAAGCACGCAGATGAAGAGATTAATTGGGTCTAATCATTTGTAAGCAAAACTAAAAAGGAGTGAATCAATCACTCCTTTTTTAATATCAATCAGTCTTGGTAAGACTAGATATTGACTATCTTTGAGCTCCGAGAAGCTAAAGTCGCATCGTTACGATATGGCACCACATAAGAGTTACCTTCTTCAGGGTGAACAATTTGGTAGTACTGAGGTAGGTTAAAGTTAATCAACTTAGACGACACCTTTGACTCATCTTTTACTGAAGTGTAGAAAGAATTCACGCTTGCGATCATCTCATCTTTTTCACCGCTGTACTGGTGATACACCTCAACCTGATTCGACTCGTCCAATACATAAATATTGAAACCTTTGTCGGTATCCTCAAAGAAAAATTGAATTAAACCTTCACTCGCAAAACCATCAACCACTTCTGGTAGCTGATACTCTTGCTCTTTATCGAGCATCAGTAAAGGTGAGCCCTTCAGCTTATTCGTCGAGATACTACGATAGAAATCGACCGAGTTTTCCAGCATCTGCACCGAAACGCCACGACGTTCAAAGAACAGACCAAACATTTTGTTTGCCAGGCGAATAGCTTTAAATCGGCGGCGCTTCTCTGGCTCAATTGGTTTTAATCGCAAGTCGATACACTCGGCAAGCAGTTGATACACCATATTACGCATCACACCGCGTAAGTTTTTGCTGTAACAGAACACATCGACCGACTCTGGCGGCAACGCATCCTGGTGCATTTTACCCAGTACCGTCTTCAGCGCGTCCAACATCGCGGTTTCGCCTTGGAAATGAAGTGTACGAACTTCATGCCAAGAGTTCCGATAAACCAGATCGACACTACCGACTAAGCTCTTACCTTCTTCACCAAAACTGAAAATATCGGCATTCTTAAGATCCACTTTTAATGCGCGACCACTTAATTCAGACGTCGGGTCATTTTCAAAGTTGATGAACATCGCCAGTTGGCTTATCTCACACGGGCTCGCCAGTGCCTGCATACTCGGACGACGCTTACGCAAAGAGAAGGTATTACGTAGATCGCTCACCATTTGATAGAACTTATCGATATCAATGTGGGCGTCACGAACCACAGAGTGCAAACGCGTCGACTCCGTAATCAAACCATTAAAGAATGACCAAGCAACCAACTTACTCAAGTACTCATGGTGCTCAAGTGAAGGCTGACCGAGAATGCGATGTGCAATCAAAGGCTGTTTGTACAAGTACCAACCCGCTTTATTTGACTGACCCTGACGAACTTCGATAAAGCTCAAATCAGGCTCATGGAGATCCGGGGATATTTGTGGATTCAGTAGCGTCACTTTGCCTGGTAACACCTCAAACGCAGCGTAAAGTTTACGTGCCAAGATACTGATATCTTGCGGGCTGATAGCTGAAGTGATGTCGTTACGACGTGCAAATTGAATCAGGTTACGATAGCTAAGCATCAATGCATCAAGCAGCGCATGGTGCACCACTTTAACCTGCTCAACCTTCCAGTTACGGCGGTTGTCGAGCTCAGCAATGGTTTCATGTCCCCAGTTCCAAGATTTAGTCATCTCGGTTAAGGCTTCACGACGCCATGCGACAGAACCAATACCCGCATCTCGTGACAACTTCTCGTGGGTTTTAAGATAGAAGCAGCGTCTCACCAAATCCAATCGAGTATGGTCGTTGATACGTTCTAGGTAGCGAGTTACCTTCTCAAGCATCAGATAGTAGCTATCCATGCCATACAGATCAGGTTCATCTGCGAAGAAACGACGCTTGGTGTCAATACTAAGAAGCTGGGTGTTTGGGTATTCCCATGAATAAGCTTCTAGCAGGATCGCCTTCAACACCGATTTATACGGTGAGTCGATACTCTTATAGAGCTGCCATAGGTTTGAACCAAAGTACTCTTCAGCAGGAATACTGTTCAGCTTGCCGAAATCGATCCACTGCGAGCAATCAAGATAACCATCGTTACATAAACCTTGGACATACTCGTCGTAGCACTCCTCCATTTCTGGCGGGATGATTTGCCACAACAAACGCTGGCCAGCCAAACGAACGGCTGAGCGGTAGAACTCATCAAGCAGTAGTAAGTGCTGTGAAGAACCACAGTTATCACCGGTCATCTCTTCAGAATGATTCGAGCGGAAACGCTCTTCATCCATCAAAAAGAAGTTCGCTTCAACCCCTAAGGTTTCAGCCCAATCAGTAATAAGCAGACATTTATTGGTCAGGCTATCGCGAGATGCGCCATCCATATCTGGAGATACACACACCCAGATATCAAGATCACTTGAGGTACTTTGACCAATAGACGAAGTGCTGCCCATGGTGTACAAACCCAAGATTGCTGGTTCAGCGGCCTCGGTAAGTTTTCCGCCCAGAGTTAATTCAGTATCAGAGACAAATTGCTTTTGGAATTCATTAAGCGTGAAGCTACGAATTCCAAAAGGAACTTGTTGGTCATAATAACCAGGCATCATCGGATGATTGAAGTGAAGCAGCGCGGGGATAAGGTTAAAAACTCGCTGGCCCTGGACATTCATCAACGCCAACGCACGATCAATGCGCTGCTGATTTAGATTGTCTAATCGTTGAATCAAAGTTTGAGTGTAAGCCTGCAAGGTAAGTCCTTGGTTTGAGATTAAGTGTACTTCTGTTTAGTTACTGAACGAAAGCAGCAACAAAACGTGATCAATTTAACACTTTTACCCTTATCGGTAAAGCAAAGGACGCCGTCATACTTACGAATCCCTTGATGACTGAAAGTAAAACTCGCGGCGCCGTAGTGTCCTCTTTATTGACTATTTCTAATAATAGCCCATGTTTCAAATGAGATACCAATCACACTATTTTGGTGAACTCATGAAATTCCCTCTGCTATCAAAGTATCGAATGATCAAACAGTAAGAATTTTCGCCTCACAATGGTAGGATTAGCCTATTACAGAACCTATATCGGAAACACCATGACAAATTCAGCACCAATTCGTATCGCGACCAGAAAAAGCCCTCTTGCCCTTTGGCAGGCATACTTTGTAAGGGATGCACTGCAAGCTGCTCACCCTGGTTTAGAGGTTGAGTTGGTAACTATGGTGACCAAAGGTGACATCATCCTAGACACGCCACTTGCTAAGGTAGGCGGTAAAGGGCTATTCGTTAAAGAACTTGAAGTAGCAATGCTAGAAGGTCGTGCTGACCTCGCAGTTCACTCAATGAAAGACGTACCGGTCGACTTCCCTGAAGGTCTAGGTCTAGTAACTATTTGTGAGCGCGAAGATCCTCGTGATGCTTTCGTATCAAATACTTACAACAACATCGATGAGTTACCACAAGGTGCTGTCGTAGGTACATGCAGCCTGCGTCGTCAATGTCAGTTGCTAGAATATCGCCCAGATCTCATCATTAAAGAGCTGCGTGGCAACGTTGGTACTCGTCTAGGTAAACTCGATGATGGTCAATACGATGCTATCGTGCTGGCAGCAGCTGGCCTTAAGCGATTAGAGCTAGAAGAGCGTATCCGTAGCTTTATCGAACCTGAACAGTCTCTACCTGCTGTAGGGCAAGGCGCTGTTGGTATTGAGTGTCGTCTAGATGATGAACGTCTAATCAAGCTTCTTGAGCCACTGAACCACAAAGACACAGCCGATCGTGTGCTATGCGAACGTGCAATGAACCTAACTCTAGAAGGTGGTTGTCAGGTTCCTATCGGTAGCTACTCATTATTAGATGGCGATAATATCTGGCTACGTGCATTAGTAGGCGAACCAGATGGTTCTAAAATGGTTCGTGGTGAGATCTCTGGCCTTCGCAAAGATGCAGAAGCACTTGGCGTTACTCTGGCAAATCAATTGCTGGATGATGGCGCGAGAGAAATCTTAACCAAGCTATACGCAGACCAAGAATAACTATGACAGTGTTGGTGACTCGTCCCGGTTCAGAGGGACAATCGCTTTGCCAACAACTAGCGGATGAAGGGATTCAAGCAATCCATCATCCGCTTATTCGTATCGTTGATAATCCACACTCATCGGATTTAAGCACCCAGCTTAATAACAGCGATATCATTATTGCAGTCAGTCACCACGCCGTGACCGCTGCCCAAAACATCCTTTCGAAAACTTCATCTATTTGGCCAACTTCGCCGCTTTATCTTGGCGTTGGTCAAAAAACTGCGCACGTTTTAAGCAAAGTTAGTAAACAAAAAGTAAACTATCCCAAAGTGAGTGATAGTGAACATCTTCTCAAACTTACTGAACTTAATGGCGTAGATAATAAATCCATTTTGATACTGCGTGGAAATGGTGGGCGTGAGCTCATTAGAGATTCTCTACTCAATCGAGGTGCAAAAGTCTCTTATTGTGAGACCTACCGTAGAGAATATATTCCTATTAGCGACCACAATACCTATCAAACATGGATAAACAAAAAAACGTCCAAAGTTGTCATCACTAGTCAGGAACAATTGGAGTATCTCTGCTCAATTACCCCTGATGAGTATTTGGCTTGGCTTTCAACAAGACATTTATTTGTCCCAAGCCAGCGCATTGTAGAACGAGCACAACAACTCGGCTTCTCAAACGTGACCAATACTCACAGTGCTACGAACCAAATATTACTGGCTGCTCTCCGGCCCTAGCTAGAACAGGAAATAAGCATGACAAGCAAAAAAAATAATGAGCATATTGAACCTGAAAAGAAACAAGACACTCAGCCAGTAGTTGTTGAAAACGAAAAAGCTGACTCTACAGAGACAAAACAGCCTGAACAAAAACTTGATGCCTCTGCGTCAAATACCGCTCAAAATGAACAGCCTCAAGCTGAGCATAAAGAGCAAATAGAGAGAGCAGAAAAGCAAGGTAAGCGCGGTGTAAAACTAGGCGCTATTGCGATCGCGATTTCAATTATCTTCAGTGGCGGTATCGCATTTCAAATGCAGCAAAAGAGCGCTGAATACTCGGCTCAAATCGCTGCTCTTCAAGCACAACTGCAAAATACCCAATCTGCGGTAAATAAAGATCTACAAACCATCAAGCAAGAGACTATCCAAGAAGCATCACATGCGGTGGAGAAAACTCAAGTCGTGCAATCTCAGCAACAGAAGAGCATTCAAAGCCTACAGCTAGCGGTTGCTGATGTTAAAGGTCGCCGTCCAAATGACTGGTTGCTTGCTGAAGCTGATTACCTTGTGAAACTAGCAGGACGTAAACTGTTCCTAGAGCATGATGCCGTTAGTGCAACCAAACTAATGGAAAGCGCCGATCAACGTATCGCCGCACTGAATGACCCAAGCTTGGTCTCTCTTCGTCAATCAATGACCAATGACATTACTAAGCTTCGCACTATTCCTCTTATCGACCGTGATGGCTTAGTTCTACGCATCACAAGCCTACAACAACAAGTCGATACGCTGCCGCTTGCCAATGCAATCCTGCCTGAGGCTGCCGTTGTTGAGAAAAAAGCCGTATCTCAAGATATTAATGACTGGCAGAACAACCTGATGACGTCGATGAAAGACTTTTCAGAAAACTTCATCACATTCCGCAGTCGTGATGGTGAAGTTATTCCTCTACTCTCTCCTGAGCAACACTTTTACCTGCGTGAGAATATCAAGGGCAAACTAGAGACCGCAATTCGCGCTATCTACAAAGAACAAGGTGATGTCTACAGTGCTGCACTACAAACAGCTAACGAGTGGTCGAAGTCGTACCTAAACCAAGATAACAACTCAGTGATTGAGTTTGAGAAGGCAATTAAGCAGCTGAGCGAGCAGAATATTTCTGTGAAATACCCTGTGAAACTTGAGTCTCAAAATGAGTTATCAGACGTGATACGTGAACGCCTACGTCGTGAAGTCACCGTTATGACCACGGAGGAAAAATAATGATTCGTTGGATTTTTCTTCTTCTCGTTCTAGGTGCTGGGTTAATTGTTGGTACTCAGTTCTCTGGTCAACAAGGCTACGTTCTGATCTCAATTGCGAATAAAACCATTGAGATGAGCGTGACAACACTGGTTATCTTTGTCATTGCTCTTCTAGCGGCTCTATTCGGCTTAGAGTACCTATTTAAAAAGCTTATGTACGCAAGCTCGACAACTTGGAACTGGTTCAGTGTTCGTAAACTAAAGCGCTCTCGTCGTTATACCAATGAAGGCATCATCAAGCTTCTTGAAGGTGACTGGAAAGGCGCAGAGAAGAAGGTAACTCGTTGGGCTAACCACCACGACATGCCGCTACTTTGTTATTTAGTCGCTTCTCAAGCTGCTCACGAACAAGGCAATACAAGTGAGCGTGATAAGTACATTGAGCTTGCTAGCCAACAAGAGGACTCTCTATTGGCCGTTGAGCTAACGAAAGCAAAACAACAGATCAGTGAGTCGAACTACGAAGCCGCATTCGATACACTTTCAACATTGAAAGGTTCGTACCCGAATAACACCGCCGTACTTGGCCTGCTAAAAGCCACTTACATGCAGCTTAAGCTGTGGCAGCCACTGTTAGAGCTAACGCCTAAGCTGGCTAAGAACAAGCTTCTTACACCTGATGAACAAGTTGAGCTGGAACAGAAAGCTCAATGTGGTTTGCTTCACGATGTGGCACAGCAGCAAGGTAGCGAAGGTTTAATCAGTCATTGGAATAAGCTTTCAAGAAAGCAAAAACAAAGCTCTCACCTTGTTTCTTGTTTTGTGAAGCAACTGATCGCTCGTAAAGCTGATTCAGAAGCCTTCACAGTGATTAAAGAAAACATTGCGAAGAGTGGTTCAAATGAGCTCTATATGTTGCTTCCTGAGCTAAATCTTGCCGATCACCACCCAGTAGTTGTGATGCTAGAGCGTGCTATCAGTAAAGATGGTGGCAATGCCGAAGCACACAGCGCATTGGCTCAATTCTACCTAAGAGAACAGAAGTGGGCAGAAGCACAAAGTCACTTTGAAAAAGCACTAGCACTTCGCTCAAATGTTTCAGATTACGGATACCTATCTGATGCCCTAGAGAAGCAAAACTTAACGAAAGCAGCTCACGAGGTTTCTCGTAAAGCACTCGCTCTCGTTCAACCAGCGTAATTCAAAACGACTCAAACTAAGCCGATGTCTAGCATCGGCTTTTTTGTATCTGTTATTTGCCCCTAGATAACTTCTACAACACCTATAAACCAAACTCATCGAACCCTACCCGTCCAACGCCACCAAACCTAGTGCACAAAAGTAACTATGAAATAGCGTAATAAAGCCTCCCAAACAAACGAAGAACGACACTAATTGTGTCTATATGTAGTTTTACGATTTTTATATACAAGCTCTTAGAAGAGGCTCGAGAGGTATGACGCCTGTAAGCTGAAGAGTAAAAGGAGCTCACTTTGAGAGAACACATTTAAAGATATTCACCAACAGACCGAAAGCCACGTTAAATCACGCTGAATTAGCAATTAAATGGCCATCAATATTCCAACTATAAAACGCTAAAGCCGGGGTTTCACGCAACTGCTTAATAGGTTCATCTATTAAGCAGTAGAGATATAGCAAGAGTTGCCGAACCAGAAAAACCTTGTGACTAAAGACGAGACATCTTTATCAACCATTTCAAATTAGTAAGAAGTAAACCTCACTAAGACATTCTCTAAAGGTTAATCATTGAATCGATAGCCACAAATATCAACTAACGTAATCAAGCGCTTCTAGAAAGAGCAGGACTTTTATAATTAGTGTTGGAATATCAGAGTTCGTGAGCAACGAGAAACGCTTCAACAAAAGTCGGAGACGAATAATAAACTCAGATGCCGGAAACGACGAAAGCCTAGTCGTCAGACTAGGCTTTCTAATATGTGCCGGATATAGCGTGAAGTGCAGGGGCGAGATAGCTTTACAGCACTCATACAACCTAACAGCAAAACACTTTTCTCCAAATGTAAAAAAGCCCCGCTATTTCTAGCAGGGCTTTTCTAATAAGTGGCGGAGTGGACGGGACTCGAACCCGCGACCCCCGGCGTGACAGGCCGGTATTCTAACCAACTGAACTACCACTCCGCAGTGGAATACTTGTCGTCGCTGACAAGTGTTCAAATTTAAAGCCTGGCGATGTCCTACTCTCACATGGGGAAACCCCACACTACCATCGGCGCTATTGTGTTTCACTTCTGAGTTCGGCATGGAATCAGGTGGGTCCACAATGCTATGGTCGCCAAGCAAATTTTGCTTTTACTTTCAGTTTTTAAAAAACTGAAGGCAAAATAATCTGGAAAACTGATTTAAAAGTCTCTTCAAACTCATTCAAGCGTTTGGTATTTCTTTGAGTCCACAAAACCCCTTGGGTGTTGTATGGTTAAGCCTCACGGGCAATTAGTACAGGTTAGCTCAATGCCTCGCAGCACTTACACACCCTGCCTATCAACGTCGTAGTCTACGACAACCCTTTAGGACGCTTATAGCGTCAGGGAAAACTCATCTCAAGGCTCGCTTCCCGCTTAGATGCTTTCAGCGGTTATCGATTCCGAACTTAGCTACCGGGCAATGCCATTGGCATGACAACCCGAACACCAGAGGTTCGTCCACTCCGGTCCTCTCGTACTAGGAGCAGCCCCTTTCAATTTTCCAACGCCCACGGCAGATAGGGACCGAACTGTCTCACGACGTTCTAAACCCAGCTCGCGTACCACTTTAAATGGCGAACAGCCATACCCTTGGGACCGACTTCAGCCCCAGGATGTGATGAGCCGACATCGAGGTGCCAAACACCGCCGTCGATATGAACTCTTGGGCGGTATCAGCCTGTTATCCCCGGAGTACCTTTTATCCGTTGAGCGATGGCCCTTCCATTCAGAACCACCGGATCACTATGACCTGCTTTCGCACCTGCTCGAATTGTCATTCTCGCAGTCAAGCGGGCTTATGCCATTGCACTAACCACACGATGTCCAACCGTGTTTAGCCCACCTTCGTGCTCCTCCGTTACTCTTTGGGAGGAGACCGCCCCAGTCAAACTACCCACCAGGCACTGTCCGTAATCCCGATTCAGGGACCAACGTTAGAACATCAAAACTACAAGGGTGGTATTTCAAGGACGACTCCATCACATCTAGCGACGCAATTTCATAGTCTCCCACCTATCCTACACATGTAGGTTCAATGTTCAGTGCCAAGCTGTAGTAAAGGTTCACGGGGTCTTTCCGTCTAGCCGCGGGTACACTGCATCTTCACAGCGATTTCAATTTCACTGAGTCTCGGGTGGAGACAGCGTGGCCATCATTACGCCATTCGTGCAGGTCGGAACTTACCCGACAAGGAATTTCGCTACCTTAGGACCGTTATAGTTACGGCCGCCGTTTACCGGGGCTTCGATCAAGAGCTTCGACCGAAGTCTAACCCCATCAATTAACCTTCCGGCACCGGGCAGGCGTCACACCGTATACGTCATCTTACGATTTTGCACAGTGCTGTGTTTTTAATAAACAGTTGCAGCCACCTGGTATCTGCGACTCTCGTCTGCTCCATCCGCAAGGGACTTCACTGATAAGAGCGTACCTTCTCCCGAAGTTACGGTACCATTTTGCCTAGTTCCTTCACCCGAGTTCTCTCAAGCGCCTTGGTATTCTCTACCCGACCACCTGTGTCGGTTTGGGGTACGATTCCTTACAATCTGAAGCTTAGAGGCTTTTCCTGGAAGCATGGCATCAATGACTTCACTACCGTAGTAGCTCGACATCGTATCTCAGCGTTAATGAAAGTCCGGATTTACCTAAACTTTCCGCCTACGTACTTGAACCTGGACAACCGTCGCCAGGCCCACCTAGCCTTCTCCGTCCCCCCATCGCAATTGTAAGAAGTACGGGAATATTAACCCGTTTCCCATCGACTACGCCTTTCGGCCTCGCCTTAGGAGTCGACTTACCCTGCCCCGATTAACGTTGGACAGGAACCCTTGGTCTTCCGGCGAGGGAGTTTTTCACTCCCTTTATCGTTACTCATGTCAGCATTCGCACTTCTGATACCTCCAGCAGCCCTTACAGACCACCTTCAACGGCTTACAGAACGCTCCCCTACCCCACATACCCTAAGGTACGTAGCCGCAGCTTCGGTGTATAGCTTAGCCCCGTTACATCTTCCGCGCAGGCCGACTCGACCAGTGAGCTATTACGCTTTCTTTAAATGATGGCTGCTTCTAAGCCAACATCCTGGCTGTCTGAGCCTTCCCACATCGTTTCCCACTTAGCTATACTTTGGGACCTTAGCTGGCGGTCTGGGTTGTTTCCCTCTCCACGACGGACGTTAGCACCCGCCGTGTGTCTCCCGGATAGTACTTACTGGTATTCGGAGTTTGCAAAGGGTTGGTAAGTCGGGATGACCCCCTAGCCTTAACAGTGCTCTACCCCCAGTAGTATTCGTCCGAGGCGCTACCTAAATAGCTTTCGGGGAGAACCAGCTATCTCCAGGTTTGATTGGCCTTTCACCCCTAGCCACAAGTCATCCGCTAATTTTTCAACATTAGTCGGTTCGGTCCTCCAGTTGATGTTACTCAACCTTCAACCTGCCCATGGCTAGATCACCTGGTTTCGGGTCTAATCCTAGCAACTGTACGCCCAGTTAAGACTCGGTTTCCCTACGGCTCCCCTAAACGGTTAACCTTGCTACTAAAATTAAGTCGCTGACCCATTATACAAAAGGTACGCAGTCACACCACGAAGGTGCTCCTACTGCTTGTACGTACACGGTTTCAGGTTCTATTTCACTCCCCTCACAGGGGTTCTTTTCGCCTTTCCCTCACGGTACTGGTTCACTATCGGTCAGTCAGTAGTATTTAGCCTTGGAGGATGGTCCCCCCATATTCAGACAGGATATCACGTGTCCCGCCCTACTCGTTTTCACTGATTATGAGATGTCGATTACGGGGCTATCACCCTTTATTGCGGCACTTTCCAGAACCTTCATCTGTCTCATTAAAAGCTTAAGGGCTAATCCAATTTCGCTCGCCGCTACTTTCGGAATCTCGGTTGATTTCTCTTCCTCGGGGTACTTAGATGTTTCAGTTCCCCCGGTTTGCCTCCTGTTGCTATGTATTCACAACAGGATACGTGCTTATGCACGTGGGTTTCCCCATTCAGGAATCCCAGACTCAAAAGGTTATTACTACCTAATCTGGGCTTATCGCAAGTTATTACGCCTTTCATCGCCTCTGACTGCCAAGGCATCCACCGTGTACGCTTAGTCACTTAACCATACAACCCGAAAGGGTTTCTATTTGCTTTCACTTTAAAAAGTGAAGACAAATAAGTGTATGGCAACTAACCAAGGTTTTTGGTTGTCATCAAGAAGGGTTAATTCTTGATAACTGTTTGCCGGACTCAATTGTGAATCAAACTAAGTTTGATTCGAATACAAGACACTTGAATGTGTTTGTTGTGTTTATCTAATGATAAGATAAACA
>NZ_CH902609.1:487445-528056 GCF_000153005.1 Vibrio sp. MED222 | reverse complement strand
TTTCCGTCTGACTGATTGTTGCTGAAGCCTTGTGGCGTCTGCCGTCTCAGTGGTGTCGCATTATAGGGAACCCACTCAGCTTAGCAACTACTTTTTCATGAAAAATGAATAAATAGAGCTTAAGTGCCTAATAGTTCACCTAAACGGAAAAAAGAGAGCATTTCTGCTCTCTTTTTGCTCTAAATCTAAAAGAATTCTTAGATAAACGCGTAAGCATCTGCGTACATATGGTCACGCTTTGCTTCTTTATTCTGAGTAAACAAGTCTCTTGCAGCACCTGCCATTTCGAAACGACCCGCAATGTAGATATCAAAATCAGCTAATGATTCGAAACTTTGCGTGATTGCTTCAAGTACATTACCCGTTTGACCGTGCCAAACTTCAGGTGCTTCTTCTACTACTGGTACAAAATGTACATTGCTGTGTTTTGCTGCAATGTCGACAAGCTCTTCTTTCGCATACAGCTGGCACTCATCTTTTGCGCCCCAGTATAGATGAATCTCTTTTTTACTGTTCTGCGCGATGCAGTGATCGAGAATAGAGCGCACGTAGCTAAAGCCAGTACCACCAGCAATCAGTAACAGAGGGCGATCGCTTTCTTCTTTAACCCACGCATCACCATGCGGAGCATCAATAGCTATGTCGCCATCTTCAGCTTGCGCTTTCTTCATTGCCTCAACAACTTCTGAAGCGTAAGCATTGTGCTCAGCTGCACCAATGTGTAACTCAAGCTCGCCTTCATGACGACAAGGGCTGCTTGCAATCGAAAATGGACGCTTGTCTTTTTCACCCATTTCAACCATCAAGTATTGGCCCGCTTTAAAAGCGACCGGTGTTTCTGGGTGAAGTAGGATTTGGTAAGTGTTACAAGCCAAAGGCTCGATAGATTTCACTTTACATTTAATAGTCATGTTCTTCCTCTCACTAACCCTTAATCGGCAAAGGTTAGAACTAAATTACTTTCTGCAAATGCTTGGCAAGCAAAAATCCAACCTTGTAACTGCTCTTTCTCTGTGAGCATGGGTTCAAGGTGGTAACTCACTTGGCCTTCTAATTTTTTGCACATGCACATAGCGCATGCACCAACTTGGCAACGGTTTGGAAAATTGATATTGCTGTTGAGCGCAGCATCCAAAACCGTTTGCCCTTTTTCTACGGTAAAACTGATATTTTCTGGGTATAAGATTACTTGGAAGCTCATTAGATTCCTAGCTGTTCCCAGATGCTATCAATCTTTTTAACGACGTCTGGATCCTTGGTGATTGGAACACCCCACTCACGTAGGCATTCACCTTCAAACTTGTTCGTCGCATCTAGACCCATTTTTGAGTGTCCAGTTTGGTTTTTCAAGAATAACGTATCTCTTGCCGGATCCATTCTTGTAGTCACCGCCCAGACAATGTCATTCCAGTCACTGACGTTAACGTCACTATCACACACGATGACAAATTTGTTCTCATCAAACTGAGACCAAACCGCTTCAATGATTTTCTTACCATTACCTGCTGCTTGCTTATCGATAGACACAACGACCATGCACGCATTGTCATTCTGTAAGTGAATATCAATAATTTCAGGGAAGGTTTCGGTTAGCTCAGCTAGGCAACCTTCAACATGCTTACTATCTATAGGTAAAGATTTAGCATCAGGTGATAGTGCCAACTCCGCATCCCACTTCTTAGTAATGTCTAAACCCATTTTTGAGCCTAAACCTACCACTGGCGATGCGAAATCTAGTGAATCGATAGGTGTGTTCTCTATCATCAGGCTGTCACGAGACGGATCCATATGTTCGCACATAGCAGCGGTCACTTGAGACCAATCACGTGCGTTAACATCCTCATCGCATACCAAGACAAATTTTGTGTACATGAATTGGCGTAGGAAAGACCATACACCCATCATCACTCGCTTAGCGTGACCTGGGTATTGCTTCTTCATGGTCACTACCGCCATTCGGTACGAACAACCTTCAGGTGGCAAGTAGAAGTCTTCTATTTCTGGGAATTGCTTTTGAAGAATAGGAACAAACACTTCATTTAACGCAACACCTAATACTGCGGGCTCATCAGGTGGACGGCCAGTATAGGTACTGTGATAAATCGGATTCTCGCGCATGGTTACATGAGTAATAGTAAACACATGATGCTTTTCTTTCTCGTTGTAGTAACCAGTATGGTCTCCGTACGGCCCTTCGTCTGCGAACTCATTCGGGTCGATGTAACCTTCCATTACGATTTCAGCACTCGCTGGCACTTCTAGGTCGTTACTGATTGATTTAACGACCTCAGTTTTACTGCCACGCAACAAGCCGGCAAACGCGTATTCCGATAAGGTATCTGGAACTGGCGTAACGGCACCAAGAATCGTGGCAGGATCGGCACCAAACGCTACCGAGACAGGGAATGGCTTGCCTGGGTTGGTTTCCATCCAATCACGTAGATCAAGCGCTCCACCACGGTGGGCCAACCAACGCATGATGATTTTATTCTTGCCGATCTTCTGTTGACGATAGATACCTAAGTTTTGGCGTTTCTTGTTTGGACCACGAGTAACCGTTAAACCCCACGTTAGCAACGGCGCGACATCGTCCGCCCAACAGCTCATCACCGGAATTTTATCTAGGTCGACGTCATCACCCTGCCATACGACTTGTTGACAGGCCGCCTTACGAAGACGCTTAGCTGGCATATTTAAGACCTGCTTAAACACAGGCAGCTTATCGATAGCGTCTTTAAAGCCTTTTGGTGGCTCAGGTTCTTTTAAGTAAGCAAGCAACTTACCTACTTCGCGTAACTCTTTGACCTCTTGACGCCCCATACCAATGGCTACCCGATCAGGTGTACCGAATAGATTGGTCAAAACAGGCATGTCATAGCCTACGGGATTTTCAAATAAAAGAGCCGGGCCACCAGCACGTAGAGTACGGTCGCTAATCTCGGTCATTTCATAGTCTGGGTCGACAGGGTGAGAAATGCGTTTCAACTGACCAATGCTTTCAAGATGGTCGACAAAATCACGTAAATCTTTAAAACTCATAGGGCTTCTACATGCTGATTATTCTGCGCTCAGTATATCAAAAAGGGTGACGCTGAGATCCCCCTTTTTAGTGTGGTTATTGAGAGGCAAAATCCACTTTACGGTAATGCTTGCTCGATCAAAGAGCTCTTCACCTGAGGGTTATCATTCACAAGATCTTGCAACCAGCGCGTGTGACCTTGTTTGGCTAATTCACGGGCGACTAATGGCGCTTCATCGGCAATCGCCATCCTAGAGACAAGGAACTGCTTCACCTCTTCTGATAGCGGGTTCACCTTGGTAAGCAAAGTAATCGCTTCATCTTTCAAACGAGGATTCTTAGTCGCTGCCATTACCTGTTCCAACGCGAACGTTTGTTTAGTTTTAGCAAGTCGCTCTAACTCTGCTTGGCTATGATAATCGGCCTTCATTCGCCATAGAATCTTATAGACCTCAGGGTCTTCGCTCACTTGCGCTAATCGAACTACCACCTCGGTAGAGGGTAACCAGCTAACAATAGAAGATGCGGTGAGTTGCTTAGTCAGATAGTCAACCGCTTCAGGAGACAAACTGTCTAGCTCTCGAATTAGTAGTGCTTCTCGCGTTTGAACTTGATGCTCAGGCCCTGACAACCACTCATTAAGGTTAAGTTTCTGCTTTTCTGCATCCAGTACAAACACCAGTGTCTTCTGGTCTTGGTGCCATTGCTTGATCAGTCGATTAGCAATCGAAGGGTAATTAAAAGCAGGTACCGTAAACTCGTAGCCATCCCCACGCTCTAATACTTGGTAGGTCGGCGTGATAGCGAGTTGCTGTTCTATGAAAATAGACATCTTAGGGGTGAGAACTATCTCTTGCTGTTCGATCTTCTTCAAGAGCCGGTAACGAGCCACCTCTTGCTGGGGAAATGTCAGGCGCTCAAGCGAAAAGCGCAGCGAATTGACTTCGTCACGCACGACAAGCTCGAGTAATTCAGCAGTTTTCAGTTTTACTTGATCATTCTCAAGCCAAGACTCTACTGTAAGTGGAGACATCTCGGTGGCATAACTCATACCAACCGGTGAAAGTAACAGTGAAGTAGACAGGAGTAATGATGACAACAGTCCATGTTGCATTTTAACTTCCTCGTAACACTTTTGCTCATTCTGCAAGCTGTCGCTACAAAATGCAAATAAAAAGCGCCACCCGAAGGCAGCGCTTTTTAATAACTATAAGCTAATCAATACTACTGACGACGCATTGCGTCAAAGAACTCATCGTTCGTTTTAGTCATTGCTAGCTTGTCGATAAGGAATTCCATCGCATCGATTTCGCCCATTGGGTGAACAATCTTACGCAGAATCCACATCTTCTGTAGTTCATCGTTCTTGGTAAGAAGCTCTTCACGACGAGTACCAGAGCGGTTGAAATCAATCGCTGGGAATACACGTTTTTCAGCAATCTTACGGTTAAGGTGCAGTTCCATGTTACCTGTACCTTTGAATTCTTCGTAGATAACTTCATCCATCTTAGAACCAGTATCAACCAGTGCTGTTGCGATGATAGTTAAGCTACCGCCTTCTTCTACGTTACGTGCCGCACCGAAGAAACGCTTTGGACGATGTAGAGCATTCGCATCAACACCACCAGTAAGAACTTTACCTGATGAAGGGATAACAGTGTTGTAAGCACGAGCTAGACGAGTAATTGAATCCAGTAGGATAACCACGTCTTTCTTGTGTTCAACAAGACGCTTCGCCTTCTCGATTACCATTTCTGCTACTTGTACGTGGCGAGATGCTGGTTCATCAAACGTCGATGCGATTACTTCGCCTTTAACTAGGCGCTGCATTTCTGTTACTTCTTCTGGACGCTCATCGATAAGTAGAACCATGAGTTCACACTCAGGATGGTTACGAGCAATGCTTTGAGCAATATTTTGCAGAAGCATTGTCTTACCCGCTTTTGGCGGAGCAACAATCAGACCACGCTGACCTTTACCGATTGGAGAAGCAAGGTCAAGAATACGAGCTGTGATATCTTCAGTTGCACCATTACCCGCTTCCATCACCATACGTTCGTTGGCGTGAAGAGGAGTAAGGTTTTCGAAAAGAATCTTGTTACGAGCGTTATCTGGTTTATCGTAGTTAACCGTATTTACTTTAAGCAGAGCAAAGTAACGTTCGCCATCTTTAGGTGGACGGATTTTACCGCCAATAGAGTCACCTGTACGAAGGTTAAAACGACGAATCTGGCTCGGTGATACATAAATATCATCAGGACCAGCAAGGTATGAGCTGTCTGCGCTACGTAGGAAGCCAAAACCGTCTTGAAGAATTTCTAGAACACCATCACCAAAGATGTCCTCACCACTTTTTGCGTGTGCTTTAAGGATGGAGAAGATAATGTCTTGTTTTCTTAAGCGAGCTTGATTTTCAAGACCTAGGCTTTCGCTAAGTTTAACAAGTTCAGACACAGGTCTGTTCTTCAGTTCAGTAAGATTCATAGTGGTGGAAGTTTGTTTAGTCAAAATAGGGTCTGTTTTCTTAAGTTAAGAAGGATTTGGTCACAGGCTCGACCAAGAAGAGAATTTGTTCAATTAACGTGCGATAAATTAGCACTAAAACTAAGACTAGTCCATAGCTTAGAAAAAACAAAACCGCGCATTTGTTAACTGCGCGGTTTCTTTTCAAATACTCACCTGATTATAGGTTAGCGTCTAGGAACTCTTTAAGTTGAGTTTTAGACAATGCACCAACTTTAGTTGCTGCTACGCCACCGTCTTTGAAAAGAAGTAGCGTTGGAATACCGCGAATACCGAATTTTGGTGGAGTACCAGCATTTTGGTCGATATTTAATTTACCGATTGTGAGCTGACCTTCGTACTCGTTTGCGATTTCATCAAGAATCGGCGCAATCATTTTACATGGACCACACCATTCTGCCCAAAAATCAACAAGAACAGGGCCTGCAGCGTTGATTACATCGTTATCAAAACCGTCATCAGTTAGCTGCAAAATCTTATCACTCATCTTCCACTCCAATGTATTTTTTAGAACTGGTTGGATGATAACCAGTAAATAGATGCCCTATTGGAATGTATTTACTTTCGTATTGCAAGCTTAAGCTGATATTCTATAGCAATGAAAAAGACGCATATCACAGAGCAAAAGTTCGCCGACTTGGATTTACTTCCGCAAGTCATTGAAGGATTGGAGAAAAAAGGGTTCGACTATTGTACCCCTATCCAAGCCTTGGCGCTCCCGGTACTGCTCACCGGCCAAGACATTGCAGGCCAGGCCCAAACGGGTACTGGTAAAACGCTTGCGTTTCTTACTGCTACTTTTAATCACCTGCTAAAAACACCTGAGCATGAAGGCCGTAAGCCTAACCAGCCACGTGCGATTATTATGGCACCAACGCGTGAACTCGCGATTCAGATCTACAACGATGCTGACTCTCTGGTTGCAAGCACAGGTATCAAGGCAGCATTAGCTTACGGTGGCGAAAGCTACGATAAGCAACTAGGTAAGATCGAAGAAGGCGCTGATATCTTAATTGGTACGACTGGCCGCATCATCGATTTCTACAAGCAAAAGGTATTTAACCTTAACCACATTCAAGCCGTTGTTCTTGACGAAGCTGATCGCATGTTCGATCTTGGTTTCATCAAAGACATCCGCTTCTTGTTCCGTCGTATGCCTGAGCCAAAAGATCGCCTAAACATGCTGTTCTCTGCGACGCTGTCTTACCGCGTACAAGAACTTGCATTCGAACACATGCACAACCCAGAGCATGTCGTTGTTGAACCTGAGCGTAAGACTGGTCACCGTATTCAAGAAGAGCTGTTCTACCCTTCTAACGAACATAAGATGGCTCTTCTACAAACGTTAATCGAAGAAGAGTGGCCAGATCGCGCAATCATCTTCGCTAACACTAAGCACAAGTGTGAATCAGTTTGGGGCCACTTGGCTGCCGATGGTCACCGTGTTGGCCTACTAACTGGCGATGTTCCTCAGAAGAAACGTGAAAAGATTCTTGAGCAATTCACTAAAGGCGATGTTGACCTGCTTGTCGCAACGGATGTTGCAGCACGTGGCCTACACATCCCTCAAGTAACACACGTATTCAACTTTGACCTACCTGACGATTGTGAAGATTACGTTCACCGTATCGGCCGTACAGGTCGTGCTGGTGAAAGCGGTCACTCGATCAGCTTTGCTTGTGAAGATTACGCAATCAACTTGCCACCAATCGAAGAATACATTGAGCACGCTATCCCAATGTCTGACTACGATGCTTCTGCACTACTGGAAGATCTGCCAGCACCGATGCGCTTACGTACACGTAACCCGCAACAACGCCGCTCAAACAACAATGGCCCACGCAACGGTAACCGGAAACCAAACCAGAACCGTCGCCCACGCCAACCGCGTCATAACAAGGAAGCTTAGTCGCTTATGAGTCAAACAGTGTCACCACCGCTTTATGCTGCAATCGACCTCGGGTCGAACAGTTTTCATATGCTCGTTGTGCGTCATATCGATGGCAGCGTACAAACCATGGCTAAAATTAAGCGCAAAGTTCGTTTAGCTGCAGGCTTAGATGAAAATAATGCGCTTAGTACTGAAGCCATGCAGCGCGGTTGGGACTGTTTGAGTCTCTTTACAGAGCGACTGCAAGATATTCCGAAAGAAAATATCCGCATTGTTGGTACAGCGACCCTACGTACCGCTATCAATGTGGATATATTTCTCGCGAAAGCGAACCAGATCCTTGGTTACGACATCAATGTTATCTCTGGTGAAGAAGAAGCTGCGACTATCTATAAAGGCGTAGCACACACTTCTGGTGGCAGCGGCCGCCGACTAGTGGTTGATATTGGTGGTGCAAGTACCGAGATGATCATCGGTGAAGGTTTCTCAGCCAAAGCCTTAACCAGCCTGAAGATGGGTTGTGTTACTTGGCTTGAACGCCACTTTAAAGATCGCCAATTAACCGCAACCAACTTCAACAATGCCATTGAAGCGGCTAAGTCTACGTTAGCTCCTATCCTAGATAGCTACACTGATATCGGATGGGATGTGTGTGTTGGCGCCAGTGGTACCGTTCAAGCGCTGCAAGAAATCATGTTGGCGCAAGGCATGGATGAAGTTATTACTCATGCAAAACTCAAGCGTCTACAAAAACAAGCGATGATTACAGAGCGCTTAGAAGAGCTTGAGATTGAAGGCTTAACCCTTGAGCGCGCACTAGTGTTCCCAAGTGGTCTTTCTATTCTTATCGCGATTTTTGAGCTGCTTGAAATTGATTCAATGACACTCGCTGGCGGCGCACTCCGTGAAGGTCTCGCCTACGAGATGGTTGATGAGTTTCGCCAAGAAGATATTCGCGCTCGTACCATTAAGAGCGTGCAATCACGCTACCAAATGGACGTAAGCTACAGTGAACAAGTTGCTGTAGTCGCACAGACTCTATTAGAGCAAGCGGGCGCCGAAACGTGGGTTTCTGAACCTCAAGCAGGTGTGCTATTACAAACAGCGGCGAAGCTTCATGAGATTGGTTTAACAATCGATTTCAAAAAAGGCGGCGAGCACAGTGCTTACCTACTGCAGAACTTAGACCTACCAGGCTTTACTCGAGCGCAAAAGCACTGCTTGGGTGAGTTAACACGTCGCTACCGCGAACAGTTAACTTCATTGCCTGAACAACATGCAATCTCAGGTACCAGCAGCAAGCGTATTTTACGAATTCTGCGTTTAGCTATTTTGTTGACTCACCGTCGTAATCCAGCGCTTGAGCCTGAGTTCAAGCTGACGACGGATGACAACAATCTGACCTTGACGCTTTCTAAGCAATGGCTAGCAGACAACCCGCTGACCGCTGCTGAGCTAGAGATCGAGTCGAATAGACAAACCGATATTGGCTGGCCATTGAATATTGAATGCCTCTGATATTAGTATCTGACGCTAGAAATTAAAAAAGCCCAAGTTAGTCTACTAACTTGGGCTTTTTCTCATCGCTGCATTAATGCTTTGCGTTACAAATCTAAACTTAAGCGTTAACGCCCGTTGCTTTAAAGTCAGGGTTCACAGCGGTTAACTTCTTAACCACGTAATTTAGAAGTACACCGTACATTGGAACAAACAAACCTAAGCTGATGATAAGCTTGAATCCGTAGTCGACCAACGCAATTTCAGTCCAGTGCTCAGCCATGAATGGATCTGGGCTTTGGTAGAAAGCAATCGCAAAGAACGCGATGGTATCAATGGCATTACCGAATAACGTTGAACACGTTGGCGCAACCCACCATTGCTTCATTTGGCGTAAGCGGTTGAACACATGCACATCCAAGATCTGACCAAGCAAATAAGCCATGAAGCTTGCCGCTGCGATGCGTGCAACAAACAAGTTGAACTCGCCTAGTTGGCTAAAGCCTTGGAATGAACCTTCAAAGAACACCACAGACAATAAATAAGAAACGGCCAGCGCTGGTAACATCACTAAGAAAATGATTTTACGAGCAAGCTGCGCGCCAAAAATACGTACGGTCAGGTCTGTCGCTAGAAAGATAAACGGGAAAGTGAAAGCACCCCAAGTGGTGTGCATACCGAAGACGGTAAAAGGTAGCTGAACCAAATAATTGCTTGATGCAATAATGATCAAATGGAACAAAACTAATAGTGCTAGGGCTTTGCGCTGTTGCGCAGGGGTAAAGTTACTCATGCTGTACCTTTTTAGTTTGGTTTGGGGGTGAGGGAACCCAAATCGAGTCATTTCTTCGAATAATCCAAGAAAGCTCTTACCAATAATGTGAATTAAAAATGTTTCTATAATTTGCTCTATTGAGCGGCGGGCGATTATACATTAATCAATATTGGCTGCAACGGTGAGAACAAACGCAAACGTTTATCCTCACTTTTATTGATGAATGACGTTAGAAGCCAAGTTTTAAGAGCCAGGTTTAGAAGCTACGTTTCAGAAGCCATGTTAAAAGTTAGAAACCGCGCTTGAAAAGCGTCGCGAGATAATCGAACTCTTCTCGGCTTTCTTCAGCGTTTAACGACTCAAACCAGATTGATTCACTGTAATGTTCAGACTTTAAAAACATCCGACAATCTTCAAAATCAATCAACCAAGAATGCATATCGGCGTCCCATTGCTTTTCAACAACAGAAGCTGACAGCAACGCCACCAGCTTTTCACCTAGCACTTCATAAGAATCAAAATCAAAACTTGGAGACGTAATCAATAAACGCCCTTCCTCAGCCAAATACTCTCTTAAGCCAAATTCTGTTGGTGTTGTCATGTCCCTATCAACCTTATTCTTTTTCTATAAGCCAATCGTTTTTATAAGCTAGTCGTTTCTTGCAAGCTAGCCGTGTGTGGTGATGTGTTCTTGAATCAAATCTAAGAATGGGTCTGCGTACTTATCAAGTTTACGCTGACCAACGCCATTTACCGCCAGCATCTCGCCATAAGATGTGGGTAGGATTTCGGCCATATCAATCAGCGTCGCATCACTGAATACCACGTATGGTGGCAAACCATCTTCATCAGCAATCGACTTACGCAGCTTACGCAGTTTGGCAAACAGCTTCTTATCGTAGTTCTTGCTGCTTAGTTTATCGGACTTCGCATTACGCACTGCTGTATCTAAACGAGGTACAGCCAACTCCAAAGACATCTCACCACGCAATAGCGGTCGAGCTTCTTCTGTTAACTGTAATGTTGAGTTACGAGTGATGTTTTGGAACAACAAACCTTTGTGAATCAGCTGACGGAAGATACTGATCCAGTAATCATGGCTATGGTCGCGGCCAATACCGTAGGTAGAAAGCTTGTCGTGACCATTATCGCGTACACGGATGTTCTGCATACCGCGCATCACTTCGACCACATAGCCCATACCAAATGACTGATTAACGCGGTACACACAAGACAACGCCTTCTGCGCCTCTTGGGTCGCATCAAAGTGTTTTGGTGGATCTAAGCAGATATCGCAGTTACCACATTGCTTCTCGCGATATTCGCCAAAGTAGTTGAGCAGCACCTGACGACGACACGTTTGCGCTTCGGCAAAGGCACTCATCGCGTTCAGCTTGTGCATCTCAACTTGTTTTTGCGGGCCTTCTTCTTTCTCATCAAGCATACGACGCAGCCAACCCATATCAGCCGGGTCAAACAACATCATCGCTTCAGCAGGTAAGCCATCACGACCTGCACGGCCTGTCTCTTGATAGTAAGATTCGATGTTGCGTGGGATATCAAAGTGCACCACAAAGCGTACGTTGGGTTTGTTGATGCCCATACCAAACGCCACAGTCGCGACCACGATCTGAATATCATCACGTTGGAAAGCTTCTTGAACGTAAGCACGTTCGTCGGTATCCATGCCGGCATGGTAACCCGCAGCGCGAATACCGTTATTGCACAGCTTCTCGGTCACCATCTCCACTTTCTTACGGCTACCACAGTAGATGATGCCGCAATTGCCTTTCTGTGTTTCTAGGTAGCGAACCACTTGTGACACGGGCTTGTGCTTCTCAACTAGGTTGTAGCGAATATTAGGGCGATCGAAGCTGCCTAAGTAAGTGTGCGGCTCCACCAGCTGCAAACGCGAGATAATATCTTTGCGCGTCGCATCGTCAGCGGTTGCTGTCAGCGCCATATAAGGCACATGCGGGAAATACTGTTTAAGCTGGCCTAGCAAAGCATACTCAGGGCGGAAATCGTGTCCCCACTGAGAGATACAGTGTGCCTCATCCACCGCAATCATCGAAAGCGGCAAACCTTGTAAGCGCTCGATGAAGTCACGCATCAACACACGCTCTGGTGAAGCATAAACCATCTTCAATTGGCCTGAGTTCATGCGGTTGAACACGCTCAACAGTTGATCGCGTGGCATCGATGAGTTTATGCACTCAGCCGCCACACCATTAGCTTTCAACTGGTCAACTTGGTCTTTCATCAATGAAATGAGCGGTGAGATAACCAAAGTCAGCCCATCACGCACTAAAGCCGGGATCTGGTAACACAGAGACTTACCACCACCGGTTGGCATAATCACCAAGCTGTCTTTGCCTTCAACGGCTAGGTCTATGACCTCTTGCTGACCATCACGAAAGCTTTGATAACCAAAGACATCTTGTAAGATATCTTGCGCATCATTCGCGGGAGTTGGTGTTTGCTCAGCAATCAGAGTGGCGGTCATTGTGGTTCCTAATCAAGGTATAAAGTCAGCGTGCAGCATTGGCAAGCAAGGCGCACATTGTAGAGGGGAACGCTGGCGAATTAAACCGCAAATTGTTAGGTGAAAAGGGTTAACGCTCCTATACTGACCAACTCTCTTTATAAATCTTATTAATAAGCACTCAGTGCTAGAGAAAGATGCATGACACAGGAAGAACAACAACGTACGCGCCAGGGAGTTTTGCTTGCCGTCGGCGCCTACACCATGTGGGGGATCGCCCCTATATATTTCAAATCTTTAAGTGACGTATCCCCGTTAGAGATCCTTAGCCACCGTGTAGTATGGTCCTTTTTCCTACTCGCTTTCTTACTGCACATTGGCCGCAGCTGGCGTAAAGTCCGCGACACCCTGACCTCGAAACCAAAAATGCTCTATTTGGTGGCGACGTCTATTTTGGTGGGCGCTAACTGGCTTATTTTTATTTGGGCGGTGAATTCCAATCACATGCTTGATGCCAGCTTGGGGTATTACATCAACCCACTGATTAACGTGTTGCTCGGGATGCTCTTCCTCGGCGAACGCTTACGTAAGCTGCAATGGTTTGCAGTGGCTCTTGCTGCGATTGGCGTATTGATCCAATTAATTGCCTTCGGTTCAGTGCCGATCGTCGCCATTGCCCTAGCCTTTAGCTTCGGTTTTTATGGCTTACTGCGTAAAAAGGTGAGCTTAGAAGCGCAAACAGGTTTGTTCATTGAGACTCTGGTTATGTTGCCTCTCGCAGCAACGTACCTACTATTTATTGCTGATAGCCCAACCTCGGACTTCTCAATGAACCCGATGCAACTCAATCTATTATTGGTTGCGGCTGGTGTTATTACCACCATTCCACTGCTGTGCTTTACTGGCGCTGCAACACGCTTGAAGCTATCGACCCTCGGCTTCTTCCAGTACATTGGACCAAGCTTAATGTTCTTGTTAGCGGTGCTGATTTATGGCGAAGCGTTTACCAGTGACAAAGCGATTACCTTCGCCTTTATTTGGGGAGCGTTGGTGATATTCAGCTTTGACGGTCTGCGTAACAACAGAAAGAACAAACGCGCTAAGCAGTAACACTGATCGTTTTTTACAAGACAATCCCTTAATACGAAGATAAGCTTGGTTGAATTGATGACTATTTGACCAAGCTTTTTTGTACCATGGATAAAGTCCACTATTACTCTACCCCAACAGAAGATATCAGCCTGATCCAAGCTCAATACCAAGAGTTTGCTTTCCAGCGCCACTATCATTTGGACTTTCACATTGGTTTAATTACCCGAGGACAGCAGAAATTCGTCTATAAAGGGACGAGCCATAATGTTGGTGCTGGCCAAGTTGTTATCATGCCACCCGATGAGCTGCATGATGGGCACTCCAAACTCGATTCGGGTTATCAAGTCAGTGTGTTTGCCGTGTCTCCCCAATGGTTTCAAGATCTTGCCGATCCCAAGCAAAATGGTCACACATTAGGCTTTTCTGAGTTGATCCTCTCCGATCAAGCTGCATTTTCACAATTACGCAACTTGCACGGCCTATTAATCCATCAAAACATCAGCCAGCTCGCTCAAGATTGCTTACCTTTCGAAGGGTTCTCGACGATTGTCGATCGTTATGCGAAATTTGGATCGAAGAGTGACATCAAACTGGGTAATCAATCGATTGATACGCTAAAAGACTACTTGATGGCGAACTTGGATCAACCAGTGCGATTAGAACAATTGTCTGAGTTGTGTGGTTTAACCACGACTCAATTCCAACGCCATTTTAAAAACAGAATGGGCATTACGCCTTATGCATGGCTGAGCCGTTTACGTATGGAACAGAGCATGCGTCTGATTAAATCTGGGATATGTGGTACCAAGGTCGCGCACCAAGTAGGCTTCTATGATCAAGCACACTTCTCTAAGGCTTTCAAAACCACGTTCGGCGTACCACCCTCACAAATCAACTAAGTGTTGATAATTTACAATTGCTCTATTTCAAATCACGGTAAGCTACGCTCAATACGATTACTTATTTAAAAATAGCGGCAACGTTATTGAGAACTGACGATGAACGAAGTCACCATACTGATCACCCTAGCCTCTATCCACTTCATCGCTTTGATGAGCCCCGGCCCTGATTTTGCGTTAGTCGTGCAAAATGCGACGCGTCACGGACGCCAGACAGGCTTGTACATTGCGCTTGGTTTATCTTGCGGGATCTTGCTGCACTCATTGCTGAGCCTGACGGGAATCAGTTACCTAGTCCACCAACAACCGACATTATTTGCCATTATCCAACTAGCCGGCGGTAGCTACTTACTGTACTTAGGCTACGGTGCACTTAAAGCAACCTGGCAAATCATTCAGAACCACGATGATGATGCCGATACCGTCAATGCCAACGATCTGATTCTGACCAATAAGCGTCAGGCATTTTCGAAAGGGTTTGCGACCAATATTCTCAACCCAAAGGCTTTGGTGTTCTTTATCAGCTTGATGTCGAGCCTAGTGCCTGCCGACATGTCTCTGTCAGGTAAAGGCTTTGCGCTTATCATCCTATTTGGTCTGTCTCTGTTTTGGTTCTCACTACTGGCTTGGATGCTTTCGACTAAAGCATTGCAAAAGAAACTCAGCGAAGCAACGGTATACATCGATGGCTTATGTGGCGTGGTATTCAGCCTTATTGGCGTGAGTATTCTTTGGCAGTCGCTGTCCGGTTTAATCGCTTAAATTCGAATCAAGATTACAATTCGTTAACAACACTCTGGCTATCTCATCTTTCCACTGCCAATCTAGCTCTGCATATTAAAAGGAGAAGATCATGCAGTGGAAAACAAAACTAACAACCCTCGCCACTTCTACCCTACTTTTTGCCTCCCACGTCAGTTGGGCAAATCAAGCTGCCGATTCCGTCGCACCCGAACAAAGTAGTGGTTTAGAAACCAAACAGCTCGTTAAAGCCAACGATTGGATGGTCACCGCGGCCAACCCTCTTGCCACACAAGCCGGTGCTGATGTACTTGCTCGTGGTGGTAACGCGATTGATGCCATGGTTGCTGTGCAGCTTATGCTTGGCTTAGTGGAACCTCAGTCTTCAGGTATTGGTGGCGGCGCGTTCCTTGTTTATTTTGATGGCCAGGACAAGCAACTCAAAACCTACGATGGCCGTGAAACTGCACCACTTGATGCCACACCACGTCTATTCCAAGACGAAAGCGGCCAACCGCTTAAATTCTATGATGCCGTGGTTGGCGGTCGCTCCGTTGGCACGCCAGGCACGGTGCAATTACTGTGGGACACTCACCAGAAATACGGCAAGCTCGAATGGGCATCACTGATTAAACCTATCGCTCAGCTGGCTGAAGAAGGTTTTACTATTAGTCCACGTTTAGCCACCTTGATTGAAAATGACCAACAGCGACTAAGCCGCTTTGCCACTACCAAAGCCTACTTCTTCAATGCCGATGGCAGCCCGAAAACAGCTGGCACGCAACTTAAGAACCCAGAGTACGCGGCAACGTTAAACGCTATTTCTAAGAACGGTGCTAAGGCCTTTTACCAAGGTGAGATCTCTGCCGACATCATCAATACCGTGCAAACAGCGAAAGGTAACCCAGGCGTATTAGCACAGAAAGACTTCGACGCTTATTCGATCAAGCAGCGCGAGCCGGTTTGTTCTGCTTATGAGAGCTACCAAGTGTGCGGAATGGGTCCACCAAGTTCAGGTGCATTAACGGTTGGGCAGATCTTAGCGATGACCGAGCAGTTTGATCTTAAATCATGGGGACCAAACGACGCGAAATCTTGGCAAGTGTTAGCAGATGCTTCTCGCCTAGCCTTTGCAGACCGTGGTATGTACATGGCGGATCAAGATTATGTGCCAATGCCAACCCAAGGGTTAGTGAATACTGACTATTTGCAGGAACGTGCTCAGTTAATTACCGCAGGTAAGGCATTGGCAAGCGCATCTTCAGGCACACCGCCGTGGGATCACGCGATGCAGAGAAGCCAAGATGTTTCTATTGAATTACCGTCCACTAGCCACTTCAATATTGTAGATAGCGATGGCAATGTCGTGTCGATGACCACCACCATTGAGAATGCCTTTGGCTCACGCTTGATGGTAAGAGGCTTCCTACTCAACAACGAACTGACAGATTTCTCATTCAAGACCCATAACGATGGTAAGCCTATCGCCAACCGACTTGAACCGGGTAAGCGTCCGCGCTCTTCAATGGCACCGACCATCATCATGCAAGACGATAAACCTTACATGGCAATTGGCTCTCCGGGAGGCAGCCGTATCATAGGTTATGTGGCACAAGCGATCATTGCTCATACCCAATGGGACATGGATATTCAGCAAGCCATCAATCAACCACACTTCCTAAACCGCTTCGGTACCTTAGATTTGGAAAAAGGAACATCAGCGGAAAACTTCAAACCTGAGCTAGAAAAGATGGGATTTGAGGTCAACGTTCGCGATCTTAACTCTGGTTTACACGCGATTCGCATCACAAAAGATGGTTTAGAAGGCGCTGCAGACCCTCGTCGTGAAGGTGCAGCCATTGGTCAGTAGGGAATAATCCTCCCTTTTTACTCGCGGCCTTGTGCGAGATCTCTCACAAGGCAGTGAGTAAATATCGATATTTGATGGCGAAATTAGTCACCTAGACACCGTAACCAATTGAAATAAAACGATACGTACATTTATCATTCAAATAATTATATAGAAATTCGCTTATGCACCATTGCTGATAAATAAGGAATCGGTAATATGAATGGTGTCGGAAGGATGCTGACACGGAACAGGAAACGCCAAGGACTTGGTTATCTTCAGGATGAAGATTCGATTACTCAGGATGAATAATCGGCATGGATAGCGAAATGGACATTGAATGGACGCAATAGTAACTAGGATGGTTGCTACTAAGGAAAGACAATGGACACCTCTGGACGAGGAAAGGACTGAACATCAGGATGATGTAAAGGACACCGCTCAAGGAACAAGTGACGCGCGCTAACGAGGATTGTTGGCAGATCAGGATAAGATCAAGGACACCGCTAGGAAGGCGACGAAAGGAATACGCTGAAGGATAACAGCACACTATCATGGATTTGATGCATGGAGCACACTTAGTAGCCGGATTGCTGCGAGTAAGACTATAGACCCCGATGAGCGCAAGCTCTCGGGGTTTTTCTTTATCTGTCGTTTCATTTATTCCTCTCTCAAACAAATAAATCAAAGACCTTTGATTACAATTCTGACATTTAAAGCATTCACTTCTTAACCACTTCCGAGTAACGTAAGTCGAACTAGGCTCAACTAGTTTCATAACCATAATTAAACTAAGGACAAATTCATGTCACACGTTACCTTCAAAGGCGCTGCTGTACCGCTAACGGGCACATTCCCACAAACAGGTGAAAAGTCACCAAGCTTTGCACTGACTGCAGGCGATCTTTCTGAACTGACTCTTGCTTCTCTTGAAGGCAAGAAAGTAGTTCTAAACATCTTCCCAAGCATCGACACAGCAACTTGTGCAACGAGCGTACGCACGTTCAACGCAAAAGCGGCAGAACTTGAGAACACGGTTGTTGTTTGTATTTCTGCTGACCTACCGTTTGCTGCGGGTCGCTTCTGCGAACTAGAAGGCATTGAAGGCGTTCAACACGCTTCAACTTTCCGTTCTCCTGCATTCGCATCAGACTACGGCGTAGCGATTGCTGAAGGCCCACTATCAGGCCTAACAACACGCGCAGTTGTCGTTGTTGATGAAAAAGGTGTGGTAACACACAGCGAGTTGGTTGCAGAGATCACTGAAGAACCAAACTACGAAGCGGCACTTGCAGCACTGTAAGTCTCACTTTTAGGCAGCAATGCCTTAAGCTCGTATTAACCTAATAGAGGTCAGTACAAAGCAATAAAAAGAGCAGCCATTGGCTGCTCTTTTAGTTTTTAATAATGAACGATTTTTAGATGCCGAAGTAGCAAATTAAAGCTGCTCTAATCGAGCGTAAGCCGTTACTAACCACTTAATCCCTTCACCATTGAACGCAACTTGAACTCGGCTTTGTGGGCCACTTCCTTCGAAGTTGATGATGGTACCTTCACCAAACTTAGGGTGTTTAACGCGAGAGCCCAAACTAAAGCCTGTTTCATTGAAGTTCTCTTTCACGGCGGTTTGGCTAAAGCGACCACTGCTTGCAGGGCGACTCACTTGCGCTTTCATACGCACTTCATCCAGACATGTCTCTGGTAGCTCACGAATAAAACGAGATGGCTTGTGATACTTGTCTTGACCGTACAAACGACGCATTTCAGCGTAAGTGATGTAGAGCTTCTCCATCGCACGGGTCATGCCGACGTAACACAGACGACGCTCTTCTTCTAAACGCCCCGCTTCTTCTGCAGACATCTGGCTTGGGAACATGCCCTCTTCAACACCAACCATGAATACCATTGGGAACTCTAGGCCTTTGGCACTGTGCAGAGTCATGAGCTGAACCGCATCATCAAACTCATCAGCCTGACCTTCACCCGCTTCCAAAGCCGCATGAGTTAAGAACGCTGTTAGCATGCTCATTTCATCCGCTTCTTCTGGTTTTTCAAACTGACGCGTTGCCGTTACCAATTCTTCCAAGTTCTCAATACGTGCCTTCGACTTCTCGCCTTTCTCTTGCTCGTACATCGCAAACAAGCCCGACGATTTGATCACGTGGTCGGTTTGCTCATGAAGTCTCAGTTCTATGGTGTCATCTTCAAGTGCATTGATAAGTTCAATAAAGCGGCTCAATGCACCCGCAGCACGACCAGGTAGCACTTGCTCTTCTATCAAAGCAACACTGGCTTCCCACATGGTTGCACCACGATCACGCGCTGCAAGACGAATCGTTTCTAGCGTTTTATCACCCAAGCCACGAGTCGGCGTATTAACGACACGTTCGAATGCCGCATCATTACTACGGTTACTCATTAAGCGCAGGTAGCTCAAAGCATCTCTAATTTCCTGACGCTCGAAGAATCGCATGCCACCGTAGATTCGGTAAGGCAGGCCACCTTGGATAAGCGCTTCTTCAAGCACACGAGATTGGGCGTTATTACGATAAAGCATCGCGGTATCTTCTAACGCACCGCCTTTCTCTTGCCACTCTTTGATTTTGCTAACCGTGAAACGCGCTTCATCTAACTCGTTATAAGCTGAGTAAACTGAGATTGGCTCGCCATCGTTGCCATCAGTCCACAGCTCTTTACCCATACGCTCGGTGTTGTTCGAGATAAGCTCGTTCGACGCCTGAAGAATGGTTTTGGTTGAACGGTAGTTTTGTTCGAGTCGAACCGTTGAAGCACCTGGGAATTCATCCAAGAACTTCTGAATATTTTCAATTTTAGCGCCACGCCAGCCATAGATAGATTGGTCATCATCACCCACGATCATCACGCGACAATCCGGGCCCGCCATCATACGTAACCAAGCGTATTGGATGTTGTTGGTATCTTGGAATTCGTCGACAAGAATGTGCTTAAAGCGAGCTTGGTAGTGCTCGCGGATGTGTTTCTTATCGCGCAATAGTTCATGCGATCGCAACAAGATTTCAGCAAAATCGACCAAGCCAGCACGATCACATGCCTCTTGGTAAGCAGAGTAAATCTTTAACCACGTTTGAGTTATTGGATCATGGTAGGCGTCAATGTGACTTGGGCGCAGCCCTTCGTCTTTCTTGCCATTGATCCACCAAGAAGCTTGCTTGGCTGGCCACTGCTTTTCATCAAGGTTTTGCGCCTTGATTAAGCGACGCAGCAAACGAATCTGATCATCTGAATCAATGATCTGGAAGTCTTCTGGCAGTTTTGCATCTAGGTAGTGAGCACGAAGAATGCGGTGACAGATACCGTGGAAGGTGCCGTTCCACATGCCCGACGAACTGCCCATCATCAACTCTTCAATACGACCACGCATCTCTGCTGCCGCTTTGTTGGTGAAAGTAACCGACATGATAGAGAACGGTGATGCTTGCTCTACGCTTTGTAACCAAGCGATACGATGCACCAACACTCGCGTTTTACCACTACCAGCACCTGCCAGAATAAGTAGGTTTTCTAAAGGTGCCGCGACCGCCTCACGTTGTTTGTCGTTTAGGCCATCGAGTAAAAGCGAAGGATCTATCATTGGATATGCTCACTACTGGGTATTTATACATAAAAGTTGATTATAACCTAAACACTAGGCTGCGTTTAGGATAATAAGAAGAAAAAATAATCAAAAATTAACATAATAAAATCAGCAATTTAAACCATAAATCATCATTAATATTGATATTTTTTATAATGCCGTGAAATTATTTCCTAGTTCTTCCTATCCTTTTTAGTAAGCAAGTTAACAATTCATTAACCTGCGATGTAAAAATACTATTAAGTCCTAGAGGGAATGACTATGAAAAATTCTAATCTTGCTGTTACAGCTGCAATCACAAGTGTACTAGCGTTTGGCGGTGCAGTTCTTACATCAGCACCTGCGGAAGCAGCAGCAAAAGAAAAATGCTACGGCGTGGCAAAAGCTGGCCAAAATGATTGTGCAACCAAAACAAGTTCATGTGCGGGTACAGCAAAAGAAGACAACCAATCCGATGCATTCGTGGTCGTTCCTAAAGGACTATGTGGCAAATTATCAGGTGGTAATACTCAATCATCATAATTGAGCTGCTTAGTATGGTGAGCTGGCATTCAGCTCACCTCCACTTCTTGTTAGGAGAATCGTTGTGACTCAAACTCTTCACCCCAACGCAGGGGTTGGCCTTAGAACACCGCACTTGGACTTCTTTAGCCAAAATCCAGCCTTAGTAAGTTGGTTAGAAGTTCACAGCGAGAACTACTTCTTAGCTCAATCACCGCAACGCCAACAACTCAGAGAAATTCGTCACGCACACAACATCAGTTGTCACGGTGTTGGGTTGTCGCTAGGTTCTGTTGAGCGCATCAACCAACATCATCTTGTGCAATTAAAAGAGCTCATTGATGATATCGAACCCTTCTTAGTTTCTGATCATCTCAGTTGGAGTCAGGCAAGTGGTCATTACTTCAATGACTTGTTACCGCTGCCTTATACCGAAGAAGCGCTAGAGGTCTTTTGTCGCAATGTCATCGAGGTACAAGACAGCCTGCAACGCCCTATGCTGATTGAGAACCCATCGAGCTACCTTGCCTTCAAGCATTCAACCATCCCAGAGTGGGAGTTTTTAGCCGAGGTACAGAGGCGCACCGAGTGTCGTCTACTGCTCGATTTCAATAATATTTTTGTCTCATCTTTTAATCATGGCTTCAGCTGTGAAGAGTATCTAAGTGGAATACCGGCAGACAAAGTGGAAGAGATTCACTTGGCAGGTTTCACTAAGAAGAAACTCGAGCAAGGTGAGATCTGGATAGACACCCACAGTAAACCTGTCTGTGATGAAGTGTGGCAACTTTATACTCAGTGGATAGCAAAGCACAGCTCTCGCCATACCTTGATTGAGTGGGATCTAGATATCCCAGAGCCACAAGTCTTATTGGCTGAAGCAACCAAAGCCAGTGACATCTTGTATCAACACGACAAGTTCAATCAAAGGAGTCGCGCATCATGAGCTACTCCCTATCTGATGTTCAATCAGAGTTTGCTAACGCCCTACGCTACCAAAACAGTGGTGAGCATTGCGATATAGTGAGCGACCACTTTACTGATGAACAGCGCATCCAGATTTATCGCAATAACTTTGTGATTAGCTTGAGTGAGGTACTCGCTGCAACCTACCCACTTACCGAGATGTTAGTCGGCGAAGAGTGCTTCCAACAGATGGCTCGTCAACATGTCTTAAGTTATCCATTAACCTCTGGTGATGTCAGTGGTTACGGTGAACACTTTGAACAAACCATCCAAGCCTTTCCTGCGGTTATTGAGGCTGCACCTTACCTTTGCGAAGTGGCTATTTATGAATGGAACAAAGACAGCTTGATGAGAAGCGTTTCAGAATCAAAAGCCGACCAACGTCCTCTTGCTGGTTTAGCTGATGTGCCACCAGAGCAACAAGGCGCTTTAGTCTTTCATCTCAAAGATTCAATAACGCTCATTAATTCTAACTATACGATTATCGCGCTTGAACGCGCTATCTATCAGCAACAACTCGATGGGTTAGACATCAACCAACCTGAGTTTGGGGTGTTAATACGAGCCGATAATTCTCAGATTGATAGTCATCACTTGAGTGAAGAATGCCATCAGCTACTTCGCGAATTTCAATCAGGCCAAATGCTCGTAGCGATAGCCCCTTCATTACTACAACATCTGAATACTGTCATGGCGCTTAACGTCATCTCAGGCTTTTCAATCAATGCCGAATTGGAGACATAATATGGATAACAACACAGTCACAAACATGATGGCTCAATACGACAGTTTGATTGAGAAATCACAAGCACTCTTTGTTCCGGTGCTACTGCTATTTTGTCGCCTATGGGTAGCGTGGGTATTCTTTAATTCTGGCCTAACCAAGATAGCGACTTGGGATAGCACCCTTTACTTGTTTGAGTTGGAATACCAAGTGCCACTGTTACCTTGGGAGTTAGCCGCCTACATGGGCACCGCAGCTGAATTGATTCTGCCGGTATTCTTAGCGCTTGGTCTATTAACACGACCTATGGCAGCGGTGCTGTTCGTTTTCAATATCATTGCGGTTGTGTCTTACCCAGTGTTATGGGCGCAAGGCTTCTATGATCATCAGTTGTGGGGATTAATGATTCTTATCGTTGTCGTATGGGGCGCTGGGCCATTCTCACTTGATAGAATTTTGAAAGCGCAGTTTAGAGGTTAGAACGAACTTTCATTCGCACTAAATTGATATACCCCAAAATGCAAAAAACCACTCAATTGAGTGGTTTCTTTTTAACTGGGATAAACTACTTATTCAGAAAAGCTTGTAGCTCTTCAGCAGAGATACCTTGCTCGGCTAGCTCTTTTGCTAGTAGCTGAACCTGCTCACCCTTACGAGACTCTACCACACGCTGAAATTGGTAAATGATGTCTCGCAAAGTATCGATTGGAACTTGTTTTGCCGCACTGCGAATACGCTCTTCACTTTGGTTGCCTAGCTCTTTAAGCAATTTACCAAACATGACCTTTTCAGGTGCATCTTCCATTTGTTCTAAGACGCGCGCCATTTCGTAGGTTGTTAATGACATTACAGTATTTTCCGTTGGGGACTAACGTTTCAATGAGTGACAAATATACCATGTTTTAACGTTTCGCAAACCGCCATTTGTATATTTTGTCACCCTTGAGACTTACGCCTTAGCAAACGTCGTGTGCCACGACTTGCCTGCTTTGCTCGCAAGCACTAACAACGCAGGAACAATAAGGAACATTTGCAGCGCAATCATCACTTGAGACGTTAAATCAAGGCGTTGCATGGTACCAACAAGCAGCCCTGAGCCACTCATTTGGAACAAGCCAAGCAGTGCAGCAGCTGTGCCCGCACGGTCACCGAAAGGTTCAAGAGCCTTACCAGCAGCAGCACCGAGAATCCAAGCAAAACCCACTGAAGACAAGAAGATTGGCAGCATGAATGCAATTGGGCTAGCGTGTTCTGCAAGCACTAACATAATCACGCCCGCTAAACCCAGCGTTGAGATACCAACGACCAGTGCTTTATAGGTACCAAAGCGGTCCATAAATTTAGGTGCAGTAAACGCTGCTGCAATGTTGATGGCCGCATTAACACCAAACCAGAAAGTAAACTCTTTCATGGTCAGGCCTAGGTTTTCCATCAACACAACCGGTGCAGAGGTGACATAAGCGAGAATCACTGCCATCGCCATCAGACACAAGGTTGCGTGGAAAAGGAATGATGGTGTTTTCAATACTGACCAGTATCGCTCAAGCTTGAACACCGCAACCTTTTCTGTCGCAGGGTTAGACTCTTTCATTTGGAAGAATAAGATAGTGCCAACAACGACTGCGAAGCCTGCCATAAAGCTAAAGTTCGAACGCCAACCAAATTGATGAGTTAACCAAGCGCCAAGAATCGGTGCTAGTGCAGGAATAAAGCAAATTGCACCATTGAGGTAACTGATCATACGGCCACTTTTCTCAGGACCAAATAGATCGCGAACCGTCGCAAAGGCTGCTACAGAAGTCGCACAAGCTCCTAAGCCTTGTAGCAGCCGAGCTATTAGCATCATATCAATCGATTGAGCTGCCCACGCCAAGCAAGCACTCAATGCATAGATACTAACACCTCCCAATGCAACGGTTCGACGTCCTAGCTTATCAGCCAAAGGGCCTGCAAATAATTGCCCGACACCCATGGCGAATAAAAACCAAGTAATCGTATCTTGTGCTAGTGCGTGTTCCACGTGAAACGCTGTTGAAATTTGTGGCAGAGCTGGAAGATAAATATCTATAGCCAGAGGGCTAAATAGAACCAGCATTGCCAATAAAGCAACCTGCAGTTTACTTGGGGTTGGAAGCGCGTTAGAAGGCACAAGATTCTCCGAATGAGTTAATTTAGGTGCATAATAACCAACTAAAGATATGAACAAAAATGGCATATACTCATTAGCATTATTCCAAATAGGAAACTCACATGAATATCGAGAAACTATCACGCCTCGACCTCAATCTATTGGTTTGCTTACAGGTGCTGATGGAAGAGCTGAGTGTCACTCGCACCGCACACCGATTATGCTTGAGCCAATCAGCCGTGAGTAAGTCGCTAGCCAAGCTTCGTGAACAATTTAATGACCCCCTTTTTACGCGAAGTGCTCATGGCCTACGACCAACACCGAAAGCTGTTTTCCTCAAGCCTCGGTTAGAAACGTTGATCAACCAACTTGATGTTCTCACTCAGCCTGAGACATTCATTCCCAACAACAGTGACCATAGTTTTCATATTGCTGCCGTTGAGAGTGTTTACCCGCTGATTCTTCCGCACTTCTTACCGGCGATATTTCGACAAGCACCTAAGGTCAATATCAACACCCATGCTTGGACAGAACAAACCTTTAAGAAGCTGCAGCTTGGCGAACTAGATATCGGACTCACTGGCAAAGACATCGACATCAACGATGCGCGTTTAACTATGCTGCCGCCAGACGACATTTGCGAACAAGAGATCTACCGCGACGCACAGATGTGTGTGCTAAGACGCAACCACCCCGCTCTGAATGGTAAATGGGATTTGGAAATCTACCTTGCGCAGCGTCATGTACAAGTAAGGTGTGATGGTAACGACCGCTGGCTGCTCGACTACAAACTGGCTGATCTTGGTCACCAACGTGATATCGCTATTTCTGTTCCAGACTTCAATAGCGCTGCAAGCCTATGTACCTACACCGACTTTGTGTTTACCGCACCAAGCCATTTTACTTACCTCGTCGCTAAGCAACTCGACTTAGTGGTTGTTCCTTTACCAATGGAGTTCCCACCGATGGCATACACTTTGTTTTGGCACCGTGACAGAGAAAATGACCCAGCCTTAACTTGGTTGCGAGATATCATCAAAGAAAAAACTCTGCACCTTAGATAAAAATGGCGTACAGCGTTTGCAGCAAACGAACAAAAGCGCTAGCTTATTGACCTAATAAGTCCCCTCGCATGTATATCGACTGTGAGTGTTAACAAGGACCCTAACAATAAGGATAAACACAGATGCACAATATCACTGCTGAACGCGTTGCTGCGGTTCGAGCTTGGCTTGAAACAAACAACCTAGATGCCGTTATCATTCCACATGAAGACGAATATCTAGGTGAATACGTTCCCGCTCATAACGAGCGACTTCACTGGTTAACAGGTTTCACTGGCTCTGCAGGTGCCACTGTTATCACTCGTGAAACTGCTGCTATTTTTGTAGATGGTCGCTACACCGTTCAGGTTCGTAAGCAGGTACCAGCAGAGTTATTTGAGTATCGCCACCTTATTGAAGAACCGACTTTAGATTGGATCATCAATTCATTGCCACAAGGCAGTAAGGTTGCATTCGACCCACGCATGCACACCGCTGCTTGGTTGAAAGGCGCACAAGCAAAACTAGCGGAGAAAGTTGAGCTAACAACGCTCCCAGCAAACCCAATTGATGAGCTTTGGTCTGATCGCCCTGAGCCTGTCGTGTCTGATGTTCGCCTAATGGCAACAGACGCCGTTGGTCAATCAAGCGAGAGCAAACGCGCTGAAATTGCTGGCTTACTAAAAGCAAAAGGTGCGGACGCCGCTATCCTTACCGAGCTAGACTCAATCTGTTGGTTGCTTAACATTCGTGGCTTGGACGTATCTCGCCTACCTGTTGTGTTATCCAACGCGATCATTCACGCCGATGAAAGCGTCGATTTCTTCCTAGACCCAGCACGCATCCCGGCTGGCTTTGAAGCGCACGTTGGTAATGGTATTCGCGTTTCTCACCCATCAGAGCTTGAAGCGCGCCTTCAATCTTTAGAAAGCAAAAACGTATCTGTCGATTCAGGCACAAGTAATGCTTGGTATACGCTTGTTCTTCAAAACGCTGGCGCTCATCTCATTGAAGCAGCAGACCCATGTCTAATGCCAAAAGCCGCTAAAAACGATACTGAAATTGCCGGCATGAAGGCGTGTCACATTCGTGATGGTGTTGCGATGGTGAAATTCCTATCTTGGATTGATGCAGAAGTCGCGCAAGGTAACCTACACAACGAAGCGGTATTGGCTGACAAAGTACAATCATTCCGCGAGCAAGACCCGACGCTGATGGATCTAAGTTTTGACACCATTTCTGCGGCTGGCGGCAACGCAGCAATGTGTCACTACAACCATGAGAACCAACCTGAACCTGGTCAGCTAGAACTGAATACTCTGTACCTAGTCGATTCAGGCGGTCAGTACTTAGATGGTACAACCGACATCACTCGTACTATCGCGATTGGCCAACCAAGCGACGAAATGATTCAGCAGTTCACATTAGCGCTTAAAGGTCACATCGGCATTGCACGTGCGCGTTTCCCACAGGGTACTCGTGGTTTCCAACTGGATATCCTAGCGCGTCAGCACTTATGGGCAGAAGGCTTCGATTACGATCATGGTACTGGTCACGGTGTTGGTCACTTCCTAAGTGTTCATGAAGGCCCACAAAGCATCTCTAAGAAGCTTATCGACGTACCTCTTGTTGAAGGCATGGTGTTATCAAACGAGCCGGGTTACTACCGTGCTGATGAGTTTGGTATCCGTATCGAGAACCTAGAATTGGTAGTTGAGCTTCCAACTCAAGGTGATTTCTCAGTACTAACGTTTGAGTCGCTAACTCGTTGCCCTATCGATAAGCGCAACATCAATGTTGATTTGCTAACACGACCTGAACTGGCGTGGCTGAACGACTACCATCAGAAGGTATGGAACGACGTTAGCCCATTAGTTGAAGGTGATACATTGGAATGGTTACGCCAATCGACAACTCCATTGGCTCACGCTTAATGCTTCGCTAAGCGCTTAACTGAACCAAAAAACTTGCTCGGTTAATAAGTTAAATAGCAAATAGCAAAACGGCTACCCAAGGGTAGCCGTTTTTATTTGCCTGTATCATTACATCGATGTTTCACGTGGAACATCAACCAATATGTTGATTAACCAGAATAGGCACTGTGCCAGTCTCGCCACACCGGGTCGAAACCACGCTGACGAATCATCGACTCGACATCAGCAGCACTTCTCTCATCACTGATCTCAAACTGCTCAAGCTCTTCTTCACCCGAAGCATAACCACCAGGTTGGGTTTTAGAAGCCGCAGACATACTCGTGATCCCCAATGGCAACACATTGTCGCGAAAGGTTGCCGATTCGCGAGTAGAAAGGGATAGCTCGACCTCAGGATTCAAGAGTCGATATGCGCAGATAAGCTGAACCAATTGTTTGTCGTTCATGACTGATTTAGGCTGTAATCCTCCACTAGAGTCTCCCCCCTCACACGGACGAAGACGCGGGAATGAAATTGAATAGCGAGTCTGCCAATAAGTGCGCTCTAGGTAATCTAAGTGAGCAGCAACAAAAAAGCAGTCGGTTCGCCAATCTTCCAAACCAATCAAGGCACCAATACCTATCTTATCGATCCCCGCTTTTGCCAAGCGATCTGGGGTTTCAAGACGGTATTCAAAATCCATTTTATTGCCACGTAGATGATGCTCAGCGTAAGTTCTTGGCTGATAAGTCTCTTGGTAAACCATAACAGCATCTAGACCGAGAGTTTTAAGCTCTGCGTAATCATGTTGATCAAGCGGCTGCACTTCCATCGCTAGGTAGTTGAATTGCTTTTTGATATTCGGCAACACCTGTCGAAAGTAATTCATCCCGACCTTAGTTTCATGTTCACCGGTGACTAACAAAACGCTATCGAACTTCATCTTTTTGATAGCCGCACTTTCGGCATCAATTTCATCCAAAGTAAGCGTGCGACGTTTGATACGGTTCTCCATTGAGAAGCCACAATACGTGCACGCATTCGCACATAGGTTCGAGAGGTACAAAGGAATGTAAAGCGACATTGTATTGCCAAATCGCTTACGAGTTAGCGCCAACGACTGTTGTGCCATCTGCTCTAAGTAAGGTTCTGCCGCCGGAGAGATCAGAGCCTTAAAGTCTTCTAAGTCACGTTTGGGTTTACTCAGAGCACGTTCAACATCCGCTGACGTTTTACTGAAGATAGACATACCAATGTCATCCCAGTTGAGCTGTTTAAATCGATCAACAAACGTCATAGGTACACTACTCGTCTAGAAATGAAGTTAACGGGCTCGAAGCAACCGCGTGAGATACTTTTCCTGCAAGCCCAGCAAGGTAAGCCATACGCCCCGCTTCAACTGCCAGCTTAAAAGCAATCGCCATATCAACGGGTTGTTGAGAAGCCGCAATCGCCGTATTCACTAACACAGCGTCTGCGCCCATTTCCATTGCACGAGCAGCATGCGATGGCGCGCCTATGCCTGCATCCACAATCACAGGGACATTCGCTTGGTCGATAATGATCTCTAAGAAGTCTGCCGAAGCGATACCTTTGTTTGAACCAATAGGCGCACCTAACGGCATAACCGCAGCGCAACCCACCTCTTCCAAGCGCTTACACAAAACTGGATCGGCATGGCAGTAAGGCAACACAACAAAACCATCTTTAACCAGTTGCTCAGCGGCTTTAAGCGTCTCAATTGGGTCTGGCATCAAGTACTTTGGTTCTGGGTGAATTTCCAGTTTAAGCCAGTTTGTGCCTAGCGCTTCACGAGCCAAATGCGCAGCAAAGACGGCATCTTTTGCACTCTTCGCCCCAGAGGTATTCGGTAGCAAGTTCACGCCAGCATCAATGATTGGTTGTAAAATGTCGTCTTGCTCAGAGCGAATATCAACTCTCTTCAGCGCCATGGTTGCCAATTGCGAACCTGAAGCCTCAATAGCACTCGCCATCAATTGCTTATTGGCGAACTTACCCGTTCCAGTGAACAGACGTGATTGAAACGTTTTATCTGCGATGGTTAACATGGTTAGCCCCCTGCAATAGCTTGGAAAAGAGATATAGCGTCGCCTTCATTAACGACCGTTTGTTGCCACTGGCTACGCGGGACAACCGCATTATTGATAGCAAATACACAACCTAGATTGGGTAATGCTAGAACTTGGATAATGTCCGCTAGAGACGATGAGTGTGCTACTTGTTCTGATTGTTCGTTTATCGAGATCGTTATATGGCTCATTGGATTTCTTCTTCTAAATGCTTAACTACAGACGCACTGCACACAGGACATTCACTATCTTGAGTGACCATAAGGTTTTGCCAATTCATCGTCTGGCCATCGAACAGTTTGAGTTGGTGTGTTGCGACCTGAAACTCACCACGAGCTAGACGTTGAATAGCAGCCAAAGCTTGAAGGTTACCTATGGTGCCAACAACTGGGCCTATGATGCCGCTATCGCTACAACGAGTCGTTTGTGGATGATGTCTGAACGGGAACAAGCAGTGATAGCACCCTTTCTGATTCTGATAATCAAATACAATAAATTGGCCTTTCCAGCCAATTGCAGAACCAGAAATCAAAGGGGTCTTCGTGCTGAAACATGCTTGGTTAACCTGCTGGCGTGACTCGAAGTTGTCAGTACAATCCAACACTAAGTCAGCTAGCATCACTTCAAGCTCAAGCTGACTTTCACTCATTCGTTGATTGATGGTTCTTACTTGGCTGCGACCATTGAGTTCACTCACTTGTTGCTTGAGAGCTTCAACCTTAGGCGAACCTAACTGACTTTCCCTGAACGCGACCTGTCGTTGCAGGTTCGATGAATCGACACAATCATCATCGACCAGCACGATCTTTCCAACACCAGAAGCAGCCAGGTAAAGAGCCGCAGCATTACCTAAGCCACCACAACCAATCAACAACACATGACTATTTAGTAAGTTGCGTTGCCCTTGCTCACCCACTTCAGGTAACGCAATTTGTCGTTGATAACGAATGAATTCAAAGTCACTCAGCATAGCTAGGCTCCTGTATAACCTCTTCCTTAAGAGTTGGAGATTTAGGTGCCATCAGTTTTTCGAAAAATTCGATCACTTTCTGCGGGTCTTCCGCCAATGTAATCGCACGTACCACCGCCAAACTCGATACCCCACACTCCCACACCTGCTCAGCTGTCGATTGGTCAATACCGCCAATAGCAACCGTCGGATAACCAGTGAGTTGGTCTGTGTATGGGATAGTATCAATCAGCTGTTGATACAGAGATAAACGAACTAAACCTTGAGGCTTTGATGGCATCTGTTTAGTTGTTGTTGGGAAGATATGCCCTAGCGCAATATAGCTTGGGTTGATTTGAACAATGCGGAGCAACTCGTAATAGCCATGAGTAGAGAGACCGATCTTGATACCTGCTTGGCTCAACTGTGAGAGGTTTGACTCTTCAATATCCTCTTGCCCCAAATGAACACCAAATGCGTCATGCTTGAGTGCAAGCTGCCAATAGTCATTGATAAAAACCTGAGCGTTATGCTCTCGACCAAGCTCGATTGATCGCGCGACTTGTTGTTCTAAGTCCACTTGCTGCGGGTTTTTAATACGTAGTTGAACAGTGTTAATTCCGAGCTTGAGCAACCTTTCGATCCACTCAACATCATCAACCACAGGGTATAAACCTAGACTATTCTTACCCAGCTCAGGAAAAGAAAGCACTGTCCCTTGATTAGCCCAACCAACGCTTATATTCAATCGTTGATCTTCAAGAGCCGGAATTGGAAAGTTTTGGTAATGTGCTGGCCATGTTCCACGTGAAACATTGGACGATGCGCGAGCTAAAACTAATGCGTCCTCTAATGGGAATTCCAGAGCCAACAAAGTAAGTAACCAAGCAAAGTGGCCGCGATTATCTAACTCCTGATGAGCTGTAGTTTCACTCTTGATAGCACGATTAGCATCCCGGTGTGACCAGATATCCAGTACAGCTGAATCATCTGAAACACCGATATAAATGGTATTCGGAGTTTGTGTAAAGGCATCACAAACGTCAGCTAGCGCGACTGAATTGCTGTAATCAACAACATGGTTCAGTTCTGCTAGCTGACACACCGTCAATGAATCAAGATCATGAGCGAAGCCAATAGATAACGCCTGCTGAGAATCAACGATAGAGAAGTATTGAGTTGGGCTTACACCCAACTCAACCGCATCAGTTGCCAAGCCTTGTCGCTTAGCAACCAATAGACAGTTCTGCACCTCTCCCGTTAACTCAATATTTTGAGATGGGGTGAGTATCTTCACTGTCATTATTCCTCTAATTGAGCTTCTTTTGCGGCTACTGCAGGATGATAAAGTTCAGAGCCAGTATCACGGAACTCTTGTGATTTTTGACGCATCCCTTCCAACGGGTTATCTAGCATCTTAATCTCGATAGCCTGATCCGCGGCTACTTGTTCGGTGTCTTTCGCATACTCTCGAACTTCTTGAGAAATCTTCATCGAGCAGAATTTAGGTCCACACATTGAGCAGAAGTGAGCAACCTTGCCCGACTCTTGTGGCAGAGTTTCATCATGGAAAGAACGCGCGGTTTCAGGATCTAAAGCTAGATTGAATTGGTCTTCCCAACGGAATTCAAAACGTGCCTTTGATAATGCATTGTCTCGGATTTGTGCGCCCGGATGTCCTTTAGCGAGGTCCGCTGCGTGTGCTGCTAACTTGTATGTAATCAGGCCGGTCTTCACATCTTCTTTATTTGGTAGACCTAAATGCTCTTTAGGTGTGACATAACAGAGCATCGCACAGCCGTACCAACCAATCATGGCCGCACCAATACCAGAGGTAATATGGTCGTAACCAGGGGCAATATCTGTCGTCAATGGGCCTAAAGTATAGAAAGGCGCTTCATGGCAGTGTTCTAACTGCTCATCCATATTCTCTTTGATTAGGTGCATTGGCACATGTCCTGGACCTTCAATGATCACCTGAACGTCGTATTCCCAAGCTACCTTAGTCAACTCACCTAAAGTACGTAACTCCGAGAATTGAGCCTCATCATTGGCATCTGCAATAGAACCCGGGCGTAGGCCATCACCCAATGACAGGGCAACATCGTACTTCGCACAAATCTCGCAGATCTCGCGGAAGTGAGTATAAAGGAAGCTCTCTTGGTGATGTGCAAGACACCATTTCGCGATAATAGAACCACCACGAGAAACAATGCCAGTGACACGTTTAGCCGTCATCGGAACGTAGCGAAGCAACAAACCTGCGTGGATAGTGAAGTAATCAACACCCTGCTCTGCTTGTTCAATCAAAGTATCGCGCATCACTTCCCAGTTAAGGTCTTCCGCAACACCATTCACTTTTTCAAGGGCTTGATACATAGGAACCGTACCGATTGGTACAGGGCTGTTACGTAAGATCCATTCGCGAGTTTCGTGAATATTACGGCCGGTAGAAAGGTCCATTACGGTATCGCCACCCCAGCGAGTTGACCATACTAACTTCTCAACTTCTTCTTCAATCGAAGAGCTTACTGAAGAGTTACCGATATTAGCGTTCACCTTCACTAAGAAGTTACGGCCAATAATCATCGGTTCTGATTCTGGGTGGTTGATGTTTGAAGGGATAATAGCTCGACCTTCAGCAACCTCCTTGCGCACAAACTCAGGGGTAATTTCTTTCGGTAGATTTGCGCCAAAGTTATGGCCAGGATGTTGGTGGTTAAGCTGCTCATCAGCAAATTTCTGACGTCCCATGTTCTCACGTATCGCAATGTACTCCATCTCAGGAGTAATAGTCCCCTGACGAGCATAGTGCAGCTGAGTAACACATTGATCGCCAGTGGCGCGACGAATTCTAGGCAGATTACCGTAACGAAGGTCGTCTAGAGTTTCATCTTCTAAACGCTCTTTGGTGTAGACAGAACTTACATCGTCTAACAGTTCTGTATCACCACGCTCTTCAATCCATTGCTCTCGTAACTTAGGAAGGCCACTGTAAAGGTCAATTTCGTGCATAGGGTCAGTATAAACACCAGAGGTGTCGTATACATGAATTGGCGCATTAGGTTCGAATACAGGATCTTTTTTGGTACCACCAACAAGGCTATCTGCTAGTGATATTTCTCGTACAGGGACTTGAATGTCCTCGCGAGATCCGTGGATGTAAGCTTTTTTTGAATTTGGATAAGGTTGCACGGATAAAGAATCAATGAAATTCTTCGCTTCCAGTCTTGCTTGTTTACGACTCGACATAGCATTTTTCCTTGGCTTTTAGCCATTATTTATAGGGATAAAAATGCTTGACGGATAAGATGCTACAAGAGGGATCACAGCAAGAAAATGCAGTTGTGATCTGGAGATAGATCTCTAGAAGGATTCTAGTTAGATATCTACTCTTGTTCCCTTCGCAGGTATTAGCCTGATCAGGTTCAACGGATCCCGAGTTAACGGTCTCAGCCATATGGCACTCCGACAAGTACAATCGAGTATATAAAAACGGCTTGGATAAACCAAGCCGAGTTGTTAACAAATCGTAAGAAAGTTTTAAGACTTTATCAGAAGTTGGAAGCCGATCCATGCGGCTGAAATACTGAGAACCACATTGAGCAGTACATTGAGCCCCATCTTGAAAAACGCACCCTGCTGCATAAGAAGCACGTTATCCATCGAAAACGTAGAAAATGTCGTCAGGGCTCCAAGGAAACCAAGACCGATAATTTGTCTCCACGGCTCCGTCGCAACCATCTCATTTTCAAACGCGGCGATGAGCAATCCCATAATCAGAGAGCCAATTACGTTAACAGTCAGCGTACCGTAAGGAAAACCACGCCCTAACATCACAACGCATAACTCGGAAATCAAGTAACGTGAACAAGCACCAAACGCGCCACCGATGGCGATAAAACCTAGAATAGATAACTGACCCATGAATCCTCCCAAACAATAATCCCTATATTCTAGCTTTAACGCCGATAAAAGCGAGGGTAGAAACTAAGAATGCATGCGCAAATATTAAACGTTACAGGTGTCACTTAACTTCAATATATCCCATCAAACCCGTTTTCATGTGTTCTATAACATGACAGTGATACATCCAGCGGCCAGGGTTGTCGGCTACAAATGCAGCTTTAGCTCGGCCATTTTTTCCAAGTAACACTGTATCGGTATGGAAAGGTTCTTCAACTTTCTTCCCGTCAAGTTCGAGTACTGTAAAAGTATGTCCATGAATATGGATAGGATGATGGTATTGAGTGACGTTCTTTAGATCGAATATATAGGTTTTTCCCAGATCTAAAGTCGCCAAAGGTTCAGGGATATTATCTTTGCTCATCCCCTCCCATGCTCGTTTATTAGTTAGCCAAAACTTAGGCATAGATTTTCCATCTTTGGATACTGGAGAAACCGCCCCTTCCCATTCAAATAAAAAGTCAATTTCTTCTGCATTAACCAAATCTAAGTTGGGCACAGGATTAAGGGGTAAAGAAGGTAGAGAGCGATTCTCAACAAGGGTTGAATCTACAACCTCGAACTCACACAAAGAGAAAGGAAAGCGTCCTTTCATTTGAAGGACGCTCACTCGCCCACCGGCTTTGGGTGCTATCAATCCAATATCCACTCGCATCCCTGGGCCAATTTTATGTTGAGTCAGTTTATAAGGCGTTTTTACAGGGTTACCATCAATGGCAATCACCCATGCCTCTGCCCCTTCGACAGCAATAGGGTAAGTGATCGTATTATCGACATTTGCGATACGCAGCCTGGTCGTTGCATGTTGTTTTAACTGATAGGCAGGCTCATGTATTCCATTAACGCTACTCCACTCTCCTGGCGTACCCATACGGGCACTGAGTCGTGGGATCATTAGATCTTTCCATTGGCCTTTCTTATCTATATGCCAATGCTTAAGCGTCAGTGCGTGTTCTTCATCAAACGGCACTGGGATACTCTCCTCTACGATAATAAGACCAACCAAGCCCATACCAAGCTGTTTAACGCTATTCATATGTGGGTGATACCAAAACGTACCAGCATCTGGTGGCGTAAATTCATAAATAAATGTTTCACCAGGCATGATCGGTGGTTGGCTTAAGAAAGGTACTCCATCCATTCCGATAGGAATCCTTAAACCGTGCCAATGAATAGTCGTCGGTTCTGATAGCTTGTTGGTAAAACGGATTGTTACCTTCTCCCCCTGGCGACACCGAATCGTTGGCGCTGGAATCTGACCATTAAAGCCTAGAATATTAGTCTCAAACCCCGTCACGATTTCAGCGGTTGAAGGCTCTGCCGTTAGGTCATAAACATACTTTCCTTGCTCATCAACCGCCCGTTTCATTGAGCAAGCGGGAAGTACAGTGAGTGCAGATATAGCGAGAGATGATTGAATAAACTTACGACGGGAGATATCCATATTTGTTGCCTTTTAGTAATAACGACTAAAATGTAACAAAATATTGATAACAGTTCTCATAAAGAAGCGTAGTTTGTGCTGTTGGTTGTTTATAAAAGAGGCTGGGATAAGTAAGCACTTACACTTTTAAGGCCAGATTTTATTAAAAGTAGGAATTGTCGACTAAAAATAGAACAAATAGAAAGCAAAAAAGCCTCAGCATTTCTCCTGAGGCTTAGTATATGGAAAGGTTGGAGGTTTCGACTCCCAACACGCGCTGTTTTAGTAAGTCGGAGAATCCGCTACTTTACTAATAGCGTATATTGGATTCAGAAAGCAAAAAGGATCTAGCATTTCTGTTGAGGCTTAGTATATGGGAGGAGTGGAGGTTTAACTCCCAACATGCGCTATTTTGGTAGGTCGGGGGATCCGCTGCTCTGCTAATGGCGTATATTGGCTTCAGAAAGTAAAAAGGCTCTAGCATTTCTGCTAGAGCCTTAAATATGGCAGGGGTGGAGAGATTCGAACTCCCAACACGCGGATTTGGAATCCGCTGCTCTGCCAATTGGAGCTACACCCCTAAAACTTTCATTACTTCAGATTCGAAAAAACCTCGCACTAGGCGAGGTTATCGAATAAGTGGCGGAGTGGACGGGACTCGAACCCGCGACCCCCGGCGTGACAGGCCGGTATTCTAACCAACTGAACTACCACTCCGCAGTGGAATACTTGTCGTCGCTGACAAGTGTTCAAATTTAAAGCCTGGCGATGTCCTACTCTCACATGGGGAAGCCCCACACTACCATCGGCGCTATTGTGTTTCACTTCTGAGTTCGGCATGGAATCAGGTGGGTCCACAATGCTATGGTCGCCAAGCAAATTTTAAAATTCGGAAAGCTGTTAAATTCTCATCAAACTCATTCAAGGTCTGTCTTTGAGTCCACAAAACCCCTTGGGTGTTGTATGGTTAAGCCTCACGGGCAATTAGTACAGGTTAGCTCAATGCCTCGCAGCACTTACACACCCTGCCTATCAACGTCGTAGTCTACGACAACCCTTTAGGACACTTATAGTGCCAGGGAAAACTCATCTCAAGGCTCGCTTCCCGCTTAGATGCTTTCAGCGGTTATCGATTCCGAACTTAGCTACCGGGCAATGCCATTGGCATGACAACCCGAACACCAGAGGTTCGTCCACTCCGGTCCTCTCGTACTAGGAGCAGCCCCTTTCAATTTTCCAACGCCCACGGCAGATAGGGACCGAACTGTCTCACGACGTTCTAAACCCAGCTCGCGTACCACTTTAAATGGCGAACAGCCATACCCTTGGGACCGACTTCAGCCCCAGGATGTGATGAGCCGACATCGAGGTGCCAAACACCGCCGTCGATATGAACTCTTGGGCGGTATCAGCCTGTTATCCCCGGAGTACCTTTTATCCGTTGAGCGATGGCCCTTCCATTCAGAACCACCGGATCACTATGACCTGCTTTCGCACCTGCTCGAATTGTCATTCTCGCAGTCAAGCGGGCTTATGCCATTGCACTAACCACACGATGTCCAACCGTGTTTAGCCCACCTTCGTGCTCCTCCGTTACTCTTTGGGAGGAGACCGCCCCAGTCAAACTACCCACCAGGCACTGTCCGTAATCCCGATTCAGGGACCAACGTTAGAACATCAAAACTACAAGGGTGGTATTTCAAGGACGACTCCATCACATCTAGCGACGCAATTTCATAGTCTCCCACCTATCCTACACATGTAGGTTCAATGTTCAGTGCCAAGCTGTAGTAAAGGTTCACGGGGTCTTTCCGTCTAGCCGCGGGTACACTGCATCTTCACAGCGATTTCAATTTCACTGAGTCTCGGGTGGAGACAGCGTGGCCATCATTACGCCATTCGTGCAGGTCGGAACTTACCCGACAAGGAATTTCGCTACCTTAGGACCGTTATAGTTACGGCCGCCGTTTACCGGGGCTTCGATCAAGAGCTTCGACCGAAGTCTAACCCCATCAATTAACCTTCCGGCACCGGGCAGGCGTCACACCGTATACGTCATCTTACGATTTTGCACAGTGCTGTGTTTTTAATAAACAGTTGCAGCCACCTGGTATCTGCGACTCTCGTCTGCTCCATCCGCAAGGGACTTCACTGATAAGAGCGTACCTTCTCCCGAAGTTACGGTACCATTTTGCCTAGTTCCTTCACCCGAGTTCTCTCAAGCGCCTTGGTATTCTCTACCCGACCACCTGTGTCGGTTTGGGGTACGATTCCTTACAATCTGAAGCTTAGAGGCTTTTCCTGGAAGCATGGCATCAATGACTTCACTACCGTAGTAGCTCGACATCGTATCTCAGCGTTAATGAAAGTCCGGATTTACCTAAACTTTCCGCCTACGTACTTGAACCTGGACAACCGTCGCCAGGCCCACCTAGCCTTCTCCGTCCCCCCATCGCAATTGTAAGAAGTACGGGAATATTAACCCGTTTCCCATCGACTACGCCTTTCGGCCTCGCCTTAGGAGTCGACTTACCCTGCCCCGATTAACGTTGGACAGGAACCCTTGGTCTTCCGGCGAGGGAGTTTTTCACTCCCTTTATCGTTACTCATGTCAGCATTCGCACTTCTGATACCTCCAGCAGCCCTTACAGACCACCTTCAACGGCTTACAGAACGCTCCCCTACCCCACATACCCTAAGGTACGTAGCCGCAGCTTCGGTGTATAGCTTAGCCCCGTTACATCTTCCGCGCAGGCCGACTCGACCAGTGAGCTATTACGCTTTCTTTAAATGATGGCTGCTTCTAAGCCAACATCCTGGCTGTCTGAGCCTTCCCACATCGTTTCCCACTTAGCTATACTTTGGGACCTTAGCTGGCGGTCTGGGTTGTTTCCCTCTCCACGACGGACGTTAGCACCCGCCGTGTGTCTCCCGGATAGTACTTACTGGTATTCGGAGTTTGCAAAGGGTTGGTAAGTCGGGATGACCCCCTAGCCTTAACAGTGCTCTACCCCCAGTAGTATTCGTCCGAGGCGCTACCTAAATAGCTTTCGGGGAGAACCAGCTATCTCCAGGTTTGATTGGCCTTTCACCCCTAGCCACAAGTCATCCGCTAATTTTTCAACATTAGTCGGTTCGGTCCTCCAGTTGATGTTACTCAACCTTCAACCTGCCCATGGCTAGATCACCTGGTTTCGGGTCTAATCCTAGCAACTGTACGCCCAGTTAAGACTCGGTTTCCCTACGGCTCCCCTAAACGGTTAACCTTGCTACTAAAATTAAGTCGCTGACCCATTATACAAAAGGTACGCAGTCACACCACGAAGGTGCTCCTACTGCTTGTACGTACACGGTTTCAGGTTCTATTTCACTCCCCTCACAGGGGTTCTTTTCGCCTTTCCCTCACGGTACTGGTTCACTATCGGTCAGTCAGTAGTATTTAGCCTTGGAGGATGGTCCCCCCATATTCAGACAGGATATCACGTGTCCCGCCCTACTCGTTTTCACTGATTATGATGTGTCGGTTACGGGGCTATCACCCTTTATTGCGAGACTTTCCAGACTCTTCACCTGCATCATTAAAAGCTTAAGGGCTAATCCAATTTCGCTCGCCGCTACTTTCGGAATCTCGGTTGATTTCTCTTCCTCGGGGTACTTAGATGTTTCAGTTCCCCCGGTTTGCCTCCTGTTGCTATGTATTCACAACAGGATACTTACTTATGTAAGTGGGTTTCCCCATTCAGGAATCCCAGACTCAAAAGGTTATTACTACCTAATCTGGGCTTATCGCAAGTTATTACGCCTTTCATCGCCTCTGACTGCCAAGGCATCCACCGTGTACGCTTAGTCACTTAACCATACAACCCGAAAGGGTTTCTATTTGCTTTCACTTTAAAAAGTGAAGACAAATAAGCGTATGGCAACTAACCAAGGTTTTTGGTTGTCATCAAGAAGGGTTAATTCTTGATGACTGTTTGCCGGACTCAATTGTGAATCAAACTAACGTTTGATTCGAATACAAGACACTTGAATGTGTTTGTTGTGTTTATCTAATGAAAGATAAACATTGAGAACTTTTAAATTTGATTGAATTACTCGTAAGTAAATCAATCAGTCAGCTTTCCAAATTGTTAAAGAGCATGAGACTTTAAGAACCAGTGTTCTAAAATTCACATTTTCTAAAGACTCTCAGGGTCAAACACACCAACCAACGACAAAAGAAGTGGTTTGGATATGACTATAACCAAGAATATTTAGAGAATGGTGGGCGATACCGGGCTCGAACCAGTGACCCCCTGCTTGTAAGGCAGGTGCTCTCCCAACTGAGCTAATCGCCCACGATAGTTTTAATTCCTTCGCGGAGAAAGAATGGTGGGTCGTGCAGGATTCGAACCTGCGACCAATTGATTAAAAGTCAACTGCTCTACCAACTGAGCTAACGACCCAATGGTATCCCGTAGGGGAGTCGAACCCCTGTTACCGCCGTGAAAGGGCGGTGTCCTAGGCCTCTAGACGAACGG
>NZ_CH902609.1:394415-484609 GCF_000153005.1 Vibrio sp. MED222 | reverse complement strand
TTTACGAGCTGTTAAGTTAACGCAAAAGAAAGCAACCTTGTTCGATTGCAACTGAGCAAGGTTGGCATCAATGAACTTATATAGCTTCTTATTAAGGTGGCCGTAACGAATAGATGCACCAATCAACACTCTATCGTATTGAGCAAAGTCGACATTACTAATAGTGTGCAGATCTTGAAGCTCACATTCGAACTCATTCATTTCTTCTTTTATATAGTTCAAGATTTTCTTGGTCTGCCCTTCACGGCTTGAATATAAAAATAGAGCTTTTGCCACAATGTTGTCCTTAGCTACGCCAAAACGTAGGGGTCAATAAAATTAATAAGGTGAATATCTCTAAACGACCAAACAGCATAGATACGATCAACACCCATTTGGCCTTATCATTCACATCGCCGAAGTGCATTGCCACTTCACCTAAGCCCGGGCCAAGGTTATTCAGCGTTGCCGCTACGGCAGAGAAAGCGCTTAGCTCATCCATCCCCGTAGCAATAAGAGCCAACATACAAACCACAAAAACTAATGCGTATGCAGAGAAGAAGCCCCAAACCGCATCAACGACACGTTGTGGTAGCGCCGAACCACCAACCTTGATGGTATAGACAGCACGCGGGTGAACAAGACGCTTCATTTCACGAGCACCCTGTAAAGTAAGCAGTAATATTCGAATGACTTTCATACCGCCACCCGTTGAACCTGCACAACCACCTATAAAAGAAGAGAACAGAAGCAACACAGGTAAGAATAGCGGCCACTCAGAGAAACCGGTTGTGGTGAAGCCTGCGGTTGTTGAAATAGATACTGTCTGGAACAAGGCTTGATCGAAAGCATCATAATACGAGTCATAAGAATGGTGATTCAACAGTAATAAGAAACAAACTAAGAACAGCACGACTTGAATAAAGATAAAGGCACGGAACTCAGGATCTTTCCAGTAATACTTAGGATGTACACCACCAGAAGCAAATGCCGCAAAGTGAAGAGAATAGTTACATGCAGATATAAGAAGGAACACGACCGTAATCATGTTGATAGCAGGACTGTTGAAATAGCCCATGCTTGCATCGTGCGTTGAGAAGCCACCAATTGCGATAGTCGAGAAACTATGGCTAATAGCGTCAAAGAAGCTCATACCTGCAAGCCAAAATGCCACTGCACAAGCAATTGTTAAGCTGAGATAGATGTACCAGAGCGCTTTTGCCGTTTCAGCAATACGCGGTGTCATCTTACTGTCTTTTACAGGACCTGGGATTTCAGCACGATACAGCTGCATACCACCGATACCCAGAACAGGAAGAATGGCTACCGCCAATACGATGATACCCATACCACCAAACCATTGTAGGAACTGACGGTAAAACAGAATTGCCTTAGGGAGATCATCAAGGCCGACAATAACCGTCGCACCAGTTGTAGTTAATGCAGAAAAGGATTCGAAGAAAGCATCGGTTACCGAAACACTCGGGTTATCAGCGATCAAAAACGGTAACGCACCCGCACTGCCGATTACCGTCCAGAACAAAACAACAATCAAAAAGCCATCTCGCGCCTTCAATTCATGTTTATAGCGTCGGTTTGGAAACCAGCAAGTTGCTCCAAAAAATAATAGAACAAAGAAAGTCGTCACAAATGGCACACCCGCACCATCTCGATAGATCAGTGCGACGAGCGCAGGTGCGAGCATTGATACACTAAAAAGTGCTAATAATAATCCGACGATTCGAATAATTGAGCGAAATTGCATGAGCTATTGAACGAAGCGAAATGCTTCACACTTCCTAGTTGTCTTTGACTTTCGTTACCAGTGCCTTAGCACCGCTTTTATTGATCATGGTTTGGGTAAACGAATCTACCTGAAGGAGCTCTATTTCAATAATAAGCTCAACTTGCACACCATAATCCGCTTGGACTTCAACAGCCTGATGCTGAGCCATAATGGATTGCGCAATTGGCACAAAGCCATAGTCTAACTCTAGCCGTAATTTTGTGGTTATTTTTTTCTCGATAGTTTGAAGCAGCTTGAGAGCTTGTTGCACTCCACCACCGTAAGCCTTTACTAGGCCACCCGTTCCAAGCTTGATTCCGCCAGAATAACGAGTAACAACAGCCGTCAGTTCACCAACGCCAGAACCAGACAGTTGCGCCAAGATAGGCTTACCCGCAGTACCAGATGGCTCTCCATCGTCACTAAAGCCCCATTGCATTGAGTCTTCAGGTCGCCCTGCAGCAAAACCCCAACAATTATGTCGCGCTGATGAATGCTCTTTTTTTACCTGTTCTACGAACTGTTTAGCAGCTTCTACACTTGGAGTATGAGCAAGATGAGTAATGAAGACGCTCTTCTTTATCTCTTCTTCAAACAGAGCCGACGCTGACGGTATTAAATAGGGCTGTTCATTCATATCGTTAACTTAATTAATAAGAGCGGCGAAGTGTATCACGCGTGAATAATAAGGGTTAGAGGATCTGTGCCATCGCACAATGTTAAACAATTGTTTAAAAAATGTATTGAAATTCACCAGGCAGAGGTACAGACTAGAATAACTGGTCTTACCAGGTATTCTACAATAATAGAAAGATAACAAGATTCTCTCAAACAATCGTGGATTGTATGTCATGGAGATAGACAATGATTTACCAAGCTAACACCTTACAGGTAAAGGAATTACAAGATGGTATTGCAGAACTTAGCTTCTGTGCTCCGGCCTCTGTAAACAAACTCGACCTTGCTACTTTAGAATCACTAGATAAAGCGTTAGATGCTCTTAATGCTCACGCTGGATTACGTGGTTTAATCTTAACTTCAAACAAAGACGCGTTCATCGTAGGCGCAGACATCACTGAATTTCTTGGCCTATTTGCTAAGCCAGAAGCCGAACTTGATGAATGGTTAAGATTCGCTAATTCAATTTTCAGCAAGCTCGAAGACCTTCCTGTCCCAACTCTTTCAATGATGCGTGGCCATGCCCTTGGCGGCGGCTGTGAATGTGTACTCGCTACCGATTTCCGTATCGGTGACAAGACCACCAGCATAGGCCTACCAGAAACCAAACTTGGCATAATGCCTGGCTTTGGTGGTTGTGTGCGTCTGCCACGTGTTATCGGTGCTGACAGTGCAATGGAAATTATCACGCAAGGCAAAGCATGCCGTGCAGATGAAGCACTTAAAGTTGGCTTGTTAGATGCGATTGTTGAAACAGACCAACTATTAGAATCAGCGATTAACACTGTTTCTCTAGCAGCCAATGAAAAACTCGATTGGCAGCTACGTCGTAAACAAAAAACATCAGCGCTTTCATTAAGCAAACTAGAAGCGATGATGAGCTTTACCATGGCGAAAGGCTTAGTTGCTCAAAAAGCAGGGCCTCATTACCCAGCACCTATCACCTCGGTTATCGCTATCGAAGAAGCAGCACGTAGCGATCGCGATGCAGCACTAGACATCGAGCGTAAACACTTCGTTAAGCTAGCGAAATCTGAAGAAGCGAAAGCATTGGTCGGCTTATTCCTTAATGACCAATACATCAAAGGCCTAGCGAAACAAGCTGGTAAGTCTGCAAACAAAGCGACTGAACGAGCAGCGGTACTTGGTGCTGGCATCATGGGTGGCGGTATTGCTTACCAGTCAGCGTTAAAGGGCGTGCCAGTGATGATGAAAGACATCGCACAGGCGTCTCTAGATCTTGGTATGAACGAAGCATCTAAGCTGTTGAATAAACGCTTATCACGCGGTCGCCTAGATGGATTCAAGATGGCAGGCATTCTGTCTTCTATTACCCCAAGCTTACATTACGCAGGTGTTGAACAGTCAGATGTGATTGTGGAAGCCGTTGTAGAAAACCCTAAAGTAAAAGCAGCAGTACTGAGTGAAGTGGAAGGTCTGGTGGGTGAAGACACAGTTCTTACATCAAACACCTCAACGATTCCGATCAACCTGCTAGCAAAATCTCTAAAACGCCCAGAAAACTTCTGTGGTATGCACTTCTTTAACCCAGTACACCGCATGCCTTTGGTTGAGATCATCCGTGGCGAGCATACTTCAGAAGAAACCATTAATCGCGTGGTTGCTTACGCAGCGAAGATGGGTAAATCCCCTATCGTTGTTAATGATTGCCCAGGCTTCTTCGTTAACCGTGTACTTTTCCCTTACTTTGGCGGTTTCAGCATGTTGCTACGTGACGGTGCTGACTTCACTAAGATCGATAAAGTCATGGAGCGTAAGTTCGGTTGGCCAATGGGCCCTGCTTACTTGCTAGACGTTGTAGGTTTAGACACAGCACATCATGCACAAGCAGTAATGGCGCAAGGTTTCCCAGAGCGTATGGGTAAAGAAGGTCGTGATGCAATTGACGCACTTTACGTCGCTGAAAAATACGGCCAGAAGAACGGCAGCGGTTTCTACACGTACAGCGTAGACAAACGCGGTCGTCCTAAGAAGACATTCTCTGAAGACATTCTTCCTATCCTGGCTGACGTATGCCAACAACCACAAGACTTTGATGACCAGACAATTATCCAACGTGTGATGATTCCTATGATCAACGAAGTGGTGCTTTGTTTAGAAGAAGGTATCATCGCGACACCGCAAGAAGCGGATATGGCACTGGTTTACGGTTTAGGCTTCCCTCCATTCAGAGGCGGCGTATTCCGCTACTTAGACAGTGTGGGTATTGGTAACTTCGTTGAAATGGCGAAGAGCTACCAAGACTTAGGTGCAATGTACCAAGTTCCTCAACTATTGCTTGATATGGCAGCGAAAGGCGAAAGCTTTTACGACGGCCAACAAGCAAGTTCTCTGTAACCCACATTTGGAAAAGGAATAGCAAAATGAATAATGTAGTTGTTGTTGATTGCCTTCGTACCCCAATGGGACGTTCCAAAGGTGGAGCTTTCCGTCACACTCGTGCTGAAGATCTGTCGGCACATTTGATGAAAGGCATTTTAGAGCGCAACCCAGAAGTAAACCCTGTCGAAATTGAAGACATTTACTGGGGTTGTGTACAACAAACGCTAGAGCAAGGCTTCAACGTTGCACGTAACGCTGCTTTACTTGCTGGTCTGCCGATTGAGATTGGTGCGGTAACGGTGAACCGTTTATGTGGCTCATCTATGCAAGCTCTGCATGATGCAACCCGCTCTATCATGGTTGGTGATGCTGAAATCTGCCTGATCGGTGGTGTCGAACATATGGGCCACGTACCAATGAACCATGGTGTTGATTTTCACCCTGGCATGTCTAAACACGTAGCAAAAGCGGCAGGTATGATGGGCCTAACCGCTGAGATGTTAGGTAAAATGCACGGTATTAGCCGTGAAGACCAAGATGCATTCGCAGCACGCTCACATGCTCGCGCTCAAGCAGCTACGGTTGAAGGTCGTTTCAAAAATGAAATCCTGCCAACCGAAGCTCACGCTGCAGACGGTTCTCTGTTCACTCTGGATTACGACGAAGTCATTCGCCCAGAAACTACGGTTGAAGGCTTATCTCAGCTTCGCCCGGTATTTGACCCAGCAAACGGAACGGTAACAGCAGGTACTTCATCAGCATTGTCTGATGGTGCATCGGCAATGCTGATCATGAGCGAAGAGAAAGCCAACGCACTTGGCCTGAAGATTCGCGCTCGCGTGAAGTCGATGGCTATCGCTGGCTGCGATCCTTCAATCATGGGTTACGGCCCAGTACCAGCAACTCAAAAAGCACTGAAACGTGCAGGCCTAACCATCGAAGATATGGGTGTAATTGAGCTAAACGAAGCGTTTGCTGCTCAATCTCTTCCATGTGCTAAAGACCTAGGTCTATTGGATGTAGTTGACGAGAAAGTTAACCTTAACGGCGGTGCGATTGCTCTTGGTCACCCACTAGGCTGTTCTGGTTCTCGTATCTCGACGACGCTAATCAACCTGATGGAAGCGCAAGACGTGAAATACGGCTTGGCGACCATGTGTATTGGTTTAGGCCAAGGTATTGCAACGGTATTTGAACGCCCATAGCGATCACTGGTTGTAATACTTGTAGGGTAATCTTTTGTGCAGCTATATTTATATAGCTGCACTTTTTATTACTTGGCATCCAACAATGCATCGATTGCGTTCAGCGAACTCAGCGAGAGAAAAACCAACACTGATATCTATGCGCAAAACGCATAGATTCAATGTTGATGTTTCATTATTTTTTCTCGGATGATTCAACTAAAGTTACTTCAGTTTCCTAATATTCCTCCTACGGAGCAGATCATGTTTAAAGCACTTGTACTAAACCAAGAAGACAAAAAAACTATCGCATCAGTTTCTCAAATTGATGAGTCTCAATTACCAGAAGGTAACGTGAAAGTTGATGTGAGCTACTCTTCTTTGAACTACAAAGATGGTTTGGCGATAACAGGTAAAGGGCGCATTGTTCGCAACTTCCCTATGGTTCCTGGTATCGACCTTTCTGGCGTGGTTTCACAATCTGATGACCCGCGCTACAAAGCAGGCGACGAAGTTGTTCTGACGGGTTGGGGTGTTGGTGAAGGCCACTGGGGCGGTATGGCTGAGAAAGCGAGCCTAAATGGTGACTGGTTAGTACCAATGCCTGCAGGTCTTGACGCCAAGAAAGTCATGGCGATTGGTACAGCTGGCTTCACCGCTATGCTTTGTGTGCAAGCTATCGTAGATGCAGGCATCAAACCAGAAGACGGTGAAATCCTAGTAACGGGTGCTAGTGGCGGCGTAGGCAGCGTGTCTATTACGCTACTAAACCAACTAGGCTACAAAGTAGCAGCGGTTACTGGCCGAGCTTCAGAAAATGGCGAGCTTCTAAAATCACTAGGTGCAACACGCATTGTAGAGCGTGCTGAATTAGAAGAACCAGCGAAACCACTTGAGAAACAACTGTGGGCTGGTGCTATCGATACAGTAGGTAGCAAGGTACTTGCTAAAGTATTGGCGCAAATTGATTACAACGGCGCGGTTGCAATGTGTGGCCTAGCCGGCGGCTTTGACTTACCAACTACGGTAATGCCATTCATTCTACGTAACGTTCGTCTACAAGGTGTTGATTCTGTAATGTGCCCTCGTGAAAAACGTATTAAAGCGTGGGAACAACTGGCTGAGCTACTACCAGAATCTTTCTACGCTCAAGCAACCAAAGAAGTGTCTTTAGACGGTGCGATTCAAGCAGCAGAAGACATCACTAACGGTCAAATCACTGGTCGCGTAGTCATTAAGCTATAGATTCTCAAACCTTAAACAACGGCTTTAGGTTTGGATAACTCAAAACAACAAAGGGCTGATTTTTATCAGCCCTTTTGCGTTTTTTTCATTCGGGTCAAGTGAACCCAGACTCAGCTCCGGTTAACCCAAACCGACATCCGCAATTCGTTTTTGAATCAACTCACCACACTCTTCTTTTACCACTCTTCTTAACCATTGTTGTGAAGCAGAAGAATCGCAACGCGAGTGCCAGATCAGTGAGTAATCAAACGGCATAAATTCAAATGGTAATGGCTTAACAACCAAGTCATAACGCTCTGCCACCAAATAAGCCAAATCAGCAGGTACAGTAATCACCAACGGCATTCTATCAACAATCGCCAATGCCGCTTCAAGATGATAAGCACGCAACACCATTTTGCGAGGCTGTTGATTGGCTAACGCGTTGTCCAATAAAGCCTTAACACCATCACTGATCGCAATCATCGCATGTGGGAGTGAAACATAGTCTGCAAGGCTTAAATGTTGATCGGCTAATGGATGGTTTTTAGATAACAGACACGACACACCGACCGGCCCCAATACCTCTTGATGAAGTGGTGCAATGCTGCCACTCGGGCGACAAATCGCCATATCCACACGTTCGGTGCTGAGCTGTTTAAACAAATGTTCATGCTGCAACGGAGCAAACTCCAAAGATATGTTCGGCGCTTGTTCATAAATCTTAGGCAGAGCATAAGGCAAGATGGTTTGCATCGCGTAGTCAGTGGTCGCAATTAAAAAACGCTCACTGCAATAGTAAGGATCGAAATCACTCGGACTAAGCAACTGACGGAATGATTCTAAAGGCTGATCAATGCGCTGGCTGATCTCGAGAGCTTTCTTGGTGGGAATAAGGTGCTGACCTTGGCGTGTAAACAGGGGATCGTTGAGTAGTTCTCTTAAGCGTCCTAATACTCGGCTGGTTGCCGATTGGCTTAGGTTAAGACGAAGCGCGGCTTGACTAACACTGCCCTCTTCAATCAATACCTTTAAGGCGACCAGTAAATTCAGGTCTCTACGATAGATGTCTTCTAATTCCACGCCACTTACCTAGCTGTATACAATTATCATTGGTCACTAAGTTGTTTATAGCATGCTTTAGATAAAAAAAATCCCGCAATTACGCGGGGAAGCCCAAGAAAATCTGGGGATAGTGTCGGAATGTTGTCGTATTGGAATTTGCTTGCTGTATTCGGGTTAGTGCTCTTGCTCCTCGGCTATGCCTTGCCAACGGCGCATCTCTACCCAAATACCAATAATCGTTGCTACTATGCCAAAAATTGGCATTAGAGAGGTCTCTGTCGATGAGCGTAGTACTAACGCACAAAAAGAAATAAAACAGAGAACTGAATAAATTGTTAATCTATCTAATCCTGTCAACATCGCCACTCCTTAGCTAGTTGCCTTTGATTTGAGTTGTTATCAACTTGTTAATTAAGTTATAGGAAATGGTTCCATTTGCCAAGCACTTATTGCATATTTTTTCTGCAGACGTATTATTCACTCGTTAGATAGATATAGAGATACAAACCATGACATTCAAACCTGAACTGGCAACCCACACTTTAGAAGCTGAAGGCCTGCGTTGCCCAGAGCCAGTAATGATGGTCAGGAAGACAATTAGAAACATGCAGGATGGCGATGTGTTACTGGTAAAAGCTGACGATCCTTCGACAACTCGTGATATTCCGAGCTTTTGTCGATTCATGGATCACCAGTTGGTAGGCCAAGCGACAGAAACGTTGCCTTACCAGTATTTGATCAGAAAGGGATTGGAGGCGTAACGCCCCACCGACTATCAAGTATCAAAAAAGCCGCTCGTACCTTATGTTCTTAAACAGAACTCAGAGTACGAGCGGCTTTTTGTTTATTCGCTTCTAGATTTGTTTTGCAGATGCTCAAGCTGATGCTGAATTTCTCGGATATCTTTTCGCATAGGAATAATATGCGCAACCCGAATCCAAGCTTCTACCGCAAGCCCGGTCATGATCATCGAACCAGCCACCATTGGTAGCCACATGTCCGTCAACACCATGCCTAGTAGTGTAAGTGCAAGACCAAAGGTAAATAGATAACTTTGGCTTTGTGGAGTAATACCCATATAACGCGTCAACATAATCATGCCCTCGTGTTCTTAACTCACAAGATTAAAATATCATGACAAGTATGACAGTTATATGTCCATTCGCTCGATAAACCCCACAATACTGTAAGAGTATGACCTACAACACATTACTCTACTGATTGAGTATAATAAGACTCAATACTACCGCTTAATAGAACGCTGCTGCGATAGCCAAGCCCACGAACAACAAGGCTGTGATCTTGCGAATCAGGTCAAGTGGCATCTTATCTGCCGATAGCTTACCAATGATCACCACAGGCACATTCGCCAGCAACATACCAATGGTAGTACCGAGAATGACCCACGTTAATGCATCCGAATATTGAGCCCCTAGAATCGATGTCGCAATCTGAGTCTTATCACCGATCTCAGCAATGAAGAAAGCGATAAAACTGGCGACAAACGGCCCTCGGTTCGAGATCTGCTCATCGTCATCTAATTTATCCGGAATCAGAATCCAGCCTGCCATCGCAATGAAACTGACCACCAGCACCCACTTAAGTACTTCAGGAGATAAATAATCAGCAACCACAACACCTAGCCACGCAGCAAGGGCATGGTTGGCAATGGTGGCAAAGAAAATAGCCGCAATAATAGGTAGCGGTTTTCGATATCGACTGGCTAATAAAAGGGATAACAACTGAGTCTTATCACCGATCTCGGCTAAGGCGACAGTTGTAATTGAAATTGCTAAAACGCTCACGACATGCTCATTTGGGATGAGGATTATTATATTTAACCAAAGACAAACCTCGCGCCCCATCCCGGTTCACGATGCTTGTCTAAGGTCTTGCTAAGCGCCACCAAGGTGGTGGTTGCCTCGAACGCCATGATGATTTTGCATCAATTATGTTGACGAACGAACTCATTCAATAGGATATGAATAAGCAAGCTACTCCCCAAAGACCGCGAGATTTTAATCACCCACGCTTTCAAACACAAGTGTCAAAGTTATCAAAATATCCACTTGTGCCGAAAAACAAACATTAAAGGCAAAAAAATCCACTAAACGACATTTTAGACCACTAATTAAACAAGATTACCCCTACTCGCTTTACCAATATCTCGGTATACTCAGAGGTTATTTTTATCATTCATTTAAAAGAATCGCGCGAACCTGACTATGCAAAAATACGATATCAAAACCTTCCAGGGAATGATCCTCGCGCTGCAGGATTACTGGGCACAAAACGGTTGTACCATTGTTCAACCACTAGATATGGAAGTAGGTGCTGGCACCTCTCACCCAATGACATGTCTACGTGCACTTGGCCCAGAGCCAATGTCTACGGCATACGTTCAACCTTCTCGTCGTCCGACCGATGGTCGTTACGGTGAAAACCCGAACCGCCTGCAGCACTACTATCAATTCCAAGTAGCTCTAAAACCTTCTCCAGATAACATCCAGGAGTTGTACTTAGGCTCGCTTGAAGTTCTTGGTGTCGACCCACTTGTTCACGATATTCGTTTCGTAGAAGACAACTGGGAAAACCCAACGCTAGGCGCATGGGGTCTTGGTTGGGAAGTATGGCTAAACGGTATGGAAGTGACTCAATTCACTTACTTCCAACAAGTTGGCGGTCTTGAGTGTAAGCCAGTAACGGGTGAGATCACTTACGGTATCGAGCGTCTAGCAATGTACATCCAAGAAGTAGACTCTGTTTACGACCTTGTATGGAACGTAGCACCAGACGGTTCTAATGTGACTTACGGTGACATCTTCCACCAAAACGAAGTTGAGCAATCAACATACAACTTCGAACACGCAGACGTAGATTTCCTATTCACTTTCTTCGACCAGTGCGAAAAAGAGTGTAAAGAGCTACTTGAGCTTGAGAAGCCACTGCCGCTTCCAGCTTACGAGCGCATTCTAAAAGCAGGTCACGCATTCAACATTCTTGATGCGCGCAAAGCTATCTCTGTAACAGAGCGTCAACGTTACATCCTTCGTATCCGCAACCTGACTAAAGCTGTTGCAGAGGCGTACTACGCGTCACGTGAAGCGCTTGGCTTCCCAATGTGTAAGAAGGATAAATAATCATGGCGAAGAATTTTCTAATTGAACTGGGTACGGAAGAGCTTCCACCAACGGCACTTCGTTCACTAGCTGAAGCCTTTGCTTCTAACTTTGAAGCAGGTCTTAAAACGGCTGAACTTTCTCACGAAGGCATCAAGTGGTACGCAGCACCTCGTCGTCTAGCACTTAAAGTGACGGCACTGGCTGAAGGCCAAGCAGACAAAGTCGTTGAGAAGCGCGGTCCTGCAATTTCTGTCGCATTCGATGCTGAAGGCAACGCGACTAAAGCTGCACAAGGTTGGGCTCGTGGTAACGGTATTACTGTTGAGCAAGCTGACCGCCTGAAAACAGACAAAGGCGAGTGGCTTCTTTTCAAACAGGAAGTAGCTGGCAAACCTGTTCAAGAATTGGTGATGGACATCGCTGCGAAAGCTCTCGCTGGCCTACCAATCCCTAAAGCAATGCGCTGGGGTAACTCAGACATTCAATTTATCCGTCCAGTGAAAACACTGACAGTACTACTAGGTGATGAGCTTGTTGAAGGCGAGATCCTAGGCGTAGCTTCTGCTCGTACTATCCGTGGCCACCGTTTCATGGGCGAACAAGAGTTCACTATCGACTCTGCTGACCAATACCCTGCGATCTTAGAAGAGCGCGGTAAAGTAATGGCAGATTACGATGCGCGTAAAGCGATCATCCTTGCTGATGCGAAAAAAGCAGCTGACGCAGTTGGTGGTATTGCTGACCTAGAAGATGACCTTGTTGAAGAAGTTACCTCTTTGGTTGAATGGCCAGTGGTGCTTACTGCTAAGTTTGAGCAAGAGTTCCTAAAAGTGCCTTCTGAAGCTTTGGTTTACACCATGAAAGGCGACCAGAAGTACTTCCCAGTGTATGACGCTGATAAGAACCTTCTGCCAAACTTCATCTTCGTTTCGAACATCGAGTCTAAAGAGCCTCGTCACGTAATCGAAGGTAACGAGAAGGTTGTACGTCCACGTCTTGCTGATGCTGAGTTCTTCTTCAACACAGACCGTAAGCGCCCGCTGATCGACCGTCTTGCTGAACTAGACCAAGCTATCTTCCAGAAGCAACTGGGCACTATCAAAGACAAAACCGACCGCATCACAGAACTTGCTGGCTACATTGCTGAGCAAATCGATGCTGACGTTGAGAAATCTAAGCGTGCAGGCCTACTGGCTAAGTGTGACCTAATGACATCAATGGTATTCGAATTTACGGATACTCAAGGTGTGATGGGCATGCACTACGCGACTCACGATGGTGAAGACGAGCAAGTAGCACTAGCACTTTACGAGCAGTACATGCCTCGTTTCGCAGGTGACACACTACCAAGCACTGGCATCTCTTCTGCTGTAGCAATGGCAGACAAGCTAGACACTATCGTGGGTATCTTCGGTATTGGCCAAGCACCAAAAGGTTCTGACCCATTCGCTCTACGTCGTGCATCACTAGGTGTGCTACGTATCATCGTTGAAAACGGCTACAACCTAGACCTAACTGATCTAATCGGTAAAGCGAAAGAGCTACTAGGCGACAAGCTAACCAACGAAAACGTAGAAGCTGACGTTATCGACTTCATGCTAGGTCGTTTCCGCGCATGGTACCAAGATGCTGGTTTCAGTGTTGATATCATCCAAGCGGTACTAGCACGTCGTCCAACCAAGCCAGCTGACTTTGACCAACGTGTTAAAGCGGTTTCTCACTTCCGTGAACTGGAAGCAGCAGAAGCACTAGCAGCAGCGAACAAGCGTGTAGGTAACATCCTTGCTAAATTCGATGGCGAGCTACCTGCTGAAATCGATCTTGCTCTTCTTCAAGAAGACGCAGAGAGAGCACTGGCTGAAAACGTTGAAGTAATGACAGAAGCATTAGAACCAGCATTCGCAACAGGCAACTACCAAGAAGCCCTAAGCAAGCTTGCTGATCTACGTGAACCTGTTGATGCATTCTTCGATAACGTAATGGTTATGGCTGATGACGAAGCGCTTAAGAAGAACCGTCTAACGCTACTGAACAACCTACGTAACCTGTTCCTACAGATTGCTGATATTTCTTTACTACAGAAGTAAAACCAATTTGGAATAAATATTAAGGGGGAAGCTTTGGCTTCTCCCTTTTTTTTATCCAAAGCTAGTGTAAGCTCTATCTGGTTGAATATTATTGTAGATAGGGATATTACATGCTGGTTGTTTTGGTTGAAGATAATGAAATATTGAATCACCACCTATCTTCTCAGCTCAGTGAGCAAGGACATACTGTCCATGCAGATAGAACAGCTTCTGCATGTTTACAAACGATTCAAAAACAGTCCAATACAGATGTGATGATCATTGACCTTGGCCTCCCTGACTTTGATGGCATTACGCTGATCAAGCAAATACGTCGTAAAGAAATTGCAGTCCCAATATTAATCTTAACCGCACGTGGCAACTGGCAAGATAAAGTAGAAGGGCTTAACTCCGGGGCTGATGATTACCTTACCAAGCCCTTCCAATTTGAAGAGCTACACGCTCGCCTTGAGGCGCTTGTTCGTCGAAATCAAGGGTTTTCCGCTTCCCAAATCAAAGCGCAATCGCTCACCTTAGACACTCAAGCCAAACGTATCAGTTACGATGATGCTCTGATTGAACTTACAGCCTTAGAATTTCAAATATTCGAGTACTTAATTCGCCATTGCTTACAAATCGTATCTAAACAACAAATCGCAGACTCCCTTTATGCGCAGGGTGAAAATGTTCAGCTAAACAATATTGAGGTTATCGTTTCACGCTTACGTAAAAAGTTAACGCAATACACTCAAGCTAAGCTGATCAGCACCATTCGCGGGCAAGGTTATCGTTTTGAACTAGAAGCCAAGTAGTATGAAAAGACTGTACAAAACTCAGTTCAGACGTCGGACATTCGCCGTTGCTGCTTCCATTATGATTTCAATGGTACTCACTAGCGCCTGGTTCTACTACAACAGTCAAAAACACCAACTTTTTGAGTACTACTCGAAAAATACCCTTCGAGAATTGCCTGCTGTAATCAATGAACTGCTGTCTTCTGGGGAAATACCGCCATTGACGGAGTGGGATAGGTTCTATGCGAAAGAGTCTCCCAACACTAGCGTCACTCTATGTGATCACAACAATCAACAAGTATGGACATCAGTAAATATTGAAAGACGAGCTAAGCTGCTATCAGAGATAGGCGTCAGCCAATCTCAAGTCAACGAACTGTGTCATGATCTAAATTTCCCCATAGATACTATTCGTTTGGTTGAAAGATCGAATGGCGCCGCTTTTATTGTCCACACAATTCTCTGGAAAGGTTTCCAGGAAAAAAAAGATGGCAGAGTTATCTTTACCCAAAGGGTCGAAGAGAAAATAGAACCCATACATCAGTTAAAATACACCGCGGTTGGAGTGTTAGTGGTTGCGCTTGCTTTGATCAGTGCTCTACTTTTGGTTTTTTATCGTATTAGTTTTGCGCCGTTTACTCGACTAGAGAATGAACTGAATGACATAAAGCAGGGTAAACAAAACCAATTAGCCCAGTCATACCCTGAAGATTTACATAGCGTCACCAGTGCATTGAACGAATTGCTATACCAACAAAAAGAAAATCAGGAGCGTTATAAGCGTTCTCTCAATGATCTCGCCCATAGTTTGAAGACTCGCGTGACAGTTTCTCAAGCATTACTTGATGAAGACTCATCCAAAACAAAGAATGACCAAATCAACCAACAACTGTTAGAAATGGATAGCTTAATTCAGGCACAACTCAAAAGGGCTTCGCTAGGCGTTAAAGGTATAACGACTTCATCGACACCGATAAAACCAATCCTCGACAGCCTAGTAGGCATGTTTACGAAAATCCATGCCGACAAAAAGATCCAATTCATCACTCAGTTTGACGACCAACAGACCGTGCCTCTTAATAAAGATGATCTTATGGAAGTGCTCGGTAACCTATTAGAAAATACTTATCGGTTCGCACAAACCTCTATCGAATTCAAAGCCACTCAAAGCGAACAGCAGATCCTGATTGAGATCTATAATGATGGGCCAGTAATAGATAACTCGATCAGCCAAACCTTATTTCAACGTGGCGTAAGAGCCGATCAGAAGACCCATGGTACAGGATTAGGTTTGGCGCTATGTGATGAGATACTCCATAGCTACAAAGGGACAATCTGGTTCGAGCAATCAGATAACCCATCCGTGGGTGTCGTTTTAAAAATACTGCTCCCAACAAGTTAAATTTGTAGGGCAGGGTTAAGAGTGAATATCAACCCTGCGATTGTTATGGCGACCGGATTCAGTCTCGTTACTCTGCACTGGGTTCGCCTCACCTTGTGAACTCACTGTCAGGTCTTCAATATTTACGCCTTGCTCTTTCAAATACCCAACAACAACATTCGAGCGCTGCAAGCCTAAGCTTAAGTTGTAACTATCACTACCTTTTGAGTCGGTATTCCCCGTGACGATAAATTCGGGAGTTTGATGTTCAAGTTTAGCTATAAGGTTTAACAATAAATAACGAGATTTTTGATTCAGTTCATCGTCATCGAAATCAAAAGTCACGCGAGCCAACACCTCACGAGCCAACTTACCTTCTACAAATTTAGTTCGACTCAGTAAGTATTGTGCGCAATCAGCACTTTCTGATACTTGAGTTAACTTATCTTGAATCAGATTTTTAATCGCTTGATTAGCTGTGCTTGCGTTCACTTGCATGAACGGGCCTTGGTGATACATCACTTTCTTCCCCTGACCGATCGTTACCGTCTTCTCAAGTTCAGAGTCGCCCATATGGCAGTAATGATAAAGTAGTTCGTTGGTATCTGGTTTTAAAGGGGCTGCCAGTATAGAAAACGACAGAGTAAATAAAGACATAACAGATATAAGCGTTTTCATTTTTGCTCTCTTAATAATATTCAGTTAATAAAAAGGATGTCACATACCTCTATTGCGCCAAGTGACCCACTTCTTCCGTAATTAATCCCAAAATTTTATTGAGAATGTCTTCCTTGTTTTCAGCCTTATAAACATTATCTCGGCCAACGCAATTACGCAGACCCACGTTTTTATTAAGTTCATAATCGAAACCAATCACAGCCATGCGCGCGTTCATTCGTTCACCATCAGGTGTCATCATTCCTTGGCTTACCCCGCCAATTACCTCTATGTCATCATGCGTATTATCTGCCGAAACTTTGCCGCCGTTGACCATATTGAGAATGTTGCTACACATACCTTTCGACACAAGCTTATTGGTTTGCCCTGCGTAGTGATTCCAATCTTCCCCATCAGACAGAATAATGATCAGCTGCTTTTGGTTCTTCGACATTGAAGTCACAATTTGCCCTGCACGAATAATGCCTTGCAGTGAAGCAGTGCCTCCCCCAGCTTTGAATTTCTTGACCTTTTTAGTGAAGGATGAAAAATCGGTGGTAAAATAGAGGTCGTAGAACCGTGCATCATCATCGCTATTAGGCACACGCGAGGCTTCTCCTTTAACGATAAATTGTTGAGCTATCGTTTTGTTAAAATTCACCGTATCGTCTTTATCGTATTCACCTTCTCTTGAAACTACCCGCTGATCGCGAACTACTAAGTTGTCATTCTTATCTTTATTGATGGTTCGGCGATTAAAACCGGTAAGTGCAACCCGATGAGGGTGCTCTGGATATAGATCGTTATACGCGCCGAGTTCATCAGCCACATCTTCAATAATGTCTTTCAGATCATTTAGCTTAGAATGCCGACCACCACTCCACGAGTCATTCATAGATTCTGAAAAATCGACGATAAAAGTAATGTCTATCGGCTGGCTTTGATAGCGTCGTGCTTTCGATGATCCCGTCACATTGAAGCTATCACCAAAGCCAGAAATCACATCGTTACCAGGAAACCAGGACTTGTGCAGTGTTTGACCCGCAACACGATATTCAAAGTAGCGTGCTTCGCCTCTTTCCGTAGCAGCAATACATTCAGGTATTTCATCACACCCTAGCTTCTTAACTTCAATATCTAGGATCGAGTCCATGTCATATAGATAATGCTGAATATAGCGCTCCGCCAATTGATGGTCTTGTTCATCTTTTGCTGATACCGCTAGAACAGCCGCTTCTGAAGCTTCCTCTAATCGAGCTTTGGTTTGTAATGCGCGGGCACCATCAGAACCAAGCATAAACACTCCAAACAAAGCTGGGATCATAATGGCAAACAGCATAGCTGCATGGCCAAACTGCTTACGCATAGCGTGTTTCATAACCTTTCTCTTCGCTCTACCTGCCGATCACGACAGAATCAGACATCACGTGAGTAAACTCACGCCCCAAAATACCACCAATCCAATTATCCGATTCATAACAAACCGTCACTCGGTACAGGGGCATTTCTCGACCTCGGTTAGTCACTACCGTCATGGACTCTAATGAATCAATGGTTTGCTTTATTCTGCAGGCAACAACACCGCGTTTTTCACTGATCGCGGGGTTGGGTGTACCCACTTGTTTGAAGCTCAACTCTTCCACCAACAACCCATAGTGTTCCCGTTCAAAATGACCAAAGGTACGCAGTAAGGAATGCTGAGCAATGATATCGATATCATCGACTTCTTTAGTTGTAAGCTGATAATCAGTATCATAAAGTTGGGTTCTCTCTTTAAGTACATTGACCAGTGAATAAGAGAGTCGATCGAGTTTTCCTTTCAATGAAAGCTTGATGATCACGTCACCACTGAAAGCAATCAATAAGCTGAAAAATACAGCGACCATGGCAAACTCAATACTAAAAACCCCCTGCTGCTTACTCTTCAAATTCCCATGCTTTAGGGTTCTAAATTTCAAATTTTGACCTTTCATATTCCTGCACAACAATCATCTCTCTGCTCATTAAATTCTGAGTCGTGAAGAAGTAGCTAAAGATAGGTGAAAAACGGTAGTTAATTCGATAAATGGCAAGCGCTGCGTTATCAGCATCACCACACTCTTTAAATTTTTGACTACCAGAAATACTGCATTGGTCTGTAATACTAGCTAACTCACTCAGGTTTTTAGAGTAGTGAATCGTGACTTGAAAATTGTCGCCATTAACAACCTGATTCCAGATACTGCCTTCTCGGTGCAAAACCTTATCTACCGTATCGAGATAATTTCCTGAGCCCTTTTTAGCTGTGCGAGCCACCTCTGAAACCGCCAAGTCGTTGATCGCCGAAATGTACGAGATATAGCTCATCTCAACCCACGCCATACACATCAACCAAAAAGCAAAAAAGCCCACCGCAAACTCTATGCTCGCGACACCCTTTTGCTTATATCGCATTACCCGCCTCCTCCGATAACGAAAGACCACTGACTGCCAGCGTTTGGCTCTCTAATGAATAAGGAGTGTGGTGGCGCAACGCCTGATAAATTTTTTGGATTTGGTGCTTGCTGTATCTTTCACTCAACACACTTTCGACAAACGGGTAGTGGCCCAACTTAGCCATACTCAACGTCAAGTTTGCCATCATCTGTTCGTTCATCTGACCGCGCTTATACAATGGTAATAAACGCTCCATAGCTGCTTGATAATGCTCTTGCGTAATATCGAGCACAGCCAAATTATTATTCACTGATACCGAGTCATAAAAATGCTCGCGCGCGCGTTCAAAATACCGACGAGATAGATCAAACTGATAGCTGTAACCATAAAACGTTCCCAGTAAATTCTCGGCTGCCGCATGTGTAGCATTTTCCACTAATACTTGTTTAGCACTACTGATCGCTGCTGGGTACTGACCTAATTCACCGTATGCTTTCGCTTGCATCAATAAACTGTTCACACTGGGTTGTGGTTTTTGAGTAACAGGGGCAATGTAAAACAGAGCCGACTCAGCATCGCCCATAGCTAAATATGTATTCGAGAGTTTTTCTCTCACTTCATCAGCGTCGTATTGCTGCAGCTGATTTTTATACAAACGGGTTAACTGAACGTAATTATGTGTTTTTTGATAGATAGCCTCTTTTGACTCATCTTTCTGCCAACTCGCTTGAGTTGAACTGCATGCCGCCAACATTAAAACTAACGTTAGCGCGATTATTTTCTTAAACATTAAGCATCATCCTCATTACCCCCGGAGCGGCAATTACGAATACAATTGGGATCAAGATAAACACGATCAGTGGAATCGACATCTTGGCAGCTAACTTCCCTATTTCTTCTTCCAGCTCTAGCATTTGCACTTCTCGAATATCGCCTGCCAACGTCGTTAACACGTTATAAATCGAGGATCCATGTTGAATGCTCTGCGTCAGCGTCATCACAAAACTACGAACTTCTGGTGATGGAACCTTGCGATACAACTCCTCTAAGGCATTTTCCATTCCGACCAAACGAGCCCGTTGGTTTGTCACCTCCAACAAGCTAGAAAGCTCTTTATCAAAGCTTTTCATTTCAATGGAGAGGTATTTCATTGATGCTTCGATTGTCATGCCGGTTTGGACGCAAATCGCCATTAGGTCAATCAGATACGGCATTTGACGAGAGATTCGACGTTGACGGTTTTTAGCCATCGAGCTCAAGACTAGGTCAGGCATCACAATAACCACCATAGCCCACCCCGCAGCTATCGCGATCCATGATTCAGACGAAACCTCAATAAACCAACACACGCCTGCAACAACCACTTGCCCGATAAACAACGCACTGTACTTCAGTGGCATAAACCATTGAGCCCACCGGATGTCACTCACGCCAGCATTAGCAAAGCGCACTGTAATATCACTTTCGGAGGTGACGAAAATAGTCGACATGGGCGTCAACCAACGATTCAGTTTTATTTCTGCCTCTTTTGACTGATCGGCCAATCGATGATGTTTCGCTAAGGCTGCTATACGGTGTTTTTTCTGAGTACACACGACTAACCAATAAAATATGAGCAACAAGCCAAATGCTACGCCGGCCCAGGCGAAAAATAACCCAACGTTCGAGAAGTTTATTGAAGAAGCCATTACTTCACCTTTTTCATTAACGCCCAGATGATCAGCATGCCGATACTTTCACTTGTGATGAGGTAGTAAAGAATCGGTCTCCCTTCTGGGTGGTGCATTACGAACTCAAAATTTTCAGGACTAAGAAACTGCAAAATAAACAGAAAGAAGAATGGTGTTGCTCCTACAATTTTTGCGGAGATACGAGCCTCTGAAGTAAGAGCAAACTTTTTTCTTTCTACAGCTCTCGCTTCGAACATTTGTCGATTCAGACGTGACATCACCTCTTTTAATTGCCCCCCTCTTTGCATGTTAGCTCGCAAGGTAATGACAAAAAAATGAAACGACGGATACGGAAAGCGACGACAAGATTTACGAAACACATCATCAATCGGCTCTCCTAAATTGAGGCGCTCGCTCATCAGCTTAAACTCTTTACCTACCTCACCTTCAAGTTTCTTCCCTACATACCCAATGCCTCGCCCTATGCTTTCACCCGCACTAAGGGAACTTGCCAGCATGTTCAACGCATCAGGGAAGGTTTCTTCAAAGCGTTTTTTCTCTCGTTTCTGTAAATGGAGATAACCAAAAAACCAAGCGATAATGAGAGTCAAAGGCAAAATTTCAAACCAAGGTAAGCGCAGTGACATTTGATTAAGAATGCCGATCGCAAGCAGTGCTACAACAGAAAAAATGACGACCTTACCTAATGCCATTTTTCCAAGTTGGCGCTGTAAGTTATCCCAACGCACACGAAGTTTCTGTTTGAAGTTACGATCAGAAAGACTGGCAAAATTAACCGCTTGTTGCGTAAAACTCAGATCGCTTTTCAGATTACCTTTCGCTTGCTGTGATAAATACTCATCAACAGAAGGAGCTCTATTCGGCTTAAGCGCTACAATCATGAGTATTGCCCCACCCAAAATAATCAACCAATACATGTCTCACTCCTATTGATTGAGTGTCATAGACTCAATCACTTGAGTTAACTTCTGCTCTACACCAAAGAAACGGGCTTTTTCATAAAGCGCAGAACGAGCCATAACACCAGATGTCACATAACTACCTCGAATGCGACCATCAGGGCTGTGAGGTGAAGTTTGGAAAGAGAACAACTCTTCTAACACCACGTTGCTTCCCTCAATACCGACCACTTCAGTGATATTCATGATCTTTCGAGAACCATCATGCAATCGGCTGACCTGAACGACTAAATCGACCGCGCTTACAATTGAGCGGCGGATCGCTTCTAAGGGCAAATTATTGGTCGCCATCATCACCATTGATTCGACACGAGCCAAAGCATCTCGTGGTGTATTGGCGTGCAACGTAGACATTGAACCATCGTGCCCAGTATTCATGGCTTGCAGCATTTCAAATGCTTCACCACCACGGCATTCACCCACAATAATTCGGTCTGGGCGCATTCGCAGTGAATTAATCACTAAATCTCGAGCGGTAATAGCCCCTGTCCCTTCAATGCCCTCATGACGAGTTTCCATTCGAACAACATGTGACTGCTGAAGCCTTAACTCAGCGGTATCTTCAATAGTGACGGTTCGTTCACCCTCTGATATATGCTGTGATAAAGCATTAAGTAACGTTGTTTTTCCCGATCCCGTACCACCAGATACAATAATATTGAGTCGGCAACGTGCAGCTAACTGAAGTAAACCTGCCATATCGGGAGTAAGAGACCCAAACTCAACTAATTCTTCAAAACCAATACTTTGCTTTTGAAACTTACGAATCGAGATTGACGTCCCTTCCAATGTGATAGGAGGAATGACAATATTCACACGGCTACCATCATCTAACCGGGCATCACAAGTAGGAGAAGACTCATCGACCCTGCGCCCAACACGACTAGCGATGCGCTTAGCAATATCAAGCAACTGCTTCTCATCGATAAATCGAACAGGTGCTTTCTCGACTAAGCCATGACGCTCAATATAAACCTGTTGTGGGCCATTGATCATGATGTCGGTGATCGAGTCATCATCCATCAACACCTGCAAAGGCCCGAGGCCAACTAACTCATGTACCATGCTGGTGACATATTCTGATTTTGCCAGTGATGAAATAGATAACTGATCTCGACTCACTAGCATATCAACTGCGCTAGCTAACTGAGCTTCTAACTCTAGACGCGGTAAGCTTTCAATAACACTGGCATCAAGTGCATCAAATATCTGCTTACGCAGTTGTAAATAAATGCGCTGTGCATGTTCCATATCGTCCCCTTACCGTTTTAACCACTGGAAGAATGAAAATGCTGTTTTTTCCGCAACTTTCTCTCCCATCAATAAGGCAACTAACGTTTGCAGTCCGTATTTCATTTCAGAACGTGATTCACTAAGCAGCTCACCTTGAAGTAGGTATTGATTAGCTTTGAAATCAAACACTAAATTCGCGTCTGCCTCTCGACCAAAATACTTAACTACATCCGCCTCACTAATTGACGCTGCGTTATGTGGTCGAGAGCGGTTCATTACCGTCAGTACGACAAGGTTGGGATAATGCACATCGATTTCAGAACGAATTCGATTCAGCTCTCTTAATGACGATACTGTTGCATCAAATACCAAGACTAAAGCATCTAGTTTCCCCACCGCTTGTCTAAACTCTTCATTGGTTGTCGCAGTGTGAGAATAGTCTTCCACGACAAAAGCATGACTTGAAATCATCTGCTTCTTTAAAGACTGGGTGTATTGGAATAACTCATCACGGCCAAACTCATCTGATTCCACCGCAAGAAGTGACAAATTTTTTTCAATATTTTGTACCAAGCTTGTCGCGATATCATTATCCACTCCTGTAGTAAGGGTGCCTTTTTGAACACTGCGCTTAGTAAACTTCTTAAGCCCTAACATCACGTCAATATTGCTGCCAGTGTAGGTATAGTCGACTAGCAAAGTACTCGCATTTTGATGCTTGGCCAAACGGCGAGATATCTCACACGCGACTAGTGAAGTACCGACCCCACCTTTCACGCCCATGACTGCTATTTGCTTGGCTTTACGATTTGTACTCACGCCTTGTTGTGCTGCGTGGTTACGGGAAACGTTGTGATAAAAATCGATCGTTTCCGCTTCACCCGCTGGCCAAAACAAGTAATAGAAACCCAACTGTCTTAAGGCTCGAATGATGGATATGGTATCTTCACTGCCAATAATGATCACTGACACATGAGGAGGTAAGGTATGAGTCAATAACTGAGCATCAGCGACAATATCTTGGCTTTGATTTAATTCAACAAATACCACTTCAACATCTGGGTATTGCTCTAATCTAGTCACATTTGTGTCTTGGCTGGCGAACGAGCTAGGCTCATTCAACCCTTCAAATCTGAACGATTTTTGGATGAAGTCGCGGCATATCTCGGTTTGGAAAAGCATCGCACAACGATTCTGTTTCTCCGATTTTTTAGGTTCCGCACTGTTTAGTTTATTCACTAAATCAAACATCTGAAATTCTCTAACAGTTAGTAATTAGATTGCTTTGTGCGGGTTGACCATTGACTGCCAACGGCTCGTGTCCACATTGCACCCTAAGCTTCCATTCCCATACTCGCCGACCCGTTCCTGGTGGCAAATTTCTAGTTTGGTCTTATATGTTGTGACTGAAAGACTTAAGTCAAAGCGACTCTCTAGTGGTAACGGATCTGATGCGTTTGAGTTATGCTCATTTGGGCTATAACCTATTTGACTGTATTCAATCTGACTCGACATCACACCAGCTTGGATTAACTGGCTCACAACCTCTTTATAAAGCGCCTGATTCCCGCTCCCTTTGGTGCGTATTTTCCATTGCGCCACCTTTACATTTTTAGGGTAACCCAAGATAAACTCACTCACTTTTCTGGTCACCAACTGGGGTTGGTCAGAGCGAAGTTTAAGCTGATAAGTCACAGGAAAAACTTCAACTTCCGTTCCGCGAGGCTCCGATATACGGTCAACACACCCTGTAATAATGACGGCGGTAAACAAAGTAACCATCATTGATTTCATTGGCTAAACCCTCCAGCAGACAAAACTTCATCAGCCCACTTTTGTTGTGATTGTTCATAGCCACTGCCTAGTCCAAAAAAGCGCTTGAGCGTGCTAGTCTTTTTCATCGTCGGTAATTGGATCTGCTCCGCTTTGACTGGTTGAACTAAATTAACGGTCGCTACAATGACTAACTCAGTTTTACTACGTTCGGTTCCTGTATGGCGAAACAAAGCACCGATAATAGGTATATCACCAATGTAGGGAATTCGAGTCAGTGACTCTTTCTCTTCACTGTTAAGCAACCCACCAAGAACGAAGCTTTGTCCATCCCCCAGTTCCACGGTTGTCTGGGCGCGTCGTGTTCTTAATGCTGGTAAATCAAAGTTGTCACTGCTGTAACTACCATCTAGGGAGCTAACCTCTGGTGTCAGTGCTAGCTTAATTTTGTCATCTCGAAGCACCTTAGCCAGTAATTCCAGTCGCACACCGAATTCCTTATATTCAACGTTGGTTGCACCATCTATAACCGTCACAACGGGCAGTTCTCCACCCACTAAGAAACTCGCTTTCTCACCTGAAATCACCGACAAATTAGGTTCTGCTAGAACTTGACCAACGCTATCGGTACCTAAAGCTGAAATAACAGAGACAATATCGCTAGCACTAAAATGAGTAAGTTGATCCACAAATATGCCGGGCGTACCATTGCTGCCCATCTTGATGCCGAAGTCTTGCATAAAAGAGTGCGATACCTCTGCAATGGTCAACTTAACGTTCACCTGCTTAGTCGCTGATATTTCGATATTATTCACGACGCCTGCGTAATTAAGTTGAGTCATAAAACCCACATCAATGTCGTCACTCTCTTCATCACTCATTTGAAAAGAGGTTGAGTTCGCTGTTTTCCCCAAAAGCTCACCCACCAACTGGTGAATGTTATCCTTTTCCTGTTCATTAGCGACGACACCACTCAGAACAACGTTCTCACCGATGCCTGCTACAAACACTTCCGCATCGGGAAATAACACATCAATTTGTTGCTCTATTTCGCGATAACTTTTATTCACCAACAATAAGCGGTTAAATAATTCACGTCCTTTCGCATCAAATGCGATAAACGAGGCAGATCCTATATTCTTCCCAAACACCACGACCTTATTACTATCAATCACTTGGTAATCTGCAATATTCTTCCCTGAGATAAAAACAGAAGCGATTTCCCCTCGAATCGAAAAGGTTTTAGCTTCTCCCTGAGCTAAATTAGTCGAGCCTTGAGCCAAAACCTCGAATGGAAGCAGCAGAACCAATACTAAAGTCAACATTGTTGTTTTCATGGTTAACGCCCTACTCAAAACGGTATTCACGAATTCCACCAGTGCCGCCACTGCTTGGAATGATGTCTGAAGAATCAGCTTCTAGATCATCAGAAAATTCCTTACCCAATGATTTATGCACGGCCACTTCTGCAATCCGCTGTGCCACCGTGAGTTGTGCCAGTTGTTGATTCGTCACTTGTAAGATCAATGTCACCTGAGTCTCTTTTTCCAACGTTAACGTGCTCACTGCTTTTTCTGACGTCACCATGTCCAAAACCGGTATTTGAGCCAGTAATGGCACCATAGTGAGATGTTGGATATCTGACACCGTATCCTCACTTGATAAGTTCTGATCCGGCGTTGAAAGAACAGATATGTCGACTAAATCTCCGACTGCGATGGTGCCACCTAATACATCTCTTCCCGGTACCGTAACGTTATAAGGAACAAATCCAGGGCGGATCACCGCCTGTAAGTACTGACTGTCTCCGGGAGATGTCAACATATTCGAGTCCACCAGCTCATATGCGGCAATGTCATGCACTGCGAATTGAGGAGCATTCCAATCTAACTCAATGTTTCGATCGATTCCCAATAGCGCTGCACGAGCTTCAGGCAAGTACTCTATAACGAAGTCGCTACGCTTCAGCTGCTGACCTTTCACTGTCGGGTGAGTGAGTTTCCATACCTTAAAAGTCACTTCTATAATTGGTTCTTCAGGCTGAATGGGGAAAGTATCCATCGGTACATTCACCACACCATAGAGGCCTATAGATATAGCGAGGAACGCTAAGCCAAGAATGATTTTGGAGTTCATGATTCACCTATAACGATGCAGCTATACCTAGTAGGCTTCCTAAACAAATAGGCACCCCATAAGGAACACCTCTGTTTGTCCACTCAGAATTACCGGTTGTTTTTCCTAATACCCACTGAGTAATCGCTAGGGTTCCACCTGCAAATAAAATCACATTAACCGCCAACAACATCATATTGGGCGATACCATTAAACTGAATGCAGCCAATAATTTACTGTCTCCAGCAGCTATAACATTGAAATAAAATAAAACTGCGCCGACGGCTAACACTATGAAAAAGTTATAAAACTGCTCAAATTTTTCGGTTTGACAGATATAAAAAACACCCAAGAGAGCAACAGCTACCACCACTCCATTAGGTATTATTCGGTATCGGATATCTTGATAACTGACGATTGCAGCCATGGTGGCTAAGGGAATTAACCACCACAGTTTATGAGGCATTAATTAACCTACACTTGGCGACGAATTAGCGGCTTCAATATTATTAGTGATGGTTGTGATAGCACCTTCTAAAGCTTCACGAAGAGAGTCGTTAAATACAGCCAATACGATTGCTGACATACACACACCTAGGATTGCGTATTCAATCGCTGTAACACCACGTTGATCATTATTAAAAGATTGAATAAATAGCTGAGTTCTAACAAATAAATTAGTTAACATTCGTTTCTCCAAAAGATAGATAGGTTGTTTTTTCTTCGGAGGAAATAATATTCAGTGCGCTATTTTTGAGCAATCCAAGAGTGACCTTCCTCACATTGCTCTGACATTTGCCGTCGTTCTATTCAGTTTGAGTTCAGTTTAAAGTGAAAAAAGTGATTAAACGGGAGCGGTGAGAAGAGAAGTTTTTTCCGTGTGAGGGCAATTCGTGCTTTGCGCCGCAAAAACATTGCGGTATGTTCAAAGATTACCCACTGTAACCCGCCACGCTCGGGTTCATAAGATTGATCATAATCTACGAATAATAATCACAATGAATTAGGTATACGAAGCAATGCAATTCTCAAAGTTTGGTGAAAAGTTTAATCGATACTCTGGAATCACTCGTTTAATGGATGATTTGAATGATGGCCTGCGAACTCCTGGTGCAATTATGCTCGGTGGTGGTAACCCAGCCGCTATCCCAGCCATGCTCGATTACTTTAACCAAGCCAGTGCCGACATGCTCGCCAGTGGAGAACTCATTGCCGCCCTCGCCAACTACGATGGTCCACAAGGTAAAGACAGCTTCATTAAGTCGTTAGCTGGAATGCTGAAAGAGACCTATGGTTGGGACATCAACGAGAAAAACATCAGCCTGACCAACGGCAGTCAAAGTGGCTTCTTTTACCTATTCAACTTGTTAGCGGGTCAACAGCCAGACGGTTCTCACAAGAAGATATTGTTGCCGATCGCACCAGAATACATCGGCTACGGCGATGCGGGCATTGATGACGATATTTTTATCTCTTACCACCCAGAGATCGAACTGCTAGAAAACCGCCAGTTTAAATACCACGTTGATTTTGAACAGCTCAAGGTTGATGACTCGGTTGCCGCTATCTGCGCCTCTCGTCCAACCAACCCAACTGGTAACGTACTGACCGACGAAGAAGTGCGTAAACTGGATAAACTGGCGCGCGAAAACAACATCCCACTACTGATCGATAATGCTTACGGCCTGCCGTTTCCAAACATCATCTTTGAAGATGTGGAACCGTTCTGGAATGAAAATACGATTCTGTGCATGAGCTTATCTAAGCTTGGTTTACCGGGTGTACGTTGCGGTATCGTGATTGCGAGCGAAGAAGTAACACAAGCTCTGACTAACATGAATGGCATTATCAGCTTAGCGCCGAGCAGTGTTGGGCCGGCAATTGCCAATCATATGATTGAAAAAGGCGATTTATTGCGTTTGAGCAGTGAAGTAATCAAACCTTTCTATAAAGAGAAATCTCTACGTGCGGTTGAGCTTTTACAAGAAGCGATCGATGACCCTCGCTTCCGTATCCACAAGCCTGAAGGCGCGATTTTCTTATGGCTATGGTTTGATGAACTGCCGATTACCACCATGGAGCTGTACGACCGCCTCAAAGCTCGTGGCGTATTGATTGTTCCGGGTGAATACTTCTTTATCGGCCAAGAAGACGAGTGGGATCATGCTCACCAGTGCTTACGCATGAACTACGTACAAGATGATGAGGCGATGCAAAAAGGTATTGCTATCATTGCTGAAGAAGTGAAAAAAGCTTACTCAGAGCAGTAATCAGAGCTTTTAGCTTACCGTAGACCAAATGCAAAAAAGAGCACCGACCTTCTTCAAGGTACTGGTGCTCTTTCACTTCTACTTCCCGAGATTTATTAGCTTAAATGAGCTAATAACGCTTAACCTTCTAGAAGACTATTACCATTAATAGCAATCTTACGTGGTTGCATCGCTTCTGGGATTTCGCGTTCTAGGTCGATGTGAAGAAGACCATTTTCCATGCTTGCCCCTACCACTTTTACGTAGTCTGCCAGTTGGAATTTACGCTCGAAATCACGCTCTGCGATACCTTGGTATACGAAGGTTTTCTCTGCTTCTGCTTTACGCTCACCTTTAACAATTAGCATGTTCTCTTTCTGAGTAAGATCTAATTGGTCATCAGCAAAACCAGCAACGGCCATAGTAATACGGTAGTTGTTCTCGTCTTTTTGCTCGATGTTGTATGGAGGGTAACCGCCAGAAGAGTTCTTCGATGTGTTCGCTTCCATCATGTTGAATAGACGATCGAAGCCGATTGCGTTGCGGTAAAGTGGAGTGAAATCTACAGTTCTCATAATGCTATCCTTTTAGTAAGCAATAGTCTTAGCTGTAATTTTTACTGAGATCGAACCTGTGAATTATTCAGTAAACAGCTAAGGGATTCAATTCGCATTCCACGGGCTTCACCTCGTTTGGTGACAACTCTGGGACATGACAATGAATCAATTTTTATATTGTGTGCCGCCAAATTTATCCTCTATTGAGCGATACTCTAGCAACGGTTATGAAGGTTCTGTTTCTTCTCTTGTAGAGCAAGACAGTCATCCTCTTCACAACTAGATATGTGGATTGAGCGAATCAGTTTCAAGCGTTTATTTTCAATTATTTTTCCAATCCAATATTTTTCAATCACTTAAAAACAAAAAAGACCGCCATTTTTGGCAGTCTTTTTAACAACAAATTTAGTTTTTTGAGACGAAGCTATTTCGTTTTAGTTCAAAGAAGAGGCGCGGAGCATACGAATGTATGTGAGCACCTCTGACACAGAAATTAAGCGAAAGAGCGAAGTATCAAAGATACTAAACGTCTAGATTTGCTACTTTAAGTGCGTTTTCTTCGATGAAGTTACGACGCGGTTCTACTTGGTCGCCCATCAATGTTGTAAACAACAGATCAGCACCAACAGCATCTTCAATCGTTACTTGCATCATACGACGAGTTTCAGGATCCATTGTCGTTTCCCAAAGTTGATCAGGGTTCATCTCACCTAGACCTTTGTATCGTTGTAGGCTTAGGCCACGACGAGACTCTTTCACTAACCAGTTCAGAGCTTCAACGAAACTAGACACTTCTTGAGTACGCTCGCCACGCTTAATGTAAGCACCTTCTTCAATCAGGCCATCAAGTGCTTCAGAAAGATCCGCTAGCTTGCCAAACTCTTTCGAGTTAATCAGATCAATGCTCAGCACGTGCTCATGAGTTACACCATGAGTACGAACCACAATCTTAGGAACGCTTAAACCTAGCTCTTCGTGCTTTTCAACTTCAAGGCTGTATTGGCTTGCACCCGCTTCTTTACCGTTTAGCTGCTCTACTAGCTGCTTACCCCAAGCTTCAACCACCGCATCATCATGACACTGCTCAGCGGTTAGGCGAGGAACGTAAATCAGTTCGTGAACCAATGCGCGTGGGTAGCGGCGGCTCATACGATCAACGAGCTTGATGCCTGCATTGTATTGCTGAACAAGCTTCTCTAAGCCTTCACCGGCAAACGCAGGTGCTTCAGGATTTACGTGCAGTTCTGCATTGTCTAAAGCCAAAGATACTTGATACTGGTTCATCGCATCTTCATCTTTGATGTACTGCTCTTGCTTACCCTTCTTCACTTTGTAAAGTGGCGGTTGAGCAATGTAGATGTAACCACGTTCAATCAGCTCAGGCATTTGACGGTAGAAGAACGTCAGTAGCAGTGTACGGATGTGAGAACCATCGACATCGGCATCGGTCATGATGATGATGTTGTGGTAACGCAGTTTATCTGGGTTGTATTCATCACGGCCAATACCACAACCAAGGGCTGTGATTAGCGTTGCGACTTCTTGAGAAGACAGCATTTTATCGAAACGCGCTTTCTCTACGTTAAGGATTTTACCTTTAAGCGGTAGGATTGCTTGGTTCTTACGGTTACGCCCCTGCTTGGCTGATCCGCCAGCAGAGTCTCCTTCCACAATATATAGTTCAGACTGTGCAGGATCTTTTTCCTGACAGTCAGCTAGTTTACCTGGAAGGCCCGCTAAATCTAATGCGCCTTTACGACGAGTCATCTCACGAGCTTTACGCGCTGCATCACGAGCACGCGCTGCATCGATAATTTTAGAACAAACGATTTTCGCTTCACCTGGGTTCTCAATTAGGAACTCAGATAGCTTCTCACCCATCGTAGACTCAACGGCAGACTTCACTTCTGAAGAAACCAGCTTGTCTTTAGTTTGGCTTGAGAACTTAGGATCTGGCACTTTCACCGAAACAATCGCCGTCAAACCTTCACGAGCATCATCACCTGATGTTGAAGTCTTCGCTTTCTTCGAGAAGCCTTCTTTGTCCATGAAGCTGTTCAAAGTACGTGTTAGCGCAGCACGGAAACCCGCTAAGTGAGCACCACCATCGCGTTGAGGGATGTTGTTGGTGAAACAGTAGATATTTTCTTGGTAACCATCGTTCCACTGCATTGCAACTTCAACGGTAATGCCGTCATCACGCTCTGAATCAAAGTGGAAAATCTTTTGGATGATTGGTGTTTTGTTGGTATTAAGGTGTTCAACAAACGCTTGGATACCGCCTTCGTATTCGAAGTGATCCATTTTGTCTTCTTCACGCTTATCAATTAGCTTAATTGATACACCTGAGTTCAAGAATGATAGCTCACGTAGACGCTTAGCTAAAATGTCGTAATGGAACTCGATGTTAGTGAAGGTTTCTTCACTCGGCCAGAAACGAATCTCTGTACCGGTTTTATCCGTGTCACCGATAACCGCTAGTGGCGCTTGAGGCTCACCGTGGCTGTAGGTTTGAGTGTGGATTTTGCCACCGCGGTGGATAGTAAGAGTAACTTGCTTAGAAAGTGCGTTAACTACTGAAACACCAACACCGTGTAGACCACCAGATACCTTGTACGAGTTATCATCGAACTTACCACCAGCGTGAAGAACCGTCATGATTACTTCTGCTGCTGATACTTTTTCTTCTGGGTGCAATTCTGTTGGAATACCACGGCCGTCATCGCTTACAGACACTGAGCTATCTTCATGAATAGTTACAATGATGTCATTACAGTGACCAGCTAGCGCTTCATCAATAGAGTTATCTACCACCTCAAAAACCATGTGGTGCAGACCGGTACCATCATCCGTGTCGCCAATGTACATTCCAGGACGCTTACGTACCGCATCCAGACCCTTCAGTACTTTAATACTCGATGAATCGTAATTATCTGACATAGTTACTCTCTGACTAATTATCCTTGCTCTATTTTGCCATGTTCCACATGAAACATCCTGCTATTTTCGTCATGCATATCTGCAATCTGATCAGCGGTAATAGAGCTTACAAAAACTTGAGCCTGGGTCGCCTTTAAACACTCAGCAAGACGTGCTCGGCGTTGGCTATCTAATTCGGAAGCGAAGTCATCTATCAAATAGATGCACTGCTTACCTGTCATTTGAGTGAGGTGTTGCCCTTGTGCTACTCGCAGCGCGCACACCATCAACTTCAATTGACCTCGTGACAAGACATCTTCCACTGGAGTGCCGTTCACTTTTATCTTCAGATCCGCTTTGTTTGGCCCACTAAAGGTGTAACCAAGCTGCTGATCCCTTTCAAAATTCTTTTCTAAAATCTCGGCGTATGGAGTGTCTTTGTCCCAACCACGATAATAGTTAATCTTTATCTCAAACTCAGGAAGGAAGGTCGCACAGATTTCTTCGGCGACTTCTTTAAGCTGTTCAACGTAAGTGGCACGCCACTGGCTGATACTTTCCGCTAAACGGGCCAATTCTTGGTCCCAATAGCTCAGTTCTCGATAGTGTGTTGCCGTTTTCAATAAGGCGTTTCGCTGCTTATTGAGGCGCTTTACCCTGCCCCATGCATCATAAAAGCCGGACTCACTGTGGAAGACTCCCCAATCAATAAATGCGCGGCGATGCTTAGGTCCATCGGTTAGTAAATCAAACCCTTCCGGGTGAATCAACTGCAAAGGTAAAACCTGAGCTAACTGAGCCAATTTTTGCCCAGTTTGACCGCTTATTTTAACCTCTGTTGTGCCATCGCGCTGCTTATTAATGCCAATTGGCAGCTCAAATTGATCCGAGGTCATAAAACGGCCATGTACAAACAGCTCACTGCACTCGTTTTGTATGATACGGCCGGTGAGTGAACTCTTAAATGAGCGACCATGTCCAAGCAGATATACCGCTTCAAGGACACTGGTTTTTCCGCTCCCGTTAGCCCCTATAAGAAAGTTAAAGCCTGATGACGGTAGAATGTCACAGGCTTCTATATTTCTAAACTGCTTAACGATTAAGCGCGATAAAGGCATAACGTCTTCATATTAATCTTCAATCACGACTCGATAGGTAAACGTTGTTGATCAGTAAACATCACAAACAACGCTTATAAGCGAATAGGCATAACAACGTACATCGCGCTGTCGTCTTGTGCGTTCTCGATAAGAGCACTCGCATTGGCGTCTGACATTGAGATGCGAACTTGCTCACAACGTAGTGTGTTCAGAACATCCAACACGTAGCTTACGTTGAAACCAATCTCTAGTGCATCACCATCAAAGGTTACGTCTAGCACTTCTTCCGCTTCTTCTTGCTCTGGGTTGTTCGCGGTAATACGCATCTCGCTATCTACAAGATTAACGCGAACACCACGGAATTTTTCATTCGACAGAATCGCAGCACGAGAAAATGCTGAACGTAATTCATCACAACCAGCTTCAAGTGTCTTGGTAGTATTTTGCGGCATTACGCGGCGATAATCAGGGAAACGACCATCAACCAGCTTAGAAGTGAAGACATAGTTGTTCACTTCAGCACGCACATTAGAGTTACCAATCTGCAGCGTTACCGGTTGCTCTGGTGCATCCAGTAGCTTCACTAGCTCTTGCACACCCTTACGAGGAACAATGATCTGCTTCTGAGCAAAATCGGCACCCAGTTGTGCTTGAGATACCGCCATACGGTGACCATCAGTCGCGACACTTCGTAGGATTGAACCTTCAATCTCAAACAACATACCGTTGAGGTAGTAACGAACATCTTGGTTCGCCATTGAGAATTGGGTTTTCTCGATAAGACCACGTAGCTCAGCTTGTGTCACTGACACTTCAACTTCACTGCTCCAGTCTTCAATGTTTGGAAAATCTGCCGCAGGTAATGTTGCTAATGAGAAGCGGCTACGACCAGAACGAACCTGAATACGGTCGCCATCCAATACCACAGTGATCACTGAGCTGTCTGGCAAGCCACGACAGATATCTAGGAATTTACGTGAAGGTACAGTAATGCTGCCCGCTTCGAAATCACCTTCAAGCGTTACACGGCTGATCAGTTCAACTTCTAGATCCGTTGCTGTCATCGACAACACGTTATCTTCTACTTTAATCAGTAGATTTCCTAGAATTGGAAGCGTTGGCCTGCCACCGAGTGCGCCAGATACTTGTTGTAATGGCTTAATCAGGTGACTACGTTCAATGGTAAATTTCATATCTTGCTCTTACGGTCTAAATGGCACTGCGTAATAGTACGTGGCCAAGATTCTGCTTATTAAGGTTAAGAATACTGTGTATTAAGAAGAAAGGGTACGAATCAAGTTCGAATAATCTTCTTTAATGTCGTGGCTCTCTTCACGCAACTGAGCAATCTTACGACAAGCATGCAGTACGGTCGTGTGGTCACGGCCACCGAATGCATCGCCAATCTCAGGCAAGCTGTGGTTAGTTAACTCTTTAGCCAGTGCCATCGCCAGTTGGCGTGGACGAGCAACAGAACGAGAACGACGTTTAGATAATAGATCAGCAACTTTGATTTTGTAGTATTCAGCGACTGTCTTTTGAATGTTATCAATGGTGACGAGTTTTTCTTGCAGGGCAAGCAAGTCACGCAGTGCTTCACGCACGAAATCGATCGTGATCGGACGGCCAGTGAAGTTTGCATTCGCAATAACACGGTTCAATGCGCCTTCAAGCTCACGAACGTTAGAGCGTAAACGCTTAGCAATAAAGAATGCCACTTCATCCGCAAGGTGAATTTGGTGGTCTTCGGCTTTCTTCATTAAGATCGCAACACGAGTCTCAAGCTCAGGAGGCTCAATCGCTACCGTCAAACCCCAGCCGAAGCGAGATTTAAGACGATCCTCTACCCCGTTGATCTCTTTTGGATAACGGTCAGAGGTTAGGATGATCTGTTGGTTGCCTTCAAGCAGCGCATTAAAGGTATGGAAGAACTCTTCTTGAGAGCGCTCTTTATTCGCGAAAAATTGGATATCATCGATAAGCAAAGCATCAACACTACGGTAGTAGCGCTTAAATTCTTCAATCGCGTTATTTTGTAACGCCTTCACCATATCCTGAACAAAACGCTCAGAATGCATGTAAACCACTTTCGCATTCGGCTTATTATCAACAATGGCATTACCCACCGCATGCAACAAGTGTGTCTTACCTAAACCGGTGCCACCGTATAAAAACAACGGGTTATAAGCTGTTCCTGGATTATCAGAAACCTGACGTGCCGCCGCCAAACCCAATTGGTTTGATTTACCCTCAACAAAGTTATTGAACTTATGTTTTGGGTTTACGTTTGAACGGTGGTTAAGATCAACCGCTACAGGCTCTTCATCACGCCAGATATTATGAACAGGCTTACGAGCTTGTAACTGCGCAGGTGCTGACGATTCAGCGGCCACATCAGCGGCTGTACGGGTACGAGCTGGGGCGATAGTCTCAGATTTTGGAGCAGTAACTCGTTTGTTCCCAATTTCAAAATGAAGATGCGGGATATCATTACCACAATATTCTTGTAGCAAACGGTTAATGCTATTTAGGTACTTATCGCGCACCCAATCGAGTACAAATCGGTTTGGTGCAAATAGAGTTAGAGTATTACCATTGAGCTCCGCTTGTAACGGACGTACCCACATACTGAATTCTGTAGCTGGTAACTCTTCTTGAAGCTGTTGCAAGCATTGCAACCAAAGCGAAGATGACACGGTGCCCCACTCTATTTAAGTTATATGAAATGACCGTTAATTTTACCTGTTGATAAGTCAGATCACCAGCAATTGATCACAGATCCAGTGAATAAGATCCAAGTTATTCACAATAATTTTGTAAATAATCGGTGGATCCACACATCTTGCCCCTAATTTACTCACACAATGATCCACTTATGCCCGGATCCTTGCTAGTTATCCCCAAATCGAGAATGCGATCTGGTTATGGTTAATAACATCTGGTTATTTATTCTATTGAGCATTTTCCCAGTAACATCCAACCCTATAAATATAAGGAGTTACCAAATGAATAACTGGATTAAGGCTGCAATTGCGGCTATCGCACTCTCTGCTGCTACTGTTCAAGCCGCGACTGAAGTTAAAGTCGGCATGTCTGGTCGCTACTTCCCGTTTACGTTCGTTAAACAAGACCAACTACAAGGTTTTGAAGTGGATTTATGGGATGAGATCGGTAAGCGTAACGATTACAAGGTTGAATACGTAACGGCAAACTTCTCTGGTCTTTTTGGTCTTCTTGAAACGGGTCGTATCGATACCATTTCAAACCAAATTACAATGACGGATGCACGTAAAGCGAAATACCTATTCGCAGACCCATACGTAGTAGACGGTGCACAAATTACCGTTCGTAAAGGTAATGACAGCATTAAGGGTATCGAAGACCTTGATGGCAAGACGGTTGCGGTAAACCTAGGTTCAAACTTTGAACAACTGCTTCGCAGCTACGATAAAGATGGCAAGATCAATGTGAAGACCTACGATACAGGTATTGAGCATGATGTCGCTCTTGGTCGTGCCGATGCATTCGTAATGGATCGCCTATCAGCACTAGAGCTTATCAAGAAGACGGGTCTACCATTACAGCTAGCGGGTCAGCCATTCGAAACCATTGAAAACGCTTGGCCTTTCGTGGACAACGACAACGGTAAAAAACTGCAAGCAGAAGTAAACGAAGCATTAGCAGCAATGCGCGCAGATGGTACGCTAGAAAGTATCTCTCAGAAATGGTTTGGTGCGGACATTACTCAGAAGTAATCACTCACTATCTCCATTCGAGGCCCACTGCTTTACACGGCGGTGGGCTTTTTGCTTTTGTGCACTGATTAAAAGCCTGATAGAACAGTATTTCCAAATAGAACAACACTTCCAATACTAATACGAGATAGATTATGGGATTTGACTTTAATTACATGCTAGAGCTGTTGCCAATACTACTGAAGTATTTAGGCACCACGATGGAGATGGCGACTTGGGGCTTGTTCTTTGCTCTGATCCTGTCTCTGATACTGGCGAATATTCGTGTATTCAAAATCCCAGTACTCGACCAACTGAGCCAGCTGTACATTAGCTTCTTTCGAGGCACACCACTGTTGGTACAGCTTTTCCTCCTTTATTACGGCTTACCACAAGTATTCCCGTGGATGGTTGGGTTGGATGCTTTCAGCGCCGCTGTAATTGGCTTAACCCTGCACTTTGCCGCGTATATGGCAGAAAGTATTCGTGCCGCGATTATCGGTATTGATCGTAGCCAGATGGAAGCCAGCCTCTCAGTCGGTATGACAACCAGTCAAGCGATGCGCCGAGTGATCTTGCCGCAAGCAACCCGCGTAGCACTGCCTTCTTTAATGAACTATTTCATCGACATGATCAAGTCGACTTCACTTGCATTCACCTTAGGTGTAGCCGAAATCATGGCTAAAGCTCAGATGGAAGCTTCTTCAAGTTTCCGCTTCTTCGAGGCTTTCTTAGCAGTCGCGCTGATTTACTGGGGCGTAGTGGTTATCCTCACTCGTATTCAAATTTGGGCCGAAGTGAAACTGAATAAGGCGTATGTACGATGATCAAATTACAAAATATCCACAAGCAGTTTGGTGACACCGAAGTTTTGAAAGGGATCGACCTAGAAATCAAACAAGGTGAGATAATTGTCATCATAGGTTCAAGTGGTACGGGTAAGTCTACCCTGCTGCGTTGTGTGAATTTTCTAGAGCAAGCCGATCAAGGTATTATTTCGATTGATGATATTAAGGTTGATGCTCAGAAACACACCAAAGCAGAGGTGCTTGCACTGCGTCGTAAGACTGGTTTTGTATTCCAAAACTATGCACTATTTGCTCACCAAACCGCGAGACAGAATATAGCTGAAGGTTTGATTACCGTTCGTGGTTGGAAAAAGAAGCAAGCCCATGAAAAAGCACAACAAATACTCGACGACATTGGCTTAGGAGAGAAAGCTGATAGCTACCCAGCCGCGCTCTCTGGTGGCCAGCAGCAACGGGTTGGTATTGGCCGTGCAATGGCTCTACAACCAGAGCTTTTACTGTTTGATGAGCCGACTTCAGCGCTTGATCCTGAATGGGTTGGCGAAGTGCTTAACCTAATGAAAAAACTAGCAAATCAGCATCAAACCATGCTGGTGGTTACTCACGAAATGCAGTTCGCTAGAGAGGTCGCAGACCGAGTGATCTTCATGGCTGATGGCCACATTGTCGAACAGGGATCTCCACAGGATATTTTTGGTAATCCACAGGATCCTAAATTAAAGAAATTCTTAAATAAGGTCGGGATCGAATAAGGATCCTTGTGATTTTAGTTATTCTACGTATAATCCCCCGACCGGAATTTTAGTTAACCCAATCATTGACACTTTTTGTGACAGTGATTACAATTCCGCCTCTTTGTTGAGAGGCGTCGGTTTTCCTTTCTTATATAAAGAAGAGAAAAAATGCCCACGCCGGGTTTAACAAAAACCTAAAACTACTGATCAGTAAGGTAATTACAATGAAACGCACTTTTCAACCTACAGTTCTAAAGCGTAAGCGTACACACGGTTTCCGTGCTCGCATGGCTACTAAGAACGGTCGCGCAACAATCAATGCACGTCGTGCAAAAGGCCGTAAGCGTCTTTCTAAGTAATCTTTGATTATTTTGAATAAGCTAGCCTTCGGTCGGGAGTTACGCTTGTTAACTCCCGAACATTATCAGAATGTCTTCAAGCAAGCTCATCGAGCAGGCTCCCCTCATTTCACCATCATTGCCCGAAATAACTCTCTTTCAAATCCTCGCCTTGGATTAGCCGTTCCGAAAAAGCAGATTAAAACCGCCGTGGGTCGTAATCGATTCAAGCGTCTTACTCGTGAAAGCTTTCGTAACACTCAACACAAACTTCCTAACAAAGATTATGTTGTAATCGCTAAGAAGAGCGCGCAAGATTTAAGCAATGAAGAAATGTTCAAGCTACTCGACAAATTATGGCTTCGCCTGTCTCGCCCTTCGCGTGGATAGCGCTAATACCCATCTATTTTTATAGATGGTTTATTAGTCCACTCATCGGCCCACGCTGCCGATTTACTCCAACCTGCTCTTTATATGCGATAGAAGCGTTGAAAGCTCACGGTTTTGTAAAAGGGTGTTGGTTATCAGGCAAACGTCTATTAAAATGCCATCCTTTGAACGAAGGGGGCTTTGACCCCGTTCCACCAGTCCAAAAACAAGACAGAGATAAATAACGATGGATTCTCAACGTAATATCCTGTTAATCGCATTGGCTTTGGTTTCTTTCCTACTGTTCCAACAATGGAACGTAGCTCAGAACCCAGCTCCACAAGCGGTTGAGCAGGCACAATCTGGCAGCACCCTACCAGCGCCATCTTATGCAGATGATCTAGACCCGGCTCCTGGTCAAGTTGCTTCTGCTAAAACTATCACAGTAACAACTGATGTTCTGACTCTGTCAATTGATACGGTTGGTGGTGATGTCGTTACAGCAAACCTAAACGATTACTCTGCTGAGTTCGATTCTGAAGATACTTTTGTTCTTCTTAAAAACGAGCCTGGTCACCAATTTATCGCTCAAAGCGGTCTAGTGGGTCCTCAAGGTATCGATTTAAGCAGCACTAACCGCCCTAGCTACACGGTTTCAGCAGACAGCTTCACGTTGGCTGAAGGTCAAGATGAACTACGCATCCCAATGACTTACCAAGCGAACGGCCTGGATTACACAAAAACATTCGTCCTTAAGCGCGGCAGCTACGCGATTGACGTTGAATACGATGTAGTCAACAACTCTGGCAATAACGCAACATTCGGCATGTACGCTCACCTACGTCAAAACGTTATGGATGACGGTGGTAGCCTAACAATGCCAACTTACCGTGGTGGTGCTTACTCTACGGAAGATACGCGTTACAAAAAATACAGCTTCGACGACATGCAAGATCGCAACCTTTCTCTTAACCTAGCAAACGGTCAAGGTTGGGCAGCGATGATTCAACACTACTTTGCAAGTGCTTGGATTCCACGCGACGAAGCAGGCAGCAACCTTTACACTCGTGTAATTGGTAACCTTGGCGACATCGGTGTTCGCATGCCGAACAAAACCATCGCTACTGGCGACGAAGCAAGCTTCAAAGCAACGCTTTGGGTTGGTCCTAAACTTCAAGACCAAATGGCTGCTGTTGCACCAAACCTAGACCTAGTAGTTGACTACGGTTGGTTATGGTTCATTGCTAAACCACTTCATACTCTGCTTTCATTTATTCAAGGCATCGTTGTGAACTGGGGTCTGGCAATCATCTGTCTAACTTTCATCGTTCGTGGTGCTATGTACCCACTAACGAAAGCTCAGTACACGTCTATGGCGAAAATGCGCATGCTTCAGCCTAAGCTGACTGCAATGCGTGAGCGTATTGGCGACGACCGTCAACGCATGAGTCAAGAAATGATGGAGCTTTACAAGAAAGAGAAAGTAAACCCACTAGGTGGCTGTTTACCTATCCTTCTTCAAATGCCTATCTTCATTTCACTATACTGGGCACTAATGGAGTCTGTTGAACTGCGTCACTCACCGTTCTTCGGTTGGATTACTGACCTTTCAGCACAAGACCCATACTACATCTTGCCACTTCTGATGGGTGCTTCAATGTTCCTAATCCAGAAGATGAGCCCGACAACTGTAACGGATCCAATGCAGCAGAAGATCATGACCTTTATGCCGGTTATGTTCACGTTCTTCTTCCTGTTCTTCCCTTCAGGTCTGGTTCTTTACTGGCTAGTATCGAACATCGTAACTCTAATTCAGCAAACGCTTATCTACCGCGCGCTGGAAAAGAAAGGCTTACACTCTAAGTAAGTTCGATAACAGAAAGAGATAAAAGAAAGGCGACCAAAAGGTCGCCTTTTTGTTTTGAGCTGATTACAATTCAGCTAATTGATTAATCGTGAACGCCCCTTTGGCCTTCACATGCTAGCAGGCACAACTATGACTACAGATACGATTGTTGCTCAAGCGACTGCGCCAGGACGTGGTGGCGTCGGTATTATCCGCGTTTCAGGCCCACAAGCCGCTCAAGTCGCGCTTGAAGTAACAGGCAAAGTACTAAAACCGCGCTATGCCGAGTACCTGCCTTTTAAATCTCACAATGGCACCGAACTCGACCAAGGTATTGCACTTTACTTCCCTAACCCACATTCGTTCACAGGCGAAGATGTGTTAGAGCTGCAAGGCCACGGTGGTCCTGTGGTTATGGACATGCTGATCAAACGTATCCTATCCATCTCAGGTGTGCGTGCTGCGCGTCCTGGTGAATTCTCTGAGCGTGCCTTCTTGAATGACAAGATGGACTTAACACAAGCAGAAGCGATTGCTGACCTGATTGATGCCAGCTCAGAAGAAGCGGCGAAATCTGCACTACAATCCCTGCAAGGTGAATTCTCTAAACGCATTAATACGCTGGTAGATTCTCTGATTTACTTAAGAATCTACGTTGAAGCCGCGATTGATTTCCCAGAAGAAGAAATTGATTTTCTGGCTGACGGTAAAGTAAGCACTGACTTACAAGCTATCATTGATAACCTAGAAGCTGTACGCCAAGAAGCCAATCAAGGCTCAATCATGCGTGAAGGCATGAAAGTCGTGATTGCAGGCCGCCCAAATGCGGGTAAATCAAGCCTATTGAATGCGCTGTCGGGTAAAGAATCTGCCATTGTGACCGATATTGCGGGAACGACACGTGATGTACTGCGTGAACATATCCATATTGACGGCATGCCACTGCATATTATTGATACCGCAGGCCTACGTGAGGCCTCAGATGAAGTAGAAAAAATCGGTATTGAACGTGCTTGGGAAGAAATAGCTCAGGCAGACCGAGTTTTATTTATGGTTGATGGCACAACAACAGACGCAACAGACCCGAAAGATATCTGGCCAGATTTCGTTGATCGTCTACCAAACAACATCGGAATGACGGTAATTCGTAATAAAGCGGATCAAACCAGTGAAGAGTTAGGCATTTGTCATGTTAACGATCCAACCCTGATTCGCTTATCAGCCAAAACAGGCCAAGGTGTCGACGCTCTGCGTAGTCATCTAAAGGATTGTATGGGCTTTGCTGGTGGTCATGAAGGTGGCTTTATGGCACGTCGTCGTCACTTAGATGCCCTAGAACGAGCATCAGAACACCTAGATATCGGCCAACAGCAGCTTGAAGGCTACATGGCGGGTGAGATTTTAGCGGAAGAGCTTCGAATTACTCAGCAGCACCTCAATGAGATCACGGGTGAGTTCAGTTCAGACGATCTTTTAGGTCGCATCTTCTCTTCATTCTGTATTGGTAAATAACCTTAAAAGGCCAGCTCATGCTGGCCTTCTTCTTTAGTAAGGACAGCTTAATGATCCACATTATTACAGGTAGCACCTTAGGTGGTGCAGAGTACGTTGGCGATCACCTTAATGATCTTCTTGAAGAGCAAGGTCATGAAATAACCCTTCATAATCAGCCTGAATACGATGATATCCCCCAACAAGGCTTTTGGTTGTTGGTCACTTCAACTCATGGTGCCGGTGAATTTCCAGATAATATTAAGCCGTTTATCGACGCATTGACCCAGCAATCTCCAGATTTAAGCCAGGTTCGCTTTGCTGTAGTGGCGCTTGGAGATTCGAGCTACGATACCTTCTGTTTGGCAGGTAAATCTGTCCACAGCCAACTAAAAGAGCTCGGTGCTCAAGCTATTTCTGGCTGTTTTACCATCGATGTTCTTGAAACACCGGTCCCAGAAGATGCTGCAGAGGAATGGTTTAACGATCATAGTGACCAGTTTTAACACCTCAACATTCTAAAAAGCGGCTTATGCCGCTTTTTTTGTCTCTGAAAATCGTGATTGTGAATAACTTTTTTGAAAATAAATCGAAATACATGCCCATTTTTTCAATTTCCTCTGTGGATAAGATCATACATATACGGTGATCAACCTATAGTTATCCAAATAACAACTTTCTAGGTAATTTCCCCTTGTGTATAAGTAGCCATTTTGATCCCAGCTAATCCTCATTATGATCAAAGTTAGATCACACCCTTTGATCCAAAAAAGATCCATGATCTTGTTGATCATTTTCTACTTATCCACAGACGCCCTCGATCCTAATAATAGATCTAATAAAAGATCTCTCTAAAGATCTTATCTATATTAATTAAAAACAGCTTTTTCGAAAAATTCCAAAAACGTTTTCTCAAGCTATGAAAACAGGTAGAATATCGCTCCTTTTTATCAATCTAGAAACGTTTGAGTACCTGAGGTCGGTTCATGCTTTATCACGAAAAATTTGACGTCATCGTTGTTGGTGGTGGCCATGCAGGAACGGAAGCCGCACTCGCATCTGCACGTACTGGTCAAAGTACGTTATTACTAACTCATAATATCGATACGTTGGGACAGATGTCTTGTAACCCAGCCATTGGCGGGATCGGTAAGGGCCACTTGGTAAAAGAGGTCGATGCTATGGGTGGATTAATGGCGCAAGCTATTGATCATGCAGGTATTCAGTTCAGAACATTAAACGCATCAAAAGGCCCTGCGGTACGTGCAACTCGTGCACAAGCTGACCGCGCACTTTACAAAGCCTTTGTCCGTAATGTTCTTGAAAACACACCAAACCTAACTCTGTTCCAACAGTCGGTTGATGACTTGATCGTTGAACAAGATCAAGTGGTGGGTGTGGTTACGCAAATGGGCCTCAAATTCCGCGCTAATGCTGTGGTCTTAACGGTAGGCACATTCCTAGGCGGTAAGATTCATATTGGTATGGAAAGTTCATCGGGTGGACGTGCGGGTGATCCACCATCGATCGCGCTCGCTGACCGTCTTCGTGATCTTCCATTTCGAGTTGATCGCCTGAAAACAGGTACACCTCCTCGCATTGATGCACGCAGCGTTGATTTTTCTGATCTTGAGGTTCAACACGGCGATAATCCGACTCCGGTTTTCTCATTCATGGGTAACCGAGCTCAGCAGCCGCGTCAGATTCCATGTTACATCACGCACACTAACGAAAATACGCATGACGTTATTCGTGCCAACCTCGATCGCAGCCCGATGTACGCTGGTGTGATTGAAGGTATTGGCCCTCGTTACTGTCCGTCGATTGAAGACAAAGTGATGCGCTTTGCTGATAAAAACAGTCACCAAATTTTCATTGAGCCTGAAGGCCTAACGACGCACGAGTTATACCCTAATGGTATTTCAACCAGTTTGCCGTTTGATGTTCAGGTAAAAATCGTTCACTCAATGAAAGGTTTTGAGAACGCACACATCGTTCGTCCTGGTTACGCGATTGAGTACGATTTCTTTGACCCTCGCGATCTTAAACTGACTTACGAGACCAAGTTTATTAAGGGGTTGTTCTTTGCAGGGCAAATCAATGGCACCACTGGCTACGAAGAAGCTGCAGCACAAGGCTTAATGGCCGGTTTGAATGCGAGTTTGTTTACGCAAGGCAAAGAGGGCTGGAGCCCACGCCGCGATCAAGCTTACATGGGTGTACTTATCGATGACTTGTCGACAATGGGTACCAAAGAACCGTACCGCATGTTTACATCTCGCGCGGAATACCGCTTGTTGCTTCGTGAAGACAACGCTGATATCCGTTTGACTGAAAAGTCACGTGAACTTGGCTTGGTCGACGATGCTCGTTGGACGCGATTCAACGAGAAGATGGAAAACATGGAGAAAGAGCGTCAACGTCTTAAAGAAACATGGATTAACCCAAAATCTGAAGATATTGATCAATTGAACCAGATCCTGAAAACACCAATGTCTCGTGAAGCGAGTGGTGAAGATCTTCTTCGTCGTCCTGAAATGACTTATTCACAGCTAACGTCGTTGGATCGTTTCGGTCCTGCACTGGAAGATCAACAAGCCTCAGAGCAAGTTGAGATCCAAGTGAAGTACGATGGCTATATCCAACGTCAACAAGATGAAATTGAAAAATCACTGCGTCATGAAAACACCAAACTGCCGGCTGACATCGATTACAGTAAGGTAAAAGGGCTTTCTAACGAAGTGGTTCTAAAACTAACTACCGCTAAACCAGACTCAATTGGTATTGCATCGCGAATCTCAGGTATCACACCTGCTGCAATTTCAATTCTGTTGGTTTACTTGAAAAAACACGGCCTGTTGAAAAAAGGTGAGGAAGCATAATGAGCGCATTACGCGAAAAACTGGATCACCTGATTGGCCAGACTGAACTTGAAGTATCTGAAAAGCAACGCAGCCAATTGGTTGGCTACGTTGAGTTACTAAACAAGTGGAACAAAGCATACAATCTGACGTCAGTTCGTGATCCGCAAGAAATGATGGTGAAACATATCTTGGATAGCATCATTGTTAGCACTCACTTACAAGGCAAGCGCTTTATTGACGTTGGCACAGGCCCTGGCCTTCCTGGGATTCCGCTCTCAATCATGAATCCTGACTGCGAGTTTTACTTGCTAGACAGCTTGGGTAAGCGTATTCGTTTTATCAAGCAAGTGATTCATGAGCTGGGTATCGACAACGTGGTGCCGATTCAAAGTCGTGTTGAAGAATTTCAACCAGAAGAAAAGTTTGATGCCGTGCTCAGTCGCGCATTTGCATCAATGACAGACATGGTAGAGTGGTGTCATCATTTACCTAAAGAGCAATCCGGTGTATTTTTGGCTCTTAAGGGACAACATCCTAGAGACGAAATCGACCTGTTACCTGAATGGTGTTCAGTGACAGACATTAAAGCTTTGCAAGTGCCAGAGCTTGATGGAGAGCGTCATCTAGTTACTTTATCGCGTCAAGGATAATCAGCGAGGCCATAGTGGGTAAAATCGTAGCAATTGCCAACCAGAAGGGTGGCGTAGGAAAAACAACAACTTGCATTAACTTGGCAGCATCAATGGCGGCAACAAAGCGCAAGATATTGGTTGTTGACCTCGATCCTCAAGGTAATGCCACGATGGCGAGCGGTGTTGACAAGTATCAGGTTGAAGCAACTGCTTACGATTTGCTGGTTGAAGACACCCCATTTGATGAGGTAGTTTGCCGAAGTACATCTGGCAATTATGACCTTATCGCCGCAAATGGTGATGTTACAGCGGCAGAAATCAAATTGATGGAAGTGTTTGCTCGTGAAGTTCGCCTAAAGAACGCGTTGGCATCCATTCGTAATAACTATGATTTCATCTTTATCGATTGCCCACCGTCATTAAATCTTCTTACAATTAATGCGATGGCTGCGGCCGATTCCGTATTGGTTCCTATGCAATGTGAATACTTTGCTTTGGAAGGTTTGACTGCGTTGATGGATACCATTAGCAAGCTCGCTGCGGTGGTCAATGAGAATCTGAAGATTGAAGGTCTTCTGCGTACTATGTACGACCCTCGTAACCGCTTATCGAACGAAGTATCTGATCAACTCAAAAAGCACTTCGGTAGCAAAGTCTATCGAACTGTGATCCCTAGAAATGTGCGTCTGGCAGAAGCGCCGAGTCATGGCAAGCCAGCAATGTACTACGACAAATATTCTGCAGGAGCTAAGGCATATCTTGCTCTTGCTGGCGAAATGTTACGTCGTGAAGAAGTCCCAGTATAGGTCCAACCAAAGGAATTCGCTCAATGTCTAAGCGTGGTTTAGGAAAGGGGCTAGATGCATTGCTTGCAACTAGCTCATTAGCTCGTGAAAAGCAGCAAGTTGCTTCTTATAGTCAGGCGTTGTCGGCTGATGGTGAGCTTATCGAATTGGCTGTTGGTTGCTTAAAGCCAGGTGTATATCAACCGCGTAAGGATATTGCGCCGGAAGCGCTAGAAGAGCTGGCAGCATCAATCCAATCTCAAGGTATTATTCAGCCAATCGTTGTACGCCCCTTAGCACACGACCAGTTTGAGATTATTGCTGGCGAACGTCGTTGGAGAGCTGCTCGTCAAGCTGGCCTTAAGCAAGTGCCATGTCTAATTAAGAGAGTCGAAGACAAGGCCGCGATTGCGATGGCATTGATCGAGAACATTCAGCGTGAAGACTTGAATGCTATCGAAGAAGCACAAGCGTTAGAGCGCTTGCAGAACGAATTTGAGCTGACACATCAACAAGTTGCTGAAGTGATCGGTAAATCGAGAGCAACGGTTAGTAACTTATTACGTCTAAATCAGCTCGAAAATGAAGTAAAAAGTTTAGTTTCCAACAAACACCTGGAAATGGGGCATGCTAGAGCATTGCTTGCGCTCGAAGGCGATACCCAGGTTGAGGCAGCAAACACTGCGGCAACCAAAAAAATGACCGTGCGTCAAACTGAGCAGCTTGTTAAAAAGTGCTTAAAGCCAGACGTTGAATCAGAATCGAAGCAAGAAGACACTGAAGCTATCGAACTTTCACGAAGACTCACGGAAAAATTGCAAGCAAACGTTTCAGTTACTCGTTCTGTTAGTGGGAAGTCAAAAGTGACAATTACTCTTGATGAGCCTCACAAATTAGATCAACTTATTGCTAAATTAGAGTACTAAGTGAGATAATTGATTTAGGTCAATTATGTAATGAACAAGTGATTTCGTACAAAAGTTGTCGGTTTGTATACAAAAATGTAAATGATTGCTGCATTCTTATTGCAATCAATTTGGCTGAACGTATAATTTTCGCCAATTTATCAGCACGCTTTTAAGCGAGTATCAAAGTAGGCTTAAAAGAGGAACGAATACATGGTAGCGGCGTTAGCAAGACCAGGACGAGTGCTTGCAAAGCAAATGTTATTGATCGAGCTTAGCGCGGTTATATTAGTGGCGATAGGGTTAGGTTTAGCTGTTAATCCTGATTGGGGTTTTGCTGCATTAATCGGTGGTGGTATTTTTGTCATCGCGAATGTAGTTTTTTGTGTGTGTGCTTTTCTATTTTGTGGAGCTCGCGCAACTAAGTTAGTTGCGGCGTCGTTCTATGCAGGTGAAGCGCTCAAAATCTTAATCACAGTTCTACTATTCTCTATCGTCTACATGTATATGCAGGTGGAATTAATTCCCCTCAAACTGACCTATTTACTGGTTCTAGGTATTAATATCTTTGCGCCAGTGCTTTTCATTAACAATAAAAAATAGGATGAGTTATGGCTGCGCCAACAGCATCCGGATACATTGAACACCATTTACAAAACCTTTCTTTAGCTAAGTTTGGTCTTGTAGAGGAGACAAGTTTCTGGAACGTACATATAGACAGTCTGTTTTTTTCGGTGTTGACAGGGATGTTATTCCTTTGGGTTTTTCGCTCAGTCGCTAAGAAAGCAACAGTAGGTGTACCTGGTAAGCTTCAGTGTTTTGTTGAAATGGTAGTGGAATTCGTTGGTGACAACGTTAAAGAAACTTTCCATGGCCGCAACCCTCTGATTGCCCCACTAGCACTGACTATATTCTGCTGGATTATCATTATGAACTTGATGGACTTAGTGCCTATCGATTTCTTACCATATCCTGCAGAGCATTGGCTAGGTATCCCTTACTTGAAAGTGGTTCCTACAGCTGATGTTAATATAACAATGGCAATGGCTTTAGGTGTTTTTGCTCTGATGATCTACTACAGCATCAAAGTGAAAGGTCTAGGCGGATTTGCTAAAGAATTGGCACTGCATCCATTTAATCACCCAATCATGATTCCATTTAACTTGGTACTTGAGGTAATTTCGTTATTAGCGAAGCCACTATCTCTAGGTATGCGTTTATTTGGTAATATGTTTGCGGGTGAGGTGGTGTTTATTCTTATCGCGGCAATGCTACCGTGGTACTTACAATGGGTAGGTGCACTACCTTGGGCTATCTTCCATATCTTGGTTATTTTGATTCAAGCGTTTGTTTTCATGATGTTGACAATCGTTTACTTATCAATGGCTCATGAAGATAGTGATCACTAAAAAATTTTTAAGCTTTATTCTAACTATTAATGTTAATCGGAGAACGTAAATGGAAACTGTACTAAGTTTTTCAGCAATCGCTGTTGCTATCATTGTTGGTCTTTGTGCCGTAGGTACTGCAATTGGTTTTGCTATTCTTGGTGGTAAATTCCTAGAAGGCGCTGCGCGTCAACCTGAAATGGCTCCAATGCTACAAGTTAAGATGTTCATCATCGCTGGTCTATTGGATGCTGTTCCAATGATCGGTATCGTAATCGCACTACTATTCACGTTTGCTAACCCATTTGTTGGTCAACTAGCAGGCTAATTAACTTCTAAATAGTTAATTAAATTTTTGTAGTTGATTCTTAACGAGGGGTAGCTGTTGTGAATATGAACGCAACTCTGCTAGGTCAAGCAATTGCTTTTTCACTGTTTGTTTGGTTCTGCATGAAATATGTATGGCCACCAATCATGCAAGCAATTGAAGAACGTCAGAAAAAAATTGCTGACGGTCTAGTAGCCGCTGAACGCGCTGCTAAAGACTTGAACCTGGCACAAGCCAACGCTTCTGAGCAAATGAAAGAAGCAAAGCGCACTGCAACTGAGGTTATTGATCAGGCAAACAAACGTAAAGCTCAAATTATTGATGAAGCACGCGAAGAGGCTCAGGCAGAACGCCAGAAGATCTTAGCGCAAGCTGAAGCAGAAATTGAAGCAGAGCGTACACGTGCCCGTGATGACCTGCGCAAACAAGTCGCAACTCTGGCTATAGCTGGTGCTGAGAAAATCCTTGAACGTACAATCGATAAAGATGTACACGATGATCTTCTTAACAACATTACTGCAAAACTTTAAAGCAAGGGGCTGTATATGTCTGATTTGACTACAATCGCACGCCCCTATGCTAAAGCAGCGTTTGACTTTGCGGTAGATAAAGGTGAGCTAGACCAATGGGGTCAAATGCTTACTTTTGCTGCCGAAGTGGCACAAAATGATGATGTTCACAATTTATTAAGCGGTTCTATGACTGCTGAAAAATTAGCTGAAGTATTCATTGTAATTTGTGGCGAACAATTTGATGAATTCGGTCAGAACTTAATTAAAGTGATGGCAGAGAATGGCCGCTTAATGGCTTTTCCTGATGTTTGTAAAGAGTTCTTTATACTCAAAAAAGAGTATGAGAAAGAGATCGACGTTGAAGTAACTTCAGCGGTAGAACTTTCTGAAGAACAACGAGCAGAGATCAGCAGCAAATTGGAACAGCGCTTAGCGCGCAAAGTTCAGCTGAATTGCAGTATAGATGAGACTCTACTTAGTGGAGTTATTATTCGAGCCGGAGACCTAGTCATCGATAACTCAGCGCGCAGTCGTTTAGACCGCCTGAGCGATGCATTGCAGTCTTAATGGGGATTGGAGCATGCAACTTAATTCCACTGAAATTAGCGATCTAATTAAACAACGTATTGAATCTTTCGACGTTGTTAGTGAAGCTCGCAATGAAGGTACTATCGTTTCTGTAAGCGATGGCATCCTTAGCATCCACGGCCTAGCGGACGTGATGCAAGGTGAAATGATCGAACTACCGGGTGGCCGTTACGCTCTAGCACTAAACTTGAACCGTGATTCGGTTGGTGCTGTTGTAATGGGCCCGTATGCTGACCTACAGGAAGGCATGAAAGTTACAGGTACTGGTCGTATTCTAGAAGTACCAGTAGGTCCTGAAATGCTTGGTCGTGTTGTAAACACGCTAGGTGAGCCAATTGATGGTAAAGGTCCAATCGAAGCTAAATTGACTTCGCCTGTAGAAATTATCGCACCAGGTGTAATCGACCGTAAATCGGTAGATCAACCTGTTCAAACTGGTTACAAGTCTGTTGACTCAATGATCCCTATCGGTCGTGGTCAACGTGAGCTAGTAATCGGTGACCGTCAGACTGGTAAAACAGCAATGGCGATCGATGCGATTATTAACCAAAAAGATTCTGGTATTTTCTCTATCTACGTAGCTATCGGCCAAAAAGCGTCGACTATTGCTAACGTAGTTCGCAAACTAGAAGAGCACGGCGCACTAGCAAACACTGTTGTTGTTGTTGCATCTGCTTCTGAATCTGCAGCGCTGCAATACCTTGCACCGTATGCTGGTTGTGCGATGGGCGAATACTTCCGTGATCGCGGTGAAGATGCACTGATTGTTTATGATGATCTATCTAAGCAAGCTGTCGCTTACCGTCAAATCTCGCTACTACTTAAGCGTCCACCAGGTCGTGAAGCGTTCCCAGGTGATGTTTTCTACCTTCACTCTCGTCTACTTGAGCGTGCAGCTCGTGTAAGCGAAGCATACGTAGAAAAATTCACTAACGGCGAAGTGACAGGCAAGACTGGTTCTTTAACAGCTCTTCCTATCATCGAAACGCAAGCTGGTGACGTATCTGCATTCGTACCAACGAACGTAATCTCGATTACTGATGGTCAGATCTTCCTACAAACTGAGCTGTTCAACGCGGGCGTACGTCCAGCTGTTGACCCAGGTATCTCAGTTTCTCGTGTAGGTGGTTCGGCGCAGACTAAAATCATCAAGAAGCTATCTGGCGGTATCCGTACTGCTCTAGCTCAATACCGTGAACTTGCAGCATTTGCTCAGTTCTCTTCGGATCTTGATGAAGCGACTAAGAAGCAGCTAGACCACGGTCAAAAAGTTACAGAACTGATGAAGCAGAAGCAATACGCTCCTATGTCTGTATTTGACCAAGCTCTAGTAATCTTCGCTGCAGAGCGTGGATACCTTCAAGACGTTGAACTTTCTAAAGTTCTAGACTTTGAAGCTGCTTTACTGTCGTTTGCTCGTGGTCAATACGCTGATCTAGTAACACAGATCGACGCAACGGGTGCTTTCAACAAAGAAATCGAAGCTGAGCTGAAGAAGCTTGTTGACGATTTCAAGGCAACCCAGACCTGGTAATTGGTAGGTGGTCTTAGGGCCACCTCATACCATTAACGGAGAGTAACGATGGCCGGCGCAAAAGAGATACGTAATAAAATCGGTAGTGTTAAAAGCACACAGAAGATTACGAAAGCAATGGAAATGGTAGCAGCTTCAAAAATGCGTCGTTCTCAAGACGCAATGGAAGCTACTCGTCCATATGCAGAAACAATGCGTAAAGTGATCGGTCATTTGGCTAATGGTAGCCTCGAGTATAAGCATCCTTATCTTGAGGAACGTGAAGCCAAACGTGTTGGTTACATCATCGTTTCTACAGACCGTGGTCTTTGTGGTGGTTTGAACATTAACTTGTTCAAGAAAGCCATGAACGACATGAAAGATTGGTCTGAGAAAGGTGCTGATGTTGAGCTTGCAATTGTAGGCTCTAAAGCAACAGCATTTTTCAACAACAGCGGCGCGAAAGTAGCAGCTCAAGTTTCTGGTCTGGGCGATCGTCCAAGCCTTGAAGACTTGATTGGCTCTGTGAGCGTTATGCTGAAGAAATATGATGAAGGCGAACTAGATCGCCTGTTCGTAGTGTTCAACAAGTTTGAAAACACTATGGTTCAAGAACCAACGATCGATCAATTACTTCCTTTGCCTAAATCAGACAGCGAAGAAATGAAACGCAGTCATTCTTGGGACTACATTTATGAGCCCGAGCCAAAGCCACTACTAGATGCACTATTGGTTCGCTATGTCGAATCTCAAGTGTACCAAGGTGTGGTCGAGAACCTTGCTTGTGAGCAAGCGGCTCGAATGATTGCAATGAAATCAGCAACAGATAATGCTGGTGACATTATTGATGACTTAGAACTTGTGTATAACAAAGCCCGTCAATCGGCGATTACACAAGAACTTTCTGAGATCGTTTCAGGCGCAGCTGCGGTTTAAGCTTAGGTAAAACTAAATAGTTAGAGGATTAACGATGGCTACAGGTAAGATCGTACAGATCATCGGTGCGGTAGTCGACGTAGAGTTCCCACAGGGCGAAGTACCTCGTGTATACGATGCTCTGAATGTTAATGAAGTGAAAGAGCGTCTAGTTCTTGAAGTTCAGCAACAACTTGGCGGTGGCGTAGTTCGCGCAATCGTAATGGGTAGCTCTGATGGTTTACGTCGTGGTTTGACAGTTGAAAATACTGGCGCTCCAATCTCAGTACCAGTAGGTACTAAGACATTGGGTCGTATCATGAATGTCCTAGGTGACGCGATTGATGAGTGTGGCGAGATTGGTGCTGAAGAGCATTACGCCATTCACCGTGAAGCTCCAAGCTACGAAGAGCAGTCTAACGAGACAGCTCTTCTAGAAACTGGTGTTAAAGTAATCGACTTGATTTGTCCATTCGCTAAAGGTGGTAAAATCGGTCTATTCGGTGGTGCTGGTGTAGGTAAGACCGTTAACATGATGGAACTTATCAACAACATCGCACTTCAACACTCAGGCCTATCTGTATTTGCAGGTGTAGGTGAGCGTACTCGTGAAGGTAACGATTTCTACTTTGAGATGCAGGAAGCAGGTGTTGTAAACATCGAAAAACCTGAAGAATCAAAAGTAGCGATGGTTTACGGCCAGATGAACGAGCCACCAGGTAACCGTCTACGTGTTGCACTGACTGGTCTAACAATGGCAGAGCGCTTCCGTGACGAAGGTCGTGACGTTCTACTGTTCGTTGATAACATCTACCGTTACACACTAGCAGGTACTGAAGTATCAGCACTTCTAGGTCGTATGCCTTCTGCGGTAGGTTACCAACCTACACTAGCTGAAGAAATGGGTGTTCTACAAGAGCGTATCACGTCAACTAAAGCTGGTTCTATCACGTCTGTACAGGCGGTATACGTACCTGCGGATGACTTGACTGACCCGTCTCCAGCAACAACGTTCGCTCACTTGGATGCAACGGTTGTACTTAACCGTAACATCGCATCTATGGGTCTATACCCAGCGATCGACCCGCTAGATTCTACTTCACGTCAACTGGATCCATTGGTAGTTGGACAAGAACACTACGACATCGCTCGTGGCGTTCAGTCTACTCTTCAGCGCTATAAAGAGCTGAAAGATATCATTGCTATCCTAGGTATGGACGAGCTATCTGAAGAAGATAAGCAAGTTGTATCTCGTGCTCGTAAGATTGAGAAGTTCCTAACTCAGCCTTACCACGTAGCGGAAGTATTTACAGGTGACCCAGGCGTTTACGTACCTCTTAAAGAGACTCTACGTGGCTTCCAAGGTCTTCTATCTGGTGAATACGATGACATTCCAGAGCAAGCGTTCATGTACTGTGGTGCAATTGACGAAGCTATCGAGAATGCTAAGAAGCTATAAGGCTAACTAGGAGGCGATATGGCAGCAATAACCTTTCACCTAGACGTTGTAAGTGCCGAGAAACAAATTTTCTCTGGTCTTGTTGAGACGTTTCAGGTGACCGGTAGTGAGGGTGAGCTTGGTATTTTCCATGGTCACACTCCACTGCTGACCGCTATCAAGCCTGGTATGGTGCGTATTGTTAAGCAGCACGGCCACGAAGAAATTATTTATGTTTCTGGTGGTATGGTAGAAGTTCAGCCTGGTACAGCGACTGTACTGGCTGATACAGCTATCCGTGGTGAAGAGCTAGACGCAGCAAAGGCGGAAGAAGCTAAACGCAAGGCTGTGGAGAATATCCAAAATCAGCATGGCGACATAGACTTCGCACAAGCGGCCGGTGAACTGGCTAAAGCCATTGCTCAGTTACGAGTTATCGAACTGACAAAGCAGCGTCGTTAATCTTTTTAAGATTATAGACTCTGAGATAAAGGCGACCTAAGGGTCGCCTTTTTGCATTTTTAGGTTCTGAAAAATGCATCTTTTACACATCACTACTGGTTAAATGGTTATTGTGATTTAATTTTTTGGCCAAAAACGGTTACAATATCGGCTTAATAAAAATACTGTTGGATAGGTTTACAATGAAGTTTAGCGCAGTGATTCTCGCGGCGGGCAAAGGCACTCGCATGTATTCAAACACACCAAAGGTTCTGCACACGCTTGCGGGTAAGCCAATGGTGAAGCATGTTATCGATACATGTAATGGTTTAGGCGCTCAAAATATCAACCTGGTTTACGGCCACGGTGGTGATCAGATGAAGGCTACTCTAGCTGAAGAATCTGTAAATTGGGCACTGCAAGCTGAGCAGCTAGGTACTGGTCACGCTGTAGATCAAGCATCTGCACATTTTGCTGATGATGAAAAAGTATTGGTGCTATACGGTGATGTTCCACTAATCTCTCCTGAAACCATTGAAAACCTATTAGACGCTCAACCAAACGGTGGTATCGCACTACTTACTGTCGTTCTAGATAACCCGATGGGCTACGGTCGTATCATTCGTCGCAATGGCCCGGTTGTCGCTATCGTTGAGCAAAAAGATGCAACCGATGAGCAGAAGCTTATCAAAGAGATTAATACTGGCGTTATGGTGGCTACTGGTGGCGATCTGAAACGTTGGTTGTCTGGCTTAAGCAACGATAACGCACAAGGTGAATACTACCTGACTGACGTTATTGCAGCGGCTCACGATGAAGGTCGTGCGGTTGAGGCTGTACATCCAGTAAGCCCAATTGAAGTTGAAGGCGTGAACGACCGCTCACAACTGGCTCGTCTAGAGCGCGCTTACCAAGCTGAACAAGCAGATAAGCTATTGAAGCAAGGCGTAATGTTACGCGACCCAAGCCGCTTTGATCTACGCGGTGAATTACAGTGTGGTATGGATGTTGAGATTGATACTAACGTTATCATCGAAGGCAGTGTAAGCATTGGCGATAATGTGGTTATCGGCACTGGTTGTGTATTGAAAGACTGTGAGATTGATGACAACACTATCGTTCGCCCATACAGCGTAATCGAAGGTGCAACGGTCGGTGAAGACTGTACGGTTGGTCCATTCACTCGCTTACGTCCTGGAGCTGACATGCGTAATAACTCGCACGTTGGTAACTTTGTCGAAATGAAGAACACTCGCCTTGGTGAGGGCTCTAAAGCGAATCACTTAACGTACTTAGGCGATGCTGAAATTGGTCAGCGCGTAAACGTGGGTGCAGGTGCTATCACTTGTAACTATGATGGCGCAAACAAGTTTAAGACCATCATCGGCGATGACGTATTCGTTGGCTCAGATAGTCAATTAATTGCTCCAGTTACTATTGGTAATGGCGCTACCGTTGGTGCTGGCTCTACAGTAACTCGTGATGTTGCTGAAAATGAGTTAGTTATCAGCCGTGCTAAAGAACGTAAGATTGCTGATTGGAAACGTCCAACTAAGAAGTAAGTACTAACGTCCAAAAGATATTCGGATACAAGCCAGTAGCAATGCCACTGGCTGCTTTCTAAATAACTTTAGATATAAAAAAAGAGCGAGATTACTCGCTCTTTTTTTGTTTTCGTTAAACGAGAAACTAGTCTTGTTTCTCGTCAGCGACCACTCGAGAGTTGTCTGGTGTCGCGAAGTGTTCAGAAAGCTCTTTGTTTGAAACAATATAGCCAACCCACAATGCACCCAAACAAATCACAACCGCGATACCCGTTGCGCTTAGTGCTTGGCTAGCCATTGCCGCGACCAATGCACTTGATAGGCCACTGATACTGATTTGCAGGCTGTTTTGTAGGCCAGCAGCTGTTGCTGGGCTTTGCTTAGCACTTGATAGAGCACGGTTTACTACTATTGGGTAAAGTGCACCGTTTGCTACTGCAATCAAACAGAAAGGCGCAAGCAGAGGCCAGATTGACGTCAGTTCCCACTGTGATGCAATGAAGATAAGCATCGCTGCAACGCTGAACAAACCGATAAGATTTCTTAGTACAACGCCATCACCATATTTCTTCACCGCTTGCTTACCGAAATAACCACCCGCCATGAACGCGATTGTCTGTGGGATAAAGCTCAAGCCGATGTCTTTTGCTTCATAACCTAGCTGAGCCATTATCTCTGGCATACCCGTTAGGTAAGCGAAGAACGCTGCAGATGCCGAAGCAAACATTAAAACATTACCCATGTAAGGCTTTGATTTTATCAACATCTTGATGTCTGTCTTAATCGATGTCTGCTTTACTTCAGGCGCTTCTTTTGGTTGAGCCATTGTTGTTGCAATTAGTAGTGCGCCCATCAAAGTCAATGTAATGAAGATACTGTGCCAGCCAAAGCTGTCTGCTAGCAACACACCCAGTTGAGGTGCTAGTGCTGGAGATAGCGCTACTAGAGGCATGATAGTAGCAAAAATTTGCTGGCTACTGCTTTGCGAGTAACGCTTGATAACCATTGCTTGCCAGATTACCGCAGGCGCACACACACCGATCGCTTGAATGAAGCGTAGTGTTAGTAGGTGCCATACCTCGGTGCTGAATGCCAAGCCGAATGACGCTGCCGTAAAGATAACAAGACCAACCGCTAGTGTGTTGCGGTGACCATACTTGTCACTCGCCAGACCCCAAAGAAGCTGACCCATTGCCATACCGCCAAGGAATACAGTTAGAGACAGAGCAATCTGCTCTGGACCGGTTGCGAAATCAACTTCCATTGCCTTAAATGCAGGAAGGTACATATCGGTCGCAATAAAGCCAAGCATTGAAAGTACTGCAAGGTAGACCAATTGAAATTTAGAAATATTCATAAGATGCCATTAAGCTAAAGGTAGTGATGTTTTTATCATCAAAAAAATTGTTTGATATACAGAAGTGAAAGCCCCTGTTTATTTGTGCTGACATTCTATTTTTCAGACCTGATAAAATAAAACGCTAAAATATGTGGTTATCAATCAAAAAATTTGAAGGCTTATGTTCTCTAAATCCTCTTTAGAAATGCTCGATACTGTTGCTCGCTTAGGCAGTTTTACTGCGGCGGCAGAACAATTGCACAAAGTGCCCTCAGCGATCAGCTATGGGGTTAGGCAGGTAGAGCAAGAGCTTGATGTTCTACTTTTCAGACGGTTACCAAGAAAAGTAGAGCTGACACCTGCAGGTGAGTTGTTTATTGAAGAGGCTCGTCAACTGCTGAGACAGATGGAAGAACTCAGTGCCCAGACTCGCCGAGCTGCGCGTGGTTGGAAGAAAACCTTGCGCTTAACGCTTGATAACGTGGTTAAGCTCGACAAGATGAAGCCTATGATTGAAGAGTTTTATCAAACCTTTGAGTTCGCTGAGCTGCAGATTAACATGGAAGTGTTTAACGGCTCTTGGGAAGCCATTGCACAGGGCAGGGCGGATGTCGTGATTGGTGCAACCTCGGCGATTCCGGTTGGTGGTGACTTTGAAGTTAAGGATATGGGGCGGTTAGATTGGGCATTTGTGATGTCACCCAGTCACCCGTGTGTGCGAGAGCAAAACCTTAATGAAGCCTTTGTCAGTCAATACCCAGCAATATGTTTGGATGATACCTCTAGTGTACTGCCTAAGCGACACACAGGGCACTTTTCGAATCAAAGGCGTCTATTGTTACCTAACTGGTACAGTGCGATAGAGTGTCTTAAAAATGGTGTTGGGGTGGGTTACATGCCAAGGCATATCGCCGCACCTATTATTGAGCAAGGTTTGCTGGTAGAAAAAATATTGCCCGAGCCAAGCCCGCAGAGTCATTGTTGTTTGGTGTGGCGAAAAGACGATAACCATAAATTGATCGAATGGATGGTCAAATATCTAGGATCAAGTGAGCAACTTCACCAAGATTGGTTGGATCATCGTAAAGCGATCTAATGATGCGATCCGTTGAAGATCATTCGGGTTAGGTTTGAATCAGCCCAATAAAAAGAGCGAGTTATCATAACTCGCTCTTTTTCATGTTTAGTCCGAACTTTTAAGACAAGAAGAACTTGTAGGAAGGGTTATCGGTTTCATCTTTGCATTGGTAGCCGAGTTCTTCTAAATGCGTAGAGAACTGAGCCAAATCGTCATCACCAAGCTCAAAACCACACAGCACACGACCGTAATCAGCACCATGGTTACGATAGTTGAACAAGCTGATATTCCAGTGAGTCCCTAAGGTATCAAGGAATTTAATCAATGCTCCTGGGTATTCAGGGAACTCAAAGCTGTACAGACGCTCTTTCAATGGTTTCGATGGTTTGCCGCCAATCATGTAACGAATATGAAGTTTTGCCATCTCGTCATCAGACAAGTCGACAACCGCGTAGTCACCCTCACGTAAGTCATTGATGATGTGTTCGAGTTCTTCTTGTCCACCTTGTAGACGTACACCAACGAAGATATTCGCCAGGCTTTCGTCGTTGTGGCGGTAGTTAAACTCAGTCACCGCTCGACCACCAATAATGTTACAGAACTCTAGGAACGCACCTTGTCGTTCTGGAATAGTCACCGCAAGTAGACCTTCTCGCTTCTCACCCAATTCACAACGCTCAGAGACATAACGCAGACCGTGGAAGTTGGTGTTCGCACCAGACAATACCGTTGCTAGTTGCTTATTTTGCAGTTGGTTTTGTTCTGCAAACTTCTTAAGGCCTGCCAGAGCAAGCGCTCCTGAAGGCTCAGCAATTGCACGGGTGTCTTCAAAGATGTCCTTTACCGCAGAGCAGATTTCATCGCTAGATACTGTAATATGACCATCAATGTACTGTTGGCAAAGACGGAAGGTTTCTTCACCAATGCGTTTAACCGCAACACCATCAGCAAACATGCTGACCTGATCCAGTACCACTGGTTCACCCGCATCCAGTGCTGCTTTCAAGCAAGCTGAGTCTTCAGGCTCTACCGCAATCACTTTAATCTCTGGCATCAGTTGTTTGATAAGCACTGCAACACCAGCGGCTAAGCCACCACCACCAACCGGCACAAAGATATAATCCATGTGACCGTTTTGCTGCAGCATCTCCATGCCCATAGTACCTTGCCCTGCAATCACCAGTGGGTGATCGAAAGGAGGTACAAAGGTGAAGCCATGTTCAGCCGATAGGCGTTCCGCTTCCGCTTTTGCTTCATCGAAATTACTGCCGTGCAGAACCACATTACCACCAAATCCGCGTACCGCATCAACCTTGATATCCGGCGTCGTTTTTGGCATCACAATCGTGGTCTGAATACCAAGCTTAGAACCGGACAGCGCCATACCTTGAGCATGGTTACCTGCCGATGCAGCAATCACACCTGCGGCTTTCTGTTGTTCAGAAAGGCTTGATACCATGTTGTAGGCACCACGTAGCTTGAACGAGTGCACCGGCTGACGGTCTTCTCGTTTAAGCTGAACCTGATTACCGATACGAGCGCTTAAGCGTGGCATATCTTGCAGAGGTGTCACAATCGCCGCTTCGTAAACCGGCGCTCTCAGGATCTGGCGCAGATAATCTGCGCCAGTTTGTTTTTGGGGGCTGGAGGTGTCATCACTCATAGTTAGCCCTCAAGTTTAGACTTATCACGTACAGCGCCTTTGTCGGCACTGGTCGCCATGCTTGCATAAGCTTTCAGTGCGAAAGACACTTCACGCTGACGGTTTTCTGGTTTCCAGCCTAGTGCATCTTGTTTAACGCGACGTGCTTCAAGCTCTGCTTCTGGCACATCAAGTGTGATTGAGCGGCTAGGGATGTCGATAGTGATAATATCGCCCGTGTTCACTAGACCAATCACACCGCCACTTGCTGCTTCTGGAGAAGCGTGACCGATAGACAGACCTGATGTACCACCAGAGAAGCGACCATCAGTCAGTAGAGCACATGACTTGCCTAAGCCCATTGATTTCAAGTAAGTCGTTGGGTAAAGCATCTCTTGCATGCCCGGACCACCTTTAGGACCTTCGTAACGAATAACAACCACTTCGCCGGCTTTTACTTTACCCGCTAAGATGCCGTCTACTGCCGTATCTTGGCTTTCGAATACGATTGCAGGGCCTTGGAATTTAAGGTTTTCTTCATCAACACCCGCGGTCTTAACGATACAACCATCAACCGCGATGTTACCTGAAAGTACCGCTAGTCCACCTTCTTGGCTGAATGCGTTTTCTTTAGTACGGATACAACCTTCTTTGCGATCGTCATCAAGACGATCCCAACGACAATCTTGTGAGAAAGCTTTAGTTGTACGGATGCCCGCAGGACCAGCACGGAAGAACTTAAGCACGGCTTCGTCTTCTGTCTGCATGATGTCGTACTGTGCAAGTTGCTCTTGCATGCTTAGACCAAGTACCGTGCGAGTTTGGTTGTTTAGTAGACCTGCACGGTCAAGTTCACCAAGGATAGCCATTACGCCACCAGCGCGGTGAACGTCTTCCATGTGGTATTTCGGAGTTGAAGGTGCCACTTTACATAGGTGTGGAACACGGCGAGACATCGCGTCGATATCATCCATATCGAAATCAATGTCGCCTTCTTGAGCTGCTGCCAAAAGGTGAAGAACGGTGTTACTAGAACCACCCATTGCGATATCAAGTGCCATCGCATTATCAAAGGCAGCGCGGTTTGCAATGTTGCGTGGCAGTGCTGATTCGTCGTCTTGCTCGTAGTAACGCTTGGTTAGATCAACGATACGCTTACCGGCATTGATGAACAGCTCTTCACGGTCTGCGTGTGTTGCCAGCATAGAACCGTTACCAGGCTGAGATAGACCAAGTGCTTCTGTTAGACAGTTCATTGAGTTTGCTGTGAACATACCTGAACATGAACCACAGGTTGGACATGCTGAACGCTCTACTTGCTCACTTTGCTCATCAGAAATGGTTGGATCGGCGCCTTGAATCATCGCGTCAACAAGGTCGAGCTTGATGATTTGATCTGAAAGCTTGGTTTTACCTGCTTCCATTGGGCCGCCTGATACAAAGATCACAGGGATGTTTAGGCGCATAGCTGCCATCATCATTCCCGGAGTGATTTTGTCACAGTTAGAGATACACACCATCGCATCTGCACAGTGTGCATTGACCATGTACTCTACCGAGTCTGCGATAAGCTCACGTGATGGCAGTGAGTACAGCATGCCGCCGTGGCCCATTGCGATACCATCATCGACTGCGATGGTGTTGAATTCTTTAGCGATACCGCCCGCTTTCTCGATTTCACCTGCAACCAGTTGACCCATATCTTTAAGGTGAACGTGGCCAGGTACGAATTGAGTGAAAGAGTTTACAACCGCGATGATTGGCTTACCGAAGTCATCATCTTTAACGCCAGTTGCACGCCATAAAGCGCGCGCACCAGCCATGTTGCGTCCGTGGGTAGTCGTTGCTGAACGATAGATTGGCATTGCTTAAATCCTTATAAAATATTTGGCTGTTGCTTACTTAGTGGTTTGTGTTTGGCTTTCTGAAGTTTGGTCTGCTGGATAAACGTAATCTAACCAGCCCCACTTATCTTCAGTAGTGCCATTGAATAAACCAAAGTAAGCCGCTTGAACTTTTTCAGTGATAGGACCGCGTTTGCCTTCACCTACTGTAATTTTGTCTACGCTGCGAACTGGAACGATTTCTGCAGCTGTGCCTGTCATGAAGACTTCATCGGCAAGATATAGCGCTTCACGAGCAATGTTCTCTTCACGGATTTCATAACCCATGTCTTTTGCTAGCGTCATGATCGAATCACGAGTAATACCCGGCAGAATTGCGCTGGTTGCTGGTGGTGTTGATAGCACGCCATTACGAATCACGAAGATGTTCTCGCCTGCACCTTCTGAAAGGTAACCATCGACGCTCAGTGCGATACCTTCATCGTAACCATGACGACGAGCTTCACCACCAACCAGTAGTGAAGATAGGTAGTTACCACCGGCTTTTGCTGCGGTTGGGATGGTATTTGGCGCTGCACGATTCCAGCTTGATATCATCGCATCTACGCCATTTTCTAGCGCTTCTTCGCCTAGGTAAGAACCCCAAGGGAAAGCAGCGATGATCAGATCCATCTCAGTGTTTTCTGGCGGGCAGACACCCAAACCAACGTTACCGACAAAGCCGAGAGGGCGGATGTACGCTGACTCTAGCTTATTTTGGCGTAGCGTTTCGCGAGTCGCTTCCATAATTTCTTCCTCTGTGTAAGGAATTGGGAAGCGGTAGATTTTCGCTGAGTCTTTTAGGCGTCTTGCATGCTCTGGGTGACGGAAGATAACCGGGCCCTTTGGCGTGTTGTAACAACGAACACCTTCAAACACAGAAGTACCGTAGTGCATTGCGTGAGTCAGGACGTGAACGTTCGCCTCTGCCCAAGGAACCATTTCACCGTTAAACCAAATATAGTCTGCTGTTTTAGCTGTCATGTTAGCGGTTCCTTATGCGTTTATCTTTTGTTGTAAGTTGTTGTTTGGCAATTCATTACGGCTGATCGAGATAACGTCAACGGTACGCACGTCCCACAGTTTTTCGATTTGGTTTACCAAGAAAGAGATCGGACGCTCACTGTCGACAATGATCTCAACACTCGCCACTTTGCTTTCGTGGTTTTGAGTGCCAGCTACTTGCTTAACAATAAAGCCACGGTGGCGGATAACACGAAGAACACGCTCTAGTAGTACAGGCTTATCATCGGCTTTGATGTCTAATAGGTATCTTTTCATGTTATGTGTTCTCCAACATCTCACTGTTTGAAGCACCTGGCGGTACTAGTGGCCATACGTTCTCTTCTTCATCGATAAGAACATGAAGTAGGTAAGCGGTTTTGCTCTCTAGCATCTCTTTCAGTGCTGGTTCTACTTCTTCTTTACGCGTGATGGTTTTGCCCGGGATATCAAATGCTTTCGCTAGCATGACGAAATCCGGGTTGTCATCCAAGATGGTTTCACTGTGTCGGCCATCAAAGAACAGCGATTGCCATTGGCGAACCATGCCTAAGCGCGAGTTGTTAAGCAGCACCATTTTTACTGGGATTTGGCGACGCTTCAGCGTACCAAGCTCTTGAATGTTCATCATGAACGAGCCGTCACCAGAGATAAGTATAGATTGGTCATTAGGACGACCAACCGATGCACCCATGGCTGCAGGTAGGCCAAAGCCCATAGTGCCTAAGCCCGCTGAAGTGATGAAGTTTTGTGGATCGCGTGGCTGAATGTGTTGAGCTGCCCACATCTGATGTTGGCCAACATCGGTCGAAACCATAGAACTCGCAGGCATCATGTCTGACAGTTGTTTCAACAACAGAGGTGCGAAGATAAGGTCGCCAGGGTGGTCGTAACGCCATTTAAATGAGCTACGAAGGCCTTCAGAGTGGTGAACCCAAGAGGAGATGTCTTGGCTTAGCTCCAGTTGAGGCATGATCTTGTTGATGTCACCGCGAATTGGAGCATTGGCAAGACGCAGTTTGCTGAACTCAGCGGCATCGATATCGATATGGATAACCTTAGCATGCGGCGCGAAGGTATCGAGTTTGCCCGTTACTCGGTCATCAAAACGAGCACCGACTACAATCAATAGGTCACTCTCTTGAACCACAAGGTTAGCGGCTTTAGTGCCGTGCATACCCAGCATGCCAAGGTAGTGTGGGTCGTCACGTTCGATAGTGCCCAAGCCTTTCAGTGTGCTTACTGCTGGCATTGGGTTAAGGCGTAAAAATTCACGAACCGCATCGGTTGCTTTCGCCAGTTGAACACCACCACCTACGTATAAAACAGGACGGGTTGCTTGAGACAAAAAGTACTGTGCCTGTTCAATGGCATCAGTTGTCGCAATAGGAATTGCGGGTGGAGTAAATTCAGGAAGAGTGTTAACAGGTGCTTCTGCTAGTTGAACATCTTTAGCGATATCGACGATAACCGGGCCAGGACGGCCAGACTTTGCTACTACAAACGCTTCAGCGAGCGCTGGAGCAAGATCTTCAATATCAGTTACTAGGTAGCTGTGTTTAGTACATGACAGAGACATACCAATCACATCCATTTCTTGGAATGCATCGGTACCAATGTGGGAACTAGCAACTTGACCAGTGATAGCTACGAGTGGGATGGAATCCATAAAAGCATCAGCAAGACCTGTGACTAGGTTAGTTGCCCCCGGGCCTGAGGTTGCCATACAAACAGCGACGTCTTGCGTTGCTCGAGCCATACCGATAGCGGCCATTGCAGCGCCTTGCTCATGACGACATAGGATATGTTCAACCCCGCCGTCATAGAGTGCATCGTAGATTGGCATGATGGCACCGCCAGGGTAACCAAATACGGTCTCAATGCCTTGTTGCTTGAGTGCGGATACGACCAGTTCTGCGCCTTTCATCGTAATTCCTCCGTATTACCTTTGTTTTGGTAATTGTTTCCATTGTCTCTGCACATCTTGTGCTCCCATTCTTCCTGTAAATCGGCAAAGCCGAAAATGTTTCAAAATATAAAATCGAATGTCTAAATTAGAAAAAACCCCCGGACTTTTCAGTGCGGGGGTTTTTTCTAATTCGTGGTTACTTTTTTCCCACTCGCCCCCGCGCAGTCTCAATAATGACTACGATAATCAGGTTAATCAGTGCGTAAATGCGAGCGTTAAATGTCATAAAGTTCGAGTTTTCTCGTTTATTGTCTTAAGTAAATGTCTACATCTCTAGTGTTATCACACAAATCTGCTGCATGACAAGGAAAATGTCATTCTTTTTTCACATTAAAACACCATTCCACCACGCTATATAACAACCTTATCGCTTTGGTGAGCAATGAATATCCAGAGTGAATACTTTTAAATCAAAGACAAAGGAAAGTTATGGGACTCGCAATAATTCATAGCCGAGCTAGTGTGGGTGTAGAGGCACCAGAAGTGACTGTGGAAGTGCATATTAGCAACGGAATGCCCGGTTTTACGCTGGTGGGTCTACCTGAAACGACGGTTAAGGAATCTAAAGATCGAGTAAGGAGTGCCATCATCAATTCTCGCTTTGAATTTCCATCGAAAAGAATCACGGTCAACCTTGCACCTGCAGATTTACCCAAAGAGGGAGGACGTTTCGATCTGCCAATTGCGCTTGGGATTTTGGTGGCGTCAGATCAGCTTCCTACATCAAAAATAGTTCAACATGAATTTATCGGTGAGTTGGCGTTATCGGGAGAGCTGCGTTCAGTCAAAGGAGTGCTACCAGCAACATTAGCGGCGGATAGTGTTGAGCGATGCTTGGTGGTTCCGCACCATAACGGTGATCAGGCGGCCTTAGTTGGCAAGGGAGCGCATAAATCTGCACAAACCTTGTTGGAGGTTTGCGCTGATATGTGTGGCCAGGCTCAGCTTGGTTTATATCGAACCGAGCATCATCATGTCGATGTGTCTGATAATCGTGACCTACAAGATATTATTGGCCAGCAACAAGGTAAGCGAGCACTGGAGATCGCCGCAGCGGGCAACCATAACCTTCTTTTTCTCGGCCCGCCCGGAACTGGAAAAACCATGTTGGCGTCTCGATTGCGCGATTTGTTACCTGAGATGAGTGACGACGAGGCGATGGAAACCGCTTCGGTGGCTTCTTTAACGCAACAAGAAATCAATCAATACAACTGGAAACAACGACCTTTCCGTTCTCCACACCATTCGAGTTCGATGGCAGCATTGGTCGGTGGTGGCTCGATACCTCGCCCCGGAGAGATCTCTTTGGCGCATAACGGATTATTGTTTCTCGATGAGATGCCTGAGTTTGAGCGCAAGGTGCTCGATTCATTACGAGAGCCTCTAGAGTCAGGTGAGATCATTATTTCACGCGTGGCAGGCAAGACTCGTTTTCCTGCACGCTTTCAGTTGGTCGGAGCCTTGAACCCAAGCCCGACTGGTTATTACGAAGGCAATCAAGCACGCGCTAATCCTCAGATCATATTGCGCTATCTCAATCGATTATCGGGGCCACTGCTTGATCGGTTCGATATGTCATTGGAGATCCCACTATTGCCCAAAGGGATGTTGGCTGAAGGTGGCGATCGTGGTGAAACGACTCAAGTGGTAAAGCAAAGAGTCAAACAAGCGCGCCAGTTGATGCTGTCTAGGAACCATAAATCGAATGCGCTGTTAGGCAGCCGAGAAATTGAAAAGTACTGCCCATTGAGGCGTGAGGATGCAGAATTTCTGGAAACGGCTCTGCATCGATTAGGTTTATCAATTCGTGCTTATCATCGCATTATTAAGGTAGCGCGAACCATTGCGGACCTAGAGGGTAATGAGCAGATTGAAAAGAAGCATTTATCAGAGGCACTTGGTTATCGAGCGATGGATCGACTCTTGAAACAACTCTCGGCTCAAGCTGTATAGTCATGCCAATCGTAGTAAACAACGGGTCATTTATTTACTGTGATTGGTATAAAAACAAGAAAGCCTGCTTTTACGCAGGCTTTCGTTGTTATGAACTAATGGTTATTAGAAAGCAGTGATTAGAACTTGTAGTTCAAGCCAACTGAGACGATGTATTGTGATTCATCGTAGAAGGTAATGTTCGAGTCGCTGGTGCCGTAGCCCGCAAGCGAAACAAACGACCAGTTTTCCCAGTCCATGAATTGATCATATTCATACGCGGCAAATAGGTTGATGTTGTCGTCGCTGCGCTTCTTGCTGTAGATAGGGTTGCTTGCATCGTAAGAGCGTTGGTTATAGCCCGCTGTTAGTGCGTATTGGTGACGACCCATACCGCCAAACAAACTCACTTCACCGCCAAACTGTTCATAAGAGGCAGCTTTGCCATCGGCAGAACTTGATTGGTAAATCAATGATGGTACTAACATCATGGTGCGGTTGATTGGTTGACGGTACTGACCTTTCAGGTAGAAAGTATTGGCATCACGCTGTAATTCTTCTCTAACCCGATCATCTTCCACATCTTTGGTGGCGTAGGCCATGTCTAACGAGAAAGCAGACCCCGCAATGCTACTTAGTTTCACACGAAAGGCATTGCCTGTTTCATCCGTTTTGGTGCGACCTGAAGTGGTGTTGTACGGGTCGGCCCAAGTCTCACCTGACATGATAGTCGGCAAAAGTGAAGCGTCGATGGTCATGCCTGACTCTAGTTGGTATTTATAACCAACCTCAAGCACGACAGTACCTGTTGCTACGTCATCACGAGTGGTACCTGTGTATACCTGGTGATTCAATTTCTCGCCAAAGGTGTAAGCAATACTGCCTAAAGGAGCGACAAGAAATGAGCTTTCAGATGAGGCTTTCTGGTTAATGGACGAAATGGTGCTATTAGCATCGGTATTAAAGTTTGAGGTGGAAGAGGTAACCCCTGTATTAATAGAGATTTCACCACTGAAACCTTGTTCGTCTGCAAGCTTGGCAAAAGCAGGAGAGGCTGCAATGCTCAGTGCCAAAAGCGTTATTTTTATTTTCATTCAAAGGCTCCTTGCCTACCAGTTCTTAGGACTGGATATTGATATCAGTAAAGCACAACGTTTTCAGGATGATTGTTTATCTATGAATCTTTTTGAACTAGTGCAAAAAAGGAAGCCGAAGCTTCCTTTAATCAATACGTTACTTCTTAAGTAGAAAGTTAACGAGCTCGAAGTACTCATCGAGAGAGCTAATACCTTGAGCGTCTACTAGGTAGCGGTTGTTAACGACGACCGCAGGAACACCAGAAAGACCGCTGTCTTTGAATGCTTTGTCGAAGCGGCGAACCATAGAGTCGACTGCAAAGCCGTTGTATGCCGCATCGAATTTCTTAGCATCAACGCCTTCGTCTAGGAAGATTTGACGCAATTCTTCTTCATCGCGTGGTGGCTTGTTCATGGTGTGGATGCGGTTAAACATCACTGGCACCATTTTATCTTCAACTTTCAGTGCAATCATGGTTGCGTAAGCTTTGCTCATTGGCAGACCCATGTTGCCACCCATGAATGAAACATGGTTCTTCTGTAGCTTAGCGTCTTTTGGTAGCTGTTGTTTTAGCTGCTGGATGATTGGTTCAAAGCTATTACAGTGTGGGCAGTAGAAAGAGAAGAACTCTGTCACCATTGGTTTTTTTGATGCTTCTAGATCGAGAACTTTGTAGTGTTCACCTTCGTTAAATTTCGCAGCGTGAGCTGAAAGGCTCAACATGATCAATGAGAAAAATGCGAATAGCTTTTTCATTTATCCAATCTCCATTATGTTTGAATTTTTATCTAGTTGTGTTGCGATTGCTGTTACCACTGAGGCATTAACGAAAGTGGTGGCTCTTGCAGGGTAGCAATTTGCTCTTTACAAGCAAGTACTTGTTGCTCCCAATATTTTGGATCATTAAACCATGGGAAGGCTAGAGGAAATGCAGGATCGTTCCATCGTTTCGCCAACCATGCCATGTAATGCACCATACGTAGACCGCGTAGTGGTTCGATTAGTTTCAGTTGCGCGGTATTAAAATCGCAAAATTCTTGATAGCTCTCTAGCAGAATATCCAGTTGCATTAGCTTATCTTGACGCTCGCCGTTAAGCAGCATCCACAAATCTTGTATCGCAGGGCCGTTACGTGCGTCATCAAGATCGACGAACATTGGCCCGTCACGCCATAAGATATTGCCTGGGTGGCAGTCACCATGCAGGCGGATATTTTCAATATTGCTTGGCCACTGGCTCTCTAGCTCTTTGATCAGAAGGTCGACATCATTGAAGAACGCGTTCTCTAGGTGTGTCGGGATAAACTGAGAGTTCTCTAGAATTTTACGTGGTTGATAAAGGTATTCATCTAAGCTGATGGTTGGGCGATGTTGGAATGTTCTTCCTGCGCTGGCTTTATGAATACGCCCAAGAAAACGTCCAACGCCTTCCAATTGGTCTAGATTGTCGACTTCGTACTGTCTGCCACCAACACTTTCAAATAAGGCAAATAGGTAGCCTTGATATTCATGTAAGGTTGCGCCATTGATTCGCATTGGAGGTGCAACTGGCATCTCTTGTTCGATAAGCTCGAGTGCGAAGTCATGCTCTTCTTGGATCTGTGCTTTGTTCCAGCGCTGCGGACGATAAAACTTAACGACGTAGCGTTTACGGTCTTCATCGGTGAATTGATACACTCGATTTTCGTAACTGTTGAGAGCGAGAAGCCCGGATTCAGCACGGACTCCAATACTCTCCAGTGCGTACCACATGAAGTCGGGAGTCAGGTTATCAAAGTTAAAGGCTTGCATCGTCATAGAATAAAAAAGGCTCATTACTGAGCCTTTTTCCATTTATTGGGTTGTTATACCTAGCACTAAGGTGACTGGTATCAGAGCTTCTTGATAAAGCGGCTTTCGACTTTCATCGTAAACTCTTCATTATCCGAGAGTATAAACTGAATTGTCGAAACTGGTGAGCTCAGTTTTTCTGGATCGACGCCCAAACTGATAGGAAGGTTTAAAACCTCACCAGGGTCTACGGTAATCTTTTGTTTACCGTACCAGATAGAATCCGGTAGCCCGCTGACATCAAGTTTGTACTCTTGCTCTTGCTGAGTCTTGTTGATGACTTTCAAGTTGTAAGTATTTTCGACAAGCCCTTGGCTATTGATTCTAAATAGTTGGTTTCTATCGCGCAGAACGCTTAAGCCTGCAGGATCAACACTCGCGATTTGTGCGAAAAACAGCCCCAACATAACGATCAGTATTACGCCATAGCCCAAGAGCTTAGGACGCATCACCTTGGTTGAGTGCCCCTCAAGCCTATGTTCGGTGGTGTAGTTGATCAGACCTTTCTCATAACCCATACGTTCCATGGTGTTGTCACAAGCATCAATACACGCGCCACAGTTAATACACTCGTATTGCAGACCATCACGAATATCGATACCCGTCGGGCACACTTGAACACATAAATTACAGTCAATACAGTCGCCTAGCCCAAGTTCTTTTGGATCGGCTTTACGAGAGCGAGGGCCGCGGCTTTCACCTCGCTCAGTGTCGTAACCCACGATGAAGGTATCTTTATCGAACATTGCCGATTGGAAACGCGCGTAAGGACACATGTGCAGACAAACAATAGAACGCATCCATCCCGCATTCGCATAAGTACACCCAGCAAAGAACAATACCCAAAACACCGGCCAGAAAGTCGAGTTAAAGGTAAAGAAGCCAACCACCAGTTCTTTGATTGGGATGAAGTAACCGACAAAGGTTAAGCCCGTCGCAATCGCAATCGCCCACCATGCGATGTGCTTGATGGTTTTTCTGAGAATTAAATTGCTCGTCAGTTTGCCTGAGTCTTGCTTTCTTCGCTTATTGGCAGCGCCTTCCAGTTTCTCTTCGAACCAGATGTACATGAAGGTCCAGACGGTTTGTGGACACAGGTAGCCACACCAGACTCGCCCTAAGAAGGTGGTTATGAAGAACAAGCCAAACGCCGCAATCATGAAGAGGATAGCGAGTAGCGTTAGATCTTGTGGGTATAGGGTTGTACCAAAGAAGTTGAACTGTTGGCTGCCGATATCGAGCAAGATCGCTTGTCGCTCACCAAATGGGATCCATGGGATAAGCGCAAAAAGTAAAAGTAAGAACCAACCGCCATAACGGCGCAGTTGTTGGAATTTACCTTTGCTTTCTCGAACATAGATTCGGTTACTTGGGTTAAATCGATCTCCATTACCTTTATGTGTTTTTGGGTTAAAGGTTTTAGGAGTCACATCTTTGATATCGATTTTATCCTGACTCATGGACTATCCTTTTTGTGGCTTGTTTGCCCGGTTAACTCGAGCATGACGACATTACTTGACAGTATGGTTTAGAGAACCTGTAGAAATTGAGTTTGGTGCATTTATTGGTATCGCACTCACTCTTATTATTTTAGAAGATTCTTATGGATGGCGATTATAGCGACAATCTTGTTCTCATTTCTTTAACGCTATCAACCTTTAACAACAAAAGTCATAACAGTTGTGACGAAAAAATAGCGAACAGAAACAAAAAAGCGACCGAGTGGTCGCTTTTAAACATTGAGTTTTTTATCTATACGGCAATTGAGCCCTAAATAAATAGGCGACTAAAGAAGGCCACGTGCTTTTAGAATTGCGGTTTTGAAATCATCTTCTTGGTCTTTTTTAAGACCTGGGATCATTTCATCTTTTTCGCTATTACGCATTTTTAGATGGTAGATAAGAACATCGTCAGTTAGCTCTTCAAGCTTACCTTGGTAGCCCGCTTCTTTTGATAGCTTAATGATGAACTCTAATAGGTTAAGCTCTTGATCTTTCTGCCACTCAGGCTCCATCAGTTCAAGCAGTTCTTCAATGCGGTGACACTTCATACTTTATTTCTCCACAAATTTTATAATGATTTGTGGCTAAGGTATCAAATCGGGTAGGGAATACCAATGTGTAAACACATTTCAAGATGGGAGCGGGCAAGAAAAAAGCGCAGTAAAAACTGCGCTTTTTGTTAAGCGGCTTTAATTACTTTTGTTGCAGTCGGTGCTAATAAAGCAGCCTTCTCAACGAGAGTCATTGTAGGAGCCAATTTCTTAGCCGTTGGAGCAGCAACAAAGCCACTACGACGACGCATCGCACTACGGTTGGTGTGCGAGAACCTGACAGCTGTTGGGCGCATTAATTTACCTAACGGTCAGGCATATCCATTGCCAATCTAATGGCCTGATTTATCATGAGCTCCGCCTCAATTGCTTGAAGAGTCACTCGTCTGGCTTTCGCCAATCCGAAAAATAAATCAGGATAATGATATGCATGCATATCAAGGGTTAGATTATCACTATCTAAGTTATCGATCGACGCCTGAGTGATAATTAAACGATATTAGAGCTAAAATAGTGTGAGCAGTATATTTGAGTTTGAACCTCTTTCAGGCTTAAGATGATGCTTTAAAGGAGGTGCATATGTCGTTCTTAAAGAAAACGTTAGCAAGTTTTGGAATTGGATCTGCCAAGGTGGATTCTGTATTGCAACAGGAAGTGCTTTATCCAGGTAAGAAGGCGAGCATTATTGTACATGTCTACGGAGGCGCTCAGCCGCAGGAGATCGATAACATTGATCTCAACTTATGCTGTCGCTACGTCAAAGAAGTTACCGCGAACTCGCAAGGGCAAGAGGGCGGTCATAAACGCCGAATGCACCAGACATACTCGCTGGCAAAATGGAGCTTGCCGTATGCCTTTGTGATTCAACCGGGTGAAACCCGTGACTTTGAATGTGAGTTTGATGTGCCACTGAACACACCGGTTACGATTGGTGATTCAAAGGTATGGCTGGAAACCGGGTTGGATATTGCGATGGCGATTGACCCATCGGATAAAGACACCTTAACGGTTCGTCCCGACCCACTGCTCGATGGTATTTTTAACGAGCTTGAAGCTCAAGGCCTGCGTATTCGTCAAGTGGAATGTGAAGCGGTCAAAGGCTTTGAACTGCCGTTTGTACAAGAGTTTGAGTTTGTGCCGACGACGGGTCCTTATCATGGCCGTTGGCGTGAATTGGAAGTGGTGGCTCATCGTGATGAAACAGAGCTGAAGTTGTGGTTCGAGATTGATAGAAATCGCGATGGTGCAAAAGGCATGTTAGCTAGCTTGCTAGGCGTTGGTAAGCTACAGCGTCAATTGAGTGTGCCACTGGATACCTCACCACAAGATGCTGGCAAGATGGTACTTGAATATCTAGATAACGCCTCTTAGTTCCTATAATCCTTTATTTAACTCTTTGGTTATTTAGTTTTGGATCTTTTAGCCTCATTTCATATTTCAGGCGTTATTAGTGTCATAAAAGGTGTCATAAAAATTTAAGCTTACACGTGTAAGCTTAATGTGCAATACTGGGTCAATCGAACATTTACTCTAGTAGGATATTCATGTCTGCATCATCAGCCAGCGAATACAGTGACATCGAAGAACGCGCTAATGCAATAACCCATGGCTTGGGCGTTGTGCTCGGCGTGGTTGGTCTGATCTTGCTGCTTATTCGTGCGTTTGATTACCAAGCCGACATGCTAACTGTTGCTAGTATGGCGGTGTATGGCAGCAGTATTATTCTGCTCTTTATCGCCTCCACGTTATACCACTCGATCACCACTGAGAAAACCAAGCGCTTACTCAAAACCCTTGACCACTGTGCGATTTATTTGTTGATTGCAGGCAGTTACACGCCGTTTCTCTTAGTGGGCTTAAGAACCCCATTGGCTATGGGTTTGATGGCGGTGATCTGGGGGATTGCGCTGGTGGGCATCATCATGAAGATAGCCTTCGTTTATCGATTCAAGCGTTTATCGCTGTTCATTTACCTAGCGATGGGTTGGCTATCTTTGATAGTTGTTTATCAATTAGCGATGAATATCGATATAGGTGGTTTGGTGTTACTGGCAGTTGGCGGAGTGATTTACTCGCTGGGTGTGATTTTCTATGTGGCAAAACGCATCCCTTATAACCATGCCATCTGGCACTTGTTTGTATTGGCGGGCTGCGCTTGCCATTTCTTCGCTATCTATCTGTTTGTGACACCAGTTTAGTTTTGATTGAACCGGTATGCCCCTAACGGGTAGAAACGTCAGTGATCTCCACGTCTATTTTATATTCAGGATACTTATCAACATCGATCGCTAAGTATTTACCTTCTGCCGAAGTTTGTGGTCGAAGGTAGGTATCAGCAAGGCGCTTAATGGATTGCCAAGTGTTGATACTGCCTTGATGCAGCAGCTCACCCGTTGGTGAGTAGACTGTGATATTTAGCGTAACTAGCACAACGGCTTCTGTGCTTTGGTTAGTGACTGAAATAGGTAAGATTAGCTGTTCATTCTCGTAGAGTCCTGCCCCAATCAAAACGTCCACACCTGATTTGGAAAGCTGCAAGCTTGGCTTGGTGTCTCCAATCTTGATTGTGGTACCGCGTGTGTTTTTGGCTACAGGAATACTCGTCAATGCTGACTCTGCATTCGATGATGCGTTACTCACATACTGCCAAGTAAAATCGTCTTTTAGTAACACTTGCTTGCCATCAGACAATGTGACCATTTGATCAGCAAAGGCAGAACTTACGAATACTGAGTTTGCGAGCAATGCGCTAGCGAGAAGTACGTATGATTTCATCTGTGTTTCCTTAAATATTCGCGGAATTAGCGTCGCCAAAAGGCTGGGAAAAATAGAACAATGAGCGTCAGTATCTCGAGTCGTCCCATTAGCATGCCTAAACTTAGCAACCATTTAGCGGCGTCTGGCAGTGGAGCAAAGTTCCCGGTTGGACCGATCACGCTGCCCATTCCCGGACCCACGTTGGCAACGGCTGTGATAGCGCCTGAGATGCTTGTTATTGGGTCTAACCCCATCGCACTCAAACCACCAGCAATTAAGATAATCGTGATAAAGAACATCAAACCAAATGCCACGAGTGAACGCACAATGTCGTCATTCACAGGTCGCTGATTGTAGCGTTGAACAAACACGCCCGATGGGTGAATTAGCTTCATCATTTGTTTGTGGAGCATGGTCATCGCGATCTGGAAACGGAAGATTTTAATACCGCCAGAGGTTGAACCCGAGCAAGCTCCCGCCATCATTAGGAATGCAAACAAGGTGGTTGGCAGTGCACCCCAGGCGGTGAAGTCTTCTAGGCCAAAACCGGTTGTGGTGACGACTGATACGATGTTGAACATCGAAACACGCATCGCATCCATAACAGTGTAGCCATCTCTAACCACCAACCATGTTGATATTACGGCGCTGGTGACCAAGAACAGGTATGTAAAACCTCTTACTTGCGCGTCTTTGTAGAGTATTGAGAGCTTTCGGCCTCGCAGTGCGCTAACAAACAGTAAGAACGGCAGGCCGCCAAGGAACATGAACAGGGTTCCCACCCAGTGAGCACTGTTGGAGAAGTGGTTCATCGATCCATCTGAGGTTGAGTAACCCCCCGTCGACAGTGTTGTGAACGCGTGATTGATCGCGTCAAAGATGCCCATGCCTGCAAACAAATAGCTAATGATGCATAAACCAGTCAGAACCAGATAAACCGCCACGATGTTCTTCGCGACTGTTTTCGCTCGTGGGCTACTTTTATCTGACCAATCGGATGATTCAGTTTGGAACAGGCGCATACCACCAACGTTGAGCATTGGTAGAACCGCTACCGCCATCACGATAAAGCCGATACCGCCTAACCATTGCAGTATAGAACGCCACAACAGAATACTTGGTGCCATGCTGTCTAAGCCGCTTAATACGGTTGAACCCGTCGTGGTGATACCAGACATGGTTTCGAAGTAGGCGTCCGTAAAGCTGATGTGGTTGATGAAGACAAACGGCAGTGCAGCAAAGGCACTGGCAATGGTCCAAACCAAAGAGGTGATAAGGAACATGTCCCGCACCCCAAGTCGGAACTTAGCGGAGCGGCCCAAGCTCAAGCAGATGAACGCCACAATGTGCGTGATCACTACCGATTGACCAAACTCGAGGAAGCCACCGGTGCCTGTGAAAAAGGCAACCAATGTAGGGATGTACATGAAAAGGGCGAGTTTTGATAATACTAACCCTATCACTAATAATATCGGACGAAAGTTGACCATAGCTTAATAGACCATAGCTTAAATAGATTACAGCTTTGTGCCGGAGCGTCGCTCTCACAAAAAGAAAGTTGCGAGAACGATGCTTACGAGAACAAGGCTATAAGAAGAACGGGCTCGGTTGGAATAGAGACTCAACATCCGGTACGTATTTCTTGTCCACTAGGAACATCACTACGTGGTCATCCTGTTCGATTACGGTTCTATCGTGCGCGATAAGTACCTCTTCTCCGCGAACAATCGCACCAATGGTGGTGCCCGGTGGCAGTTTGATGTCGCCAATCGCTCGGCCAACCACTTTCGATGTGGTCTCGTCACCGTGAGCAATGGCTTCAATCGCCTCAGCAGCACCGCGACGTAGAGAGGATACGTTAACAATATCAGCACGACGAACGTGAGTAAGTAGCGCAGAAATCGTCGCTTGCTGTGGAGATATCGCAATATCAATCACGCCACCCTGAACAAGGTCGACATAAGCGCCACGCTGAATCAGCACCATTACTTTCTTGGCGCCCATTCGCTTCGCCAGCATCGCTGACATGATGTTGGTTTCATCTTCATTGGTTAGAGCGATGAACACATCTACCTGATCGATGTTCTCTTCGGTCAGCAGTTCTTGGTCGGCTGCATCACCACAGAATACGATGGTGTTTTCTAATTCTTCAGATAGCTTCTCGGCGCGAGTGTAGCTGCGCTCGATAAGCTTGATGCTGTAGCTCTGTTCAAGGCGTTTTGCCAAGCTTGCACCAATGTTACCACCGCCAACAATCATGATGCGACGATACGGTTTCTCTAGACGCTGAAGCTCACTCATTACTGAGCGGATATGGTTACTTGCTGCCACAAAGAAAACCTCATCATCGGCTTCAATGATGGTAGTACCTTGTGGGCGAATAGGGCGACCTTGACGGAAGATAGCGGCAACACGAGTATCAATGTGCGGCATGTGCTCACGCAAAGCAGACAGTGCGTTACCGACCAGTGGCCCACCGTAGTAGGCTTTTACCGCGACTAGGCTAACTTTCTGTTCAGCAAAGCTCACAACCTGCAATGCACCTGGATATTGAATCAGGCGCTCGATGTAGCTGGTGACGAGTTCTTCTGGGGCAATCAAATGATCGACCGGAATCGCCCCTGATTTGAAGAGTGCTTCTTTCTCTTCTAAATACTGTGGAGAGCGGATACGGGCAATACGGTTTGGTGTGTTAAACAGAGAAAAGGCAACCTGACATGCGGCCATGTTGGTTTCATCCATGTTGGTTACGGCAACCAACATGTCGGCATCTTGCGCGCCCGCTTCACGTAGTGTGTTCGGGTGGCTGGCATAACCGTTTACAACTCTAAGGTCGTATTTGTCCTGAAGTTCACGAAGTCGGTCGGCATTACGGTCGACAATCGTGATGTCATTGTTTTCACCCACTAGGTTTTCAGCAAGGGTACCGCCAACTTGTCCAGCACCTAGAATAATGATCTTCATAGCCTTTCTCTTATTTTTTGCCGTTGTAATTCTAGTGATCTCTTTTCGCTTTGATAATGCACTAGAAAGAAACAGCGGCTAAGAAATAAATTCTTAGCCGCTGTTAGTTGTTATGCCTGTTTTACTAGAACTGCGTAGTAGAAGCCATCCATATCTTCTTCACCAGGTAGTATTTGACGACCCGGTTTTTCGATATCAGACCCAACTAGCGTTGCGTTCTCGGTGCGCTCTAAGAATGCTTTCACTTGCAGCACGTTTTCTTGCGGCGTGATAGAACATGTCGCATAAACCATGGTGCCGCCTTCTTTTAGCTGGCGCCACATTGCATCCAAAATCTCACTTTGCAGCTCTGCTAGTGCATCAATATCAGATGCACGGCGTAGCCACTTAATGTCAGGGTGACGGCGGATTACACCCGTCGCTGAACACGGAGCATCAAGTAGGATGCGGTCAAACTGACTGCCTGTCCACCACTCTTCAGGGTAGCGAGCATCACCACAGATTACGTCGGCACGCAGTTGTAGGCGTTCAAGGTTATCGTAAACGCGGTCTAGGCGTTTAATATCACTGTCGATTGCAACCACTTCAGTGTCTTGAGTATGTTCAAGAATGTGTGCAGTTTTGCCACCAGGTGCTGCGCAGCAATCTAGGATTAGCTCACCATCTTTTGGTGTTAGGAAATCAACGGAAAGCTGAGCTGCAGCATCTTGCACCGATACCCAGCCTCTGTCGAAGCCAGGAAGCAAAGTAACGTCACAAGGTGAGGCTAATTTTATGGCATCAGCCGCTTCAGGGTGCAGTGTGTATTCAATGTTTTCGTTTTTAAGCAGTTCAACATACTCGTCACGAGTGTGGTGTTGGCGGTTTACGCGCAGCCACATTGGTGCCTTGCTGTTGTTTGCTTCAACCAATTGCTCCCACTGATCTGGGTAGCTTTCTTGAAGCATTTTTAGGATCCAGCTTGGATGGCTGTATTTGCCCGCATTGTGGCTAACGGCTTTCTCATCTAGCTCTTCTTGATCGCGCAGGTAGCTGCGAAGCACTGCGTTGATCAAACCACTCAGGCTTGGGCCGCGCAGTGTTTTGGTTGCTTCAACTGTTTCAGCAACGGCAGCATGCGAAGGGATGCGCATAAAGCTCAACTGGTAAATGCCTACTAAGATCAGGTGGTGGAATACGCGCTTTTTACCTTTAAGCGAGTTTTCCATCAGTTCGTTAGCGATTGACTCCAAGCGAGGCAGGTAACGAAGTGCGCCGTAGCAAATCTCTTGCAGTAGAGCATGGTCTCGCGGACGGATCGTTTTTTGAGCCGCAGGGAGAGCGTGTGAAAGAGAGTGGCCTTTATCGACAACTTGGAATAGGACATTTGCAGCAGCAGCGCGAACATTCATGAGGGGTACCGAATATTTATTTGAATACATGAGGGCATCTCTGCCCTCGTAAAGGTTTTCTAAATAGTGTTTTTACAAGCTACACGTTTTTAAGTACATATTGAGTAGCTTTAAAGCGGTTAAGAAAGTTGAGTACCAACTTCAAACCAGCTTGCACGTGAGTTCAAGATATCTTGAACTGACATGGCTTTTTTGCCTGGAACTTGTAGTTGTTCCAATACTAGTACTTTGTCGCCAGTCGCAACATAAATACCAGTCTTATCTGCTTTGATGATTGAGCCAGCTGGCGCAGATGTCGACTCTTCATCAACACGTGTCTGCCAAACTTTAATGCTTTTTTCATCACTAGAGCTGCTATCAACAATCGCAAAGTGACTCATTGGCCACGGGTTGAAAGCGCGCACACAACGTTCGATGTGTTCTGCACTGTCATTCCAATCAATTTTTGCTTCTTCTTTGCTCAGCTTCTTCGCGTAGTTAGCAAGTTCGTCGTCTTGCTTCTCAGCAACAGCCTTACCAGAAGCGATGTCTGCTAAGCACTCAACAAGAGCATCAGGACCAAGGCCAGCCAACTTTTCGTACATTGACGCGCTGGTGTCTGTTGCTTCGATTGGTAGCGTCGCGATACTTAACATATCACCGGTATCTAGGCCGATATCCATCTGCATGATCGTCACGCCAGTCTCTTTATCGCCCGCCCAGATAGAGCGTTGGATCGGAGCAGCACCACGCCAGCGCGGTAGGATAGAACCATGCACGTTAATACAACCCAAGCGAGGCGTATCTAATACAGCTTGTGGAAGAAGCAAGCCGTAAGCGACAACAACCATGATGTCAGCATTCAAATCTGCTAGCTCTTGCTTAGCTTCATCTGACTTGAAGTTTTCTGGTTGGTAAACCGGAATATTGTTTTCAAGTGCGATGTTTTTTACTGGGCTCGCAGTCAGTTTTTTACCGCGGCCTGCTGGACGATCTGGCTGTGTGTAAACAGCAATAACTTCATGCTCCGAAGACAACAACGCCGCCAAATGACGGGCGGCGAAATCCGGAGTACCTGCGAAGACAATTCTTAAAGATTGACTCAAGGTAGACTTCCTTCTTAATTTAGTAATAGCAGCGGTTATTAACCTTGTTTCTCGTTGAAACGTTTAATCTTCGCTAGCTTATCTTGAATACGTTTGCGCTTTAGTGGCGATAGGTAATCAACAAACAACTTGCCTTCTAGGTGGTCAAGTTCGTGCTGAACACAGATAGCCAGAAGGTCGTCAGCGTCGAATGTGAATTCGTTGCCTTCACGGTCTAATGCTTTAACCGTTACTTCTGCAGCGCGAGGGACTAGAGCTCGAGCGCCTGGTACAGATAGACAGCCTTCTTCGATACCATCTTCGCCACGTTTGTCGGTAATTTCAGGGTTGATCAGAACCATAGGCTCGTCACGTGTTTCTGAAATATCGATAACAACGATGCGCTGGTGGAAATCTACTTGCGTTGCAGCAAGGCCGATACCTTCTTCGTCGTACATGGTTTCAATCATGTCATCAACGAACTTTTGAATCTCTGGGGTAACTTCTTTTACCGGTTTCGCCACGGTACGTAGACGATCATCTGGTAATGTTAATACTTGTAATACAGACATATACACTCGAAATATTGAACTGTGCCGAAACAGCTTAAACCTTGTTGGCTCAATTCTAGACATTTTAGAGGTCAAATGACAGCATCCTGAAGGTAATTCTCTAATCAGATGTCATATATTCAGACCAAGGAACCTAGGTCATGCGTCATTTTTCCCCCGCTTTATCTCTTATTTGTGCCTCGCTTTCGTTCGCTGCTATGGCTGAAAATAGTGAGCAACCTTTAACCATTAAACAAGGCGCACCCGAAGCGTATGTGGTGGTGAAGGGCGATACTTTGTGGGATATCTCCGCGATGTATCTCGATAGCCCATGGCTGTGGCCGAGGTTGTGGCAGGTCAATCCTGAGATAGAAAACCCTCACCTTATTTACCCCGGAGATAAATTGTCTCTGGTTTGGATTAATGGCGAGCCTGTATTGAGCCTCAAACCCGTCATCAAGCTAAGCCCTAAGATTCGTGTCTCTGAGAAGAAAGCAGTACCTACCGTCAATGAGGGGCTGGTTTTGCCGTATCTACAGTCTGATCGCTTGGTGGAGCAGCAAGATATCCAATCTGCTCAACGAGTGTTGGGGACAAGTGATGGTAAACGTTTCTTATCAGGTGAAGACCGACTATTTATCTCGGGCAATCAGCAACATCAAAAATGGGGTATTTACCGTTCTGTCGAAACTTACCAACGACAGCAACCTCAAGCGAGTATGACTTCTTTGCGTTTGGTCGCCACGGCGCGCTTGAAAGAGGTGGATGCTGAGTTCAGTAGTTTGCAAATAGAGACTCAGCTGCAAGAGGTACTGCTCAACGACCTCGTGTTACCAGAACTTGGCGTTGATCAGGTGAAGCTCTCAACCACATTTTATCCAGCGCCTAGTGCTGCGGGGCAATTTGCTAATATCTTGGGTTCATTAGACGGCAGCCAATACAGTGCAAAGAATCAGGTCGTGGTTATTAATAAAGGCTCACAGGACAATCTTCGCCAAGGATCTATGTTTACGCTCAGCGAAAGCGGCGCGGTGGTGTTTGGTAAGCAGGGTGAATACAGCTATAAAGAGTCAGCGGCGAGCGATAAGGTGCAGTTGCCAAGTACCTCACTCGGTAGTTTGATGGTCATTCGCCCTTATGAGTATTTTAGCTTGGCTTTGATCACTCAGAGCTCTAAGCCGGTTAGCAATGACATTCTGGCTGTATCGCCTCTGGATCTGGCTTTGACGGAAGAGCTTAAGGGCTCCGAGTGAATGAGCAACAACTGAGTGCTTGGCTAACTCTAAGTTTTGTACCGCAATTGGGTGGCAAGCGACTTTCTCGACTGCTGAGCATTGATTCCCCTTCGAATATTGTTGGCTACTCAAGCCAGCAACTGCAAGCGCTTGGTTTGTCTGCCAAGCAAATTTCCTATCTAAGAGAGCAAGCCCCAAGAGAAGCGGAGGCTTGCCTGGCGTGGCAAGCAAAACAAACTAACCATCACATCATTACCCCGAGTTGCTCGCATTATCCCAAACTGCTGAATGAGACCGCCTCTGCGCCGAGCGTGCTTTTCGTTAAAGGTCACGTTGAAAAACTGATTGAGCCTCAAATCGCAATGGTCGGCAGTCGTAATGCCAGCCTCGAAGGGCTGCAGACAGCGAAGTCCTTCGCCAAAGAGTTTGTGCAAAACGGTTTAATTGTCACCAGTGGATTAGCGTTGGGCATTGACGGCTATGCTCATGATGGTGCTCTGGATAAAGGAGGGGAAACTTTTGCGGTGTTGGGTTCAGGCTTGGACTCCATTTATCCTGCACGTCACCGAAATCTAGCGGATAGAATTTGTGAGAATGGCGCGCTGATTTCAGAGTTTCGCCCAAGCGCAAAACCACGACCTGAACATTTCCCTCGGCGTAACCGTATTATAAGTGGGTTATCGCTCGGAACCTTGGTAGTTGAAGCTGCTGAGAAGAGTGGTTCTTTGATTACGGCTCGCTATGCCATGGAGCAAGGCCGAGAGGTGTTTGCGCTGCCTGGCTCAATTCATAGTCCAACCAGCCGCGGAGGTAACAGCCTAATTAAAGCTGGTGCATGTTTGGTGCAAAATGCTCAAGATGTTCTGATCGAAATAAAGAGTCTGTTAGACTGGTCTATAGATCAGCAGCCCAGCTTGTTCGAACCTACGCCCAGTATGGGGGAAAATGAACAATTGCCATTTCCACAGCTGTTAGCTAACGTAGGGTTAGAGGCGACACCCGTTGATATTTTGGCACAGAGAACCCATATACCTGTGCATGAGGTCATGATGCAGCTTTTAGAGCTTGAGCTCTCAGGGCATGTTGTTGCAGTTTCCGGTGGCTATATTCGAAAGGGGAGAGGCTAAGCTATGATGATGGACATACTGATGTACTTGTTTGAAACCTACATCCATAGCGATTCTGAATTGCAGGTGGATCAAGATGAGCTGGAAGATGAGCTTCTTCGAGCAGGGTTTCACCAAGATGATATTTATAAGGCCCTCCATTGGTTAGAAGATCTTGCTGCATTGCAAGATACTGAGAACCAAGCGGCGATTAGTGTGTGTTCCAATACCTCGATGCGTATTTATACCAGTCGAGAGATTTCACGTATTAATATGGAGTGTCGAGGTTTCTTACTTTTCCTTGAACAGATTAATGTACTCACGACAGAGATTCGTGAAATGGTGATTGATCGTGTGATGGGGCTTGAGACAAACGAATTTGAATTGGATGATCTGAAATGGATTATCTTAATGGTGCTATTTAATGTACCGGGTAATGAAAGTGCTTACACGCAAATGGAAGAGCTGTTGTACACCAAAGAGCAAGGTATCTTGCATTAATACAGGCTTGTCATGAGTAGTAAGATTGATAATCAGCTTTTTTCAGCACATGAACATGCACTAGAGCATGAACCATGTCCACAGTGTGGTGGAGAGCTTCAGCTTCGCCATGGTAAGCACGGCCCATTTTTAGGCTGTAAGCAGTATCCTAGCTGTGATTACATCAAGCCTCTGCATCAGAACGATGGCCACGTAGTTAAAGAGCTGGGTGTGCCGTGCCCTAAATGCCAAAACGAATTGGTATTAAGGCAAGGCCGCTTTGGGATGTTCATTGGTTGTAGTAGCTACCCAACGTGTAATCACATCGAATCTTTGGATCAACCAAAAGAACAACCTGAAGAGCAGCCACTTGTTGCTTGTCCTGAGTGTGGCAGAGGCCATTTGGTTGAGCGTAAATCTCGCTATGGTAAAACCTTTTATGCGTGCGATAACTATCCTAAGTGTAAGTTCGCCGTTAATCAGCCACCTGTTATAGGTCGTTGTGAAGAGTGTCAGTTCCCGCTGTTGCTGGAGAAGAAAACGGCCAGTGGCACTAAGAAGCAATGTGCTGATCGCAAGTGTCATCACATTCAATCTCAATAACTTGATGTTATAGAAAAAAAACGGCGCTCAATGAGCGCCGTTTCTATATCCAATAAACGTTCTATATCCATCAAGCAATGTAGATTTACTTCATCTGCTCAGCAAATTCATGCACAGCAGAGTAGGCTTGCTTATCGAGAATGTCTGCCAGTGAGCATAACGCTCTTTGCAGCTCTGCGTTGTAGTCAGCGCTCACGTTAATGTGGCCCATCTTACGACCTGCACGCTTCTCTTTGCCATACCAATGAACATGACAGCCACCTTGAGCCAGAATAGCCTCAGGTAGGGTATCTTCACCAAGAATGTTGATCATTGCGGTTGGGCGAATCAGTTTAGTACTGCCTAGTGGCATACCGCACACAGCACGTAGGTGGTTCTCAAACTGACAAGTTTCAGCGCCTTGCTGTGTCCAGTGGCCAGAGTTATGAACACGTGGTGCAATCTCGTTAACCAGCAGTGAACCTTTAACATCAAAGAACTCTAACGCTAGCACGCCAACGTAATCCAAACGTTCTGCAACAGCGGTGAACATGGTTTTTGCTTGCTCTTGCAGTTCAATGTCATCAATCGCTGTCGATAAGCTCAACACGCCGTCGGTGTGAACATTTTCAGCCAGTGGGTACACTTGAATCTCGCCATTAGCGCCACGAGCACCCACCAGTGATACTTCGCGGTCAAACGGGACAAACTCTTCAGCAACAATCGCTTGGTTGTCTGTTGCAGCGATGCACTCAGCCATTTCTGCCCAAGTCGCGTTAACATTATCTAATGTCTTTAAGCGCCACTGGCCTTTGCCATCGTAGCCACCAAGTGTGCTCTTCAATACCATTGGTAAGCCAACGTGAGCGATCGCAGCGTCAAAGTCTTCACGAGAGTTAATCTCGTAGTACTTAGCATTTTTCACGTTTGCTTCGTCTAACAGGGCTTTTTCAAGGCGACGGTCACCGCCAGCTTTGATTGCTTCTGTTGTCGGTAAGAACTTACCGCTGCGCTCACATACCTCAAGAACATCGTGAGGGATATGTTCGAATTCAGCAGTAATGACGTCCGCACGCTCAATCGCATTGTCTAAGCCGTTGCCTAGAATCGCTTGCGTTAATGGGTGAACAATATTTTTGCTGCCAACATCAAAAGCAGAAATTTCAATATTCAGCGGTGCCCCAGCTAGGGACATCATGCGAGCAAGTTGGCCCGCGCCTAACACAAGAACATGCATTGGAATTAGTCCTCTGCAGGGTTTGGATTAGCAAGAACCGTTTCTGTTTGCTCAGAGCGGAACGCTTCTACTTTCGCCATCACCTCTTCATTGTGTGTACCAATGATTTGAGCGGCTAGGATGCCTGCATTGGCAGCGCCAGCTTCACCGATAGCCAGAGTACCTACCGCGATACCTTTTGGCATTTGTACGATAGAAAGCAGTGAGTCCATGCCTTTCAGTGCTTTAGACTGAACAGGAACACCAAGAACTGGGACGCTTGTGAAAGCAGCTGCCATGCCCGGAAGGTGAGCTGCACCGCCAGCACCCGCAATAATCACTTTAATACCGCGCTCTTTCGCACTGGTTGCGTAATCTGCAAGCAACTGAGGTGTGCGGTGAGCAGAAACCACTTTTGTTTCGTACGCCACGCCAAACTGATCCAACATTTCTGCAGCTAGCTTCATTGTTGGCCAATCAGATTTAGAACCCATGATAATACCGACAGTCATCTCAAACTCCTTCAGGTACGATTTAATTAGTGATTAGATATTTTGCGCGCATTATACGGGTAAAATTGCTTAAGGAAAACGTTTGCGTCAGTCTAAGTTGTTAATTGATACATTTTATAAACAAATAGCTTTAGTCACAGTGAATGATAATTTGTACACTTAGCGAGTTCGATAACAGAATTTATGAGGCAACCCGTGGATAACTTTCAACATACTTTGCAGGCATTGCAACAAGGTGAAGTCATTGCTTACCCGACTGAAGGCGTTTTTGGGGTCGGTTGTGATCCCGATAATCCACAAGCCATTAAGAAATTGCTCGATTTAAAACAGCGGCCGATGGAGAAAGGGTTGATCCTAATTGCAGCGAGTTACGAGCAGTTGCTGCCCTATATTGATGAAAGCCAGTTGACGGAAGCGCAGTTGGCAACAGTGAAAGCGACATGGCCGGGACCAGTGACTTGGATAATGCCAACCAGCAGTAAAGTAACTGACTGGGTCAGTGGCCAATTTGAATCCATCGCGGTGCGAGTGACGGATCACCCTTTAGTTCAAAGAATGTGTAATGAATTCGGTAAGCCGTTAACCTCGACCAGTGCTAACCTGACAGGTGAATCGCCTTGTATGACGACTGAAGAAGTTCAACAGCAACTGGGTCAACATTTGGTGGCTATTTTAGAAGGTCAAACGGGTGGTCGTGAGAAGCCAAGCGAAATTAGAGATGCAAAAACGTCGAAAATATTAAGACAGGGTTAAACCCTGCAGAGGAAGAAAGATGTCAGCAATTGATAAAGAAGCAGTAAAACAGTTTTTACTGAGCCTACAAGATTCGATTTGCCAACAGCTTGAGCAAGCTGATGGCGCAGCACTGTTTGAAGAAGATGCATGGGAACGTGAACCTGGCGAACGCCTTGGTGGCGGTGGTCGAACTCGTGTGATGACCAATGGTGCGGTATTTGAGCAAGGTGGGGTTAATTTCTCTCACGTAGCGGGTAAGGCAATGCCTGCCTCAGCCACGGCTCATCGCCCTGAATTAGCTGGACGCAAGTTTGAGGCAATGGGTGTCTCATTAGTTATCCACCCTAAAAACCCATACATCCCAACCTCACACGCCAACGTACGCTTCTTTATTGCTGAAAAGGAAGGGGAAGACCCTATCTGGTGGTTCGGTGGTGGTTTTGATTTAACGCCATTTTATCCTTTCGATGAAGACTGCCAATCTTGGCATCAAACCGCTAAAGATCTTTGTGCGCCGTTTGGTGATGATGTTTATCAAGAGCATAAAGAGTGGTGTGATAAATACTTCTATCTGCCTCACCGAGACGAAACACGCGGTGTGGGTGGTTTGTTCTTTGATGACTTAAATGAGTGGGGCTTCGATAAGAGCTTTGCTTACATGCAGGCGGTCGGTGAAGGCTTTGCTGCGGCGTACTTACCAATTGTAGAACGACGCAAAGAGACACCTTATGGCGAACGTGAGCGTGACTTCCAACTATACCGTCGTGGCCGCTATGTTGAATTTAACCTAGTGTATGACCGTGGCACCTTATTTGGTCTACAAAGCGGTGGTCGCACAGAGTCTATATTAATGTCGATGCCGCCATTGGCTCGTTGGGAATACCGCTACGAACCACAAGCGGGTTCACCAGAAGCTCGGCTTTATAGCGACTACCTAAAGCCTCGAGTTTGGTAGTTCTTCCTTCCTTATAGGGATAGTGATAGGGTCATCTATATAGATGACCCTTTTTTATTTCTGTTAGGTAAGGATATGACACAGCAAGTAGATCGTTATGCCGTTTTCGGTAACCCTATTGGGCAAAGCAAATCGCCATTCATTCACACATTATTTGCTCGCCAAACCAGCCAACAACTTACCTATACAGCACTCCAGCCAGAACAAGGTGAATTCATCACTGCTGCTCAAGCATTTTTTAGTGAAGGTGGGAGAGGGTGTAATGTCACTGCGCCATTTAAAGAAGATGCTTGTCAGTTCGCTAATCGCCTGACTGAGAGAGCTGAACTAGCAGGTGCCGTAAACACACTTAAGAAGCTAGATGATGGAGAGATCATTGGTGATAACACCGATGGTGAAGGCTTAGTTCAAGACCTTCTTCAACATCAAGTTGCGTTAAAAGGAGCTCGCGTTCTTCTTCTTGGCGCTGGTGGTGCTGCGAGAGGAGTGATTCAACCTCTTCTCGATCAAAAGCCACAACAGCTGGTGGTCGCTAATCGAACCTGCTCCAAGGCTGAACTTCTGGCTGAGATGTTTTCGTCGCATGGAAATATCAAAGGTATAGGGTTAAGTGATGTTAATGAAGGTTTTGATGTCATTATTAACTCGACCTCATCTGGTCTAAGTGGGCAGCTTCCTGAAGTGTCTGATGCTATTTTCAATTCTACTAGCGCCGTTTATGACATGGTTTATGGATCGGGAACCACAGTATTTAATCAATGGGCATTAGATAATGGTGTTCATGCTGCTTATGATGGTTTGGGTATGTTGGTGGGGCAGGCAGCAGAAAGCTTTATGCTTTGGCGTGGTCTTCGTCCGGGAACAAAACAGATTTTAAGAGAATTACGTAAAAACCTAGAGATGTAATGAGGTGTTTATAAAAAATGAATCAATCAATTCTATTTTCTGATATCCAAGATTGGGATGAAGAGAATCAATCAATCACCTTCCCAGTACAGCAGTCGGGTGCACTGATTGAGTGTGTAATGTCTATTGAAGAGTTGTCTCGATTGGCAGGCAAAGATATAGAAGAAGGCGATCAAGCTTTAGTTATCTTTTCAGAGTTACGTTTCGATATTGAAGAGCTAGCTGAAGAGTTAATAGAAGAAGAGGAGTATGACTCCTCTAATCGGATCCAAATCAAAGCGCTTTAGACTGGAAGTACAGAGTCTAGATAGTCGTTTTTATTCTGAACATAGTTGTCAGCTGACTTCTGTAAAAAAGCACGCTCTTTATCGTTTAATGGGCGTGCTTGTTTTACCGGGCTTCCTACATAGAGATAACCGCTTTCAAGTACCTTGTTCGGTGGCACTAAGCTACCAGCACCAACCATCACTTCTTCTTTAATAATCACGCCATCAAGCACAATAGCTCCCATACCCACAAGTACACGATCTTCAATCGTGCAGCCATGCAGCATTACTTTATGACCGATAGTGACATCATTGCCTATTAATAGAGGGTAACCCTCAGGGTTTTCTGCATTCTTATGGGTGACGTGCAAGACACTACCATCTTGGATATTCGTTCTCTCTCCAATATGAATGTGGTTCACATCCCCTCGAGCTGCAACCAAAGGCCACACGCTAGAGTCATTACCGATTTTGATATCACCAACCAGTACCGAACTTGTATCTATATAGACACCTTGCCCTATCTGAGGGGATATTCCTTTATAACTGCGTATTGAACTCATAAATCCTCCTTTATATAGGCACCTTAAGCCGTTAATTAAGGGGAATACTAGTGAAAATGGGGTGTTTTGAACAAAAAACGCTCGAACAATCAAAAAAGTAAGAAAAACTTCAAAAAGGGCTTGCCAGTGTGATCGAAATCTCTATAATGCCACCTCGCTGACACGGGATGGCTTCCAAGCTTTGGTTTCAAAAGCGAAAACGAATCATCAGGTCAAATTAACCAAGCTAAGCGCTTGAAAAAAGTTTTGAAAATAGTGGTTGACACTAAAACTTAAATCGCTAAAATGGCCGTCCGATTTGAGCGAAGCTCAAAAAGGAAAAGCTCTTTAACAATTTAAACCTATCAATCTGTGTGGGCACTCGTTGATGAATATCAAAACGTTTTATCGTTAGATAAAACAGATTCTTCGGAATCAAAATTGATTTCAATGAACTGAGTGACCAATACGTTTAACTACTTGTAGTTATTCGGCACAGTCAATTCATTACCATTCTGTTCCTATTTATTTAAGAAGAGAGGGGTAATAGCTTTAGAATTACATGTTCATTTTCGAATGAATATTAGTTTTGAAGTCAGTATTCGTTGAGTCACAAAATCTTAACTTGAAGAGTTTGATCATGGCTCAGATTGAACGCTGGCGG
>NZ_CH902609.1:391031-393017 GCF_000153005.1 Vibrio sp. MED222 | reverse complement strand
AAAGGTACGCAGTCACACCACGAAGGTGCTCTACTGCTTGTACGTACACGGTTTCAGGTTCTATTTCACTCCCCTCACAGGGGTTCTTTTCGCCTTTCCCTCACGGTACTGGTTCACTATCGGTCAGTCAGTAGTATTTAGCCTTGGAGGATGGTCCCCCCATATTCAGACAGGATATCACGTGTCCCGCCCTACTCGTTTTCACTGATTATGAGATGTCGATTACGGGGCTATCACCCTTTATTGCGAGACTTTCCAGACTCTTCATCTGTCTCATTAAAAGCTTAAGGGCTAATCCAATTTCGCTCGCCGCTACTTTCGGAATCTCGGTTGATTTCTCTTCCTCGGGGTACTTAGATGTTTCAGTTCCCCCGGTTTGCCTCCTGTTGCTATGTATTCACAACAGGATACTTACTTATGTAAGTGGGTTTCCCCATTCAGGAATCCCAGACTCAAAAGGTTATTACTACCTAATCTGGGCTTATCGCAAGTTATTACGCCTTTCATCGCCTCTGACTGCCAAGGCATCCACCGTGTACGCTTAGTCACTTAACCATACAACCCGAAAGGGTTTCTATTTGCTTTCACTTTAAAAAGTGAAGACAAATAAGCGTATGGCAACTAACCAAGGTTTTTGGTTGTCATCAAGAAGGGTTAATTCTTGATGACTGTTTGCCGGACTCAATTGTGAATCAAACTAACGTTTGATTCGAATACAAGACACTTGAATGTGTTTGTTGTGTTTATCTAATGAAAGATAAACATTGAGAACTTTTAAATTTGATTGAATTACTCGTAAGTAAATCAATCAGTCAGCTTTCCAAATTGTTAAAGAGCAAGAGTTTTAAAGCGTTAAACTATTAAAACCATTTTTAAACACTCTCTTACGAGAATGCTTAAAGATGGTGGGCGATACCGGGCTCGAACCAGTGACCCCCTGCTTGTAAGGCAGGTGCTCTCCCAACTGAGCTAATCGCCCATGATAGTTTTAATTCCTTCATGGAGAAAGAATGGTGGAGCTATGCGGGATCGAACCGCAGACCTCCTGCGTGCAAGGCAGGCGCTCTCCCAGCTGAGCTATAGCCCCATATTTTTATTTCCTTGGGAGGAAATGGTGGGTCGTGCAGGATTCGAACCTGCGACCAATTGATTAAAAGTCAACTGCTCTACCAACTGAGCTAACGACCCAATGGTATCCCGTAGGGGAGTCGAACCCCTGTTACCGCCGTGAAAGGGCGGTGTCCTAGGCCTCTAGACGAACGGGACACTGCTAATTTATCTCCACTTTAAAGTAGAAACAAACTTCGAAGAACCTTGGGAGTTCTTCTTCTCTTTGCTTTTCTAAACCTAATCAATCTGTGTGGACACTCATCGTAAGTATCTTCGTATAAGGAGGTGATCCAGCCCCAGGTTCCCCTAGGGCTACCTTGTTACGACTTCACCCCAGTCATGAACCACAAAGTGGTGAGCGTCCTCCCCGAAAGGTTAAACTACCCACTTCTTTTGCAGCCCACTCCCATGGTGTGACGGGCGGTGTGTACAAGGCCCGGGAACGTATTCACCGTGACATTCTGATTCACGATTACTAGCGATTCCGACTTCATGGAGTCGAGTTGCAGACTCCAATCCGGACTACGACGCACTTTTTGGGATTCGCTCACTATCGCTAGCTTGCTGCCCTCTGTATGCGCCATTGTAGCACGTGTGTAGCCCTACTCGTAAGGGCCATGATGACTTGACGTCGTCCCCACCTTCCTCCGGTTTATCACCGGCAGTCTCCCTGGAGTTCCCGACATTACTCGCTGGCAAACAAGGATAAGGGTTGCGCTCGTTGCGGGACTTAACCCAACATTTCACAACACGAGCTGACGACAGCCATGCAGCACCTGTCTCAGAGCTCCCGAAGGCACACCTGTGTCTCCACTGGCTTCTCTGGATGTCAAGAGTAGGTAAGGTTCTTCGCGTTGCATCGAATTAAACCACATG
>NZ_CH902609.1:379301-389741 GCF_000153005.1 Vibrio sp. MED222 | reverse complement strand
TGGCCACGCTGTCTCCACCCGAGACTCAGTGAAATTGAAATCGCTGTGAAGATGCAGTGTACCCGCGGCTAGACGGAAAGACCCCGTGAACCTTTACTACAGCTTGGCTTCTGAACATTGAACCTACATGTGTAGGATAGGTGGGAGATTATGAAATTGCGTCGCTAGATGTGATGGAGTCGTCCTTGAAATACCACCCTTGTAGTTTTGATGTTCTAACGTTGGTCCCTGAATCGGGATTACGGACAGTGCCTGGTGGGTAGTTTGACTGGGGCGGTCTCCTCCCAAAGAGTAACGGAGGAGCACGAAGGTGGGCTAAACACGGTTGGACATCGTGTGGTTAGTGCAATGGCATAAGCCCGCTTGACTGCGAGAATGACAATTCGAGCAGGTGCGAAAGCAGGTCATAGTGATCCGGTGGTTCTGAATGGAAGGGCCATCGCTCAACGGATAAAAGGTACTCCGGGGATAACAGGCTGATACCGCCCAAGAGTTCATATCGACGGCGGTGTTTGGCACCTCGATGTCGGCTCATCACATCCTGGGGCTGAAGTCGGTCCCAAGGGTATGGCTGTTCGCCATTTAAAGTGGTACGCGAGCTGGGTTTAGAACGTCGTGAGACAGTTCGGTCCCTATCTGCCGTGGGCGTTGGAAAATTGAAAGGGGCTGCTCCTAGTACGAGAGGACCGGAGTGGACGAACCTCTGGTGTTCGGGTTGTCATGCCAATGGCATTGCCCGGTAGCTAAGTTCGGAATCGATAACCGCTGAAAGCATCTAAGCGGGAAGCGAGCCTTGAGATGAGTTTTCCCTGGCACTATAAGTGTCCTAAAGGGTTGTCGTAGACTACGACGTTGATAGGCAGGGTGTGTAAGTGCTGCGAGGCATTGAGCTAACCTGTACTAATTGCCCGTGAGGCTTAACCATACAACACCCAAGGGGTTTTGTGGACTCAAAGAAATACCAAACGCTTGAATGAGTTTGATGAGAGACTTTTAAATCAGTTTTCCAGATTATTTTGCCTTCAGTTTTTAAAAAACTGAAAGTAAAAGCAAAATTTGCTTGGCGACCATAGCATTGTGGACCCACCTGATTCCATGCCGAACTCAGAAGTGAAACACAATAGCGCCGATGGTAGTGTGGGGCTTCCCCATGTGAGAGTAGGACATCGCCAGGCTTTAAATAACGTTACTTGCATTAGCAATTAACAACATCAGTAGTGTACTAATCTATTGATGACAATTTGTTGGAGGGATGGCTGAGTGGTCGAAAGCACCGGTCTTGAAAACCGGCAACCGTTAATAGCGGTTCTAGGGTTCAAATCCCTATCCCTCCACCACCATTGAAAAGCCCGCTGAGAAATCAGCGGGATTTTTTCATATTTGTCGTTTATGAAAAACAAAAAAGAGCACTAACGTGCTCTTTATCTGTGCCTCCACATCTGCTTGTTATCGCTTATAGATAACTAGTCAGGGATATACTTTCCTTCGGCTACCTGCCAGAACGCTCTAATCAATGGGTTCTCAAGTTGAGATCGTTTACAGCAGACACCTAATTCAAAGGGTTTGATTGGTTCTATTTTTAAACGATCGACTTTATCTCTCACTGGGCTGTTGTTGATTACAACGTCTGGAGCGATACCAACCCCACAGCCAAGAGCAACCATACTTACGATAGCTTCATGACCTGATACCTGAGCGTAAATGTTGGGCTTTATCTTCATCTTTTTGAACCACGCGTTCGCACGTTCTCGTGCAGTACCTGCTTCTGGGATGATAAAAGGCACTTCATTCCAGTTTGGTTTCTCTGATTGCAGCTGCTGGCTAAAACTACTGACACCGGATGGGATGATGACTGACAGTGGTATATCGCTGATGGTTTCGAACTCTAATCTTGAGGGAAGAATGTCTGGTTTTGCTGAGATAGCAATATCAGCCTCATCATTTAGTATCTTGTCGATGGATTGCGCTGGGTCACCAGTAGAGAGCTTAAACTCAATATACGGATGAATAGCCCTGAATTCAGTAATGAGTTCAGGAAGGTGACTGTAGCTTGCTGTTACGGAACAGAAAATGCGGATCTCACCCTTGAGCTCCTGTTCTCCGCCTTTTAGGTGGAGATTATATTGCTGCCACTCGCCAACGATGCTCAATGCCACAGGCAACAGATGTTTCCCTGCTGGTGTGAGGTCAACACTTCGATTATCCCTGATAAGCAGTTCTTGCCCTGTTTCTTCCTCAAGCTTTTGTATTTGACGACTAAGGGCAGAAGGACTGACGTGCATAGCAGCTGCTGTTTTGCTGAAACTCTTGCTATCACATAAATGTATAAATAATTGTAGAGATTTTATGTTCATGTTTTGCGATCATTTCCATGTTGCATTTATTGCAATAACTAATTGTGAATATATCACTTTCAGCAACGGAGTGTCTGTTTTAGTATGAAGTCATTCGATAGAGAGATATCGACCTTACGGACTTATTTTTAAAGGAGTGCCCTACAATGGCTAACTATTTCAATACATTAAACCTTCGTGAGCAACTAGACCAATTAGGTCGCTGCCGTTTCATGGATCGTGAAGAATTTACGACTGAAGCTGAATACCTTGAAGGCAAGAAGATCGTCATTGTTGGCTGTGGTGCTCAAGGCCTAAACCAAGGTCTAAACATGCGTGATTCTGGTCTAGACGTATCTTACGCTCTTCGCCAAGCTGCAATTGATGAGAAGCGTCAATCATTCAAGAATGCTGATGAAAACGGCTTTGTTGTGGGTAGCTACGAAACGCTAATCCCTCAAGCAGATCTAGTTATCAACCTTACTCCAGATAAGCAACATACAAACGTTGTTGAAACAGTAATGCCCCTAATGAAGCAAGGCGCTGCTCTTGGTTACTCTCACGGCTTTAACGTTGTTGAAGAAGGCATGCAATTACGTTCTGACCTTACCGTTGTAATGGTTGCACCTAAGTGTCCAGGTTCTGAAGTTCGCGAAGAGTACAAGCGTGGCTTTGGTGTACCAACACTGATCGCTGTTCACCCAGAAAACGACCCTAAAGGCGAAGGTTGGGATATCGCTAAAGCTTGGGCTGCAGGCACTGGTGGTCACCGTGCAGGTTGCCTAGAGTCTTCTTTCGTAGCTGAAGTTAAATCTGACCTTATGGGTGAGCAAACTATCCTTTGTGGCATGCTACAAGCGGGTTCTATCGTATCTTACGAGAAGATGATTGCTGATGGCATCGAACCAGGCTACGCAGGTAAACTTCTACAATACGGTTGGGAAACGATTACTGAAGCACTTAAGTTCGGTGGCGTAACTCACATGATGGACCGTCTATCTAATCCTGCTAAAGTTAAAGCGTTTGAGCTTTCTGAAGAGCTAAAAGATCTAATGCGTCCGCTTTACAACAAGCACATGGATGACATCATTTCTGGTCACTTCTCTAGCACTATGATGGCTGACTGGGCGAACGATGACGTGAACCTACTAGGCTGGCGTGAAGAGACTGGTGAAACTGCATTCGAAAACTACCCAGCTTCTGACGTAGAAATCTCAGAGCAAGAGTACTTCGATAACGGTATCCTTATGGTTGCTATGGTTCGTGCGGGTGTTGAGCTAGCATTCGAAGCAATGACAGCATCTGGCATCATCGATGAGTCGGCTTACTACGAATCTCTACATGAGCTTCCACTAATCGCAAACACAGTTGCTCGTAAGCGTCTTTACGAAATGAACGTTGTAATCTCTGATACTGCTGAGTACGGTAACTACCTATTCGCTAACGTAGCAACACCGCTACTACGTGAGAAGTTCATGCCTTCAGTTGCAACAGACGTAATCGGCCGTGGTCTAGGTGAAACATCTAACCAAGTTGATAACGCTAAGCTAATTGAAGTAAACGAAGCTATCCGTAACCACCCTGTCGAGTACATCGGTGAAGAGCTACGTAGCTACATGAGCGACATGAAGCGTATCGCTGTAGGCGGTTAATTAGTCGCTTAGATACTGATAAATTTGTAGAAAAAGCGAAGCAGTATCACTAACTCCTTACAGGTTGGAGTTATAAATAAGCAACACAACATCTAATAAAAAGGCTTGGTCGCCGTTGACCAAGCCTTTTTGCTTTTAGTAACAAAGTCTTAAAAATCAATAAAATGAACATTGTTTGATAAGTATTCGTCGACTTTCAGTCCTTGATTGAGCTTCAGAAATACAAAAGGGTTGGTGTTTTCACACCAACCCTTTCAGTTTGCTTTCTTTTACGCTTATTTGTCGGCAATCTTCGCTTCTAAGTCCGCTAGCTTTTGTTCCATTTCAGTCAGCTTTTGGCGAGTGCGCAGTAGTACTTGTGTTTGAACATCAAACTCTTCACGGCTTACAACGTCTAGCTTGTTCAGTTGGCCTTGGATAACCTGACGAACTTTTTGATCTACGTCTGAACCAAGCTCTTTTACTGGTTGAGGCATAGAATCGTGGATCTGCTTAGCAATCTGCTCTAGTTTTTTTGGATCAAACATATCAATTAAAACTCCTGAATATTTACCACTATTCTATTTAATCACACTTGAGATGTCGCCTATGGCGTACAAAAAAAGGCCACCGAAGTAGCCTTTTTATTGTTATTACGACTTAGTGATTACTTATTATCAGCTAATTCTCTGTGCGCTGCTTTTGCTTCATCGACACGAGCTAGTTTTTCTAGGTCTTTGTCTTCAACAAATACAGGTAGAGGTTTGTGTTTTTCAGCTAAGTAGCTGTAAATCACTGGCAGTACAAATAGCGTGAAGAGAGTACCAATTGCTAAACCAGCAACGATTACGATACCAATACTGAAACGCTGAGCCGCACCCGCACCACTTGCGTACATCAGTGGGATTAGACCCGCGATCATCGCAGCCGTTGTCATCAGGATTGGACGAAGACGAACCTTCGCTGCTTCCATTACCGCTTCAATACGAGTTTTTTGATTGTGCAGCTGCTCTTCTTTCGCAACCTCACAAATCAAGATACCGTGCTTGGTAATCAGGCCGACTAAGGTGATCAAACCAACTTGCGAGTAGATGTTCATCGTTGCCGCGCCCCAAGCCAGAGCTATTAGGGCACCACAGATCGCCAGTGGTACAGATACCATGATAACCAGTGGGTCTTTCAGTGATTCAAACTGAATCGCCAATACCAAGAAGATGATTGCCAGAGCTAAACCAAAGGTCGCGTAAAGTGCGCTACCTTCTGTTACGTATTGGCGTGCTTCACCCATGTAGTCATGGTTGTAGCCACTTGGAAGCTTATTCGCTGCCGTGTCTTCAAACCACGCAATTGCATCACCCATTGCAGCGCCTGGAGCCGGTACCGCACCAATCGTCGCCGAGTTCAATTGGTTGAAGTGAGGAAGAGAGCGAGGCTCTGCCACAACATCAATCGTAATCAAACTGCCTAGTGGTACAGCGTTGCCGTCTGCAGCACGTACGTAGTAGTTGTTCATTGATTCTGGGTTCAAACGGAATTTACGTTCAACTTGAGGAATAACCTCGTAAGAACGGCCATTCAAGTCTATACGGTTCACGTAGCCATCAGACATCATGGTACCGAGCGTGATACCGATATCTTGCATGGTCACACCGTATGCGCCTGCTTTATCCTTGTCGATGTTGATCTTCATGGTTGCTGAGTCGTAGTTCAGGTCGAGATCTGAATATACGAACAACGGGTTTGAAGAGACATCAGCCAGAATGTCTGTGGTAATTTGGAACAAGCTTTCAAAACTGTTTGGCGTTGTTATGACAAATTGAATTGGAAGGCCTGAACCAGCACCGGGTAGTTCTGGCATTTGGAATGCAGTTACCGCCATTCCTGGAACATCTTTCACCAAATTACCAACGCGGTTTGCTACGTCTGATTGGCTTGCTTCACGTTCGCTCCAAGGAACCATAGACGCGATACCAAATGCTTGGTTTGCATTTGGCACACCTGTAAATACCTGTGCGTAAGCAACTTCTGGCTGATCAGACAGAATCTGGTTTACGTCGTTCATGGTATTTTGCATGAAGTCTAAGTTTGCATTCGACGGTGCTGTACCCATCAACATGATTACACCTTTATCTTCTGAAGGTGCTAGCTCACTAGGGATGAATTTGAACAACAACGGTAAACTTGCAAATACGATGATAGCAAAACCAATAAATACTGGACGATGTTGCATTACCGCACCAAGCATACGCTCGTAACGGTTAGTCATGCCATCTAGCACGCTATGAACTTTCTGCTCAAACTTGCTTGGCTCAGCGTGAGCTTTCAGCATTTTCGAACACATCATTGGCGAGAGCGTTAGTGCCACAATGCCTGATACGAAAACCGAACCCGCTAGGGTTAATGCAAACTCTTTAAATAGCGAGCCTGTAATACCACCCATCATCGCAATTGGAGCATATACCGCACCTAGCGTTAACGTCATTGCGATAACAGGCACCGCAATTTCGCGGGTACCGATAATCGCTGCACGGAAAGGGGACTCGCCGAGCTTGATATGCCTGTCGACGTTTTCAAGTACTACGATCGCATCATCTACCACTAGACCGATGGCAAGTACCATTGCAAGTAGTGTCATTAGATTCCAAGAGAAACCCATTGCCTGCATTACCATTGCCACACCAATCAAAGACAGTGGGATAGTAATAATAGGGATCAGTACCGCTCGGAATGAACCTAAGAATAAAGTAATCACGATCAATACGATTAATGCCGCTTCAAGGATAGTCTTAATAACTTCTTGAATTGACTCGTTAATCGCAATAGTTGAATCGTACATGACGTTCATTGAGATGTTGCTTGGTAGGTTCTTCTCTAATTGAGGAAGAAGTTCCAGTACATCAGCTGCGATGTTGATTGGGTTCGCACTTGGCGCCGCATTGATCGCGGCTACAACCGCCTCTTGGCCGTTAGCACTTGCTCGGTAAACATCGTGACTTTTCTCAAGAGAAACTTTCGCGATATCGGATAGGCGAATGATCTCACCTTCTCCGCTTTTCACGACTAGATTCTCTAGTTCTTCAGTGTTTGATACCTGAGTATCGGCACTGCCGTTGTAAAGCACGAACTCACCGGTCGCTTGACCCGTAGCTGATTGGTAGTTGTTAGCGTTCAGTACCGTCATTACATCAGATGCAGTCAGACCAATCGCCGCCATTTTTGATGGGTCTAGCCATACGCGCAGTGCGTATTTCATACCACCATATAGGTCAACTTTAGATACACCATTAACCGTAAATAGCTGCGGGTTGATTACACGCTCTAGATAGTCGGTAATTTGGCTCGATACCAATTCGTCACTGGTAAAACCAATATAGAGTACAGCGGTTGTTGAACCGGTAGACATGGTTACGGTTGGATCTTCAGCCTCTTTAGGTAGCTGAGAACGTACCGAGTTTGTCTTGGCCAGTATGTCAGACAATGCCGCATTCGGGTCGGTGTTCAACTTCATGTTCACGGTAATCGTAGATTTACCTAGCACAGAAGAAGATGTCATATAATCGATGTTATCCGCTTGAGCCACAGCCTGTTCGAGGGGCTGGGTGATAAAGCCTTGGATAAGATCGGCACTTGCACCATAGTAACCAGTTGAGACTGTCACCACGGTATTCGTCATTTCAGGGTATTCACGCACCTGCATTTTGAAGATTGCTTGTAAGCCAAGCAGAGCAATCAAAAAGCTGATGGATACCGCTAGAACTGGACGTTTAATAAAAACATCAGTAAAGCGCATTGTGCCTCCAGTTACAGCTTAGGTGTTTCAGATGGTGGAGTGATCGCATCACTTTCAACAACTTTAACTTTGGCGCCGTTACTTAGGCGTACTTGGCCAGAAGTTACAACTGTATCGCCAGCTTTTACACCATCAAGGATGTGTGCAATATCAGCCGTACGCTCACCTACTTTTACAACATGTTGAGCAACACGCTGAACTCCGTCTTCTTCAGTTAAGATGTAAACATTGTCACCATATAGAGTGAAAGTAATCGCTGTTTGAGGAAGAGTAACTTGGTTCTCTAGCTTAGGCAGAATGATGTTAGCACGAGCGAACATACCGCTACGAAGCTTGCCATCATTGTTTGGAATATCTGCTTGAACTTGGATAAGACCACTTTGGATGCTTACTGCTGGTTCGATGGCACTGATAGAACCTTCAAATGGCTTCTCTGGGTAGGCATCAACAAAGATGTCGATAGCTTGACCCACATGGATGCGAGAGATATCAGTTTGAGAAACCGTGAAGCGCAGGCGCATGACACTGGTATCTTCTAAACGAACGATATCCGTACCTGATTGCAGGTATTGACCTAGGTAAACGTTACGAATGCCCACTTTTCCATCGAAAGGAGCACGAATTTCACGACGTTCGATAGATGCTTTTAGGCTTTCAATATCAGCAGATAGAGAATAGAAGTTTGCTTCTGCTTCATCGTATGCTTCTTTAGAAATAGAACCTTTCTTAAAAAGACCTTGGTAGCGTTTGTATTTTGCTTTTGCCGCAGGCAGGCGAGCTTCAGAGCTCTTTAGATTTGCCTTTTCTACGCCGGAATCAAGACGAACAAGAAGTTGGTCATTTTTAACATCAGTACCAGAACCAAAAGAGATTTGGTCAATAACACCGCTGGTTTCGTTCGCTAGTGTTACACCTTGGTTAGGTTCGATGAAGCCGATAGCTTCGATTACTGGAACCCAGTCGATAGGTTGAACTTCTGTTACCGTTACTGGAAACTCTGGCTCAGGTCGGTTAGCCATAAACTCAGCAATTTTTTGTTGTTTAAACATGTTAAACCCAATAACGCTGCCGAAAAGTAGTACAGCGATGAGTAACATGAAGAAAGTCCACTTTTTCATTCTAGTTAGAACTCCAAATTAGTGTGTAATAATCGCATCCCAACTTGCTTCAATCGCCGCTTCAATGGCTTTTTTATCAAGTTGGTAATATCCAAGAGATTGCTTACGGGCCAGCGTGACACTGACTTCTAAGCTAAGTGCTGCTAAAACAGGGTTTTCTAGAGGCTTAAACACCCCTTGCTCTCTACCTTCAGTAAAGAGTTGATCTATTTTGTGGAACATTTTTCGTTCAATCTCTTTGGTCTCATGGCTGCGAATACAAGGTAAAGAGTCGTATTGAGCTCTATTCTTTAAATTGCAGATGTTTGATCCCGAGAGCTCGAAAATGTTGAGCCACATTTTTCTAAATCGTTCTTTTAGACTCATCGAATCTTCAACGCCTTGCTGAATTAAACCAGCATTTCGTTGAGTGACAGCTAAGCGAACTTGTTGTAATAGTTCTTCTTTGTCTGAGAAGTAGCGATAAATAGTTCCAGCCGCAACTCCTGCTTCTTTAGCTAGTTTATGCATAGAAAGTCCGTGAAAGCCTGATTCAGCAATCAGTTTTTCGGCGGCATCTATAATTTGTTGTCTTTTATCTATCATAGAATAAAAACCAGACAGTGATAATATACTCACTAATGAATGAACGTTCATTCATTATAGCCTAAGACCCATACATAAGTGCAACATAGTTTTTCATATGTGATATAAAATTCTTGCATAAGAGAGCGTAGCATTCGAGGTGTTGCAGCATTATTATAGGCGCGCAATTGAATTCGCCCCGATAGACCAAATTGAGAACCAAATGAAACTGAACCCAAGACAAGATGAAGCCGTGAAATATGTTTCGGGCCCCTGTTTAGTATTAGCAGGCGCAGGATCTGGTAAAACACGTGTTATCACGAATAAGATTGCTTACTTGGTTCAAGAGTGTGGTTACAAGGCACGCAATATTGCAGCGGTAACTTTTACCAATAAAGCGGCACGCGAGATGAAAGAACGTGTGGGGCAAACTCTGGGTAAAGGTGAATCGAAAGGCCTGATCGTTTCGACTTTTCATACCATGGGCTTAACTATCATTCGTCGTGAATACAAAGCGCTGGGTCTGAAAGCGGGCTTCTCTCTATTTGATGACCAAGACCAGTTGGCGCTATTAAAAGAGCTAACAGAGAGACAGATCGATGGTGATAAGGATCTGCTGCGTGCTTTAATGAGCACCATTTCGAATTGGAAGAATGACATGCTGACGCCAGATCAGGCGAAAGCTCGAGCTCAAGGCGAACAAGAGCAGTTGTTTGCATTCTGTTTTGAGATGTACCAGAAACAGATGAAGGCATACAACGCGCTCGATTTTGATGATCTGATTGCGATGCCAGTATTACTTCTGAAAACCAATCAAGAAGTGCGTGAGCGCTGGCAGTCTCGTATTCGCTATTTACTTGTCGATGAGTATCAAGATACCAACACCAGCCAATATGAATTGGTGCGTCTGCTTGTGGGAGAGCGTGGTCGTTTGACGGTCGTAGGTGACGATGACCAATCTATTTACTCATGGCGTGGTGCAAAACCGCAAAACTTGGTGCTGT
>NZ_CH902609.1:377002-378966 GCF_000153005.1 Vibrio sp. MED222 | reverse complement strand
TCGCTTGATTGAAAAAGCGTTGATGCAGAACCGTGTGCCTTACAAAATTTCTGGCGGTACCTCTTTCTTCGCTAGAGCTGAGATTAAAGACATCATGGCTTACCTCCGCGTGTTGGTGAACCCTGATGATGACAACGCGTTTCTACGTATTGTAAACACACCACGTCGTGAGATTGGCCCGGTGACGCTTGAGAAGTTAGGCAGCTACGCCAACATGCGTGGCAAGAGCTTGTTTGAAGCGAGCTTTGAGATGGGTTTAGAGCAAACTTTGACTGGTCGTGGTTTAGAAAACCTGCGCCGTTTCAGCGATTGGATTGTTCGTATTTCTGATAATGCTGAACGTGGCAATACCGTTGAGGCTGTTCGCTCTTTGGTTCGTGATATTAACTATGAAGATTGGTTGTACGAAACCTCGGCAAGCCCGAAGGCTGCAGAGATGAGAATGAAGAACGTTTCTGATCTTTATAGTTGGATCGTTGCTGACCTTGAGGGTGACAACTACGACAAAGAAGAGAAGACCCTACGAGAAGTGGTTCAACGTTTAACGCTACGTGACATGATGGAGCGTGGTGAAGATGATGACGATGCAGACCAAGTTCAATTAATGACATTGCACGCATCGAAAGGCCTAGAGTTTCCGTATGTGTTCCTGATGGGAGCCGAAGAGGGTATCTTGCCACACCAAACCAGTGTCGATGAAGGTAACGTAGAAGAAGAACGTCGTCTTATGTATGTAGGGATTACTCGCGCGCAGAAAGAGCTGACCTTCACTAAATGTCGTGAACGTCGTCAGTATGGCGAATTGATAAAGCCAACACAAAGCCGATTCCTCGATGAACTGCCGCATGAAGATGTGGAGTGGGAAAGTGTTAAGAAACCACAATCCGCTGAAGAAAGAATGGAAAAAGGACAGGCACACATTGCTAACATTCGAGCGATGTTCAACAAGAAGTAATTCCTTGCTTTCATCGCGTTATATAAAAGCCAATAAAAAAGGTGACCATGAGGTCACCTTTTTTGAATCTGGCATTTTTAATTACAGATCGGTAAATTACAGACCAGCAATCATGTGCTCGATAGCATCTTTGATTTCATCATCTGAACAGTCCATACATGAACCTTTCGCTGGCATAGCATTGAAGCCGTTGATTGCGTGGTCAGCTAGAATGTCGCGACCTTGGGCAATACGAGGACCCCAGTCACCAGCGTCACCTGTTTTAGGTGCGCCACTTACGCCAGATGCGTGACAAGCGATACAAAAGGTACCGTAAACTGCTGCGCCATCACGAGGGCCTGTTGGTTCTGCGGCTACTGGCTCGCTGCCGACTAGGTAAACTTGGCCAACTGGTTTGATGCGTTCAGCAATAGCATCTTGCTCTGCTTCGCTTAGGCCTGAAGCCATAGCGCCAGTTGAAAAGGTTAAAACTGCGATGACAACGCTTAAAATTCGACGAGACATATCCATTAAACTCACTTTACATTCCCAAGGTAAGTACATGCTTACCAATTTATAGTGTTGGAAGGGTGTTTTGGCTTTATCAGCAAAGAGCAACTGTTAAACCAATGTAAATAATGGGTGATTATATCCCGATAAGTTGTTGCAATAAACAACAACTTATAAGCTGCGGTGGGTTGTAGTACTCAAATAAGGGGTTTATCACATATTAACTGTCGAAAAAGAGACCAAACAGAAAAAAAAGTTAAAAAAGTACTAGACGGCATAAGGTGATATACGTATTATTCCACTCCGCCGACAGGGCATGCGCCTGTAGCTCAGCTGGATAGAGCGTTGGCCTCCGGAGCCAAAGGCCGAAGGTTCGAATCCTTTCAGGCGCGCCATCCGGTCTCTTACTTAGGTAAGTGAGAATTGGCAAAAAGAAATAATGGTGGCTATAGCTCAGTTGGTAGAGCCCTGGATTGTGATTCCGGTGGTCGCGAGTTCGAATCTCGTTAGCCACCCCATT